>CAVPTS010000005.1:0-883614 GCA_963708695.1 uncultured beta proteobacterium
AAGCGTCGATGCGCGAGTTGTCGCCGGCCGTGGTCACGGGCTCGCTGACGGTGCCGGTCGGCCGCTTGCGCAAACTTGCGATGGGCGGCGAGTATCTGTCGGCGTTCACCGTTGGCGACCAGTTGCTGTGGGGCGCCGCGGAACCGTTGCGCCGGATGCTGCGCATCCTGCTCGACAAGTAAAGTGAAACTACGCGCCACGACGCGCGGCAGTTCAAAGAAGCGTCGCGCTTGCGCGGCGCTTTTTCGTTGTGCGGCGGGTTCTGGCCGTTGCGCCGTTTTCCTGTTTTTTTGTCCACTCGCCTGGAGTATCAATGATCGTTCGTCCGAGTCGGCCATTTCATTCGCAGTCCCGCTTGCTTAATCGCAGGCCGCGCGCGGCGCTGGTCGCGGCAAGCGTCGCGAGTGTGCTGCTCGGGATGTCCGCTTCCTTCGATGCATTTGCTCAGGCGAGCGATGCTGCGGGTGCTTCGGCGCCGGTCGCGGCGTCTGAGGCGGCGGGCGCGGTTACGCAGTACAGCGTGAAGCCCGGCCAGTCGCTCGGCGATATCGCCACTCAGATCACCGGCTCGACCGACCGCGCCACGCGCGAGAAAATGGCGCGCGCGATTTTCGATGCCAATCCCAACGCCTTCATGGGTCATGACCCGAGCCGGTTGAAGCTGGGATCGGTTTTGAATGTGCCATCGCTTGAGGACGCGGGGGTGGCTGTTGGTGCTTCTGCTTCTGCTTCTGGGGCGTCGTCGGCAGCGGTTCAGGCGAGTAGTGCTGAAACGGCAGCGGCTCCAGTTGTAGCGGCTTCGAACGCCGTTGGAGCCGCGACTGTGCCTGGGGCGAGCGTGGTTGTTGCGCCCAATACAGCGAGTGAGGTGAACGCGGCGGCGCCTGCTTCGGAGGCTCAACCCACGGCGAGTGCTAGTGAGAGTGCATCGGCTTCGGCACCGCTTCCGGCTGCATCGAGCGCGCCTGCAGATGTCGCGCCGTCGACGACGACTTCCGTGCCTGCATCGGGGAATGGACCGATTGGTTGGCTCATTGGCGTTGTCGTGGCAATCGGCTTGCTGCTCTTTGCCATGCGTGCCGCCAAGCGCTGCCGTGCCGGCGCGGTTGCTGCCGGCGATGATCGCGAGACCCCAGAGACGCCGGTGGTATCCACTGCGCCTGAAGCGACGGGCCCAATTCTCCACCATGGCGCAACGAGTCACCCGCATTCACATCCTGCGACAGGCGCCGCCGATCTCGACGGCGCGTCGGTTCAGCGCGATCAAAGCGAGCTGAACGTGGTCGCGGCGAGCATGGAAAACTACGACGCCGCCCAGTCCTTCGATACCCCTACGGCAGACGCGCCGGTTCCTCCGGCAGAACATGTTTCTATCGATGACGATGGTGCCGCCGGTACGCCAGTGGCTTTGGACGAGTCCCGGGAGCTTGAGCATCGCGAGCAGCAAGCGGTAAATCCGCCCCGCGATGCGGACGCTAAACGTGCGCCGTTCATGCCCGAAGCGCCGGCCGCGCGCCATCCCGATTTCACGCCGCCCCGGCCGGGCGCGATCGAGGTGGCACTGGCCGCCGAACGCGCGGCAACAGAGCGCGCGGCCACGTTGCGTGCGGAGATGGAAGCGCGCGAGCAGGAGGTGCGCGACGCTGCGGCACTAGAACAAGCGACGCGAGAGGCGGCGGTGCGGGAAGCAGCGGCGCGTGAAGCTGAAGCGAAGGAGGCAGCGGCGCGGGAAACGGCGGCACGGGAGGCCGAAGCACGCGAAGCCGAAGCACGAGAAACCGCAGCACGCGAAGTCGAAGCACGGGAGGCCGAAGTACGCGAAGTCGAAGCGCGAGAAATCGCAGCACGCGAGGCCGAAGCTCGTGAAGCCTCAGCACGTGAAGCCGAAGCACGCGAAGTCGAAGCGCGAGAAACCGCAGCACGTGAAACCGAAGCACGCGAAGCCGAAGCACGCGAAACAGCAGCCCGCGAAGCTGCATCGCACGAAGCATCAGAGCAACAACCCACACCGGCACAACCGTCCGCAACCGAAGCAGCGCCTCACGCCGCGCCGAACGACCCGTCCGCCTATGACGACGAACCTTCCCCCGCATCGCGTTTTCCGCAGCCTAAATTCCCGCAGGAAGCTATCGAAGCGTTGAGTGCGCTCGAGTTCGGTTTGCCGCCGCGTCAAGAAGTACCGCCAGCACCCACAGCACCGATAGAGGCCCAGCCAGCCCCAGCAGCCGACCACGCCCCGCCGCAACACGTCGACGGCAACCACGAAACCCGACCCGACGACACCGCCCCGATAGCCCCCGCGCCCGTCACGCCCCAGCCGATCGCCGACCCCGCCGTCTTCGATCGCCAGAACGAGCAGCATCGCCACCCTGAATCCACCTCGACATCGGCGAGCGAACAGATCGAATCCGGCACGGCCGGCGCGGCGTCGGTGGCAGGTCTCGGCGCGTCGCGCTTCGGCCCGCTGAGTCTCGATTTCGACTACAACTCGCCCGCGAGCCAAAGCGAGCCGCTCCCGGCCTTCACGCCCGAGCAAATCTCGACGATAGCCCGCAACAAGCTCGAACTTGCAGTCGAATACATTGAACTCGGCGATCTGTCGGGCGCGCGCACGCTGCTGCAGGAAGTGATCGAATCGAACGATCAGGCCACGCGCCAACCCGCTGCCGCGCTGCTCTCGACGCTGGCGCCGCTGTCCTGATATGCCCGTGAAACGCATTGCACTTGGCATCCAGTACGACGGTTCGGCATTCAGCGGCTGGCAGACACAATCGGACGTCCCGACCGTGCAGGACGTTCTCGAACACGCGCTCGGCAAATTCACGCAAACACACGTGCAGACGGTCGTCGCTGGCCGCACCGACACGGGCGTGCACGCGCTCGGGCAGGTCGTCCATTTCGATACCGAACTCGAGCGCACCGACTTCGCCTGGGTGCGCGGCACGAACGCGTTCTTGCCGAAAAGCGTCGCGGTCCAGTGGGCGCGGCCGATGCCCGAAGATTTCCACGCGCGTTTCGGCGCCTTCGAGCGCACCTATTACTACGCGCTGTACGTCCACCCCGTACGCTCGCCGATGATCACGGGCCACGCCGGCTGGTGCTACGCGCCGCTCGATGCCGCCGCGATGCGCGAAGCGGCCGGCTTTGTGATCGGCAAGCATGATTTCACGGCGTTCCGCTCGTCGGAATGTCAGGCGAAGACACCGGTGAAGTACTTGCATCAGATCGATATTGTCGAGCAGGGCGATTTCATCCACTTCCGCTTTCGGGCGAACGCGTTCCTGCATCACATGGTGCGCAACCTGATGGGATGTTTTGTCGCCATCGGCCGTGGCAAGCATCCCGCGTCGTGGATGGCAGAATTGCTGGAGGCGCGCGACCGCGCGCGCGCCGCGCCGACCTTCATGCCCGACGGCCTCTATCTGGCCGAGGTCGGCTATCCTGAAAACTTCGCAGTGCCCGCGCCGCGTCTGGGAAGCTACCCGTGGAGCGCGGTCTGGCAAGGAAATCAGCATGAACAGTAATAATCACGATCTGCATCGAACGAGAATCAAGCTGTGCGGTTTATCGAAGACAGAAGATGTCGATACCGCCGTCGCAATCGGCGCCGATGCCGTAGGTTTCGTGTTTTATCCGCCAAGCCCGCGTTCCGTCAGCGTCGCCCAGGCCGTGGAACTGGCGGAACACGTGCCGCCGCTCGTCTCGGCGGTGGGGTTGTTCGCCAACGCGACGCCGGAATGGGTTCGCGAGGTGACATCGAATGTGCGTCTCTCGCTGCTGCAGTTTCACGGCGATGAAACGCCGGAACAATGCGCGGCGCTTGCGGAAATCGCCGGATTGCCGTGGTGGCGGGCTGTTCGGGTAGGGCCTGATGCCACTGCACGCGATTTGGTAGAATCATCTCTTAATTTATTCAGCAGCCAGCGGTTTGCTTCTCGACACTCTCGTCGAAGGCTACGGTGGCGGTGGAAAGGTATTCGATTGGTCACTTATCCCAACAGATCTCGGGCATCGGGCCGTTTTGAGTGGTGGGTTGAACGCGCAAAACGTCCTTGACGCCATCCGGCGCGTTCGCCCCTATGCGGTCGATGTCTCCAGCGGCATCGAAGTAGCGGGGGCGAAGGGCGTGAAAGATCACGCCCGAATGGCGGCTTTCGTACGCGCGGTGCGCGAAGCGGATGCCGGATGATTAACGTGGTCAAGCGCAATGCTGCCACGTACCGAGAGAGTGACACATGTACAACTTACCTGACGATCGGGGCCATTTCGGCTCATATGGCGGCGTGTTCGTATCAGAAACGCTGATTCACGCACTCGATGAACTCCGCGATGCCTATGCTGAATGCAGCAAGGATCCGGCATTTATCGCGGAATACGAGTATGAGCTGAAGCATTACGTCGGCCGTCCGTCGCCGATTTATCACGCCAAGCGCTGGAGCGAAATGCTCGGCGGCGCGCAAATCTTCCTCAAGCGCGAAGACCTGAACCACACCGGCGCGCACAAAGTTAACAACGTGATCGGCCAGGCGCTGCTCGCGCGCAAGATGGGCAAGCCGCGCGTGATCGCGGAAACCGGCGCGGGACAGCACGGCGTGGCGACGGCGACCATCGCGGCGCGTTTCGGCATGGAATGCGTGGTCTACATGGGTTCGGAAGACGTTCGGCGCCAGGCGGCGAACGTGTACCGCATGAAGCTGCTCGGCGCGACCGTCGTGCCGGTCGAATCCGGCTCCAAGACGCTGAAGGACGCGCTGAACGAAGCCATGCGCGACTGGGTGACGAACGTCGAGAACACGTTCTATATCATCGGCACGGTGGCGGGGCCGCATCCTTATCCCATGATGGTCCGCGATTTCCAGCGCGTCATAGGCGATGAATGCAAGGTGCAGATGCCCGAAATGACGGGCCGCCAGCCGGATGCGGTGATTGCGTGCGTTGGCGGCGGATCGAATGCAATGGGCATCTTTTATCCGTATATCGACGACAAAGACGTGAAGCTGATCGGCGTCGAAGCAGCCGGCGACGGCATCGATACGGGCCGTCACGCGGCGTCGCTGATTGGCGGAAGCCCGGGCGTTCTGCACGGCAACCGCACCTATCTGCTGCAGGATGAAAACGGCCAGATCATCGAGACGCATTCGGTTTCAGCGGGGCTGGATTATCCGGGCGTCGGCCCGGAACACGCGTGGTTGAAGGATGCAGGCCGTGCCGAATATGTGGGCATCACCGACGAAGAAGCGCTGAAGGGTTTCCACGATTGCTGCCGCATCGAAGGGATCATTCCCGCGCTCGAGTCGAGCCACGCGCTCGCTTACGCCGCGAAGCTCGCGCCCACGCTGCCGAAAGACAAGCTGCTGCTTGTCAATCTGTCCGGCCGCGGCGACAAGGACATGCATACGGTCGCCGAGCGCACCGGCATCACGTTCTGAGCCCGCAACCGATGCGCGATGAAATCGAACATGCAGGTGCACACGCAGGTGCACACGACCCCGCCGGTGGTGCCACCTACAGCGGCATCGACCGCGGCATCCACCTGCATCACCGCGATTTCCTGGCCGATGCAGCGAACCTCCCGGACGGCTCGATCGACTTGATCGTGGCCGATCCGCCGTACGGTCTGGGCAAGGACTACGGCAACGACTCGGACATGCGTTCCGGCGATGCCTTCCTCGACTGGACCTACGGCTGGCTCGACCTGGCTATCCCGAAGCTCAAGCCAAGCGGTTCGCTCTACATTTTTTGCACGTGGCAATATGCGCCGGAGATCTTCGTGTTCCTCAAGCGCCGCCTCACGATGATCAACGAGATCGTGTGGGACCGGCGCGTGCCGAGCATGGGCGGAACGGTGCGTAGATATACGTCGGTGCATGACAACATCGGTTATTTCGCGGTATCGAAGGATTACTTCTTCGATCTCGATCCCATCCGCATCCCTTATGACGCAGTGACGAAGAAGGCGCGTTCGCGCAAATTGTTCGAAGGCAGCAAGTGGCTCGAGCTGGGTTACAACCCGAAGGACGTCTGGTCGGTGTCGCGTTTGCACCGGCAGCACGCTGAGCGTGTCGATCATCCGACGCAGAAGCCGCTGGAGATCGTCGAGCGCATGGTGCTTGCGAGTTGCCCGCGCGGCGGCCGCGTGCTCGATCCGTTCATGGGCAGCGGCACGACCGCGGTTGCGTGCGCGCGTCATGGGCGCGAGTTTGTCGGCTATGAGATCAACGCCGACTATCACGCGATCGCCGAAAGCGCGGGTCGCCGAGACGCGCTCCGTGGGGATCAAGGTTGAGCCGCAGGCAGTGGAAAACGCTGTCACGGCTTCCGTCGATCAGACCAACGCCGCCTAGAGCTACTAAACGCCATCTAAGTCACTGCTAAAAAACGCTAAAGGCGCGGATTACGCGCGAAAGAGATAACTCATGTCCCGTATTAAGAGCACATTTGCGGCGCTTGCCGAGCAGGGCAAAAAAGGTCTGATCCCGTTCATCACGGCCGGCGATCCGAATCCTGAGCAAACCGTCGAATTCATGCACGCGCTGGCCAAGGGCGGCGCGGACGTGATCGAACTGGGCGTGCCGTTTTCCGATCCGATGGCCGACGGTCCCGTGATCCAGCGTTCATCGGAACGCGCGTTGGCGCGCGGCGTCTCGCTCAAGCGCGTTCTCGCCGACGTCAAACGCTTTCGCGAGACCAACGACACCACGCCGGTCGTCCTGATGGGCTACGCGAATCCGATCGAACGCATGGGCACGGAAGCGTTCGCCAAAGCGGCGAAAGACGCGGGCGTCGATGGCGTTCTGGTCGTCGATTACCCGCCGGAAGAATCGGTGGAATTCAGCGCCGTCAATGCGCGCAGCCGGCATCGATCCGATCTTCCTGCTTGCGCCCACATCGACCGATGAACGCATTGCCGCAGTCGGGAAAGTGGCGAGCGGATATGTGTATTACGTGTCGCTAAAAGGCGTGACTGGTTCGGCAAATCTGGACGTGGCGAGCATCGCGAGTAAAATCCCGGCCATCAAGGCGCATGTCGCGCTGCCGGTGGGCGTGGGTTTTGGCATCCGCGACGCCGCGTCGGCGCGGCTGGTGGCCGATGTGTCGGACGCCGTCGTGATCGGCAGCCGGCTCGTGCAATTGCTCGAAGAAGCGCCGCCGGAGAAGGCTGCGGAGCTGCTGACGAAGTTTTATCGCCGAAATTCGCGCTGCGCTCGATTCTGCAAAATAACCCCGGTTTTGCGGCCTCAAATAGTCTCAAACGAGATTCAAGCGGCCGCAAAACACGCGAACAGGAAGGACACACGATGAGCTGGCTCGACAAACTGTTACCGCCGAAGATCAAGCAAACCGATCCGAAAAGCCGCAAGGGCATTCCGGAAGGGCTATGGATCAAGTGTCCGTCATGCGAGGCGGTGCTGTATCGCAACGACGTCGAGGCGAATCTGCATGTCTGCCCGAAATGCAGCCATCACATGCGCATCGGCGCGCGTGAACGGCTCGATGGCTTGCTGGATCCGGAAGGCCGCTATGAAATCGGCCAGGAAGTGCTTCCGGTCGATGCCCTGAAGTTCAAGGACAGCCGGAAGTACCCGGACCGCCTGAAAGAGGCGATGGAAGACACCGACGAAACCGACGCCATGGTCGTCATGGGCGGCGCGATCCACACCATTCCGGTCGTGACCGCGTGCTTCGAGTTCTCGTTCATGGGCGGCTCGATGGGCTCGGTGGTCGGCGAACGTTTCGCTCGCGGCGCGCGCAATGCGCTGGAGCAGCGCACGCCGTTCATCTGCTTCACGGCATCGGGCGGCGCGCGGATGCAGGAAAGCTTGCTCTCGCTGATGCAGATGGCGAAAACCACGGCCATGCTGACCAAGCTCGCCGAAGCCAAGCTGCCGTTCATCTCCGTTCTCACCGATCCGACCATGGGCGGCGTGTCGGCCAGTTTCGCGTTCCTGGGCGACGTGGTGATCGCGGAACCGAAGGCGCTGATCGGCTTTGCCGGGCCGCGCGTGATTGAACAGACCGTGCGTGAAAAGCTGCCGGAAGGCTTCCAGCGTTCGGAGTTCCTGATCCAGAAGGGCGCGATCGACATGATCGTGGATCGCCGGAAGATGCGCGAAGAAATCGCGCGATTGATCGCTCTGCTGACGCTGCAACCGGCCGATTCGGTCGCCTGATTCAGTCCACTAAGGCACGGTTTTTAGAGCGCCGTTTGAGCGCCAATTGCGCAAAGGGTGTCAAATAACAGCGGCCCAGGCGCCGCGCGTGAACCCGCCAGGGTCGCGCGCGGCGTTTTTGTTTCGGCATTTCCCCCTATTTTGCTGGCGAGCATCACCATTTCATGACTTCATCGATCAGCTTTCCCACCCTCGACGCATGGCTTGCGCATCTGGAATCCGCGCATCCGGTCGGTATCGATATGGGTCTGGCGCGCATCAGCCAGGTTCGCGACGCGCTCGAACTGCGTTTCGACGTGCCCGGTGATCACGGTCGGCGGGACGAACGGCAAGGGTTCGACTTGCGCGATCATCGAAACCATTTTGCTGCGCGCGGGATATCGCGTGGGCTGTCACACGTCGCCGCATCTGCTCGACGTTCAACGAGCGCGCGCGGGTCAACGGCGTCGATGCCACCGATGCCGAGCTGCTCGAGCATTTCGAAGCGGTCGAAAAGGCGCGTGCGAGCCTGGCCGAACCGGTCTCGCTGACGTATTTCGAGTTCACGACGCTGGCGATCATGCGTCTGTTTGCATCGCGCGGACTGGATGCGGTGATCCTCGAAGTCGGCCTGGGCGGCCGTCTGGACGCCGTGAATATCATCGATACCGATTGCGCGATCGTGACGAGCATCGACATCGACCACACGGAATATCTCGGCGACACGCGCGAGAAAATCGGCTTCGAGAAAGCCGGGATTTTCCGCCCGGATACGCCCGCGATCTGCGGCGATCCGTCGCCGCCGCAATCGCTGATCGACCACGCTGCAGGCGATCGGCGCCGATTTGTGGCTGGTCGGCCGCGATTTCCGCTACGAAGCGCAAGGCGGCAACGAGCGCCAGCAATGGAGCTACATCGGCCGGACGCAGCGGCGCTCGGCGCTGGCTTATCCGGCGTTGCGCGGCGCGAATCAGCTGATCAATACGTCGGCGGCGCTGGCCGCGCTCGAAGCGCTGCGCGAGCGGATTCCCGGTGTCCGCGCAGGATATCCGGCTCGGTCTGGCGAACGTCGAATTGCCGGGGCGCTTCCAGGTGGTGCCGGGCAAGCCGCAAGTCATCCTCGATGTCGCGCCACAACCCGCACGCGGCGGCGGTGCTGGCGCAGAACCTCGGCAACATGGGCTTTTTCCCGTACACCTACGCGGTGTTCGGCGCGATGGCCGACAAGGACATTGCCGGCGTCGTCGAGCATCTGAAAGGCGAGATCGACCACTGGAACGTGACCGCCCTTCCGACGCCGCGCGGCGGCCTCTGCCAGCGGCGCTTGAAAGCGTTTTGCGCGATGCCGGCGTCAACGACAGCGCCGACAGCAGCGTTACGCAATTCGACAATCCGGCCGACGCTTTTCAAGATGCGTTAAAACGAGCGTCTGAAAATGATAGAATTTTGGTTTTCGGCAGTTTCTATACGGTAGCGGGCGTGATGGCTTACCGTAAATCGCAGCATCATTGAACGGACGGCCGGCCAGCCTCTCGCACCAAGCCAATCATGTGGCTTTTTTTCGTTCGGCAAGAAAGACGACGCGCCTATCCGGTCGCGACGCAATATTCCGACTCCCCGCGCGGCTCGCGTCAGACCGTCCGCACGGAACGGCGGACGCGCCGCAGCGACCGCCCTGAAGCCGATGCAATGATGCTCGACCCCACGCTGCCCGAAAAGCAGCGCGCGCGGCGCCGTCTGGTCGGCGCGATCGCGCTGGTCGCGGCGGCAGTGATCATCCTGCCCATGGTGCTGGATTCGCATCCGAAGCCTGTCACCGACGACATCTCCATCGACATTCCCAACGCGCCCTGCGCGCGCCATTGCCCAAGACGACGCACAGACGCTGCAGACTGATGCCGGCGCGATCGATTCGTCGGCGGATACCACAAGCCGGCGTGGCGCCGGATGGTCCGGTCAGGCCGACTCCGGACAAGACGACAACGGCGACAGCGGCGGTGGCAAAACCGGAGTCGAAGCCAGATTCGAAGGCCTCGCTGCTAAACCCGTCGAAACGCAGGCGCAGGCCAAAGCGGCGGCGGTCGCCCGCGCAAGCCTGAAGCGAAGCCGGCGCACGCCGTCAGCTACGGCACCGGCACCGACCGCGCAAGCCGCCAAACCGCCAGCCGACACGCCGACAGACAGCGGACGCAACATCGAAACCGAGCACGCCGGCGTCGCCTGCCGGCAGCCGTTTCGTGGTCCAGATCGGTACCTTCGACGACGACACCGCCGCACAAAATTGGGTGACCAAGTTGAAGGCGGCGGGAGTGCCCGCATATGTCGAACATCGGAAACAGGCTGACGGCTCCACGCGCACGCTGTTGCGGGCAGGACCGTTCGCCGACCGCGCGGCGGCATCGGCGGCGCTCGCAAAGGTCCGGCAGGCCGGTTTGGGCGGTGGCGGCAGAGCGCCAACAGCGGCAACGACGCGTCGGCGAATTAGCATTTGATGTTCACGAGTTTCGACTACGCGGTGATGGCCGTGATCGGCCTGTCCGCGCTGCGCGGAATGTGGCGCGGACTGCTGGCCGAAGTGTTCGGCCTGATCGGCTGGATCGCGGCGCTGTTGATCGCGGGGCGTTTTGTCGGCGTGGTCGTGCCCTATATTCCGGACTATTGGCCGGGCGGCGCGCTGACGCAGTGGCTGGTGGCGTTTCTGGCTGATCGTCGCGGCGGTGCTGCTGGTGTCGAGCGTACTGAGCGCGTTGTTGACGCGCATGACTGAAGTGGTCGGGCTGCGCGGTGTCGACCGGTCGCTTGGACTTTTGTTCGGCCTCGTGAGAGGCGCAATTCTGGTGGTGATCCTGGTCGCCCTTGCGGGCTTGACCGAACTGCCACAACACGATTTCTGGCGCAACGCGTTGTTCCGGCCGGTAGCCGAACAAGGCGTGCGACGAACTGAAACCGCTGCTTCCCGATACGCTCGCCGCGTACCTGCGCACCACGCTGGACGGCTCGCATGATCCGTCCGAGATTCCTGTGCAATGACGGCCTGGCGCGCTACCCGAGAATCTTGCGACGGCTCGGCGCAACACCCATGCAGTCTGATCCTGTCCTGCATCCGTTGCACCGATACGCCTTTTGGACCCGTTTCGACTCTTTGAAGGACCATGCCATGTGCGGCATCGTAGGTGTAGTTTCCCAGACCCCCGTCAACCAATTGATTTACGACAGCCTGCTGCTGCTGCAGCACCGCGGTCAGGACGCAGCCGGCATCGCGACGGCGGACGGTAACAACTTCCACATGCATAAGGCCAACGGCATGGTGCGCGACGTGTTCCGCACGCGCAACATGCGCAGCCTGCCGGGCAATGTCGGCATTGGCCAGGTGCGTTATCCGACCGCCGGTTCGGCATCGAGTGAGGAAGAAGCCCAGCCGTTCTACGTGAACGCGCCGTTCGGCATCATCCTCGCCCACAACGGCAACCTGACCAACTGGCCGCAGTTGAAAGAAGAGATGTTCCGGATCGATCGCCGGCACATCAACACGGCGTCCGATACCGAAGTCCTGCTCAACGTCTTCGCCCACGAACTGCAGTTGTCCAGCTCCGGCCTGCAACTCGATCCGGCCGCGCTGTTCAAGGCCGTGAGTGGCGTGCACAGGCGCGTGAAGGGGTCGTACGCCATCGTTTCGCTGATCGCGGGTTATGGCCTGCGTTGCCTTCCGCGATCCGTTCGGCATCCGTCCGCTGGTGCTCGGCAAGATGGAAACGGCGACGGGCGTGGAATGGATGGTGGCATCGGAATCGGTCGCGGTTGAAGGTATCGGCTTCGAGTTCGTGCGTGATGTGGAGCCGGGCGAAGCGATCTTCATCGATAACGACGGCAATCTGCACAGCCAGCAATGCGCCGAGAATCCGAGCCTGAACCCCTGCATTTTCGAACTCGTGTATCTCGCGCGTCCGGATTCGTGCCTCGACGGCGTGCCCGTCTACAACGCGCGCCTGCGCATGGGCGATTACCTCGCCGAGAAGATCAAGCGCGTGCTGCCGGATGTGGCTATCGACGTGGTCATGCCGATTCCGGATTCATCGCGTCCCGCCGCCATGCAAGTGGCCGCGAAACTGGGCGTGGAGTATCGCGAAGGTTTCTTCAAGAATCGCTACGTGGGCCGCACCTTTATCATGCCGGGCCAGGCTGTGCGCAAGAAGTCGGTGCGCCAGAAACTCAACGCCATGGCGATCGAGTTCAAGGGCAAGAACGTGCTGATCGTCGATGACTCCATCGTGCGCGGAACGACGTCGCATGAAATCGTGCAGATGGCGCGCGATGCAGGCGCCGCCAAGGTGATTTTCGCGTCCGCTGCGCCGCCGGTGAAGTTCCCGAACGTGTACGGCATCGACATGCCCACGCGCGGCGAACTGGTCGCCCATGGCCGTTCGGACGAGGAAGTGGCGCGCATGATCGGCGCGGATCATCTGGTGTATCAGGACGTCGCCGACCTCAAGCAGGCCATTCGCGATATCAACCCGGCGCTGCGCGAATTCGATGCCTCGTGCTTCGACGGCAACTACATCACCGGCGACATCAACGAGGCTTATCTGGATCGGCTGGAAACCGCGCGTCTTGCACCGCAAGCGCAGTCGGATCGCGACGCCGCGAGTGAAGCGATGGAAGGCGGCGTGTCGCGTTCGCAGTTGCACTTGCAGTTGTCGGTGGAGTGAGCCGTTCGCAGGAACGCGTGATAGGATTGTGTTTGCGTCGATTTGAGATCAGCTTGCGGACGCGGGTTTGGATGAACGGCTAGACGGTTAGCCCGAGTCGGAACCCGAAACAGCTAAAGCGAACCGGTGGCGAATGTGGACCACGCGCCGGCGACGCTACAGGCTTTACCGCACCGAGCCCGCTCATGCTGACGCAGAAGCGGGCTTTTTTGCGTCCCGGTTTTCCGGCCGGGCCTAAATGAAAAGAAATGATTGGAAGAATGGACCGAAAGGAAAATACGAACATGGACGAAAACCTCAACTTCGATACGCTCGCCGTCCGCGCGGGAACCTTGCGCAGCGACTTCAATGAGCACTCGGAAGCGATTTTCCTGACATCGAGCTTCGTGTTCGAGAGCGCCGCGCACGCCGCGGAGAGCTTCAAGAATGCCGAAGAGGCTTACACGTACTCGCGCTTTACGAACCCGACCGTCGCGATGTTCCAGAACCGACTGGCCGCGCTTGAAGGTGGCGAGGCGTGCATGGCGACGGCGTCGGGCATGGCCGCGATCATGTCGGTGGTGATGTGCTCGATGCAGCAGGGCGACCACCTCGTCAGTTCGAAGAGTTTGTTCGGATCGACGGTCGGGATGTTCTCGCAGATCTTCACCAAGTTCGGCATTACGACCACCTTCGTCGATGCCACCAATCTTGATGAATGGCGAGCCGCCGTGCGTCCTGAAACGAAGATGTTTTTCCTTGAAACGCCGTCGAATCCGCTGACCGAGATTGCCGACATTGAGGCGATCGGGAAGATTTCGAAGGAAGTGGGCGCGTTGTTTGTCGTCGATAACTGTTTCTGCAGCCCCGCGTTGCAGCAGCCGCTGAAACTTGGCGCCGATGTCGTCATGCATTCAGCCACCAAATTCCTTGATGGTCAGGGGCGTGTGTTGGGCGGCGCGTTGGTGGGGTCGAAGCAATTCATCATGGAGAAGGTGTTTCCGTTCGTGCGCAGTGCCGGGCCGACGTTGTCGGCGTTTAATGCGTGGGTATTGTTGAAGGGGATGGAAACATTGTCGTTGCGGGTTGAGAAGCAGTCGGCGAATGCGTTGGAAATTGCGCGATGGCTTGAGACGCATCCGGCTATCGAGCGGGTGTTTTATCCGGGGCTGGAGTCGCATCCGCAATATGCCATTGCGAAGAAGCAGCAGAAGGCGGGTGGGGCGATTGTGTCGTTCGAGTTGAAGGGTGACACCCGTGAGGAGCAGCGTGCGAATGCGTGGCGTGTGATTGATGCGACGAAGATCTGTTCGATTACGGGCAATCTTGGGGATACGCGTACGACCATTACGCATCCGTCGACGACGACTCACGGGCGGTTGACGCAGGAAGTGCGCGAGGCGGCGGGGATTCGGGAAGGGTTGATCAGGCTGGCGGTGGGGTTGGAAAATGCGGGAGATATCAAGGGGGATTTAGCACGAGGTTTGTGATTTTCGTTCGCACTCAGGGTTAGATGGGCGGGGGTGGGATGGGCCGAGGTGGTGCTGCTCACGTTAGCGAGAGTTCTATGTTGGCTAGATTCTTAATCACTTCTAGCCACTGCGTGGCGGCGGTTTATTCGCGTTCGCACTCGGGGTCGATGCTGGGTTGCTGCTGCTCACGTTAGCGCGGGTTGTATGTTGGCTAAATTATTTATCACTATTAGCCACTGTGCGTGGCGGCACTTCATTTCTTTGTCCAACGGCGACAAAGAAACGAAGCAAAGAAAACGCCTCCCCACAATCTGTATTAAGTGTCCCCAGCGTGCAGACCACTGCTTTTGGTTCCCGCGTAGAACGGTGCTCGCAAAACCACGGACACTTGAACCCCTCCTTCTCGCGAATCCTTACATCCCCACGCTTCGCCACCAGTGCTCTCGGGCAAGATCGGCGGCTCTCGGGCAAGATCGGTAGACCCGCGAACTTGTATGGCCTCACCCCTGTTTAAGGCTGACCGAAGACATTCGGTGCGTAGTGATTTCAGGCGCGGTTGTCGCGCATAGCGCACCGACATTCCACTGTTTTTCGGGGGTACTGGCGCCCAAACGTATTGCGCGCTATGCGCGCCTTTCACCTAAATGGTCGCGCGGATTATGCAGTCCACCAGCCGTAAAAGGCGTGAGGCCATATTGGTCCGTGGGCCATCGAACTTGCCCGAGAACACTGGTGGCGAAGCGTGGGGATGTAGGGATTCGCGAGAAGGAGGGTTTCAAGTGTCCGTGGTTCTAGCGAGCACCGTACTACGCGGGAACCAAAAGCAGTGGTCTGCACGCTGGGGACACTTAATACAGATTGTGGGGAGGCGTTTTCTTTGCTTCGTTTCTTTGTCGCCGTTGGACAAAGAAATGAAGTCCCGCCACGGACAGTGGCTAATAGTGATAAAAAATTTAGCCAACATTGAACCCGCGCTAACGTAAGCAGCAGCAACCCGGCACTGACTCACGACCACCGCCGGTAGCACTCCCCCCAAAAAACCGAGTGCGAACGAAAATAACCTGGCTAATAGTGATAAAAAATACAGCCAACATCGAACCCGCGCTAACGAAAGCAGCCGACCGAGCTAACTTAAGTAGCCGCGCAGCAGCAACCGGCATCGACTCCGACTACCGCCGCGGCACGCACCCCCAAATCCCCAAGTGCGAACGAAAATCAAACGTCCAACAACTCCACCTCAAAGACCAACGTAGCATTCGGCGGAATCACACCCCCCGCACCCCTCACGCCATATCCCAATTGCGGCGGAATCGTCAGCTTGCGCTTGCCCCCAACCTTCATCCCTTGCACACCTTCATCCCACCCCTTAATGACCATCCCGCCGCCCAGCACAAACGCAAACGGATCATTACGATCATGACTGGAATCAAACTTCTGGCCATCGGTAAGCCACCCGGTGTAATGCACACTCACCGACTTCCCGACGACTGCATCGGCACCTTCACCCACAACTAAGTCTTCATACTTGAGGCCTGAATCGGTAGTCACGATCGCCATGTAAATACTCCTTGGAAATGCCGGCTCCGCCAGCTGGTTCAAAACCGGTATTGTAGGGCTTTCGGATGCCATCGTTACAAGCCGTGCAGCGCGCACGACGTTTGCTGCACTCTCGAAAATGAGGAAGAAATCCCGGCCAGCCACACGCGGAAACCCCGGTAGCACTCACCTATAATGGCCAGTCATCTCGATAACTCCGGGCAAGATCGTCGCAATCATCAACGCTCAAGGATTTCCAATCGTGACTACGTCTTTTTCCGGCACGGTCGAAACGGGACGGGCAGCCCGTCCTGAAGCGCCGGTCGCGGGCACGGACGGCGTGCTTGTCTTAAACGCCGCGCAGCACTGCCTGTCCGCCGATACCGTGCTCACCCATCTGTTCGATCTCAACGCAAGCGCGCTCGAAGGCCTGGCTCTCGCCGATACCGCCCTGCCCAAACCGCTGATTACCGTGCTGGCCGAAGCCGCCGATGCCGCGCTCGCAGCCGGCAGCGTGCGGCGGGCGAAGATATCGATTGATGACGGCGACAACCCGGTGCGTTCGCGCGCGTTTTCAATTCTCGCACTGCCCGGAAACGCGGACACCGTGACGCTCGTCGTCTCGCCGTGCAGCGTTGGCACGCCAGTCGACGGAAAGCCGGCGCAGTCCGACGAGCGCAGCGCACATCTGCGCGCCGAAGCGGCGCTCTTCATGCGCGACCATGTGCTCGGGGTCGTATCGCATGATCTGCGCGGTCCGCTGAACGCCATCCATAGTTGGGGCTACGTGCTGGAGCGCAAGGTCGACGCCGCCGATGCCGCCGCCCAACGCGCGCTCGGCGGCATTCGTTCGGGCGTGGAGCAGCAGGTGAAGCTGATCGAGCAATTTATCGATACCACGCGCGCCGAGACCAAAACGCTTGCGCTGAACCGCGCGCCGCTCGCGCTGCGCTCGCTCCTTGAGCGCGCCGCAAGCGAGGCGCGCGTCAGTCTGGCGACGGCGCGGAACGTGACGCTGCAGGTTGAATCGACGCTCGCGGAAGAGCAAATCGATGCCGACAGCGAACGGCTGACGCAAGCGCTCTGGTTGATGCTGGTGTTCGCCACGGAGGCGAGCGCGGCCGGATCCACAGCAATCTTGGATGGTCACGTGGAAGGCGGTTTGTTTCACGCACACGTCAGCTTCACTGCATCGGCTAAAGCACTCTCAAACTCCGAGCTTCCCCACGCCCTCGAAGCATTTGCCCGCAAGCAGGCGATGTTGCCCCGGGAAGCGGCGCGCATCGCGTGGGGGCTGGCTCTGTGCAAGCGCGTGGCCGAAGCGCACGGCGGCACGTTTGAACACGACGACGTAACCGATGGCGCCAACGTCGCGCTCAAGTTTCGCGTGCCGCTGAGTGCCGCCTGATTTAACTTTCGATAAGCTTGCACCTCGCTTGCACCTCTATACTGGCGGTTTATTTTGTGGAGCAAGTTGCTTTGAATCAGGTTGTCGCGCTAATTGGTGCCTTGCTGCTCGTCGCGTTGAACGGGTTTTTCGTAGCGGCCGAGTTTGGACTCGTCAAGCTGCGCGCCACGCGCGTTCAGGCAATCGCACGGTCGAACGGCCTGCCGGGCCGCTTGCTCGCGAAGGTTCACGGCAAGCTCGACGCATATTTATCGGCTTGCCAACTCGGCATCACGCTGGCGTCGCTCGGGCTTGGCTGGCTGGGCGAACCGGCATTCGCCGCCTTGCTGCATCCATTGTTCGCGCTGGTGGGTATCGAATCCGTCAAATTGATCGATGCCGTCTCGCTATTCTTCGCGTTCTCCTGCATTTCATTCCTGCATATCGTGGTGGGCGAACTCGCGCCGAAATCGTGGGCGATTCGCCGCGCCGAACAAGTCGGCCTGTGGGTTGCGATGCCGCTCTACGGCTTCTATTGGGCAATGTATCCGTTCATCTGGGTGCTGAATTCCAGCGCGAATTTCGTGCTTCGGCTGTTCGGGCTAGGCTCGGAACATGGCGGCGACGCCCACTATTCCACCGACGAACTCAAGCTGATCCTGCGTGCCCGGCGTTTGGGCGGGGCCTCGACGGCACCGGCGGCATTGTCTTCATCCGAGGTACCCGGGTCGGCTTACAACGCCGATGAATGGAACACCATCGCCCATTCGCTCGATTTCAGCCGCATGACCGTCTCGGACCTGATGCGCCCGAATCACGAAATGGTCGGACTGCGAAACGACGTGCCCATGCGCGAAAACATGCAAGTGGTGGCGCGGCACCGGTTCAGCCGCTATCCGCTTTTCGCCGATGCTTCGGGCGAACGCGTGCTCGGCATGATTCATCTGAAGGATTTGCTGCTCGCTCGCGATGGCGCCGGCCGTGGCCTGATGCAAGGTTTGACGCGCCAGGATACGAAGCAGGACGCGCTCGCGCGGCACGTGCGCCCGGTTCAGTACGTGGCGGGGAATCTATCGGCACTCGAATTATTTCGACGTTTTCGCAAGGGTGCGCCGCATTTCGCGCTGGTGGGACGCAAGGGCGAAAAGCCGATCGGCTTTCTCACGCTCGACAATCTGCTGGGCGCGCTCGTCGGCCAGATACACGATGAATTTCGTCAAGGCGACGCCGACTGGTCGCGCATGGACGACGGCACGCTGATGGGCAAGGGGAGCTTGCCGGTGGTGTCGCTGGAACGGGCGCTGGGGATCGATATCGATGAAGGTCAGGCGGAATCGGTCGGCGGGTTAGTGATCAATGCGCTGGGCGATCTGCCGAGCGAAGGGCAGCGGATCGGCTTCGATCGATTCGATATTGTGGTGAAGAAGATGAAGGGCCCGCGAATCGTGCTCGTGCGCGTGTATCCGCATGAAGAGGTGGCGCAGGAAGCGGAGTGATCTTCACTCCGCTTGCCTGACCATCTTTAAACGCGGGGAACGCCTTCTTCCATTAGCAACGCGACCGGCATCGACGCCAGCGCGTCGCGCATGAACAGGCGCTGACCATCGGACTTCGGCGCGTTCGGGCTCAGCCAGTCGAACAGCGCGCGTGAAGCGAGCGCTTCCGGCAATAGCACGGCTGTATCGCCCCAATGAGCGGCATCCACGAGCGGCAGGCCCGTATCGTTTTGAGTCAGTAGCGAGTCGGCGAGCCGTGTCGCGATAACCACCACATACGCCGTCCCAGTATGCCGCGCGAACGCAATCACGCTATCCGCGTGCGCGCCTTCCACGTTCAGCGGTACATACGAACCACGCTCGTATAGCGAATGCGCGTGCGCGCGTAAAGCCAGCGCGCGCCGCACAATGCCCAGTTTCACCCGGCCATCGCGCCAGTTCTTCAATTGCTCCGATGGCGCGCCTTCAGCCTCGCCTTCACTCAGCCACGCGCGCCGCTGTTCGAAATCGACGGGGCGCCGGTTATCTGGGTCGACAAGACTGAAATCCCACAGCTCCGTGCCCTGATACAAATCAGGCACGCCCGGCGATGTCAGCCGCAGCAGCGTCTGCTGAAAACTATTGATCGCGCCGGTCCGCGCGATGCGCTCGACAAACGCCGGCAACTCGCCAAGGAAACCATCGCGGTTTTGCGGCGCGAGGATATCGAAGAGAAAATCGCGGCAGGCGTTCTCGTACGCCTCGTCGGGCGCGAACCAGCTCGTGCGCAACTTGGCTTCGCGCAGCGCCTTCAATTGCCACGCGCTGACGCGTTCGGCGAGTTCCTTCACGCCGGCTTCGTCGTCGGGGGAAAGCGTCGGTGGCCAGCAGCCGACCAGCGTCTGGTACAGCATCGCCTCGGCGGCGGCGCCGGGCGCCCAGTCGTTAGTATCGCTATTCAATATGCGTCGATGCGGCGTGTTCAATGTCGACCAGTTGCGCAGCGTCTCGGACCATTCAACGGGAATTTCGCTGAGACCCGCGATCCGCGCGCGCACGTCTTCGCCGCGTTTGTGATCGTGCGTGGCGGTGTTGAGCATGGCGTTGGGAAAACGCTTGGCGCGTTCGAGATTGCCCTCGTGAAACGCGTCCACCGATAACGCAAACTCGCCCGGATCAGCACCGACTTCGTTGCGTGAAATGAGCCGGCCGTATCGATAACACGCCGTATCTTCAATGGCCTTCGCCGCCACCGGCGACGTCAGTTGAGAAAACAGAGTCTGCGCATTGCGTCGATGTGAACCGCTCGAATTCGAGCCGTTAGCGCTGACCGGCGGATTCTGCGAACTGACGGACGGACGATCGCCACGATCACGCATGCGATCAAGGATGCGTTCACGCGGTTTCTCTTCGACGGCTTCATCGCCACCCGCGCCGCCGAGCCATTGCGCGACCTGATCGAGAATCACCAGATCCCCAGGCGACAATGCGGCCTTCGCGCCTTCATAAGCCTGCGCGAAAAAGCGCTCGTCTTCGGCGCTGCGCTGACCGCCGACCGGGTAGATCCGATACACAGGAAAGTGCACGGCCAATTCAGCGGCCACGCGTCGCAGCGATGAAAACGCGAAGTCGCGCGTGACGGGCGTATCGCGGGCGATCCGATGCAGTGCGCGCCCGACGCGATCGAGTTCTGCGGAGAGGTTCTCGCACAAGATCTTCCGGCGCGCAGCTTCGGCTTCCACGGCAAAGTCGGCGGGACGCCCGGACAACTCGGCCCAGCTTTGCGCCAGCGGTTCGGCGCCGCGAGGGTCGTGCAGCAACGCGCCGACGTCGTTCATGAAGTCGTAGCCGGTGGTGCCATCGATTTGCCAGTCGTCACGCACGGGTTCGCCGCGCGCAAGAATCTTCTCGACTACGAAATAAGTCCGGCCTTCCCGCAGATTCTCAGGCCGATGTTCCGCGAGCTCTGTCAGCCGGTTGCGCAAGCGCTGGCAATATTCGCGCGGCTCGGCAAGGCCATCGACGTGATCGATTCGCACGCCGTCGATCAACCCTTCCGTGAAGAGCCGGAAAATCAGCGCATGCGATGCCTCGAACACTTCAGGACGCTCGACGCGCATCCCGCCGAGCGTGCTGACATCGAAGAAACGGCGCCAGTTCACTTCGTCCGCGGCCGTGCGCCACCATGCAAGCCGATAATGCTGGCGCTCCAGCAAGCGATGCAAACGGTCGCGGCCGACGGGGTTATCGCCGGAATGGGCGAGCACGGCGGCGTCGACGGCAAGCTTGCCTTCAGCCGATGCCGCGAACTCCTTGAGCACCGCCCGCGCTTCATCGGCGCGCGGCTGGTCGCCGGGTTGCGTGGAGAGGCCGGTAAAGCGCGGCGCCATTTCGGGCGCGTGCTCCTGCAATATCGACGTGTAATCCAGCGGACTCACGGGAAACGTGTGTGCGTAATACTC
The DNA here is from genome assembly GCA_963708695.1 of uncultured beta proteobacterium. Lineage (GTDB taxonomy): Bacteria > Pseudomonadota > Gammaproteobacteria > Burkholderiales > Burkholderiaceae > Caballeronia. Next base: position 21,168 of record CAVPTS010000005.1, read on the forward strand.
GATCTTGAAGCGACCCTGGCTCGCGTCGAACGTCAGCTTGATCTTGCCGCCTTGCAACTCCTCGCCGTACGCCGCGCCCAGAAACGGCGCCAGCACCTTGCCGCGCAACGCGGGATCGGGCGAGTGCCAGTCGACATCGAAATAACGCGCGTGCGCCGCGTGGCGCCCCCATTCCAGGATGTCCATCCACCAGAGGTTTTCCGAGCCGCCCACGCCCATATGGTTCGGCACCACGTCCACTATCACGCCCATCTCGTGCGCCCGCAGCTTCTCGACGAAGCGCTTCAAGCCATCTTCCCCGCCAAGTTCCGGATTGACGCGCGTGTAGTCCACGGTGTCGTAGCCGTGCGTCGAGCCGCTGGTGGCGGTCGTTATCGGCGATAAATACGCGTGGCTGATCCCGAGCGCTGCCATGTAGTCAACCTGGCGCGCGGCGTCGTCGAAGGTGAAATCCTTGTGTAACTGCAGGCGGAGCGTGGAGCGTGGAACGGTCATGGTGTCAGTCGGTGGGTGATACGTTATGCGTAGCCGCTTTCGGCGGGGACGTGGCCGCCTTCGGCTGGGCGGATTTCTGTCGCGCCTGATCGACGGCGAGCAGGCGGTCGACGAACGAATCGTCGTCGAACAGTTCGGTTACAGGAACAGCCAGCCGCCGGCGCCAGTTCGGATGCTCGTCGATGGAGCCGGGCAGGTTCGGCATTTCGGCAAGCGCGAGCAGGTCTTCCAGCGGATACGTCACCAGCGGCGCGGGCGTCGATGCCACGAACGCAAGCGCTTCGTCGACCGGCGCGGTCTGCGGGGTGATATCGACGGGAATGTCGACATCGGGCGCAGCCACACCGGCTTCCTGGAATGCAGTCCACAGCAATTTGCGATCCTCGCCCCGTTCTGCCTGCGCCACTTCGACAGCATCCTTTCCATCCGAGCGCGCGGCGGTCTGGCCGATCTTCGAGCGCCATACGATGTCTTCGCCGACCCACCAGCCGGTAACGGTCGGGAGATCGTGCGTGGTGGTGGTCGCGGTGACGTCGTGATCCCAGTCGGCCGGAGCCTTGAAACCCGGCCCTTCTTCGGCCTGTTCGAACCAGAGCACGCGGATGCCGAGCAGACCGTGTTCCTTCAAGCGTTCCCGGAAACCGGGCGGCACCGTGCCCAGATCCTCGCCGATCACAATCGCCTTGTGCCGCCACGATTCGAGCGCGATCAGCCGCAGCAGGTCATCGAGCGGATACCGCAAATACGCGCCGTTCTTCGCGCTTTCGCCGTCGGGCACAAGCCAGAGACGCCGCAAGCCGAGAATGTGGTCGATACGAATCCCGCCCGCGAGCGTGAACCCGGCCCGCAACATGTCGATGAACGCCGAAAAGCCCTGCGTGCGCATTGCTCGCGGCGAAAACGTGGTGAGGCCCCACGACTGCCCGGCCTGATTGAACAAATCGGGCGGCGCGCCGACGGACACGCCTTGCAGCATTTCGTCGCGATACGACCATGCGTGGCTGCCGGCGCTGTCGCACCCCACGGCCAGATCCGCGATCAAGCCGATCGCCATGCCGGAGTCCCGCGCGACGTGCTGCGCGTGCGACAACCCCTTGGCGGCGAGCCATTGCGCGAACAGGAAGAAATCGACTTCATCTTGGTGCGCAGCGGCGAATTCCGAAACCGCCGTGCTGCGCGGATCGCGTAATGCGTCGGGCCAGTTGCGCCAGTAGCCTTCGTCGGATTCCTTCAACTGCGCCGCCTGCAGCGCTTCGAAGCGCGCGTGGTCTTCCAGCGCGCGGCCGCCGCGCTTCACGAACTTGGCGAAATCCTTGTGCAGGGTGTCGTTGGGTTGGGCAATGAAGTGGGCGAACAACGCGCGCAGCACGGCCAGTTTCGCCTTCACCACGCGCGGCCAGTCGATGAGCTGCAGCGTTTCGAGCTCGGCGAATTCATCGGCGACACCGGCTGTTTCGATGGCTGCTTGCGCGGCCTCCGCGCCCAGCACCGCCGCTACATCGATGTGCGCGATGTTCAAAAACAAGCGCGACGACGGCGAATACGGGCTGAATTTCTGCGGCTGCGCGCTGAACATGGCGTGCATCGGGCTGATCGCGACGGCATGGCTGCCGCGCTGCGCGGTCTCGGCGGCGAGCGTGGCGAGCGCGGTGAAGTCGCCGACGCCGCCATCGCCCACGCGCCGCAATCCGTAGACTTGCGCGGCCACGCCCCACATTGGCGGCGCTTTTCCGGCGCCGGGTTCAAGCGCGCGCCAGGCGTCGTCGATGGTGTAGCAGCGCGCCGGCGATACCGCCAGCGTCGTGCGCTGCTCGTTGATCACGAGCGTGTGATAACCCGGCTCGGAGATCGGCGAGAGCAGCGCGGTTTGTCCTCTGGGCGAGGTGAACCGTCCATCGATCACGGCGCCGCTTTCCAGTTCTATCCGATACCGCGCGCCCGTTTTCACGGCTGCCATCGGCAGGGCAATGGCGCGATCGATCTCCGCGGTCATCAGCGGCGGCAGCTTGCGTCCGGACAACTCGGCCTCGAGCGTCGTCGTGCTGTGCTTGAGATGCGCGGCGGTGTCGCACGGCAAGCCGAGGCGTTCCAGCAGCACGGTCAACGTGGCTTCCGGTACGCGCTGGATTTGCTTGTGCGCGTCCTGCCACTCGATTTCGAAACCCGCCTTGATGGCCAGCGCCTCGATCGCGCTGGGTGTTTTTTCCGGCGTAGCCGGCGTATTGATGGTCGTGCTCACGAGGCTTTCCCCGACGCTTTGACGCGGCGAGCGTCATGATTGAACGCGGCATCGGCGAAATCGCCCGTCAGCCACGCGATAAAAGTCTCGGCGCCGAGTTGGCCGCGATCCGCTGCATCGCGGGCGCGGGCCGGCGTTTCGAACACCACCTTGCCGGGCGGGTGATCGGTGAGCGGCACCGCTTCCTTGCCGAGATTCAGCGCGACGGAATAGGTGCTGCCGTCTCCGAGCCGCCAGTTCGCAAGCACAGCCTTTTCCCCGATAACCTTCGCCCCCAGCGCCTTCGCGTCTTTCAAACGCGGCATCAGCAGCTTCGTGCGCACGGCCAGCGCCGAGCGGTAGAAATGGAGCCAGTCGTTGTGATCAGCGGCTTGCTTGCTTTCATCGGGCGAAGACATCTTGAACGTGGCGATGTCGTTGGGATCGGGAATCTGCGCGCGGCGTTTTTCGTCCGTGAACGCGCTGAATTTCGCGAACTCCTTGCGACGGCCTTCGCGCACGGCATCGGCGAGTTCGTCGTGGTAATCGGTGAAGAACAGGAACGGCTGCGTGGAACCGTATTGCTCTTCCATGAACAGCAGCGGAATTTGCGGCGACATCAGCAGCAAACCCGTCGCGGCGTACAGCGCGTCTTCGCTGCAAAGCGAACGCAGGCGTTCGCCCATCGCGCGGTTGCCGACCTGGTCGTGATTCTGCAGGAACATCACGAAGGCCGAGGGCGGCAAATGCGCGCTGGGTTCGCCGCGCGGTTTGCCATCGTGAATGGGCGAGGGCTCGCCTTGATACACAAAACCTTCGCTCAGCACGCGGGCGAGTTTTTTTATCGGCTGGTCGGTGTACGCGCCGTAGTAACTCTCGTCCTCGCCGGTCAGCAGCACGTGCAGCGTGTTGTGCGAGTCGTCGCTCCATTGCGCGTTGAAATGCGATTCCAGCAAGCTCGATGTGTTGTGCTCGTTTTCGAGCACGAGATGCACGTGCCGCTGCGTTTCCACCGACGAGCGCACGCGATCCGCCAGTTCTCGCAGCCATTCGTCGTCGTTGATGGCGTGGACGGCGTCGAGGCGCAGGCCGTCGAAGCGATATTCCTTCAGCCAGTAAAGCGCGTTGTCGAAGAAGAAGTCGCGCACTTGCGGACGTTCGAAATCGATCGCGGGACCCCATGGCGTATTCACGCCTTCGCGGAAAAACGATTTGGCGTAGGCGCTCAGGAAGTTGCCGTCCGGGCCGAAGTGGTTGTAGACCACGTCGAGGAAGACCATCAGGCCGAGACCATGCGCGGTATCGATAAGCGTCTTCAGTTCATCCGGCGTGCCGTACGCCGAATCGGGCGCGTAGGGCAACACGCCGTCGTAGCCCCAGTTGCGCGTGCCGCTGAAGTCGTTGAGCGGCATCAGTTCGATAGCTGTCACGCCAAGATGGGCGAACTCCTTCAGGCGGCGCGTCACGCCGGCATAACCGCCCAGCGCGCCGACATGCACTTCATACAGCACGGTTTCTTCCCACGGCCGGCCATGCCAGTTCGTGTTTTCCCATCGAAAGGACTTCGGATCGATGACTTCGCTCGGGCCGTGAACGTCGTCCGGCTGAAAGCGCGAGGCGGGATCGGGCACCGCCAGATCGGCATTCAGCCGATACCGGTAGCGGGTGCCCGCGCCGCCATCGGCCAGGGCTTCGAACCAGCCGTCGCCGGTGGCCTCCATATCGACGAGCGCGGGTTTCCCGTCCTTGGCGTAAAGCTCAAGTTGCACCGCCTTGAGCGATGGCGCCCAGAAGCGATATCGCGCGTGGCCGGCATCCGTGACGTGGGCGCCGAACGGCAGACAATAGGCATGCTGATGCTTATGTGGATCGATGGGGGTTTCGGACATGGTCTGTGTGCCTTGAAGTGCGCTTTCAAATACTTGGCTGTGCTGCTTTGGCTTTGTTGAGCGGCTTTATGAGCCAGATCATTGGCCACCTGATCGGCCACCTGAATCATCGGCCGCATTCGCCGTTTAATTTTCCTCTTTCCCGGGCGGCGTTGACTCTGCCGCTTTGGGAATCTCCGGCGCCTTCCAGGGGTTCTCCGTCCGTCGCGCCCCGATGGTTCCCGGGTCGGGCGGCAACGCCGTCAACAGCCGGGGTCCTTCGTGCGCGCCGGCCATCCATACGGCCTGCCAGTCGGCGTCGCCGGTGGGCTGCGCGAGCAGCACAGCCACGCTGTGCGCCTGCACTTCCAGCTCCCCGCCAATCAAAGGACATTGCACTGCATCAGGCTCAGCGCTATCTATGAGCACATTCCATTCCAAGTGTGGAGCGGGCGGCATGAAAGTCAGCCCCTGCCCCGATCCGTTCATCATGATCAGCATCACATCGATTTCCCCGTTGAGCCCCGGCCCCGCCCGGCGCAGCGTCAGTGCGCGACCTTCCGGGTCCTGCCAGGCGTCGATAGTCAGCGCCACGCCGCGCTCGTCGAACCAACTGACGTCATACAGTCCCGGCAGCACCTCGCGGTCGCCTTGCAGAAAGCGCATTTCCCGCAACAGCGGGTAGTTTTTGCGCAGCGCAACGACTCGCGCGACGAACTCCATCATCGTGCGTCCCGCCGGTGAATCCGTGAGACTCCAGTCCATCCAGGAGAGCTCGTTGTCCTGGCAATACGCGTTGTTGTTGCCGCCTTGCGTGCGGCCGAATTCATCGCCGCCGAGCAGCATGGGCGTGCCGAGCGAGAGCAGGTTCGTCGCGATCAGCGCCCGCGCCACCCGGGCGCGCGTTTCGAGGATGACAGGGTCCGTGGTCGGGCCTTCCACGCCCCAGTTCGAACTGCAGTTCTCATTGTGGCCGTCGTTATTGCCTTCCTGGTTCGCGTCGTTGTGCTTTTGCTCGTACGCTGTGACGTCGGCCACCGTGAAACCATCGTGTGAAGCGACAAAATTCACCGATGCCCACGGTTTCCTCAAGCGCCGGTTAAACAGCTCCGCCGATCCCGTCAGCCGCGCCGCGAGGTCCGGCCGCACGCCGGCGTCGCCACGCCAGAAGCGGCGCACGCCATCGCGGAATTTATCGTTCCATTCCGCGAAGCCGGGCGGATGATTGCCGACTTGATAACCGTCCGGGCCGATATCCCACGGCTCGGAAATCATCTTGCGCGTGTTCAGGATGGGGTCTTGTCGGATGGCATCGAAGAAACCGGAGCCCGGATCGAAACCGTGGCCTTCGCGGCCGAGCGTCACGCCGAGATCGAAACGAAAGCCATCGATATTGAACGCCGTCGCCCAGTAGCGCAGCGAATCCATGACCATTTGCAGCACGCGCGGATGCGACAGGTTCACGGTATTGCCGCAACCGGTCTCGTTGATATAACGGCGTTCATCGCCGGGGATCAGGCGGTAATAGCTGGCATTGTCCAGACCGCGCCACGACATGGTCGGTCCGAGTTCGTTGCCTTCGCAGGTGTGGTTGTAGACCACGTCCAGAAACACTTCGATACCCGCCGCGTGCAGCCGTCGCACGGCGATGCGCATCTCGTTCAGCCGGTTCGTGGACAGATACGATGGTTCCGGCGCGAAAAACGATGCGGTGTTGTAGCCCCAGTAATTCCTGAGACCGCGTTCCACCAGGAAGCGATCGTTTAGGAACGCGTGCACGGGCAGGAATTCAACCGCGGTTATGCCGAGCTTTTGCAGGTGTTCGATGAACCACGGCGATGACAGCGCCGCGAACGAGCCGCGTTCGTGCTGGCGGATGTCGTGGCGCAGCATGGTGGCGCCGCGCACGTGGGTTTCGTAGATCACCGTTTCGCCCCATGGCGTGTTGGGGCGTGTGTCGCGGGACCAGTCGAAGGCATCGTCGGTGACCACGCATTTCGGCGTGGCGGGCGCGGAATCGCGGCGATCCATGGAGAGATCGAGGCGGTTTGAGTGCACGCGATAGCCGAAGAGTGCGTCAGACCAGCGCCACTGGCCGACGAGTTTTTTCGCGTAGGGGTCGAGCAGCAGTTTGTGCGGATTGAAGCGATGCCCGTGTTGCGGTTGGTACGCGCCGTGGGCGCGGAAGCCGTAGACGGTGCCGGGGTGTGCGCCGGGGAGGTAGCCGTGCCAGATTTCGTCGGTGCATTCCGGCAGTTCGAAGCGTGCTAGTTCTTTGCGGCCGGTGGTGTCGAAGAGGCAGACTTCGATCTTTTGCGCATTCGCGGAGAACACCGCGAAGTTGACGCCCAAACCGTCCCAGTTTGCTCCGAGCGGGTAGGCCGCGCCCGGGAGTAACTTATCGGGGAATGAATTTGGCATAGGTTTTCCGTTCGCACTCGGTCGGGGGTTTGGGGGCGGGGCGGGGGCGGAGGGGTGGTGTTGGGGTGGTGCTGCATACGCCCGCGCGTGGTTTATGTTTTCTGCATTTTTTTAGCACTTTTAGCCACTCGCGTGGCGGCGGTTTGTTTGCGTTCGCACTCGCGCGGGGTTTTGGGCGCGGGGCTTGCGCAGTGGTCGGGGTTGGTGCCGGGTTGTTGCTGCTTACGTTAGCTCGGGTTCAATGTTGGCTAAATTTTTTATCACTATTAGCCACTGTCCGTGGCGGGACTTCATTTCTATGTCCGGGGTACTGGGTCGGCGCCGGGTTGCTGCTGCTTACGTTAGCTCGGGTTGTATGTGAGCTAAATTTTTTATCACTATTAGCCACTGTCCGTGGCGGGACTTCATTTCTTTGTCCAACGGCGACAAAGAAACGAAGCAAAGAAAACGCCTCCCCACAATCTGTATTAAGTGTCCCCAGCGTGCAGACCACTGCTTTTGGTTCCCGCGTAGAACGGTGCTCGCTAGAACCACGCTGCGTTGAACCCCTCCTTCTCGCGAATCCCTACATCCCCACGCTTCGCCACCAGTGCTCTCGGGCAAGCACATACGCTCAAAACCCACCGTCACGCTCCGCCTCTAGCGTACTAGGAGTCCTGACTTCCCATACTTCACCCAATACTCTCCGCTCTCGGGCAAGCTCAAACGCATAAGGACATGCACCGTCACACGCCTCAACAGTTCACTCAGATTAGACAAATACCCGCAATGAAATACCGCGCGCTAAAGCGAACAGCCAAGGCTGAAATCAATGCGTACGCAATACTTTTTCCGCTAACCGCTAACCGCTAACCGCTAACCGCTAACCGCTAACCGCTAACCGCTAACCGCTAACCGCCAAGCGCCAAGCGCAAACTGCTGACCGCAATCGCAATCGCAATCGCAATCGCAATCGCAATCGCAATCGCAATCGCAATCGCAATCGCAACCGCAACCGCAACCGCAACCGCAACCGCAACCGCAACCGCAACCGCAACCGCAACCGCAACCGCAACCGCAACCGCAACCGCAACCGCAACCGCAACCGCAACCGCAACCGCAACCGCAACCGCAACCGCAACCGCAACCGCAACCGCAACCGCAACCGCAACCGCAACCGCAACCGCAACCGCAACCGCAACCGCAACCGCAACCGCAACCGCAACCGCAACCGCAACCACTGACAGCTCAACCGCTGACAGCTCAACCGCTCACAGTTCAACCGCTAACCGCAACCGCTAACCGCAACCGCTAACCGCAGATATTGGTGAGGCCGTACAAGTTTGTGGGTCCTTTGATCTTGCCCGAGAGCACTGGTGGCGAAGCGTGGGGATGTAAGGATTCGCGAGAAGGAGGGGTTCAAGTGTCCGTGGTTTTGCGAGCACCGTTCTACGCGGGAACCAAAAGCAGTGGTCTGCACGCTGGGGACACTTAATACAGATTGTGGGGAGGCGTTTTCTTTGCTTCGTTTCTTTGTCGCCGTTGGACAAAGAAATGAAGTGCCGCCACGGACAGTGGCTAATAGTGATAAAAAATATAGCCAACATTGAACCCGCGCTAACGTAAGCAGCAGCAACCCGGCACAAACCCAGTCCCACGAACGTGAACCGACTTGCCGCCACGGACAGTGGCTAATAGTGATAAAAAATTTAGCCAACATGGAACCCGAGCTAACGTAAGCAGCAGCAACCCGGCACGGACCCAGCCCCACGGGTATGAACCGACCTGCCGCCACGCAAAGTGGCTAATAGTGATGAAGAAACGAGCCAACATATAAAGCGCGCAGGCCCAAGCAGCACCGCTCCGGCACCAACGGGCAACCCAAGCAGCACCACTCCGGCCAACCCCTTCCGCTCTAATCCGCCCGCAACACAATGGTCGCCAACGGCGGCAAAGTCAGCGCAGCGGAAACCTCCCGCCCATGACTAAAAACATTCTCGGCGTGAATCACGCCCCCATTCCCCATATTGGATCCCCCATACATCGACGCGTCGGAGTTCAAAACCTCACTCCACCGCCCGCCGCGAGGCAAACCAATCCGATATCCAAGCCGCGGGACCGGCGTCATATTCGATATCACCACGCACTCGCGTCCCTCACCATCCGTCCGGCGAAACGCAAAAACGCTATTGCCGGCGTCATCGCCGATCAGCCAGTCAAACCCGCGTGGATCGCTGTCAAGCTTGTGCAGCGCCGGCTCCTCACCATACAAACGGTTCAGATCGCGCACCAGCTTCTGCAAGCCACCATGGAACGAGTCATCGAGTAAATGCCAGTGCGGCGAAGTGTCGTGATCGAACTCGGCGACCTGACCAAACTCACCCCCCATGAACAATAGTTTCTTGCCCGGATGCGTCCACATGAAACCCAAATACGCGCGCAGGTTCGCAAACTTCTGCCAGTGGTCCCCCGGCATCTTTCCAATCAGCGAACCCTTCCCGTGAACCACTTCATCATGCGAAAGCGGCAGCACGAAATGCTCGGAATACGCATACACCATCCCGAACGTAAACATGTTGTGGTGATACTTCCGGTTCACCGGATCTTCTTCCACGTAGTGGAGCGTGTCGTGCATCCAGCCCATGTTCCACTTGAAATCGAAACCCAATCCGCCATGTTCCAGCGAAGCCGTGACGCCCGGCCAAGCGGTCGATTCTTCCGCTATCGTGATCGCGCCCGGAATCTGCCGCACTTCGTGATTAAGGCGCTTGAGGAACGCTATCGATTCCAGGTTCTCACGCCCGCCGTACATGTTCGGCACCCATTCGCCAGCCTTGCGCGAGTAGTCGCGGTACAGCATCGACGCCACAGCGTCCACGCGCAGTCCGTCGACGTGATAACGCTTTAACCAAGCCAGCCCCGATGCCACGAGAAATGCACTAACCTCGTTGCGCCCGAGGTTGTAGATCATCGTGTTCCAGTCCTGGTGATACCCCTCGCGCGGGTCCGCATGCTCGTAAAGCGGCGTGCCGTCGAACTCGACGAGACCATGGGCATCGTTTGGAAAATGCGCCGGCACCCAGTCGAGAATGATCCCCAGCTCGGCTTCATGTGCGCGATTCACGAACTCGGCAAATTGCTCGGGCGTGCCAAACCGCGCCGATGGCGCGAATTGACCCAACGGCTGGTATCCCCACGATCCGCCAAACGGATGTTCAGCAATCGGCATGAATTCAAGGTGCGTGAACCCCATGCTCTTGGCATACGGAATCAGGCGATCAGCGAGCTCGTGCCAGTTCATGCCGCGATTTCCTTCCTCCGGCACGCGCAGCCACGATTCCGCATGGACTTCGTACACGGAAATAGGCGACTGGATGGTCTGCCTCGGGCCGCGCGAGTTCATCCACTTGCTGTCGGTCCAGGTGTATCCATCGATGGCATCAGCATCCGCCACCACCGACGCCGTCAGAGGCGGCCGCTCGCTTTGCATCGCGCACGGATCGGCTTTCAACGGCAGCGCGTGGCCCTCGCGCGAGATGATTTCGTACTTGTAGCGCGTGCCGGCACCCAGGCCCGGCACGAATAGTTCCCAGACGCCGGCGTTGTGGCGCAGGCGCATCGGGTGCCGCCTGCCGTCCCACGAGTTGAAGTCGCCCACCACCGAAACGCGCCGCGCATTCGGCGCCCAAACGGAAAACCGCACGCCGGCCACGCCGCCATGAACGACAGGCCGCGAGCCGAGGCATTCCATCACCGCGTACGGATCGCCGCCGGAAAGGCGGTTCAACGCTTCATCGGTGAGGACGGGGCCGAAGGAATAGGTATCGGCGACTTCCTGCGGCGTGCCGTGCCAATCGATGTTCAGCCGGTAAGCCTGCATTTCATCGATAAACCCCACGAACAGCCCCGCCGGATGGATCTGCGTGAGCGTGCCGAGCGGCTTGCTGCTGTCGCGCTCCAATACTTGCACGCCGGTCGCGCCCGGCAGCAGCACCCGCACCACCGGGCCCGCATCGGTCTGGTGCAGCCCGAGCTTTGAAAACGGATCGGGATGGCGGGCCTCGACGAGGGCGTCGATATCGAGTGAATGCAGTCCTTCGGTCAGCGATTTGTCGTCTGCGCGTTTATTCATTTTCGTTTCCATCGGAGCTGTCCTTGTGTGCGGCGTCTGCGGGACGCGAACCCGGCGCGGGCGGTGCGCCCGTATCGCCAAGCAGGCGGCTTGCGAGCGACGCGAGGCCGCGCAATGGCAAGCCAATCCACGTCGGACGGTTCGCCGCTTCATAGCGGATTTCGTAGGCGGCCTTTTCGATCAGGAAAAGGTCGAGCAGGGCGGCCATGGTGGTCTCGTCGCCGGCAATCGGTTCCGGGGAAACGGCAACTGCTGCGTGATATTCGAGCAGGAACGCTTCCTCGGCATGACCGCGCAAGCGCTCGAACAGCGCGCGCTTGCGGTCGGCGGTTGCCAGCGGCGCGTTTTCGGTCGTCGGCTGGGCCGCCGCGCTGGCGTACGAGAAGGAACGCAATAAACCGGCCACGTCGCGCAGCGGGCTCGATTTTTTACGGCGCTCTTCCAGCGGCCGCGCTGGTTCGCCTTCGAAATCGATCAAAAACGCGTCGCCCTGCGCCATCAGCACCTGCCCCAGATGGAAGTCGCCGTGAATGCGGATACGCAGTGCATCGGCGCTCTCCGGCACGAGCTTTTGCACGGCCGCAAGCAGCAAGTCGCGGCGATCGAGCAGGCTTTGCGCCATGTCGCGGTCGTGCTGGTTGAAGTCCTTGAGCTTCGCGGCCAGGATGTCGAGCGCCTTGACGAGCAGGGTGTGCGTGCCGTCGTTCCAGCCGCGCACATCTTTCTTCGATGCCTTTTCGGGCGCAAAAGCCGGGTCGTCGGTAGGCGAGGCGAGCACGACGTGCAACTCGCCGAGCCGCCGGCCGATGATCCCCGCAATCGTCCGATACCCCTCGATGCCCTGCAATTCCTTCTCGCGATCCACCGAGTGGTCGCCGGTGTCCACGGCCAGCGCGAGTTCATCGACGTTGCGGCGCAGATAGTCGAGCGCGTAATTCCACGCATCGCCCTGGTTGTCGATGAAACCTTGCAAGATGCACAGCGTATGCGGCACGCCTTCGGGATCGACGCGCACCACTTCGCCGAACAAGGGCCCGGTATTCGCATAGCCGAGCTTTGTCAGATAACGGCTCATTTCCGCTTCAGGATGAATCCCGCCAACCAGGCGGCGCACCAGCTTCAGCACGACCTGATCGCCAATCACAAGCGAACTGTTGCTCTGCTCGGCGGCAAGCCAGCGGATCTCCGGCAGCGGTTCGCCGGGCTTGAAATTGAAGTTCAGGGCGTCGAGCCGTTCGGTCGGGATAAAGCGGATCTCGCTCTTCTGGACCGTGGGGACGACCGCGCGTTGCTTGAGCTTTCTCAGCACGCCGTACGTGAAATTCGGGACGGCGAAGGCGTCGGTGATATGGCCGATATTGCGGCTCTGCCGCACGCGGGCGAGCGCGAGCTGCATGTAGAGCGGCGAGGTGGTTTCGGTGCCCCATGCAATCGTGAGCGGCAAGACATAGCGTTCGGTGTGATCGCCGACATCGGCTTCCACTTCGGTGAACGCAAAACCCGCTTCAGGAATGGTCGTCAATGCCGCGAGACGCACGCCCTTCAACATCTGATCCTTCGATGCAAACCAGCGCCGCTTGCTCAAATAAGACGGCAGCACTTCCGATTCAAGCAGCCGCACGTTTTCCGGCGTCGGGCCGGTCTGGCCGGCGCGAATCACCATCGTCACGAATTCCGGCAGTTGTTCCGAAGGCGCCTGGCTCCACGCCGGACGTTGATTGCCCGGGCACAGCTGGAACCACAGGAATCCGTAGGGCGGGAAAGTCAGCAAATACGTCAACTGGCCGATAGGCGGGAACGCGGAATCGGCGGTCATTTCCAGCGGCACGGAACCGGCGTATTCGGACAAGTCGAGTTCAACGGCTTGCGGCGCGCGCGACAAATTTGCCACGCACAAGATTGCGCGGTTCGCCTTCGAGCTCGCGGACGTATGCCAGGATCTTGCGGTTGTTCGGACGCAGGAAGCGAATCGTGCCTCGGCCGAATGCCTGTTTCCCGCGGCGCACCGCGAGCATCTTGCGCGTCCAGTTGAGCAGCGAATGCGGATCGCGGCTTTGCGATTCCACATTCACGGCGTCGTAGCCGTAGAGCGCACCCATGACCGGCGGCAGCACGAGCTGTTCGGGATCGGCGCGCGAGAACCCGCCGTTTCTATCCGATGACCATTGCATCGGCGTACGTACGCCGTCGCGGTCGCCCAAGTGAATGTTGTCGCCCATGCCGAGTTCATCGCCGTAATAGATTACGGGCGTGCCGGGCATGGAAAGCAGCAGCGAATTGATCAGCTCAATACGGCGCCGGTCGCGTTCCATCAACGGCGCAAGCCGGCGGCGAATGCCGAGGTTCAGCCGCGCGCGGCGATCGCTTGCGTAGGTGTTCCACAAATAATCGCGCTCGGAATCCGTCACCATTTCGAGCGTGAGTTCATCGTGATTACGCAGGAAAATCGCCCACTGGTTGCTTGGCGCGAGGTCCGGCGTCTGGCGCATGATGTCGGTGATCGGGAAGCGGTCTTCGCTTGCAATCGACATATAAATGCGCGGCATCAGCGGGAAGTGGAACGCCATGTGGCATTCGTCTTCGTCGCCGAAATACTCTTTCACGTCTTCCGGCCACTGATTTGCTTCGGCCAGCAGCATGCGGTTCGGATATTCGGCGTCGATAGTCGCGCGAATCTTCTTCAGGATCTCGTGCGTTTCCGGCAGGTTTTCGTTGTTCGTGCCTTCGCGCTCGACCAGGTAAGGGACCGCGTCCAGCCGTAATCCGTCGATACCCATATCCAGCCAGAACCGCATCACCTGCAGCACTTCCTTCAGCACGGCGGGGTTATCGAAGTTCAGGTCAGGCTGATGGTTGAAAAAGCGATGCCAGTAGTACTGCCCCGCAACCGGATCATGCGTCCAGTTAGAAGGCTCCGAATCGATGAAGATGATCCGCGTGTCTTCGTACTTCTTGTCGGTATCCGACCAGACGTAATAGTTCCGATGATTCGAGCCCGGCTTCGCGAGGCGCGCGCGCTGGAACCACGGGTGTTGATCGGACGTGTGGTTGATGACCAGCTCGGTAATCACGCGAATCCCGCGTGCGTGCGCTTCCTGGATGAAGCGCTTCACGTCGGCGAGCGTGCCGTAATCCGGATGCACGTTGCGGTAATCGGCAATGTCATAGCCATCGTCACGGCGCGGCGACGGATAGAACGGCAGCAGCCAGATGGTATCGACGCCGAGTTCCGAGATGTAATCGAGCTTCGCGAGCAGGCCGGGGAAATCGCCGATGCCGTCGTTGTTGGCGTCGAAAAAGGACTTGATGTGGATCTGATAGATGATCGCGTCTTTGTACCAGAGCGGATCGTTACTGACTGTCGAGTTCTTATTACGCTTCACGTGTCTCTCCTTGAGCCGGGGGGATGATCCGCGCCCGGCTGTGTGAGTTGTTCTGTGTCACGCCGGCAGTTGCCGGCGTGATGTTGAGCTTCAGATGACGGTCGGTGCCCGGGGCAGACCCCACGGCGGCGCGATTCGCCAGATTGCGAATGGCCGCGTGTTGGGATCGAGGCGGATATGCTGCCGCTTGCCGCGCCATTCGAAGCGCTCGCCTGTCATCTGGTCCTCCACGGCCAGCGCGTCCCAGTCGCGAATGCCCCAGTCCTGCAACGTCTGCCACGGCAGTTCCACATCCGCGCCCTGTTCGTTGAACGGATCGAGATTGATTGCGACCAGCACTACATTGTCACGCGCTGCATTTGATTTTTCGAAGAACAAAATGTTCTCGTTATGCGCGGGAAGGACGTTGAAACCGAGATGCGATTGAAGCGCCGGATTCGCCTTCCTGATCCGGTTCAGCGCCGTAATTTCCCCGACAATATTCCCCGGCCGGTTCCAGTCCCACGCGCGAATCTGATATTTCTCCGAGTCGAGATATTCCTCGCTGTTGGGCAACGCGGCGGCTTCGCACAGTTCGAAACCGCTGTACACGCCCCACAAGCCGGACAGCGTGGCGGCGAGCGCGGCGCGGATCACGAAACCCGCGCGTCCCGAACGCTGCAGGAAACGCGGGTTGATATCGGGCGTATTGACGAAGAAGTTCGGGCGGAAATAATCCTTCGCGTCCGTTTGCGTCAGGTCGTGCATGTATTCCAGGAAATCGCGCTTCGACTCGCGCCATGTGAAGTACGTGTATGACTGCGAGAAGCCGAGTTTGGCAAGCCGGTTCATCACGCGCGGACGCGTGAATGCTTCCGCCAGGAACATGACATCGGGATGACGCGCGCGCACGTCGCCGATCGCCCATTCCCAGAACGGCATCGGTTTGGTATGCGGATTATCGACGCGGAAAATCTTCACGCCCGCCGCGATCCAGAACAGGAACACGTCGCGCAATGCGAGCCACAACTCGGGCTTCGCGTCCTGCGCATAAAAGTCAGGATTCACGATGTCCTGATACTTTTTGGGCGGATTTTCGGCGTAACGCAAGGTGCCGTCCGGCCGCCACGCGAACCACGTGGGATGCTCTTTCAGCCACGGATGATCCGGCGAACACTGCACGGCGAAGTCGAGCGCGATCTCGAGACCGTGGGCGTGCGCCGCTTCCAGCATCTGCTTGAAATCATCGAAATTGCCGAGTTCCGGATGCAGCGCGTCGTGTCCGCCTTCCTTGCCGCCGATGGCGTACGGGCTGCCCACATCGCCGGGCAACGCCGTCAGCGTGTTGTTCTTGCCCTTGCGATTTGCAATGCCGATAGGGTTGATCGGCGGGAAGTACAGCACGTCGAAACCCATCTCGCGGATGCGCGGCATCTTGCCGATCACATCGACGAACGTGCCGTGACGGTTTTCATCGTCGCTCATGGAACGCGGGAAGATCTCATACCAGCTGGCGAAGCGCGCGGCGGCGCGTTCTGCGTCGATGCGATACGTCACCGGATCGCGCGACAGGAACGGCCGGTGCCGCGCCGCTGCAATCGCCTGCGCCGTTTCGGGCGCGAGGGCGAGCGCGAGCCGGGTGTCGGCATCGGCTTTTGCGAACTGCTTGACGATGCTTTCCAGCTTCTCCGTTTCTGCGCCTTCCGTCGTTTTCACTTCGGCGAGGATCAGCGCGAACAGATGCCGCGCTTCTTCAAGTTCCAGCTCGACGGTTTGCTCAGCCTTCAGCTTCTTCTGCATGTGATCGATCAGCGACGCAAAGTCGTCGCGCCACGCGGTCACGGTGAATTCATGCCGGCCGACGCGGTCGAGCGGAATGCGTGTCGTCCACAAGTCGTTGCCGAGCGGCAGGACCGGGACCATCGGCGCTTCGTGCCAAACGGTTTCATCGGCCGCGCGCCATTGCACGGCGGCCGCAATCTTGTCATGGCCTTCCGCGAAGATCGCGGCCGTGATTTCGGCTGCTTCGCCCACGATCCGCTTCGCGGGGAAACGCCCGTTATCGACTGACGGCGTGACGCTTTCAATCGCCACGCGCGGCGCCACCAATGCGTCGTTCACCGATTTCTTGTCGGCAGATTTTGCGCCGCGCTTGACTTGAGGCTGAGCAAGCAAGATTGGCGGTTCGGATACGCCGCGCAGCAAATGCACTTCGCCGGGTTGCAGCAGGAAGGGTTTGAGCGGCGACGCCGCGTCGGACGTGTCTTCGCCAATCGCCCGAAAGCGCGTGAAGTTACCCGGCGCGCCATCGAGCAGATGAAGCGTATCGACATAAACCGGCGTGGTGAGATCGGGGTTCAACACGATCAGCGCCGCTTCGCCGGCAGTGCGCAGATCCGGGCCGCTGCCGCGCAGCATGGCCGCGTAAGGCGTGCCGGCGCCGGTCAGCGCGCGCAATTCGCCGATGCTTGAAAGCGCAGCGGAGTTGCGCTGCAACGCGTTCGCATGCGCCACTTCCGCCGATACATTGAATCGCGCGCCGTCACGGGCGCGCTGGAATTCTTCCGCGCTGCCGTGGTTGTAGGTGAGCGGCTGTGTGACGCCGTATTCGAAACCCATCGGCACAAGCAAGCCGGTGCCTACGCTCGCCGCTGTGTACAACGCGCGTCGGTAGGCGCGCTCCACGAGCGATGAATCGCTGGTATCGGAGAGATCGTGAAGCAGGCGCGAGCCGTACGGCTCTTCGGGGAACGCAATGGGCGGCGCGATGCGGAACAGCGCGGCGTGTTCATCGAAGAGCCAGTTGCTCTGAAAGTCCCACCATCTCGACGATGAAAACACCGAGTCGAAACCGGCATCGGCGAGGCTTGCCAGATCGTGACGGCTGATGCCGACCGTCCACGCCAGCCATTTTGTCTGCGGATGACGTTCGCGCACCGCCGCGCCCATCCGGCGCCAGACATGCGCCGGCACCTTGTGCGGCGCCTCGAAACGAAAGCCGCCAATGCCGGCATCGGCGAGCAGCATCAGCTCGCGCGACCACCATTGCGTAAGGGCCTGGGCCGCTTCGCCATCGCCGAAATTGGCGTGCGCCACGCTTTCTTCGTGCGGCGCGTGACGCGGATCGAGCCGCGCTTCGGCCGATTCGAACGGATGAAACCAGTGGCGGTTCTCCTGGAACAGGCCGCCCTCGGCGCTGACCCGGTCGATGGTGATATCGACCAGCAAGGTCAGGCCGTGCTTGCTCGCTTGGCCGGAGAGCAGGCGCAGGCCTTCACCTGCGGGCGCCTCGGACTGGAATACGGTATGGAGCTTGTGATGGTCGGCCACGGCCTGCCGGTGGCCGTTGCGGCCGGGCAGAAATGGCGCGCCGATCAGGACGTGATCGAAGCCCAGTGACGCGGCGTGCTCGAATTGTGCGGACCACTCGGACAAGGGTCCGACGAGAAGCGGGTCGATGAAATAGATTCTTGGGGCATACGCTTGCAGCATGTGATGGTGTTCCATCGGTCGTCTTTTCCAGTTCGTCCTGCTATGGCGTGGATGCGGGAAAACGCGATCGCGCTCAACCAGGCAAAAAACAAACCGCAAGAACGGAAACCGCAGACGAGCCTCAGACAGGCTTCAAAGCACCAGTTCCGGGGTGACGAGTGCGTTGCGCATTATTTGCACGCGCCTGATGAGCCGCGTGCAGATAATGCGCCGTTCGGTGCGGCGCCGGGGTCGCAGGGGTGTCACAGCACGTAGCGTGCCGCGCCGCCGCCTCTTTCTCCCGGCATGCGTCAGAGCCTGAGTGTTTGCAAAGAATGTTCGGGACCAGCGTACGGGTTCAGGTCAGACGACATCCGCTCGCAGCGCCATGCAACCAAGCGGTGCGAGCGGCCAACCGTGTAACCGTACCATCGAACGGCGGGTAAGCGAAAGTGAGCGAACGCGAAGGCGGTCAGGCGCTGCGTGTGGCGAATCGCTCTTGTTCTGCCGGCAGACGCTTGGCTGCGGCCGCGGGCGTGGCCATTGCGGCAATTGCCGGCACGGGCGGGACATTGGCCGGGATGTTGATGGCTGGCAGGCGGGGAGTGCGCAGCGGCGCCTTGGCAGGACGCGCATCGCTCAGGCCCGCGTAAAGCTGCACATATTTATCGACCGCATGATTCCAGCCGTAATCGCGCGCCATCGCGTTGCGTTGCAGGGTGCGCCATTGTTGCGGACGCATAAAAGCGTCGATAGCGCGAGCGGCAGCCGCAATCACATCTTGCGTTTGCTCGCCATCGAATAGAAAACCGGTGGCCAGGCGTGAGCCCGTCGCGCCCTCGAAGCTGCCGATGGGCGCGCTCTGGAAACCTTCGGGCTGCCCGAACGCCTCAGCCGCATCCACGATGGTGTCCGCCAGCCCGCCCACGCGCGACGCCACCGGCAGGGTGCCGTAGCGCATGGCGTAGATCTGCGTGAGACCGCAGGGTTCGAAGCGGCTGCCGTGCAGCAGGATGTCCGAACCGGCGTGCAGCATGTGCGCGCGGCGCTCGTCATACCCTATATAGACACCCACGCGATCCGGCCAGGTTTGCGCGAGCCGCTGGAACGCGGCTTCAAGATGCGCTTCGCCCTTCCCGAGCACGGCGACCTGCAGGCGCGGATATTGTTCGAGCAGCGCCGGGATGGCTTCCACGGCGACATCGGCCATTTTCTGCGATGTCATCCGGCTCCCCAGTGCCATCACCGGCGCGAATGGATCGACGGGCAGGGCGAACAGCTTCTGCAAATCGCGCTTGCACGCGTGCTTGCCGCGCATGTCGTCGAAACAATAATTGCGGGCGATCTGCGGATCGGATCGGGGATCCCACGTGCTTTCATCGATACCGTTGATGATGCCCGAGAGCTTGCCGGCATAGCTTTGCAATACACCTTCCATCAGGTGACCGAAGCGCGGCGTGAGAATTTCACGCGCGTAGGTTTCGCTGACGGTAGCGACATGATCGGCGTGGACAATGCCCGCTTTCATCAGACTCAAGGCGCCATAAAATTCGATGCTCAGTGGATCTGTCAATGCAGGCACGAGCCATTGGGCGGGCACGCCGAGCGCTGCACCAAGCGAGAGCGAATAGTTGCCCTGGAACGCCAGATTGTGGATCGTGAAAACGCTTTTTGCGTGCACGCCCGCTTGCTTCATCAAGAGCGGCGTGAGGCCGCAATGCCAGTCATGCGCATGCACGATGTCCGGTTTCTTGAAGCCGCGAACACCTTGCGCAATCCTCACCGCCGCCGCCGATAACGACGCAAAACGAATCGCGTTGTCCTCGTAGTCGCGCCCTTTGGCGTCCTGATAGAGGCCTTCGCGCGCGTACAAATGGTCCATGCGCAGCAGGATCACAGGCACGCCGGTGTCGGGCATGCGGCCGCGATACAGCGTGCCGTCGCCGCCGGGAAGGCCTGTCAGGGCTGCAATCTTCTTTAATCCATCGACTGTCTGAAGCGCTTTCGGATAGGCGGGAATGAGGATCGTGGCGTCTACCCGCGCGTCGCGTAACGCGGCGGCGTAGGCGCTGACCATGTCTCCCAGTCCGCCAGTTTTGGCAAGCGGCATAGCCTCTGAAGCGACAAGCAGGACATTCAAGGGCAAGGTGATTTACTCCAGATATGTGTTGGATCAAAAGCGATGGCCTACGCTCGCCTGAAAGTTCGGCGGCGCATGTGTCCGGTGCTTTTATCGGAAGGATGAGGCGATGTGCATTCGAGCAATAGTTAGAGCAATCCGTGTGCCAAGTTATTAAGTTTTTGGCGAAAACCACGGGAAAGCGATAACACGTCGAGTAACGGTACGCTGGACAGAAGGCAGACATTTGACACGGTGTAGAAAAGCGCGCGTTGGGATCGGCGCTTTTTACACGGCGGAGGGAGGAATTATCCGATGAAGCTCGTCTAGCGGGTAACAGACGAACGTCGAGAGAATTGTCAGGTATCCAGATTACCTAATACGGCAATTAAGACCGGGTCCGAAATGCAATGCGGAAATATTTGCTTTTCGTAGACTAAATCACCCCAGCAAACTGGCCGCCGTATTCACACACAAGCCGATTACCGCGGCATTGAAGAAAAAGGACAAAACGGATTGAGCGAGCGCCGCGCGCCTGACCTCGGAGGAGCACAGCACGACATCGGAAGTCTGCGATGCCACCGCGATCGTGAATGAAAAATACAGGAAGTCCCAATAGTCCGGCTTGAGATGGGCGTCGGGAAATTTCAGCGAGGTCTCTTTACCCTCCGACTGATAGTAGTGCCGTGCATAGTGCAGCGTGAAGATGGTCGGGATGAGGAACCACGCGCCGAACATCGTGAATGCGGTCAGCAGATAGCTGAATAGCGCGCCGCGAAACCCGAGGTTCTTCGCTGCAGCCAACTCGACCACGATCGCGATAAGGCTCGCCAAGGCGGCCAGGCTGATGATCATCAACACCATGCCTGCGTTCTCGTCCTCGCGCGCGGCGAGTTCCTGCACCTGGTCCTGATGAGCCCTTGCCATTCGAATCCAGATCAGCAAAAGATAAAGCCAGACAGTGACGTCCCATCCGACGAGCCCACGCGCGATCGGCCTGAGATGATATGGAACCAAAAACGCCACGAGCACACCAATCACGAGGGCAATCACAGCCCGAGGGCGATAACGAACTACCTGAGGAACGAGATACATTGTTTATAGCAGTCTGGTTATGGCGGTAAGCTGGCGCGGCGGGATGGATTGCACTGATGCAAGCCATCGCAGGGACGCCGGCGCGCCAATTGCCGCGATTATTGCCCGTGCGCCTTTCAAATTCCAACGTGCCTTTGCTTTCACTGCGCGTTCACTGCGCATCTCAACCTTTCGGGGAATTCGACACGTGCAGTCGATCGTCGCCCATCTGGAAACCGCGAACTGGGACATCATCACCACATGACAGAGCTTGATCACTCCATGGCGCATGCGCACTCCGTTACTCGCAGGCGCTTTGTGCTCGGCGCGTGCGCGTCGGCTGTCGCGCTCGCGTTCACATCGGCGGGCTTTGGTTTTCCATCGTTATTCACTCAAGCTTTCGCCGATACCCCGCCCGCCGGTCTGGACGGTTTCCTGCTGCTATCACGCAAGCTGACCGGCCGGACGAGCTTCGATCCCGTGCTGGCTCAACGCGTGTACGACGCGCTGTCGAAGTCGGATAGCGAGTTCGTCGCCAATGTGACCGCGCTCAACGTATGGATCGCAGCGCATGGCGGTGTGCCGTCGGATATGGTGACGCAGGCGCTCAAGGCCGACACGCCGAAGCTCGCCGGCACGGTCACGGCGATCATGCGGGCGTGGTATCTCGGCCTGGTCGGCGATGCCCCGCGCGTGAGCGTGGTGGCCTACGAGCGTGCGCTGATGTTCGATCCCGTCAACGACGTGCTGACCATCCCTTCGTATTGCCGCGACGTGCCGTTCTACTGGACGCAGAAGCCTCCGGGTGCAGCCTGACAGAAGCACGTCACTAATAAGAACCACCAAGAACAACCGCGCGACCGAAACACATAAGCAGGTAAGAACCACCCTCACAGGACAACAACAATGGCAAATTCGAATTCGGCCGATGTGGTCGTCGTCGGATCGGGGGTTGCGGGCGGACTCGTCGCGCATCAGCTCGCAAGCGCGGGCGCATCGGTCATATTGCTCGAAGCCGGGCCGCGCATTCCGCGCTGGCAGATCGTCGAGAACTTCCGTAACTCGCCGGCAAAAGCCGATTTCGCCTCGCCGTACGCGTCCACGCCTTACGCGCCGCATCCGCAGTATTCGCCCGAGAATCACTATCTGATCGAGAAAGGCGAGCACCCGTACGCCGCGCAATACCTGCGGCTCGTGGGCGGCACGACGTGGCACTGGGCCGCCGCCGCATGGCGTTTGCTGCCCGCCGATTTCAAGCTGAAAACGCTCTACGGCGTGGGCCGCGACTGGCCGATTCCCTACGAAGCGCTCGAACCGTGGTACTTCGCCGCCGAAGTGCAGCTTGGCGTGTCCGGTCCGGGGAACAACGTGGATCTTGGTTCGCCGCGATCCAAGCCATACCCCATGGACATGCTGCCGCTCTCCTATATGGACCAGCGTTTCTCCGATGTCCTCAACGCCCAGTCGTTTCACGTCGTGCCGGAACCGGTTGCGCGCAACAGCCGTCCCTACGATGCGCGCCCGACTTGCTGCGGCAATAACAACTGCATGCCGATCTGCCCGATCGCCGCCATGTACAACGGCGTTACGCACGTCGAGAAAGCCGAGCGCGCGGGCGCGAAGCTGATCGCGCAAGCCGTGGTCTACAAGATCGAAGCCGACGACAAAGGCCTGATCATCGCCGTCCATTACAAGGACCCGAACGGCAACAGCACGCGCGTGACCGGCAAGCTGTTCGTGCTCGCGGCCAACGGCATAGAAACCCCCAAGTTGATGTTGCAGTCGGTGTCCGACGAGTTCAAGAACGGCATTGGCAACAGCTCGGACCAGGTCGGCCGCAATCTCATGGACCATCCCGGCACCGGCGTGACTTTCCTCGCCAACGAAACCGTATGGCCGGGACGCGGGCCGATGGAAATGACGTCCATCGTCAATTTCCGCGATGGCGCCTTTCGCGCAGAGCACGCGGCGAAGAAGCTGCATTTATCGAATGGCGTGCGCGACCATGGCGATCACCGCCGATCTCATCGCGAAGGGTCTCACTGGCGCGGAACTCGATCGCCAGATTCGCGACCGCGCCGCGCGCACCATGAGCATCAACAGCTTCCACGAGCATCTGGCCGAGCCGCAGAACCGCGTGTTGCCGTCGTCGGATCACAAGGATTCGCTCGGCATTCCGCAGCCGGAGATCTACTACTCCATCAACGATTACGTGAAGAAGAGCGCGGCGGACACGCGCGTGCAATATGCGCGCATCGCCGAGTTGTTCGGCGGCACGGAAATCACCTTCAACGATAACTTCGCGCCCAACAACCACATCATGGGCACGACGATCATGGGCGCGGACCCGAAGGATTCCGTCGTCGATTCCGAGTGCCGCACGCACGATCACTCGAACCTCTTCGTGGCGGGCAGTGCGGTGATGCCGACGGCGGCATCGGTGAATTGCACGCTGACGCTGTCCGCGTTGTCGCTGCGTCTCGCCGACAAACTGAAGAAAGAACTTTGATGGCGCGCCGACGGAGATCCACGATGAAGAACCACGCACCTCGCGACGCCAGCGCATTTACATTTAGAAGGCGTTTGGGCGGCGCGCTCGCTGCTTTGATAGTTGCCATCGGCAGCGTGAGTTCTTCACGCGCAGGCACAGACGGTCGCAAACAGCCTATCGTCGTGCAGCGCGACACGCTGGCCGGCGCCGCGTTGATCAAGCGCGGCGAGTATCTTGCCCGCGCGGGCGATTGCGTCGCGTGCCATACCGCCGATAAAGGCCGCCCGTTCGCTGGCGGCTTGCCGATCACCACGCCGTTCGGGACCATCTACACGCCCAATATCACGAGCGATCCGGATACCGGCATCGGCCGCTGGACCGACGCGGATTTCCTGCGCGCGATGCATGAAGGCATCGGCAAGGGCGGCGAACGGTTGTATCCGGCGTTCCCGTATGCTGAATACACGAAGGTCACGGACTACGCGATGTCCTCGCTATCCGCGCGTATCTGAACACGCTGCCGCCGATCCACTACACGCCGCCGCGCAATGAGCTGTCGTTTCCGTTCAACCAGCGCTGGCTGATGGTGTTCTGGAACATGTTCAACTTCAAGGAAGGCCGTTTCGTCCCCGATCCGCAGCAAAGCGCGGAGTGGAACCGCGGCGCTTATCTGGTTGAAGGGCTCGCGCATTGCGAGGAATGCCACACGCCGCGCAACGTGACGCAGGGTTTGAAAACCAGCGAACGCTTCAGCGGCGCCGAGTTATCCGGCTGGCACGCCTACAACATCACGCCCGACAAGAACGCGGGCATCGGTGCATGGACCGACGACGAGCTGACGCAATATCTCGCCACCGGCGCCGCGCATGGCCGCGCGAACGCGGCCGGCCCATGGCGGACGTCGTGCAGAACAGCACGCAGTACATGACGCCCGGAGGACCTCCGTTCGATGGTCGCCTACTCTGCGCTCGGTGCCGGCGCAAGGCGGCGGCGACACTCGTCCACGCGATACCTTCGGCAAGCCGACCAGCGAGGACGTGACCGCGATGCGCGGCACGTCGATCAGCGGCATGAACGGTGCGCAATTGTTTATCGCCAACTGTGCGAGCTGCCATAGCTGGACCGGCGAAGGCCGGGGCGGGAATGCAACGGGCGCGTACCCCTCGCTGATTCATAACAGCGTGGTAGGGGCATCGGCTGCGAATAATCTGACGATGGTCATGCTGCACGGCGTGAATCGCGAGACGAAAGACGCCACGGCCTTCATGCCGGCGTTCGCTGATGAACTCAATGACGCGCAGATTGCCGCCATCAGCAACTACGTGACGAAGACGTTCGGCAATCCGCAATCGACGACTTCCGCCGATCAGGTCGCCAAACTGCGTTCGACGCCGCAATAAATACGGTGTGCGGGCGTTTAGCGTGGCAAAAATTGCCGTGACGTGGCGTTGATATTGCGCATTGGCGGATGCCGTTCCAGAATGTGGAGTGGTTCGAGTTCCGCTTAGAGAGTTGGCGCGCATAAGCGCGCCGTTTTGTAAGATTAAGATCGTGGCCATGACTGCTTCTACATCACCTGTCGTTTGCTGGCATCCGGCGAACAAACTCGGCCGTGATCTCGTGGTCGGCGATTTGCACGGCTGCGTTGACGCGTTGCGTTATCTGCTTAGCGAAATTTCCTTCGATGGTTCGCGGGACCGTCTGTTTTCCGTCGGCGATCTCGTCGATCGCGGCAGCGATTCGCTTGCGGCGATTGATCTCATCGATAAGCCCTGGTTTTATCCTGTGCTTGGCAATCACGAAGATGCGTTGTGCGCGGTTGCGTCCGGGCAGGATGCAGCGTCACATGTGGTATTCGATCGGCGGCGCGTGGGCGGCGAATCTCACCGACGACCAGTTGAAGGGCATTGCCGCGAAGCTGGCGGGTGTGCCGCTGGTGCGCATTGTTGGCGATGGCCCGACGCGGTTTAACGTGCTGCACGCGGAGTTTTTCGGCAGCGACGCCGATCTGGAAGTCGCGTATTTCCCCGACGATGTTCGTCAGCAATTGCTTTGGGGTCGTTCGCTGGCGTTGGGGACGGGGAAGCCGTCGTTGCAGCGGGGGTTATCGCCGACGTATTGCGGACACACGCCCATGAAGGCGATCAAGCAGATCGGCGCGCAGATTTTCATCGATACGGGGGCTTATACCGATGACGGGCGGCTGACGATCGTGGAGGCCGGGACGGAGCGAAGGTGGTCGGTGAAACAGGGATGGGCAGCCGGGGTTGGGGTGCTCGCGCCGGTGGACGGGGGAGGGCGGAGTTGACCGGGGAGGGGGTGAAAGTGGGGTGTTGCTGCGTAGGCCTGTGCGCGGTTTATGGTTTCTGTATTTTTTAGCACTTTTGCTACTGCATAGCGGGTTGTTCTCGTTCGCACTCGGGCGGGGTTTTGGCACGGTGGCCGGTGCAGAGGTCGGGGTCAGTGCCGGGTTGCTGCTGCGTACGTTAGCGCGGGTTGTATGTTGGCTATATTTTTTATCACTATTAGCCACTGTGCGTGGCAGCCGGTTATTTGCGTTCGCACCCGGAGTTAAGCAGGCGTGCCGGCGCTGGTGGTCGGGTTTAATGCTGGGTTGCTGCTCCTTACGTTAGCGCGGGTTTTATGTGAGCTAAATTTTTTATCACTATTAGCCACTGTGCGTGGCGGCACTTCATTTCTTTGTCCAACGGCGACAAAGAAACGAAGCAAAGAAAACGCCTCTCCACAATCTGTATTAAGTGTCCCCAGCGTGCAGACCACTGCTTTTGGTTCCCGCGTAGCACGGTGCTCGCTAGAACGACGGACAGTTGAAACCCTCCTTCTCGCGAATCCTGACATCCCCACGCTTCGCCACCAGTGCTCTCGGGCAAGATCGATGGCCGACAGATTCATACGGCCTCACGCGTCTTTACGGTTGGTGGACCGCGTGATCCGCGCGACCATTTAGGCGTGGGGTGCGCGTAGCGTGCATTACGTTTGGGCACCAGCACGCCAGAAGAATAGTGGAATGCCCCCGCGCTTCGCGCGAACAACCGCCCTTGAATCACGATGAACCGAATAGCTTGCAGCAACCGCAAATACGGGGCAGGCCGCACAAGTTCATGGGCATACCGATCTTGCCCGAGAGCACTGGTGGCGAAGCGTGGGGATGTAGGGATTCGCGAGAAGGAGGGTTTCAAGTGTCCGTGGTTTTGCGAGCACCGTTCTACGCGGGAACCAAAAGCAGTGGTCTGCACGCTGGGGACACTTAATACAGATTGCGGAAAGGCGTTTTCTTTGCTTCGTTTCTTTGTCGCCGTTGGACAAAGAAATGAAGTCCCGCCACGGACAGTGGCTAATAGTGATAAAAAATACTGCCAACATAAAACCCGTACTAACGTAAGCAGCAGCAACCCAGCACGGACCCAGTCCCACGGACATGAACAAACCGGCCGCCACGCAAGTGGCTAATAGCGCAAAAAAATGCAGAAAACATAAACCGCGCGAAGGCGTAAGCAGAAGCAACCCGGCGCCGACCCGGCCCACGGCCATGAACGAACCGGCCGCCACGGACAGTGGCTAATAGTGATAAAAAATACTGCCAACATAAAACTCGAACTAACGTAAGCAGCAGCCCAGCACCGACCCGGCCCACGGCCATGAACGAACCAGCCGCCACGCAAGTGGCAAATAGCGCGAATAAATATAGACCCATAAACCGCGCGCAGGCCCCAAGCACCCCCGCCCCCAAGCGCCAGCGACCCGCCTTTGGCATAAGCATTGCTAAATCCAGCCTCATCGATGGCAGATCGAAGAAAAAAGACCCCTGGCGGAGGCATCCCCGTGACCACACTCCAAGAGCAAAAACCGCAAACCGAAATAAAAGGCTGCCCGGAAGACCTGCCTCCAGGTCTCCACTACGTCGATGATTCCCGCCCCGGCTACACGCGCGAATGGAAAAACGGCGCATTCGTCTTCTTCAACACACAAGGAAAAGAACTCTCCGACGAAGCCGACATCAAGCGCATCAACGCGCTCGCCATCCCTCCCGCTTACACCAAGGTCTGGATCTGCCCCGATCCGCGCGGCCATCTGCAAGCCACCGGCCGCGATGCGCGCGGCCGCAAACAGTATCGATACCACCCGCACTGGCGCGAAACCCGCGATGCCAACAAATACGAACGGATGCTCGCGTTCAGCGCCGTCTTGCCAAAATTGCGCGCCCGCGTAACAAGAGACCTCGAACTGGCCGGCATGCCGCGCGACAAGGTGTTAGCCACAGTCGTGAGACTTCTCGATACCACCCTGGTCCGCGTCGGCAGTGAGGAATACGCGCGGGAAAACAAATCCTACGGACTAACGACGCTGCGCAAAAAACATCTGAGCGTCAAATCCGGCACCCTGCGATTCCAATTCCGCGGCAAGAGCGGGATCGAACACGATGTGTCAGTGAGCGATCCGCGCATCGCCAGGATCGTGAAGCGCTGCATGGATCTGCCCGGCCACGACCTGTTCCAGTATCTCGATGCCGACGGGGAGCGCCACACAGTCAGTTCATCGGATATCAACGACTATCTGCACGAAATCACCGGCGCCGATTTCACGGCGAAGGATTATCGGACGTGGGCCGGCAGCGTGTTCGCACTCGCGGCGCTGCGCAAGCTCGCATGGGAAACGGTCACGGAAGCGCGCAAGCATGTGGTGGGGACGATCAAGGAAGTATCGAAGATATTGCGCAACACGCCAGCCGTCTGCCGGAAGTGCTATGTGCATCCGGCGGTGATCGAGGCGTTCGAAGCAGGCGAACTCGCCGATGAAATGCCGCCATCCCGTCGATCCGGTTTGAGGGTCGATGAAGTCACGCTCGCCATCTTTCTCGAGAAGGACGCAAAACGCCGGGCGCGCGAGGCCGTGCGTGGTCGCAAGAATCAGGCAAGTAATCAGGCAAGCGGCGCAGATCCGCGTCTCGCACGGTTGCTCACGAAGTCCAGCCAGAAAGCGAAAGCCGCCGCGCTGAAGAACTCTTCCAAGGACGTGAAGGCGGAAGCGTTAGCCACATTGACTCAAGCGACTGCGCCGAAAACGGCATCGAAAGCCGCGCGGCCCGCGACGAAAAAGATCGCCCGGGTGCGCTCGCCGACAGCGGTCGCCATCGGTTAGTTGAACGAGGTGAACGCGGTTCTAACCGATCCGCGACTAAAAAGATCGCTCGGGTGCGCTCGCCGACAGCGGTTGCCATCGGGGTTAGTTGAACGAGGTGAACGCGGTCTTAACCGGCCGGCGACGAAAAAGATCGCCCGTGTGCGCTCGCCGACGGCGGTTGCCATCGGTTAGTTGAACGAGGTGAACGCGGTCTTAACCGGCCCGCGACTAAAAAGATCGCTCGGGTGCGCTCGCCGACAGCGGTTGCCATCGGCTAGTTGAAGGCGGCGAGTGAAGGTTCAGCCGACCTTGCTCATCTCGTACACGTTGGTCACGGTCTCGCCGTTCCATTCGTACTCCAGATAGGCGGCGTGCCGGCAGTCTTTCAACAGCGAGGTGCGAAACGCGGCGAGACATTCGCCGCCGTTATCCCGTACCGATGGATACGCAATTCCCCGCGCGCCCGCTGCCCGCACCGCCCGGCCCAACGCCTGACCCGCGACGTAGCTGGAAGGCGAGAGGATCTCCGGATCGAGCGCGGCTTGTTGCAAGCGGCCATCGCAGAGATTAATGACGTCGCCCTGCGCCGAAACCGTATAGAGACGCATCTGCTGACGCAGCGGCGCTTGCTTGGTATCGGCGAGAAAGAGCGCCGAGTGATAACGCGTTTCCTCAATCGCCGTGAGCTTCTCACGCGCGCAATAAAACACGCCATAAGTGCCATCGGAGAAGCGGCTGCCGTTCGGATTCAGGTGCGTGAAGGCGGCCATGATCGGACCATAGCCGGCGCCGAAACGGCGTTCATCGCGCGGCACCAGGTCCAGCTCACCCACTTCCGTACGCAAGCGGTCGTTGGTCATGGCCTCGAGCGCGTAGAGGGCATCGAAATCTTGCGGCGACGCAACGCGATCGAAGAGATTCACAGCAGGAAAGCGCGTGGGAATCACGCGAAAAGCGGGCGACCAGTTCAGGTCGGCATGCGGCCAGCGAGCGCGCCAGTCGTTTTCAGCTTGCGGCAAATTCGATAAATCGCTCACGCCCAACCGCCTCGCATTGCATCCAGATATTGACGAACCGCCACGAGATCGCTCACGTTGCCCGCGAGCATGCGATCAAGCGCGCGCCGTCCGCCAAATGGCGGCGCGGCGTTCGCGCGTTTGATCCAGCCATCCGCCGCTTCGGCTTGCGGCAACAGAATTTGCAATGCCTTGTAGATACCGAGAATCAGCGAAAGCCGCTCGAGCGTGTCGCGGCCGAGACGCGCCGATTGCGGCTCCTGTTTCCATTTGAAGTAGGTGGAACGGCCGGGGGAACCGAGCAGGACGATCTGCTCATCGGCGGAAAGGGTCCAGTCCTGGGCGATCCTGAAAAACGCACGTAAGCCGGCAGCGGACATGTCGGCAACTGAAGGCTGCGGCGTGGAAACGGAGCGCGGGATGCGTTGAGCGCGTTGCATGGCGAAAGTCTCGTTAAGAACTTGATCTGCATATTAGTCCATTTGTGGACTATATCAAGGTTTAACTTCGACTTTCGCTATGAACGATGCTGCAATGTCGCTTGGAATCGGATCTCAGATGCTTCCGTCGGAATCCGTAGGACCGTAGCGCCGGCCTGACACATGAGCGCGCAAGACCTCTGCAATCTCCGATGTCGTGAATTCCGCAGGCACGACGCTTAGCTGGCAGCACGGATCGCTTTTGCGCGCCCATTCCACGGTCCGGTACGCCTTGCCCCAGGGCCGTTCGACGGCCTCCGAAAGCCGGCATTGGTGCAGCGGCAATGCGTGCTCGGTTTTCATCGTCGACTTGATATTTTGAAACGATGCGCTGACGCCCATGGCCTGTCCTCCCGTGAATGCCCCGATAAAAAGCCGCCATGAATTAGCGGTAATGAAAGCTCGCGTTGTGAAATGTGCCCTCTGACAATTAAGTGCAACTTAAATCCGAGGGGTTTACGCGCATACTTCGCTTGGCCGCACGAATGCTTTTCTGCCGGGCGGCATTACTGTATATTCATACAGGTTGGTGCTCATTGCATGGACACGAAACATGAACAGTCATTCTTCTGCTGAAGCCGCCGCACTCGTGCGTTACATGCAGGCAACACGCGCGGTATCGGCGGCGTTCGACGCCACGCGCAGCGAGCCGGAACTCGGCGCAGGCGGCCGTACGGTCGCGCTGGCGCTGCAACGGCTGGACAGCGCGTTGCTTGAACTCGACACATCGGAGCGTTCGCTCGACGCTATACTTTCGCGCGCCGGTGGACACTGAACAAATCTGGAGCGTTTGCTGTGAGACCTGTTTTATCGACACTTACTTCGAAGGTCGTGCTCGCGGTGCTGGCTGGAACCCTGGGCTTTGGCTCGATCGCGGCTATGGCCGCTGAGCGTTACGTTGAAGTCTGGAACCCGCCTGAAGCGCAGACGCATAAAGCGAAGAGCAAAACGCGCGGCGTGTTGCCTGTGCAAGCGAAAAAGAAGCACAAGAACGGGCCGGCGGTCAAGCAGGTAGCTGACAAGACCACGGCCGCGCCGCCGGCGTTATCGGTGGGACCGTCGAACGCGGGCCGCGCGAAGGCGGCACCAAAGCCGTCCGACCCAACACCGCGTTTGCCGCCGTTGATCGGACCGGACGGACGGGTGTTGCGCGTGTGATTCGGGGAACTGAACAGAAGTAATGAGGCCGTTGCAACTCGCGTTGTAACGGCCTTTGTCTTGACGGGAACGGCTGCGTGGCTTCCAGCGCGCTCGCCGGCAACAGCCCGAACAACCTTAAAACGCCGACCGCACCACGCCGCCATCCACGCGCAATGCCGCGCCATTCGTCGCTGACGACGCCTCCGAGCACACATACACCACCATATTTGCCACTTCCTCGGTCGTGGCAAAGCGCTTGATCAGCGAACTAGGCCGGGCGGTTTCGAAGAAGCCTTTCTCGAACTCAGCGAACGACTTGTCGCCCATGCTTTTGGCAGCCATTTCGTCGAGACCGTCGGAATGCGTCGGGCCAGGCAATACCGCGTTGACCGTCACGCCGGTGCCTGAGCAATCTTCGGCAAGTCCTCGCGATAACGCCAGTTGCGCCGTCTTCGTCATGCCGTAATGAATCATCTCGACGGGAATCTGAACGCCGCTCTCGCTGCTGATAAAGACCACGCGGCCCCAGTTCTTCGCTTTCATTGCCGGCAAATAGGCGCGGGTGAGGCGCACGCCGGACATCACGTTGGTATCGAAGAAACGTAGCCAGTCTTCGTCCGGAATGTCCGCGAACGGCTTTATTTCGAAGATGCCGAGATTGTTCACGAGCACATCCACGGCCGGATATTGCGCGACCAGCGCGTCGATCTGGCGGGGATCGGCGAGATCGCCGGCGAAACCTTCGGCGTTTGCGTCGGGCACGGCGGCGCGCAGCTTGCCGAGGGCTTCATCGACGGAAGCCTGCTTGCGCCCGTTCACGATGACATGCGCGCCTTCACGCGCGAGTCCGGTGGCGATCGCGAGGCCGATGCCTTTTGTCGATCCTGAGACCAGCGCGAGTTTGCCTGAGAGATGAAGATCCATGGAATCCGTACTCCTTTGATTAGCGTCGATGAATGAGGTGGGCGAGACTGAGGTGGGCGAGACGATATAAACCCAACGAAAAGCGCCCGGCAGCAGGATATTCTCCTGCTGCCGGGCGGCCACGCAACGGTTTTGAAAAACACCGCTGCGCCTGTTTAACCTGTCTGTCCAACCTTATTAGTTATAGCTTATAGCCGTCCCATGAGCAGCAACACGATCACGATGATCAGCACTACGCCCAAGATCCCGCTCGGGCCGTAACCCCAGCTGCGACTGTGCGGCCACGACGGAAACGCGCCGAGCAGCAACAAGATCAACACGATGAGTAAAATTGTTCCGATGGTCATTCCACTTCCCCTTAATTATTGGCGTCTGTTGAAGAGTGAATGGCGATGCCGCGAGTGCTGCGGCGTGAGTATCGGCGAGTAGTGGTGTCCGCACCGCCGATACCCTCGCGATTGCCTCTTGCAGTGAGCAATCGCTGTGCCATCGGTTTGCTATCGGTGGAAATCGTCTGGAGTAATGGTGACGGCCGGATAGCCCGCAAAAATCGGGGAGCCATCGGTAAGTCTTGCAAGCGCGCGGACGGTTTGAACAAACCGCCGCGCGCTAATAAGGGAGAAGTAAGGAAAAAGTTTAAACAGGCTTAAAACAGCCCGCGGAACACCCAGAACAATCCCGCAGCCAGCCCGATGGAAACGGGCAACGTCAGCACCCACGCGAGCGCGAGGCTGCGCACGGTGCGCCATTGCAGCCCGGAGCCGTTCGCGGCCATGGTTCCCGCCACGCCCGAGGACAGCACGTGGGTCGTGCTGACCGGCAGGCCGTAGACATCCGCGGCGCCGATGGTCAGCATGGCGACGAGTTCCGCCGATGCCCCTTGTCCATACGTCAGATGCGTCTTGCCGATCCGTTCGCCGACCGTCACCACGATCCGCTTCCAGCCGACCATCGTGCCGAGACCAAGCGCGACCGCGACCGCGACTTTCACCCACGTCGGGATGAACTTGGTCGAATGATCCATCTCGCTTTTGAAGTTCTTGAGCACGGCGTCGTCTTCAGCGGTGAACGCGGGTGCTTTCTGCTTCTCCATCAGGCGCAGCGCTTCCGAAGTAACGTACATGTTGTTGCGCACGTTGCTCACGATGCCTTGCGGGATGTCGCCCAGCGAAGCGGCCGACCCGACCTGTCCGTCGATGATCTCGGTGAGCTGCTTGAGCGCGACGACGGTGGTCGGGGCGAGCGTCTTGGTTTGCACGTAGTGCTGCACTTCGGCGCGCGGATCGGCGACAGGCGCTGCGCCGCCGGTGTACTTGCCAAGCACTTCCGACGCGTGATGGCCGACCGACAGGAACGTCTGCGTCTGGGCCGGCGTGACCGCCTTGTTCAGCGCGTAAGCAGTCGGCACCGTCCCGATCAGGATCAGCATGATGAGGCCCATGCCTTTCTGGCCGTCGTTGGAACCGTGCGCGAACGACACGCCCGTGCAGGTCAGAATCAGCAGGCAGCGAATCCAGAAGGGCGGCGGCGTGTTCTTCTTCGGCTCTTTATAGAGAGCCGGAACCCGCACGACCAGCTTCATCACATAGAGCAGAAATCCCGCCAGCACGAAGCCGACCAGCGGCGAGAACAGCAGCGATTTTCCTACTGCCAGCGCCTGGGCCCAGTCGACGCCCGAGGTTCCCGAAGGACCGCTCAGCATCTGGTTCATCAGCCCGACCCCGATCACCGAGCCGATCAGCGTATGCGAACTCGATGATGGAATGCCGAGCGCCCATGTGCCGAGGTTCCAGATGATCGCGGCGATCAGCAACGCGAACACCATCGCGAAACCCTGCGTTGTACCCACGCCGAGAATCAGTTCCACCGGCAGCAACTGCAGGATGCCGAACGCGACCGCGCCGCTCGACACCAGCACGCCCGCGAAATTCCACGCGCCCGACCAGACGACCGCGAGGTTCGGCGCGAGTGAATGCGTGTAGATGACAGTGGCGACGGCATTGGCGGTATCGTGGAAACCATTTACGAATTCGAATCCCAGGGCGATCATCAGTGCAACGCCCAAAAGCACGTACGGCAGTATCGAAGATTGCTGCACCGACTGAAGGTCCAGCATCAAATGCGACACGCAATAAATAATGCCGACGGCGATTACGACAAGGAAAAGCGGCATGCTAAGCCGGCGTCCGAGCGAGCGGCCTTGGCTGTCGTTGCTTTCGGGAAGGGTCAAGTCAGGCATGGGACGTCCTTTGAGCTAGAGGCTGCGCGTGTAACGGAGAGTCGGACGAAGAGTCAGACGTAGAGTCGAAGGGTCGAAGGTCGT
Source organism: uncultured beta proteobacterium (assembly GCA_963708695.1). Classification (GTDB taxonomy): domain Bacteria; phylum Pseudomonadota; class Gammaproteobacteria; order Burkholderiales; family Burkholderiaceae; genus Caballeronia. The sequence goes on from CAVPTS010000005.1 coordinate 55,822, forward strand.
TCAGTCAGCGTGGTTCCAGGCGGAGAAACGGCGCCGCTATTGTTTCTTCTTGCGGCGGCGTCTTGCATGTTTGCACACGCTTTATGGCGTTTTGATGACGGTTCATCGGTTCGTAATTCGTATGATTTGAAAGCGCGGTTTGGGATTTGCTGCCCGGTAAGGTGTCCCCCTCATGGTGGAGAACTTATGTTGCAACTTGTCGAGTTGGTGATGATTTCTTTCGACGTTTCGGGGAGCGCGCCGGACCAGGCGCTATCGGAGTTGGAGCCGTTTTCGGGCGCGCGGCGCACGGACTTCATGCTGCAGTCGCAAAGAAACGCGGCGGATCTTCAAGGCTGGAAGGTTTCAGTCGATGTACAGGACGACCATCGTGTTTTCTCGGCGCGTCATCAGGAATGGCCGATGACTTGGCGGATCGAGACGGAGGCTGGGCCCGATGACGACGTGGCTTCCTGGATCAAGTCCGAGCAAGCGCTCACTGAACTGCAAAAGCTGCTTCCCGACGACGGCATTGCATTGAGCGATCCGGCTGACGTGCCAATAGTCGAGTGGGACACGCCGGGCGAGATGCAGACCGGTGTTCACGTCCGCGCGACGTTGCGGCTGAACGCGGATCGCCCGGCGACCTTGACGCTCGCAGCGGCGCCCGAATCACGCGATGCGCTATTTGCCATCGCGCATCAAGTGGCAGAGACACTGCCGTTCTTGATCGAGCCTGTCGCCATCGATCCCGCCTTGCATGAACCGGTGAAAGCCGCCAAGTTGAAGCTGCCGACACACGCCACGCCGACCGAAGCGTTTGTGGACATTGGCAAATCGGTCGCGGCGCAATGGTTCGGCAACGACATCGCGTCGCGCGCCGGACTTGAAGCCGAGCACGTTCATCAATTGCGCGTGGCGCAGCGCCGGCTGAAGACCGCGCTCAAGCTCTTTCCCGAATGGATCGACGACGCCTGGAACGCGCAGGTCGCGCCCGATCTCGCCTGGTTCGGCGATTTGCTGGCCGATGCCCGCGACTGGGACGTTTTCACCGATACCACGCTGCCCGCCTACGCCGCAGCCGGCGACGAGCCGCAACAAGACTCGTCGTGGAGTGCAACCCAAAGCGCCGCCGATGCAAACCGCATGGCGGCCCGGCAACGTCTGCAGGACGCGATGAATTCACCGCGCTACGCGCGGCTCGCGTTGTCGTTCGTGCAATGGTTCAGCCAGCTCAAAGCGCCGCCGGGGGAGCAGGAGACGCTTGCCGACCACGTGCAGAAGCGCATCACGAAGCATTATCGGAAGATTGCGCGTGCGCCGGATCTCACCACCGTCGACGCGCATACCCGGCACAAAGTGCGGATTCATGCAAAGCGCCTTCGATACGCGCTCGAGTTCTTCCGCTCGCTCATCACGCGCCGCACGCGAAATCGCGTCGAGACATTGCTGGGGGATTTGCAGACCGTATTGGGCGAAGGTAACGATGCAGCCGTCGCCGCTCAGCGTCTTGCGGATTTGGGTAAAGCCAACGAGTTTCAAAAGGGATTGGCGAGAGGATTCGCTGTGACGGCGCAACGGATGAACGCCATTGAAGGCGAACGTATTCTTCGCAAGATAAAGCGGCCGCGGATCAAGTGAGCGGACGCATCAAATATAATCGCGACACATTTCCAACTATGCTTGCTCCCCGCCGATGACCGACGAGACCCGTAGCACACCGCACGATCCTATCGAAGTGGGCGGTTCTGTCTGGTTGCGAAGCGGCGACGCCACGCTCGGCGGCGCAGCGCGCATTGCGTTACTCGCGGCCATTCAGCAGACCGGCTCGATCACCGGCGCGGCGAAAGCCGTGGGCATGAGCTACAAGGCGGCCTGGGACGCTATCGATACGATGAACAACCTGGCCGGCACAGCGCTTGTCGTGCGTGCGGTGGGCGGCAAGGGCGGCGGCGGGACGACGCTGACCGCGAAAGGGTTGAGACTGATCGATACGTATCGCGCCATCGAACGGGAGCACCAGGCTTTTCTCGAGCGCGCGGGCGCGGCTATTGAAGGTTTCGCGCAGGATTGGCGGCTTATCGGACGAATCGGCATGAAAACGAGCGCACGCAATCAGTTGTTTGGCACGGTCAAGAAAATTACCCGTGGTGCAGTCAACGATGAAATCGAACTTGCGCTGTCAGGTGGGCAATCGATTGTCGCCGTGGTCACGCATGAGAGCACCGAGTCGCTCGGCTTAAAGGAGGGCGGTGAAGCGTTCGCGCTTGTGAAGGCCTCGTGGGTCATGCTGATGGCCGACGAACCCGTGCGGATTTCGGCGCGCAACCAGCTAAGGGGCAAGGTATCGAGCGTGACGCTTGGCGCGGTCAATGCGGAAGTATCGCTGGCACTGGACGACGCCACGACCGTCACCGCCATCATCACCAACGAAAGCGTCGGGACGCTCGGGCTTGCGCAAGGTCAGGCGGCCGTTGCTGTGTTCAAGGCGTCGAGCGTGATTCTCGGCGTGGCGGATTGAGGGTGTCGCGGGCGTCGTTGGCATCGTGAACTTGCACGAGACCCTCGTGCAGGGTCACGACCTGATCGCCGAACACGGCAACGTCGTCGGGATCGTGCGTGATCAGCACCATCGGGATATCCAGGCGGCTTTGAAGGTCGGCGAGTTCCTGGCGCATGCGCTGGCGCAAAGCCATGTCGAGTGCTGAGAAAGGTTCGTCGAGCAGAAGCAGTTGCGGATGCGGAACCAGCGCCCGCGCCAAGGCCACGCGCTGCTTCTGACCACCCGATAACTGCGCCGGAAACTGACGTGCTACCTGCGTCAGATCGAACGCGTTGAGCCAGTAGTCCACATCTGTATGCACGACGTGTTTCGACGGATTCCACCAGCCGCGCTTCAGCCCGAACGCAATGTTCTGCCGCACGTTCAGATGCGGGAACAGCGCGTAGTCCTGAAACAGATACGCGATACGACGCGCCTGCGGCGTCAGATCGATCGCCTTGCTCGTGTCCAGCAGCGTGGTTCCATTCAGGACGATCTCGCCTTCATCGAGCTGAATAAGACCGGCGATAGCCTGCAGCGTCAGGCTCTTGCCCGCGCCCGACGGCCCGAACAAAACAATGCGCTGGCTGGTCGAGCGGAACGCGATATCGAGCAAAAAGTCGCGTTCGGGCGTGATGAAATGCCTGCGCAGGCGCACGGATAGAGCCGTCATGGTCAACGCGCCGATGCCATCGAGCGCTGCGGCAACAGCCGTCCCGCTGCGAGCAGGATCACCACGCACGTCACCGACGTCACGATCACGAGGATGTTCGCGGTGCTGTCATCGCCGGCTTGAACGGCGGCATAAACGGCCACCGAGAGCGTTTGCGTGCGGCCCGGCAAGTTGCCCGCGATCATCAGCGTCGCGCCGAATTCGCCCAGCGCCCGCGCGAACGCGAGCAGCGCGCCGGCCAGAATGCCGCGTGCGGCAAGCGGCAGCGTCACGCGAAAGAACACGGCGGTTTCGCTGATGCCGAGCGTGCGCGCGGCGCGCTCGAATTGCGGATCGACGGTTTCGAATGCCGTGCGCGCCGACTTCAGCACGAGCGGAAACGCGACCACTGCCGAGGCGATCACCGCGCCTTGCCAAGTGAACACGAGCTGGATATCGAATTTGTCGAGCCATGCGCCGATCACGCCGCGCCGGCCGAGCAGCACGAGCAGGTAATAGCCGAGCACGGTGGGCGGCATGACCAGCGGCAACGTCAGCAACGAGTCGACGAGCTCACGCGCCGACGAGCGCCATCGCGACAAGCCGAATGCGACCGCGACGCCGAGCACGACATCGATCGCCGTCGCCCATCCGGCCACTTTCAGCGACAACAGCAGTGGAATCCACGCCTGATCCATAGTCCCACGCAGAAAGAAGCGTTACTTAACTGGCGGCTTGAAGCCGAATTGCGCGAGCGTCTTCTGGCCATCCGGCGACAGCACATACGCGATGAACTGCTGGGCATCGGCGGCGTGCTTGCTCTGCGCGACCTGGGCGATGGGATACGTAATCGATGTTTGCGTCGGCACGGTCAGCGCCACTTTCACGCGATCCGGCATCACGGCGGCGTCGGTGCTGAACACGAAGCCGGCGTCCACTTCGCCGCGCGCCACGTAATCGAGGCTTTGCCGCACATTCGATGCAAGCACGCCCTTTGCGCTGACCGCGTCCCACACGCCGGCTTCCTTGAGCGCGCCTTGCGTGTAGCGTCCGACCGGCACCGATGCCGGATCGCCGTAGGCCACGCGCTTGACGCTTGCTTGCGTCAGGTCCTTCACGCTGGCGGGTGCGAACGTGCTGTCCTTCGGCACGATCAACACGAGCGAATTCGCCGCGAAATCACGGCGTGAATCCGTCGCGATCACCTTTTCGTCGATGGCCTTGTCCATGGCTTTTTGATCGGCGGAGGCGAAGACATCGGCGGGCGCGCCTTTTACGATTTGCTGCATCAACACGTCCGACGCGCCGAAGTTCATCAGGACCTTGGTGCCCGGATGCTGCTTCTCGTATGCATCGCCGATGACTTTGAACGCGTTGGTCAGGCTTGCTGCCGCGGAGACGACGATTTCATCGGCGTGGGCGGCGCTTTGCAGCGCGAAGGAGAAGAGGGCGGCGATTAGCGATTGCTTGAGATTGAACACGATGGTCGGGGCGAGTGGATCGGAAAGCGCATCGTAATATATCTGGGGTTATAGCGACAGGGGGTTCTCGTTCGCACTCGGTCAGGGTTTTGGGCGCGGGGCTGATGGTCGGTGGTCGGGGTTGGTGCTGGGTTGCTGCTGCTGACGTTAGCGCGGTTGTATGTGAGCTATATTTTTTATCACTATTAGCCAGGTTATTTTCGTTCGCACTTGGTCAGGGTTTTGGGCGGTGTGCTACCGGCGGTGGTTGGGGGTGGTGCTAGGTTGCTGCTGCTTACGTTAGCGCGGGTTCAATGTTGGCTATATTTTTTATCACTATTAGCCACTGTGCGTGGCGGCACTTCATTTCTTTGTCCAACGGCGACAAAGAAACGAAGCAAAGAAAACGCCTTTCCACAATCTGTATTAAGTGTCCCCAGCGTGCAGACCACTGCTTTTGGTTCCCGCGTAGCACGGTGCTCGCAAAACCACGGACACTTGAAACCCTCCTTCTCGCGAATCCCTACATCCCCACGCTTCGCCACCAGTGCTCTCGGGCAAGTCCGTTGGCCCACGGACCAATACGGCCTCACGCGCCTTTACGGTTGGTGAACTGCGTGATCCGCGCGACCATTTAGTCGAGGGGTTCGCATAGCGCGCAAAATGTTTGGGCACCGGCACACCGTAAAAATCGCGGAACTCCTCGCGGCCGGCGCGAACAAGCGCGTCTGAAATTACTATGCACCGAATGGGTTCAGTCAACCTCACACAGGAGAGAGGCCGTACCGGTCTGCAGGCGTAGCGAACTTGCCCGAGATCACTGGTGGCGAAGCGTGGGGATGTCAGGATTCGCGAGAAGGAGGGTTTCAAGTGTTGCTCGTTCTAGCGAGCACCGTGCTACGCGGGAACCAAAAGCAGTGGTCTGCACGCTGGGGACACTTAATACAGATTGTGGGGAGGCGTTTTCTTTGCTTCGTTTCTTTGTCGCCGTTGGACAAAGAAATGAAGTCCCGCCACGGACAGTGGCTAATAGTGATAAAAAATATAGCCAACATTGAACCCGCGCTAACGTAAGCAGCAACCTAGCACCACCCCCAACCACCGCCGGTAGCACACCGCCCAAAACCCTGACCAAGTGCGAACGAAAATAACCTGGCTAATAGTGATAAAAAATTTAGCCAACATCGAACCCGCGCCAACGTACGCAGCAGCAACCCGGCGCCGACCAGCACCACCGACATAGAAATGAAGTCCCGCCACGGACAGTGGCTAAAAGGGCTAGAAAATAAAGCCGACATTGAACTCGCACTAAGGTACGCAGCAACTACCCGGCATTAACCTGCCCCACGCTCACTAGCCCGCGCCCCAACCCCCCGAGTGCGAACGACCCCTCCGTGCGAACGCCCCCCTTCGAATGAAACCACCTTCGGAGCCACGATCACCTTGTCATACCGTCCCGCTTTCCAGCGCGCGCGAATAAACGGCTGCTCACGCCCTGACAATTCCAACGCAATACCCGTAATCCAGCGCTGAGTCGGCACGGGAATCCCGTGCAAAACAACGGCCACGAGCGCAAGACTCACAGCCACCGGCGCCGCCGCCAACCTGCCGGATTCCGCCCGCCAGGCAAACGCCACGAACAACAACGCAGCGGCCGCGCCAAGCGCACATCCTGTCACCACCTCCGACACCGAATGCGCATTCAGCAAAATGCGCGACACGCCGACCAGAATTCCGATCAGCACTCCCACCCCGACACCCAGCGCCCGCAACCACTGCCGCCCCGGCAAACACGCGACGAACAGCGCGACCGGCAGCACCGCCGACGACACCATCGCGTGGCCACTGATGCCGGTGAAATCCAGGTCGCGCACGCCCAGCCCCCATCCCATGAACGCAATTTTCGTCAGAAACACCAGCCCGCTTGCGCCGCCGAGCAAAACCAGCCAGCACGCCGCGTATCGCCACGAATAGCCGAGCGCGAGCCAGGCTGCAACCGCGAGCGCAAGCGGAATCATCACGCCGACGCTACCGAGCGACGTAATCGAAAACCAAAGGGAAAGCGGCAAGTCAGGCATGAACATTGATACTGCAGAGCGGAAGAAAGCCCCCATTATAACGGTGGAGGAATGCCTCAAACTTTTATGGAGATCCAGAAAATAACAATCTATCGAAACGAAGTTCGGCTAATTTACATTCTTTGTCACGCTAAGTGACCTTAACGTTCAGTAATGTGAAATTCTGTGTCGCGCGCACATCTTCCCAATAGATGCTATTGTGCACTGCACAACGTTCGTCATTCCGACGAAGTTTGACGACTAACCTTACCGTGTGCGGGACCCTAATTCGATGCCAAAAAGCCTGACAAAACTATGGCTGCGAGGCTTAAAACGCCTGGTAGCCGCCCAGATCCCCCTGCCCAAGGCGCCGAAAACGCGCGCTCCGGCGCGGCCTGTTCGCGTCAAGCTCGCGAAGCCCGCGACAGCGAAGCCGAAGGTGGCCGTCAAACCGAGCGCGGTTCGCGAGTCGCGAGTGCGCCCGCGTGCTTCGGCGTGGGCGGCGGGCAAATGGACGCGATCATTTCATTCGGCGCCGCCGGCTGCCGGCCGCTTCGTCAATCACCTGGCGTACGCGCTGTACCTGCCGAGCGGCGCGCCGCTCGCAAACATGCCGCTGGTCGTGATGATGCACGGCTGCCAGCAATCTGCCGAGGAATTCGCGCAGGGAACGCGCATGAATCTCCTGGCTGATCGCTTCGGGTTTGCCGTGCTGTATCCCGAGCAGTCAAAAACCGCGCACGTGCACCGATGCTGGCACTGGTACGAAGAATCCGCCGCTTCCGGCGGCGGCGAAGCAGCGTCGGTTGCCTCGCTGGTGCGGGAAGTCGCCGCGCAGCACGATTTCGATACGGAACGCATTTATCTGGCCGGCATGTCGGCTGGCGCGGGCATGGCGGCCATGCTCGCGGTCAAGTATCCGTCGCTTTTCGCGGCGGTGGGCCTGCATTCAGGCGTAGTTTTCGGCGATGCAAACTCAGGAATCGACGCCATGGACATCATGCGTCGCGGCAGCCGCAAGGATGCGGCTGCGCTGATCGACGCGTCGGTCGACGTTGCACGTTATCCAGGCATGCCGGCCGTGATCGTGCATGGCGAGCTGGATTCGGTCGTGTCGAAGTCCAACGCCGAGCAATTGACAACGGAGTTCCTGCGGCTGAACCGTTTCATCGACGCAAACGGCGCCTGGCGCGCAGGCGAGCGTCGCGAGGAAACGCAAGCCGGCAGCACAGTGACCGATCACGTGAAGAGCGGCCGGCGCGTGATTCGAACCTGCATAGTGCGCGGGCTCGGCCATGCGTGGAGCGGCGGCGACGACACAGTGCAGTTCCATTCGTCCAAAGGACCGGACGCCTCGGCCATGCTGTGGGAGTTCTTCAAACACCAGCGCCGGGTGCAATCGTCCGTCCGCGCGGAAACCTTGGCGTAGGTCCGAATGTTGTAAAAAAGCTTTTCGCATCAATGCGATGGTTTTGAATACTTGCAAATGATTAGGGATTACCCTATGATTCGTTCAAGCACTAGGTAATTACCCTATATCATTCAAGCAAGACATCAAAGCGAGGTTCACCATGTATCTGCTCAGCCGCCTCTTCCTGTTCCTGACCAAATCCGCCGACCAGCGTGACAAGGAGCGCAACGACGCTTATCTGGCCGAAGCTACGGATATTTACGACCTCGAATATCGCATGCAGAAACTGGATCGCCGCGCATCGCCGCGTCATCCCTCGTGGCTTGCGCAGTAATCCAGGCAGTAGTTCGAAGTCGTAAAAGCCCTGTAGAAGCATCCGTAGGATTCACCACGTCGAAATCGGCGTTGTCGAAGCAAAAAAATGCCGGCCCTGATGGCCGGCATTTTTGCGTCTAGGCTCGCTGGAGAATGACGTCTCCCCAGCGCCTTCGATGATCAGACCAGTTTGACGCGCACGTCAACGTTGCCGCGCGTCGCATTCGAGTACGGGCACACTTGGTGTGCCGTATCCACGAGTGCCTGCGCCTCAGCCGCGTCCAGTCCCGGCAGTGAAACGCGCAACTCAATATCCAGCGCAAAGCCGCCCTTGTCGTTCGGGCCAACGCCCACGTCGGCGGAAACGGTTGTATCGGCGGGAATGGTCTTCTTTTGCTGGCCGGCTACAAACTTCATCGCGCTCAGGAAACACGCCGAATAACCGGCGGCAAACAGTTGTTCCGGATTGGTGCCGGCTGCGCCCGCGCCGCCCAATTCCTTCGGCGCGCTCAATTTCACATCCAGATTCTTATCCGACGAAACTGCCCGGCCGTCGCGGCCACCCGTGCTCGTTGCGCTTGCTGTGTAAAGGACGCTCATGATGTTCTCCTGTTCGATAGTCGCCGCTCGGCGGCAAAAGGGTGATGCACATCTGTGTTCGGTAACGCGTTCACCACGGAAGTAAATATATCGCGATAATAATTAGTGTGCAAAGTAAATTTGCGACGAACCCGATTGGTTATGACTATCGGGGAGATTCAGGCTTCGTTATGGGCCATCAGCGACGCGCGCAACCGCATCAATTCGTCGCGCAGCTTGAGAAGCCGTTCACCGTCTGAACCCGCTGCGCAAAAGATCTCGCCGGGGATGCCGCGAATGGCTTTCTTGAGCGCCCGGCCGGCATCGGTGAGATGGATATATACCTGCCGTTCGTCTTCAACGCCCCGAACGCGCTTCACATACCCTTGCGCTTCAAGGCGCTTGAGCAGCGGCGTCATGGTGGCCGAATCGAGACTGAGCCGTTCGGCCATTTGCTTGACCGTCAACTCATCGGTTTCCCACAGCACCAGCATGCTCAGATATTGCGGATAGGTTAGGCCGACCTTGTCCAGCAGCGGCTTGTAGGTCTTGGTCATCGCGAGAGAGGTCGAATACAGCGCGAAGCAGAGCTGGGCGTCGAGTTCGAGCGGGATTTGCGGGGAGGAAGTCATCGAGATTGCGCCTGCTACGCTAAAAAACGAATCATAACGATACTGCACGCAAATAGTTAGCGCACGAATCAACGCGGGCCGACGAGTTCGAAAAAAAAGCCGATGACTGGAAAGTCATCGGCGCTCGATCTTCAGGTCTTCGTTTCACCAACGACCAGAAACTTCAAATCGGCGGTTCGGACAAGTCAGGGATATCGGGCGAATCCTCCGATTGCAAACCGAAACAGCCGCGATACGTTGCGTAGAACGAGCAATACAAAGCGGTCGTGATGAGAATCGATGCCGGCATCAACACCGCCAGCGCCATTTCCTGCCCGACGCCGAGCACCTGCATCAACGCGCTGAGGCCGAACGACACGGCAAGCGCAATGCCGATCCACAACGCGCCGTAGATCACAAATGCCCCGCGATTACGCCAGCAGCTGATAAAGCTGAAAAACAGCGCTTTCGCCGGCGGCACGTCATGCCAGGCGACGAGAATCGGCGCGAACCAGAACAGCATGGCGACGGGGACATAACAGCCCATCGCGACCAGCACGGCGAGCGGGTTGAAACTGGCCGCCACGGTTTCCGGATCGCCCGCGGGTCCGTTGCCGAGCATCAGATTGAGCAGGAGACCGCCGTCGGCCAGCGAAGACGCGGCGAAGATGATGCCCATCGCGGCGACATAAACCACGCCCAGCACGAGCAGGCGGCGCGCGACGATCTGACCGTAAGAGCGAAAGCCATCGACAAGAACCGTCGGCCAGACCGGCTTTTTCGCGATGGTGTTACGGCAAGCCGCCATGAATCCCACGGCCACGCCCGGAATCAGCAACAGCGGCAACACAGGACCGATCAGCGGCAGCCGCGAGATCAGCGTCATGGCGAACAGATAGGCGAAGAACACCGTGAGAAACGCGAGCGGATTCCGGCGAAACAGCCAGATACCCTGGCGGAACCACACATAACCGGTTTTGGCGGGGACTTCGATCAATTGCATTGATTAATTACCGTGAACGGGAGGAGGCGCAACTTTGATGCGCTCACGCAAAATGCGTTCGAAATGGCCGGGATCGTGCGGTTTAAGCATCTCGGCTTCGCGTGGCCGGTAAAAATCATAGAGACGCGACACCCAGAAGCGCAACGCGCCCGCGCGCAGCATGTCGTTCCAGTGGTGCTCTTCAGCCGGCGTGAACGGCCGCACCGTTTGATAGGCGCGCAGCAACGCGTCAACGCGTGCCATGTCCAGCGCACCGCTTGCAATATCGATGCACCAGTCGTTCACGCAGACGGCGACATCGAAGAGCCATTTGTCGTTGCCGGCAAAGTAGAAATCGAAGAAACCTCCGAGCTGTGTTTCATCGGCGGTGGGGTGCGCAAACAGCACGTTGTCGCGAAACAGGTCGCAATGGCACGGGCCTTCAGGCAGCGCCCGATACTCATCCGATGCAAAAAACGCCGCCTGATGCGCGAGTTCGTTCGTGATCAGCGCGCGCTGGTCGTCGCTTAAATGCGACAGCACGGCCGGCACGTTCTCTTGCCACCACGCGAGGCTGCGCAAATTCGGTTGATACGAGGCGAAGTCGCGGCCGGCCAGATGAAGCCGCGCCAGCATCTGACCCACTTCGATGCAATGCGCCGGGCCCGGCGCCAGTTCCGGCGCGCCTTCCAGTTTGGTCACAATAGCCGCCGGCTTGCCGTTCAACGTGCCGAAGAGCGCGCCGTCGAGACGCGGCATGGGATCGGGAACCGGTACGGCGTGATGGGCCAGATGACGCATTAAATCGAGATAAAACGGCAGTTGCGTGGCCGTGAGGTTCTCGAAGATTGTCAGGACGTACTCGCCACGCGTTGTCGTCAGGAAGAAGTTGCTGTTCTCGATACCGGATGCAATGCCACGGAAATCGACGACCTCGCCGAGTTCATAGTGTTGCAGCCAGTCGGTGAGCTGGGAGTCGGTGACAGGGGTGAATACGGCCATGCGGGAGAACGTCGGTGAGGTTGGAAGGCGGGCGGACCGGCGTGCTTGTCAGTCAAGCCTCAGTCAAGCGGACATCGCCGTAAGCCGGCGATGTAACGCCGGGCTTCGGCCGATGCAACCGGCAGCAGGAGGATAACCGCTTAGTAGCTCAGATTCCACGACGGCAGGCGCGTGTTGGGCTTGCCGTTATCGCGCACGGTGGGCGACGTGTCGGCGGGAGCGCTCATTTGATAGCGCGTGCCGAAGTTCGAACGCACGTCGATTTCAACAGGCTTGCCTTTGTCGCGGTATTCCGTGATTTCGGTGCCGTTCGTGCTTTGTTCGTGATAGCTCGGCAGGCGCGGCGGCGAAATTTCGACTTTCGATGTGACCTGTGCGGCCGGCCGGTTGATGGCCTTCAGATCCGGCAGTCCGGCATTTTCTTCGGGCGACATCACATGCGCCGGAGGAGCATCCGTCGCGGGCGCCGGTTGCGCATAGGCGCCGATGCTGGCTGCGGCGAGAACAGCCGCGATGGCGACAGATTGAAGCGGCTTCATGATGTTTCTCCAGATGAGTCCGCGAATTTTAGCAAAACGCACTCGCTTGCGGGGCGTTGTACGGACGCTTAGGGAACGTTTGCGGGGAGCTTGCGCCATCGCGAAAGCCTTATTTTGCGCTGGTTTCGCATATTGCACGTTGCTGTGGCTCGGAGTGTTGATGAAACGCATCGGCGGGAGGGGTGTTCATGGACGTGTGGTTCTTCCGTGTTAATGTCGATTCATCACAAGAGCGCATGAAGAACATGACAAACGACCGGACTCAAGCCAGCCATTCCACGCCTGCCAACAACTTCCCGACGGAGTCGTTCGACGACCCCGTGGCGGCGGTCGCGCGGGTATCGGCAATCTATGAAGCCAACACTTCGTTCCTGCGCGACGCCTTCGCGCGGTATAGAAAGAACGAAGCTTTTTCACATCGCGTGCGGGCCTGTTATCCGTTCGTGCGCGTTCGTACCGAGTTGAATACGCAGATCGATTCACGCCGTTCGTATGGGTTCGTCGCGGGGCCCGGGATTTTTGAAACCACGCTCACGCGGCCGGATTTGTTCGGCCATTATTATCGTGAGCAATTGCGGCTTCTCAACAAGAATCATCATGTGGGAATTGAGGTGGGCGTGTCGGCGCAACCTATTCCCATTCACTTTGCATTCGCAGAAGGCATTCACCTGGAAGGCGATCTGGATCGCGACCGGCTGCTCGCCATGCGCAATATCTTCGATATGCCCGATCTCGCGCGACTCGACGACCGCATTGTGAACGGCACGTATGAGCCGGCTCCGGGCGAACCGCATCCGCTGGCGTTATTCACGGCGGCGCGCGTGGATTTCTCGCTGCATCGGCTGAAGCATTACACCGCCACTTCGCCCACGCATGTCCAGAATTACGTGCTCTATACGAACTACCAGTTTTATATCGATGAATTCGTGAAGCTCGGCCGCAAGATCATGTCAAAGGCCGACGACGAAGCAACACGGGCGTATAGAAGCGAATACACGTCGTTTGTCGAACCCGGCGACGTGATCACGGGCAACGAGAACCTCGGCGATTCGCAAGAAGAACAGCAGGGGGTGGCGCCCGCGCGCCTGCCGCAAATGCCCGCCTATCACCTAAAACGCGCCGATGGCAGCGGCATCACGATGATCAATATCGGCGTGGGGCCGTCGAATGCGAAAACGATAACGGACCATATAGCGGTACTGCGTCCGCATGCGTGGATCATGCTCGGGCATTGCGCGGGATTAAGGAATACGCAACGTCTTGGCGACTACGTATTGGCGCACGGCTATGTCCGCGAAGACCATGTGCTCGACGCCGACCTGCCGCTATGGATACCGATTCCCGCACTGGCTGAAGTTCAGGTCGCGCTCGAGAAAGCCGTCGCGCAAGTGACGAAACTCGAAGGCGTGGATTTAAAGCATGTGATGCGCACGGGCACTGTGGCGAGCGTAGATAACCGTAATTGGGAATTACGCGATCATCGTGAGCCGGTGCAGCGTTTGTCGCAAAGCCGGGCCATTGCGCTCGACATGGAAAGTGCGACCATCGCGGCGAATGGATTTCGTTTTCGCGTGCCGTACGGCACGTTGCTCTGCGTCTCCGATAAACCTTTGCACGGCGAATTAAAATTGCCCGGCATGGCGGATCAGTTTTATCGTGCGCAAGTGGATCAGCACTTGCAGATCGGCGTCATGGCAATGGAGTTGCTGCGTATGAATGGTCTGTCGAAACTGCATAGCCGGAAGTTGCGCGGCTTTGCGGAGGTAGCGTTCCAGTAGGAAAAAACAAAACGCAAAAAGCGGCTCCGAAAGGAGCCGCTTTTCAAGCACGTTTTTCACGCACGTTTTTCAAACAATCACGCGCTTACAAATAGAACATCCGGTCTTCGTCCGACTTGCCTTCGGCCGGTTGTTCTTCCGCAGTCTCGCGATCTTCGTAGAACTGCAGCACGGCTTCCAGCACCTGGTCCGGATCGTCGATCACTTGCATCAGATCGAGATCTTTCGCGCTGATCACGCCGGTCGGAACCAGCGTGTTGCGGAACCACGAAAGCAAGCCTTCCCAGAACTCGGCGCCGACCAGCACGATAGGTACATGCCGCGACTTCTTGGTCTGGATCAGCGTCAGCACTTCGGCCATTTCATCCAGCGTGCCGAAACCGCCCGGCATGACCACCACCGCATCCGAATTTTTCACGAACGTAACTTTACGTGTGAAGAAGTGCCGGAAACGCAGCGAGATGTCCTGCCACTGATTGCCCGACTGCTCGTGCGGCAATTCAATGTTCAGCCCGACCGACGGCGATTTGCCCGCATGCGCGCCTTTGTTGGCCGCTTCCATGATGCCGGGACCGCCGCCGGAGATGACGGCGAAACCCGCGTCGGAAAATTTCTGCGCGATCTCAATCGTGAGCTTGTAGTATGGCGACTCTGGTTTCAGACGCGCCGAACCATAGATGCTGATAGCAGGGCGGATCTCGGAGAGGTACTCGGTCGCCTCGATGAACTCTGCCATAATCGTAAACATCTGCCACGATGCGCGAGCCTTCTTGGCCGTCGCGCGCTCTTGATCTGCGAGCGATCGCAGACTCGGAATCACTTTTCTTTTGTTCATAATGCCTGAAGAACTTAATCTTGAAGGTAAGACCCTGCTATTGGTCGACGGATCCAGCTATCTCTACCGGGCCTACCACGCCATGCCGGATCTGCGCGGCCCTGACGGCGGTCCAACCGGCGCGCTGTATGGAATGATCAACATGCTGCGGCGGCTGAGAAAGGACATCAATGCAGAGTATAGCGCGTGCGTATTCGACGCCAAAGGCAAGACATTCCGTGACGACTGGTACCCGGATTACAAGGCGAACCGGGCTTCGATGCCTGATGACCTCTCGAAGCAAATAGAGCCCATCCACGTAACCGTGCGCGCGCTCGGCTGGCCGCTCGTGATGATCGAAGGCGTGGAGGCCGACGACGTTATCGGGACGCTTACGGTTGCCGCCGAAAAGCGCGGCATGAAGGTTGTCGTGTCGACGGGGGACAAGGATCTGGCGCAGCTTGTGACGGATCATGTCACCCTCATCAATACGATGACCAACGAGACGCTCGATCGCGCCGGGGTGCTGGGGAAGTTCGGCGTGCCGCCGGAGCGGATCGTCGACTACCTCTCGCTCATCGGCGATACGGTCGATAACGTACCGGGTGTCGAAAAATGCGGGCCGAAGACGGCGTTGAAATGGCTCGCGCAGTACGAAACCCTAGATGGCATCGTGGCACATGCGAACGAGATAAAAGGTGCGGTGGGAGACAATCTGCGCAAGGCTCTGGACTTCCTTCCTCTCGCAAAAAGGCTTGTTACCGTACAGACAGAATGCGACCTGACGGCGCAAATCGCGTCGATCGAGGAAACGCTGCCGGCGCGTCCTGAAGCGCGCGATGAATTGCGCGACTTGTTCACGCGCCATGGTTTCAAGACGTGGCTGCGCGAAGTGGAGATTGCCGATGCGGTGGAAGGTCCGGTAGACACGCCGCCCGCGCCCGCCACCGAAATGGAGCGGCACTACGACACCGTGCAGACGTGGGAGCAATTCGACGCATGGCTCGCGCGCATCAACGCCGCGGAGCTGACTTCCTTCGATACCGAAACCACCGCGCTCGACCCCATGCTCGCGCAGCTTGTCGGGCTGTCGGTGTCGGTCGAACCGGGGCGCGCGGCTTATATTCCGGTCGCGCATCGCGGGCCGGATGCGCCCCTGCAACTGCCGCGCGACGAAGTCCTGCAAAAGCTTAAATCGTGGCTGGAAGATCCGTCGAAGAAGAAAGTCGGCCAGCATCTGAAATACGACGAGCAAGTGCTGGCGAACTACGGCATCGAATTGAACGGCGTCGAGCACGACACGCTGTTGCAATCGTATGTGTTGGAGTCGCACCGGCCGCACGACATGGACAATCTCGCGCTGCGGCATCTGGGCGCGAAGACCATCAAGTACGAAGAGGTGGCGGGCAAGGGCGCGTCGCAAATCGGCTTCGACGAAGTCGCGCTGGACCAGGCCGCGCCCTACGCAGCGGAAGACGCCGACATCACTTTGCGTTTGCATCAGGCGCTCTATCCCCAGTTCGCCGATGAAACCCAATTGCTCCACGTGTATCGCGATATTGAAATGCCGACGTCACGCGTGTTGCGCAAGATGGAGCGCAATGGCGTGCTGATCGACGGCGAATTGCTGCGGGTGCAAAGTGGCCAGATCGCCACGCGGCTGATCCAGCTCGAAGCCGAGGCGTATGTGCTCGCAGGTGGCGAATTCAACCTCGGGTCGCCGAAACAGATCGGCCAGATCTTCTTCGAAAAGCTGCAATTGCCGGTCGTCAAGAAGACGCCGAGCGGCGCGCCTTCCACCGACGAAGAAGTGCTGCAGAAGCTGGCCGAAGACTATCCGTTGCCGAAGATCCTGCTGGAACATCGCGGGTTGTCGAAGCTGAAGTCCACCTACACGGACAAGCTGCCGCGCATGGTCAACGCCAAAACCGGCCGCGTGCATACGAACTATGCGCAGGCCGTGGCGGTGACGGGGCGGCTGTCATCGAATGAACCGAACTTGCAGAACATCCCGGTGCGGACCACTGAAGGACGGCGCATTCGCGAGGCGTTCATCGCGCCGCCGGGCAGCAAGATTGTCTCGGCGGATTACTCGCAGATCGAGTTGCGGATCATGGCGCATATCTCCGGCGACCCGTCGCTGATGCGCTCGTTCGCCGAGGGCGAAGACGTGCACCGGGCGACCGCTTCGGAGATTTTCGGCGTGACGCCAATCGAGGTATCGAACGATCAGCGGCGCATCGCGAAGGTGATCAACTTCGGCTTGATCTATGGCATGAGCGCGTTTGGGCTGGCGTCGAATATCGGCATTTCGCGCGATGCGGCGAAGCTTTATATCGACCGGTATTTTCAGCGTTATCCGGGTGTTGCAAACTACATGGACGAAACGCGCACGAAGGCGAAGCGCGATGGGTTCGTTGAGACCGTGTTCGGGCGGCGCTTGTGGCTGCCCGAGATCAACGGCGGCAGCGGTCCGCGCCGCCAGGGCGCCGAGCGTGCCGCGATCAACGCGCCCATGCAGGGCACGGCGGCGGACCTGATCAAGCTGTCGATGATCGCCGTGCAGGACTGGCTGGAGGCATCGAAGATCCAGACCATGATGATCATGCAGGTCCACGATGAACTCGTGCTCGAAGTGCCCGAAGCCGAATTGCCGGAAGTCCGCAAGCGCCTGCCCGAACTCATGTGCGGCGTTGCGAAGCTGAAGGTGCCGCTGGTGGCGGAAGTCGGCGTGGGCAATAACTGGGAAGAAGCGCATTGAGCTTGAAGAGCGGTACATCCAGCTACTTTTGAATGATGTCATAGGGGAGTGTGCATGCATCGCTTCATCATCGTCGGCGGGGGAGCGGGTGGGCTTGAACTTGCCACGCGTCTTGGCGACAAGTTCGGCAATCCCAATGGCAAGGGCGCGCCGCGTGCGCAAATCACGCTCATCGACCGGAACTCCACGCACATCTGGAAGCCGCTGCTGCATGAAGTCGCGGCCGGCAGCCTGGATCCGTTTTCGCAGGAATTGCCCTATGCGGCGCAGGCGCGCTGGCATGGGTTCGAGTTTCAGCAGGGCGATCTGCTCGGCATCGACCGGACTGCGAAACGGGTGACGGTGGGCCCCCTTCTCGACGATGAAGCCGGCGAATTGATGCCAGAACGCAATCTGGAATACGACACGCTGATTGTGGCAATCGGCAGCACGACGGCCTTTTTCGGCGTCCTGGGCGCGCAGGAAAATTCGCTCGCGCTGGACACCGTCGCTCAAGCCGAACTGTTCCGCAAGCGGCTGATCGCGGCGTGCATCCGCGCGGAATATCGGACAACGCCGGAACCGGTGCCGCAGGGCACGGATGCCGCCGGTGCCGTCGTAAGGCAGCCGCGGATTCAGGTGGCTATCGTGGGCGGCGGGGCGACGGGCGTGGAGTTGTCGGCGGAATTGCGCAATACGGCGCAGGTGCTGCACGCTTACGGGCTGCACAAGCTCGATCCGAAACACGATATCGGCATTGTGTTGATTGAGGCCGGACCGCGCATTCTGCCCGCGTTGCCCGAGCGCGTGTCCTCCGCGACGGCCGAGTTGCTGGTCAAGCTCGGCGTCAAGCTGATGATCGGCGAGACCGTGGCCGAAGTGTCACGCGGCTCGATCCGCACGGCGAGCGGCAAGACGGTTGCCGCCGACCTGACGGTCTGGGCGGCGGGCATCAAGGCGCCCGGCGTGCTGTCGACACTCGACGGGCTCACCACCAATCGGCTCGGCCAACTGATCGTGCGCGGTACGCTGCAAACCGAAACTGACGACAACATCTTTGCCCTCGGCGATTGCGCCGCCTGTTCATGGCCGGGCGGCGAGAAGGAAGGGCGCAACGTGCCGCCGCGTGCGCAAGCCGCGCATCAGCAAGCGAGCTTCCTGCTGAAATCGCTTGAGCGGCGACTGGAAGGCAAGCCTTTGCCTGACTACGCTTATCGCGATTTTGGATCGCTCGTGTCGCTAGGGCACTTCAGCGCGGTCGGCAGTCTGATGGGCGGGGTGATCGGCGGCAGCATGCTGATTGACGGGCTGTTCGCGCGCTTCATGTACCAGTCGCTGTACCGCATGCACATCGCGGCGTTGCATGGCTGGGCACGCATGGCGCTCGATACCATCGCGCACTGGCTGCGGCGCTCCACCGCGCCACGCGTCAAGCTGCACTAAAGCTGTTTAGAATGAGCGGCACGTTTTTGGATGCGATGCGCGGTTCAGCGCGGTCATCGCAGCCAAGACGTTGCAGCGCCGCGCTTTCCGGCTTTTAGCTTGTCTGCCACGATCGCGCGGCTTATTCGATTCGGATCGTCCGGACACCTGTGCTGCGAACCGGCGGTCCTTCGCGGCTTATGCCGCTGGAGCTTTGCATGCTTACGCCTGAGATCGACAGCCTCGTTCCGCATGTCCCATTCAACCGGCGCACGTTTATCAAGGCGGCGGTCGGCAGCGGTTTTGCCGCCTGTGTCATGCCGGTTTCCGCGCAAACCATCATCACCGACAGCGACGGTCTTGAAGCCGGTCCGGTCGGTTTCAAGGCCGCCGACGGCACGCTCATACCCGCGTATCGAGCGCAGCCGAAAGGCAAGACCCACTTGCCGGTGATCATCGTGATTCACGAGATTTTCGGCGTGCACGAACATATCGCCGATGTCTGCCGGCGCTTAGCCAAGCTGGGTTATCTGGCGGTCGCGCCCGATCTTTACACGCGCGAGGGCGACGCCTCCAAATTCCCATCGATGCAGCAATTGAACGATCAGATCGTCTCGAAGGTGCCCGACGACCAGGTGCTCTCCGATATCGATTCCACGGTTGCCTGGGCGGGTGAGCATGGCGGCGATCTGCATCGGCTGGGGATTACGGGATTTTGCTGGGGCGGCCGGATTACCTGGCTGTATGCCGAGCGCAATCCGCACCTCAAAGCGGCGGTGGTGTGGTACGGGCGCGTGGTGGGGGCGAAGACGGCGAACAATCCGGCAAATCCGCTGGACCTTGCCGGCAACCTGAAGGCGCCGGTGCTTGGGCTCTTCGGCAAGCTCGATCAAAGTATTCCGCAGGACTCGCTCGAGCAGATGAAGCAGGCGATTGCCGCAGGACCCGCGGTCGCGCGCGGATCGCAGATCGTGGTCTACGACGACGCGCCGCACGCGTTTTTCGCGGATTATCGGCCGAGCTACCGGAAGGCCGACGCGGAAGATGGCTGGAAGCGCATGTTGGCGTGGTTTAGGGAGCACGGCGTGAAGTGATCGCGGGGTGCTTTTAGAGACTGCCCAGTCCCATGAAGAAAGAGGGGCGCGGCCTTCGGGCCGCGCCCCTCTTTTTCAGCGCTATCTCCGGCAAGAACCTCAAGCGGCCGCGCCTGTCGCCACTGGCCGCGACGAGTCCGAAGACCACTCGCTCCACGACCCCGGATATAGCGCCGCGCCGTGCAGGCCGGCGACTTCCATTGCCAGCGCGTTGTGGCAGGCGGTCACACCCGAGCCGCATTGCAGCACCACCCGTTCCGGCGATGTTGCACCAAGCAGTGAACCAAACGTCTCGCGCAATTCGTGCGCGGTCTTGAAGCGGCCGTCGGCGGTCAGGTTGTCCTTGAAAAAGCGATTCAGCGCGCCTGGAATGTGTCCGCCGACTGCGTCGAGCGTTTCGTTCTCTCCGCGATACCGGTCCGCCGCGCGCGCATCGATCAGAACACGCTCGTGCGTGGTCAGATTGCGCAGCACCGCATCGGCATCGATGGTGACTGCCAGCGGCGCGCCCGCCTTGAACGTGCCCTGGGATTTCGGCGGCGTGGTGGTATCGAGAGGCTGGCCGGCCGCTTGCCATGCCTGCAGGCCGCCGTCGAGCAGCGCGGCGGAGTCGTGGCCAAGCCATCGCAACAGCCACCACAGGCGCGCGGCGTACATGCCGCCCTGGGCGTCGTAGGCCACGACTTGCTGGCCTTCGTTCAGGCCGAGATCTTTGAGCTTCGCGACAAGTGCGGCGCGCTCGGGCAACGGATGACGGCCGTTCTTGCCAGTCTTCGCGCCGGATAAGTCGCGGTCGAGATGCAGATAATGCGCGCCCGGAATATGCCCCGATGCGTAAGCGTTTTCCCCGGCGTCGGGCGCGGCGAGGTCGAAGCGGCAATCGACGGTAAGCACGCTGCCGGGCGCGGCGGCGAGCCGTTCGACGAGGTTTGTCGCGGAAATAAGCGTGGTGTAGTGCGTGTGCGGCATGACGGCTCCCGGGGCAACGCGCAGCGGTTTGTCGGCGGGCGGCGCATTGCAGTAGTTAAGATTCAAGTCTAAACAAAAAAGACGGGCCGAAGCCCGTCTTTCTTATCGAAACCTGTCACCCTCAAATCTCGCCCAACTGCCGCCGCAAGAACTCGTGAAAGTGCTGCATGCCGGACTCCATCGGACTTTGATACGGCCCGACCTGCGACTCGCCGCGGTTCATCAGCGCGCGCCGCCCGGCGTCCATGCGCTCGGCGATTTCATCGTCCTCACGCGCCGTTTCCATATACGCCGCCCGCTCCGCTTCAATAAACTCACGCTCGAACAGCGCAATTTCCTCAGGGTAATAAAACTCGACAATATTCGTGGTCTTCTGCGGGCCTTGCGGGATCAGCCACGACACCACGAGCACATGCGGATACCACTCGATCATGATGCCGGGGTAATAAACCATCCAGATCGCGCCAAATTCGGGCGGTTTACCGCCACGGAATCGCAATACTTCGTCGTGCCATTTACGATACGTCGGGCTACCCGGTTTTTCGAGATTCTTGTGAACGCCAACCGTCTGAACGCTGTACCAGTCGCCGAATTCCCACGTCAGGTCGTCGCAGGAGACAAAGCTTCCCAGACCCGGATGGAACGGCGCCACGTGGTAATCCTCGAGATACACCTCGACGAAGCTCTTCCAGTTGTAATTGCATTCGTGCACTTCGACGTGATCGAACATGAAGCTCGAAAAGTCGAAATGTTTTGCCGGCCCGAGCCGCGCCAGATCGGCGGCGACGTCACGCCCGCTAGCCTCGAACAGCAGCCCCTGCCAGTTCTGCAAGGGCGATTTGCCGAGGTTGAGGCAGGGTTTGTCGGCGAAATGCGGCGCGCCGAGCAACTGGCCGTCGAGATCGTAGGTCCAGCGATGCAGAGGACACACAATGTTTTCCGCCGTGCCGCGCCCGTTCAGCATGATGGCCTGACGGTGCCGGCACACGTTGGACAGCAGCTCGATTTCGTCCTGCTTGTTACGGACGAGCAGACGCCCTTCGCCCTCGCCAGGCAAAGCAAAATAACTCCCCGCCTCGGGCACCATGAGTTCGTGCCCGATATAGCGGGGACCGCGTTTGAACAGCGTGTCGATTTCGCGCTTGAGAAGCGCTTCGTCAAAGTAAGCCGTGACTGGCAACTGACTGTGAATGGCGTTCAGTTGCAATGCATTGCTCAGATTGGACATTCCCACTCCCGTGAAGACGTGAAAGCAGTGAACAACCCAACCATCGAAAATTCGATTTAGGGAACCCGCAATTATACCGAAAACCCTTTCAATGGGGCGCTCAAGGACTTGCTTTGGGTCAAATTCCGACGCGAAGTTCCGCGCACCGGTGCGTCTTTTCAGACTATTTGGAGATAAGGGATTTCGGTCCGAGACGGGCCACAGGCATGGGTGAGAGCAGGACGGAGGTCAGAAAAGCCGCTTTTGCCGTAGAATGTCCGACTTGTTTCCCAAAATCTGAAAATACACCCACGATTCATGGCGAAAACCGCAACGCAGGAAGGCTCGGCAAGCGCGGAAAACGCGCCGCTCCCGGAGAATTACGAAACGGCGCTGGCCGAACTGGAGGGGCTCGTGGCGCGCATGGAGGGCGGCGCGCTGAGCCTCGAAGAATCGCTCGCTGCGTACCGGCGCGGCGCAGCGCTTGTCGGCTTTTGCCAACAGCAGCTGGAGAAGGTCGAGCAGCAGGTCCGCGTGCTCGACGGCGACACACTAAAACCGCTGCCAGCCGAAGTCCAGCGCGCCACTCAGGGCGCAGGAACAACGGCAGATAACGGGGACGACTTATGAATTTCGATCAATGGATGCGCGCAAGCCTTGACCGCGTAGAAACGGCGCTGGAGCATTACCTGCCGGGTACCGACATTGCGCCGGCAAAATTGCACGAAGCCATGCGCTACGCGGTGCTTGGCGGCGGCAAGCGGGTCCGCCCGCTCTTGTGCCACGCGGCCGGCGAGCTGACCGGTGCGACGGGTCCGGCGCTGGAAGCGGCGAGCGCCGCGCTCGAGATGATTCACGTGTATTCGCTGGTGCATGACGACATGCCGGCCATGGATGACGACGCTTTGCGTCGCGGAAAACCAACGGTACACGTGCAATATGACGAAGCGACGGCACTGCTGGTTGGCGACGCGCTGCAGTCGCAGGCTTTCGTTGTGTTGACGGCGGACAATGGCTTGAGCATGGCCCAGCAGGCCGCGTTGACCCGTGAACTGGCGCTTGCGAGCGGTTCGGTCGGCATGGCGGGCGGCCAGGCAATCGATCTGGAAAGCGTCGGCCGCAAGCTGTCGCGCCTGGAACTCGAAACCATGCACAGAAAGAAAACCGGCGCCTTGTTGCGCGCGTCCGTGCGAATGGGTGCACTCTGTGGCGAAGCGCCGGATAAAGCCGCCATGAGCGCGCTCGATGCCTACGCTGCTGCGGTCGGCCTGGCGTTCCAGGTGGTGGACGACATACTCGACGTCACGGCCGACTCGGCCACGCTTGGCAAGACGGCCGGCAAGGACGCGAAGGACGACAAACCGACTTACGTGTCGATCATCGGACTCGATGCATCGCGTGAACTAGCGGCCCAACTGGGCCGTGATGCACACGCCGCGCTTGAACCCTTCGGCCCGCGGGCTGCGCGGCTCGGCGAACTGGCCGACCTGGTTGTGAACCGGGTCAACTAGAAACATACGATAAAACGCGGGACCGGCGGACGTGCCTCATGCGTGCCGCCCAGGTAACACCCGAGGTAACACCCGAACGGCTTCCGCCAGTTTTCCTAAATGGGACGACGATGTACGACTTGCTGAAAACCATCGACGATCCGGCCGCCTTGCGTGCCCTGGACCGCCACCAACTAAAACCGCTGGCAGAAGAGCTGCGTGCGTATGTGCTCGACAGCGTGTCGCAGACGGGCGGGCATTTATCGTCGAATCTCGGAACGGTCGAACTGACGATCGCGCTCCATTACGTCTTCAATACTCCGAACGACCGCATCGTCTGGGACGTCGGCCATCAGACTTATCCGCACAAGATTCTGACCGGACGCCGCGATCAGATGAAAACACTGCGCCAGGCCGGCGGAATTTCCGGCTTTCCGCGCCGCAGTGAATCGAAATACGACACCTTCGGCACCGCGCATTCCAGCACGTCCATTTCGGCCGCGCTCGGCATGGCGATCGCCAGCAAATTGCAGGGCGACAACCGCTATTCCATCGCCGTGATCGGCGACGGCGCGATGACTGCGGGCATGGCCTTCGAAGCCATGAACAACGCAGGCGTGGCCGACGACGTGCCGCTGCTCGTCATCCTGAACGACAACGACATGTCGATTTCGCCGCCCGTCGGCGCGTTGAACCGGCATCTCGCGCGGCTGATGTCGGGCCGTTTCTACGCGGCGGCGCGTGCCGGCGTTGAACGGGTGCTGCGCGTCGCGCCGCCCATGCTCGACCTCGCCCGCAAGCTCGAGGAACACGCGAAGGGCATGATCGTGCCGGCCACGCTGTTCGAGGAATTCGGCTTTAACTACATCGGGCCGATCGATGGTCACGATCTCGAATCGCTGATCCCCACGCTGCAGAACATCAAGGAATTGCGCGGGCCGCAGTTCCTGCACGTGGTGACGAAGAAAGGACAGGGCTACAAGCTCGCCGAAGCCGATCCGGTTCTCTACCATGGCCCCGGCAAGTTCAATCCGGCAGAAGGCATCAAGCCGTCGACGGCGCCATCGAAGAAAACTTACACGCAGGTATTCGGCGAATGGCTGTGCGACGCCGCCGAGCAGGATTCGCGGGTGGTGGGCATTACGCCGGCCATGCGCGAAGGCTCCGGCATGGTGGAGTTCGAGAAGCGCTTCCCCGACCGGTATTTCGATGTCGGCATTGCAGAACAACATGCCGTGACGTTCGCGGGCGGCATGGCGGCCGACGGCATGCGCCCGGTCGTCGCGATCTATTCCACGTTCCTGCAGCGCGCCTACGACCAGTTGATCCACGACGTCGCGTTGCAAAACCTGCCGGTGGTATTTGCCATTGATCGTGCCGGTCTGGTCGGTGCGGACGGTGCGACGCACGCCGGCAATTACGATCTCGCGTTTTTGCGCTGCATCCCGAACATGACGGTGATGGCCGCCTCTGACGAAGACGAATGCCGCCAGATGCTTTACACCGCCTTGCAGCAGCCGAATCCGACAGCCGTGCGTTATCCGCGCGGCGCGGGCACGGGCGTGAAAACCGTCAAGAAGATGACGGCGATCCCGCTTGGCAAGGGCGAGATTCGGCGTGAATCGATGCAAAAAGTCGGCTCCGGCAAGCGCATCGCGATTCTTGCGTTCGGCACCATGGTCGCACCCGCGCTGGCGGCGGCCGAGGAACTCGACGCCACGGTTGCGAACATGCGCTTCGTGAAACCTATCGACGCCGATCTGCTGCGCGAACTCGCCGCCACCCACGACGCGCTGGTAACGGTGGAAGAAGGCTCCATCATGGGCGGCGCGGGATCAGCGTGCGTGGAAAGCCTGTTGGCGAGCGCGGTTATCAAGCCCATGCTGCAACTCGGCTTGCCCGACGTATTCATCGATCATGGCGATCCGGTCAAGCTGCTTGTATCGTGCGGGCTGGACGGCGCGGGTATCGCCAAGTCGATTCGCGATCGCTTTCTCAGTCACGCCGTCGGAAGCGATGCGGGCAAGCTGACGAAGCGGGTCGCCTAAAACGATAGATAGATAGCTGGCGAAAGCGGGCGTCGGGGACGCCCGCGAAGTCTCATCGTCGCGTGTCGAGCGTGAAGATCCGCGCGGCGAAGAGGGAAATAAGAAGGAAATAACGATGAATCAGATGAATCCCGCCTTTACGATGCCCGATGTCCAAAGTTCGCCCGACATCCGGCAGATCCCGATCCAGCGCGTGGGCGTAAAAGCAGTTCGATATCCGCTGACCATTCGCACATCGAACGGTGAACTGCAGCCGAGTATCGGCGTCTGGAATCTCGACGTTCACCTTCCCGCCGATCAAAAAGGCACACACATGTCGCGGTTCGTCGCGTTACTCGACGAGCATCGCGCGCCGCTCGATCAAGCCGCTTTCCGGACCATGCTCTTGGCGATGCAGGCAAAGCTCGAAGCCCATTCCGGGCGAATTGAAGTGTCGTTTCCGTACTTCGTCATGAAGACCGCGCCGGTTTCCGGTGTGCAGAGCCTGATGGATTACGAGGTCACGCTGACCGGCGAGATGCGGGCCGGCGAGACTCGGGTTTCGCTGAAAGTGCTCGTGCCGGTGACGAGCTTGTGCCCGTGCTCGAAGCAGATATCGCAGTATGGCGCGCATAATCAGCGCTCGCATGTGACTATCGCCGCCGAGTTCAAGGGCGATGTCGCCATTGAAGAATTGATTCGGATAGCAGAAGAAGAGGCATCGTGCGAATTGTGGGGCTTGCTGAAGCGGCCCGACGAGAAGTTCGTGACCGAGCGCGCTTACGAAAATCCAAAATTTGTTGAAGACCTTGTCCGCGATGTCGCGATGCGGCTGAACGCGGACGATCGGATTGTGGCGTATGTGCTGGAAGCCGAGAACTTCGAGTCGATCCACAATCACAGCGCATATGCCGTGATCGGGCGCGACAAGCGGGGTTCTTCAGGTCAGCCTGTGTGAGTTCTAACTTGCTCGGTCAAACTTAGGCAGCCAACTAACGCAGCCAAACTCAGGCGGCCAAACTCAGGCGGCCAAACTCAGGCAGCCGCCAGCGACGTCAAGTCCCAGCGCGGCTTAACCGTGAACGCATAGTCGCGCACTGCCTGATCGGGCCAGCGCGCCAATCTCAAAGCGCCGGCCAGCGCGATCATTGCGCCGTTATCGGTACATAGCGATAAATCGGGGTAATGCACGTCGAAGCGGCGTTTTTTCGCCGCTGCCGATAGCGCCTCGCGCAACTGCCGGTTCGCGCCTACACCACCCGCCACGACTAGCCGCTTCAGGCCCGTCTGCTTCAGCGCCGCGATGGATTTCGCGGTCAACACATCGACAGCCGCATCGACAAAACCCCGCGCCAGATCCGCTTTCGATTGTTCGCAGACGTTTGCTCCGAGTTTCCTGCTCTGCGTTAGCACTGCGGTTTTCAGGCCGCTGAAGCTGAAGTCCAGGTCGCCGGAATGCAGCATTGGGCGGGGCAGTTTGACTGCGCCTGGCGTGCCGAATTCGGCGAGCCGCGAGACTTCCGGGCCGCCTGGATAGCCTAGGCCGAGGAGTTTCGCGGTTTTATCGAAGGCTTCGCCGGCGGCGTCGTCTAGCGTCTCGCCGAGCGTTTCGTACTCGCCCACGTCCGTTACGCGCATTAATTGCGTGTGGCCGCCTGACACCAGCAACGCGACGAACGGGAAGGGTGGCGGTTCGCTGACCAGTAGCGGTGACAGCAAATGCCCTTCCAGATGATGAATCCCGACAGTCGGCAGGTCCCACGCCATGGCAAGCGCATTCGCGATGCTCGCGCCTACCAGCAGTGCGCCGGCGAGGCCGGGGCCTTGCGTGAACGCGATGGCATCGATGGCGGCGGGGGCGGTTTTGGCTTCCGCCATGACTTGTTCGAGGAGCGGCAGTGCTCGCCGGATGTGATCGCGAGAGGCGAGTTCTGGTACGACACCGCCGTATTCCTGGTGCATTGCAATCTGCGAATGCAGGGCGTGCGAAAGCAAGCCGCGCTCAGTGTCGTAGAGGGCGAGGCCGGTTTCGTCGCAGGAGCTTTCTATGCCTAGGACTAACATGGGGAGGGATTTTTGGGGTGAACCCTTGAGTATAGCAAGCGGGGTGTTTGGGGGCGTGGCCCTGTTATGCCATGGCAGTGTTTTTGCGTTCGCACTCGGGAGGGGGTTGGACGGGGGGCTGGTCCGTGGTCGGGGGCGGTGCCGGGTTGGTGCTGCTTACGTTAGCTCGGGTTATTTGCGTTCGCACTCGGGCGGGGTTTTGGGCGCGGAGCTGGCCGGTGGTCGGGGTCGGCGCCGGGTTGTTGCTGCTTACGTTAGCGCGGGTTGCATGTTGGCAGTATTTTTTATCACTATTAGCCACTGTGCGTGGCGGCACTTCATTTCTTTGTCCAACGGCGACAAAGAAACGAAGCAAAGAAAACGCCTTTCCACAATCTGTATTAAGTGTCCCCAGCGTGCAGGCCACTGCTTTTGGTTCCCGCGTAGCACGGTGCTCGCTAGAACCACGGACACTTGAAGCCCTCCTTCTCGCGAATCCCTACATCCCCACGCTTCGCCACCAGTGTTCTCGGGCAAGATCGGTGGACCCACGGACCAATATGGCCTCACGCGTCTTACGCGTTGGCGGGCTGCGTGATCCGCCGACACAATTTAAGCGAGGAGCGCGCGTAGCGCGCAATACGCTTGGCATGAGCGCACCAAAAAATAGTGGAACGCCCCGCGCCAAGCGCGAACAACGTCGCCTAAATTGCTACGCACCCGAGCACGCGTAGCCGGGCGTCTGCCGCCTAGTACGGCGGACGCAAACAAACTTCAGTAAGCCTCGGGCAAGGGGGGACCGTGCAAATCTGTGGGCGCACTGATCTTGCCCGAGACCACTGGTGGCGAAGCGTGGGGATGTAAGGATTCGCGAGAAGGAGGGTTTCAAGTGTCCGTGGTTTTGCGAGCACCGTGCTACGCGGGAACCAAAAGCAGTGGTCTGCACGCTGGGGACACTTAAAACAGATTGTGGGAAGGCGTTTTCTTTGCTTCGTTTCTTTGTCGCCGTTGGACAAAGAAATGAAGTCCCGCCACGGATAGTGGCTAATAGTAATAAAAAATTTAGCCAACATTGAACCCGCGCTAACGTAAGCAGCAACAACCCGGCACCGACCCAGACCGCCGCCGGCAGCGCCCCCCAAAAAAACCGAGTGCGAACGAAAATACCTTGGCTAATAGTGATAAAAAAATGAGATCACATATAACCCGCGCTAACGTAAGCAGCAACAACCCTGCACTGACTCCCGACCGCAGCCGGCAGCGCTCCCCAAAAAACCGAGTGCGAACGAAAATACCCTGGCTAATAGTGATAAAAAATATAGCCAACATTGAACCCGCGCCAACGTAAGCAGCAACAACCCGGCATTGAACCCGACCACCGGTACCGGCACGCCCCTCTCCCAAGTGCGAACGAAACCCAACCGGCTACAATGCGCCGCATGGAAACCTACGACATTGCAGTCATCGGCGCAGGCGCAGCCGGCATGATGTGCGCAGCGGTCGCCGCGCAAAACGGCCGCCGCGTAGTGCTAATCGATCACGCCGAACGGCTCGCGGAAAAGATCCGCATCTCGGGCGGCGGCCGCTGCAACTTCACGAACATCAACGCCGGACCGGCAAATTTCTTATCGGCGAATCCGCATTTTTGCCGCTCCGCGCTCGCCCGCTATACACCCCAGGATTTTCTCGCACTGCTCAAGCGTCATCGCGTGGATTGGCACGAGAAACACAAAGGCCAGCTCTTCTGCGACGACTCCAGCGAATCGATCATCCAGCTCCTGAAAGCCGAATGCGACACCGGCGGCGTGACATGGCGCCGCCCAGTCACCGTCGACACAATCCGCCACGACGGCGCCCGGTTTTCCCTCGATAGCAACGCCGGCACAATCTCGTGCGCCGCGCTCGTCGTCGCGACGGGCGGCTTGTCGATCCCGAAAATCGGCGCGACGGACTTCGCGTACCGGCTGGCGAAGCAATTCGGCCACAAACTTATTGATACCCGTCCCGCCCTCGTTCCACTGACCTTTGCTCCCCTCGACTGGGAGCCGTTCGCGGCCTTATCCGGGTTATCCGTGCCGGTGGAATTGAGCGCGGGAACCGGCCGCGGGCGCGGGGAATTCACCGAGGACCTGCTGCTTACGCATCGCGGCCTCTCAGGGCCCGGCGTGCTGCAGATTTCGAGTTACTGGAATCCATCGGAGCCGATTTGCATCGACTTGTTGCCCGGCGTCGATGCCACCAGCGAGCTGATCGCGGCCAAGCGGGAAACGCGCAAGCAGGTCGGCACGTTTCTCTCGGAGCGCGTGCCGGCTCGCCTCGCTCAAACCTGGCTGGATGTGCAGCGCGTGCCCGCAGACGCGCGCCTGGCCGATCTCCCCGACAAAACCTTGCGGCAAATCGGTGAATCGCTGTCGCGCTGGACGCTGACGCCAAATGGCACGGAAGGGTATAGAAAAGCGGAAGTCACGCGCGGCGGCGTCGATACGCGCGAGCTTTCATCGACGACCATGATGAGCTCGCGCGTGGCGGGTTTGTATTTCATCGGTGAAGCAGTCGATGTCACCGGCTGGCTCGGCGGCTACAACTTTCAATGGGCATGGGCATCGGGCGTCGCGGCGGGGAAAGCGGCGGCTGAACTGGTCGACACCTAGAACCGAAAAGGTATGACCAGCATGGCTTTCATCGATGAAGGCCGGTATCCGCGGAGCACGCTTTCCCCTGGGAATTCCGGTTTTCGACCTGCTATACTGTTTCGTCCGTAGCGGCAATCGGCGTGATCGGAAAGTGCGCGGAAAGTGCGCAATAAATTCGCGGAAATGTGCCTAATGAGCGCAGGTCGATTGCAAAATTTGAGTGAAAACCGGGCGGTGATCCATGATGAAAGAGACTGATCCCTGCCGCAAGCGAGCACTCGGCGCGGCGTCGGCGCCGCACGGATCCAAAGGTCCCGAATCACCCTGTTCATGATCCCGCTTGAGGAAACGTCCCAAGCGGGTTTTTGCTTTAGCGCCATGAACGGTCAGACATTCGCATTCTCTTAATACAGCACCAGCAGAGTTCCCAAGCGATGAGCCTCAAAGACCAGATCACCGACGATATGAAAACCGCGATGCGCGCACGCGAAACCGAGCGCCTCGGGACCATCCGGCTGCTGCTCGCGGCGATCAAGCAGCGCGAAGTCGACGAACGCGTGACGCTGGACGACGCGGCCATCACGGCGGTTATCGACAAGATGATCAAGCAGCGCAAAGACTCGATCAGCCAGTTCCAGACGGCGGGACGCGACGACCTCGTGGCGAAGGAACAAGCCGAACTGGGCGTTCTGGCGGCTTACATGCCTGAGCAATTGTCGGCTGAAGCTATCGGTGCCGAAATCCAGGCGGCAATTGCCGCGACCGGTGCAGCCGGACCGCAGGACATGGGGAAGGTAATGGGCGTGCTGAAGCCGAAGCTGGCCGGCCGCGCGGATATGACTGCGGTGTCGGGGCTGGTCAAAGCGGCGCTCGCCCAATAAGCTGCTGCTTAAAGTTACACAAGGCAATTCAACTTAGTGATTCCGCATTCGTTTCTTCAGGACTTGCTTAACCGCGTCGATATCGTCGACGTGGTGGGCAGGTTCGTCCAGTTGAAGAAGGGCGGCGCGAACTTCATGGGGCTGTGCCCGTTCCATAACGAGAAAAGCCCGTCGTTCACGGTCAGCCCGACCAAGCAGTTCTATCACTGCTTCGGTTGCGGCGCGCACGGCACGGCAATCAGTTTTCTCATGGAACACACGGCGCTCACGTTCCCGGAAGCCGTCAATGAACTGGCCCAATCGGTCGGCTTGACCGTCCCGCAGGAACCGTCCGGGCGCGGACCGGGCGGATTCGGCGGATCTGGCGGCGAAGGCTACGCCCCTGCACCGAGCAAGGCGGTCAGCGTTGCGCTGACCGAAGTCATGCAGACCGCCTGCGAGTTCTATCGCAAGCAATTGCGCAGCGCGCCGAACGCCATCGAATACCTGAAAAAGCGCGGCCTGACGGGCGAAATCGCGCTGCGCTTTGGACTCGGCTACGCGCCGGACGGCTGGCAAAGTCTGGAAAGCGCGTTCCCCGACTACAAAAACGACAATCTGGTGGAAGCCGGCTTGGTGATCGTCAGCGAAAAAAGTGATAACCAGGGCCAATCCCGCCGATACGACCGTTTTCGCGAACGCGTCATGTTTCCCATCCGCAATGTGAAGGGCAACGTGATCGGCTTTGGCGGGCGCGTGCTCGACGGCGGCGAGCCGAAGTACCTCAACTCGCCGGAGACGCCTTTGTTCAGCAAAGGCAGCGAGTTGTACGGGCTTTTCGAAGCGCGGCTTGCAATTCGCGAACTCGGGTACGCGCTGGTCGTCGAAGGGTATATGGACGTTGTGGCGCTGGCGCAACTGGGTTTTGCGAACGCAGTTGCCACGCTCGGCACGGCTTGTACGCCCATCCACGTCCAAAAACTGTTTCGCCAGACCGATACCGTTGTATTCAGCTTCGATGGCGATTCGGCCGGGCGCCGCGCCGCGCGCCGTGCGCTCGACGCCTGTTTGCCGCACGCCGCCGACAATCGCACGATCCGCTTCCTGTTCCTGCCGAAGGAACACGATCCCGACAGCTACGTGCGCGAATTCGGCACGGACGGTTTCGGCGATCAAGTCGATCACGCCATGCCGCTGTCACAATTCCTGCTCAATGAGATTCTGAACGACAAGGAACTCGACCAGCCGGAAGGCCGCGCCAAGGCGCTCTTCGACGCCAAGCCGCTGCTTCAGGCGCTGCCGGCGAACGCGTTGCGCGTGCAGATTCTGCACATGCTGGCCGATCGGCTGAATACGCCGTTCGGTGAAATTGCGGCATTGTGCGATATCGATTCACGCGCCGCGGCGGTCGCTCGAGCCGCTTTGCCGAAGAGCGAGCGGCGCCGAGTGAAGGGGCATGAGCAGCGGGCGCTGCGCAACCTGGTGATGTATCCGGCCATCTATGCAACGCTCGATCACGAGAGCGAGCAGACGCTCGTCACCATGACCGAGCACGGCGAGTTGTTCAGTGAAGTGATCGGGCATGCGCGGGAACTGGGTGAGACGGCGGAGTTCCAGATGTTGTCGGATCTGTTGCGCAACGCCGCAAACGCTCCGACTTACGAGGATATCTTCCAGGAAATTCTCGCCTATGATGAAAATGTACGGGACCTCTTGCTGCGGGACCCCGCTGACGAAAGCGCAAATGAGCGCGTTCAGGAGCAAAAAAAGCTGCTGGCGGAAGAATTGCACGGCACCGTGATCAAGCTGCGGCACGACAGCTATCGGAATCGGCTGGATCAGCTCGCGCAGCAATCGAGCTTGACTGCGGAAGAAATTGCCGAATTTTCGGAGTTATCGGTTAAAGCTGCTCAAATTAAGGCCTCGCGCGGGGCAAGCCGGGACATTTAAGACGCGCATGCTACAATTAAAGGTTTTCAGCAAGTTGTTTTTTTGACTAATGTGCTCATTTGCGAGAGAGGTGAGGCACGCATGGTTAAGACTGCTAGCGGGAAGAAAACGACGGCACGTGGCTCGAACGAGTCGAAACGGGCAGTGGCCCACAGCCGGTCAGTTCCTTCCCCCGGAGCGTCCAAAACCATAGCGACCGTCGCGCATTCCCCTCCCCATTCGTCTTCATTGAGCACAGGTAAGAAAAACTCGATTGCGTCGGCAGTGAGTACGGGGAGTACCGGGTCGGCCCGGCCGGCCCGGTCGGCGAAAGCCGCCAGGCCGTCAGGCAAAAAGACGCCGGGTCAGTCCAAAGGTCCGGCGGGCTCAACAGCCGGCCAGGCGGGAAAGATTGGCAGGGGTGGCAGGGCTGACAAGGCCGGAAGTTCGGCCGGCAGGCAAGCGAGTGCAACGGAAGCGGCTGCTAATGCGGGCCGGAAACGCATCACGAAGCAGGGGTCGAGGCTGACCCGCACGGGCGTCGTGAAGCGGGGTCCGGCGCAGGACCCCGGACGGCGCAGTGCCCGGAAGGTCGTGTCGACGCAGGACGAGGCAGCGCGCGCACATTCTGTATCCACGGTTCCATCGGCTGTCGTCCAGCAGCCGCGAGTCGAGACTAAAGCCGGTACGGCGAACTCCATGACGAAAAAGCTGAACGAAGTACCCGTCGATGACGACGCAACGCAAAACGCGCAAAACGTGCAGGCCGACCCGGCCGCGGACACCGCTACGGAAGCCGTAGCCGCGCCTCCGGCCAAGGTCGAGAAGGTCAAGGCACGTGATCGCCGCGCGAAGGAAAAAGCGCTGTTGAAGGACGCGTTCGCGTCGAGCGCGCCCGGTACGCTTGAAGAGCTCGAAGAACGCCGCGCAAAGCTGCGGGCGCTGATCAAGCTCGGCAAGGAACGTGGTTTCCTGACCTACGCTGAAATCAACGACCACCTGCCCGACAACTTCACGGAAACGGAAGCTATCGAAGGGATCATCAGCACGTTCAACGACATGGGCGTGGCGGTCTACGAGCAAGCGCCGGACGCTGAAACGCTGCTGCTCAACGACAACGCGCCGGCGGCTTCGTCGGACGATGAAGTCGAAGAGGAGGCCGAAGTCGCGCTGTCCACGGTCGATTCCGAATTCGGCCGCACGACCGATCCGGTCCGCATGTACATGCGCGAAATGGGCACGGTCGAACTGCTGACGCGCGAAGGCGAAATCGAGATCGCGAAGCGAATCGAGGACGGCCTGAAGCACATGGTCATGGCCATTTCCGCCTGCCCGACGACCATCGCGGACATTCTCGCCATGGCCGAGCGCGTGCAGAACGAAGAAACGCGCGTGGACGAACTGGTCGACGGCCTGATCGATCCGAACGCCGCCGACGCAGACGGTTTCTCCGAGCAGGAAGCGGAAGCTATCGAAAGCGAAGAGGAAGAAGAGGGAGAGGCGAGCGAGGACGAGGAAGAAGTCGACGAAACCACTGCTCAGGCCAACGCCAACGCCGCTCAGCTGGAAGCGCTCAAGCGCGCGTCGCTCGAGAAGTTCTCGCTGATCAGCGAGTGGTTCGACAAGATGCGCCGCGCGTATGAGAAGGAAGGCTACAAGTCGAAGGCGTATCTGAAGGCGCAGGAAGCGATTCAGAGCGAACTGATGACCATCCGCTTTACCGCGCGGACCGTCGAGCGTTTGTGCGACACGCTGCGCGCGCAAGTGGACGAAGTGCGTCAGGTGGAACGCCAGATCCTGCATACCGTCGTCGATAAATGCGGCATGCCGCGTGCCGAATTCATCGCGCGTTTTCCGGGCAGCGAAACGGATCTCGAATGGTCGGAGAAGGTCGTTGCCGAGAACCACGGGTATAGCGTGATCCTCGCGCGTAACGTTCCGGCGATTCGCGAACAGCAGCAACGTCTGCTCGACTTGCAGGCGCGTGTTGTGTTGCCGCTGAAGGACCTGAAGGAAACCAATCGTCAGATGGCGGCCGGCGAACTGAAGGCGCGTCAGGCGAAGCGCGAAATGACGGAAGCGAACTTGCGTCTCGTAATTTCGATTGCCAAGAAATACACGAACCGCGGCCTGCAATTTCTGGATCTGATCCAGGAAGGCAACATCGGTTTGATGAAGGCGGTGGACAAGTTCGAATATCGTCGCGGTTATAAGTTTTCGACGTACGCCACGTGGTGGATTCGTCAGGCCATCACGCGGTCGATTGCCGACCAGGCGCGCACCATCCGGATTCCGGTTCACATGATCGAAACGATCAACAAGATGAACCGTATTTCGCGGCAGATCCTGCAGGAAACCGGTCTCGAGCCGGATCCGGCAACGCTCGCCGAAAAGATGGAAATGCCGGAAGACAAGATCCGCAAGATCATGAAGATCGCGAAGGAGCCGATCTCCATGGAAACGCCGATCGGTGACGACGACGACTCGCATCTTGGCGACTTTATCGAAGATACGAACACGGTGGCGCCGGCCGACGCCGCGCTGCACGCCAGCATGCGCGACGTGGTGAAGGACGTGCTCGATTCGCTGACGCCGCGCGAAGCGAAGGTGTTGCGGATGCGCTTCGGTATTGAGATGAGCACGGATCACACGCTCGAAGAAGTGGGCAAGCAGTTCGACGTCACGCGTGAGCGGATTCGCCAGATCGAGGCGAAGGCGCTGCGCAAGCTTCGCCATCCGAGCCGTTCGGACAAGCTGAAGTCGTTCCTGGAAGGGAATTGATGTTGGGTTGATGAGATCCCAGGCGCGGCGGGCCGACAGGTCCGCCGCGCTTGTTTTATAGAGCGTTTCAAGGCAAACTCGCAGACCTTCGCGAGTGCAGGCGGGTAGCATGAAATGGGTATCGGAAGCGGTGTTCGATGTCTTCCCTTGGCTCTCTTTGCCGTAACTTGTGGAGCGCTACTGGGTGAGACTTTGCGGGGACCGGGAATGCTGTTGTGCATTAGATCACCTCGAAGCTAAGCAAGATCCTTACGTCGATAGTCTTCAGATACGGTAAAATATTCAATCTTTTAGGGCCTCTAGCTCATGCTTGGTTAGAGCAGCGGACTTAGCAAGGGCTCACCTAAACCATGTATAACCGGCATGGTGAGCCGTGAATGGGTTGCCTTGGGGTAAGTTGGCTCTGCCCCTTGGTAGAACTGCTCAAATTCGGGGAAACCTCTGTTGCCTTGGCAGCGTGGCAATCCCGAGCGAAGCTCTCGGTTAGAGAGAACGTGTAGAGACTGTACGGGCAGGTCGTAATGACAAGAGACAGTCCAGACCACAAACCCGAAAGGGGCGGTGAAAACCGTAGCTGGTAAGCATAATCCGTTGGTGCCGTGTTCGACTCACGGGAGGCCCACCAAATACTTGAAAGCCACTCTTCGGAGTGGCTTTTTTTTGCGTCACGTTCGTCAGCGATATTGGCCGATCCTCACAGCATGTTAATTTGCGGATCGCGAAGGGTATCAAGCGGCCTCTTCTCTGCAGTAACCAATCCTCGCTCTTCCAACACCTGGACTTTTTCCCTGTCGACGTCCTCGCCAGCTTGTGGACCGCGCTCGCGGTTCACAACAACAACTGTTTGCTCGCGCCTGGGCTTTCCACCCTGTATCCCATCGCTCGATAGCCTGCCTGGCGCTTCTCCCACATGCGCAGCAGGCCCGCATGTTCTGTATCCACGAAGTCGATGATCCTCGCGTCGACTTTCGTCGCATGTTCTCTATGCAGGCGTCCTGCGTATTGTTGAAGCGTGCGTGCCCTTCCATGAGATCGGCATTGCAAGCACGAGCGTACCAGCGGCGGATGGTCGAAGCCCTCTCCGACGAGCTTGCCGGTCGCGAGCAGCACGCGAGGAACATCGGCGGGTAGCCCATCAAGCTCGGTCGTCACCTGATTGCGAAGCTTCCCGGACATCCGTCCGTGCAGTGTGAAAATCTTTTCGATTCGTCCGGCCAAGGCCTCTTCGATGCCAGCGATATGATCCGTGCGCTCCGTCAAGACGAGAATCTTGCGTCCACGCGAGTATGCAGCCACGATCTCGTCTGCAATCGCTACCGTGCGCTGCGTATTGGCGGCGACGTGCCGGAATACGTCCTGA
This sequence comes from uncultured beta proteobacterium, assembly GCA_963708695.1. Lineage (GTDB taxonomy): Bacteria > Pseudomonadota > Gammaproteobacteria > Burkholderiales > Burkholderiaceae > Caballeronia. The sequence goes on from CAVPTS010000005.1 coordinate 93,098, forward strand.
ATGCCGGCCTCGGCGGGTAGATCGATTTTGACCATCCACATCCTTGGTACGACTTCAAGGTCGTGCGGCGCGGTCTCGGCGCGCGATGCCGTATGTCGGATAGGACCGCATTGCATGAAGATGATCGGATGCTGGCCGTCCCGCCGGATGGGTGTCGCCGTCAGACCCAGCACGTACTTGGCCTTGACCCGCTTTAATAGCGCTTCGAACGAAACTGCGGACAGGTGATGACATTCGTCCACAATCACATGCCCGTACTGCTCGACAAGCTCACTCGTCTCGCCCTGTCGCGAGAGTGATTGCATGACGGCAATATCGATTTTTCCGCTACGCCTCGCCTTGCCGCCGCCGATCGTGCCAACTATGTCCTTTCCGACATCGAGAAACGACTGCAGCCGTTCTTGCCACTGCTTGAGCAGTTCTGCCTATGGACGAGTACCAGCGTGTTCACGCCGCGTCGTGCGATCAGCGCAGCCGCGCTCACGGTCTTGCCGAACGCGGTAGGTGCACAGAGCACGCCGGTGTCATATTGCAGCATGGCGGCTACGGCGGTTTCCTGATCTGGACGCAGCGTGCCGGCAAATGCGAGATTGAGTGGTTCCCCGGCAAACCGTTCATCGTGAACATCGCTTCGGATAGCGTTGTCGCGAAGTAAATCCCGCACTGCGTCAAGGCACCCGCGCGGCAATGCAATGTGCTTCGGGTAGTTTTCAGCACAACCGATAACGCGGGGTTTGTCCCATACGGGAAAGCGCATCGCCTGAGCTTTGAAGAACTCGGGATTCGGAAACGCGGCGAGGCGAATCAGCCGGTTAAGCAGCGGCTGAGGAAGCGTCGTTTTCTCGATATAGACCAGGTTTGCCAAGGTGACCGCGAGCGATTCGGGCATCGGACCGGGTAGCTTGTTTCCCAGCATCGGACTGGGTTTCCACGGCTCCTGCTGGTCTTCGTTCGCGATGAACGTGACGTCGAGCGGGTGTGTCCCGCCTGTGGCACGGGAGATTGCCGATTCGACAGCGTCAGTGGCAAGCGGCTGGAGTGATGCCAGATACGCCCATTGGTCTGGGTAAGGCCGCAACTGTTCATCGACAAAAACGCTGCAACCCCGTTCGCGCGGGGTCTTCTGCAGCGGAAGTGCTATCAGGTTGCCGAAGCCGCCCTTCGGGGTTGTGTCCTGGTTGGGGAACAGGCGGTCGTAGGACGCCAGTTTCAGTTGCCGGGTTCGTGCGCATGTGTGACTGATGATCGCGGTACCGAGGCGTCTGGCATCGCGGGCGAGTACGGCGGACTGGAAGAAAATCCATACGTGCGCGCCGTTGCCCGAACGCGAGATTTCCAGCGCGGCTGGCACGCCCAATTCAACGCACGAAGACCTGAAGGCTTGGGCATCTTCCCGCCAGTCGGCGTCGTCGAAATCGACTGCGAGAAAGCGACACGTGTCGTTTGCCAGCAAGGGATAGACGCCAATCGTATGTCTGCAGGCAAGATGGTCATAGATGATCTGGTCAGACAGCGGGATGAGCAGCCGGTTACCGCAATCGGAGCATTTGATGCGCGGTTTTTCGCAGACACCGGGCCGCCATTCGTTGGCGCATGCCGGCGAATATCCCGACTTGCCTGTCTTGCTTTCCCATCTGATCGGGTAGGTGTCGATGCGCCCCTGAAACAGGCGGCGGAACAGGACGACCTTCTCATCCGTGTTCAGGCGCAAAGCCTCAGTTTGCGATGGGGCAGCGGGCGCGACTGGAGGCGGCTGCGCATCGATTCCATGCACGTCGAGCAACGCCCGAAGCCGCGCGTTTTCGGTGCGTAGTTTTTCGAGTTCATCGGAGATGAATGTCATGGGGAACGTGACGCCTCGTTGTGTCGGGTTGATTCATCGCTCCCCCTCAACGCATACGCTCGGGTTTAGCACGGAACAACGGGTATTTCAATGCGTCGTCCACGGCCACTGGCGCGGATCAGCCGCTCGATTGCTGCTAGATGCGCAACTTTGTCGTATGAAAGCTAGTGAGGATAACTATGGTAGTAAGTTACGACACTAAGCTACGACAGTAAGTTACGGCCATGCGGCTCCTTGCTGACCACGCGCAGAGCCGGGCCGGCGTCTGGACACACAATTGGGGGGGGGGACGTGAAGCCTATTTATCGCGTCGATCAGCTCTACGTCATTTCAGATCTGCATCTTGGGGGTGAGCCGGGTTTCCAGATATTCGGCTCCGCCACCGAGCTCGCGTGGCTGATCAATCATCTCGCGGAACACGATCCCGACGCCGACGTGGCGCTCGTGATCAACGGCGACTTCATCGACTTCCTGGCTGAAGCGCCGGCTACCTACTTCGACCCCCTCGGCGCGGCGGACAAGCTCGATCGCATCGTATCGGCGTTCGGCGTTGTTTTTGAAGCCCTTAAGGGCTTTCTCAGGAAAGGCCGCCGTCGCTTGATTATCAACCTGGGCAATCACGATTTAGAACTGGCGCTTCCCTGGATGCGCGAGCGCCTCGCGCAGTTACTCACAGGTGAAGGGGCGGGGAGCGGCGACGCGCGGGCGCGGTTGCAGATGGTCTTCGACGGCAGCGGCGTGTTGTGCGATGTCGGCGGACGGTCGGTCCTGTGCCTGCACGGCAACGAGGTGGACCGGTGGAATCCCGCCGATTTCGAGAAGATTCGCCAGATCGGTCGCGATGTCCAGCTCGGCCGTCCGATCGATGCATGGATTCCCAACGCCGGTTCGCGGATGGTCATCGACGTGATGAATCGCGTGAAGCGGCGCTATCCCTTCGTGGATTTGCTCAAGCCGGAAGTGGAAGGGGTCATACCGACGCTCGTGGCGTGTGCGCCCGATCTCGCCGGAAACCTCGATGGCGCGAGGAAGCTCGCTGGCGCAGGACTCGCGCGCGCGTGGGCGGGCGTGAGGAAGCCCGGTGGCATGCTTGGCGCGGCGCCTGCAGACGAGACAGAAGCGCTGGCGCCGGCGCTGGCGGCGAACGCTGCGCTACTTAATGGGCCAGGGTCAAAGTCGGGGCCAATGTCGCGCGGCTCGGCGGACGCGCGCAGGCGCGAACTGATGCGCGCGGCGGAGGTGCAGGTTCGCTTGGGCGTCGAGCCGATGACGCTAGTCGAGGGCGTTGAAGGGCAGCAGCTCGATGCGTTTGGCGCGGTGGTCAAGTGGTATCGCAATGAGTCGACCAGCGAGGTTTTGCGGGAAGCGCTTGAACAGCTCGATCACGACCGGAGCTTCGACATCGGCGAACGTGACGACACAGCGGCGCAACTCGATACTGAAGTTTCGCAGGACATCGATTTTGTAGTGGCCGGGCATACGCATCTGGAGCGAGCCCTGCGCAGGCAAAACGGTTCCGGCTGTTATTTCAACAGTGGCACCTGGGCGCGGCTGATCCGCCTCGATCCGTCCGTGCGTGGCGACCCCGCCAAATTCGCGAAGGTCTTCGACACGTTAAGGGACGGCCGCATGGAACAACTCGACGCGTTCCCCGGCCTTGTGGAAAAGCGCTGCACGGTCGCCGTGATCTGGCGGGACGGCGAGCCGGGCGCCACTGCCGAACTGCGCCATGTGAAAGGAGTAGACGGCGCGACGGACGGCGAACTGACACTGGCGGTGGATTGTCCCGCCAGCCGCATGAGGGTCCCATGATGCGCAAGATCACACTTGAATTGCTGCGCCACGGGCCGCCGCACAACCAGTTACTGTCGCCGCTAACCGAGTACATCGCGCTGTGCGAGAACCACAGCGCCGTGACCGTGAGGGTGCCGTTCGAACACAACCAGATGCTCTACCGGCTGCGCGCGCTGAGCTACCAACTGGGGCCTGAAGCACGCGAGTTTCAAGTCGGCGATACCGCCCGCGTCTTGGGCGAACTGCTCGGCCAGATTCCCGGCCTGACTGCGGACCTGAATCGTCAGAACGGCGGTTTGCAAGGTTCAGACCTCGATCAGGTCACGCATCTTCGGCTGATCCTTTCGGCGTCCGAGCTCGCCCTCCTGCCGTTCGAACTGGCGACCTCGCCGAATGGTTTCCCGGGCGCGGGACAACCGCTCTCGCTGCAGACGCAGCAGCCAATCTGCATCACGCGCGAAACCCGGCGCATACCCGAGGAGTACATCCGCTGGCCGCGCAAGCCGCGCATCCTGTTTGCCTATGCATCGCCCGCGAACCTGGAGGAAGTGCCGGCGGAGGCGCATCTGCTGGCGATTCGCCAGGCGCTGACGCCGTGGCTCGCGCTTTCCGCCGATCTCAACGACGAAGAGCGGCTGGAAGTCGTGACGCAGCGGCTTTCCGTGCTCCCCGACGCAAGCGCCGCGAGCCTGGAACGCGCGTGCGCGGAAACCGATTACACGCATGTGCACATCCTCGCCCACGGTGTCGACAACAAGTCGGGATATGACAAGCGCTTCGGGCTCGCGCTTCACTCGACGTCCGACCCCTCGCAAACAGAGGTGGTGTCCGGCGAACGTCTCGCGGCGATCCTGCGCACATCGCGACGCAACCAGCCGGGCCACTTTGCGCGACCCGCGGTCGTGACATTGGCGAGCTGCAATGCGGGCAATGTCGGCGACGTCACCGGCGTTGGCGCAAGCATCGGGCATGCGTTGCACGAGGCGGGAATCCCGCTTGTGATCGCGAGCCAGTATCCGCTCTCATTCGGCGGCTCCGTGATGCTCGTGCAGGACATGTACGAGGGCCTGCTCTGGAGCGAAGACCCGCGCAAACTGGTGGTCGGACTACGCCGCCGCTTGTATTCGCGATTCAAGGATAAGCATGATTGGGCGAGCATCGTCATGTACGCGTCGCTGCCGCCGAATTTCGACGACCAGCTAGCCGACGCGTGCATCCAGCAATCGATGAACAGCATCAACACGGCGCTGCGAATTTCGGATCGCGTGATGCAGAAGTTCTCGGAGTGGGACGGAAGGCATCGGGCAAATCCGGCGCCGGTGTCGCCTGAAAAACGCATGGAGATGCTGGCACCCGTACAGCTTCTGGTCGCGGCGGCGAAAGCGCGGTTGCAGGCTGCGATCGCGATGTATCCCACCCGCAAGGCGCGCATCCTGGCGCAGCTCGCCAGCACCGAGAAACGCGAGGCGCAAATGCTGTTCCATGCAATGGATACCTGGAACGGCTCGTCGAAAGAGGCGGTGCACATACTGGAAAAACTCGACCGCTCGCGCAGCTGGTATTGGGAAACCTATGTGATGCAACGTGCCCATCCGTGGGAACTGGTTCAATATGTTTCGCTCACCTTGCTGCTGCAATGCGTGGACGGCCTGCCGGAATCGGTTACGCGTCCGGAACTGGACGTCGCTTCGCTGTGGCTTGCGGCAGAGATTCAGTCTCTCAACGACGCAGAGCACGGTGAAAGCAAAGATCGCGCATGGGCATACGGGAATCTGGCGGAGCTGTATCTGATCGCGCAGCTCATCAAGGGTGAGCCGTACGAGTGGATCAAAACAGGCAGCTCGGCAAAAGCAGTCGACGCCGTCAGGAAGATTGTTGCGCTCGCGGGTCCTTCGTCGTTCCATGTGTTCTCGACGAGACGCCAGATCCTGCGCTACCTTGAATGGTTCAAGAAAATGGCCGGGAATGAATTGGACGGCGTTTCCGAACTTTCGAAAGTAATGCTGAAGGAGTTGCCGGTCTGTGAAGAACCGGAGTGGGACTACTGAGCGGGCGCATGTGTGCACGCGTGCATGCTTGCGGCGCACGAGGATCCGGACTACCGGAAGGAAGGAAAAGCTGTGAGAAACAGATGGAAAACCTTGATTGCGAGGCGTCGCTCGGCGTTTGCCGACGACTCCGATGCCGCCGCCGCGCCCCGCAACGTCTTGCTATTCAGCGGTCATATGATCGACGCGCCCGGACGGCCGAGTCCCCGTTTCCCGCCGGAATTAGAGCCGGCGGTGACGCGTGAGATCGCGCGCGTGCTCGACGATTTGGGCGCCGGCGCTGCCGATCTCGCCATATGCGGGGGAGCATGCGGGGGCGATCTCATTTTCGCGGAGCTCGCTCTCCAGCGTGACGTACCGCTCGACATTTACCTGCCGTTCGACGTGCCCGAATTCCTCGAAGGCTCCGTCGATTTTGCCGGCGAGCAGTGGCACGAAAGATTCGCGGCCGTGGCCCTGAGAGCGCGAATGCATGTGTTGCCCGATTCACGTGCGGGCGCAGTTGGGGAGCAGGAGTCGCCGTATGAACGCAACAACCTGAAGATGCTTGCGAGTGCCGCGCAATTCGGCGCCGAGCGGGTCTCGTTCGTCTGCCTGTGGGATGGGCGTAGCGGCGACGGTCCGGGCGGCACCGAACACCTGCTTTCACTGGTCGCCAAAGGCGGTGGAAGCATCTGCACGATAGATCCCGCCAAGCTTCAGATCTGAGGCCCGTCATGCCGAGACCGAGACCGCTTTGCTTCGTGATCATGCCCTACGGGCGCAAGGCCACCCAGGTCGACGCGGGGCATGGCCCCGGCGAGATCGACTTCAACGCGTTATGGGACCGTGCGTATGTGCCGGTCATCGAGCAGTTGGGTTTTGACGCCGTGCGCGCCGACCAGGACACAGGCGCGATGATCATCACGCAGATGCTCGAGCGGATCTACTTCGCCGATCTCGTGCTGGCCGATATGACCATCGCCAATGGCAATGTCTATTACGAGGTGGGCATTCGGCATGCATCGAAGGAGAAGGGTTGCGTCTTGCTGGCCGCAGACTGGTCACGACCCTTGTTCGACGTAGCGCAGTTGAGGACCGTCCGTTATCCGCTGGCCGAAGGCGACATCCAGGAGAGCACTGCGAAGGCGATCCGCGATGCGATCGCCGGTCCGATCGCGGCGCTGATGGAAGGCATCTCGCCGATGCATGGCTCCATCAAGGGATTTCCGCTTGCTGTAGACATGGGCGACGCGTCTGCAATGAAACAGCGCATGACGGAACTCTCCGACTTCCAGGCGCAGGTTCGCGCAGTTCGGCTCTTTCCCGCCAATGAGCGCATGCAGCGCGCGCAAGCGCTCGTGGCAATACATGGTGTGCCGCCCATGATGGCCACGGTGGCGCTCCACTTGCTACGGCTGCTGCGCGATTCGGTGAACGACAAGGCCGACTGGAACACGCTGCTCGCTTTTATCGATTCGCTGCCTGCGGATTTCCGAGCGCAGGAGATGGTACGCGAGGAACGCGCATTCGTCGTGTCGCAGATAGGCGGTCACGTCGAGGCCATTGCGCAGCTCAATGCGTTGATCCAGATCTCGGGACCGACAGTCGAGCGGCTGGGCTTGCTGGGAGGACGCTACAAAAGACTGTATCGGGATGCCCCGGAGGGCTCGGTTGATCGGCCGCGTTATCTTGAGAGCGCCATTGAGCACTACGAACGCGGTATGGATCTGGACCTGAACGAATACTACTGCTCGTCGAATCTTCCCAGGCTTTACCGCTCGCGCGGTCGAAAAGGCGATCTGGACCGCGCGCGTTCAACCTTGAAAGTGGTAATAGCCGCGTGCGAACGCGCGAAGCGTCGCGGCGTGTCGGATGAATGGTTACGTCCCACGTTGCTGGCGGCGGCATTCGACGATGGCGACGCTGACCTCGCGGAAGAACTGGCGGTTCAGGTCGCGCAGGAGGGCGTAACGCGCTGGAAGATCGATAGCGTCTTCGACGACCTGGTGCTGAGCGCGAAACTTAGCACCAACGAGCGGCAACGTAGTCGGTTGACGGAATTAACCCGGATGCTGGCGCGACAAAGCGGGATTGATATGAATGAGGTAAATCAGCCCGGGCCTCCTTGAGGCGAGGCCGTGAGCATTGCAGATTATCGCAATGGCTCACGATGTGAACTCCGCTGTGGATCCATAAGCTCGTGTCATGGAAAGTCTTCGCGCATTGAGCCTGTGTTGCCCACCGCACACTGTTTGTCCATTTCGTTCATTTCGTTCGCTATCTTTACTAGGCTGAAAGGGGCCGCCACCGCTATCGATTGCCCTGTGCTGCGCTCTTAAGGGCTCGATTAACAGGCGGGCTATGCCACACGCGTCGTCGCGCCGAGGGCCCGGAAAAGGCAAACAAGAGAGGCGATATGTTTAACTCCGCAATCCTTGAAGTCGCTGTCGGTATTGTCTTCATCTATCTGCTTCTCAGCCTCATGTGTACCGCGATACGCGAGGGACTCGAAGGTCTCCTGAAAACGCGGGCGGCCTTCCTTGAGTACGGGGTTCGGGAGTTGCTGCACGATCTGGGCGGAGAGAAACTCGCCAAGGACTTCTATAAGCATCCCTTGATATACAGCCTGTTCCCCGGCGACTACTCACCTCCCGGCTCTTCGTCCGCGCCCGGCACGCTCGCGCGCGGCAAATCGTTGCCGTCCTATATTCCGGCCGGGAACTTCGCCACTGCATTGATGGACCTGGTGGCGCGGGGGCCTTCGACCGAAGTGCCGGACGCCGCTAACGTTTCGAAATCAGTATCTCTTGCTGACGTGCGCGCGAACATATCGAAGCTCGACAATCTTCCGGTGCAACGCGCGGTCTTGACCGCATTGGACACGGCAAGCGGTGACCTCGAGAAAGCGAAGAAGAACCTCGAACACTGGTACGACAGTGCAATGGACCGGGTTTCCGGGCGCTACAAACGCTCGACGCAGCTTGTGGTCTTTTTGATCGGTCTGGGCATTGCAGTCGGCTTTAACGTCAACACCATCTCCCTTGCCGATTACCTGTACCGCAACGAGACCCAGCGAGGCGCGCTTGTCGCCCAGGCGCAGGTTGCCTCCGGCAGCGAAGACTTCTTGAAAAGCAACTACAAGGACGTAAGAGACCAGATCATCAACATGCGCTTGCCGGTCGGCTGGGACCAGACGGACCCGGACAGTGCGCAAACAGTGGGCGCGGGACAGCCCAGGCCGGCTCTAAAAGGCTTCAGCGCGTTTTGGCACGACTACCTCGTCCCGCCTATCGGATGGCTGCTAACGGCGTTCGCCATTACCTTGGGAGCGCCGTTCTGGTTCGATATCCTTAACAAGATCATGGTGATTCGATCAACGGTGAAGCCTCACGAGAAAAGTCCGGAGGAGGCATCCGAGGATCGCCAGGGCGATGGCATGGGAAGCACGGGCCCGGCCGCTTCGCCTGCCACAGTCCAGATCATCCGCGAGGTTGCGTACAGGGCGCCGGATACGCATGATGCCGACGAAGACGGATGCGATGCGACGGTGGAAGACCCGACGAAGGACAGCGAGCTACCCGTCGCGCAAGGAGGCGTCTCCTGACATGATTTACGAGCTACTGTGGTTACCCGTTGCGTTGAAAGACGCCGGCCTGAAGGTGGCAGTCATAGATGGATGGGAAAGCCGGGGACGAGCCAGGATGGGAGAAGTGGCCGGCGTCATCTGCCATCACACGGCAGGCCCGCGTGAAGGCAACATGCCCAGCCTGCGGCTTCTGGTGGAGGGCCGGCCTGATCTGCAAGGACCCCTCGCGCAACTCGGGCTTGGCCGGGACGGTACCTATTACGTCGTGGCGGCAGGCAGGTGTAACCATGCGGGAGGCGGATCGTGGATGGGCATCACGACCGGCAATACCAGCTTCATTGGCATCGAGGCTGAAAATGCCGGGGATGAGCACGACCCATGGCCGGAGGTGCAGATGGACGCCTACTGGCGCGGTGTGGCTGCCATTCTCAAGCATATTGGCCGCGGTACTGAAGCGTGTGCCGGACACAAGGAATATGCATTGCCGCACGGCCGGAAAACCGATCCGAGCTTTGACATGAACGATTTTCGTCGCGCTGTCGGCGGAGTGATGGGAGGCACATTGCAGACGCGCCCGCCCATACCGCCGGTTGAACCCGCAACGAACGGGACAACACCTCGCCCTACGCTGCGTCGCGGTGCGACAGGTGAGTTGATCAAGACCGTGCAAACCAGACTGGGGTTGCCGTCCGATGGGTTTTTTGGTCCGGAAACCGAGGCGGCGTTGAGGCGGTTCCAGAAGGCTCACGACCTGGTTCCGGACGGAATCGTGGGGCCGAAGACGTGGGTCGTGCTCGACAAGAACTGATGCTCAGCTCGCCAAGCCAATGTTCAGCGCGGAGCATAAACGAAGGTCCAGGCGCGGGACCACCGGCGACAGATGCGCGTGTGGATGCGCTATGCGCGCGAAGCGTGAATCCACGCGTTGCCTTTACGTCTGGAACCCGGAACGATCGGAGAACGACATCATGTTCGTGAGCAAGCGATTGTCGACGATAGCTCGATGCATGTTGGCGGCCACATTTCTGCTGTTAGGAGGATGTGGCGCGGTCCCTGACGCGAGCAGGTTTGCCGCGGCGGGCGGGCAGCTGCACTCGGCCGTCGTCGTGACGGGCACGGTGGTCACCGACGAGCTTCAGCGCGCGCAACTGGACGAAGAGGCCGGAGAGATGAGCAAGATCTGGCAGGTGCCCGATGCCTGCACGCTCGCGATGATGCAATACGGCGATGCGCTCGCCGATATCGTCAAGGCGAGCCGCGACAGCGGCGCGGCGGCGCAGGCAGTTGCCGGCGCTGGCGAGTCTTTCGCGAAGAGCGTGGGGGCCGTCTTGCCTCCGGTGCTCGCCTCGGCTGAAGTGTTGCAGTTTGCAGGAACCGTTGCCCAGCAGATTCAGAACGAGCGCGCAGCACAGTCGCTCGAAGCCGCTCTTGCCGGCATGCAGCCCACGGTGGACGCAGTCGCAACGCTTCTCGGCAAACAACTCGACGATGCGGGCGATATCTTGCTCGATTCCAGCTTGCTCGTCAGTGGAGATATGGCGCTGCGCTATCAGCAGGAGCTAGGCTATTCGCAGACCCTCACGGCTGAGCGGCGAGCGCTCTATTCCCGTCCGAGCACGGCTGACACGACCCGGCAACTCGACGATATCGTGCATCGCGAGCAGGTGATCGCGCCAACCTTGCAGCAATACGCGCAGGAAAAGGCGACAAACGAGGAACGGTGGAAGGCACAGCGTGAGCTTCTGGATGGGGCGAAGCAGGCGGTGCAGGAATGGGCGGTCGCGCATCGTCAGCTTCTGAGTGCCGTGCAGAACCGCGCTTCCATTGATCCGCAGGCGCTCAATGACTCCATTGTGGAATTGCGGGCGCTCATACGAAAGGCGAGGATGTCATGACAGACAACGACGACCCACAAGGCTGCACGGAAAAATTGCAAGGCTTGCTGAAAGAAGCGCAGGACGCCGCCGACAAAGACGACGCGAACGTTCGCCGCAGCGTGAGCCAGAAGCTCACGCAGTTCATTGTCGATTCGGCCCCCAACAACCCGCGTATCCTCGCGCTCGACAACATTGCGGGCGAGGCGTCGAAGGGCCTGTTGAGAATGAATATCGATGACCGGCTTGCCAGCATCAGTTCAAGCAATATCGACCTGGCGAAAATGACAAAGCAGTTCGCATCTGCGGCGGTCGCCGCGACGGACACGGCGCAGGACCTGCGTCTCACGCGGTTAAAGAACGCGATCGACGTGCTTAATAACGGGGTCGAGTCGATCCGGCAACTCCAGGACGTGCTCGACGCGGGTACGGATCCGGCTTTGCTGGATAGCCTCATGAAAGCGGAGGCTGCAATTGTGAGTGCCCGTGAGGGGCTGCGCGCGCACGAATCGTGATGAAGTTTGCGGTTGTGCAGAGCGAGCACGGACCGCCTGGACGTTGGCGCTTACCGTATATGGGGTACCGAACACATACGTCTCGGTCCTGTCTTTACATCCGAAAGCTTTTGGATTTTCATACAACTGTTGCGCGCAACATGAAGCGAACGCTTTCGTAAGCATGTTCTTCCGAAGGGTTCCTTCTTCAGGGGTTCAAAGCGCGAAACTTGCAAATCCACAATACGACGCCTGTCCATCGGACATCTGTGAGTCTCTCACTCCACAAAGCCAACTTTCGCGGCTGGAGTTCGGATTGCCACGGCGCGCCGCAATGGTGCGTCCGGGCTGCCGTCGCTGTTTTCGGCAGGGTAGCTAAGCAATCCTTCATTTGACTGCGCGGCCTTCGATGGAACGCCGGGCGATCTTCCTTTCCGACAGGAGAAGAGAAATGGCATCCAGTGTTCTCAAACAGGGCGACACCGGCAGCGACGTTCAGCAATTGCAGAAGGCGCTTCTGGAACATGGCTTCAATCCGGGCGAAATCGACTCGTCGTACGGACAAGGCACTGTCGCGGCAGTGATGGGGTTTCAACAGAGCAAGGGTTTGCTTGCGGACGGCATCGCCGGGCCGCGAACGCAGATGGCGCTGGGACTCAGCGATTCCGATTCCTTGCCGAGTTCCATTCCCGCAGTGACGCTGCAGGTCGTGAGCCAGATGTTTCCGGTGACGCCCATCGGGAACATCAAGCAGAACCTGCCAGGCATTTTGTCATCGCTCGTGGAACACAATCTCTCCGACAAGCCGATGATCCTGATGGCGCTTGCGACCGTGCGCGCCGAAGTGGAATGCTTCCAGCCGATCAGCGAAGGGATGTCGCGCTTCAACACGTCGCCATCGGGTCATTCGTTTGATCTTTATGACCATCGCGACGATCTTGGCAACAAGGGCGCACCGGACGGCAGCAGCTTCAAGGGCCGAGGGTACATCCAGCTTACGGGACGCTCGAACTATGCGACTTATGGCAAGCGGCTGTCGCCGGCCATCGATCTTGTCGCTTCGCCCGACAGGGCCGGCGAACAGGAAATTGCCGCCAGCCTCCTCGCGCTTTTTCTCGCCGATAAGGAAACTGCGATCAAGCAGGCGCTTCTCGCCGGGGATATGGCGCATGCGCGCAGGCTGGTGAACGGTGGGTCGAACGGGCTTGACCGGTTCAGCGATGCGTTTAAGCGCGGCACGTCATTGCTGCCGGATTTGATGTGAAGCGGCAGGGCGTTTGCGTTCGCACTTGGGGGCGGGGCTGGTGCAGTGGTCGGGGGCGGGTTGTTGCTGCTGACGTTAGCGCGGGCTGTATGTTGGCAATATTTTGCGTTCGCACTCGGTCGGGGTTTTGGGCGCGGCGCCAGGTGCAGTGGTCGGGGTCGGTGCCGGGTTGCTGCTGCGTACGTTAGCGCGGGTTGTATGTTGGCTATATTTTTTATCACTATTAGCCACTGTCCGTGGCGGGACTTCATTTCTTTGTCCAACGGCGACAAAGAAACGAAGCAAAGAAAACGCCTTTCCACAATCTGTATTAAGTGTCCCCAGCGTGCAGACCACTGCTTTTGGTTCCCGCGTAGCACGGTGCTCGCTAGAGCGACGGACACTTGAAACCCTCCTTCTCGCGAATCCCTACATCCCCACGCTTCGCCACCAGTGCTCTCGGGCAAGAACGATGGCCCACAGACCAATCCGGCCTCACGCGTCTTTTGGGGTTGGTGGACTGCGTGATCCACGCGACCATTCAGGCGTGGGGTGCGCGTAGCGTGCATTACGTTTGGGCACCAGCACGGCAGAAGAATAGTGGAATAACCCCGCGCTACGCGCGAACAACCGCCCCTGAAATCACGACGAACCGAATAGCTTGCAGCAACCGCAAATACGGGTCAGGCCGCACAAGTTCACGGGTGTACCGAACTTGCCCGAGAGCGCTGGTGGCGAAGCGTGGGGATGTCAGAATTCGCGAGAAGGAGGGCTTCAAGTGTCCGTGGTTTTGCGAGCACCGTGCTACGCGGGAACCAAAAGCAGTGGTCTGCACGCTGGGGACACTTAAAGCAGATTGTGGAGAGGCGTTTTCTTTGCTTCGTTTCTTTGTCGCTGTTGGACAAAGAAATGAAGTCCCGCCACGGACAGTGGCTAATAGTGATAAAAAATTTAGCCAACATAGAACCCGCGCTAACGTAAGCAGCAGCAACCCAGCACTGACCCTCGACCACTACCTTAGCCTCGCGCTAAAAACCCCGACCGAGTGCGAACGAAAATTACCCGCGCTAACGTACGCAGCAGCAACCCGGCACCAACCCTGACCACTGCGCCAGCCCCTCAAAACCCCGCCCGAGTGCGAACGCAAATAACTCCCGCTAACGTAAGCAGCAACAACCCAGCACCGACCCTTGACCACTACCGGTAGCACCCCGCCCCAAACCCCGTCCCCCTCCGCAAGCAACCTAAAGTTTTTTAAAAACATGCCGTAATGATGCTCTTACACACCCCCATGACGATTGGGCATCTTTCTGCGAATCCGAAAAAATGAAAAACGTCACAGAATCGTCATGGCCGGGAACAGTTCACAGCCGTTTCTCACTCCCCGTTCTCAACGGATACCGCCTGGCGTGGATTGTCGTGTTCATCATTGCGACCATCGATATTTGCGGAACGCTGGCAACCGCCCATTCCATCCGATTCAACAACGGCGTTCACAATGCACCTTGGTTCGGCATACTGATTGGTGTGATCGTGTGGATCAACGCCAGAACGCCGCACGCATCTGCGCACCGGCGATGGGACCGCCACTTTCGCGAACTCGGTAACACGACCCGTTGGATGCTTCTGTTCGCCGCGTTCTTGACGGTAACAGACGTTTTGACCTATTTGTCGGTCACGGTCAACGCACCGCTCATCGACGACCAATTGATTCGCTTTGATCGATTCCTGGGTTTCGATTGGGTTAGAACCTATCAGTGGGTCTATGAACACCGTCCTCTGTGGTACGTGTTGGAAGCAGCCTACGAAAGCGGTCTGGTACAGACAATCGCGATCCCCGTCGTTCTCGGTATGACAGGACGCCGCCGCGATCTGACCGAGTTCGTCGCGTGCATCATGCTCGCAAGCGTAGCGTGCCTCGCTATAGCAACACTATTTCCGGCCGCAAGCGCCTTCCTGCATTTCGGCATCGATCACCCCAATACGTCGTCGACGGTCTCACAGTTTTTGCCCTTGCGTTCAGGTTCCCTGCGTATCTTCGACCTCGACCACCCGCAAGGCCTCGTCTCCATGCCGTCCTTCCACACGATAGTCGGTGTCCTGTTCGCCTATTCGCTAAGGCATGTCCGATACCTGTTCCCATTTTCAGTTGTCTTGAACCTGGTGATGATCGTGTCCACGCCGACTCAAGGCGGACATTACCTCGCGGATCTACTCGGAGGCCTCGTGGTCGCTGCTGCAACGATCATCGTTGTCCGTATTTCGACGGATCTTCTATCTGGACGAGAAGCGCAGGTGCATGCTCGTCTAAGACATATTGATAGCATCGGGTAGAGGGCGAGAACCCGATACGCGGATTTCGCTGCATCAAACGATCTCTGCTTTCTCCCGCTTGTTAAAAACTACACGTGAATCCGCTCCACTTCATCGAGACTGATGTCGTCGCGCCGATGGTCGTAAAGCTGGGTGGTGCGAGTCGACGCGTGGTTCGCCATCGCCGCGGCGTTCTCGAGCGTGCCGCCGTTTTTCAGATAGGCGGTGATGCCGGTCGCGCGGAACGTGTGGTTGCCGATTTTCGTGTCGATGCCCGCCGCGAGCGCGCGACGCCGCACCATCGCATAGGCATTGGCCTGGGGCAGGGGAGTGGTGCTGAGGCGCCCGGTGCCGCGCTGGATCGTGCGGAACAGCGGGCTTTTCGCGTCCCTGCTGATGCCGGTGCCATCGAGATAGGCGTGCAGGTATTCCTCGAGCGTGTGATGACAGGGCATCTCATGCCGCTTGCCGCCTTTCTCGCGCAGGCGCACCCATAGCCGCCGGTTCTTGCGCGTAGACGTCGTCGACCCGCATCGCGAGCGCGGCGCCCACCCGCGCGAACGAAAACACCATCAACGCAATCAACGCCCGATCCCGCAGGCCGATCGGCGTCGTGACATCGATGCTGTCGAGCAGCTGCCGCGCCTCGGTCGCATCGAGCACCGGCGTCTTGCCCTTGCGCGCGTGTGGACTGGGGCCGCGCACCGACGCGGCCGGATTGTGCGGCACGATCTGGCCGACCGACGAGCCAGTCAAACAGGTGGCGAATCGCGGCAAGCCGCTGCTTGACGGTCGGTGCCGACAGTTCTGCGTCTGCAGTTCGATCCACGCGGCGACATGCAGCGGCTGCACGGCCGTGATCGACGTCACGCCGGCATCCGCGCACCACGCGAGAAACTCGCTGACCGCACGCGCATACGCCCGGCGCGTGTTCGGATTGCGAATGGTCGATGCGAAAAACTCGAGAAAGCGAACGCTCGCCCGTTCGCCGGCGCTGATCACCAAGGCGGTGAGCGGAGCCGATGATCGGACGGCCAGCACAGTCTCAGACATGGTCGGTCGTCGGCTTTTCGCGCCGTTCTGTGACCGCCATCGTCAGCTTTAAAAGGGCATACAGCTCACCCGGACTGGTGGCCTCTACCTCGACGTCGCGCATGGTCAGACGCAATTTGCGCCCGGCCCGCCCTTGCAGCCAGGCGGTGGCTGCCGCCGTCAGCGTCGACCCGGCAACGGGAGTGAATGGAACCAGAAACTCCCCAACGAAACCGTCACCTCCATCCGCTCGGTCCGTTGTGAAGGTGACCGCCTCGATCTTGCCGCCCTCGGCACGGGCAAGGCTATAGAACTGCCTCAACTCGCGCTGGTATCCGGGACTGAAGGAAGCCTCGTCGCCTGGTGCGCGCACCAAGGTCAGACGCAAGGTGTCCATAGTCGGCATGGCGCCTCCTGATATATGTGATAACGGACATTATCATATATAGATGAACGTTTTAATAAACGAAACGACGACTGCCTATTTGTTCTGCTGAAAGGCAAATTGAGGCGTCTCTGCGTCGGCGCTCGTTCCAAAGAGATAAGTATTTGTGTGAGGAAAGAGACATTGGGAAAGTCAGGACCTGGAGCATCATCGTCCCTGCGCATCGGATGCCAGCAGAGCTCGCACAAGCGCATTGCACGGCTGGCTTTGACGAACCGCGTCGAGCCACCGCAGGCTGCTAAGAGGACGAACCAGCTATGGGCATATTCGACAGGAACACGCTGACCAGGCACGAGACGATAGCCATCGCCACGCTCATCATTTCTGCCGAAATTCAGGGGCTGTTCGACAACGCGCCCGTCAGCCGGGTTGCTCATGCGAGCTATCTTGGGGACATCCTTCGTTCACTCAGGTCGGACTCCGGGAAGCCCAAGACCTTGAGCGCGACTCGCAGGAGGGCCATGGTCACCTTCGTATCGACCGCTGTTCGAGAGCTGGCCAGGACGGTCCCCGCGCATCAACTCCGTTGTCTGGTCAGCTTGACGTTGAGTTGCAGCACGCTGCTTTTGTCGGACATCAATCGATGCCCTCGAGAACTCGTTCAATGGTATGAAGCGGTGTCCAGAGAGCTACAGCGCAACAAGTTCGTCTAGGCCCTGTCTGTGCCGGGCAAGTGGGGTGGGGGTGCATGGCGTACGCGCCGTTCGTCGCTATTGCTAAGAGCAATCGGCCCGTGTGACCTTAGTCTCTAAGAGCGACTGCATACTATTGAGTTAGTACTTCGTCCCCTTGCTGATAGATGATTTGACACCTATAACGGGAAAACTGACTAGCGTGCGCGACTTCGCTCGCACCGTGTTTTTGCATCGCGTTCGCCAGCATCGGGCACTTCAACGTCCTGGAGACGCGCCGTGAACCAGATCCAACGTGCATTTGCCATTTTGGTCGTCGGCCTCATGTTACTGAGCACGGCGAGAGCGCAAGGGGATTCTGAAAGTAACGCCCCCGTTCAGCGACACACGCCCCGCTTCTCAAGCAAAACGACAAAGCCTTATCGCGAACAACCGCAACCGGCTGGCGCTTGCTATCGAGACGGCCAAGTCTATTCGAATGGGTATGTCGCTACTTGGTGCGCGAAGTACAGCGCTTCTGCATGCGCGGAAAACCATTGCGTCCGGTGCGATAACGGAACTTGGGGAGCGGACCAAATTTGTAAATAGGGCTGGCGGTACGAACGCAGACAGCACCTGGTCTTCGCGCCTGGTCTACGCATTTGGTGTGCGCGTCTGGTTCTCGCGCCAGCAATGTTAGCCACTGCGAGGGGCTTGCGCTCGCATTTGCCGGTTTTGGGCGCGGGGCTAATGGTCGGGGGTCGGGGTCGATGTGGGTTGTTGCTGCTTACGTTAGTGCGGGTTTAATGTTGGCAGCATTTTTGCGTTCGCACTCGGGGTTCTTAGGGGGCGCGCTACTGGCAGTGGTCGGAGTCGATGCTGGGTTGCTGCTGCTTACGTTACCTCGGGTTTTATATTGGCTGTATTTTTTATCACTATTAGCCACTGTCCGTGGCGGGACTTCATTTTTTTGTCCAACGGCGACAAAGAAACGAAGCAAAGAAAACGCCTTTCCACAAACTGTATTAAGTGTCCCCAGCGAGCAGACCACTGCTTTTGGTTCCCGCGTAGAACGGTGCTCGCAAAACCACGGACACTTGAAACCCTCCTTCTCGCGAATCCCTACATCCCCACGCTTCGCCACCAGTGGTCTCGGGCAAGTTCGGTGGCTCTCGGGCAAGATCGGTAGACCCGCGAACTTGTATGGCCTCACCCCTGTTTAAGCTTGACTGAAGATATTCGGTACGTAGCGATTTCAGGCGCGGTTGTCGCGCATAGCGCGCCGACATACCACTGTTTTTTTGGGATACTGGCGCCCAAACGTATTGCGCGCTATGCGCGCCTTTCACCTAAATGGTCGCGCGGATCATGCAGTCCACCAACCCCTAGAGACGCGTGAGGCCGTATTGGTCCGTGGGCCAACGGACTTGCCCGAGAGCACTGGTGGCGAAGCGTGGGGATGTAAGAATTCGCGAGAAGGAGGGTTTCAAGTGTCCGTGGTTTTGCGAGCACCGTTCTACGCGGGAACCAAAAGCAGTGGTCTGCACGCTGGGGACACTTAATACAGATTGTGGGAAGGCGTTTTCTTTGCTTCGTTTCTTTGTCGCCGTTGGACAAAGAAATGAAGTCCCGCCACGGACAGTGGCTAATAGTGATAAAAAATTTAGCCAACATTAAACCCGCGCTAAGGTAAGCAGCAACAACCCGGCACTGACCCTCGACCACCGCGCAAGTCCGGCGCCCAAAACCCCGACCGAGTGCGAACGCAAATACCCTGGAAAACCCCGATACGGCTCGCTCACCGGCGTGCCGTTAATCAGGTACCGGGCGGGTCTCACGTCCGATCATCGGGTTTTCCGCATGGACCGCAATCGAACGGACTTACTCGCGATCGCCACCGCCGACCTCGTCAATGTCGGCGTCTTCGTGGTGGACGCCGATATGCGCGTGCTGATATGGAACCGGTTCATGGAGTTGCACAGCGGACGCGACAGAGGCGACATCGTCGGACAGCCGTTGTTCAACGCGTTTCCCGATCTGCCGGTGAAGTGGCTGACGCGCAAATTCGAATCGGTATTTCTGCTGGGCACCCATGCGTTCAGCTCGTGGGAGCACCGCCCGTACCTGTTTCGCTTCGCACATACGCGCCCCATCACCGGGGGCGTCGACGCGATGCGCCAAAACTGCACGTTCATCCCGATCGAAGCGGACGATAAAGTCACCGCGGTCTGCGTGACGATCAGCGATGTGACCGACATCTGCATGGCGTACCAGGAATTGCAGAAACGGCAGCAGGCAGTCGCCGACGCGCTCGCGCAACTGACCACGCGCAACGACGAACTGTCCGAGGTTAACGGCAAGCTCGCGCAGGCTCATCGGCAGCTCGCGCAGTCGGAGAAACTCGCGGCTATCGGACAGCTTGCCGCCGGCGTCGCGCATGAGATCAACAATCCGGTTGGTTTCGTGCTGTCGAACTTCAACGCGTTGGATCGGTACATGACCGAGCTCTTCGGCGTGCTGTCCGCCTACGAGCGTGTTGAAGGCGAAGTAAGCGAGGAAGTGCGGCACCGCCTGCAGACGTGCCGCGCATCGTCCGATCTCGCATATTTGCGCGAGGACGCGCCGCTGCTGCTGCGTGAATCGAAGGAGGGGCTCACGCGAGTGCGCGATATCGTGGTGGATCTGCGCGATTTCTCACGCGTCGACAGCGCTCATACGCGTGAGTTGATCGACTTGCATCGGTGCATCGAGTCGACGCTGAACATCGTCAGCAACGAGGTGAAATACCACGCCGACCTCGTGCATTGCTATGGCGAGATCCCGCTGATCTGGTGCGTTGCATCGCAGATCAGCCAGGTAGTCATGAACCTGGTGGTCAACGCCGCGCATGCATGCTCACATTTGCCGAGCGGCGCACGCGGCACGATACGGGTCAGCACCGGTTGTTCCGATCCCGCACGCACGGCGGTCTGGTTGGAGATCGAGGACACAGGTTGTGGGATCTCCAATGAGAACCTTGGGCGTATTTTCGAACCGTTCTTTACGACCAAGGCGGTGGGACAGGGCACGGGTCTCGGCCTCTCGGTCACTTACGGCATTGTGCAGGCGCATCGGGGCAACATTCACGTCGATAGTGAACCCGGGCGCGGGACGACATTCCGCGTCACGCTGCCGACCGGCGTTCGATCCGGCGAGAGCACGCTAACCAGCACGACGGACGCGCCTGATAACTGTGCAGTCGACCGCTCGTGTCCCGTTCAATGAGGCCTCAAGCATGACACTCCCTGTACTTGTGGTCGACGACTCGGCGTTGGCCCGCAAGATCCTGATCAATTCGCTGCCGCCTGACTGGGACATCGACATCACGCAGGCGACCAATGGCGTCGAAGCGCTCACGTTGTATCGCGAGGGCAAGGCTTCAGTGATGTTCCTTGATCTGACGATGCCCGAAATGGACGGCTTCCAGGTGCTCGCCCAATTGCGGCAGGAGGGCCTCGATGTATTCGTGATCGTGGTGTCGGCGGATGTGCAGGCGGGCGCGATTGAACGCGCGAAGGCGCTTGGTGCAATGGCGTTCATTCAGAAGCCGGTCAATACGGCAAGGCTTGTGCCTGTGCTGAAGGAGTATGGTCTGTATGACTAAGCGCGACCTCACGGAATTGCAGCGCGACGCGTTGCAGGAGATCACCAATGTCGGCATGGGACGGGCCGGCGCCGCGCTCGCGCAACTGCTTGGGACCTTCGTCACGTTGTCGGTGCCGCGCGTCCAGCTTGTCGGCGTCGAGGAGCTTATCGCCGTGCTGCGCGATGCGGACCATGCCGGCAGCGCGACACCACTGGTCCGGCAGGCGTTTCAATCCGATATCTCGGGCGAGGCCGTGGTGTTCTTCGGACCCGATGGCCGATCCGAACTGCGCGAACTGATGGGCTACGACCATCCATCGACGGGGCTCGAGCACGAGATGCTGTCCGACGTCGCGAACTTGCTGGTCGGGGCATGCGTGCGCAGCGTATTCGAGCAACTCGGGCGCTCGCTGAGTTTCTCGGCCCCCACTTTCGTCGATGCGAGCGCATGGCTCGACTTGCCGGAACGCGTGAAGATGGCGCACTGGGAAATCGCGCTACTGCTGCACGTGCATTTCAGACTCGAGAACGGCGGCTTCGATGCGCAACTGGCCATGCTGCTGCCCGACAACGCAATCACGCGAATGACGGTCGCGTTGGATACGGTGCTTGACACACTGTAAGGGGGTACGAATGTCCGATGCTAACGATGCACCCAGTCATGTTCAGGTGAGCGAAGATCTTGCGGCAGTCCCGGTGGTGCTGCTCGTTGACGACGAGTCGAGCGTGTTGTCGTCCCTCAGGCGTTTGCTGAGGTCGACGCGCTACCAGGTGCTGACGGCGGAAAGCGGCGCGTTGGCGCTGGACCTGCTGGCGTCGACCAGGGTTGACCTGATCATCTCGGACATGCGCATGCCGTATATGAACGGAGCGGAATTCCTTGCTCGTGCGCAAACGCTCTATCCGGATACGATGCGCATTTTGTTGACCGGTTACTCCGAGATCGAATCGGTTGTTCGCGCGATCAACGAGGGCGGGGTTTATCGTTATCTGAACAAGCCATGGGACGATCAGGACTTGCTCCATACGGTCGCGCAGGCGCTCGAACAAGGCAGGTTGCGCAAGGAAACCGAGCGGCTCACCCAGCTGGCCCACAAGCAGAACGAAGATTTGAGGCGCTTCAACGCGGGACTCGAGACGCAAGTACTCGCTCGCACGGAGGAAATTCGACAGACCGTCATGTTCCTTGAAGACGCGCATCGTGATCTGAAGCGCAATTTTTCGACGATGGTGCAGGTCTGCGCAAGCATGATCGAGCTGCGTTGCGGCGTGCTCGATGGCCAGTCAGTGCGCATCGGCGAGACATGCCAGCGTTTGGCGCTTGCGTTCGACATGAGCAGCTTGCAGGCGCAGGACCTGTTCTTCGCGGGTTTGCTGCATGGCATCGGCAAGTTGTCTTTGCCTGACGAGTTGCTACGCAAGTCGCTCGATCGTTTTTCGCCTGAAGAGATCCAGTTTTTTCATCAGCATCCACTGCGCGCACAAATGGTGTTGACGCCGGTCGCGCAACTGGACCACGTCGCGCACATCATCCGCCACCAGTACGAGCGGTTCAACGGTCGAGGCACGCCGGACAATCTGGCCGGGTCAGACATTCCGTTGGGGTCGAGAATCTTGGCCGTGGCGCGCGATTTCGAGGGTCTGCGCAGTGGCGGGATTGTGAAGCAACCCGCTTCGGTCGAGCACGCGATAGCGATGCTCAAGTCGCAGGCCGGCACGCGTTACGATCCTCAGATCATCGATCGTTTTGTGGAGTTGATGAAGGATCCGCTCGCGATGAACTCGGAGACCCCGGTCGCGCGTATAGACGCATCTCAACTTCGGGAAGGCATGCGTCTTGCCGACGATTTGCGCACCAGCCGGGGCGTGCTGCTGCTGGCGAAGGACGGTGTCGTGTCCGCGCATCAAATTGCGCAGGTGAGGCGTTTCCAGGCGCAGGACGAGACGCCGTTTGCGATTTTGATCCACGCGGCCGCGGCGGCGCAGGCGGAGCCGATGCACCAATGACCGGCTCAGGTTGGCATCGGATGTGTGCGGGTTTAGCATGAGCAACATTGCCTTGGCGCTGGGCGCGTTGCTGAGCCTCGCTTGCGCGTGGCGGTATGTGACGCAGGGACTAATGATCGCGGTCATAATCGGATTTCCCGATCAGCACGGAGACGGCCATGCATCAAGACATTGAAGTTGGCGACCACCTTCTGGCGATAAACGTCGAGCAAAAAACTGACTCTGCCGACGCGGCAATCATTATTGGTTTTACTGTCCGCGTGGTTGTGACCCGCCACGATGGAAAGCCGGTTCGAGGCTCGACGCGTGCGGAGGACTCCGGAGAATTAACCGGCGATCATGGGCCGTATGCGACGGCCGGGGACGCCATGGCTCATGGCGAAGCATGGGGTAGGCATTTTGTTGCGCGGATATTAGGCGGACACGTCTGAGATTTTTCGCTCGCGCCGGTGGACCGGGTTGGGGTTTGGTGGGTTTGAGCGTGAAGGGCCAGGGGTGGTGCCGGAGTGGTGCTGCTTACGTTAGCGCGGGTTATTATTTTCGTTCGCACTCGGTCGGGTTTTTGGAGGGCGTGCTACCGGCGGTGGTCGGGGTTGGTGCTGGGTTGCTGCTGCGTACGTTAGCGCGGGTTTTGCGTTGGCTAAATTTTTTATCACTATTAGCCACTGTCCGTGGCGGGACTTCATTTCTTGGTCCTTCGGCGACAAAGAAACGAAGCAAAGAAAACGCCTTCCAACAATCTGTATTAAGTGTCCCCAGCGTGCAGACCACTGCTTTTGGTTCCCACGTAGCACGGTGCTCGCAAAACCACGGACACTTGAAACCCTCCTTCTCGCGAATTCCTACATCCCCACGCTTCGCCACCAGTGCTCTCGGGCAAGCGCGATGGCCAACGGACGAATTCGGCCTCACGCGTTTGCCGCGTTGGCGGCCTGCGTGGTCCGCGCGACCAGTTAGGTGAGGAGCGCGCATGGCGCGCAATACGTTCGGGCACCAGCAAATAGAAAAATAGTGAAACGCCTCGCGCCAGGCGCACACCCGCGCCTGAAATCACCGCGTACGAATAGCTACAGTCAACCTCAAACGGCGGTAAGGCCGTACATGTCCGTGGGCGCATCGATCTTGCCCGAGAGCACTGGTGGCGAAGCGTGGGGATGTAGGAATTCGCGAGAAGGAGGGTTTCAAGTGTCCGTGGTTTTGCGAGCACCGTGCTACGCGGGAACCAAAAGCAGTGGTCTGCACGCTGGGGACACTTAATACAGATTGTGGAAAGGCGTTTTCTTTGCTTCGTTTCTTTGTCGCCGTTGGACAAAGAAATGAAGTCCCGCCACGGACAGTGGCTAATAGTGATAAAAAATTTAGCCAACATTGAACCCGAACTAACGTAAGCAGCAGCAACCCAGCACCAACCCCGACCACCGATCAGCCCCGCGCCCAAAACCCCGACCGAGTGCGAACGAAAATACCCTGGCTAATAGCGAGAAAAAATACAGCCAACATACAACCCACGCTAACGTCAGCAGCACCAACCCAGCACCCCCCGCCCGCCCACCCCCAAAAAACCCCGAGTGCGAACGAAAACAACTCGCGCTACGATTAATCCATCCGAGACCCTCAACGAGGCGGAAATGTCCGACTCGAACCCCAACCACGATGATGCTGAAAGCCGGTCGCGCAGTTGTCGCAAGCAGATCCTCTGGGCGACTGCAGCGGCCGTTGTCGTGATCGTCGTCGTGTGGCGCGTCGCGGTCTGGATGTCGTTGATTGTCAGCTAGCTCGCGGCGCACTTGACGTCGATGGTCGTGCCGGCATCCCGGCAATAGCCGCACGCGGCGGTCCCGCGATCCTGATGCCGGAGGCGTCAATGTGGGAAAAAATCGATTACAAGGGATTCGAGATCTGGGTGCTCCCCATCCTTGCATACGGACCACCGGCGCCAAATACCCCTTACCACTACAATGGCTATGTTTGCCGGCCAGGCGCTGACCTGCGTCATGCCGGCCAGCGCACGCAGTTTTTTGAGCTCGGCGACGTCTTTGAGACCGAAGCAATGGCACTCGACGCGGCTTATCGTGCAGGGCGCATCCTCGTAGATACATCGATTGAAAACGCCTGAATCGCGGTGCGCGCGGCTCCGGCGGCGTCAAATCGGAACCGCGGCGTGCTGTGGGATCAACTGCGGGATCAACTGCGGGATCAACTGCCGGGCGGCTGCGGCGCCACCTTCTGCCAGCCGCCGGGGCAGGCCTTGACGTACGGGTAGTAGCCGTCAGGCTTCCTGCAGTAATACCAGTAGGCAGTTTGCTGCGCGGGGGCGCCGCCGCCCATGTCCGCCTGCCCGTCCTGCGCCTGCTCTACGTACTGGGCCGGCAACACGGACGCGTCGAGCGCCGTGGATCCGTAAGGATAGTAGCCGGGGTAGTAAGACGGGAACGGATAAGCGTAGTACGGGTACGGAAAGCCATAGGCAAAACCCGGGCCGAAAAAGACACCAACCGACGTGCCGCAGCAGTAACCACCGTGGTAATACCCGCCATGGTAGTAGCCGCCCCCGTGATAGTAGCCTCCGCCATGGTAGTAGCCACCGCCACCGCCCCAGCTCCCACCCCCGCCGTGATAGTAACCACCGCCACCGCCACCGCCGCCACCCCAGCTACCACCACCACCGCCGCCATGATAGTAGCCGCCGCCGCCCATGCCGCCGCCCCCATGGCCGGCCATGGCTGCGCCGCTGGCGCCCAGGACCGCCAACACCAGCAATAGCTGGCACACTCTACGCCCATACATGATGGTCACCTCGACTGTCCGCGCCGATTCAGATTTGACCCGCCGAGCCGAAAATCATCGGAGGGCATGCTGGCCTGAATCAGGACCGGCTATTCACAAGTTTATGAATTTTGGGGACATTTTTCCTGCTTTGTGTAACGGGACGCGCCGCGAGCACAGGTCGCATGGGATAGCCGATTTGTAATATCCCGGTCACCCGCCGGTAATTGCCCATCTGGCGCACTCTTCACGTCGCGAGCGTCTGCTCCAAGGCTCTTTGCAAGAGAGCAGAACTGGCCGGGAATGGGCCGTCTGGGCTCCCGCTCGGCCTGCGACGACGGTATCCGAGTGTATCGCAATGGTCTTGCGCACGTTTGTCGCGCCCGACGTAATCGTCGATGGCGAGCCTCGGTTCGAGGGCGGTTGACCACCAGACGCTGTCGGTCCGCTTTCGGACGTTCACGGCGATTGCACTGCACCTCTAAAGTCTGAGGTGTTTGCGCCGTTATTGAACGTACGTCTACGGCGCATCGGATTGCCCGGTCGTTGCGACGGGGAGTCTTTGCTAACCGAACCGTCTGGGCTTGCATGAGTACATACCTCGAATCCCGATTTGTGTTTTCGACGCCACGACCGTCGCTGGTGAAGCGCTATGCGCTCGGGTGGCTCATTGTCGGATTCATTGGATGCATCGACGCGTGCTGGCTGTATTTGAGCAACCGTACTGTGCAGTCGCCGGGCGTCGTTGCTACCTGCAAAGGCGCAGGCATCCTGGTTTTTATCGCCGTGACGCTCACGATGCTTCGAAGCATTCCGCGCTATAAGCGGGCGACGCTCAAGTTGCGCTACGCCGAAGCGGCTGACACTGCGGCTTGGTGCGCGTTGCTGGTGTGCCTCGTCTCATCGACGTGCGTCCTTTCGTACCTTTGCGTGTCGCTCGACGCGCCGCTGGTGGACAGCAGTCTGGTCCGTTTCGATTCCACATTCGGCTTTGATTGGCTCGCCGTGTACGGATGGGTGCAAAGCCACGACCACATTCGGCGAATCCTTGAATTTGCTTACGAAAGCGGCCGGTGGCAGTTGATGGCGATACCCTTGATCCTTGGATTGTCCGGAAGACGCGAAGCGCTCTCGGATTTTTTCTTTCTGCTGGTCATCGCGAGCGTCATTCTTCTTGTTGTTTCAGCACTTTTCCCTGCCACGAGTGCCTTCATACACTTCAGGATCAGTGACGCAAACGCAGCAGCGTCCGTATCCGATTTCGCCCTGCTACGTGACGGTTCATTGCGAGCGATCGACCTGCTGAATGCACAGGGTCTCGTGTCAATGCCATCCATTCACACTGCGTTGGCCGTCCTGTTTACGTATTCGCTTCGAAAAATTCCTCGAGTCTTCGGCGTGGTTGCTGCTCTCAACTTTGCAATGATTCTGTCCACGCCGACACAGGGCGGACATTATCTGGCAGACGTTGCCGGTGGACTGATCCTCGCCGTTTTGACCATCCAGTTGTTGAAGGTGGCCGTGCGGCAGTGGAGGGTTTTACTTTAGGGTTTTCATGGTTGGAGAGATCGCACGAGTCCTTCGCGAATGGCGTCTTTGAAAACGATCGAGTATTTTTTGGGGAACGTTGCGCTTCCATTCCCGTGCGGGGTCAGTTCCGCTCGAGACCTATCAATGGCCGGGCGAAGCTGAGTTCGTGTCCGTCAGGATCCGTGACGTGGAAGTAGCGTTCGTTCCAGGGTGCATCGCGCGGCGTGAACGCCGGGGTGACGCCGGTCGCCAGCACCTTGTGGTACATCGCTTCGACGTCCGACACATAGATGATTACCCGGCCCCACCAACTGATCGGACCGTGCGTTTCCGTGGACAGGTTGAGAAATGATTCGCCCAGCGCGAATGAAGTGAACGCTTCGTTTTCGCCGCCATGCAATAGCGGCAAACCGAGCGCCCGGTAAAAGCGCACAGCGCGCTGCATGTCTTGCGTCGAGAACGTGATGGCGCTCAAGCCCTCGATCTTCGGCTCTCTTGCGTCAGAGGGCAGGTTCATCGGCGGGTTCGCTCCGCGGTAATGCCGCTGTCATTCGTGGCGGTGATGCGAGACGAGCGCCAACACGGAAAGATCCGGATGCGTGCCGTCGATGATGCTTCGCCCGATGTGCCGCGCGTCCTGCACGGCGTCGTCGGCGCTCTTGAACTCGTCGTTGCCGTCTGCGTGGAAGTGTACGGCTTCGCCCGGCGCATCGGCGTTCGCGCCGCGTCGGCAGACATGGCCGATGTAAACATACCGGTCGTTTGCGCGCGCCGGCGCGTGCTCCGGAATTGGCTTCAAGTGGGGCGAGACGTGGATTTCGAAACCTTCATATTCAAACACGTGCCATGGGGCAGGTTCGTCGGGCATCGCGGCCTCCCTTGTGTTGATTTCCGGATCGAACGCCTGTGTCGAACGCTCGACCGGCGATCGGCGCGCTCCCGTTGCGCGTTTTTTGCGCGCACATCCGCATCGAACGATCGCGCTCTCGCGGGTGCAGAAGATTCGTTCGTGAATCAACGTTACTCCTGGTGCTGCTTCTAATCCATCCGGTGTGGCCCCGGCGACACCGCCGCGGCTCAGTTGTCAGGCGGTCGCGAGATCAAGCGTTCCGGCGCAGGCTGGCGATCAACGGTGACAATCCGCTCGCGCACTTTTTTCCTGAAACCCACCTATATTGGTTTGGAGCAGCAGCCCCAAGCGGTGGATCACGGCGTTATTTATTTGTAATCTGGCCGGGCCGGTCGCAAAGTACCGCCGTCTGCGGACGGAGCCTTCCCGTCAACCCACAGGAGGAGTCATGTCTACCGCACCTCTCTTCGATAATGGCGCGCCGCACGATACGGGCGGCCGTCTTGCCGGAGCCGATGAGCGTCTCTATAACCATGATCTCGCGCCGGTCCCGCTCGATAAGCGCACCTGGACCGGCTACAGCATCTTCGCCATGTGGATGTCGGACGTGCACAGCGTCGGCGGCTACACGTTTGCGGCGAGCCTGTTCTTGCTCGGCATCTCCGGCTGGGAGGTTCTGATTGCGCTGACGGTAGGCATCCTGCTCGTCTACATGCTGATGAACTGGGTCGGCAAACCCAGTTGCGTGCACGGCATTCCGTTCCCCGTCATGGCGCGCGTCAGCATGGGCGTCATGGGCGCCAACCTCGCCGCGGTGATCCGCGGCGTGGTCGGAATCGTGTGGTATGGCGTGCAGACGTACTTTGCATCGAAGGCGGTCGCGACGCTGTTGGTACTCTTCTTCCCCTCGGTGCTCTCGCTGCGCGACGTGAGCTTTCTTCGGCTCGACGGGCTGGGCTGGATCGGCTTCCTGTTCATGTGGATCTTCCAGCTTGTGATCTTCCAGCGCGGCATGGAAACGATCCGCAAGTTCATCGACTTCTGCGGCCCGGCGGTCTATGTCGTGATGTTCGCGTTGATGGCGTGGATTCTGTCCCAGGCGGGTCTCGGCAGTCTCAGTCTTACTCTGGGCGGGAAGGTCCTCTCAGGCAGCGAGCAATTCGCTGCAATGGGCAGCGCCATCCTTCTGGTGGTGAGCTACTTCGCTGCGCTCCTGCTCAACTTCGGCGATTTCTCGCGCTTCGCAAAGAGCGAGCGTCAGATGAAGATCGGCAACTTCCTCGGGTTACCGGTCAACTTCATCGTGTTCGCGATCATCACGGTGATCGTGACCTCGGGAAGCGCCACCGTATTCGGCTCGATGATCATGGACCCGGTAGCTATCGTGGCCCACATTCAGAACAAGGTCGCGGTGGTGATCGGCAGCCTGACGTTCATCGTGGCAACGATGGGTATCAACATTGTCGCCAATTTCGTTTCGCCGGCTTATGACATCGCGAATCTGTTTCCAAAGCATATCGACTTCAAGAAGGGCGGCCTTATTGCGTCCATTCTGGCGGTGCTCGTGTGTCCGTGGATCTTCGTGGACAGCCCGAAGGCGATCACGATTTTCGTCAGCGTGTTCGGTTCCGTGCTTGCGCCGCTGTATGGCGTGATGATGGCTGACTACTACCTGCTCAAGAAGCAGCAGGTCGACACCGCCGAGTTGTACACCATGTCTCCGCAAGGGACGCTTCTATTACGACGGCGGCTGGAACAAGGCCGGAGTGTTTGCGCTGATTGCGTCCGGATGCATTTCGGTCGGCTGGGAGCTCTGCACTCAACTTCTGCACGTCCTGCCTGAGAACAATTTTGGCTGGCTTATCGGCGCGGTCGCAGGGGCCGCACTTTACTTTGTTTCAATGCGCGCGGCGCATCGGAGCTAGTCATACTGCGCGGCAGCATCGCGTATGGCGTGCCAATCCCGACGATCAGGTCTATGCGCTCGCGAAGTATTTGACGGCAATAAACGGCAAGCCGTGACATCGGCGTCCGTAAAAAAATCCCCCACCGTACGCGCGTCGCCGGCGCGCGAATTGAAGCACCGATAGAGGAGTTACACATGCAAACTTCCCGCCGTCACTTTATCGTTATGGCTGCGACCATTGCCTCGTCATCCGCATTGATAGGAAAGGCACGGGCGGCTGCCGTCCCGGTTTCCGAAAGCGATCCCAATGCGCAAGCGCTCGGGTATAGAGCGGATGCCGCTCAAGTCGACAAAGCGAAATTCGCTCAATATCAGGCGGGTCAGATGTGCGGAACTTGTCAGCTCTATCAAGGCAAGGCAGGTGACCCGAGCGGCCCCTGCGCGATATTTTCCGGCAAGCTGGTGAATGCCAAGGGTTGGTGCAGTGCTTACGTCAAAAAAGCCTAAGAAGGGTGCTTAAAGGGTGCTTAAGAGTGGAGACTCGTTTATGGCTGGCTACGCGTGTGTGACCCGATGCAATCGCGTCGTGGCGTAGCAGGCCGAGTCGAAGGTCCCGATGCAGTCATGGTATGCGGCTTGATTCCGACCGGGACCAGGCAAGTGTTATGGCCGGCTACGCGTGTGCGACCCAATGCAATAGCGTGGTGGCGTGGCCGGCCGAGTCAAAGGTTCCGATGCGGTCATGGTATGCGGCTTGATCCCGACCGAGACCGGGAAAGTGCAGTGGATTGGCATTGACAATGACCATCGCACTTCATGCTTGCGAAAATTACCGCCTTAAGCAGGCGGTACCGCCGGACACAATCGAGCCAGGAAAGCTTGCGTCAGGTCAGGTCCGCTCACCCGTGATGTAGTGTTCCAGTTGCTGGATCGTGAACTGCTGTTCAGCGATGATGTTTTTCACCAGGTCGCCGATCGAGATCATGCCGACCAGCCGTTCCTGATCGATTACCGGCAGATGGCGCATGCGGTGGTCGGTCATCAGCGCCATGCATTCTTCGCTTGTATTTTCGGGTCGCACGAAGCGTACCGCTTGGGTCATGATCTCGCGCACCGGCGTCGCCTTCGACGAGCGGTCCATCAGCACCACTTTTCGTGCGTAGTCACGCTCTGTGATGATCCCGGCGATGCTGTCGCCGTCGGTGACGACCAGCGCGCCGATCTGCTTTTCCGCCATGAGTTTAATCGCGTCATAGACGGAGTCCGATGCCTTGATCGTGCAGACGCTTTGACTCGGCTTCGATTTGAGGATTTGCGCAACGCTTGTCATGGAGTAGCTCCGTTTTGCTGTGGCAGCACGACAACTCGTAACGCGCTGCCGCGTAGAACAGCCTATTTGAGTATAGATGGCGTTGGGTGGCATTGTTGCGAAGAAAAGCGAGGCCAAAGGTTTTCCCTTTCTGATCGGCTGTGGGGAAAACGGCCCGTTACGCCCAAGTCCATTGCCTAGAATCAAGTTACGCACAACACGGTTTCGACCACAAGTGCAGTGGCGTTGATGCGCACTGCTCGCGCGCAAGTATCCCGACACGTTTTAATCGTCAGCGGAATTATCATGGCAGCTTATGTAGTTCTTGCAGAATTCACGCTTGACGAAGGATGAACTCGCCTTGATTCTCGCGAGGCTACCGTAACGCGGATAGCAGACACACAAACAGTTCTTTCCTTAAGGAGGTCACGATGAAAATTAACGACAAAGGCGACGTACGTGCTTTCGTGCAAACGGCCGAGCAGGCGGGTGAGTATGTGTGGGTCATCACGCTGGTCGACTTTGCGGCACAAAACGTCAAGCGCTCGCTCGTTTCGGATGACACGTTCATGACACGCGCGGCGGCGCAGGACGCCGGGGAGGCGCATTTGAAAGCGCTGGAGGAAGATCATTAAGGGGTTTTTCGTTCGCACTTGGTTCGGGGGTTTGGGCGCGGGGCTGGTCGGTGCTCTTTGGTCGGGGCGGTGCTGGGTTGTTGCTGCTTACGTCAGCGCGGGTTCGATGTTGGCAATATTTTGCGTTCGCACTCGGTCGGGGTTTTGGGCGCGGCGCCAGGTGCTGTGGTTGGGGTCGGTGCCGGGTTGTTGCTGCGTACGTTAGCGCGGGTTGTATTTGAGCTGTATTTTTTATCACTATTAGCCACTGTGCGTGGCGGCACTTCATTTCTTTGTCCAACGGCGACAAAGAAACGAAGCAAAGAAAACGCCTCTCCACAATCTGTATTAAGTGTCCCCAGCGTGCAGACCACTGCTTTTGGTTCCCGCGTAGCACGGTGCTCGCTAGAACTACGGATGTTTGAAACCCTCCTTCTCGCGAATTCTTACATCCCCACGCTTCGCCACCAGTGTTCTCGGGCGAGAACGATGGCTCTCGGGCAAGATCGGTAGACTCGCGAACTTGTATTGCCTAACCCCTATTTGAGGCTGACTGAAGCTATCCGGTGCGTAGTAATTTCAGACGCACTTGTTTGCGCTGGGAGAGAGGTGTTCCGCGATTTTTGCGGTGTGCTCGTGCCCAAAGGTATTGCACGATCTGCGCGCGTCTCACCTAAATGGTCGCACGGATCACGCAATCCATTAGCCGCGAATAGGGGTGAGGCCGTAATGGTCCGTGGGTCGTTGATCTTGCCCGAGAGCACTGGTGGCGAAGCGTGGGGATGTAGGGATTCGCGAGAAGGAGGGGTTCAAGTGTTGGTGGTTCTAGCGAGCACCGTGCTACGCGGGAACCAAAAGCAGTGGTCTGCACGCTGGGGACACTTAATACAGATTGTGGGGAGGCGTTTTCTTTGCTTCGTTTCTTTGTCGGCGTTGGACAAAGAAATGAAGTCCCGCCACGGACAGTGGCTAATAGTGATAAAAAATTTAGCCAACATATAACCCGCGCTAACGAAAGCAGCAGCAACCCAGCATTGACCCTCGACCACCGCCGGTAGCCGGCCCCAACAGTCCCGAGTGCGAACGAAAATACCCTGGCTAATAGTGATAAAAAATTCAGCTAACAAATAACCCGCGCTAACGTGAGCAGCAGCAACCCAGCACCGACCCCGACCACCGACCATCAGCCCCGCGCCCAAAACCCTGACCGAGTGCGAACGAAATTCACTGCCGCAGTGCCTCATCCGCCACGACCAGCCTGGAAGCCATAACCTTAACGACAAAGCGATGAAATTGCTGCGCAGTAACAGGGTCGTCCTCCTCAAGCTCCCGCAAGCCCGCAAGCGCCAGGCGCCGCACGCGCGCCGGCCCCTCGGCGATTACATCCGCGCTACGCGGATTTTGCGAGTACACCGCCATTTCTCCAACAATCGTACCGGGCCCGAATGAGCGCAGCCGGACCGATCCGCCCCCGGCAAGCGGCAATGAAACAGTCACCCGACCGCGTTCGATGAAATACATCGCGTCACCCGGATCGCCGCGCAGAAACAAAGGCTGCCCCTCGTCGACATCACGTACCTCCAGGCGCGCTGTCAACGCATCGAGCGCATGCGGAGTGAAATGCGGTGCGAGCATCGCGTGGAAATCTTCTTCGCTAACGGGCAACTCATGGGTATCTGCGGCAAGCAGCCTGTCCTCGATCCATTCAAGACCGGCATCCAGCGTCGCAAACTCGTGGATCCGTAGACTGAGCGTGCCCGTCTTTTCGAGCAGGTCGCGTGAGCGCGCCGGCAACGCAGTCAGCACCAGATCCGCATCCACCGCCGCGCACAGTTGCCTGAGTTTTACGAAGCCGATCGATACCGACGCGTCCATGCCGTTGGTCGAAGCGAAGTCGAGCACAACGAAGCGAATGGGCGCCCGATTGTGCGCGGCTGTGCGCTCATTCATCCGCTCATTCATACGATCACGCATGCGCTGCACGATCGAATTAGCCGTGCCGAAGAACAGAAACCCTTGCAGGCAGGCTCCGCAAACCTGCGTGCCGAGTTCGCGCAGCCGCTGGGTCGCCTCGATGCTGCGCTCGACATTCGACGTTCGCGTGGTGGCGTCGAACTCCATGCGCACGCAACTGGCACGGCCATACAGCAGCGCGAACATCACGCATGCGGCAATGACACCCGCCACCACGCCTGCAACGACGCCATAGAACGCCACGACGCCCAGGATGACCGGTATCAGCAGGTATTCATGCCAGTTGAGCTTGCTGTAGGCGGTGAACAAGCCACTGTATCAACAGGCGCAGTCCCATGAACAGCTGCAGCCCGACCAGCACCGGCACGGGAAATAGCGCCACCAGATCAGGCGACGCGGCCAGCAAGACCAGACAGGCGAGCGACGCGAAGACGCCCGCCATCCGGCTCGTCGCGCCTGCACGCACGTTGAGCAGCGAGCGGTTGAAAGACTGATAGCCGACCATCCCGCCCAGCATGCCGCTCGCGATGTTGGCGAGGCCCGCCGCCCGCATCTCGCGATTCAGGTCGACGTCTTCACCGGTCGCCGCTCCCATCGCGGTCGAATTCATCAGGATCGTGATCGCCGACACCGACGTGACCACGAGGGTCTCCGGAAGATGCGCGGCCAATTGCCGGCCAGTCGATACCGCCGTGCGCGAGCGACGTGGGCAGATGCAACTCCGGGAACTGCATCGAGCGCAGCGGCACTTTCGGGAGTAACAATCCCATGTGACGCGCGTCGTCGGTTGACAGAGCCGCCGCGTGCAGCAGCAAGTAAAACAGCGCGATGCCGAAGGCGAGCGTCAGCGGCAGGACTGCCGCGTGGTTCCAGAAGCGCGAGAGCGCTGTGAGCAGCACGCCGACAACCACGGCGGGTATCCAGGCGAGCCAGTGCAGATGCGTCAGCAGCGCGAGCAGCGTATGCCAGTGCGGTGCTTCGCCGGTCAGCACACGAAACGCGCCCGCGATCAGCAGATAGCCCGTGCCCGCGAGAAAACCGCCTATCACCGGATACGGCAGGAACTGCAACGAGCGGCTGCGCCTGGACGAACCGATTGCATAGAGGATCACGCCGGTCACGATAGAACACAGCGCAATGGCGATCAGCACCGTCAGCAAAATGTTTTGAGGCGAGCCGCCGTCGGCGCGCACGCTGCTCGCGACGCCTGCCGCAACACCGGCGAGAAATGCTGTCGCATTGCTGTCCGGGCCGCCTATGTTCATGCGCATTGAACTCGTCAACGCAATCACCAGCGCGGTCACGACGCAACTGACGAAGCGCGGTTGTCACACCCAGTCCGGCATAGCGCGCGAGATCGGCGCTGAAGATCATGGTGCCGAGGCTCATCGCGTAGCAGAGCATGACCATGGTCGAGACCGCGCCGCCGGTCAGGTCGCCAATCAGCCCGGTGACGCGCGCATGTGCGCGGCTCCGGGTGGCCGAACCGGTGGTGCCTGGCTTCACTTCGCTCTCCCCATGAATGCGGGTCGACTCCTGGCCCGTCGAGTATCCGTCGCTGCGCCGGAACGTGTCAATTTTCCCGCTTCATTCCAAGCACCCGCTTAAAAAGACGCGTCGTACACTGCATTTTGGGCGTCAGCTTCGCGCGGCCGGCACCGCGCGCTTCCGTTTTAGAAAACCGCTTTGGGCGACGGCGATGGACATCGGTCAGTGGCTTGATGCATTGGGGCTCGGGCAATACGCGCGCGCGTTTGAAGAGAACGATATCGATCTCGCGGTGCTGCCGCAGTTGAGCGACGCGGACTTGAAGGAACTCGGCGTTCTCTCGCTCGGCCATCGCAAGCGCGTACTGGCGGCCATTGCGGGAACCTGGGGGGTGGCGCAGTCCACGGCGCCATCCTCGGCTCAATCCACGGCGCAATCCACGACGCAATCCACGACGCAATCCACGGCGCAAGCAGCGCCGTCCGGCGAGCGGCGGCAGGTCACCATCCTGTTTGCCGATCTCTGCGGTTTCACGGCGCTCTCGCAAGCCCTCGACCCCGAAGAATTGCGCGAACTGACCGGACGCTACACGGCGCTCGTCGACGGCATCGTAGCGGGCTATGGCGGCACGATCGACAAGCACATCGGCGACGCGGTCATGGCCGTGTTCGGCGCACCGCGCGCGCACGACACCGACCCGTTGCGTGCCGCCCACGCTGCACTGGACATTCATGCGGCGCTCGCCACGCTCGGCGAGCCTGCATCGCGCCCGCTGCGCGCGCACATAGGTATTGCGAGCGGGGAAGTGGTCGCGGGTGCGCTTGCACGCGCCGATGTGCAGGACTACACGGTGCTCGGCGATTCCGTGAATCTCGCGGCGCGTCTGGTCGCGGCCGCCGGTCCCGGCGAGACCCTGCTCTCCGATAGCGTGCAGCGCGCGCTCGACGGCTGCGTTCTCAGTGACGCCGTCGGCGAGATGCGGTTCAAGGGTATCGACGCCCCCCTGCGGGTGTGGCGCCTGCGCGGTATCGTGGGCGAAGCCTTGGTGGCGAGCCGCAGCCTGTTCGTCGGGCGCAAGGCGGAACTGGATCAGTTCAAGGGAATTGCCCGCGCGTGCCACGACCAGCGTGCAGGGCGGATTGTCTATGTCCGTGGCGAAGCGGGTATCGGCAAAACGCGTCTCGTCGATGAAATGCGCCGCTTTGCCGACGCGCAGGGCTTCGCCGTTCATCGGGGCTTGCTGCTGGATTTCGGCATGGGCCGGGGCCAGGACCCGGTGCGGGCGATTATCGACAGCCTGCTGGACCTGCGGCCGGGCGCAGGTCCGAGCGAGCGCAGCGACGCCGTTGCGCGCGTGGCCGGGGACGGGATCGTCGCGCCGGAGCAGCTCGTGTTTCTTCACGACATGCTCGACTTGCCGCAGACCGGCGAATGGCTCACGCTCTACGACGCGATGGACAACGCCGTGCGCAACCGTGGCAAGCGGGCGGTGGTTGCCACGCTCACGGCGCATGCGTGCGGGCGCGGCCCGACGATGATCGTCGTGGAAGACCTGCATTGGGCGGACCCGCAGGTACCGGGCTATCTGTCCGCGTTCGCCACCGCTGTCAGCGACGGTCCGGGGCTGCTCGTAATGACCTCTCGCGTCGATGGCGACCCGCTCGATGCCGCGTGGCGGGCAAGCTGCCGCGGCACGCCGTTCACGACCATCGACCTGGGTCCGCTGCGAAGCGACGAAGCAATGACGCTTGCCGGCAGCTTCATCGATGCAACGCAGCGGGTTGCGCTGGCGTGTGTCGACCGGGCAGGCGGCAATCCGCTGTTTCTCGAGCAGCTCCTGCGCAATGCCGAGGAAGGCAGCGGCGAGGCTGTCCCCGCCACCATCCAGAGCTTGGTGCTCGCTCGCATGGATCGCCTCACGCCGCTCGATCGCCAGGCGTTCCAGGCGGCCGCCGTGATCGGCCAGCGCTTCGGCCTGGCACTGCTGCGGCACCTCATCGACGCGCCGGATTTCGTTTGTAATGATCTCGTCGCAAACACGCTCGTGCTGCCGGAAGGCGAAGATTTTCTCTTCGCGCATGCGTTGATCCAGGAAGGGGCGTATTCGACCTTGTTGCGCGCGCGTCGGCGGGAGTTGCATCGGCGGGCGGCAGAATGGTTTGCGTCGACCGATCCGGTACTGTGCGCCCAGCACCTGGACCGCGCCGAAGACGAGCGCGCGCCGCGCGCCTACCTCGATGCCGCCACGGCGCAACGCGCCGCGTACTTTACGGACGCCGCGCTGCGCCTCGTCCAGCGCGGCCTCGACATCGCGCGCAAAGACGCGGATTGCCACGCGCTGATGTGCCTCAAGGGCGAACTGCAGCGCGACCTCGGCAACATCGAGGAATCGATATCAACCTACCGGGCAGCGGTGGCCGCCGCACCGGATGAATCGAGCCTATGCCAGTCGCAACTCGGGCTTGCGGAAGGTCTGCGCGTCAACGAGGGCCTTGCCGAAGCGCTCGCGTTGCTGGACGAGGCGCGGCAGTTGGCCGAACGCCACGATATGGTGCCCGAGCTCGCGCGCCTGCATCACCTGCGCGGCAACATCCTCTTTCCGCTTGGGCGGATCGACGAGTGCCGCTGCGGGCACGAGCAGGGGCTAGCCTACGCGCGTCGTTCGGGTTTGCCCGAGGCGCAGGCGCGCGCGCTTGGAGGACTCGCCGACGCCGCCTATGCGCAAGGGCGCATGCGCTCGGCATTCGAGCACTTCAGCCAATGCGTCGCGTTGAGCCATGAACATGGCTTCGGCCGCATCGAGGTCGCCAATCGTTCGATGGTCGGGTTCAGCCGCATCTACCTCAATGAAGCGCGGCAGGCACGCGAGGATGGGATTGCCGCAGCGCGTGCAGCGTGCCTTGTCGGACAGCCGCGTGCGGAAATGCTCGGTGAGGCGATGGGCGTCTTCGCCTGCTACGAACTCGGCGAGGGCGAGGCGGCACGGGTCCATCTCGAGCGTGAGATGCGGCTTATCCGTCAACTGGGCGCGCGCCGCTTTGAAGCACAGAACCTCGAAATGCGGGCACGCTTGTTGATCGATGCCGGCCGCCGCAGCGAGGCCGCCGCGCTGCTGGAAGAATCGCTCGCGATTTGTCGCGACGTGGGCACGCAGTTCAGCGGACCCAAGACGCTGGGCGCGCTGAGCCGCGCCGTCGATGACGATGCCACGCGCGCACGCATTCTTGTCGAAGGCGCTGAACTGCTGAGCCACGGAGCGGTCGGCCACAATCATCTATGGTTTTATCGCGACGCGATTGAAGCGATGCTTTCGGCCGGCGATGCAGCGGGCGTGCTGCGCTATGCCGCTGCTCTCGAGGGCTATACGCGTGCCGAGCCGCTGCCCTGGGCCAAGCTGTTTGCCGCACGCGGGCGGGCTCTCGCCGGCGCGTTGCAAGGCCGCGCGGACGAAGCTTCGCGATCCGAACTTGAACGCGTGCGTCAGGCGCTGGAGGATGCCGGCCTGCGTTTTTTCCTGCCGGCCGTGGCTGCGGCGCTGGCCGTGTAAGTGGAATTCAACCGGCGTGCTCAACTGCACACGGTTGCTGTTTATTTCAACCTGTTCGCCGGTTCGCGCGACATCGGGTTTTCTCTAAGGAAGACCCGATATTCGCGGGGACACGCCTGCTTGCAGCCGCAGTGGCTCCAGGCACTCGATGCCTCTTGCAACCAGGCGCCTCTTTCGGCATGCCGAGCTTGAAATCAAGATCGGGACAGTCTAGCGTTCCGATAGTAACGCTTGGTGGTCACATGCCGATTCGCGGACAAGGTATCCGCAAGTCCACGGTGGCATGCAGGCGCGTGGCGTCGCGACACTGCGGCGTTTGCGACGATGACGGCAAGCCACAGACCGGCATCGCCCTGGCGAAATGGAGGTCCGCAATGAAGTTCCTTGTTCAATGGAACGGCAAGCCGGCTGCGCAACAGCCTGCAATAGAGCGCTTCATCAAAACCGGCGGCCTTCCGCCCGAAAACGTCAAGCTTCTCGGACGCTGGCATGTGATCGGTGAGTTTCGCGGCGTTGCTATCGTCGATGCGAACGACACGGCCGGACTCGCGGCGTGGATGCTTCAATGGGGTGACGTGTTCGAGTTCGACGTCGCTCCCGCAATGACTGACGAAGAACTGGGCGCTGCGCTGGCAGCCTTTCAGGGGGCGCAAAAATAAACGGTGAAAGCAGGCGCAACGCTTAT
Organism: uncultured beta proteobacterium; assembly: GCA_963708695.1. GTDB lineage: Bacteria > Pseudomonadota > Gammaproteobacteria > Burkholderiales > Burkholderiaceae > Caballeronia. The sequence continues at coordinate 132,663 of CAVPTS010000005.1, forward strand.
GTCGAGTCAATCGTGAGTCCGTTGCGCATCCGTTGAGCGTCGCGGCACACTCGACGGGCGTGAGGTTGTCCAGTGCTCGTCGAGAGAAGAGCATTGACCCGATGTCTTGGACTGCTTGAAAAGTCATTCATCATGCAATTCGCCCATGGGGCATTTCGTATTGATCGTTGTGCGCATCTTGCCGACGACTCGGATTGCGTCGTCGCGCAAGCCCAAACTGGACGCTGCGGGCGGATCGCATTTAGCGAGCGCCAAGCGGAATTTGAGCAGGAGGGGTCATGCCGACTTACCGGTACCGTTGTGAGGCGTGCGGCGAGATGTTCGAGCACGCCGAACATCTTGCTGAACATGAAACCATTCATCCCCCATGTCCTAAGTGCGGAAGCGAGAAAGTGCAGCACGTACCAACGCAGTTCGTCACGAAGACATCGAAAAAGAGCTGACTCCCCTGGCTACTTCTTTAAAACAGGAGTGACTTGATCATGCGCATACTCGTGAACGTCCACATTCCGCACGAGCCGTTCAACACGCTTGTGCGAGACGGCAGCGCTGGCGCCGTCATTGCGCAGATAGTGGAAGAGTGCAAGCCGGAGGTGATCTATTTCACTGAACAAAGCAGGAAGCGCGGGGCCGTTCTGGTTGTCGACATAGCGGAAGCCAGTGATCTTCCATCGATCGCAGAACCGTGGTTCCTCAAGTTCAACGCGGAATGCGAATTCCGGCTTGCGATGAAGCCCGAAGATCTACAAAAAGCCGGGCTCGATAAACTAGGCGAGAAGTGGAAATAACAGATGGGAGTGAGGGGCCGACGCCGCTCGACCTGGAGGAAGCATGGCGCTTCATCTCGAATGACGTGCCATGCTGCAGTGCGCAAGGGTCTTGAAAACAACACGTCAATTGCACGATGGTCGCGGGAAACGACATGAACCGGACATGAACCCGACAAAGCTATTTAACCGTGTCAGCCGCCGCCTTGCACACCGCTGCATCCTGGTCTCCCGTACCACCGCTGCAACCAATCGCACCAATAACCTTGCCGTTTTCCACTAACGGAAAGCCGCCCGGCGACGCCACTAGTTCCGGGTCGAGAGTCGCCACATATGTGTGTCCCGCTTGGAACTGGTCGTAAAAGACCCGCGTCTCGCGACGGAAGCGGGCTGCAGTGCGTGCCTTGCGCTGCGAGACCGTTATAGAAGCAAATTGCGCGCCGTCCATGCGTTCGAATGCGACCAGATCGCCGTGCGCATCGACCACGGCGATGTTCATTTTCCAGTCGTGTTTCCTGGCTTCCGCTTCGGCGCTCCCGAGCAGTTTCTTCGCGGCGTCCATGCCGATAGGCGTTCCATAGGGAATGTCGAACGGCATCTGTGCAGGAGTTCCGCCGGCGCTCGGCGGTGATGGCGGAGTCTGTGCAGCAGCGAGTTTCGTCCCCGCGCACATAAGGGCACACGCTACATGGATGAGCTTAAACATCGCGTTTTTCCCCCGTCGTTTTCCGGCATGCACTGGATACAACGGTTACGCGAGGGGTTTATTCCTCAGGGCTGGTGAGGACGGACAAAATGCTGTCTTGCAGCCAGGAGATGAACGGTAGCTATCCTGTAGTCGTGTGATTGTCGTGTGGTTATCAGTGGGGTTGACCCGCTTACTGATTAACGGAAATGCCGCGCGCTGCGAGGTTGCGATACAGCGCACGAACACCGAAAGTCCACGGCGTAATCTCTTCCGACCGGCGCACCGTATTTACCAGCGCGCCAAGCGCGGGTGCTGCAATAGTCACCGCGTCGCCCATGTGGTGAGTAAAACCTCCGCCCTTGTGGTCACGATCCTTGATGGGTGAAAACATCGTGCCGAGAAAAAGCATCAGACCGTCCGGATATTGATGATGCGCGCCGAGCGTTTGCTGAACGAGATCCGCCGGGTCACGGCTGATCTCGCTCATGTGGCTGATGCCGTCGAGGGTAAAGCCATCATCCGCGCCTTCAATTCTTAACGATACGCTTGCCTGGCGAACGGAATCGAGCGTGAAGTGCTCGTCGAACAGCCGGATAAACGGGCCGATCGCACAGGATCCGTTGTTGTCCTTGGCTTTGCCGAGCAGGAGTGCGCTGCGCCCTTCGATATCCCGCAGATTGACGTCGTTGCCGAGCGTGGCGCCGACTATCTGCCCCGTGCTATTGACCGCAAGTACGATCTCCGGCTCGGGGTTGTTCCACATGGAAGTGCGATACAGCCCGATGTCCGCGCCAAGCCCGACAGCGGACATTGGTTGCGACTTGGAGAAGACTTCCGCGTCCGGCCCGATGCCAACTTCCATATATTGCGACCACGCACCGCGCCGCTCCAGTTCCGCCTTCAGCTTTGCCGCGCTCTCGGAGCCGGGCACGATCTTCGAGAGGTCGGCTCCGATCAGCGCGTTGATCGTCTCGCGGACTTCTTTTGCCCGGCTGGCGTCGCCGCCTGCCTGCTCCTCGATCACGCGCTCAAGCAAGCTGACCGCGAAGGTCACGCCGCATGCCTTGATGGCCTGCACGTCGCACGGGGCGAGCAGTTTCGTACCAGTTGCGTCGCGGTCGAAACTTGCGCGAACGAGGTCCTCGACCGGCCCGAGCGATTCGCCCGCGCCGTTGCGGACGATGTCGAGTGCGTCGGCGCGTTCGAACAAATCGGCTGTCGTCGGAACAATGTGCGTGATGTCGATAACCTCACCGCCCCGCACGCATACCACCGATGGCCCGTCGACCGGCGCAGGCCGCCACACGCGGCCGATCAGCACGGCACGGTCAAGATCTTCCGGAAGACAGGAGGAGGGAGAAAACGAGGCCATGAGATTTGTCCATACGGGTGGAATTCAGGGCCTTGATCGTATTATCGGCGTGTCGAGATGTCCATTATGTTGTAGATTATTCCAACCTGTTGGACACGAGGATTGGCACTTCAGATGAAAAACGACGCAACGGAACGAGCCTATGAGGTCCCGGCGCTGCGGCGCGCAAACGACGTGCTGGAAGTCCTCGCAAACGCGCGAGCGCCTGTTCGCGCGACTGCGCTGCGCGAGGCGACCGGCCTCTCGCGCAGCACGTTGTACTTGCTGCTGGATTCGCTGGAGCGGCAATACTGGATCGAGAAACGGGGCGACGGCTACATCATCGGCGTAAAGCTGTTTGAGCTCGGAAGCGCCTTCGTGCGACACGATGGATATCAGGCGGCGTTCCGGTCGCTGGCGGCGGCATTCGTCGCGACGCACAATGAAGTGGTGCAGCTCGCCACGCTCGACGGTTGCGACGTGGTCTATATCGCACGGGAAGATTCCAGCCGCGCAGTAAGGCTTGTGTCGGACCTCGGTTCACGCTTGCCAGCGCATTCTTGCGCGCTCGGGAAGGCGTTGTTGGCCACTTTGCCGGATAAGCATTTGATCGAGTTGCTGCCGGACCGGTTGGCCGCTGCGACGCCGCGCACCATCACGCGTCGCGCCACGTTACTTCGTGAGCTCGAACGGGTGCGGGAAACGGGGCTGGCGAGCGAGTGCGAAGAAGCTGCCGCTGGGCTGACATGTTTTGCGGCGTATGTGGGAGAAACGCCGCACGGCAAGCGGCTTGCCGTCAGCACAAGCATACCGACAGGGCGCCTGGACGCCCGCCGTGAGAAGCGCATCTGCATCGCAATCGCGCGCATGGCGCAACAGATCGGCGCGAAATGCGCGCAAGCGTAAGGACGTAGCGGGAAAGCTTCGTAAGCGAAAGTCGCCTGAGATCGTAGGCCCTGACAGGCCCTGATAGGCCTTTTTACGCAAAGGTGATTTCGACGCAGGGCGCTTCTGGCGCAACCCGGCCGCACCTAAAGTGACGACAGCCATTGAATGCAAGCATCAATGTTCAAGACACTTGCACGATGCACGCCCACCTACAGGAGCTGACCATGTTGAACAAAACGTCCCTCGACGCTCTCGCAGAATCTTCGCCCGCGACACAGGACGCTCAGTACTTCGAGTACACGTCGTCAGCCAATCCGATCGGCGCCAAGCTCATCTCGCGCGTACCGTTCCGTAATTTTTCGCCTTCGTTGTACGCGGACGGCGCCAACCCGGATCGTGCCGCTCGATCTTTCCGCGGAACTGGATTGCCCAAGCCCCGCGACGGGTCCGGATCTTTGCGCCAATTTCCTGCGCATCAATACAGGCGATGAACTGAAACTCGCGCCCAATGCGACCTCGCAGGTTTGCTATGTCATCAGCGGTGCAGGCAGCGTGACGCAAGGCACTACGAGCTTTCCGTTCGCGCAGGGCGACTTCTTCACGCTGCCGGGCGGGGAGACCGCTGTGCTGTGCGCCGATATGTCCGCCACGCTCTACTACGTGAACGACGCGCCGCTGCTGACCTACCTCGGCGTGACATCGGTGCGCGCGCGTTTTTCACCGACGTTATATCCGGCCGCGCGTGCACAGGCCGAACTGCGCAAGGTCAGGGAAGACGCCAATGCTGGCCGCCGTAATCGGATCAGCGTTCTGCTTGGCAACGTCAATTTCCCGCAGACGCGCACGGTCACGCATTCCCTCTGGGCGATGTTCGGCGTTGTCACACCGAACTCCGAGCAGAAGCCGCATCGGCATCAGTCGATTGCGCTCGATTTCATCGCCGGGTGTCAGCCGGGCTGCTACACGCTGGTCGGGACCGAACTGGATGAAGACGGCAAGATCGTGAACCCGACTCGTGTGAATTGGGAGCCGGGAATGGCGTTCGTGACGCCGCCGGGATACTGGCATGCGCACTTCAATGAATCGAGCGAAGACGCGTTCGTGATTCCGATTCAGGACGCCGGCTTGCAGACCTATTTGCGCACGCTGGATATTCGCTTCGCGCATTGAGTCCGGGGTTCAAACAACGAGACCGTCGTCCCAATACGGCGGCTCTCCGATGACTTCGGCCAGGAAGTCGACGAACGCCCGCACTTTCGATGACACGATTTTCTTGGGCGGATAGACCGCCCAGATCGCGGGTTCGGCTCGACCCGTGCGCGCTTCCCAATCGGACAGCGCGCGGACGAGGTGAGCATCGCGCAGGGCGGCATCCACTAGCCACGTTGGAAGCAAAGCGACGCCGCAACCTGCGAGTGCAAGTTGAAGCACTGCCTCGGAATCATCGCCACGAAAGCGGCCTTTTAATTCCACGAGCGTTTGCTCAGGTGCGGCACATGCCGCCCCTATTCTTGTAAAGAACCACTTGTCGTCGGGCTGCAGAGCCAGACGTAGCGACTCGTGATTCGAGAGATCGCCGGGGAGGGAAGGGATCCCGTTGCGCTTGAAATAATCAGGGCTCGCACAGACGATGCGCCGATGCGGTGCAAGACGCCGCGCCATCAGCAACGAATCCGGCAGCGCCCCGATGCGAATCGCCACGTCAATGCCGGCTTCGATCATGTTCAGAGTTTCGTCGGTGACGACGATATCAATACCGATGTCGGGGTAGCGCTGCATGAATGCCGGCAGATGCGGCACCACGTGCAAGTGCCCGAACGCAACGGGCATGGTGACGCGCAGCACGCCTTGCGGCGTTTGGTTCAGCGAGGACGTGGCCTCGCGCGCTTCGTCGAGTGCCTGGAGCGCGATCAACGCGCGTTCGCGAAACACCCGGCCGCCCTCGGTCAGGACCAGCCCTCGCGTCGATCGATTAAAGAGTGCAATGCCGAGGTCCTTTTCCAGCTCGCTCACGTAGCGTGAAACGGTCGATGTCTTCACGCCCATTTCAAGGGCGGTCTTGCTGAAGCTCTCCCGTTCTGCGGCATGAACGAAGGCGCGTACCGCTGCGAAATAATCCATAGTTTTTATGAAGCGAATTGCTTGCGCTGAAAAACGCTAAGACTAAAGCAAAACGCTTGACTGCAGGATCACGAGTGCAGCGAAGGGTGGAACATTCAAGCCTGCTGACAGACGAGGGTGCGCCACAGACCGGGCGCACCGCGAACCGCTAAGCGGCTACCGGATAACGGAATCCGTCGCCCGCGGCGTTGCGCTCATACACCTTCTCGCCGGCCACATAGGTTGCCTTGATTGCACGATCGTCGCCGAGGGTCATGAGCACGAAAAGCTGTTCGACGATGTCCTTGCAATATTCCGAGCGGAACGACATCAGCGGCGTGGCCTTGCGGTCCAGTATCACGAGGTCGGCCTCGTAGCCCGGGGCGACCGTACCAATCCTGTCCTGCAAGTACAGCGCCTCGGCACCGCCGCGCGTCGCCAGATAGAACGCCTGGATCGCGTTGAGCTTGGTCTGGTTCATTTGCGCGACCTTGTAGGCTTCATTGAGCGACTGCAATTGCGAGAAGCTCGTACCCGCGCCCACGTCCGTTCCCAGTCCGACGCGGACCGGGCGCTTGGGGTTCTTTGCATCGAAGAGACGGAACAAGCCGCTGCCGAGAAACAGGTTCGAAGTCGGGCAGTGCGCCAGTGCTGCTCCGGTCTGGTGGCACGTGCAAAGATCGTCTTCGGTGAGGTGAATGCCGTGACCATAGATTGAACGCGGTCCCACAATGCCCGCGTGCGCATACACATCCAGATAGCTCTTGCGCTGCGGGAACAGTTCCATCACCCATGCAATCTCATCGACGTTTTCGCACAGATGCGTTTGCACGTACGCGTCGGGATTTTCCTTGAGCAAGGTGCCGCACACCTCCAGTTGCGCGTCGGTGCTCGTGGGCGCAAAGCGCGGCGTGATGCAATACAACTGCCGTCCCTTCTTGTGCCACTTCGCCATCAGGTCGGTGCTCATCGTGTAGGCGAGCTCGGCGGTATCTAGAAGCGCCGTCGGAGCGTTGCGGTCCATGAGCACCTTGCCGGCGATCATTCGCGTGTTGAAACGCGCGGATTCATCGAAGAATGCGTCTACCGAGCCGGGGTGAACGGTGCAATACACGGCGGCGGTAGTGGTGCCGCATCGCAGGAGTTCGCGCAAGAATATCTTCGCGATCTTCTGTGCGTGGGTCGTATCGGCGAAATTCTGCTCGGCGACAAACGTGTACGTGTTGAGCCATTCAAGCAGCTGCTGCCCATACGCCCCGATCATTTCCGTCTGCGGATAATGAATGTGGGTATCGATAAACCCCGCCGAGATGATGGCATCGGGATAGTGCTGAACCGGAACGCCCGGCGGCAGCCGCGAGATCACTTCCGACGCAGGCCCAAGGTCGACGATCCGGCCGCCGTCGATTGCGACGATTGCATCGGGAATGTAGACCAGGCAATGCTCAGGGGTGTCGAGAAAGGGATCACCGCGAAACGTCACTACGTCGGCGCGCAAAGCTTTGAGAGTACTCATGTCGATTTCCTGGAGAGGAAGAAGTGTGCTGGCGCGGCCGGTGACCGGCTCGGGCCGTGATGACCGGAGGCGCGAATCAACGGCGCGCCGGATGCGATTCCTTCATGATCAGGGAGATGACGAACGCGGCCAGCAGCGCATACATGATGGGCTCCGCGGCATATTCCGCGATCGCCAGCGTGTGGTCTGTCAGGCCCGCAGCGACGCCGGATACCACTCTCGAGCCGGGCGCGGCAATCATGATGCCGCCTGCAATAAACGCGAGACCATTCACAAAAGCGGCTGACGTACCGATCAATTCGCCGGGAACCACGTCTGCGGCGCTGCTGAACGTGAGCATGTGCGCTGCATTCGCGAAACCGAACAGGAAGTTGAGCGCCATCGCGAAGGGAATCGACACAGACGGCAGATACAGCAATGCACCCGCGCAGGCGAGCTGGACGGCAATGCCTATCACGATAGGAATCTTGCGTCGTTCGATCCGGTCGGACAGTGCGGGAATGACGAGGCAGCCAGCCGCAAGACCGAGCCACAGGAGCGAGGAACTGAACGCCGCCGTGGCGGGAGAGGCGCCGCGCGTGGCCATGAGCATCGGTGTCCAGACCACGCCGGCCGCGAGCATGCTGCCGAACAGCGCGGCGCAGATCAACGCCGAAAGCCAGACATGCGGGATCTTGATTACCTGGAAAAGCGCATCCAGGACCGAGTGGACGAATGCGCCCGCGCCGCCTGCATTTGTCGATTCGAGAGGTTTTGGGTTCTTGATAAACAGGAAGGCGAGAATCGACAGCGCGATTCCGCCTATGCCGACGTAATTGAAGAGGTTGCGCCACGGCATATGATTCAGCCCGAGCTGCAGCGCATTGACCGAGAACGCCGAAGACAATGACGCACAAAATTGCACCAGCCCGAACATGAAGTTAAAGCGTGGCATGCCGAACCACTGGCCGCCAATGTATCCGGCACCCACAAAACCGGTACAGGCACCCACTGCCATGACGAACTGAGAAACAAGCAGCGTGCCGTAACTTTCTGCATTGGCGAACAGGAATACGCCGGCAGTAACGAGCACGACTGAAATGGGGATGACCTTGTGCGCTCCCAACCGGTCGAGCAAAGCGCCGCCGAAGAACTGGCAGATCGCAAATACCCAGGTATAGACAGCGGCAATCGTGGCGACTTGTTCAACGCTTAGTGACGCGCTCTTCTGGACATCGGGGTTGACGATTGAATAGCCCGTCTGCACGCTGAAAAGATAGATGACGAATGCCACGGAAAGTGCCCAGATCCACCAGGCCCTCGGACCACCGAGCTGAAAGAAAGCTGCTGGGGTTTGCTTTGTTGAAACCGTGTTCATAGGTTTTCTCCGGGCGAGTGCAATCCCGCTATTGAATAGCCGCAATTTGAAAGAAGAAATGAAATCGTTTTTAGGCTTTTCGCCATCAAGCCCGAAAACTGATTGCGAAACTGAATTTACTGCGGAGGTGTCATAGATAAATTCAAGTGCATTTTCTTGGTCGATTGTTGAAATGGTGAACAATATTCCGCGGGATGCGATTCGCCTGGACGCAGCGCCACATAAGCTACGTGTGCCACATGCGACGCGATTCGGGAATCCCTGCAACTTAACAATGGACCTTGATTCCGACAAGCCTTTAATTTTGTGGTTTCTTGAATCGTTTGAATATCGAGCTTTATTTTTGATATGAGATTAAATGAAGAAGATTTTCCGCGATGCAAGTTTCATGTCGCGCAACAACGAGGGTTACTTCCTCAATCGATAAGAACTCTCGTGAAAGCTTCAATTTCGTCCGGCGAAAAAAAAGCCCGCAATTGAGCGGGCTTTTTTCGGGTGAAACGAGAAGGACTAAAACGAAGACCTCAAGCCGCCGATAACGACCGCTCCAGCGCGGCGACGCCGGCGGGAAGATCAACCGGCACGCCGAGGTCGATCATCGTGCGGCCGAGCGCGTGGATGGTGCGAAAGAGATGATGTTCGCGGCATTGCTCGCCCATCTGTCCGATCCGCACGATCGGCGCGCCGAACGAGCCTGCAATCTCGACGTGATGATGCCGCGAGATATGCGCGCATACATCGGAACCGGTCACGCCTTTCGGCACCTCGATTCCGACCACCGAATTCAGCCTGCTCGACTTCTGCACATAGAGCTTGAGCGACAGCGCCTCCACGCCGGCCTGCAGCGCGGTCGAACACCGCAGATGCCGCGCGAAGCGGCGCTCGAGCGTCTCGGCACACACCAGCCGTAACGCCTCATGGAGCGCCAGCACACCCGACACCGGCGCCGTGTAATGGTAGGACGCGTTGTGCCAGAAGTTGGCCGCCAGCGACGCGTCGAAGCACCAGTGCGTGGGCGGCACCGGACGCGTCATCGATGCGCTGCCACGCCGTTTCGGAGAACGCCAGCAGCGAAACGCCGGGAATCGACGAGAGGCCCTTTCTGACCGCCGGTGATCACGGCGTCGATACCCCATGCGTCCATGGGCAGCGGCATGGTGCTCAGCGTGCAAACCGCATCGACAATCACCAGCGCGCCGGCCGCGCGCGCCACCGACGCAATGGCCTGGAGGTTACGATTCCAGACCGTGTTCGACGTCTCGCCATGCACGATCGTGACGACTTCCGGACGAAACCGTTCGATAGCGTCCGCCACTTTCTGCCGTGTCCGCCGCGGTGCCGTCGGTGATGTTCAGCGTCTCTACCTGAGCGCCGGTTCGCCTGGCCATCTCCGCCATGCGCTCGCTGAAAAAGCCGTTGCAGATGCAGAGCACGCGCGAGCCTTTCCATGCGAGATTCGTGATGGCCATTTCCATCGCGCCCGATCCCGGACCCGCGACGCCCATCACCCATTTCGATTCCGTCTGGAACACGTACCGGGCCATCGTCTTGACCTGCCCGATGACCGCGGCCATGGTCGATCCGAGATGGTTGATCACGACGCCGTTGGCTTTCGCCACGGCGTCGGGAATGGGAACGGGGCCGGCGCCCATCATCAGGAGCGGCTCTTCGGGAAGAATCGAGGAGAGCGGCAGGACCGTTGGGCAAGCGACGCTGAACGTGTCGGACGTGCCGGAATTTTGGGGAGACGTAATGCGGTTGTTCATCGGGTTTCTTGTGGGCACTTGTTCAATGGTTGGGGCGTTGAGTCAGTTGTTTGCGCCAGCCGTTTGCGGCTTCCGTCTATGGTGCATCAGACGGCGGCCGCTGTGTTCAAGCTGTGCTCAAACTGCTGGCCGCTCACATTGCCCGGTGTCTGCGCTGGCCGAAACGGATCAGCAACCAGTAGAAAGCGAACCGCCGCGTGGTCGAAAATACCGGCGCCGATGCCAGAACGAAACGGCTATTCGCCTCAGACGAGCTGATCCAGACCTTCGTGCGCGGCGCGAGCTCCAGCGTTTCGCCTGCCCGCAGCCACCAGTCTTCAGATTCGCCTTCAATAGTAAGCCACACCATGCCCCGGCAAACCGTCAGGGTATGAGGCCGATCGATCAGCCAGCAGGCTGGCGCATCGTTGGGTTCCTGCTCCAAGGTCCGGATTTCACGCATGTCCCTATCTCTCCATCATGGCCGCTCACAGAGAGACGGCCTCTTGACTGCATTATTTATTTAAACTCCAATATTAGGAATGTACAGTCGCGAACAGTTGTGCCGCACTGTTCAGTGATTTTCCCTGCACACTTCAAGAGATCGACGCGATGAACCTCGTCATCGATCCGCAAAGCGGCGTTCCCATGACCGATCAGCTCGTGACCGGCATCACCACGCTGATCCGGACGCGCCAGCTATTGGCCGGGCGTGAAACTGCCGTCCATCCGGGCGCTGGCGGCCAGCTCAGCAGATCAGCCGCTTTCCGGTCATCGAAGCGTATGACCGGCTTTCGTCGCTGGGTTTTATCGTGCCGAAGCACGGTTCCGGCTTCTTCGTGGCGAACCACATGGGGGTGACGAGGGCAGCGCGTCGGGCGGTTCGGATCCGCGTCTGGCGGAAGAAGAATCGCATCAGATCCTGCAGCAGTTCAACTATCCCGGCGAGACGCTGAAGCTGAGCAGCGGCTTCGTGCCCGAAGCGTGGCGCGATATTGAAGGGCATTGCCCAGACCGTGCGCCAGGTCATGCGGATGGACCCGAGCAGCGTGATCGACTACGCCATGCCGCACGGCGACGCGAATCTGCAGGCATCAGATCCAGATGCGGCTCGCGGTGGTGGGCATTGAGGCGGACATGTCGAACATCATTGTGACGAGCGGGGCGAGTCAGGCGCTCGATCTGGTCGTCCGGTTCATGCTGAAGCCGGGCGATACCGTGCTGGTGGAAGATCCCGGCTACTACAACCTGTTCGGCTTGCTCAAGCTGCAAGGCGTGAGGATTGTCGGCGTTCCGCGCCTGGCGAACGGGCCGGATGTCGAGGTCGCCGAGCATCTGCTGAAGACCATCAAGCCGAAACTGTTCTTCATCAATACGGTGTTTCACAATCCGACCGCGACGAACGTCGCGCCGCAGGTCGCGTTCAAGTTGCTGCAGCTCGCGCAGCAGCACGACTTCACGATCGTGGAAGACGACATCTATGCGGACTTCCAGGCAACGCCGACTCAACGGCTTGCGTCGCTCGATCAACTCGATCACGTGATCTACCTCGGCGGGTTGTCGAAGACGCTGTCGTCGTCGCTGCGGATTGGTTATCTGGCCGCGAAGCGCGAACTGGTCAAGGATCTCGTCGATGTGAAAGTGCTCACCAGCCTGGGTGGTTCGCGTTTCAGCGAATGCGTGGTGGCGGCCTTGCTCGAGCGCGGCACGTACCGCAAGTATCTCGAGCGGCTTGCGCCGCCGGATTCGCGACACGCTTTCGACAGCCGTGCAGCGTCTTGAGGAAAACGGCTGGGAAGTCTTCGATGAACCCAGCGGCGGCAATTTCATATGGACGCGCGTGCCTCACATCGAAGACTCCATGGTGCTGGTCGAGCAAGCGCTCGAAGTTCGGCATCACGCTGGCGCCGGGGAGCTACTATCGCCCGAACGGGGAAGTGTCGGCGTGGGTTCGGATCAACACGGCCCATGCCGATGACCCGCGCGCCATTCGCTTCTTCGAACACATGGGCCAGTTCGTAAGCAAGCGGGTTTGAAGAAGGTTCACGTGACCGGTCCGCATGCGCAGATGCTGATCGTCGACTTCGAAAGCAAGGTTGAAACAATGAAGGCGCGCGACATGCACGACACCAACGATGCACTCGAAACCGCGTATAGGCGCGCGCTGCATTTTCACGATGCACGCCGTTCGCGCGCACCGCTCGCACCAGCGGATTTCAATACCTTGCTCGATGCCTTCGGGGGTCCCACGCCCGAGTCCGGTACGTCGGCCGCCGATGTCATCACAAGCCTCGCTAACGCAGCCGAACCCGGGCTGATGGGAACAGCGGGGCCGCGTTTTTTTGGCTGGGTCGTGGGCGGTTCGCATCCGGTGGGCGTGGCGGCGGATTGGCTCACGAGTATCTGGGGGCAGAATGCCGGGAGCTATCACGGCGCGCCTGCGAGCGCGGTGGCGGAGCAGGTTGCCGCGCGCTGGCTAGTTGATATTCTGCGCTTGCCGCAGGAGTGCTCGGTCGGCTTCACGACCGGCGCCACGATGAGCAACTTCGTGTGTCTTGCCGCCGCGCGCGGCGCGCTGCTGCGGCGCCTCGGGTGGGATGTCGAAGGTGACGGCATGTTCGGCGCACCGCGCATCACGGTCTTCATCGGCGACGACGCACACGCCAGCGTGCTGGCATCGCTTCGATACCTGGGCTTCGGCGAGCGCGGTGTCGTCAGGATAACGACAGATAACGCGGGGCGGATGAAGGCCGCCGCGTTGGACTCGGCGCTTACGCACTGCAGCGCGCCGCCCATCGTCATTGCGCAAGCGGGTCACATCATGACAGGCGCGTTCGATCAACTCGATGAAATCGCGGCACTCACGCATGCGCGTGGCGGCTGGCTGCATGTCGATGGTGCGTTTGGTTTGTGGGCGAACGCTTGCCCCGAACGTGCGCATCTTGCACGTGGAATGGAGGCGGCGGATTCGTGGGCAACCGATGCGCACAAGTGGCTCCAGGCGCCGTACGAATGCGGTTGCGCATTCGTGCGCGACGCTGATGCGCATCGGCGCGCGATGACTATCGAGGCGAGCTATTTACCCGTTTCGGACGAAGTTATTCGCGACCCGCTGCACTACGCGCCGGAGTTGTCGCGGCGTGCGCGCGGCTTTGCATTGTGGGCGTTGTTGCGCGCATTTGGCCGCCAAGGCATTGCCACGATGATCGCGCAACATTGCGCGTTTGCCAGGCGTCTGGCCCAACGTCTCGCTGCGGAACCGGGCATGGAAGTGCTTAACGAAGTCGAGTTGAATCAGGTCGTTGTACGTTTCGGCTCGGATGATGATGCACATTCGCGCGATGCTTTGACGAGTGAAACCATTGCGCGGATTCAGGCGGCGGGCGTGTGTTATGTCGGCGGCGCGCGTTGGCGCGAACGCGAGGTGATGCGCGTGTCGGTGATCGCATGGGCGACGACGCAAGATGATATCGACCGGTCCGCTGAATCGATGATCGCGGCGTGGCGAGACGTGCAACGGACCTTCGCGTCAGGCAATTCAGGCAATACGGGCGAGCGGCACCGCAATCCATAAGCTGGGTGGCGCTCGTGTATCCGGCCATCACGGAACCGAGTGAGTCCGCATTTCACGGCGCAACGGATCAGACGCTTGGCAGATCTTCCAGCGTCTTTTCGATCCGGCCTTCTTCAAACGAAGTCTCAATTCCGATATGTCCGTTCGCGTACGGGATGGCAGTCACCTGCGGACCCAGATAGCTCCGGCCACCCAGCTTGAAAACCGTCCGAACGTGCTCTCCCTTTTCCAGGGCTTCCACCACGCGGTCCACACCCACCACTTTGGGTGCTGACCTCCAATCGGCCGTCAATTCATCGATATCGCCCCAACGCACGTGAGTCACGCGATCGTTAGTCCAACGAACACCATCAATGGCAAAAACAGACATGGCTGGCTCCGTCTATTCGTCTATCCGTCTATTAATAAAGCAGTTGAATCAAACGGCCGGGCCGCCTGACAGCGCTCGTTGCCCGGCACATATTTACGTGTCGGACAATGAACGAGAAATAGATTGACATGGTTCAAACGAATGCACAAGTAAGCGCAAACGGGGGCAGCATCCAGCGCGCCGATCAAGCGAAAGCGTCACATGCGCTCAGATCTTCCTGGGGTTTTCCGTGGTCACTGTGTTATCCGGTTCAGTCACTTCAATAGGCTCCGTTGTTGACGGGTCGTCGATCCACGTCTTCAGCAAGGTCGACGCCACCGCCAGAATCACCGGGCCGACGAAAGAGCCCGACTATCCCGAAAGCGAACATGCCGCCCAGCACGCCGGCCAAGATCAAGAGCATGGAGAGATTCACGCCGCGCTTGATCAGGACCGGGCGCAGGAAATTGTCGAGCATGGCGACCAGCACCGACCAGATCAGCAGCAAGATGGCGGCGACTGCGCGTCATGCCAGAAAAGCCATGCGACCCCGCCGAGCAAGGGCAACAGAGGGCCGATCTGGGCGAGGCACAAGCATCAGCATCACGGCGGTCAGGATGCCGGCAGCGGGGACGCCCGCGACCCATAGACCGATCCCGCCCAGCGCGGACTGCGCCACCGCCGTCACGACAATCCCGAGCGCGACTGCGCGGATTGCGAGTCCTGCCAGTTTGACCGCTTCCGCGCCGCGCTGGTTGGCAAGCCGGGTGGCGAAACGCATGACGAAGCGGCGCCGCGCTTCGCCCTGGCTGTAGAGAATGCCCGCGATGATGATCGTGACGAACATGTGAATCACGAACACGCCGACAATTGCCGCATGGCCGAGCATCCAGCGCGCGGCGATCGTCATGTAGGGCTCCAGCTCGAGCGAGCAGGCCGCCCGGGCCGGAGTCGGACAGCGTTTGCCATTCATGTGTGATGCGATGGCCTGCGAGCGGGATGTCGCCGACCCAGCCGGGTGGCGGTGGCAATGCGTAGTTGGGCAGCGACCTTGATGGTCGACATGATTTCGCCGCCGTGGAAGGCGAGTGTCGAGATTGCCTTGTAGAGCGGCAGCGCGATCACGATAAGCAAAATAATCAGCATCACGACGGTCGCAATCCATCGGCGATTGCCGCAGCGGCGCTGCACCGCCAGCATCACGGGCCAGGTGGCAACCACGATGGTTGTGGCCCAGATGAGCCCGGGAAGAAAGGGCCGCAGGACATACAGGCTGCCGATCATCAGGCCTGAGAGGATGACGATTACAAGCAGGCTGCGAGCGAGATCGACGGGATGACGTGGGTTCATCGTGTACTCCAAATGCGGATCGGGAGCATTGTGCCTGAAGGTTTGCTCGCGCCGGTGGACGGGGGGGGCGGGGGGCGTGGTCGGGGTTGGTGCCGGTTGCTGCTGCGTACGCTAGCGCGGGTTGTATGTGAGCTGTATTTTTTATTAGCCACTGTGCGTGGCGGCGGATTTTTTTTGCGTTCGCACTCGGTGGGGGTTTTGGGCGCGGGGCCGATCGTTAGCGGTCGAGGTCAGTGCTGGGTTGCTGCTGCTTACGTCAGCGCGGGTTGTATGTAAGCAATATTTTTTATCACTATTAGCCACTGTCCGTGGCGGGACTTCATTTCTTTGTCCAACGGCGACAAAGAAACGAAGCAAAGAAAACGCCTCCCCACAATCTGTATTAAGTGTCCCCAGCGTGCAGACCCCTGCTTTTGGTTCCCGCGTAGCACGGTGCTCGCAAAACCACGGACACTTGAACCCCTCCTTCTCGCGAATCCCTACATCCCCACGCTTCGCCACCAGTGCTCTCGGGCAAATTCGATGCGCCCACGAACTGCTACGGCCTCACCCAGGTTTGGGGCTGACTGAAGCTATTCGGCGCGTAGTACTTTTCAGGAATCGAAAATGATGGACACCACTTTGACGTTGGTTCTCGCCGTCGTCTACAACGGTCGTCGTGAGGTGCTTACATTTCAGGTCGGTTGTTCGCATCTGCGCAGGACGTTCCGCCATTTTTTGGTGTGCTGGTGTGCTGGTGTGCTGGTGTGCTGGTGCCCCGAAGCCAAAACGTATTGCGCGGTATGCGGGCCCCTCACTCAGTTGGTCGCGCGGGTCACGCAGTCCAGCAACCCGTAAAGACGCGTGAGGCCGTATTGGTCCGTTGGCCATCGATCTAGCCCGAGAGCACTGGTGGCGAAGCGTGGGGATGTAGGGATTCGCGAGAAGGAGGGCTTCAAGTGCCCGTGGTTTTGCGAGCACCGTGCTACGCGGGAACCAAAAGCAGTGGCCTGCACGCTGGGGACACTTAATACAGATTGTGGAAAGGCGTTTTCTTTGCTTCGTTTCTTTGTCGCCGTTGGACAAAGAAATGAAGTCCCGCCACGGACAGTGGCTAATAGTGATAAAAAATACTGCCAACATTAAACCCGCACTAACGTACGCAGCATCAACCCGGCATAGACCCCCGACCACCGCCGGTAGCGCGCAAAGGGATAGCCAAGCCAGCGCACAACCCTCGCTGACGTAAGCAGCACCAACCCAGCTCACCCCTCGATCAACTCCGAACTCAAGCACTCAGAAGCTATTAACAAACGCCACGATTGCGGCGTCAAGCAATCCACAACATTCACGATGCGGAGAATGTCCGCAACCGGGCAGTTTCGCCAGTCGCGCGTGCGGCACATGCAATGGAATGCTGTCTATCTGAGCCATGGTTCCGTATTCGTCTTCATCGCCTTGCACGGCGAGTAGCGGACACTCGATGGAAGCCAAACAACTCGTGATGTCCCACCGCCTGAATTCAGGATTCAACCAGATATCGTTCCATCCATAGAACGCCGAATCGACATCCACGTGGTAGCGCGACAGCTTGCTGCGCAAGTCGCCCTGCGTGTATTGAACCGTTGCCTGCGCAATCGCTTTGACCGACATGTCTTCAACGAACACGTGCGGCGCAATCGCAATGACACCAGCAAGCGCTTGGGGAAAAACCGCCGCGTAAAGCAATGCGATAGAACCACCATCGCTATGCCCGATGACCCACATGCGAGCGCGCTCTGCACTATCTACTCCGATGGCGTCGAGCATCGCGGGCAAAACATCACAGGCCTGAACATGCAGGAAATCGACCGGCCATTTCACGCCGGTTTCACGCGGGGTCGAGCCGCCATAACCGGGACGCGAATAGACCAGGCCGCGCATTCCGAGCTGTTCGCATAGCTTCTGCGGCCAGTCTTTCCACATGGCGATGGAACCCAGCCCTTCGTGCAAAAACACGGCGATGGGAGCGTCGGTGCGCTCGGCATTCAACCATCGATACTCAAGCTGAAGCGATCCGCGCCCATCCTCGGCCGGCAATTCTGCAAAGGAAATGGCGGGGGCATGCTGTACTAACCGATCCATAAATTCTCAGCCGGACGATTTTGATAGGGACCCTCAAGCATCGAAGGCCGGTTCGGGCAACTTGAACCCGCTGGATTTTACCCGTGGCGATCTTGAGTAGATCATCGACGATGAATATCCCGGGCGGAGATCTCCCGGCGCCATCCTCGCTATGCCGAACTGCCCACTTGTCGCTGGCGGTCAAACTCGCACTCAAGATCATCGTGGCGACGAAACCAGCGGTGTCGCCACGAACTACTCGTGCGCCGTAAAAGTAGGCCGACAAAGTTGGTGTGACCGGTCCGTTTGGCAGCACGTTCCTGATGCCGACCATCCGAACTCGCATCCACCCCAGATCTGCACTGGATCAATTCAGCACCCATGCGCGAGATGTCCGGATATCGGCGGCGCAAATGGCCGAAGTGATTGACCGGCAAGCTGATGCTCTTTTTTGGTGCGCGCACACGGGGAGAGTTGCCCTGCTTCGGACCGCTCGTGAATTGCCGAAGGATTTCATCAATACTACCCAAGCGTGTTCCAACACCGCGAGCCGGCTGAAGCGCTATGTGCAAGACGAAGTGCGCCAGCGCCTGCTGCCAATTTCGGGCATGACTACACGTTTGGGAGCGGATGTAGATAACCTGCGTCAGCCGCTGCGGGATATCGCCAAGCAGCATCGCACTGAGTGGGATTCGTTATGGCGCACGCCGCCGAGTGTGCGAAGTTCTTCCGCCAGCTTCTGACCTTCGTCCGCGCGCCGTCCAGAGACAACGACATGAGCGCCCTCATGCGCGATGGCCTGCGCCGTAGGGCAGCCGATGCCAGTCAACGCGTCAGTGATCAAAACGACGGCTCGAGCGCGATGGTCGGCTACACCCAGAGACTTTCTGAACGCGGCGAGAAACGCATCAACTTCCCGTTCGATGTCCGAACGGCATCGACCCGACATTCAATCCGGGCGCGACGTCTTGACGCCCGTTCCCCCTACTAGTCGGCCGGCCGCTTGTCGGCGAGTGCTCGCCTGCATTCATCGAGAACGCGCAGCACCAGTTCCGATTGATAGTTGAGGTCGTCGCTATCGAGGATTTCTTCCACGGCGTCGCGAGCCCAGTCGGCGTCGACGAGTTCGGAATGTCGTTGGGCGAGGTCGGCGGCAATGGCCGACAGCTTGGCAATGGCGAGCCATTCAGCCTGACGCTGATGCCTGTCTAGCCACTTGTGAGCTGCTTGCACATGAAAAGCCGCTGTCGGCCAGGAGCCGTTCAGATAATAGGCACCCAGGCTCCCGCAGGTGAGCCAGCAGAGCAATTCCACGCGGTCGTTCGGGCCGAGATTGTGGCGTACATCGTTCATGGTATTGCTCACGAAGATGATTGATCTTTTCCGGAAGTTTTGTTTCCGATATGAAAACGATAGCACGCCATGATGCAATGCGGATACCTCCATTTCTGCCATGCGTACGGCGGGCCGCAGTGGCCGGAAACGAGCGTCGCGCCGGGCTCCGGGCAACCGTCGCAAGAGGCTCGGAGCGCATGGTTTTGCTGCGGCCAAAAAAGCCCGGGAGGAGGTTATGAAAGTGAAATTTCGCATTGTCGGACGGCGGCCCAAACGGAGTGGATATCGCCGTCCGAGGAGCCCTTGTCATTCGCTACCCGTGCGCATGTGCTCCAGAGTAAGCGGAACGTAACGGCACTCTACTAGCCCCTTTATTAATGAAGCAAGACGGGTCGGTTGGCGCTCATCGCCGCCATGATTTCTCCAAACAACGACTGCAACTTGTCGATTTTTTCACGCAAATCGTCCAGCCTGCGCGCGGCTTCTCCGGCGAACTCGCGAACGCTTTCGAGTAAGTGCTCGCACAAAGCGGAATGGCGCGCGGCGATGGAATCGAACATGCCGGGATCTGCTTTTCCCGGCTCTTCCGCAGCCGCGCTCTCATGCGCGGGATGGTTCCGCCGGGCAATTCTCAAACGCTCGGTGGCCTGGGCGAATATCTCGACTGGGGCAATCGCGGTGAGGATGGAAGCGTCGACCTCATCGAGCGCGGCGCGCAAATCGAGCGCGTTTTCCTCCATTGAGAGTGTCAGCCCCTGCACTTTCTGCGGCGATACCAAGCCGCGTTGGACCAGCGTTTCGCTCGCATCGACGAGCGCGGCGGTAATCGCCGACACCGCAACCCGCTCCGTTTCGACACGGCTTTTAAGTTCGCTGCATTCTGCAAGGACCGCATCGATCGCGGTCAAATGGATTTCGATGACTGTATTTGGCATGGTCTGGGTGAATTCGGACGACAAGAACCTGATGCAGTCAGCGATGCACGAATCGTGCCGAGATAATGCCCGGTCCAGGACAGTTGAAGAATCGATGGATTTTGTCATCCGACCAAGAGTGCAGGGGGAATAACGGGTGCACGTATGGCTACGATTGTGAACAGTTAGCGGAATACATTAATTCAGTATCCATGCTCAAAAGAAGTCGACTTGGCGAAATGCAGCAATTTTTCGGGGGCGACTCAGCTGATTACCCTATTTAATAGAAACCGGTTTACGGTTCGTTTCGGGATTTGAGGTGTATGTGTTGAGGCTAATAAACTGATTTTCAGGAATGGATATCGTGCGAAAACCGATGTCAGCCAGCTGTAATGAGTGGAGAACACCCGCGCCACGCGGAAAATTTTTCAACCAAATGCGCCAAGTGTTCACATCGAATGGCTTCTAACCCGGAAAAAAGGCCGCGCAAGGCGGCCTTCGTGATCAGCGCGTGGCGATGTACATCGTGATTTCAAAGCCAAAGCGCATATCGGTGAAACTTGGCGTGACCCATTGCATAGAACCTCCGCTGACGTAAGAAACCCGTTTGGACGAGTTCGTGGTTGAAGACCAAGATGAAAATGTGCGAAGCCTTCATTAAAAATAATAGTTCAAGCTGAAGCGCGTGCAAGTTCAGCGTGCGCCGCGGAATCCGGCGCAAGCGGCGTGCCGAAAGAACCCGTGCCGACACTGCCAGGTCACTTTCCTTTATCGTGTCCAGGTTATTGGTGCGTGGAAGGCTTGCGTGCGCTACGCAAATTGCGCGGCGAGCAGTCGTCCCACCCGGTTCATCTACTTTTTCATCTGCACAAAGGAGCACGAAAATCAGCTATTTGAGTACCAGCAAGGTGAACCGATGACCCAACGTCTGCGTGCCGTCTGGCGTCTCGCGATGCTTTTCGTGCAGGAAAGCCGCGCGAAAACCACCCGCGATACCGCTCCGCTTCATCGTGTCCTGCGATCGTTTGCGTCCGGCGCACGCACTCGCGGCGTGACCGGCCTCGCTCAGCGCGTGCCGCCGCTGCAAAATCTGTCGAGCATGCTGACGATGGCTTCGAGTGTGCTCGCGCAGCATCCGGGGTTATCGGAGACAGCGGTGCGCGTCGCGCTGGCCGAACTGGATACGCTCAAAACGCCGCTAAAGGACGCCGCTTTGCGCCGCGCGCTGGAAAACGCGTTGCCGCCAGGACGGGCTGCAGCATTGATCGATGTGGATGCCGAGCCCGAGCGTTGCGGGATCGCGGAGCAGACGCATCGGGGGCTGCTCACGCTGAATCTCGACCCGCGTCGGGGCGTCAGCGAGCCGCCTGTGGCCGCACGCATCACGCTGATTCGCGCCGATACCCGCGCCGAACTCGCCGAGGATCTTGACGTGGCGGGTGCGGCGGCGCGCCTGGCCGAGCGTTTCTCAAGCGATGTCCGCGAGCAACACGTGGCCGCGCTGGTCTCGCGGCTGACAGACGCAATCACCGGAATGCTCGATCTGCGCCAACGTGCCGCCGATCAAAGTTTCCTCCGCTACCGGCTGCGCGAGGTGAACAGCGATTCGCGGGTCGTCGTGCCCGAAGTTTTCTGGGATTTCTGCAGCGACACAGTGCTCGTCACGCGCGCCGTGCGCAGCGTGCCGCTCTCGGATGCCGGCGCCTTGCGCGCCCATGGCCTCGACCCGGCCGCTTTGATCGCTACCTGGATTGAAGCTTTTTTCGAGATTGCGCTGGGCGAGGGCGTCTTTCACGCCGGACTGGAAGCGGCGGGAGCGGCGGTCAGCATCGAGCCGGATACCTTGGGCCGGCTGGTGCTCGACGGCGATTCGCCGCTCATGTTTTTCGCCGCGCACGAGCGCGGTTTCCTCGTCGCCGGCTCGGACGCATTGCTGCGCGGCGATCACAAGGCGGCGGCGCGCGAACACCTGCAGCACGGCATGCCCGGCGAACACGAAGCGCAGCACGCGGTGCGCGTTGAGGCCACTTATCGGCGGGAGGCGGAGCGTTTTGCCGGCGATGCGCATCGTCACCGCACCGTTGCCGATCTCTTCACCGCGCTCGGCAAAGGGACGCAGGAGCACGTTTTCGGCGATGCCCACGAGGGCATCGCGTCACGGGCAGCGTTGCTCGCACGCTCGGCGCAAAGTATTGAAGAGATGGCGCGGCGGATCGCGCCGGATGTCGATGTGTGGCTGATCGCGCGCCGGGTGATCGTGCGCCTGGCGCTAGATCAGTTCAGCTCGCACGGCTTTGTCGCGCAACTGGCGAAGGAGGCGGTGCACTGGCCGCACGCGCTGCCACGCGTGCCCAATCTGCTGGCGGACTGGGTGATGCGGCAAAACCGGCGCGGCAGGGATGCCGGCTCGAAATCCAAATCGAACTCGGCTTAATACGCACAAGCGGCGCGTAAGAAACACTCACAAGAACATTCCGGCTGAAGGTTCTGAAAGGCGCAAAAAAGCCGGCTGCCCCTCACGGTTCAGCCAGCCGATTCCAACCAAAACTGGTTGAACAAAACCTTACCGTTGCCGCGCCCAGATCGCACCCAGCACGAAGCCGATAGCGCCGGCAACCAGCACGCCGTTGATTGGCTGCGCGATGACCGCTTCGCGCACGTTGTCGATGGTCTCGCCGTAATTGCGCTGGATCGAACCCAGCGCCTGACGCGCCTTGCCTTCCGCTTGTGTCGCCGTGTCGCCGGTCAGCCCGCCAACCGCATCCTGCACCTTGCCCACGACGGTTTGCGCCGCGCCTTCTACCTGATCCTGCACCATGGTGCCTCCCGTTCTATTTGAAGCGGTTTATCGAAGAATCCGGCGTACCGGAGCGTTCATTTGAGCAGGGTTCGTGCCCAGGCGGCGCAGTCGACGCATTCAGTGCAGTCAGTGTTCAGGCCGGGCCGATCAGGCGCGTGACGACCGCGATCAATGTATCGATGGAAAACGGCTTGCGATGAAATTCGAGGCGCGGATGCGAGACCGGCGGCGTGCGCGCCGCAGCGCTCGAGAGCACGACCGGAATTTCTGCGAGGGTGTCGTCGGCGGCCAGCGCGCGGCAGAGCGCGACGCCGTCCATGATCGGCATCATCCAGTCCGTGATAATCAGGTCAGGCGCATTCGCGCGCACCGATTCGAGCGCGAGCATCCCGTTGGATGCCGTGGCGACCTCATAACCTTCCATCTGGAGCACCAGCCGCCAAGTGGTGAGCAGGTCGAATTCATCATCGACGACGAGGATCTTTTTCATGACCGCGTGCCGCCGTCCTGAGCGGACGGGTTGGACGGGATCGTGCCGCGCGCCGATAAAAGCGTGGTCGCGCCGACATGATCCTCCGTCAGAAACAGCCCCTTTTCGTCGATGACAAAGCGCCGGATCGAAGAATCGTGAGGGGCTTCGCGCTGTTTGACGATGGCGATGCTCCGGTACAGCGAAGTCGCCGTCTCCACGTAGCGCAGCAACACGATGTTTTCGGTCATCGCCGAGGCGCGGATCGAGCCGCCGCCGTGCGCCATGTCGGCATAAAGCGGCAACTCCTCGGTGAGTAGTGTCGTCACGCTTTCATGGCGCAGCCGATGCGTCAGCGCATTCAGGAACAGCCCGAAGCGCTCCATGCGGTTAGCGGAATCGTGGAAACCCTCGATGCCATCCACCACCAGCCGCGACGCGCCCACGCGCTTGACCGCTGAAATCAGCTCGGCCGCGAGTTCGTCGATGGCCAGTTCCACCGCCGGATGCCACTCGATGATCAGGCGGCCGTCGGCCACGGCATCGGCGAGCTGGATTGACACGGATTGCGCCTTGGCGATCAGCCGTTCCGGCGATTCATAGAAGCCGAAATACACGCAGCGCTCGCCGCTGGCGACTCCCGCTTCGAGAAATTTCAGCGAAATCAGCGTCTTGCCGATCCCCGATGGTCCGATCAACGTGGTCGTCGAGCCCTTGACCACGCCGCCGCCGAGCATGGCGTCGAAGTCCGGAAACCCAAACGACAGCTTCGTTTTCAGATCGGGCGCGCTTTCCCGCTGCAACGAACGCGCTTCGAGGCGCGGGAAGGTGACGAGGCCATCGGTGGTGATCTTGAAGAAATGGCGTCCCAGCAAATGATCGCGGGCGCGCAGCTTGTGCACTTCGATTTCCCGCGCGCGCCGCATGCCGGTGGCGAAACGGTTGAGTTCGATCAGGCCATCGACGAGCGTGTGTTCCGGATGCGGCTCGTTGCCCGAAAGCGGCGCGAGGATCAGCGTGGTGCAGCCGGCGGCCGCCACGAACGCGCTCAATTCGTGGATGAACTGCGATAGCTCGAGTTCGGTGGAACTGAATTCACGGGCGCTGCGAAAGCCGTCGATGACCATGAAACGCGGCCGGCTCGTCTTGATGGTCGAGGCGATCAGCGTGAGAAAACCGCTCAGGCCGTCGCGCATCAGTTCGTGATAGCCGGAGACGAACAGCATCTTGTCCGAGATGGCATCGGCGTTATAGAACGACAGCCCCTTCAGATGCGACAACAGCTTCGAATGCGATTCGGCGATCAGCGTGACGTACAGCACGGTGTCGCCCGCCGCCACGCGATGAAAGCCGATCTGCGTGGACAGGATGGTCTTGCCCGCTCCCGCCATGCCTTCGATCAGGTACAAGCCGCCCTTGATCAGGCCGCCGCCGAGTATGTCGTCGAGGCCGGGCACGCCGGTCGTCACGGTGTTCGGATCGGAATCGGTCTGGCTCGATGGTGTTGCTTGGTCGGTCATGGATCTCTCTGGTGCCGTGGCCTGGCGCATGCGTCGCGTAAAGCCGGATTATCGCCGAGATGAAGCATGCTGTCGGCCTTTGTTAATGTTTGTGAAACCGTCGCGATGCACTTCTTGGTCCACCCAATCGCGAACATCATTCGCTTCCGGGCTGGACGCTATAGTTGGAGGCCGCATTTTTTACGCCCGGTAGTGTTCCGATGACGCTTAGCTCGGCCGACGCGGCAGGTGCTGAATCCGAAAATGGTCAATGCGACAACGTGCTTGGTGCGTTCACGGCATTCGGGATGCCGGTCCTGTTGCCGCTCGCATTGCGCGTGATCAACTGTCCCGATGAGCGAGAACGGTTGAGGCTATCTAAGAGAAATTCGGAACTCGCCCATGGTTCAGGCGGCGCGGGAATGGTCTCATCCTGGTTGGTCGCTTGCGCCGTCGTCCGGCGCACGCGAATTCTTCTTCCGATGCACGCCTGTCACGAGTTCGCCGTTCACTGATCGTTCGCGCGCAGGCATTTCCGCTGCGAGACCGCTTATGTCCTCACGTATCCGTTCACTCTCCATTGCCATGAGCCTCGTTGCTCTTGGCAGTTTGTTTCAAATTCAGTCGAGTATGGCGGCCACATCTATCGATCCGGGCATTTACTCGGGCGCACCGTTTGCCTTTAAAGCGGATCGCGGGATCTTCTCCGAAGTACCGGAACAGCATCCTGATGCGCGCATCTTTTCGCCAATCAGCGACCTGAGCGATACACAAGTCCGAAAGCATTTTGATGCGCGCTCGCGCCTTCGTCACGATCTATAGAACGCTGCATGAACCGGTGCATGAATTGCCTAAAAAATCGCACCAGGAATGGTTTTAAACGATGCAGTGTTTCGCCCGGCGCGCAAGTCGTAAAAAGCCTGCTCACGCATTTTCCGCTTTAGCTTTTCTATCTGCCATAATTCCGCTGCTTTCGCATTCTTAATTGCGTTCAACCCGGAAATTCCATGAACTCCAACAATACAACGAGAGGCGGGGCGCTGGTCTTGGCATGGTTCATCCTGTGCGGCGCCGCGTGCGCTGCCGGGCCTTCAGCGTCCTGGCAAGGCAGTGCCGCGGACACCGACGCACTCGGCGGTTCGGGCGCGCGGCGCAGTGTGTTGACCAATGGCGCGGCCGATGAACCGCAGGCCACGGCGAATGGCAACGTCGCGGAATTGCAGCAAATGATTCGCGAGGGAAAAGTAAAGGAATTGCGCACCACCTATAACGGCAGCTATGGTGCGAGCATGTTGTTTTACCCGGATGAAATGATATTTTATATCGCACTATTCCAGCAAAAGAAATTCTGGCGTGTGATCAAGACCCAAGCCGACGCGCGTGCGGAATCGGTTTATGCGGACTTTGCCAAAAGCAGCGCTTCACTCGCCGATACCGAGATTCGCCGTGCCAAGCTCGAAGCCGAGAAGAACTTTGCGGACCGGCTGATCGCCGTGCAACAAGGGCGCGCGAATCGCTTGCAAGCCGATCTGGATGTTGCACGCACGCAGCAAAGCCAAGTGGTCGACCGGCAGGCGGAGCAGCAGGAAGCCATCCGTTCGCTGCGTGCCGAGCAGGATGCCGCGCAAGCACAACTGCGCGCATTGCAAACCAAGGTGCAGGATCTTCAGCGTCAAGCAGACGTCGACTTGATGCCGCTGCCGAAGTGAATCGCGTTTGACTGTGCAAAGGCAGCACTCGCTGGAATTGCACAGTCTGTTTCAAATCTCGCAAAAGCGGCCGCATTCGCGGCCGTTTTTCATTTCCGATGCAGCAATAACGCGCCAAAGGTTTTCTGATTATTTACGTTTATCCGCTATTTCCAGAATCGTTCAAAACTGTTTCACCAATTAGGAATTATCCAGTAAGGAATGCTTGTTTCCGCGTGCTAACATGCCGCGCGATTTCGGATTCCAGATCATTTTCGAGATCCGAATCGAAGGCTTGAGGCGAATAAGGTGGCTGCGAAAATCGGGTAACTGTCTGATGGCCCATCCAGTACGCATTTGTCTCGATATCTCAGTCACATGTAATTTCAGAATGGTAAACAGGATGTCTAATAAACTAATTGCTGCAGGCTTGTTGTCACTCAGTGTGCTCGCAGGTTGTTCCTCGGCTTCCGGCCCGACTTTCAATGCAAATCAGATCCAGACGGCTAATGGCGCGCAGGTTTTCCGCGTGGAATGCCATGGCTTGTTCGAAGGCGTCGCGGCTTGCGTGAAGCAAGCTCAGAAAATTTGCGGCGACAAGCCCGCATACAAGCTCGAGACCATGGACCGCCTGCGCGCGCCATCCGACGACGCAACCGATCCGCGCGTCCTGACGTTCCAGTGTGGCGAACCGGCTCAGGCTGCAGTCGCTCCGGCGCCGGTTCCGGCTCCCGTGGCGCAGGCCGCGCCGGAAATGCCGCGTCAGATCGACTTGAGCGGTGATGCGAATTTCGCCACGGACAGCGCCACGCTGACCCCGCACGCGAAGAACACGCTCGACGAGTTCGTCGCAGCCGCCCAGAACGTGACGCTTCGTACGGTTGAAGTGGCGGGCTACACCGACTCAACGGGTTCGGCTTCGCACAACATGCGTTTGTCGCAACGTCGTTCGGAATCAGTGTTGCAATACCTGAAGAATCAGGGTCTGCGTTCGCAAAACTACGCTGCGCAAGGCTTTGGCGCTTCGAATCCGGTTGCATCGAATTCGAGCGTGGCTGGCCGTGCAAAGAATCGCCGCGTCGAAATCCGCGTCAGCACGCAGTAATGGGTCGTGCATCACTGATTTAAAACGTGTCAATGCGCTGGGGTGTGGTTGCAAACGCCCCAGCGTGTAAAAAACCCCGCAGGCGCCTGGCATTTGCGGGGTTTTTATGTTTTGCGAGCAACGTCGATTCTGTTCAGAACAGCGTGAGTTGGGCGCGTCCCGGTCCGCCTTCGAGCGTCAGCAGATGTTGCTTGCGTTCCACGCCGCCCGCATAGCCCGTCAGCTCGCCGTCCGCGCCTATCACGCGATGACACGGCACGATAATCCCCACCGGATTACGTCCGTTCGCGGCGCCCACGGCCCGCGATGCGCCCGGCGCGTAGCCCATCCGGCGCGCGAGTTCGCCGTAGGTCCAGGCGGTGCCGAATGGAATCTCCCGCAACGCTGCCCACACGCGTTGCTGAAACTCGGTGCCGTTGAGCCGCAACTGCACGGAAAATACCGTGCGCTCACTAGCGAAGTACTCGGCGATCTGTTCCTTCGCCTCCTGGATTACCCGGGACTTCGGCGCGCCCGTATCGATAAGGCCAGCGGGAAAATGCTTCTGGCCGATGAAGAACAATCCCGTCAGGCACTCGTCTTCCGCGCGATACGCGAGGTGACCCAGCGGACTCGGTGCAACATGGCATTCAATCAAAGTGCTTCTCCAACCATTTTTTGTGGCTCAGATGAACGGATTATCCGTCTTGCCCGCTGGCTTCGCTGATTCGTCGGCGAGTTTCGCGGGGAGCGCAGCGTCGTTTTTCAATACATCGACAATAGCGTTTACGGCCTTTTGCAGCGCCAGCGCGCTCGTCAGGCCCGCCTTGTCACGCGCGATCGTCAGGTCGCCGGAAATGGAAATGCGTGCCGTATCGTTGGCGATCACCAGCGCGTCGCCGTTGATGTTCAGTGTGTCGGTATCGTTGGAAAATGGCTTAAACACCTTTCAGTCCTCCAATGCGTTGGTCTTTCACGGATTCCGGAATGCCCGGAAATTGCAGCCCGCTCATGGCTTCCAGTTCGTGGACCGTCTTGACCGTGTATTCGTTCGTCGGTGTGTTTTCGACCACGACCGCGAACGCCAGCTCGCGCCCCGGCAGATACACGACCTTATACAACTGCGTGGGCACCAGCACACGCGACTCTCCGATGGTCTGTAACTGCCGCCCTGAAAACAGCGGTCCGGTGACGACGTAGGCTTCGCCGGATTGTTCCACCAGCCGGCGCACCGCTTGTTCGATACGCGACCAGATGCGCCGGTTATTCGACGGATTCTGCGGCACGACGTTCGCCAGCGAAAACGATTCCGCCATGCCCTTCTTGTCCCAACGGTCGCCCGCCGGACTCATGTGGCCGCGATCGTAGCCACTTTGCTTGTAGTCCGAGAGGGTCGCGCTGTCGCCGGGCGGGAGTTTTTTATCGACGAAAAAGCGGTTGGTGCGCGTATTGTCGCGGGCATCGTCGAGATGTTGCGGCGTCAAATGTTCCGCCGACCACAACGGCCCGTGCGTGACGCCGGAATGCAGGACGGCAAAATCGGAATAGCAGAGTTGCTGCGTCGATGCACGCATCTTCGCGTTCGCGACAACAGGCGCGCGCCCGCCGGGGCTGAACTGCGGACAGTCGCCGGCTGCCATGACGCTTACGGACAAGGTGCAGCCGAGCGCCGCCAGCAACGACGCGAAATATGGAAAGCGGATTTTCATGCTGAAAGAGATGAAGTCGGGATGAGGTCGAAATGAGTTCGAGATGAGGTCGGTTTCTTCGAGGCCGGAGTATAAGGTGCATGAGGGGTGCACGAGAGATGCACGACGCCTGGCGCGCCGCTTTCGCACGGCGCTTCAATCGCCGGTGAACGCCCGCACGCGATAAAATTCGCTCTCCGTTTGCATCGCGTAGCGTGCGGCATGTTGGTCCTTCCCGTTGTTATTTCGAGCTCTAGCGCCCATGACTCCGATCAGCCGCATGCTTTGCGCTGTTGTCGCTTTAACCGTATTGGCCGTTCCGATGGCATCGCCCGTATTTGCCGATGAACCGGCCGCGTCCGATACGTCATCCGAGGGCGACGGTCCTGCCTACGGTCCCGAGCTTCAGGGCTTCGACTACCCGTATCCCGTCGGCCGGTTTGCGATTTCATCCCAACGGCAAATCGTGCGCATGGCGTACATGGACGTGGCGTCGAAAAACCCGAATGGGCGGACAGTGGTACTGCTGCACGGCAAGAACTTCTGCGCGGCGACGTGGAAGGAGAGCATCGATATCCTCACCGACGCCGGTTATCGAGTGATCGCGCCGGATCAGATCGGCTTTTGCAAGTCGACCAAACCGGCGCGTTACCAGTACACGTTCCAGCAACTCGCGCGCAACACGCATGCATTGCTCCAGGCGCTCGGCGTGAAGAAAGCGACGCTGGTCGCGCATTCCACGGGCGGCATGATTGCCGTGCGATATGCGTTGATGTACCCGCAAGAGACCGAGCAGCTTGTGCTGGTGAATCCGATCGGGCTGGAGGACTGGAAGGCGAAGGGCGTGCCGTCCATCTCCATCGACGACTGGTATGCGCGCGAGATGAAGACGAGCGCGGAAGGGATTCGCAAGTACGAGCAGGCCACGTACTACGCGGGTCACTGGAGCGCGCGTTACGAGCCGTGGGTGCAGATGCTGGCGGGGATGTATCGCGGACCGGGGAAAGAGGCCGTTGCGTGGAATTCGGCGCTGCTGTACGACATGATCTATACACAGCCGGTTGTCTATGAGTTCGGGCAGATCAGGACGCCGACCTTATTGCTTATCGGCGATAAAGACACGACCGCGATCGGCCGGGAACTGGCACCGCCGGAAGTTCAGCCGACACTCGGACGTTATCCCGAGTTGGCTAAGCGCGCGGCGGAGGCGATTCCCGGCGCGAAGCTGGTCGAGTTTCCGGATCTGGGGCACGCGCCCCAGATGCAGGACCCGCACGCGTTTCATCAGGCGTTGCTCGAAGGGCTGGCGACGCTGGGCGGGAAGGGCGATTGATCGAGGGTAATGAAGTCACCGACCTGAACCGCGCGACAAGCCGCAGGCGCCCAGGCAAAACAAAATCAAACAGTCCGTCAATGAAGACTTTCCTGCTCTATGTTGTAACCGCCATCGCCGAGATTGTGGGCTGCTATTTTCCGTATCGATGGCTGAAGGAGGACGGTTCGCCGTGGCTTCTCCTGCCGGGCGCGCTGGCGCTGGCCCTGTTCGCGTGGCTCTTGACGCTGCACGCAAGCGCCGCCGGGCGCGTGTATGCGGCGTATGGCGGCGTGTATATCGCCGTGGCGATCGTGTGGCTATGGATAGTCGAGCGGATTCGCCCGACTACGTGGGACCTGGCCGGCGTGGCGATCGCGCTCGCCGGCATGAGCGTGATCGCTTTTCAGCCGCGCGGTTGATTCCAGGACACGTGTGGCCTACGCCTCCAGCGCAAGCAACGCGAACGTCGCGAGCCAGTGCTCGCCCATGTAATCACCGGCCACCTGCGCCAGACCTGCCGCGAGATGATCGTTAGCGGTGGCGTTGAGCAAAGCGATGCGCGCGTCGCCTGCAGGCAGTGAGCGGGCCAATGACCGCTGGCACCACGCGCGGCTCAGATTCAAGCCGTCGAGGTGCGCGAGCTTGCCGTCGCTGCGATCGGTGACGGTGGCAGGCGTGAAGAGTGTGGCCGGTTCGCGCGCGCCAAGCTGCGGCAAAAAGCGATCGAACCAGCCGGTGAATTCGGGCGCGGGCAACACGCGCCGCATCAACTCGGCTTCCATCAGCGACGACGACAGGAACTCATCTCCACCGGGTTCCCATGCCTGACAGCCGGCGTCGTTCAGATACCAGCGGCGCGCGGTATCGACG
The DNA here is from genome assembly GCA_963708695.1 of uncultured beta proteobacterium. Classification (GTDB taxonomy): domain Bacteria; phylum Pseudomonadota; class Gammaproteobacteria; order Burkholderiales; family Burkholderiaceae; genus Caballeronia. Next base: position 164,092 of record CAVPTS010000005.1, read on the forward strand.
ATCAGTGTTTCGAACGCCGAGTCACCCACTTGCCGCGCGTAACCGATAGCCAGCGCCAACGCGAACGCCGTATTGAAATGCGTGCCCACGCGCAGCGGATAGGTCGATTTCGGCAGGAATTCGGTGAAGCGTTCCACGAACGCGTGCGCAAGCGGCGCCAGACCAGCTGCCCAGCGCTGGCCGTCTTTTGACTCCATCGAGTGGAACTGGCCTGCAAGCGCGAGCAGCCACGCCCAGCCGTACGGACGCTCGAAGCCGCGCGCTTCTGGACGGTGCAAGTAGGCGAGTTCGGCGGCGACGTTGGCATCGGTGAAGTGAGCGTCGATCAATGTGTGGATTTGCGGGGCTTCGGGCAATTCGGGGAAGCGGCTGGCTAGCCGTGCGATCAGCCAGTAACCGTGCACGCACGAGTGCCAGTCGTAGCTGCCGTAGAAGATCGGATGCAGAGCACGGGGGGATTGCGCGTCGAGGGCGCTCGCCATTACGTGGTCGAGCTTGTTCGGGTATTCGCGCGTTAGATGGCCGAGGGCGAGTGTTGCAAATTTTGACGCGAGGGCCGCGTCGAGGGAGGGTGGGTTCATGTGGTTCTTTCCTCAAATTTCCAGTGTCAGGGATTATGGCAAGGGTTTGGGCTCCCATGGGGGATGGAGTGGGCCGGGGCCGGTTGCTGCTGCATACGTTAGCGAGGTTATTGACGTTCGCACTCGGTCGGGGTCGGGGTCTGGTTGCTGGTGGTTCTGGGGTTTGTGGTCGGGGTTGGTGCCGGGTTGTTGCTGCTGACGTTAGCGCGGGTTCAATGTTGGCTAAATTTTTTATCACTATTAGCCACTGTCCGTGGCGGGACTTCATTTCTTTGTCCAACGGCGACAAAGAAACGAAGCAAAGAAAACGCCTTCCCACAATCTGTATTAAGTGTCCCCAGCGTGCAGGCCCATGCTTTTGGTTCCCACGTAGAACGGTGCTCGCAAAACCACGGACAGTTGAACCCCTCCTTCTCGCGAATCCTGATCCCCACGCTTCGCCACCAGTGCTCTCGGGCAAGATCGATGGCCCACAGATCAATACGGCCTCACGCGTCTTTACGGCTTGGTGGCTGCGTGATCTGCGCGACCAACTAGGCTGAGGGGCGCGCATGGCGCGCAATACGTTTGGGCACCGGCACACCAGAAAAATAGTGGAAGCCCCCGCCTGGCGCGAACAACTGCGCCTGAAATTAGTACGCACCGGATAGCTTCAGGAATCTCAAACAGGGGTGAGGCCGAACCGGTCCGTGGGACACCGATCTTGCCCGAGACCACTGGTGGCGAAGCGTGGGGATGTCAGGATTCGCGAGAAGGAGGGCTTCAAGTGTCCGTGGTTCTAGCGAGCACCGTGCTACGCGGGAACCAAAAGCAGTGGTCTGCACGCTGGGGACACTTAATACAGATTGTGGGGAGGCGTTTTCTTTGCTTCGTTTCTTTGTCGCCGTTGGACAAAGAAATGAAGTCCCGCCACGGACAGTGGCTAATAGTGATAAAAAATTTAGCCAAAATACAACCCGCGCTAGCGTACGCAGCAGCAACCCAGCACTGACCCACGACCACCGCCGGTAGCCCGCCCCCAAAGAACCCCCGAGTGCGAACGAAAATACCCTGGCTAATAGAGCAAAAGAGATCAGAAAACATAGAACCCGCGAACGTTCAAGCAGCAGCAACCCGCCCCCGCCAGAACCCAACCCCGTCCACCGGCGCGAGCAAAAACCCCCAACGACTTGCTTGCAAACGACCAAACTGTAAGTTCCGCTCGCGTGGTCCAGCGCTCTCGCTCATTTCACTGAAAACAGCCAATCGGCGGGAACCCCCATACCAAGAAGGGCGAAACGCAGACCCGCCGAACCTAGTTTCTGACAATCTACCTCCTATGCGGAAACAACCGAAAGCATGAAGTTGGATTATCGTCAGGACGCGCCAAACCACGGTTGGTCATATAAACTGGCGCCCGACCGCCGCTCAGCGCGTCCGACCGGCGCCCAAGAGCGGCCACTAGCCGCCGTTTTCATCTCGCGACAGGAGTTTCATCAGCATGGCCGAACTAGCCCTCTCAAAAGCAGCAGACACCCGGCGGCGCGTCCTCGCGATTGTCGGTGCCTCTTCGGGGAATCTCGTCGAATGGTTCGATTTTTATATCTACTCGTTCCTCGCGCTTTACTTCGCGCCAGCGTTTTTCCCCAGCGGCAATCCGACTACGCAGTTGCTGAATACCGCCGGTGTGTTCGCCGCGGGTTTCCTGATGCGGCCGATCGGCGGCTGGATGTTCGGCCGTATCGCGGACAAGCACGGCCGCCGCACGTCGATGATGATCTCCGTCCTGATGATGTGCGCCGGCTCGCTCGTGATCTGCTTCTTGCCGACCTACGCAAGCATTGGTGCATGGGCGCCGTTTTTCCTGCTGATCGCGCGGCTGTTCCAGGGTTTGTCGGTGGGGGGCGAATACGGCACGAGCGCGACCTACATGAGCGAAGTGGCGCTGCAGGGGCGGCGCGGTTTCTTCGCATCGTTCCAGTACGTGACGCTGATCGGCGGACAACTCGCCGCGTTGCTGGTGCTGGTCGTGCTGCAACAACTGTTGAGCACGGAGGAATTGAAGGCGTGGGGCTGGCGCATTCCGTTCGGAATCGGCGCGCTCGCGGCGGTGGTGTCGCTGTATTTGCGCAAATCGCTCGATGAAACCACGACCGAAGAAAGCCGCAAGCTGAAGGGGGCCGGCACGCTGCGCGGCCTGATGCAGCACAAGGTCGCATTCATGACCGTGCTCGGCTTCACCGCGGGGGGATCGCTGATTTTCTACACCTTCACCACTTACATGCAGAAGTATCTGGTGAACACGGCCGGCATGCATGCCAAGACGGCCAGCAACGTAATGACGGCGGCGCTGTTCGTCTACATGATCATGCAGCCGGCATTCGGCGCGTTGTCGGACCGGATCGGGCGGCGCAAGTCGATGATCTGGTTCGGCGGTCTCGCCACCCTCTGCACGGTGCCGATCCTGCACGCGCTGAAGGACGTCACGAATCCTGTCGTGGCGTTCGTGCTGGTGGTGATCGCGCTGGCCATCGTGAGCTTGTACACGTCGATCAGCGGGCTGATCAAGGCCGAGATGTTCCCTGCGCAAGTGCGCGCGCTGGGCGTGGGGTTGTCGTATGCGGTGGCGAACGCGGTGTTCGGCGGGTCGGCGGAGTACGTCGCGCTGTTCCTGAAGTCGATTGGCAGCGAGTCGACCTTCTATTGGTATGTGACAGCGATGTGCGCCATTGCCGGAATCGTCTCACTACGGATGCGCGACTCTTCGAAGGAAGGGTATTTGCGCGACGTGCCTTGATTGTTGGGCTCTAGGCCGGCAGAACCCGGTTGGTTCTGCCGGTAATCATCGCTTTCACGTGCCACGCCGCGTGAGATTGAACGAACCGCGCGATCAGATCAGCGTGGAGCCGGGGATTCGCGCGCCGATCAGTGCGGCTCTCAGGCATCCAGTTTCCCGGGCATCGCTTCGAGCGCTGCAATCGTCTTGCGCAGTCCTTCGAAAATGCGGTCGGAAACTCTCGCAGGAAATCCCTCGGGCAACTCAGCCGACACCCGTTCGATAACACCGGGCGTTTGTGTAATCAGCCGCTGGATGATGGGCTCTGCATCCGATCCATACGAACATCTGAGCGCCATGGAGTTGAAGTGCCGGCGTTGAATGTCGCGAAATGCATAGTGACGATTCTTGCCCGATACAGCCATGGCGAGCTTGGCTTTGAACCAGGACCACTGGTTCGCTCCCTTCCCCTCGACCGGCCAGATGGACATGACGTCATAGAGCGGCGTCATCCGATACTGTCCGCGCGGAAGGAGCCGGATGCTGAAGTTCTTCGCGTGCCCGTCTGGCGCCGCGAGCAGCCAAAAGAGTATTTGCGCGGTCAGTAACGTCTCTATGTCTTCTTTCGCTGTCTCGGACTGCTGAAGCACCTGCGCCAGGTCAATCACACCCGGGCCGCCTTCGTTCTCATATTTCTTGTGCGAAGGCAGTCCCATTACCTGACAGAAGTCTTCTTGGGGCAGGCGCAAAAGCCACTTGCCGCTTGAGTGCATCTTGCGGTCAAAACGCTTTACGCTCAGCACCCGTTGGCGGCCAAACATCTCGATGTCCGTCTGGGCTACGGGCAACCCGTACGCCTGCAGAAGATGCATGCACAGCCACTCGTTTTCGACGGACGTGGTGAGGTCGGCCCGCCGGTTTCCGACGAGGCCGAGGGGAAGCTTGAGGATATGCGTGGTCGGCGTGGCGCCGTGGGGCCTAATCCATTGACCTTCGTGCCAGAGAAGCGCCGTCTTTTCCTGGGCGCCGGCCAGCGATATCCGGAAGTCGTCTTCGTCGTCCTGCGCGCCAAAAGCACCGCTGCCCGCTGTCTGGTTCAGGAGCGCCTCGATTTCCCCTTCAGTGAGCGGCGTGCCGTCGATCTGTTCGACGCCAACTGGCTCTTCATCGGCGCCCAGGAGCTGCACCGCACCGACGCAGTCGCGGCCAATGGCCTCCAACAAGTCGAACGTGTCCAACGTGTCGGTCTGGAATCGCCGGGCAATGCGCTTGCGGATGGCTTCGCTGTCTGGCAGGAGATTGTCGAAGTAGTTGAGTACCCTGTCGCCTTTGAGCGGGGCGTTGTCGAGCGGGATTGGCAGCGAGAGGGAAAGCGGACGGCCGACGTCGGCGGCGATCCACGCGGGGTCGTAGGCGAACTCCATCGGGCCACGGGTGGGAATGCGCCATGTACCCATCCGTATGCCGTTGGCCCATACGGATAGCGCCCTGGAATGGGGCTTGCGTCCCGCCATCACCACTCTGGCCCGTTGGCCGCAGGTGCATCAGGGAGTCCTGCTGCGGGTGAGTCCCTATCCTGAACCTGGAGTTGCAGTCCATACGCTCCAAAAAGCGCCAGTAACTGATTGAGCGTCAGTGCGCCGGAATCTGTCTCGAGCGCGGATATGCGACTTTGGCTCACGCCGATTCGCAATGCAGCGTCAGCCTGGGTGAGGCCTGCGCGCCGACGGCCGGCCGCAAGAATTTCGCCCATCTGGTGAGAGGTTGCGATGGTCTGCCGCATGGCATTTATCTCTTAAACGAATAATTTGAGTTTATTCGTGTAGCAAATATCTGTCAAATATGCGTAAGACGAATAATTGCATTTTATCTGCCACACGAATAAATGACATTTATTCGTGTGGCAGATATTCAAATCCAGACGAGATCAATGCAAAGGAGTCCAAGTGTTCAATGAATCCATGGACAGTTCTACAACAGTCCTACGGCCTGTACACGCGTCAAAGTGTGGGTTTTTGTCGATTTTCACACCGCCTCTCCAGACAAAACGCGCATTATTGAGATAACGGTAAGATTGTGGTCAGATGCCCAACCAGGCGACGCCCCCGATCACGATCCGGCTCGTCGCCGCGATAACGGGCTCGCCAGGACCTGAGCGTCAAGCGCATGTAACCCGGTTGCGCGGCGCTTGCGAGTCCGTCTGCTTGGAGACTAGCCCATGGAAGATTTCGATGAAACGCTGTACCTCGTCTGGCGAGCCAATTTGAACGTGCTCGCAGGATCGCCGAGCGGCGGCGCGAGAATCGCGCGCATGATGAGTTTTTCCCCGTCGTACATGAAGCTGATCCTGGCCGGAAGGCGTGATTTCAGCGAGGAGTTCGTGCGAGGCGTGGAAACGGTGACCGGCTTGCCGCCGCGCTGGCTGGACGAGCGCCGCGACCGGCGCGACATTCCGCCTGATACGCAACGCGCCATAGAAGAGGAAATGCCCGTGGCCGTGTTTCGCGGCAACGCGCACCCGGCGCCCAAGCGCCCCGTCTTGCGCGGGCCGGAGCCGTTGCTGTCGCAGACCGAAGCGACCCGGCGCATTGCCGATCAGGCGCTCCAGCAAGTAGAGATGCAGCGCCGCGACCAGATGTTCCGGCGCAACCGCGATCTCTTGCTCACGGATCTGCGCCGCGTGGAGCGGCAGCTTTCGATGGTGCAACTTGATGGCATCAACGCGAAGGCGGAGGATCTGCGCACATCGGGCAAACTCGACGATCCGGTGAAGGCCGATATTGCCGGCCGTATAGAGCAGATCGACAAACATCGCGCCATGCTGATGCAGCACGTCGAAAAGCTGGCCGCGCTACTGAGCGGCCTCGACGACTAGCGCGTCCGTTTACCGTGCGGTTCGGGTTCGTGGTCGACCGCGATCGCGACGGGATCGCTTGCGGGAAAGCTCTCGTCCAGCGCTTCGTCGAGGGCGGCCTCGCGGTGTTTCGCCTCCGACTCTGCCGGCACCTTTTTCGGCTTGTCATGCTGCGCTGCTTTCGGTTGCGACATGGCGATGCTCCCTCAATAGATCCACAGATTTTCACTATAGCAGCGGGGCAACGGATGTGCAGTCATGCATCGGCACGTATTCCGCGATACGCCGCCGGCCGCACGCCGGTCCATTTCCTGAACGCGCGATGAAACGCGCTCGGCTCCGCGAAGCCGAGCGCATCAGCAATTTCCGCGATGGTTTGCGTCGTGTCGGCGAGTCGCGCGATGGCGAGATCGCGGCGCAGGGCATCGCGGATGGATTGATAGGTCGCGCCTTCCTGCTTCAGGCGGCGTCGCAGCGTGGCTTCGGCCATGTTCAACGCGGCCGCGATACGTTCGCTGTCCGGCCAGTCGGCCGGCTGCGACTGCCGCAATTTGCGGCGAATCCGGGCGGCGAGTGAATCCGGATTGCGATACTTGACGATGAAGTTCGCCGGCGCCTCGCGCAGGAAAACCTTGAGCGTAGCAAGCGTCTGCACGATGGGCAGCGCCACGCAATCCGGCGCCAGATCGACATACGATGCAGGTTGATCGAAGCACATCGCGGGGCAGAACATCAGCCGGTATTCGTCGGATGCCGCAGGTTCAGGGCACCGCAGATGCGCGGCGATGACGGGAATGCGCCTGCCGACGAGCCAGCACAACAAGCCGTAGATCATGATGAACGCCGTCGCGTAGGCGAACATCGGGCGAGGCGTAGCGGCAGTCGGCATCGACGAGGCGAATTCTCACGCGGGCGGCGTCGGCGTCGATCTCGCATCGCAGGTCGTCCAGCACGAGCCGCAAAAAGCCCGCGATGCGCGTGAGCGCCTGCCCGCCATCGCGTGAACCGAGCGCGGCGTGACACAGCAGCGCGAAGCTGCCGCGGCGCATCGGGTGGCTGTCCTGGCCGAAGAATTCGTCGTCGAGCGCATCCGCAATCGCGCTCCACAAGCGGCCGTACTGCGCGGCCGAGACGCGGGCAAGCGGCGCCGCAAGCGTGGCGGACTGGATGCCGGCCTGCTCCAGCAACACGGTGCGCGCAACCCCGCGGCGCTCAGCGCAACGCAACGCTTCTTCGACGAGATCGACCGCTATGGTTCCGCGTTCGCTGCTTTGGCCGCGCGGCGTTCGGAGCGCGGAAGGCGACGCGTCGAGCGGTGTCGGCTGGTCTTTTTGCGGCGCCTGGCGATGCTTTTTTTTCGTAGTTGGGGTAGTCACTAGGTGGCGGTATCGCTCAGGAAGCTTGATCGTTTCAGGCATCGGCGGATGGCTTTGCAGCGCGTAAAATCCGGCGAGTAGTGTATGCCCAGCCGTGTATGCCCAGCGCTTTTTCAAGTATTCCACACGAGCCAGACCGCCATGATCGACAGCTTCCTGACCGACGACCAACGCATGATCCGCGACGCCGCGCGCGACTTCGCCACCGAAGTGCTCGCGCCGCACGCGGGCCAATGGGACCGCGATGCCCGTTTGCCCGACGACGTCGTGCGGCAACTCGGCGAACTCGGATTGCTCGGCATGATCGTGCCTGCAGAATGGGGCGGTACGTTCAGCGATTACGTCGCGTACGCGCTGGCTATCGAAGAAATCGCAGCCGGCTGTGCCTCGTGTTCGACGCTGATGGCGGTACACAATTCCGTCGGCTGCGGACCGATTCTCGCGTTCGGCACCGAGGCGCAGAAGGCCGAGTATCTGCCGAAGCTGGCGACGGGGGAGATGATCGGCGCGTTCTGCCTGACGGAGCCACAGGCCGGATCGGAGGCCAACAACCTGAAGACGCGCGCAATTGAACGGGACGGCCAGTGGGTGCTATCCGGCTCGAAGCAGTTCGCGACGAATGGCGCGCGCGCCGGCATGGCTATCGTGTTCGCCGTCACCGATCCCGAGCTTGGCAAGAAGGGGCTCTCGGCGTTCATCGTGCCGACGAATACGCCGGGCTTCAACGTCGGGCGGCCCGAGCACAAGATGGGCATTCGCGCCTCGGATACCTGCCCAATCTCACTCGAAGACTGCGCGATTCCAGCCGGGAATTTGCTGGGCGCGCGTGGTGAAGGCCTGAAGATCGCATTGGCGAATCTGGAGGGCGGGCGCATTGGTATTGCTGCGCAGGCGGTGGGCATCGCGCGCGCGGCGTTCGATGCAGCGCGTGCTTACTCGCATGAGCGCGTGCAGTTTGGCAAGCCGATCAAGGAGCATCAATCGGTTGCAAACCTTCTCGCCGATATGCAGACCAGCCTGAACGCAGCGCGTTTGCTCGTGTTGCATGCGGCGCGGATGCGCAGCGAGGGCTTGCCATGCTTGAGCGAGGCATCGCAGGCGAAGCTGTTTGCGTCCGAGATGGCGGAGCGCGTCTGCTCGCAGGCCATCCAGATTCATGGCGGCTACGGTTATCTGGAGGACTATCCGGTCGAGCGTCATTATCGCGATGCACGCATCACGCAGATCTATGAAGGCACGAGCGAAGTCCAGCGGATGGTGATCGCGCGCCAGCTTTAGGCTGGGCGAGCAAATTTCCGATCCGGATGTTTTTAAAAGCGGCGAAGCCTTGGACGGCTTCGCCGCTTTTTTTCGGCTCCCGGAAACGCTCACTTTCATCTCCCGGGAAAGCTCACCTCGGTTGCCGCTATAGCTCCCGGATAAGCTCACCGGATGCGTCCCGTAGGTTCTCACCGGTCGTGGTCATCCGTTTTCGCCAAGCTTCGTGCAATTTCGACAACGTAAAACCCCGCGTCGAAGATGACGCGGGGTCGATGTCAATCCACTAACGCGACTTCTCGCGCCTAGCTAAGACCTGAGCCATTACGGTCGGTTGTAATCGACCGGATTCGCATTCGACCCTTGCACCACGGCAACCGGTGCGCCCGACGCCGCCGTGCCGCTCACCGATGAACCGTAGCTGCTTTGGCTCACGCCGTTTTCGACGCTGACACGCTGCTCGGCTGCTTGAATGTTCGAGGGGTACTGAGTTTGATCGCTAGTCGGGTTATAGCCGGCCTGTTCCAGTTGAGCCAGTTCCGCGCGCACTTGCGCACGGGTAACCGGGCCGTTGCTCTGTGCGAAAGCCAAGCCCGGTGCAGCAAGAGCGGAAGCGATGACGACTGCGGGGATAAGTGCCTTGAACATGATTAACTCCAATGTGGTTATCGCTTCGAAACTCGCGGTGCCGGAGGTTCCGGAGTGCCTGGAAGGCTGACCGGCATCGTTTGTTTCGATCCATGAAAGGGATCTTATTCCGCGTCGATCTAAGTAAAAACCCTTAAACCGGAAAAATACTATTGTCATTCCTATGAATAAAGTATCGACCGTTTGATCGGGTTCGGCAGCGTCGCGCTTAAGGGGAACCCCATTCCCCTTAAGCGCCTATACGCTTCGTTTCATCGCTAACGAACTCAAGAGGTCGCCATGTCCAAGCTTTTTTCGCCGTTCAAAGTCGGTCGTTATGAACTCTCGCACCGTGTCGTGCTCGCGCCCATGACCCGCCTTCGCTCAGATCCGGATGACACTCCGAGCGAGATGATGGTCGAGTATTACCGTCAGCGCGCATCGGAAGGATCACTGATGATTACCGAGTCGTCGCATCCGATGAAAAGCGGGCGCGGTTATGCGGGCGGGCCGGGAATCTACGAGGATCACCATATCGATGGCTGGAAGAAAATTGCCGATGCCGTGCACGCGAAGGGCGCGCGCATCTTCATGCAGCTCGTGCATGACGGGCGTCAGTCGCATGTCGACCTGACCGGCGGCACGCCGCCCATTGCGCCGTCGGAAGTTCCGTTCGAAGGACTCGCGTTTACGCAAGACGGCTGGGTGCCGGTATCGATGCACCGGGCTGTGGGCATGGACGAAATTCCGGAGCTGGTCGAAGCCTTTCGCAAAGGCGCGGAACGTGCGCTGGCCGCCGGATTCGATGGCGTCGAGCTGCACGGCGCGAACGGTTATCTTGTCGATACGTTCCTGCAGGACGGGACCAACAAACGTACCGATGCCTATGGCGGCTCGATCGAAAATCGCGCGCGCTTATTGCTGGAATTGACTGAGGCGCTGGTTTCCGTGTGGGGTGCTGACCGCGTGGGGGTGCGGGTTTCCCCAAGCGGACAATGGGGCGAAATATCCGACAGCAACCCGGAAGCGACCTTCAGTTATGTGGCTGAGCAATTGAACCGCTTCGGGCTTGCGTATCTGCACGTCATCGAGCCGCGCGTGAAGGGCGTGGAGACGCTGCACGAAGGCCAGGCGCCAGTCGCATCCGTGTTTTTGCGCAAGATATTCAAGGGGCCGATTATTGCGGCAGGTGGTTTCGATCGCGAAGGCGCAGAAGCGATCCTGCAAAAGGGTGACGCAAATCTTGTCGCCTTCGGACGCTGGTTTGCTTCAAACCCGGACCTCCCGAAGCGGCTGAAGCACGACCTGCCGTTGAACGCCTATGACCGCTCGGCGTTCTGGGGCGGAACGGAAAAGGGCTATACCGACTATCCGTTCCATGACGAAGAGTCCATGGCCGGCGCTTGATCCCAGGCAAGCTCAAGCGGGGGTGAGATCGCGATCCCATGGCGCTATTTCGCCCCACGTCGTCGTCAACAAATCGATGAAGATCCGTACCTTCGGCGACAAATGCCTGCGAGTCGGATACATCACGCGGATCGGCTTGGTCGATGGTTGAAACTCGCGCAGCATCGGAATCAGCCTGCCGGCGCGGACATGGTCCTCAAGCAGATAAGTCGGCATATTGACGATGCCGAAGCCATGCACAGCAGCGGCTACCAGCGCTTCGGCGCTATCCATCTGAAAGCGGCTCGCGTGAGCGACCTCGCTTGTGGCCGGGTCGGTGAAGGTCCACGGTTGCGGCCGGCCCGCGCTCATGAAGAACAGGCATTCGTGACGCAGGAGGTCTCCCGGCGTTTGCGGAACACCGTGCGCGTCGAGATAACTGGGCGAGGCGCAAGTCAGCAGGCGCTGCTGCGCGACGGTGCGCCCGATCAGCCGCGAGTCCGGACTCGGATCGCCAATACGCAATGCAACGTCAACCCCTTCATCGATCAGGTCGACGAAGCGGTCTGTAAAGCTCACCTCGGCGCGCACGTCGGGCCATGTCTTCAGAAACGATTCGAGCACCGGCATCACATGGCGATGACCGAGCCCGATGGGCACGCTGACGCGCAGCACGCCTGTCGGCCTGGCACTGCGTACGGCCATTGCGAGTTCGGTTTCCTCGAGGTCGTCGAGGATCTGGGTGCAGCGGGAAAAGAACACATCGCCATCGTCGGTGAGACTCAGGCTGCGCGGCGTGCGATTCAACAGACGCACGCCGAGACGTTGCTCCAGACGCACGACGCTTTTGCCTACCGCGGAGCGCGTGAGCCCGAGTTGCTTCGCTGCGATGGTGAAGCTGCCCGCCTTCACGACGGCCACGAACATGGCGATATCGTTGATATTTCCAAGTGCCAAGGTGAAACCCCAAGAGAAATTGATAGCGCGAAGCTTGACGGGCTTATTGCGCGCCATTGTATTTCGATTTGCCAGGCGCTGAATGGCTGGGGCTCAAACGAACCAGCGCATTAGCGACGGGGCTGAAAAAGCGAAGTGTGCGTGGAGCACGTTGAAACGTGAAATGGCCGGTCGTCCCGCTGCGAAGACGATCGGCCATTTTTTATACAGGATAACGAAGATAGGTGACGCTTAAACCCGATTGCTCTAACGCAGAACCAAGCTGAATAGCACACGTTTGAAGCCGTTTACGGGAGCCAGATTTCGCTGAGCCTTTGCCAAAAGAATGGCCCCTTGTAGCGACGATAAAATGAATTGCGCAAGCTCGCCACTGTTGGTTTGTTCAGGCAACTCGCCGGCTTCGATTGCAGCGTCAAGACAGTACGCTACGCACTTCTGTATTTCGGCGAAGATCTCGACCACCCGAATCCGAAGCACCTCGCTGGAATCGCTTGCTTCGACCGCAAAGTTTCCAAACAGACAACCGTTCTTGCTGCGATTCTCGCCCATGTGCGTGATGTTGGCGTCGATGTACTTCTCGAGTCGATCCAGCGGCGGGAGCAAGTCGTTGCAGAGCGTTTCACGCATCATTTCGCGGCTATCGACGAAATACAGGTCCATGACTTCAAGACCGAACGCTTCCTTCGATGCAAAGTGATTCGTGAACGAGCCTTGCGGCACGCCGGCAGCCTGAACGATGTCACGGACGGAGGCGCCGCCGAAGCCCCGTTCATGGACGACCTTGAGGCCTTCGGTGAGAATTTTCGTGCGATGTGATGGTCTTGGCATAGTGCAAATATTGTATGTTCGTACAAATTGAGAGTCAAATTCACACCGGAACTGGCACTTGACTGGCATATAAGGGACCAACGAAGCACACCGCCACGCGGTAACCAACGCTTGACACGAGCAGTGTAGTCGACTTTAATACGGACAGACGTATTATATTGAATTGATCCGTAGAAATCCCGGGCTCAACCCGGGCTCAACCGCTCGTCGATACGCGTTCACTCGCGCAAGGAAAGAAACGAATGGACCGTCTGCAAGCGATGAAGGTCTTTACCCGCGTTGTCGAAACCAACAGCTTTTCGCGCGCCGCCGACACCCTCGACCTGCCGCGCGCCTCCGTCACGGTGATCATCCAGCAACTTGAAGCGCATCTGAAGACACGACTTTTGCAACGCACTACACGCCGGTTGAATCTCACACCGGATGGTGCGGCTTATTACGAGCGTTGCGTGCGGATTCTCGCGGATGTCGAGGAGACAGAGAGTTCGTTTGCATCGACGGCGCGAGGGCCGCGCGGCAAGCTGCGAGTCGATATGCCGGGTGCAATCGGCAGGTTGATCGTCATGCCGCAACTCGATGCGTTTCACGCGCGGTATCCCGACGTGGAGCTGATGCTGGGTTTCGGCGATAAACCCGTCGACCTCATTCAGGACGGCGTGGATTGCGTTATCCGCGTCGGCACGCTGCAGGATTCGAGTCTGGTCGCGCGACGTATTGGCGTGTATCAGGGCGTGACTGTCGCAAGCCCGGATTACCTCGAACGCCATGGCGAACCGAAGACGATCGAAGACTTACAGCAACACGTTGCCGTCAATTATTTCTGGGGAAGCACCGGGCGGTTGATGGACATGACCTTCGTGGTGGACGGCAAGACGGTCGAGGTGAAGATGCGCGGGAGTATCGCGGTCAACGACGCCGAGGCGTATGTAGCGACCGGTCTGAAAGGTGTCGGGCTGATCCAGGCCTCACGCTTCATGGCGCTTCCGCATCTTCAGTCTGGAGCGCTGGTCGAAGTGCTGTCGCAATGGAAACCGCTGCCGTTGCCGATCTCAGCCGTCTATCCGCACACCCGTCACCTGTCGCCCACAGTGCGCGCGTTCGTCGATTGGGTTGCAGAGTTGTTCGAGCGTTGTCCGTTGTTGTCGGGCCAGAAGGATGCCGAAGATAAATGCCCGCCGGCAATCGCGCCGGTGCCAAATCCCCGTGTGATTGCGGTCGACGCCGGCTTGGCGGAATTGATGAGCTGAACCTGTCCGTTCGACATCGTGCGCGGCAAGCAAACGGGCTTTCCGCTACTCTGCAATGTGCATGCGTTATTCCAAACTCTTTACTTCAAACCCTTAGCTCCGAGGAGCAGAAGCGATGACCAAAACAGTCAAGATTCCCGGTCCCGATCACCCCATCACGATTGAGCCAAATACGGCGCGCATCACGGTGTCTATCGGCGGGCGGGTGATTGCGGACACGCGTGAAGCGCTGACCCTGCAAGAAGCCTCGTATCCTGCGGTTCACTATATTCCGCGCAAGGACGTCGACATGTCGTTGCTGCAGCGTACCGACCACGCAACGTATTGCCCATACAAGGGCGAGTGCTCGTATTACAGCATTCCGCTTGGCGGCGACCGCTCGGTGAACGCGGTGTGGACTTACGAGGACACTTATCCCGCGGTCGCGCAGATAAAGAGCCATCTCGCTTTTTATACAGATCGTGTCGACGCGTTCGAAGTGCATGCGGCGGCCTGATTGCACCGTTGATGCATCACGCTAACGAACCTTCGCACAGCCTTAAAAACGTCCATTGATCCAACCGTTTTCGCGTCGATTGCCATTTGTGCACGCTTTCGCTATTCGACGTATTTTATCGATGGCATTCGTCCCCTGACAAACGCGCGCCTCGCAGCCGAGGCGCGTCTATCAACGCTTAAGCGGAGCTTTATGACATCGCAACGTCGTTTGCGTCTTGGCGCTTTCATGCGCCCGGCGACTATCCACACCGGGGCCTGGCGTTACCCCGGCGCATTCCCCGATGCCAACTTTAATTTCGCACACCTCAAGCGTTTCGCGCAGACGCTGGAGCGCGGCCGTTTCGACGCCTTCTTCATGGCCGATCATCTCGCCGTGCTCAACATGCCCACGCAGGCATTGAGACGCAGTCACACGGCCACGTCGTTTGAACCCCTCACGTTGTTGTCGGCGCTTGCCTCCGTCACCGAGCACATCGGCCTGATTGCAACGGCATCCACCACGTTCGAAGAGCCGTACCATGTTGCGCGCCGCTTCGCCTCGCTCGACCATCTCAGCGGCGGTCGCGCGGGCTGGAATCTGGTGACCACGGCCAACCCGGACGCAGCGCTCAACTTCGGGCTGGATGAGCATGTGGAGCACGGCGATCGGTATCGAAGAGGGCGTGAATTCTTCGACGTCGTTACGGGCCTCTGGGACAGTTGGGCCGACGACGCTTTTATCCGCGACGTTGAGAGCGGCACGTTCTTCGATCCCGCGAAGATGCACGTGCTCAATCACAAGGGCGAGAGTTTGTCGGTGCGTGGGCCGCTCAACATCGCGCGGCCTGTGCAGGGCTGGCCTGTGATCGTGCAGGCGGGGTCGTCGGAAGCGGGGCGGCAGATCGCGGCCGAGACCGCCGAAGCCGTTTTCACCGCGCAGAAGACGTTGGCGGACGGCCAGCGCTTTTACGCCGATATCAAAGGCCGCATGGCGAAGCTCGGCCGCGATCCCGAGCATCTGAAGATCCTGCCGGCGGCGTTCGTCGTGGTCGGCGATTCGCTCGACGAAGCGCAGGAAAAGCGCGCGCGTCTCGATACTCTCGTGCACTACGACAGCGGTATTGCTTCGCTGTCCATCATGCTCGGACACGATGTATCCGGCTTTGATCCCGATGGTCCGTTGCCGGAGATTCCCGAGACCAATGCGAGCAAGAGCAGCCGGGAGCGTGTACTTGAATGGGCTGCGCGCGACCGGCTTACGATCCGCCAGCTGGCGCAGCGGGTCGGCGGTTACTCGGGGCTCGAAATGATCGGCACGCCTGCGATGATCGCGGATCAGATGGAGCAGTGGCTCGTTGAAGCCGGTTCTGACGGCTTCAACGTGATGTTCCCGTATCTCCCGGGCGGACTCGATGACTTCGTCGACAAGGTCGTGCCGGAGTTGCAGGCAAGAGGGATTTTCAGACGTGAATACGAAGGCGCCACGCTTCGGGAGAACCTCGGTTTGCCGAGACCGGAGAATCGCTTCTTCAAGGCTTCACAATAACGAGGCAGCCATCTTCAGACTGCAAGAGTCGGGGCGATCACATTGCGCCGCGATGAACGGCCGCTCGTATGCGTTCGTTCGCATGATGAAGGCAATGGATATTCCGCTGCGGCTGGAGTCGCGAATAATGCTTCCCGCGGATTTTTCACGGCTGCAGTGACTTGTGCGAAGCATCGCGGCAGAGCCGTTCATGTTCTGCATTAAGATTGACGTCCGGGGGCGCTCTAGCCGTCCCGTCAAAGGACAAACGCAGGTCATGGGACATTCACAGGCGGAAAAGGCGGCAACGCACCAGCGCATTGTCGACGTAGCGGCGCGGCGTTTTCGGGAACTCGGGCTGGATGGCATTGGCGTGGCCGATGTCATGAAGGAAGCCGGCATGACGGTCGGCGGCTTTTACAAGCATTTCGAATCGCGCGACGTACTTGTGACCGAAGCGCTCGAGGTTGCGTTCGAAAGCCTCGACGCCTGGGAGGCGCGTGCCGATAGTCTCGCCCAGGCGGTACGCGATTACTTGAGCGAAGCGCATCGGGATGCTCCCGGCAAGGGCTGTGCGCTGGGTGCATTGCTAGGCGACGTCGGGCGAAGCAACGAAGCCACGCGCGGCGTGTTCACCGAGCGGGTCAAGCACAATCTTGCGTTCTCGGAAGGTTTGCTCGACATCGCGGATCCGGCCGAACGGCGCGCCCGCGCGATGCTGCAAGTCACCGCGTGCCTCGGCGCGATTGGCCTGGCGCGTGCGGTGTCGGACCCGGCATTGTCGAAGGAGATTCTGGACAGCGTCGCCGGGCAACTGATTCCCTTGCTGCCGGGGCCGCCGGCGTGAAGGGGCGGGATCGATAAAACTGTTCTTGAAGCGGCGTGGTCAATCCATTACATTCGACTTGTGGTCCGCATGCCGACTGTCCTGCAATAGGCTGGACGGTTCGCCAATCGATACAAAATGGTGGCCTTGGGAGATTGTCGATGAAAATGATCAAACTGATTTCCGTATCTGCAATGCTGCTGGCCGCTTCCGGCATGGCTGCGGCGCAGAGCGGCGGCGGCAATGGCAACGGTGGTTCCGGTGGCGGCAACGCGCACGGCGCCGCGACGGCAAAGCCGACCACGGGTGGCGACAACGTGTCCACGCCGGGCAGCTCGAAGGGCAAACCTCACTTCTTCAAGCACAAAAAGAAAGAGGTGCCCGCCACGCAGTAATGCACTGGGCCACCCACCGCCGCCAATACAATATATAAGCGAAGCGGCAACCGAAAAGGCTGTTACGGCTGAAGAGATTCGCTGTAACAGCCTTTGTTCTTGCGCGCAGCAACGGGCTCGCAATGTCCGACAGTCTCGGCCCGCTTCGATCGTTTCAACTATCACCACCCAGCATGTAACTTTTCAGCAAACACTCCGAAGCTGACCGTTGCGCCTCGCGGCGTGGAAGGAAGGGACTTTGTCCGTTTTGATCTTGCCGCCGCTTAACCACCCGGTCCACAGGCTATTTCAGCGCGTTAATATGAGATAGATGCCCGAGAGTTTCACGAGAAACCAGGAATAGCGCGGCGGCGCCCGATCTGAAATTGAAGTTTCAGGTGTAATTTGAACTCTGAGGGGCGGCGATGCTCGAATGTTGGCAAGGCGTGCGCGGCGCAATGATCTGGCATCATTGAATCTGCGCCGGATTCACAGAACCCGCGCGACCGCTTTCATGCTCCCGGGTGGCAAGAAACGGTAGTATGCGTTTCAACGCAAGCCGTCACGTCGGGATTCAAGAATAGATCTACTGGCCGTGCATCTTTGTCACGCGTCAATATGCCGGCGGATGTCTGCCGGAACACCCGAAATACTAACGTCAGGTCGAATGAGAATGGCTACAGAACCCCAGCATCAAAGTCAGAGCGACGTGCTGAACGCCGCTCGCAAAGAGCGCAAGCGTGTCGCAATTTTCCTCGTGAACGGGGTGCGGCTGGTCGGCCACATCGAATCGTTCGACCAGTACCTGGTCATGCTGAGTTCCGCCGCGGGCATCCAGGCGGTCTACAAGCATTCGATATCGACTATCCAGGAAGACACCGGCAAGCCGTTCACCGCTGGAGCTGCGCGTACCGGTGCGGGCGCATCGCGGGACGGCGATTCGAAGCGTCCTGTCGCGATCTCGCATAAACGGCGTTTGCCGACGAATATTGGTAATGAGTGACACGGCTGTGCGGTGTGCCGGCATAAACCGGATGCGTTCGCGACTGCTGGGTAAGCGAGCGACGTTCGGTGGGTGAAGTGCGCCTTGTCGGCCAGGGCAGGGTGTTGTTTTGAGATGTGCAATGCGCCGGTGACAAATCGGCCGTTTACAGTAAGCAGTGCGCTAGTACAGCGAGATCTGTTCGGCCTCTGGCGGCCGGCGTAGCTTGAGGAAGCGTTCAGCGCCTCAGATTTAAAAGCAGCTCGAAGCACTGAAATACGAACACGCAGTTCGGAGCGACCCATTTGCCGGGTACGGTCCATAAAAAAGGCGAGGCCCAAACAGGCTCCGCCTTTTTTATTGCTGCGCTCGGGTTCACGATTCGTCACTCTCCAGAAATCGCGTCCCGAAGGCGCTTACCGTCCCGACGACGTTTTCTTGCGCATCACCAGCACTGAACGCCGGCCGCTATGAACGATATCCTCACGATGCCGCTCTTCGGGAGCAATGGAAGTCGCCAGGTCGAGAGCCTCGACTACCGCTTCGAGCCGGATATCGGCGGCTACCTCAGGCACGTCTGCGCGTACGTCTGAATTTCCATGGGCATCTGGTGCAAGTGCATGCCGTACGTCCACGGTGCGGCACCGTACGTCGAAACCTACGGCGCGGATGAGCGCCTCGCGGGTCTTCCAGAACGCTTCGGCGGAACGTGTCATTGGCCGCATGGCGACATACTCGATAATCACCGGGTACCCACGCACCCGCGGGTAAGCCGCGAGTAACTGGCCGGAACGAATGTACTGCGTGTAACGATCGATCTTTTTCGTCAGCAACGCAAAGTGCATGGCTTCGTCGTCCCAATCGAGTTCGTCGAAAATGCCGACGAACACGCGCTTGAACAGAATGTTCACGCCGACGTAATCGATAGTGTCCACGTCGAGAAGAGACATGGTATTTCCCCAGCGCCCGATGCCGGGCAAAGATTGCAGGCGCGTATTGTAATGGACTGCGTCATCCTAAATAAGTACGCGGGGCGTGATTGCAACAGTGTACGACCTCCGGGCCTGCCTTCATCTGCCAGGCTTTGAAATTGATTATTTTGATGCACATCTTTAATCGATCTCGTGAAATAGGAGGATACCTAAAAATCCACCGGATCAATTGACATGTCCCATCTCGAAAAACAAACTGGGTTCACGTTATTTGAACAGTTTGTGCGATTGGATCGGACGGCGCATGAGCAAGCCCCCCCATTGTCCGGCAGGAGTAGCAGCATGAAATCGAAATCAAAGAAAGTTCTCAGGTCCTTCAAGTCCGCGTTGATCGCGGCCGCATCGTCGATGGTGATGACCGGCGCGTTTGCTGCGTCGATCGACGGCACCACGTCGATGCGTATTGGTGGGAAAGTGCAATCGGTGGATTTGAGCACGCATCAGGTCACCGTTGTCAACGCACAAGGCGGCACGGAATCGTTTCAGGTCGGCAGCAACGTGCCGAATCTGGACAAGCTGAAAGCGGGCACGAATGTGGTTGGCACGACAGAGCGTGCGGTCAGGCTGACCTTGCTTGATTCCTCGTCGCTAACGCCAACGCCGGCTCAAGACGGCAGCCAGACCGTGGCCAGCGTGGCGCGGGTCGACACACAGAGCGGGCAGATGATACTCAAGGACACGCAAGGCGTCGAGTTGACCGTGCAGGCCAACTCGCCACGGTCAATGGCCAAGGTGGTGCCGGGTACACGCGTGCTGGTTGACGTGATGAGCGCAAGTCCGCTTGGTTCGGCCCAGCCACTGAAATAAAGCAGTCGGATTCGTCCGATAGCCGGAGATTCGGCAAATCCTCATGATGTGCAACTCGTTGGTGATGCGGATCCCCGCCGGATGACCAACGGTAAATCACCCGGTTGATCCGGTCGGTTTAGAGCTTCTCCGGAAGCGCGTTGACGCAGCAATCAAGGTACCTCTGCGATCAAGTGTCATCGCTAAAAATCCATCCGTCGCAAGCCGGATGGATTTTTTTTCGTACGTCGCGTCGAACGTAGGCTGATGCCAATGCAGTGTTCGTTTAGCATGCTGTGAAGACTTCAACCGCACGAGCGGTAGCACCGTGAGCGCGCACGTGGTCGTAAGTCCCGAATTGGACAAAGTCATTGCAACGCGACAGAGAAATCACGAGCGATACGCTTGGTGCGGAATCGGTGGCGTTCTGGAGCGCGGGCTGGCGGGCGCACCGGCGTAAGGAATCGCGGCCTTGGAGAAAAATCGAGTTAATCAGGATAACAAAGTAACAATAAAATTAGAACGTACGACGCCGATCTACAAGCGAGTTTGTTGCTCGAAGAAGCGGCTAACTATTAGCGTAAAGCTCGCCTGAAGGTCCGGCTCGGCCGCAATTTTTAATTCTTCGACGCCCCGGCGGGCGCGTATTTCGTCACCGATCGCGGCATGGAGCAAGGTGCGTGGCTCGACTAAGGCATGCTCTGCAAAGCGTCATGCTAATAGCTAGCGCTCTCTGGCTCGGTTCGAATGCGCGAACTTCATTACCCACTATTGCCAATTCATCGCGGAACGTCTGGTTTGAAACTACGGTTGTGCTACACGTTTTTACAAAGAGTTGGTTAAGATACGTTCGCGTGTCCGTTGATTCGTGAACCGGGCTTACCAAGCCCCAAGCGCGGAATTTCTGGTACGCAATGAAGCATGCAAGTCCAGCACGACAAACGCGGTGGACGCCCCGGCGCTGCCGCACCAAAAAAAACCGCTTTTCTTGGAGAATCTCGTTATGTACCGAATCCGTATGGCTGCTTTGGCTCTTGTCGTATCAGTTGCAGCCGCCGGGCTGACCGCCCCCGTTGCCATGGCGCAAACGTCCGATGCCGCTGCATCGACACCGAAACAGACGCAAAAGGCGCAGCGCAAGGCGGAACGTAAAGCGGCCCGTGCCAAGAAAAATGCGGAACTGAAGGACCTGGAAAAGAACGGCTACCAGCCGGGCGGCGACCAGACGAACTACCCGCAAAACATCCAGGATGCGGAGAAGAAGTCGGCTGCAGCGAAGGCTAAGGCGGCGTCCGCGCCCTGAACGACTGACGCAGTCTGAATGCACGAAATAACCCGCTAAAAGCGGGTTATTTTTTTGAGCGCGTGACCACCGAGTTGGTGAAAAGTGCGGCCCCTCGTGTGCGCCGGATGTCCGTTTGAAGTCATCCTTGGAAGGCGTTATTGCCCTGATGTTCGCTTGATGATCACGAAGTACGTGCCTTGACGAATCCTTTGTGGCGTGTACGTTTCAAGCCGCATAGCCCGGCGGCAGGCTTTTTGCTGAACCGGTAGAATCGAATGCCGTTTTGGACCCCGCGTGACTTTCGGCGGACCGGTCGCGAGCGTTGCCATCGGCTTCATCTCGGTCTCAACGCCGGCTTAAAAGCCGGCTCACTTATTACCAGGCGGTTTATGCGACGTTCCGCGTTTTTCATCCGCGTAATCGGTATCGGGATTTTGTTTCATGTGTATGTTGGCGTGCGCCTGATTCCGGTTGCACCGGTTGGCGCTGCACTGCAATGGCTCGCGGTCCTTGCGCTCGTCGCTTCGTGCTTGCTGATTCCACTCGGCATGGCCGCGCGCAATATCAGTCAGCAGCCACTATCTGATCGGCTCGCGTGGATCGGGCTGCTTTTCATGGGGTTCTTCTCCTCATTGCTGGTGCTGACGTTTCTCCGCGACATCGTGCTGCTCGTATTGCATCTGATCAGTAGCGCGCAAAATCGCACTCATGCGTGGTCTGGGTTCGTCGCGTGGAGCGCGCTCGGCGTGCCGTTGCTCGCGGTCTTGGTCACGCTCTTCGGCATCTACAGCGCACGCCGGCGTGCCGGGGTGAAAAACGTCGATGTGCCTATCGATAATCTGCCCGCGGCCCTGCACGGTTTCACCATCGTGCAGATCAGCGATATTCACGTCGGCCCCACTATCAAGCGTCACTACGTCGAGAAAATAGTTGCCGCGGTCAATGCGCTGAAGCCGGATCTCATCGCGGTGACGGGCGACGTGGTGGACGGCTCGGTGCCGCAACTCGCCGCTCACACGCGCCCGCTCTCCGGCCTGAAGGCGCGACATGGCGCGTTTCTGGTTACCGGTAATCACGAGTACTACGCCGGCGTGGACAAGTGGATCGCGGAGTTCCGCCGGCTGGGGTTGACGGTCCTGTTGAACGAACACGTGGTCGTGGATCACGACGGCGCGCGGGCGGTCGTCGCCGGCGTGACGGACTACGGCGCGGCCAGTTTCGACCCGTCGCATAAGAGCGATCCGGCTAAAGCGATGTTCGGCGCGCCCTCTGACATTGTGTTTCGCCTGCTGCTGGCGCATCAGCCACGCAGCGCGCCGGCTGCATCGGAAGCGGGTTTCACGCTGCAGTTATCCGGCCACACACATGGCGGCCAGTTTCTGCCGTGGAATTTCTTCGTTCGGCTGCAGCAGCCGTTTGTTGCCGGGCTCGAAAAGCTCAACAACTTGTGGGTCTACACAAGCCGCGGCACTGGTTACTGGGGTCCGCCAATACGCATCGCCGCGCCGTCGGAGATAACGCGCCTGCGTTTGGTGAGCGGGGCGAGTCTGACCTGAGATTGCCTCAAGGATCATCCGGTGGCATTCGGGAATGGAATGGCGGCTTTGCGTCGAATTCCTTTCGCACCGCATGATTGAATATTCAATAAATTCGCATATCTCAATATTCGCGCCGATTGCGTGATAATCAGTAATCAACCTCAGTAGTTAATCCGGTTTCATGGACAACGCTCTGGCGCGCGCGGTATAAATGCCGTTCGCACATTAATGCGTTTCGCGTTGCTGTATCGAATGAGTAAATCGATTCATATCGCGATTGAATTTCCATTTCAATTCCCATTCGCCCGGAGAAAAACTGCATGAACGCAAAATGGACTGTGGCTGTATCGCTTACCTTGTTAATGGCAAGCGCGCATGTCAGTGCGCAAACCGATGACCAGCTTTCCAGTGCCGCAATACAATCCGCGATGGCCGCGCCGCCAAAGCATTTCACGGCGCGGATCATAGGGATTGATTCAGGTGCGCGGACTGTGACGCTCAAGGGCGCCAAGGGACGGGTGGTCCCGGCGGTGGTGGGCAAGCAGGTCACGAACTTCGATACGTTGAAAATTGGTGATCGCGTGGATGTGATGTTTAAAGACGCATTGTTGCTGAAAGCCGTGAAAACATCGGCTAAAGATGACGGATTGCGAAAACGTATCGATACCACTGTGCTTGCGCAGGCATCCGATGCTTCGGGTTTTGGCGCGGCGCGGGAAGTGGAGGTTATCGCAACGGTGCAGAGTATTAATCGAAAGAATAAAACAATTACCCTGCGCGGACCGTGGCATACAGATACGTTTAACCTGACGCCCGAATTAGCCGCCGATAAACTCAAAGCCGGCGACACCATTCATGCGGTATTCGTTTCAGCGACGGCAGTGGAAATCACACCCGTCGTGAAATAACGCATACCTAAATTCTGATCAAAACCGCGCCGGCCGTGACGAGCGCGCACGCCATTACGCGCCGCGCGGTCAGCTTCTCGCGCATGAACAGCCAGCCGATGAGCACCGCGAAGATCGAACTGAGTTCGCGCAACGCAGACACCATGGCAATAGGCAAATATCGGAACGCGATGATCACGATGCCGTACGCGAGCATCGCGGTCGCGCCGCCGCCCAGGCCTTGCAGCGAGCGTCGCGGGTCGTCGAGGAACAGGCGGCGCGGGCCGCCGTATCGATAAAAGGCGAGTGCGGCGAGCGGCACGTTGAACAGGATGTACACCCACGCGATATAGGCGAAGCCATTGCCGGCCACGCGCACGCCAATACCATCCACGATCGTATAAGCCGAGATGAACGCGCCCGTCACGAGCGCGGCGGGCACGCTCGCGGTGGCAAAGCGGCGGTGGCGGAACGCCAGCGAAATGATCCCAAGCGACACCAGCGTCACGCCTGCGACCGCGAGCGGCCGGAGATGCTCGCCCGCAAAGACGAACGCCCCCGCGAACACAAGCAGCGGTGAGAGGCCACGCGCTATCGGGTAGATCTGTCCGAAGTCGCCGGCCTTGTAGGCTTTCGCGAGCGCGACGCAATACGCGAGCTGCAATACCGCCGATGCCGCGATATACGGCCAGCTTTCTCGCGCCGGCGCGGGCACGAACACCAGCGCAATCACGGAACACACGATGTACGGAAACGACATCATGCCGAACTGCCAGACGCGGTCGCCGCTGGTGTGGAGGAAGGCGTTCCAGGTGGCGTGCAGCAGCGCGGAGAACAGGACAAGCAGGACGATGAAAGGCTGCATCAGGACTGACGGAAGGTAAGTGGCACGCAGTGTGAAAAGCGTGGCAAGGTATGGCGTTTAATGGCAAAAAGTGGCAATCGGCAAGGCGCCATTATGGCAGATAACGCTGCGCCGGGCGCAGGTCGCAATGCAGCGCCCAGTAGACCGGCACGACGCGGCAGGACGCCGAAATCTGTTCCGAGAGACTCTGAGAGCGCTGCGAGCTTCGGACCCTTAGCGCAGATTCAACAAGCGTTCGCCCGGCCGCTTGTACGCACATAGCCGCGATTTGACTGGCGTCCGCATGCAAACGTAATGAACTTGAGCGTTTGCATTCAACAATCCTCCATTTACATTCCAATTTCTGTATTAAGTTATATGGACGTTTGGAAAGATGTGTAAATTTGTATGGTTAACCCCGATTTAAACGTAAACGAACAAAAAGGAACATGTCTGTTGTTGCTTTAGTTTCCTTTTTGAAAAACCGCGAGCGCCCATCGGGTTCGAAAAAACACGAGACAAGACTCAAAACCGGGAACTGACCCAAAACAAGCCGCAACCGGGCGGCGAGAAAAAAGCATTGAAAAAAGGAGCGCAACTTGGTTTTGGAACTGGAGCGGGTCACCGTCGTATCTGGCGGCCAGACGCATTTGTACAGCGTCGATCTGCGCCTGACGCCCGGCGCGATCAACGTTTTGCTGGGCCCCACGCAGGCGGGCAAGACCACGTTGATGCGCGTGATGGCCGGGCTCGACCGCCCGGCGTCGGGCCGGATTCTGGTCGACGGCCACGATGTGACCGGCGTCGGCGTTCGGCAGCGCAACCTCGCCATGGTCTACCAACAGTTCATCAACTATCCCGCGATGACCGTGTTCGACAACATCGCGTCGCCGCTCAAGCTGCAAAAGACCGACGCCGCGCAGATCACGCAGCGCGTGAACGAGGTCGCGTCGAAGCTGCATATCGACCACTTGCTGCAGCGGCGGCCCGGAGAATTGTCGGGCGGCCAGCAACAGCGCTGCGCGCTCGCGCGTGCGCTCGTCAAGCGCTCATCGCTCGTTCTGCTGGACGAGCCGCTCGTGAATCTCGACTACAAGCTGCGTGAAGAACTGCGCGCCGAACTCACCACGCTCTTCGCCGACGGCAAGACCACGGTCGTCTACGCGACCACCGATCCGCTCGAAGCGCTGCTGCTCGGTGGCTACACGGCGGTGGTCGACAAAGGCCGCGTGCTGCAGACCGGCCGCACGCTCGATGTCTATAACGCGCCGGCTACGGTGGATGTCGCCGCCGTCTTCAACGATCCGCCGATGAACATGCTCACAAGCGACGTGAGCGCCGACGGCATTGCGCGTCTGCCTCTCGGTATCGACGTGCCGTTGCGGCGCCCGATGACACACACCGGCGCTTGCCGGATCGGGATTCGTCCGGGGCATCTCCGGCTCGCGCCACGCACGCCGCATGCGGTCGCCGTGCCGTGCCGCCTGGAGCTCGCCGAATTGAGCGGCTCCGAAACCTATCTGCACCTGCATACGCGGCAAGGCGGTATCGACCTCGTCGCGCAACTGCAAGGCGTGCACCAGATCGAACTCGGCACGTCGCTTGATGTGTTCGTCGATCCCGAGGAACTGTTTGTATTTGGCCCGGATGCAAAACTCGTATCCGGACCGGAGGCGAGTCATGGCTCGTATTGAGTTTCAGAACCTCGCGCACGCGTATCGTCCGAATCCGGCGAGCCTCGACGACTACGCCTTGCAGCCGATGTCCATGGTCTGGGAAGACGGCGGCGCCTACGCATTGCTGGGGCCGTCGGGCTGCGGCAAGTCCACGCTGCTCAACATTGTCTCTGGCCTCGTCACGCCGTCCGAAGGCAAGGTGCTGTTCGACGGCCGCGACGTCACGGCACTCGGCGCACGCGAGCGCAATATCGCGCAGGTGTTCCAGTTCCCGGTGATCTACGACACCATGAGCGTCTTCGATAACCTCGCGTTCCCGCTGCGCAATCGCAAGATCGCGGCGCCCGAAGTGAAGGCGCGCGTGCACGAAGTCGCGGAAATTCTCGACATGACACGCGAGCTTGGGCGCAAGGCGAGCAATCTGTCGGCGGATGCCAAGCAGAAGATATCGCTCGGACGCGGCCTGGTGCGCAAGGACGTTGCGGCGATTCTCTTCGACGAACCGCTGACTGTCATCGACCCGCATATGAAATGGATGTTGCGGCGGCAGTTGAAGAAGATCCATCAGCAACTGAAACTCACGCTGATTTACGTCACGCACGACCAGGTCGAGGCGCTGACGTTCGCCGACGAAGTGGTCGTGATGACGAATGGCCGCGTGGTGCAGAAGGGTGGTCCGGAAGCGCTGTTCCTGAGTCCTGATCATTCGTTCGTGGGGTACTTCATCGGCAGTCCGGGGATGAACCTGTGTTCGATCGCACTCGATTCCGACGGCGTAACGCTCGGCGCGCAACGCCTGCAAGTCGATGCCAATACGCTCGCCACGCTCAAGGCGGCCAACGGCACGCTGACGCTCGGCATCCGTCCTGAGTTCGTGCGTCTGGCCGACAACGAGGAACCCGGCGCCGTCAGGGCGCAACTAGTGCGTTCGCAGAGTCTCGGCAATTATCAGCTCGTTACGGCGGAGTGTGACGGCCACGTCTTCAAGGCGAAGGCCGACCCGCATGTGTTGCTGAGGGAAGGGCCGATCTGGCTCAAGCTGGCTGCGCCCGAAACTGTGTTCTTCAGCAATGACGAAAGGATCGGACGATGAACAAACCCGTCAACCAGAAAGCCTGGCTGCTGGTCGTGCCGGTCTTCATCTGCGTCGCATTTTCCGCGATCCTGCCGCTGATGACGGTCGTGAACTATTCGGTTCAGGACATCATCAGCCCGACTCAGCATGTGTTCGTCGGCACTGAGTGGTTTCGCAACATCATCAACGACGCCGACCTGCGCGGCGCGCTCGGCCGCCAGATGATCTTCTCGCTGTGCGTACTGTTGTTCGAGATTCCGCTGGGTGTCGGCCTCGCCCTCGCGATGCCCGCATCGGGCTGGCGCGCGTCGGCGGCGCTGGTGGTGCTGGCAATGCCGCTGCTGATTCCGTGGAATGTCGTCGGCACGATCTGGCAGATCTTCGCGCGGCCGGACATCGGCTTGCTGGGGTACTGGCTCAATCATCTCGGCATTGACTACAACTACACCGCGAGCCCGTCGGCGGCGTGGGTCACGGTGCTCGTGATGGACATCTGGCACTGGACGCCGCTTGTCGCCTTGCTCTGCTATGCAGGCTTGCGCGCGATACCCGACGCCTTCTATCAGGCAGCGGAGATAGACGGTGCCAGCCGCGTGGCGGTGTTTCGATATATAGAGTTGCCGAAGATGCGCGGAGTGCTGATGATCGCCGTGCTCCTGCGTTTCATGGACAGCTTCATGATCTACACCGAACCGTTTGTGCTGACGGGCGGTGGTCCGGGAGACTCGACCACGTTCCTGAGCCAGTACCTCACGCAAAAGGCAGTAGGCCAGTTCGATCTCGGGCCGGCGGCGGCGTTCTCGCTCATCTACTTCCTGATCATCCTGCTGCTGTGTTTCATCCTCTACAACTGGATGGAGCGCGTAGGCAAGGGCGGTTCCGCCACAACGGGAGACGACCATGCGTAACGACCGGCGCTGGATGCGCACGCTGACGCTGGTTGTCTACATCCTGTTTGCGCTGATTCCGCTTTACTGGATGCTGTCGATCTCGCTGCGTACGAATGAAGAAACCCTTGCGTCGTTCTCGACGTTTCCGCAGCACCTGACGCTCGAGAACTACAAGGTGATCTTCACGGACCCGTCGTGGTACTGGGGCTATATCAACTCGATCATCTATGTGCTGATGAACACGGTCATGTCCGTGCTCGTCGCGCTGCCCGCCGCGTATGCGTTCTCGCGGTATCGCTTTCTTGGCGACAAGCACATGTTCTTCTGGCTGCTCACCAATCGCATGACGCCGCCCGCCGTGTTCCTGCTGCCGTTCTTCCAGCTTTATTCGAGCGTCGGGTTGATGGACACGTATATAGCTGTGGCGCTCGCGCACATGCTCTTCAACGTGCCGCTTGCCGTGTGGATTCTCGAAGGCTTCATGTCGGGCATCTCGCGGGAAATCGATGAGACGGCTTATATCGACGGTTATACGTTTCCCTCCTTCTTCATAAAGATCTTCCTGCCGCTCATCAAGTCGGGTGTCGGCGTGACCGCGTTTTTCTGCTTCATGTTCAGTTGGGTCGAGCTGCTGCTTGCGCGCACGCTCACCACGGTCAACGCGAAGCCGATTGCCGCGGTGATGACGCGCACGGTGTCGGCGGCGGGCATGGACTGGGGCGTGCTCTCGGCGGCCGGCGTGCTGACTATCGTGCCCGGCGCGCTCGTCATCTACTTCGTGCGCAACTACATCGCGAAGGGCTTTGCGATGGGGAGAGTCTGATCATGAGCTGGATGTACTGGACCCCCGAGGTGGCGATTTTCTTCGCGTGCATTGCAGTCATGCTCGCCGGCATGACTGTCTGGGAAATCCGCTCGCCGACTGTCGAACGAAAAGGACGGCTGCCGATTGCCACCACGCGCGGTGACCGGCTGTTCATCGGCTTGCTCACGGCCGCTTATATCAACCTTGCGTGGATCGGCATCAGCGCGGAGAACGCGAACGCATGGCCGGGTTTTGGCCTGTCGATGCTCGCGCTCTTGCTGATCATGTGGAAAGGCTAGCGACAATAAAGAGCCACCTAACAACGAATACGGAAGCACCGGTTCCGTTGATAACCCCGAACGGGGGCCGGCAGATGATCCAAGGGGTGGAGACAGGAGAAGACAATGCAACACAAAAGACGGATCGTCGCGCTCGCGATCGCGGGTATCTTCGCGAGCCAAGCGGCGCTCGCGGGAGTGCCGGAGGCGCAGAAATGGGTCGACACCGAATTCCAGCCGAGCACGTTGTCGAAGCAGCAGCAGATGGACGAAATGAAGTGGTTCGTGGACGCCGCGGCGCAGCTCAAGTCCCAGGGCGTGAAGGAAATCCACGTGGTATCGGAAACGCTCGACGTGCACTCGTATGAATCGAAGACGCTTGCGAAGGCGTTCGCCGAAATCACGGGCATTCAGGTCAAGCACGACATCATGCAGGAGGGCGATCTCGTCGAAAAACTGCAGACGTCGATGCAATCCGGCCAGAGTATTTACGACGGATGGATATCGGATTCGGACCTGATCGGCACGCATTATCGTTATGGCGTGATCGTGCCGCTCACCGACTACATGCAGGGCGAGGGCAAGGCTTATACGAACCCCGGACTCGATCTGAAGGACTTTATTGGCACGAGTTTCACGACCGCGCCAGACAAGAAACTCTATCAGTTACCTGACCAGCAGTTCGCCAACCTCTACTGGTTCCGCGCCGACTGGTTTGCGCGGAAAGATCTACAGGACAAGTTCAAGGCCAAGTACGGCTACGATCTCGGCGTGCCGGTGAACTGGACGGCGTATGAGGATATCGCCGACTTTTTTACGAATGACGTGAAGAGTATCGACGGCGAAAAAGTCTACGGTCACATGGACTACGGCAAGAAAGATCCGTCGCTCGGATGGCGTTTTACCGACGCGTGGCTTTCCATGGCGGGTGAAGCCGACAAAGGCATTCCTAACGGCTTGCCCGTCGACGAATGGGGCATTCGCGTGACACCGGATGGTTGCCATGCCGTGGGTGCGTCAGTGTCGCGGGGCGGTGGTACGAACAGTCCGGCCGCTGTCTATGCGACGACGAAGTACATCGACTGGCTGAAGAAATTCGCGCCGCCGGAGGCGTCGGGCATGACCTTCAACGAGGCCGGTCCGGTGCCCGCGCAAGGCCATATTGCACAGCAAGTGTTCTGGTATAGCGCGTTCACGGCGTCCATGCTGAAGCCGGGGTCGGTGACGAACGCGGACGGCACGCCCAAGTGGCGCATGGCGCCGTCACCGCACGGTCCGTACTGGAAGGACGGCATGCAGAATGGTTATCAGGACGTCGGATCCTGGACCTTCTTCAAGTCGACGCCGGCTAACCAGCGCGCGGCCGCATGGCTGTATGCGCAGTTTGTGACCTCGAAGAGCGTATCGCTCAAGAAGTCGATCACGGGCCTCACGTTCATCCGCGACTCCGACATTCATAGCGACTACTTCACGAAGAATGCCGACAAGTACGGTGGCCTGATCGAGTTCTATCGCAGTCCGGCGCGGGTTGCATGGACACCGACTGGCAACAACGTGCCGGACTACCCGAAGATGGCGCAGTTGTGGTGGAAGAACGTGGCAACGGCGGTGGCCGGCGAGAAGACGCCGCAAGCCGCGATGGACAATCTCGCGAAGGAAATGGACCAGGTGCTCGCGCGTTTGCAACGTGCCGGGATGAAGGTTTGCGCGCCGGAATTGAACGCGGAAAGTGATCCGTCGAAGTGGCTGTCGGATCAGCACGCGCCGTGGAAGAAGCTCGCCAACGAGCGTCCGAAGGGCGAAACGGTCAAGTATGAGCAGCTGCTCACCGCGTGGAAGGACGGCAAGGTCCGCTAGGCTATTTTCCTGGCGGAGGACAGCGGGCGACACAATGTGTCGCCCGTTTTTTTGCGTGCGAGTCATGCACTCGCGACGGTCGCAGGCGCGGCGCATAGCCACGCGACATCGACACGCAGAAGCTGCGAGAGACGCCGGCACTGAACGCTCTGGGGCAGCGTAATACCTGCTCGCCAAAACATGACTTCCCGCTCTTTCACACCCATGTATGAAGCGACGAGCCGAGTGGTGATCTTTGCCCGCTTGATCGTCATGTCGAGTTTGGTCGCAAACAGCTTTCGGAACCGGTCCGAGTGGCTGTTCCGTTCCAGATGGACTTCCAGTTCGTTTGCGCGCCTCATGCACCTGACCTCGCTAAAGGATTCGTTCGTCCTGGCCCCTTGCAGGGTCTACCGGGTTTCGACTTCCAGCACGGCCGCGTGGCTGTTGCCGCGAATGTAGTGCTCCAGTTGATTAATCGTGAATTGCTGCTCGGCCATGAGGTTCTTGACGAGATCGCCTATCGACACCATGCCGATCAGCAATCCACCGTCTATAACCGGCAGATGGCGTACCCGGTTCTCCGTCATGAGCGTCATGCATTCATCCGTTGTCTGATTCAGGCGGACATACCAGAGCGCTTTTGACATGACATCGCTGACCGGCGTATCTCTTGACGACCTGTCGAGCAACACAATCTTTCGGGCGTAGTCGCGCTCGGTCACAATGCCCGTCACCTGGTCGCCCGACGTCACCACCAGCGCGCCGATTTGCTTGTACGCCATCAGTTTGATGGCATCGAAGACGCTTGCCGTCGCTTCAATCGTATGAAACGACTGGTCGGCTTTGGAACTCAGTAATTGCGCTACCGTTGTCATTAAGTACCTCCATGATCATCGGCCGCTCGGCGAGCAACCCATGTTGAAAAACAGGTTCGATGCATCACCGCTCAGCCGAAATCGAATAACTCACCCAGCATCGACTTCTTCTTTTTATACGGATGACGCCGGTCGCGATATTCATTGTCGCGGCGGTCGTAATCGTCGTAGTCGCCGTAGCGGCGGTGATCTTCGCGGCGGCGTTCCAATGCCGCATTCGTGGATGCCGCTGCCGGTTGCGCGGCGGTGCTCTCAATCAACTTGTCGAGTTCGCCCCGATCCAGCCACACGCCGCGACACGTTGGGCAATAGTCGATTTCGATGCCCTGGCGATCCGCCATCAACAATTCAGGTGTCTTGCACACTGGACATTTCATTCCCTTAGCTCCTTCATCTGACACGCTAACGAAGCTTCAATGTATCGGTTGTAGGCATAATGTAAAATTCGTATTTTTGGCGTCGATACTTCGAGAAAATCGATGTATCGATCCCTGCTTCGAGGCGCTGATGAACTTCAAGCATTTGTATTATTTTTGGGTGGCGGCGCATGCGGGCAGCATCGCGCGTGCTGGCGAGCAGTTGCACATCACCCCTCAAACCTTGAGCGGTCAGATCAAACTGCTCGAAGAAACGCTCAATAAAAAGCTCTTTAAGAAGAGCGGCCGCAACCTTGAACTGACCGATGCTGGCCGCCTCGCACTGGACTATGCGGACGAAATCTTCTCGCTCGGCGCGGAACTGGAAAGCGTAGTCAGGCAGGAGAAGGAAACGGCGCGGACGCAACTGCGCGTGGGCGTGGCCGATTCGGTTCCGAAGACCGTGGCGTACAGGTTATTGGAGCCGGCGTTGAACTTGTCGGACTCGCTGAGATTGATCTGTCATGAAGGCAAGTTGCACGCGCTGCTTTCGCAACTGGCGGTGCATCGGCTGGATCTGATCATTGCCGACGCGCCTATACCGCCCGACGTGAACGTCAAGGCGTTCAATCATTCGCTCGGCCGTTCCACACTCACTTGTTTCGCGCCAAAAGCGCTGGCGACGCGTGGCGCGAAGGTTTTTCCCGCGTCGCTGGGCGACATGCCGATGCTGTTGCCCGGCACGGAGTCAGCAGTCCGAAGGAAACTCGACCACTGGTTGAAGTCGCATTCGATCTCGCCGCGCATTGTCGGAGAATTCGACGACAGCGCTCTGACGCTTGCCTTCGGACGCGAAGGGCGGGGCGTCCTGTTTGCACCATCGGTCCTGGCCGGGCAGCTCAAGCGCGAGCACGGTTTGATCGCGATTGGTCACATCGATACGATCGTGGAGGAATTCTTCGCCATTTCCATCGAGCGGCGCATCAGCCATCCCGCCATTTCGTCGATCCTCAATGCGGCGCGAAGCAAGCTGTTCAACATCTAGGCAACCATGTCGATCGACAGAATCCTGGCGCGTCGGACGTTAGAAAAGCTATCAGTCATTTCTTTCAAGTTAATAACAATAATTACTTACATTACGTTTAACTTTCACCTATAACAGCAATACGTGTTGCGGACTGCCATGTCGCGCATCATGCCTCGGCCCGCCAGGCTTGCCTGCGGGCCTTTTTTTGCCCGTCGCGGTGACAAAAAGCCATGTGAATTCGTCTTTCATATTTCTTTCGGTATTAACCCGATCTGGTGAAAACCCTCTCGTTTCTTTCACTTGACTTACTTGATATATCACATATTGTGTATCCCATTGCCGCTCGTATTTTGAGATGGGCGAGGACGGAGATGTCAATTCGGCGTCCCGACACAAGGCAGCACATGCCAAGGAGACAATGATGGAAACAAATCGCCAGGTGGGTGCGTCGCGGCTAGCGTCGCCGTGGGTTCAACTCGTGTTCGGCGTGATTTGCATGGCCATGATCGCGAACATGCAGTACGGCTGGACCTTGTTTGTGAATCCGATCGACGAAAAGCATCATTGGGGCCGAGCGGCGATTCAAGTGGCGTTCACGATCTTCGTCGTGACGGAAACCTGGCTGGTTCCGATTGAAGGGTATCTCGTCGACAAGTACGGTCCACGTCCCGTCGTGGTTGCGGGCGGTTTGCTTTGCGCAGTCGCATGGGTGCTCAATTCGATGGCGTCGTCATTGCCGATGCTGTACTTCGCAGCAGCAGTGGGCGGCGTCGGCGCGGGCGCGGTGTATGGCACTTGCGTGGGCAACGCGCTGAAGTGGTTCCCCACTCGCCGCGGACTGGCGGCCGGCATTACGGCCGCGGGCTTCGGCGCGGGTTCGGCCGCAACCGTCGTGCCGATTGCGCACATGATCAAGAGCAGCGGCTACGAAGCGACCTTCCTTTGGTTCGGCCTCGGGCAGGGACTGGTCGTGTTCTTCCTCGGGATGGCGCTGTTCGCGCCGCCGGCAAGCCTGCTGGCGACAGCCAAGAGCGCCTTGAAGAGCGCGGTCTACAACGCGACCCCGAAGCAAGTGATGAGCTCGCCGATCTTCTGGGTGATGTACCTCATGTTCGTGATGATGGCCGCCGGCGGCCTGATGGCGACCGCGCAACTGGGTCCGATCGCGAAGGACTTCGGCTTGCATGACTCGCCGGTATCGCTGCTTGGTCTCACGTTGCCTGCGCTCACGTTCGCGCTGACCATCGACCGGGTGCTTAATGGATTGACACGACCGTTCTTCGGCTGGGTGTCCGACCGGATCGGCCGGGAGAACACCATGTTCATGGCGTTCGCGATAGAGGCAGTCGGGATTCTGATGTTGTCGAAATACGGGCAGAGCCCGGTGGCGTTCGTCGTGCTGACGGGTATCGTCTTCTTCGCCTGGGGCGAGATCTACAGCCTCTTTCCCGCCACCTGCGGCGACACGTTCGGGCCGAAGTTCGCAGCGACCAATGCAGGTTTGCTCTATACGGCGAAGGGCACGGCGGCCTTGCTCGTGCCATTCAGCAGCGTGATTACCGCCGCCACAGGCAGTTGGCACGCGGTGTTCCTGCTGGCGTCGGGCATGGCTGCCGCGTCCGCGCTGTTGGCGCTCTTCGTGCTCAAGCCCATGCGTCAGGCTCATCGGCAGAAGCACGCGGCGGAACCGGTAGACATGCCGTTTGGTTCTATCGTGAAGGAGTAGCGAAGGAGCTGCGCCCTAGGCCGGCGAAACAGATGTTTCGCTATGTTGGACTGGCTGATGGTCGGCGTCATAGCCGGCCATCGCGCCGGCCATCGGCTATTTATCCCGATGCTCTTTACGGCCCGCGGGGATCTATATCCGGTTACTTCCTGCCCACCAGGTAACAGACGCCTTCGGGACCACACCGTTCGCTATGCGCTTCATTCGCCTCCAGATGAAACACATCGCCGGTTTGATAGCTTGTTTCGTTGTCCCCAATGCGCAGCGTAATTTCGCCTTCCAGGATCAGCGCCTTCGCTTCGAAAGCATGCGTGTGACCGTCAACGAAATCGCCGGCTTTGCGCTCGACCAGAGCGGTCGTCTTGAAACCTTCGCGTGCGAGCATTTCGACGAAATCGTCGCGTTCCATGATCGTTCCCCTTCTGTTTGGGTCTTCGTTTGGGTCTTCGTTTAAGTCTTCACCACCCACTAATATAGGTTGAAACGGCGTGCTCAGGCGTGTCATGCGGACGGTTTGGAAAAACGCGTAAAATATGAGACTCCCCTCATATTTTTGAGCGCGATCTGCCATCGCGCACGCCTTCACCGGAGCCATCATGCCAAGTCTCGATTTGCATCCTGAACATACCGCACTGATTTCCATCGACTTGCAAAACAGCAATCTCGGCCGCCAACTCGGACCGCATTCAGCCGCCGATGTACTCGCCAGGACCGTGCAGCTCGCCGACGCATTGCGTGCGAAGGGCGGCATGGTGATCTGGGTGCGAGTGGATGTGACGGCGCTGCTGAGCCTTCCCTCCGATGCACCGCTGTCGCGCCCGCCAGGTTCACCGCCGCCGCCGGCGAACGCATCGGAGTTGTCGCCGGATCTTGGCATGCAGGACGGCGATGTCACCGTGACGAAACGGCAGTGGGGCGCGTTCTACGGTACGGATCTCGAACAGCGCTTGCGTCGCAAGGGCATTCGAACGCTCATCATGAGTGGGATTGCGACGAACTTCGGTGTGGAATCGACTGCGCGCGCTGCTTTCGATTTCGGTTATGAACTGGTGTTCGCGGAAGACGCAATGACGTCGCTCAACGCCGATGCACACACGTTCGTAACGAAGGAAATCTTCCCGCGTATGGGACGCGTGCGGTCGACGAATGAGCTGCTGGAGGCGCTGCGGGAAGCGTAATAGCGGTCGATTCGTAGAGTTCGAAACTGATAACGGCCTGCCTGCGAGATCTTCACTAACGCATATAAGGATCAAGGCAACGATTAATGCATCGGCGCGAAGCGAGCGTTTCGTCGGGAGATACAAGCCGGAACAAGCCCGACCGCACTCCCCGCTCACCTCAATCGCGCGACTGTCCCGGCATCCGGCTCGCCGCCGAAATACGTATTCAACGCGAGTTCGAACGGCGCTTTATCGCTGGCTGCATGAGCGAAGAGGGTCATCGACGAATGGAATTTCAGGTCGTCGGGGTAACCGAAAATCTGTTCTACCGAGCGCCCATCAAGCGTATTCACGATCTGCGTAAGCACGCACAGGCGCTCCCCGAGCACAGGGTGATCAAGGTATGCGCGCGCTTCTTCCACCGATGAAAGCGCGTACCGGCGCGCCATTTCGCTGTGTCCCAGACCCTGAATCTGCGGAAACACGAACCACATCCAATGCGTGCGTTTTTTACCGGTCGCGAGTTCGGCAGTGACCGTTTCGAACAGCGGATTCTGGGCATCGACAAAACGTTGCAAATTGAAAGGATCGGACATGGCCGCCTCCAAAGCGTTGCCGGGAATGCCGCAAGCCACGTTCCCGTCGCCTTGCGCGGCCATTCCATTATGCGCAATCCCGGTGGTCTGCGAACGATATGCCGCTTTCTGCTATCTTCTCGGCCATGCAAAACATCATCGAAATTTCGAATCTGTCGAAGCGCTATGCGTCCGGCTTCGAGGCGCTGAAAAACATCACGCTCGATATCCGGAAAGGCGAAATCTTCGCGCTGCTCGGACCGAACGGCGCGGGCAAAACCACGCTGATCAGCATTGTCTGCGGCATCGTGAATGCGACGGAAGGTTCCGTGCGCGTGAATGGTCACGGCATTCTTTCCGACTACCGGGCAGCCCGCGCAATGATCGGCCTCGTGCCGCAGGAACTGACGACCGACGCGTTCGAGTCCGTCTGGGCAACCGTCTCGTTCAGCCGCGGTTTGTTCGGCAAACCGCCGAATCCGGCGCACATCGAGAAGGTGCTGAAATCGCTGTCGCTATGGGACAAGAAGGACAACAAGCTCGTCACGCTGTCGGGCGGCATGAAACGCCGCGTGCTGATTGCCAAAGCGCTCTCGCACGAGCCGGACATCCTGTTCCTCGACGAACCGACCGCCGGCGTGGACGTCGAACTGCGCCGCGATATGTGGAATCTCGTGCGCGGTCTGAAAGCGAATGGCGTGACGATCATCCTGACGACGCATTACATCGATGAAGCCGAGGAAATGGCGGACCGGATCGGCGTGATCAATCGCGGCGAAATCATCCTGGTGGAAGAGAAAGCGGAATTGATGCGCAAGCTCGGCCAGAAGAAACTCGCGCTGCAACTGGAGGATGAGATCGCGCGGATTCCTGACGGCCTGAGTGATTACCGGCTGGATCTGTCCGCCGACGGAAGCGAGCTGACCTACACCTACGACGCGCATGACGAACCCGGCCGCATCATTGCGCTGCTCAAAGATCTCGCCGAGCACGGCGTCAAGTTCAAAGACCTGCAGACGACGCAAAGCTCGCTGGAAGATATTTTCGTGAGCCTGGTCGGAGAGAAGAAATGAATATCCACGCAATCCGGGCGATCTATAGGTTTGAAATGGCGCGTACGTGGCGCACTATCATGGGCAGCATCATCTCGCCGGTGATCTCCACGTCGCTGTACTTTGTAGTGTTCGGCGCGGCTATCGGGTCGCGCATTCCCGAAGTGAACGGCGTGAGCTACGGCGCGTTTATCGTGCCGGGGCTGGTGATGTTGTCGTTGCTGACGCAAAGCGTGTCAAACGCATCGTTTGGTATCTACTTCCCCAGATTCACCGGGACCATTTACGAACTGCTCTCGGCGCCGGTGTCGTACCTGGAGATTGTCCTGAGCTACGTCGGCGCGGCCGCGACCAAGTCGATTATCTTGGGGCTCATCATCCTCGCGACGGCGCGCTTGTTCGTGCCGCTGCACGTCGACCACCCGTTCTGGATGATCGTGTTCCTGCTGCTGACCGCGGTCACGTTCAGTCTGCTGGGCTTCATCATCGGCATCTGGGCGGACGGGTTCGAGAAGCTGCAGGTGATTCCGCTCCTGATCATCACGCCGCTGACATTTCTCGGCGGGAGTTTTTATTCCATCGATATCCTGCCGCCGTTCTGGAAAGCCGTAGCGCTATTCAATCCGGTGGTGTATCTGATCAGCGGCTTTCGCTGGAGCTTTTACGGCACCGCCGATGTCAGCGT
Organism: uncultured beta proteobacterium; assembly: GCA_963708695.1. Taxonomy (GTDB): domain Bacteria; phylum Pseudomonadota; class Gammaproteobacteria; order Burkholderiales; family Burkholderiaceae; genus Caballeronia. The sequence continues at coordinate 202,495 of CAVPTS010000005.1, forward strand.
CGAGATCAGTCTCATCATGACGCTCGTGTTTCTCGCTGTGTTCATCGGCGTGGTCGCGTGGATTTTCAAAACGGGCTATAGGCTGAAATCGTAGGGAGCGTGAATGATGCGGGACGATTTGATCGAACGATTCGGGCTTCAGCCGCATCCTGAAGGCGGCTATTTTCGCGAGACGTTTCGCGCGGCGGATGGTGTTATGCGCGTCACGTCCGAGCCATCATCGCCGGGCGCAATACGTTCGGCATCGACGGCGATCTACTACATGCTCTGCGATGGCGCGCATTCGGCGTGGCATCGGATTCGCTCGGACGAGGTGTGGCATTTCTATGCGGGCGAGCCGATCGATATTCATGTCATCGATACCGCCGGGCAACTGCTGACTCATCGCCTGGGCAATGCATTGACCCACGCCGATGCCGTGTTTCAGGCCGTCGTTCCGGCGGGACAATGGTTTGCGGCTGAACTATGCGATCCGGCGACGTGCGCGCTGGCCGGCTGCACGGTGGCGCCGGGGTTTGAGTTCAGTGAATTCGAACTCGCCGATCTGGCCGCGTTGACGAAAGCGTATCCGCAGCACGCGGACTTAATCATGCGACTAGGCCCGGTGACGTCCGCGCCAGGCACTCCCTGAACACGCTGCATCACGAAAAAAGCACGAAAAAAAACGGCGCTCTCATTTCTGAGGCGCCGCTTTTTTTATGGTTTGATTTACAGGTTGGCCCTGACTGCGTCGCGGACGGCGTCCATCACGCCGCCGTAATTCAGCGGGATGTCGAGCGAATCGGCATAGACGTCCTGGTCCGTCTGGGCGCGCGCCTCTTGTGGTTCGCGGCGCATTGGCGATTCATACGCTGTGTCTGCGGACCTGTTGTCTCTGGCTTCGACGCGCTGCGCTAGATAACTCTTCACGATGAACTCCTTGCAGTGATGGAGCGGCGGGAGACTGCATGCTACTTAAATGTAATGACAGATTTACGACGCAAGCCCTGCTCGGTGCGCGACGAGAGACGGCGTACGGTTCCTCGTCCATGGCCGTGTTGCGCACCCTGCAATGAAAGCGCGGCTCTACAGTTTAATGGCGGCGCGAGGCGGAATTCGTACTTCTGGCTTATGAAACGATGGGGGGAGTATCAGCGTACGGCGCGGATTTTTGGCTTGAAATTTGCCAAAGAGGAAGGCGCGTGGCAACGCCGAGCGGCGTGGTGGCCGCGACAAGATGTGCGTTCAGCGCGTGTATTGAGCCGGCGTAACGTTGCACTTCCCGCTTCGGCATTATGTGCGAGGCGAGAACTTAAGGCCCTTTCTTACCATCGGTGAGCAAGGCCATCAATTTCATATGTCGAAATACGCGACCGCATGGCGCGACCGCGTATCGTCATCAAAAATCCACGCTAAACGGCGAACTCAGGCGTGCTGACCCTGCAAATCCGCGTCGCTCATCTCATCCTGTGGCATGGAAGCCGCAAGAATCATCGCCGATGCGTTCTGCGGTTTCGGATCGCGCTGCGACGGCCGGTACACAGAATCGCCCCGATGGATGGGTTCGCCAGTCAGCGCACAGGCGCCATCGGTCGTCGCTGTGGTAACGCGCCAGCCTTGATAACCGTAATGGCAAGTCGCGGCGTCCGACCAGTAGACAATCGCCGTCGCACTGCTCGGGCGCTCGATTACACGCACGACGGCTTCAGGGAACGGCCGGCTCGACTGCTGCGACTGTTGCGGCGAAGGCGGAACATGCGGATGGTCACGTTCCCACGCTCGCGTGAGACGCTCTAAAAACGGGTGCATCGCCCTTTGCTGCGGGGCAGTTTCTGCCGAGCCGCCGTGGGTCGCTGTCAATGAGCGGACCGTTTGCATCCACGGATCCGAGCTTCTCGCTAACGCTGTCATGGTTTCGTTCCTGGCATGGTTCATGGTCGAACTTACGCAATCAGCGTGCTCGGATAAATACCTATAAGGTGAATACACTGTCTTGTTAGCGCGAATAATCAAATCGAAGCGTTGCGCAATAAGGCTTTGCCCGATGTTGCGACGCGGTGCACCGCGCGATTGATCGTTTCAATGAGCCCGATAGTGAGGCGGTCGGCAGAGCCATTGATGCGTTTTGCAAGCTAATCCCGGCCGCTTTGTTGGCGCAATGTAAGCTTGTCAACTTTCGCCGCAAACCGGGGAATGCTTCTTGCGCACGTCGTACTTCCTGCTTACTTAAATTATTAAAAAACCGACGAGGTGTTTGTGAAGAGAAGTCATATAGCTGCAGCGTTACTGTTTTCAAGCTTGGGTCTGGCATCGGCGGCGTTCGCGCAAGGCGCACCCGGTGGGCCCGAAAACCACGGTGGCTCCGATAACCATGGAGGCTCCGATAACCATGGTGGCCCCGACAATCACGGCAACCCCCAACAACGCCCGGGCGGTCCCGGCATGCAAGGCCACGGCGGCGGCGGTTATCAAAATCAGAGCCAGAACCACGGACCGCAAGGTGGCCCCGGCTGGCAGCAGCACGACAATGGCCGCCCGCCGATGCACGCCGATAACGGACCGGAGCATGGTGGTCCCGGCGGCCCGCGTGGCGACAGCGCGCGCGATTGGCATCGCGGAGACCGCTTGCCGAACGATTACCGTGATCGCCAGTACGTGGTCGACGACTATCGCGGTTATGGATTGCATCAGCCGCCGCGTGGCTATCACTGGGTCGGTGTAGGCGGCGACTATGTGCTCGCGGCAGTTGCATCGGGTGTGATCGCGCAGATCGTAATCAGCAACAACCGATAACAGTTCTTGGCTTTAGTCGATGCAAAGAGGCCGTTCCAACACCCGTTGGAACGGCCTCTTTACTTTGATGAGGGACACTTACGCCTTCGCGGTATCCGTGATCGCTTTCACTACACGCGCCAGCGACTTTAACGCCGCTTCCGGCGAGTCTTCGAACTGTGCTCCGATGATTGCGCCATCAACGGCCATTGCTAACGCCCGTGCATCCGCCTTCGCGGTTCTCGACGATGCCGGCAGCAGGGTCCTGATCACCGCGGCCATGTCCAGCTTGTGACGCCGAGAAATATCGACGGCTTCGGGCAACGTACCCCCGACTTCCACCACAGCGTTGATAAACGCGCAGCCGCGGTACAACTCACTCTCGAACCATTCCGCCAGCGCCGGAACCAGTGCATCGGCATTAGCGCCATGGCGTTGGACCGCGTCTTCGAACCACGTCATCCAGTTGCGATGCCGATAGTTGAGGAACGCCACGATCAGGTCATTTTTCGCCGGATAGTAGCGATAAAACGTCTTCTTCGCGACACCCGATTCCGCAATCACGCGATCGATTCCAGTCGCGCGAATGCCGTCGCGATAGAACAAGTCGTGCGCGGTAGCAAGAATCCGGTCGGCGGGAGGAAGGTCTGCGCTGGGGACGAGTGGTTTCATGATGCGATGATTGTAGACAGGTCTGTCTCCCCGCGCTAGAGTCATGGGGTAGACAGACCTGTCTACAATCAAATTCACACCGACTGATCACTCGATAATCGCCCGACAAACGTTCAAGAGGAAGCGTCATGGAAAGCAAGCCGCCGTTCCCCCCATTTAGTGCAGATACAGCCGCGCAGAAAGTCCGTCTCGCGGAAGACGGCTGGAATTCCCGCGATCCGAAGCGCGTCGCGCTGGCCTATAGCGAAGACACGCGTTGGCGCAATCGCGCGGAGTTCGTGTCGGGACGCACCGAAGTCGAGGCATTCCTCGCCCGCAAGTGGGCGCGTGAACTCGACTATCGGCTGATCAAGGAGTTGTGGGCGTTCAGCGGTTCGCGGATTGCGGTGCGTTTTGCTTACGAATGGCACGACGACTCGAAAAACTGGTTTCGCAGCTTCGGTAACGAGAACTGGGAATTCAACGAAGCGGGTCTGATGACGCATCGGCACGCGTGTATCAACGACTTGCCGATCAAGGAGTCTGAACGGAAATACCACTGGCCGCTCGGCCGTCGTCCGGACGATCATCCTGGCTTGAGCGACCTAGGCTTTTGATCGAGGCGTGCCGGCGCGGCGCGATTCAATGCGCATACCGCGAGCCTTACCGCCCGCGCCGCCGATAAAACGCCCACCAGCCCGCGAGCACGGTAAAAGTCGCGACTATCGCGACCATCAGCCAGAATCCGTGCTTGTTTTCGGCCAGCGGAATTCCGCCGACGTTCATACCGAAAATCCCCGCGACAATATTGATCGGCAGCGCCAGCACAGTGACGAGCGTCAGCGTGAACAGCGTGCGGTTGCTCTGTTCATCCATGCGCGCGGCGATCTCTTCCTGCAGTAACTTGATACGTTCGACCAGTCCGGCCAGATCGCCCAGGACCAAAGAAAATTCTTCGGTGGCATCGCGCAGGTCCTGGAGGTCGAGCGATTGCAACCAGCGGGGCGGGCGCGCCAGCAACCGAAAAATCGATCCCGGCTCCGGCGCCAGCAAACGCTGCAAGCGCACGAGCACGCGTCTTGATGCGCCGAGTTCCGAGCGCGTGGCGGGGGCGCGCATCGAAAGAAAACGGTCTTCTACCCGGTCGATATCAATGCTCGTGCGCCGCACGATCTGTACGAGCAGGTCGGCCTGATCGCGCAGCAAGTGAATGAGCAGTTCGGCCGTCGAGCGAAATACTTCGCCGCCGCGCACGGCTTCTCTCAGCGTGTCGATGGAACGCAGCGGTTTCAGCCGTGCGGTGACGAGCAGTTTTTCGCGCGTGTAGACCCACAGTGTCGCGATTTCGGACGGTGTCACATCGAAGTTGAACATCACGTCGTTGATGACAGCGAGCAGCGCGCCTTCCTGATGTTCGATCCGCGTGGAATGCGAGCCGTCGCGCAGTGTCTCGAAGAAGGCGTCGGGCAGGTCGAGCTGTGTGCGCATCCAGCGTTCGCTCGCGCCGTTTGCAAGGTCGAAGTGCAGCCAGACGAAGTCGTCTCCACACCGGCCGGTGTCGCTCTCTGCCAGCCAGTCGAGCGCTCCGGCTGAGTCGATCGGCATGCCGGCCGCATCCGGCGCAAAACGAAAGCCGCACACGAGGCCGGAGAAATCGGAGGCGTAGGGCAGGGTGGTTGTCATTGGCGGCTGTGTGTTGAAAGCGTGTCAGCTGCCAATTGTCCCTGCGGCGCGTGGCAACGCGCGCATCCATTGCAACGGATTTATGAAATTGTGGGGCGCACGCCGCGTGACACGGAAATGACTTTTGGTTGTCACGTCACATGGGTAGACTCGCGCGGTGCAAGAGGCCGTCGGGCGCTGCCCGACCCTTTCGCTTCATCGGGGAAACACAAATGGAAGATCGCGTCGAGCAGGACGAACCCACGCAGACCACGGCAAATGGATTGACGCGGCTCGCGGCAAGCATCGTCGAATTGCTGGGCGAGCAGGCTATCGACAGCCGTCTGGGCACCAAACTGCTGAAGCGGCTGGAAAAGGAAGCCAAGCTGGTGGCGGAAAACGGTCCGCAACCGCTGAACAAGACGGACAAGCGCACGTTGCGCGAGGCGCTGGACGGGCTCGAGCAGGCGCTGCGTCAAACCGATGCCAATCTGCTGGTGTCGGCGAATGCAAAATTACGTTCGACAGACGAATCTTCAGGCAAAAAGAGCAAAACGAAGGCCTGACGTAGCAACATTGTTTGTTCGTGCACGCCGGCCAACGAGCCGGTTTAAACGTGGCCGCCTTTGTCAGGCAAGACTTAGGGCAACCTTTCAATTACAGCGAGACGCATCGCTCGAGACATTTGGGCAAGTTGGCGCGAAAAATGCTCCAATTGCTGCACTGCATATTGTTGAGCGGTCATGCTTTCAGCCTCTTTCTCCCCGAAATGCGTCTTATGGACCGATCCGAAACGTCGATGCGGACGCATGCGCAATGGCGAATCCTGGTAGTCGACGATAACGCCGCAAGCGCCGAAGGTCTCGCGGCGGCGCTCGACTGCGGACGGCTGCGATGCGCGTTATGTATTGAGCGGCGTGGATGCGCTGCAGGCCATCGATGGCTGGGTGCCGCACGTCGTCGTGCTCGATATCAGCATGCCGGAACACGATGGTTTTGCGACTGCGCGCGTTTTGCGCCGGATTTCCCCCACCCGCAACGCCGGAATCATCGCGTTTACGGCTTTGGGCGAGGATTACGTGCGCTCGAAAGGCGTCCACGCCGGTTTCGACGGCTACTGTCAGAAAGGCAATGCACCTTCGGTGCTGGTCAACCTGATTAGCCGGCTAGTCCAGGTCCATTGATCGAAATTTTTTCGATTTTCGAGCTTTTTCGATCCGTTGCGTCCCCAAAAATCGCTGCTGTCCGAGACTCGCGCAGGTCTTTTGCAGGCTGGCGCATGCCGTTTTTGGGCATCGCATGAGCCGTTTGATTATTGGCGTATCCTGAAAAGTGTATTGAAGTTTATGGGGATAAAAATTCGATAGTAGGGGTATACACTGCATTTCATCGACGAAGCAGCAACCGACTCAACGCAAGACCGCTGCGACGCGCTAATGAATCAGTCGAACGTCTAAACGGATATCGGAGCTCACCATGAACAAGAATCTTCTCGCATCGTTGCTTATCGCCGCTACCGCTTCTATCGCTGTTCCGGCATTTGCCAGCGGCTACGGCCCGGCGCCGTCGTATCGCCCTTCGGTCGGCGCTCCGGCTTCGCAACAAGGCAGAACACGCAAACGCATCGCTGCTGAAAGCCGCAACGCCGACGCAAACGCTTACGGCGGCGTCAAGAAGTCGCTGACGCAGTCGGGTTCGACGAGCCATGACGCACCACCAAGTCCGCAAGCCGTTTTCTTCGGTCAATAAGTATTCAGTGCTGTTGCGCGCACGGGCGGCAGAAGATGTGCCGCAGTGAACGCGTAAAGCCTGACGACCTGGATCACGCGGAAATACGCCAACGCCCGCTGAACGTGACGTTCAGCGGGCGTTTGTTATTTTGCGGCAGAGCTCGAAAAAGGGCTTCAGGTGCCCGTCTTCTTGAGCGCATTGCGCAGGACGGTCGCCAGTTCCGCCCGCAGCGAATTTCGAGACATAAGCGTCCGCGCCTACTTTTCGCACGTGTTCCTCATTAGCTGATCCGGACAGCGACGAGTGGATCACGACCGGAATCGCCTGCATGCCGGCGTTCGCCTTGATGCGGCGCGTGAGCGTGAAACCGTCCATTTCCGGCATTTCCAGATCGGTCAGCACGAGCGCGATTTCGTCGGCGGCACAGCGTCCATGCACTTCCGCCTTGCGTTGCAGGTCTTCCAGCACGTTCCACGCTTCCTGGCCGCTCTTCGTCATGATGAACGAGACGCCCATCGCGTTCAGGCTTTGCGCGATCAGGCTGCGCGCGACGCCGGAGTCGTCGGCGGCGAGCACTTTGGTGCCGGGTTTGAGAATCAATTTGCCCGTGCTCGATTCGTTGATCTCAACCTGTGCCGACGGCAACACATCACGCAGGATCTGCTCGACGTCGAGGACTTGCGCGAGGCGCGAACCGTCCACGTTGCCATCAAGTCGCGCGAAACTCGTCACGGTTCCGCCGCTGGAATGCGCTTCCGCCGATAAAACCTGATTCCACTCCAGCCGCACGATGTCATCCACTTCTTCGACGGCGAAACCTTGCGTGGTGCGCGCGAATTCGGTGACCAGCAGGATCTTGGGTCCGTTTTTCGGCTGGCATCCGGTCACTTGCGCCAGGTCGATCACGGGGATGATCTGGCCGCGGATATCGGCTACGCCCAGAATTTCGGGCTTCGCGCCGGCCACCACAGTGATTGCCGGCATGGCGAGGATCTCGCGCACCTTGAACACGTTGATGCCGTAAAGCTCGCGCTGGTCCGAGTCCGGCGCTTCGCCCAGGCGAAACAGGAGCAGCTCGAACATGTTGTTGCCGGCAAGCCGAACGCGCTGTTCGATGTCGTGCTGTGAGCTGCTCAAGGTGTTCTCCAGATCCATTTATGCCGCGCTTCTAATTAGCCGGTTCTTGATTAGCGGCGCGGCGCGGGGAAACTGAAGCTCTTTTCGGTGCTTTGTGACAGGATCGTTTCGGGTCTGGTCCGGCGCGGGTCCGATCACATCGGGGTTGACCCTTGGACGCGTAAAAAGCAGTGTTTTCCAGCGTCCACGCACGGGGCGTGTGGCCTATAATTTTTGAATAGGCTGGGTAATGTGGTTGTAATGCATGGATGCAAGGCGACGAACTCGCGCAGTGTGTGCCGAATCACGCTGCGCCGTCCGAGCGGATCAATCCAGCCATGTGGAACGCCCGCCAGCCGGCAGGCGTCGCGCGGTTCAACGGAGGCGTTCGATGGCAACAGTCGCACAAGTTCTTAATTCGAAACCCGATCACACCATCTTCACGATCCAGGACACGGCGTCGGTCTACGACGCCATCGCGATGATGGCGGAGAAGCACATTGGCGCATTGATGGTCACGCACGGCGAAGCTATTGTCGGCATCATGACCGAGCGCGACTACGCGCGTAAAGTCGTGCTGATGGACCGTGTCTCGCGGCAGACGCCGGTGCGCGAGATCATGACGTCGCAAGTGCGCTTCGTGCGTCCCGACCAGACCACCGACGACTGCATGGCGCTCATGACCGAACGCCGCATGCGGCACTTGCCGGTCATTGATGGCGAGAAGCTCGTGGGGATGATTTCAATCGGCGATCTGGTGAAAAATATTATCTCCGAGCAGCAGCTCACGATTCATCAGCTCGAGGGATATATACGCGGCGAGCATATGTAGCTCGAGTTCGAGTTCTTAGCTCAGGTTGGTCGGGGAAGATGCAACGCGGCGTGAATCGCCGCGTTGCTTTCTCTCGCGGGTCTGGTTTCTGGCTTCGTCCGGCGCGTTCGTTTTGCAACGATAGCGCGCTTAAATGACGGCCACGGTCAGCTCTTTGCACGTCGCTGCGCTCGCAGCCTTATTCACGTCGAGCACGATGGCACAATGCGGGTGATCCGGACTCCAACGCTCTTCGTTGAAGCCGGTGTCGCCAACGCCATTCGCCCATGACCCTGCTGCTTCAGATTTCCGATCCACACTTTGGCACCGAACAACCGCCGGTAGTGGATGCGTTGTTGCGTCTCGCCAGTACCCAACGCCCCGATCTCGTGGTGATATCCGGCGATATCACACAGCGTGCGAGGCGCGCACAGTTCAGCGCGGCGCGTGCGTTCGTCGACAAATTCGGTGCGACGCCTTTTGTCGTCGTACCGGGCAATCACGACATTCCGCTTTACAACCTGTTCGCCCGTGTGGCGCATCCGTATGCGAACTATCGACGCGTGTTCGGGGACGATCTCGAACCGGTGTCCGAATCGGCGGCGCTGCTTGTGATCGGTGTCAACACGACGCGTGCGTATCGTCATAAGGATGGCGAAGTATCCGTGCAGCAAGTCGAACGCGTAGCGCGCCGGCTTGAACGTGCCGCGCCGATGCAATTGCGCGTGGTCGTCACGCATCAGCCGGTCGCGGCAGCGCGTCCCGGTAGCAAAGGAAACCTGTTGCACGGCCGCGACCATGCGGTCAAGCGCTGGGCGCAAGCGGGTGCGGACCTGATTTTGGGTGGTCATGTTCATCTGCCGTATGTGCAGCCCTTGCACGCCGCGTACGAGAATCTGGCGCGTGAGATGTGGGCGGTGCAAGCGGGCACATCGCTGTCTTCGCGTGTGCGCGGGTCTGTGCCGAATTCGGTGAACATGATCGATTACGATGCGTCGCCTTCGGGCGAACGTCGCGCGATCATCACGCGCTGGGATTTCGACCGGGCGCATGCATCGTTTGAACCTGCCGCGCGTCACGAACTCGACTTGACTACCGAGCCGCTCGTCACGCCGCTCGCGGCGCTTTCTTAATGCAAGTCGAAGCTCAAGACACGGGTTTGCTCGACGCGGCGCATCTGGCGGGCGAGCATGCGCTCATGCTGTTTGGGATGTCGCTGGTGCTCGCGATTGTCGTGGTGCTGAGTGCATGGCGCATCGTGCAGCGATATGGTTTGCCGCGTGAAGAAGGCGGTGTGTCGCCCAAAGTCCTGCTGGTCGTTCATTTGGCGATGAGCTTTGCGATCATCGTGGGCGCGGCTGCGTTGTTTGCCGTCATAGCCGACGAGATTGGTGCCGGTGAAACACTTGGTCATGTCGATCAGGCCTTCGCCGACGGTATTGCGAGCGGCGTTCCGATCGATGTAATCCGGACATTCGCGCTGATCACCCATCTTGGCGATGCGTGGTTGCTCGCCATCTGGTGTGTGCTCGGTGCAGTCATTCTGATGTTCCAGCGAAGGCGCGTGATTGCCATGGGTTTCGTGCTCGCGATAGTGGGCAACGGCATTCTCAACACCACGCTCAAGCATATTTTCGAGCGTGTGCGTCCGGTGCATGACCGGTCGGTTGCCACCGCCGACGGCTGGAGTTTTCCGAGCGGCCACGCATCGGGATCGCTTGTCACGTACGGCATGATTGCGTACGTGCTGGTGAGCGTCCTGCCGGCGCGCTGGCGCTTGCCAGCGGTGATCGCGGCTTCGGCGATCGCATTTACGGCCGCGAGCAGCCGCGTGTTCCTGCGAGTGCATTTTGCCAGCGACGTGCTGGCTGGCTTGGCACTGGGAACGGTCTGGCTGGTGGCGTGTATCTTGAGCGTCGAATTGACCTGCAAATACTGGCGCTCGCGGTCTCAGGCCTGAGGCCGTATCGACAGTTCGGGAAAGCCGGTGAGGGGATCGACTTCGCGTGAGAAGTGAAAGTCTGGCAGGAGAACCAACAGAACTTCCGCCGTTGTCCTCACGATGCAACCCGCCGACACATGACCGCCGAACACGCGGCCTTCGGAATTGGAAACCGTCATGTGAAGATGCGCGCCGTCGGCAGCAAGAGACCCGGCGAGCGTCAGAATTTCCAGATCGCCGGTCAACCGGGTTGGCAGCTCGACGCCCGCGTAACGCAAGTTCGCGACGCTCAGACTGCCAATGCCCTGCATCACGAACGCAGCGCTGATGGTGCCGCCGGCGCCGTTTCTCGCGATGGTTTCGAGCGCGCCGCGCAGGTCGTCGCCGGGAACGAGGCGCACGGGAAGGGTTTGCATGAGGGAATCTCCACGGGGTACGCAGCGCATCAATGATGGCATCATGACTCCGGTTTTGCGCTAACACCCCTTGAATCACGCATCCGAACGGAAAAACCCATGACGACAGAACTTCATATTCTCGCCTGGACGCTTGTTCTTGCGCTTATCCAGGTGTTGTTGCCCTCGGTGATTCGCAGCCGTGAAACCGGCGTGGGATACAACGCCGGGCCGCGTGATGCGCCCGCGCCGCCGCCGGCCAGGCTGACGGGCCGGCTGATGCGCGCGCAGAGCAACCTGTTCGAGACGCTGCCCGTGTTCGCGGCAGCCATCCTGATTGCGCATGTGGCCGGCCGCGAAGGCGCGCAGAGCTTGTTGGGAGCGTGGCTCTATATCATCGCGCGGGTGGTCTATCTGCCCTTGTACGCAGCCGGCATTCCTTTCCTGCGCTCGCTCGTATGGCTCGTCTCGATGGTCGGTATCATCCTTGTCCTTGTTCCCATCATCTGAAAAACCGGAGTTCAGTCAATGACCGCTTTGCTGACCACTATCGACGTGGAAACCGCGCCGAATCCCGAGTTCGCCGTGATCCTGATGCACGGCCTGGGCGCCGATGCCAACGACTTCGTGCCGCTCGTGCCGGAATTGCGGCTGGGCGATCTGCCCGGTGTGCGCTTCGTTTTTCCGAACGCCACTGAAATGCCGGTTACCGGCAACAACGGTTATGTGATGCGCGCGTGGTACGACATTTTGTCGTTCGAAGGCGTGAACCGTCGCGTCGATGAAGCCGGTCTGAAGGTATCGTGCGAGCGGATTCGCGAATTGATCGCGCGTGAAAACCAGCGCGGCATTCCATCCTCGAAAATCTTCCTGGCCGGCTTTTCACAAGGCGGGGCGATGACATATACAGCAGGGCTCACGCATCCCGAGAAGCTTGCCGGCCTGATCGTGCTGTCGGGTTATGTGCCTTCGCCCGGGTTGATCGATGCGTCGTTCAGCGAAGCGAATCGCGACACGCCGATATTCGCCGCGCACGGCACGCAGGACCCGGTGCTGTCAATTGACCTTGCCATTCAAGGCCGGGACTTTGCGCTCGCGCACGGATGCGCGCTGGAATGGCACACGTATCCGATGCAGCATTCGGTCTGCGCCGAAGAAGTCGAGGCGTTGCGTGCGTGGCTCGGCAGGCAGTTGAGTAACCGGGTTACGTAACTAAAGTGCTTTGAACAAGGTGTTTTTGTACAGATCGAGCACCCCGGCGGCATCTACGCCGATGCATACGGACTGCGCCGGACGATCATCCCAGTCCGGTGCGGGAACGCGCATGGCCGTGGGCTTCTGAATCGTCTGGCCGATTGCAATACCGCTGGTGAGCACCCGCACAGGACCTTGACGCACGGTGTAGAGATGCGGCGCCAGCACGTACGCCACTGCCGATGAATCGTGGACATAGATGCCGTCGAGTGCGGCGCTGTCCTGGTGGAACTTCGCGTAATGACGCGATACGTCCCATACGAAACGGCCGGCGTCGCCCGCGCCGTCGCGCAAAGCTGCAAGCCATTCGTTCGACATGATCGTGTTTTGCGTGACGTCCAGGCCGACAAGCGTCACCGGCCACGGCGCGCCGAGCACGCTGTCCGCCGCATCGGGATCGCACAGGATGTTGGCTTCGGCGGCGGGCGACACATTGCCGAGCACGCCCGTTGTCCCAAACGCGCCGCCCATGATCACGACCTGCTTCACGAGCGGCGCGATTTCCGGATCTGCTTCGAGCGCGCGCGCAAGATTCGTCAGCGGACCGACCGCTATCAGCGTCACTTCACCGGGAAGAGCACGGACGGTATCGATAATAAAACGATGCGCCGGACGTGCGTCGAGCGTTGTATCGGCAGGTTGGGGCAGTTCGATATTGCCGAGACCGTTGTCGCCGTGAATCCAGCCGAGCGGTCCCGGCGGCGCGCGATGAAAAGGCGCTGGCGCACCGCGCGCCACCGGCACGCCGGGAGTAAAACGCGAGCGCAGATAGAGCGCATTGGCGGTCGTGGTATCGATGGTGGCGTTGCCGAACACGCTCGTGATTCCAAGCAGCTCGATCTCGGGGTGGAGTGCCTGGAACACGAGCGCCATGGCGTCGTCGACGCCTGGGTCCGTGTCGTAGATGACCTTGTGTTGTGTCATAGGTAGAACGCGTCGGGGAGTTGTTCGCGGGCGGTTGTATTGCGAATCGCGCCGTGCAGATTACCCAGGCGGATTGCGAGCTCTGGACCGCCCAGTTCGATGATCACCTGACGACACGCACCGCAAGGCGCGATGGGTCCGTCGGTATCGCCGATGACTGCGATCGCCGCGAATTCGTTGCGTTTGTAGCCGGCCGCGATGGCGCTGAAAAACGCCGTGCGTTCTGCACAATTGCATAATCCGTAGGATGCGTTTTCGATGTTGCAGCCATCGAAAACGCGACCGTCGGTTGTTAGCAGCGCAGCGCCGACTTTGAATTTTGAATAGGGGGCGTAGGCGCGTTCGCGGGCGGTCTTGGCGCGGTCTAGCAGCTGGTCCATAGTCATGGGTTTTGTCCTGGGCGGGGTTTTGGGCGCTTGTGGGCGGGGGCGGTGCTGGGTTGGTGCTGCTTACGTTAGCGCGGGTTGTATGTGAGCTAGCCACTGTGCGTGGCGGCAGGTTATTTGCGTTCGCACTCGGTCGGGGTTTTGGGCGAAGGGCAAGTCGGTGGTCGGGGTCAGTGCTGGGCTGCTGCTGCGTACGTTAGCGCGGATTTAATGTTGGCTATATTTTTTATCACTATTAGCCACTGTGCGTGGCGGCACTTCATTTCTTTGTCCAACGGCGACAAAGAAACGAAGCAAAGAAAACGCCTCCCCACAATCTGTATTAAGTGTCCCCAGCGTGCAGACCACTGCTTTTGGTTCCCACGTAGCACAGTGCTCGCTAGAGCCACGGACACTTGAAACCCTCCTTCTCGCGAATCCTGACATCCCCACGCTTCGCCACCAGTGCTCTCGGGCAAGATCATACGTCCCACTGACTTGTTGCCTCACCCGTATTTGCTGACTGCTACGAGCTATTCGGTGTGTCGTGATATTAGGCCCAATTTTCAGGCGCGGTTGTGTATGCGTCGCACGGAGTCTTCTACTATGTTTCTAGTCACGGGTGCGAAAACTATGGCCGTACAAGCTCCTGGGCCCATTGAACTTGCCCGAGAGCACTGGTGGCGAAGCGTGGGGATGTCAGGATTCGCGAGAAGGAGGGTTTCAACTGTCCGTGGTTTTGCGAGCACCGTGCTACGCGGGAACCAAAAGCATGGGCGTGCACGCTGGGGACACTTAATACAGATTGTGGGGAGGCGTTTTCTTTGCTTCGTTTCTTTGTCGCCGAAGGACCAAGAAATGAAGTGCCGCCACGCACAGTGGCTAATAGTGATAAAAAATATAGCCAACATAGAACCCGCGCTAACGCATGCAGCAGCAACCCGGCACCGACCCCGACCACCGACCAGCCCCGCGCCCAAAACCCCGTCCGAGTGCGAACGAAAATACCCTGGCTAATAGTGATAAAAAATATTGCCAACATTGAACCCGAGCTAACGTAAGCAGCAGCAACCCGGCACTGACCCTGACCACTGCCAGTAGCGCGCCCCTCAAAGAACCCCGAGTGCGAACGCAAAATACTGCCAACATACAACCCGCGCTAACGTAAGCAGCAACAACCCAGCATCGACCCTCGACCGCCCAACACTAACCCCCCAACTCCCGTCCACCGGCGCGAGCAAAAACCTCCGGGCGAGCAAAAAGCTCCACCACTGGCCAGTCGCGCTCCCGCGCAATCACCCGCAATCGCGCGTCCGGATTAGTCGCAACAGGATGCGTGACGCGCTCCATCAGCGGGACATCGTTGATGGAATCGCTATAAAAATAGCTCTCGCTGAAGTTGCTCAGCTTCAACCCTTGCGATGCAAGCCATTGCTCGGTTCTCAAAATCTTGCCTTCGCGAAAGGTCACCACGCCCACCGAGCGCCCGGTATAACGCCCGAGCGGATCATCCCCCTCAGTACCCAGGTCAATAGCCAGCAAATGCTCGACGCCAAGCGCCTTCGCAATAGGCGCAGTAACGAACGCGTTGGTCGCCGTCACGATGCAGCACAAATCCCCCGCGTCGAGATGTCGGCGCAGCAGCGCAAGCGCTTCCGGCCGGATAGCCGGCTCAATCACTGTCTTCATGAACGTAGCGTGCCAGGCATCGAGCTCCGCACGCGGATGGCGCGCGAGCGGCGCCAATGTCAGCCTCAGATACTCGTCCATGTCGAGCGTGCCGGCTACGTACTGCTGATAATACGCATCGATCTCCTGTGCATGGTCAGCACTCCCCTCGAATCCGAGCGTGGCGTAGAAACGCGCCCATGACTGGTCGCTATCCAGCGGCAGCAGCGTGTGATCCAGATCGAACAGCGCAAGAGTACGACTCATCTCTATGACCCTTGAAATGCTGGTAAAAAGTGCGTAGCGCACACCGTGCTGCCCATGTCGGCCAAGGCGAATTTATCGTAGCGTTAAATACCCAAAAGTACAATAAAGCAAAATTGCGCAACTCATTTGCGTGGCATCATTGCGCGAATGGCACTACAGTCAGAACGAACAACGGAAGTGGCCTTATGTTGATTCTCTTGAATATTCTGTCGGGCGTGGCGCTGCTGGTGTGGGGCACGCACATTGTCCGGACCGGCATCCTGCGGGTCCTGGGCGCCGAGTTGCGGCGCGTGCTGGCACGCAGTACGAACAGCCGCTTCCGTGCCTTCGGGGCGGGTCTGTGCGTGACGAGCCTCGTGCAGAGCAGTAATGCAACTGCTGTGCTGGCGTCGTCTTTTGCAGCGCAGGGCTTGTTGCCGCTTGCGCCCGGACTCGCGATCATGCTCGGCGCCGACGTGGGCACGGCGCTGATGTCGCGGGTGCTCACACTCGATCTCTCGTGGCTATCGCCTATTTTGTTGCTCGGCGGGGTCATTGCCTTCCTGTCGTTCAAGCAGTCGCGTGTGGGGCAGGTGGGACGTACTGTCATCGGGCTCGGGCTGATCCTGTTGGCGCTGCACCTGATTGTGGAAGCGGCGCGGCCCGTGATGCAGGGCGAAGGCGTGAAGGTCATGTTCGGCGCGCTGACTGGCGACTCCATGCTCGACACGCTCGTCGGCGCGGCCTTCGCGATGATTTCGTACTCCAGTCTGGCGGCCGTGCTCCTGACCGCGACGCTCGCGTCGTCGGGGGTGATCTCGCTGAAGGTGGCGGTGTGTCTCGTGATCGGCGCGAATCTGGGCAGCGGGCTGCTGGCAGTGATCGGCACACTGGGACAAAACCAGGCCGGCCGGCGGCTTGCATTAGGCAACCTGCTGTTCAAGCTGGCCGGCGCGTTGCTTGTGCTGCCCTTCGCCACGTGGATTGCCCAGGGGCTCAACGCGCTGATTGCATATCCGCGCGAGTCGGTCATTACGTTCCATCTCATCTACAACACGCTGCGCTGTCTTGCGTGCATGCCGCTGGTCGATCCCGTCGCGCGCCTGTGTTATCGGATATTACCGGACCGGCCCGACTTGAACCCGGAATTGCGGCCGCTGTATCTCGACCCCGTCGCGCTCTCCACGCCCACGCTCGCGTTGGCGAACGCCTCGCGCGAAGCGCTGCGCATTGGCGACATCATTCGAACCATGCTCGACAACATGCTCGACCTGATGCGCGCGAACGACCCGGCGAAGGCCCGCGCGACCATTCGCATGGACGACGACGTGGATCAGTTGTATGCCGCGGTGAAGACTTACCTGGCGCGTATTTCTCGCGAACAGCTTGATGAAGCCGATAGCCGCCGCTGGACTGACATCATTACGCTTACCATCAATCTGGAGCATGCCGGCGACATCATCGAACGGGTGGTATCGAATATCCAGGAGAAGAAGATCCTGCACCGGCTGGCGTTTTCGCCGGAGGGCTTAAGCGAGCTGGAGGATCTGCATGCACGCGTGATTCTCAACCTGCAACTGGGCTTGAGCGTGTTTCTCAACAGCGATTTGCGCAGCGCCGAGCGTTTGCTCGCGGAGAAGGAACGGTTCCGCGATCTGGAGCGCAGCTATTCGTATGCGCACCTGGACCGCCTCGCCGGGCAGAGCGCGCGCAGCATTGAAACCAGTGCGTTGCATCTGGACATCATCAGCGACCTCAAGCGCCTCAACTCGCTGTTTTGCTCGACGGCGTATCCGGTGCTCGACGCCGCCGGTGCGTTGCGCGAAACGCGTTTGCGTCGTCGGGTGCTCGACGCTACCTACGGTAACGACAGCGTCTGAACGCAACCCGCTACACGAGGATGACCTGCGGCAGCTTCTTGCGTAACGACAGCAGCGCCGGACCCTCGGCGCCTTTTTTGTTGGTGATCAGCGTATCCACGCGATTGATCGGGCAGAACGCAATCCGGCTGCACTGCCCGATCTTGCTGTAATCGGCCAGGATCACCACGCGGTCGGCGTGCGCGACCATGGCGCGCGCTACTTCCGTTTCGGCGTGATCGAAGTTGGTGGCGCCATGCCGATGATCGATCGCCACCGGCGAAAGCAGGGCGAGGTCGGCGCGGTATCGAAGAATTTCGGCTACGGTCGTGCCGCCTACCGTGGCGAACGCGCGGTCGCTGATCGAGCCGCCAAGCAGGATGATCTCGTTGCTAGTGTCAGTCTTTTCGCCGGTTGCCCGCATCTTTTGCGCGACGTCGATGGAGTTCGTGATGATCGTCAGATTGGCGAGTTTCGCCAGTTCCTCGGCGAGGATGGCGGTGGTCGTGCCGGCGTCGATGAACAAAGTCTGGCCGCTGCTCACCAGCGCCGTGGCCGCGCGCGCAATGGCGTTCTTCGACTTGACGCGCGTGTGGCTGCGCTCCGCGATCGGCGCTTCGTTTGCGGGACGCGTCACCCCGCCATGCACGCGCCGCAATTCACCTAGTGCTTCCAGATCCACCAGATCGCGCCGGACCGTCTCGCGCGACACGCCGAGCTCGGCCATGATGCGCTCCGTCGACACGCGTTCAAGCGTTGCGAGCAGCGCGCGGATTCTCTGATGACGATCTTCCTGCCACATGCAATGTCCCTTAGCGTTGAGGTAAAGCGCAAACGTCAGGCGTGTGATCCGGCGGGTTCAATAGAGCTCCAATCTGTATTCACGGCGCAGGGAAATCCACTACGCGCACTTTGTGTCACTCGCATGTCGCCAATATTAGTGGGTGCTTCGCCGCCGGGTGAATGGAAGAATGCAGCTGAAAGATTAACAAGAACCGGGGCCTTCGATGTTGTATTTTTTTGGATACTTGCGAATTTGGGTATTTGATCTTAGTCTCTCCGTCACACTTGTAGATAGTTCCCTTTACCGTCCGCGGTGCCTAAAAATAGTCCTGGATTGCTGTCTTTTTCGCCGTCGTCATTGTTCTTAAATATTTGGCCGCCACAGTCGCGTGCGCGCCAAATGTGAGTGCGCAATAAAACAAAAGTTTCGCTCGCTTGTATCACGCACGCAGCACGCACGCAGCACGCAACTTCCAAAAACGTAAGCACGTCAGGCAGAGGATGGAAACACCATGAATCAAGACGGATTGCGAGTGATCTCGACCTTGGGCCGGACCACTTTTCGCCGGACTGCCGGCCGGGCATCCATCGCGGCAGCAGTTGCCACGCTCACCACGCTGGCCGGACAGGCCGTGGCGGCGCCGCCGGATGCGCTCATCGCTGCCGCGAAGAAGGAAGGCCAGTTGACCACGATCGCGTTGCCGCACGACTGGTGCGGTTACGGCGCGCTGATCGCGGGCTTCAAGGCGAAGTACGGCATCCAGGTGAACGAACTGAATCCGGATGCCGGTTCGGGCGACGAAGTCGAAGCCATCAAGGCGAACAAGGGCAACACGGGACCGCAGGCGCCGGACGTGATCGACGTTGGTTTGTCGTTTGGACCGACGGCGCAAGCCGCGGGCTTGCTGCAGCCTTACAAGGTGTCGACCTGGGCGTCGATTCCAGAATCTGCCAAGGAAAAGGACGGCTACTGGTACGGCGATTACTACGGCGTGCTCGCGTTCCAAGTGAACACCGACATGATCGACAAGGTCCCCGCCGACTGGCCCGACCTGCTCAAGTCCGACTATAAGAATGCCGTTGCGCTCGCGGGCGATCCGCGCTCGGCGAACCAGGCGATTCAAGCCGTGTACGCAGCCGGCTTGTCGCAAAGCAAGGGCGATGCATCGAAGGCGGGTGCTGCCGGCCTCGCCTACTTCGGTACGATGAACAAGAGCGGCAACTTCGTGCCGGTGATCGGCAAAGCGGCGTCGCTCGCGCAGGGCACCACGCCGATCATCGTGCGCTGGGACTACAACGCGTTGGCAGACCGCGACACCTTGAAGGGCAATCCGAAGGTGGCGGTGGTCGTGCCGAAGACGGGCGTGGTGGCCGGCGTCTACGTGCAGGGCATCAGTGCTTACGCACCGCATCCGAACGCGGCGAAGCTGTGGATGGAATATCTCTATTCCGATGAAGGCCAGCTCGGCTGGCTCACGGGCTATTGCCATCCGATCCGCTTCAAGGATCTCGAAGCGAACAAGAAGATCCCGGCCGCGCTGCTCGCCAAGCTGCCGCCGCCGTCGGCCTACAAGAACGTGGTGTTCCCGACGCTCGAGGAGCAGAACGCTTCGAAAGCGCTCATTACGAAGCAGTGGGATCAGGTGGTCGGCGCCAACGTGAAGTAAGCGCCTGGTGTAAGCACATGGAGTAACGCAGTGCACGGGTCGCCGGCCCAAGGTCGGCGACCCTTTCGGTTCGCGCGCTATGTTCGTTCCCGGCGCGGCCTGTCAGTCAAGAGCGACATCATGAGCACTCCATCGAAGATCGCCACGCCCCTGTCCGGACAGGAGGAGCGCGAGGGACAGTCGAAGCCGTCGCTCGGTCCCGGCATGAAGGCGGCGCGAGGCGTCTCGCCAGCGTGGAATTACCTGGGCGTCCTGCCGTTTTTTGCGTTCGCCATATTGTTCCTGCTGCTGCCTACCGCGTGGCTGATGGTCGGCGCATTCCAGGACGCGCAGGGCCATTTCACGCTCGCCAACTTCCGCGAACTGCTGCAGCCCAAGCGTGCTCGATGCCTACTGGATCAGCTTCAAGGTCAGCGCGGCATCGGCATTGGGCGGCGGTTTTCTCGGGCTCCTGCTGGCCTGGGCGGCCGTGCAGGGCAAGCTGCCCGTATGGATTCGCCCGACCTTGATGACATTCTCCGGCGTGGCGTCGAACTTCGCGGGCGTGCCGCTCGCGTTCGCATTCATCTGCACGCTCGGGCGCGTCGGGCTCGTCACGGTGCTGCTGAAAAAGTACGTCGGCATCAATCTGTATTCCACTGGCTTCAGCATCCTGAGCTTCACCGGGTTGACGCTGACCTATCTGTATTTCCAGATTCCCTTGATGGTTCTGATCATCACGCCGGCGCTCGACGGCCTGAAGCGCGAGTGGCGCGAGGCCTGCGATTGTCTCGGCGGCAGCGCTTACCACTACTGGATGTTACGTCGCGCTGCCGGTGCTCTGGCCGAGCGTGCTCGGGCGCCACGCTGCTGCTGTTCGCGAATGCATTCGGCGCGGTGGCGACGGCTTATGCGCTGACCGGCAGTTCGCTCAACATCGTGCCGATCGTGCTGTATGCGCAGATTCGCGGCGACGTGCTGCACAACGAAAACCTCGGCTATGCACTCGCGCTCGGCATGGTCCTCGTGACGGGCTTGTCCAACGGCGGTTATATCTGGCTGCGTTCGCGCGCTGAAAGGGGTCGTCGATGAGCACCGTCGCCACAGTCACTCCCGACAACAAAGTCCGCGCCCGGACGCGCGCAGGCGCGTGGATCGCGATGGCGATCGGCGCGCTGTACTTCCTGCTGCCGCTGCTCGCAACCGTAGAGTTCAGCCTGAAGATGCGGCGCAACGAATATAGCTTCGATGCCTACCGCGTCGTGCTCGCCGATCCGCATTTCCAGGCCTCGTTCGGCTATTCCATCCTGATGGGCGTGTTCGCTATCGTGCTTGGCGTGCTGCTCGTCGTTCCGACCGCCTACTGGGTGCAGTTGCGCTTGCCGAAGCTGCGTCCGTTGATCGAGTTCATCACGTTGTTGCCGCTGGTGATTCCGGCCATCGTGATCGTGTTCGGGTATCTGCATATCTACAACAGCAGTTCGTTCCTGCCGCTCACCGGCAACGAGCGCGCAACCGACTTCCTGCTGATCTGCGGTTACGTCACGCTGTGCCTGCCGTATATGTACCGCTCCGTCGATGCGGGCCTTCGCGCCGTCGATGTCCGCTCGCTCACCGAAGCGGCCGAATGCCTGGGTGCGAGCTGGCCCACCATTCTGTTCAAGATCATCTTTCCCGAACGTGCGTTCCGGGATCTTGTCGGGCGCCTTCCTGACGTTCGCGGTGGTGATCGGCGAATTCACGCTGGCGAGCCTGCTCAACCGGCCGGCGTTCGGGCCGTATCTGCAATTGATCGGCGCGAACCGGGCGTATGAACCCTCGGCGCTCGCGATCATCGCGTTCGCCATCACGTGGGCCTCGATGGGGCTTATTCAGGTCTTCGGCTCGGCGCGCGCTCTCGCCGGACAAAAAATTTAAAGGGCGGGCTTGTCATGGCACTTCTCGAGATCGAAAACCTTTCCAAGACGTTCGGCACGAACACCGTGCTGCATCAGTTCGATATGCAGATCGAGCGCGGCGAGTTCATCACCTTTCTCGGACCGTCGGGTTGCGGCAAGACGACGGTGCTGCGGATGATCGCCGGCTTCGAAACGCCCACCCGCGGCACTATCAAGCTGGGTGGCCGCGACGTCACGTATGTACGCACGCGGCAGCGCAAGGTCGGCATGGTGTTCCAGTCGTATGCGCTGTTTCCGAACATGACGGTGGCGGACAACATCGGCTTCGGGCTGAAGGTATTGCGCCGGCCGCAAGCCGAGATCGCGTCGCGCGTGGAGGAAATGCTTGCGCTGATCAAGCTGCCGCAAGCTCGCGGACCGCTATCCGTGGCAACTGTCCGGCGGTCAGCAGCAGCGCGTGGCGCTCGCACGCGCGCTCGCCAACAAGCCGCAAGTGCTGCTGCTCGACGAACCGCTTTCCGCCCTCGACGCCAAGATTCGCGTCTCCTTGCGCGAAGATATTCGCAGCCTGCAGCGCGAGCTTGGCATCACGTCGATATTCGTCACGCACGATCAGGAAGAGGCGCTGTCGATATCCGACCGTATCGTGGTGATGAACGAAGGTCGCGTGGAGCAGATCGGCACGCCGTCGGAGATTTATAACTTTCCGCGCACGCGTTTCGTGGCGTCGTTTGTCGGCACGCTCAACTTGCTGTCGGGGCAGGTGGTGGACCCGGCGAGCGGCCGGATCGTGGTGGGCGGCCAGGAATTGCGAACGTCGCACGCGCTCCATGCAGCCGACACCGGCAAGCAGCGGATGCTCGCCGTGCGCCCGGAAGCGATCGTTCTGGAGGCGCCGGCGAACGGACGCAACACGCTGGCGGCGACCGTGGAGGAGGTGAATTTCCTCGGCGCGGTGGTACGGATCAGGACGCGCGTGGATCAGTCGGTGATTTCACTCGATGTATTCAACGACCCGAATCGACGCTTGCCGGAGCGCGGGCAACCCGTGGCGCTCGGGTTCTCGCACGAAAATTTGCTGGTGCTGGAAGAAGGGGCTTGATCGTAGACAAACCGTTTCGATAAGTCAGGCCGTACGCTTGAGAAGGCCGTCCCGGACCACCTTCCCGGAGCGGCTTTTGTCTTTTCAAGCCGCGCTTCCTAATCCGACACACTCTCCGCGTTCGTCTCAAAATGTTAAGGTAGGGTCCGGTTTATTTTGAGACGGACAGTAAAAGCGTGATTTTCAACACCCATTTCAAAGTTCCAGGCGTTCTGGTTGCTGCATCGATTGTTCTTCTAAGCGCCTGTGCGCCCATACCGCCAGGCGAAAACGCCATCAATTCGCTGCCGAGCCTGGCCTCCGCGCCGGTTGTGGCCGCCGCGCCGCAAGTTCCCCGAAAACGCGTAGCCGATGCCGGTGGTTCCGGCGTGCAGCACATTGAAGTCGGCGGACCGAGCGGTTATCGGACTGAAGTTGCCATTACGCCGCCAAAACAGGTTTGTGACCTCGATGCCTTCGCCGATGGCGTCCAGTACGGCTACGCCTATACGTGGAACCGCCTGGTGATGGAGCGAGCCCGCGATGCGTCGAAGGCCGCCGCCGTGCCGCAAGCCCAGTTCGATCCCGCCGGCATCCATCTGCAGGACGAGCAGTACAAGATCGTGTGGAATGGGAACCAGCGGGTGAATGCGTGCGCGTCGGATGGCTATCAGATCGGGCGGATCGTGGGCACGCACCAGGCTTACGTCGATTTGAAGGGCGGCGCGAGTTGAACCTGCGCCTAGGTCAGTCGCACTTGTGGGCGTCGGCCACATACACCGCCGCGCCCACGATATCGCCGTAAATCGTGTAACCCGTACCGTTCGCCGATGGTTCCGCGTCAACCAGCAACATGGTTTCCCCCTTCGCGCCGTGCACGGTGATCACGGCGCCGTCCGCGTTCGGCGAATATTCGCCGATCTTCAGCGGCCGCGCGGCCCACTTTGCCTTCACGCACCCGACGAACGGCAGCACAGTGAGGCGCGACGTTCCCGAGCCCACCGGCACCGTCTTGACCAGCGAATCGTACTGGGTCACGCACGCGCTCAAGGCGAGCGCGGCTGTGGCGATAGTCATGGCGGCAGCGAGGCGTGGCGTTTTCATTCGGTAGAGCCTTTTTTTATCGATCAAAGATGTGGCACCCAAGGTGGCACCCAAGGTGGCTCCCGCGGCAACGCCCGGGCGCGCATGGGAGCCAAGATGCTAACCGCTCGCCCGATCCGGCGTAAAGAAAGCGCTCGATATCGCTCGAAAACGCCGACCTAACCCCCGAATGGCATAGAATCGCGAACTTTTCTTAAGTCCCGTCAACCTACGCCGATATACAGGCGTTGCTAATCGTAACGTTCTATTCAGCTTTCTGAAATCTGGAAGGGCGGCGGAACAGCAGCGCCGACGGTCCGGCACCTGCCGATCAGAACCAAGAACCAACAAGAACGCCGCAGGCCGCAAGGCCAGACGGCGTTGGAGCAAGTCCGGTAATCCGCATGTCTCGCAGAAATGTCGTCCGCTCAGTTTTTCCGCTGGCACCCATGCTTCGTCTGTCGCGATCGTGGCGGCTGCAGCGTTTCACCGCCCCGGTTCTCGCGATGGTCGTGTGCGCGCTGCTGCTGGTGGTTTTCCAGCATCTGTCGCATGCCGTCAACTACAAGACGGTGGTGCACCAACTCCTCGTGCTTTCCTTCGAGGCGTGGGCCGGCGCGCTCTTCGCCACCGTGCTGAGCTACGCGGCGCTGGTTGGGCGCGACGCCATCGGCCTTCGATACCTCGGCGCCAAAGTGCCGCATTCCGTGCTGTGGGTCGGCGCGACCGTCGCGTCCGCGCTCGGCAATGCCACGGGTTTCGGCGCGCTGACCGGCGGCGCCGTGCGCTGCCGGGTGTACGGCGTGGCAGGCATTACGCCGGCGCAAGTCGGCCGCCTGACCGTGTTCACGAGCGTGACGCTCGCGCTCGCGCTGGCGTTGATGACGGCCATCGGCATGGTGTGCGCCGCCGATACGCTGGCCGCCATGCTGCATGCATCGCCGGAAATCCTGCGATGGAGCGGCGCCGCCGTCCTCGCCGGATTCGCCTTGATGATCGTGCTGTGCGGAGCGGCGCCCAAAACCCTGCAATCACGCTGGAAGTGGCTTTCCGTCACCATCCCGGCTCGCCGCGATCTGGTCGCGCAGCTTCTTCTCGCGGCTCTGGACGTCACCGCCGCCGCGCTCGCGCTCTGGGCCGTGCTGCCTCACGCCCAGGTCGGTTTCGGCGAATTCCTCACGGTTTTTTCAGCGGCAATGCTGCTCGGCATGATCGGCCATACGCCCGGCGGCGTCGGTGTGTTCGAGGCCGCGATGGTGTTCGCGCTCGGCGGCAGCGTCAATACGCCGGCTATGCTCGCCGCGCTGTTCGCGTATCGCGCGATCTACTTCGGTTTGCCCCTGATCGTTGCCACGGCTGTGCTGGCCGGGTTCGAAGGCCGTGCGCTCAAAGGACGATTCGCGTTTCTGAATCCATCGAAGGTATCGCAACTCGCGCCCTTGTTCCTGAGCGTGGTGACATTCGTAGTCGGCGGCATGCTCGTGATTTCCGGCGCGACGCCCGCGTTCGGCAAGCGGATTGCCGTTTTGCAGTCCGTGTTGCCGCTGTGGGTGCTCGAAAGCTCGCAATTGCTGGGAAGCGTGCTGGGCGTGGTGCTGCTGTTTGTCGCGCGCGGTTTGCTGCGCCGGCTCGACGCCGCGTGGTGGCTCGCCATTGCGCTGGCCGTGGCCAACCTGGCGTTATCGCTGGCGAAGGGGCTCGCGTTTGTCGAGACCGGCGTGCTCGCGCTCTTGATCGTGCTGCTGCTTTCCACCCGCGACCGCTTCAACCGGCGCTCATCGTTGCTGGCTGAACGGTTTACGGGGAGCTGGCTGGTGTCGGTGGGGATTGTGATCGGGCTGGCGGTCTGGATCATGTTGTTCGCTTTTCGCGATATCAACTACAGCCGCGATCTCTGGTGGCAATTCGCCTTCGACGAACGCGCGCCGCGCGCGCTGCGCGCGACGCTGGCAGCGGGCCTGTCCGCTGCGCTGTTCGCCGTGTGGCAGTTGCTGCGCCCGGCCGCCGGCCGTTTCGAGAAGCCCGCGCCGCAGGATCTGCTCGATGCCGCGCGCATTTTCCGCGCGCAGGAACGCAGCGATGCCGGCCTCGCGATGATGGGCGACAAGAGTTTCCTGTTCTCAAGCTCGCGCGAGGCGTTCCTGATGTACGCGAAGCACGGCCGCACGTGGGCGGCGCTGCACGACCCGGTCGGTCCGCGCCGCGAATGGGCTGAGCTGATTCGCCGCTTCGTGGAAATGGCGCATGCGCACAATGGCCGCGCCGCGTTCTACCAGGTTCGTGCCGACGCGCTCCCGCTTTACCTCGACGCCGGCCTCACGCTGATGAAACTCGGCGAAGAAGCGCACGTGGTGCTGGAAGATTTCGACCTGAAGGGTTCGCACCGGGCACACCTGCGCTATGCGCTCAAGCGCGGAGAACGCGACGGTTTCGACGTGGAAGTCATCGAATCGACGCGCGTTCCTGAATGCATGCCGATCCTTCGCGAGATTTCCGATGCGTGGCTCGGCAGCCACGAGGCGCGCGAAAAGAGCTTTTCGGTCGCGGCATTCACCGACGACTACCTCGCCGCGCAATCGGTGCTGCTAGTGCGCCAGCAGGGTGCGCCGGTGGCGTTCGTCACCTTCATGACGACCGATCTGAACACCGAAGCCACTGTCGGCGTGATGCGGCATGTGCCGGGCGCGTCGCCGTACGCCATGGAATATCTGTTCACCAAGCTCGCTCTGCACTTGAAGCAGGCCGGTTTCCAGACCCTGAGCCTTGGCATTGCGCCGTTGTCCGGCATGCAGCCGACGCCGCTTGCTTCGCCTTGGCATCGGCTGGCTGGTCTGGTCTGGCGCTTCGGCGGGCGTTTCTATAATTTCCGGGGCTTGCGTGGTTTCAAGAGCAAGTTCCAGCCGCGCTGGGAGCCGCGTTATCTGGCGGCATCCGGCTCGGTGGGCGTGTTCTTCACGCTCGCAGATCTCTCGTTGCTGGCGGGAGGCTGGCGTTCATGACATTTTTCAAGAAGCTCGCGGCGCTGTCGCTGCTGTCTATTTCGATAGCGCATGCCGCCACGTTGCCGGGCGGCCGTTATGGCGACGTGGAATTCACGAAACCCGCTGGTCCGATGCGCGGTTTCGTCGTGCTTTTCTCCGATAAAAACTGGACCCCCGCGGACACCCAAGCCGCCGATGCCCTTGCGAAAAACGGCGCGATGGTCGTCGGCGTGGACACGGCGCGCTACGCGGCGAAACTGCCGGCGGAGAAGGAAAGCTGCCACAACCTCGTCGGCGATGCCGAAGCGGTGAGTCATCAACTGGAGCGCGGAGTGCAATCCAGCCGCTACTTCGCGCCGATCCTGATCGGCACCGGCCAGGGTGGCGTACTTGCCGCGAAGATCCTGGCGCAGGCGCCCGATAACACCGTCGCCGGCGCGCTCGCGTTGAACCCCGATCCCCAACTCGATACACGATTCAACCTGTGCCCGCCCGATCCGACCATCACGCACGCGAAGGGCCTGCCCGGTTTCTTCGATAAAACCACGCTGCCCGTTGGCGCTTCCAAAGCCGATGCGGTGCTCGCGCTTGCCACGCCGCATCTGCGGGTCGAGCAAACGCGCGACGAGGATGTATCGGATCTGCCGCTGATCGAACTGCCTGCCGCGCATCCGACGAAACTGCTTGCCATTGTGATTTCCGGCGATGGCGGCTGGCGCGATCTGGATAAAACCATCGGCGAGTCGTTGCAGAAGGATGGGGTATCGGTCATTGGTATCGACAGCCTGCGTTACTTCTGGAGCGCGAAGACGCCGGAGCAGACGAGTCACGATCTTGCGCGTGTGATCCAGGCGTATAGCGCGCGTTGGCATTCGGAGCATGTTGCGCTGATTGGCTATTCGTTCGGCGCCGACGTGATGCCGTTTGCTTACAACCGGTTGCCGGATGCGGTGCGTGCGAAGGTATCGTTCGTCTCGTTGATGGGCTTTTCGCCCGATGCCGATTTTCAGATCCGCGTGACGGGGTGGCTTGGGATGCCGGCGAGCAAGGATGCGTTGAAAGTGCGTCCGGAACTCGCGAAGATGCCGGCCGGGATGGTGCAGTGCATCTATGGTGCGGCGGAGGAGGACACGTTGTGTCCGGCGCTGACCCATACGGGTATTGAAGTGATCAGGACGAGTGGGGATCACCACTTTGGTGGGGATTACAACGTACTCGCGAGGAGGATTTTGGCTAGCTGGCAGCGGACGGGGACCTGACTGCGTAGCGGTTGCCGGGGGATTTCGGGGTTGATGGTCGGGGTGGCTTGGCGGTTGGGGTCAGTGCCCGGTTGCTGCTGCGTGCGTTAGCGCGGGTTGTAAGCTGGCTATATTTTTTATCACTATTAGCCACTGTCCGTGGCGGGACTTCATTTCTTTGTCCAACGGCGACAAAGAAACGAAGCAAAGAAAACGCCTCCCCACAATCTGTATTAAGTGTCCCCAGCGTGCAGACCACTGCTTTTGGTTCCCGCGTAGAACGGTGCTCGCTAGAACCAGCAACACTTGAACCCCTCCTTCTCGCGAATCCTTACATCCCCACGCTTCGCCACCAGTGCTCTCGGGCAAGATCCATAGTCCTACGGACTAGTTCGGCCTCACGCGTCTTTACGTCTTTACGCGTTGGTGGACTGCGTGATCCGCGCGACGATTTAGGCGAGGGGAGCGCATAGCGCGCAAAGTATTGGGTGCCAGCACGCCAAAGAATGGGGGCGCCCCAGCGCCCCAGCGCTACGCGCGAATAGCCGCGCCTGAAATCACTAGAGACTGGACGACGCGCAACCGACTACAGAGACGGTGAGGCCGTACAAGTTCGTTGGGCGCATCGAACTTGCCCGAGAGCACTGGTGGCGAAGCGTGGGGATGTAAGGATTCGCGAGAAGGAGGGTTTCAAGTGTCCGTGGTTTTGCGAGCACCGTTCTACGCGGGAACCAAAAGCAGTGGTCTGCACGCTGGGGACACTTAATACAGATTGTGGGAAGGCGTTTTCTTTGCTTCGTTTCTTTGTCGCCGTTGGACAAAGAAATGAAGTGCCGCCACGCACAGTGGCTAATAGTGATAAAAAAATTAGCCAACATTGAACCCGCGCTCACGTAAGCAGCAGCAACCCGGCAATGACCCAGCCCCGCGGACATAGAAATGAAGTGCCGCCACGCACAGTGGCTAATAGTGATAAAAAATTTAGCCAACATTGAACCCGCGCTAAGGTAAGCAGCACCAACCCGGCAATGACCCAGCCCCACGGACATAGAAATGAAGTCCCGCCACGCACAGTGGCTAAGTGATAAAAAATTTGGCCAACATTAAACCCGCGCTAACGTACGCAGCACCAACCCAGCATCAACACCGCCCCGCCCCCACCCCCCAAACTCCTCGCCCCAATCCCCCACATCCCCAGCTATCATTCCCCTTTAAACGGCCGAGACGCCAGTCATGATCTCCGACGACCTCACTCAAGAAGCCCAGCGCAGCGCCCCGCTCAACCGCCAAACCCTGCGTGAATTCATCGACCGGAAGTGGGACGACGAAATCGTCCCCGCCCTCACCGATTACATCGCGGTGCCCGCCAAAAGTCCCATGTTCGACCCGCACTGGGTGCGCAACGGCTTCATAGAACGCGTCATCACCGACGCCGCGCAATGGGCCGAACGGCAACCAGTGCGCGGCCTGAAAGTGGAAATCATCCGCTTGCCCGAGCGCACGCCCGTCATCTTTTTCGAAGCCCCCGCCACGCGCTCCAACAGCCGCGACACCGTCGTGCTCTACGGTCATCTCGACAAACAACCGGAATTCGACGGCTGGCGTCGTGACCTCGGCCCCTGGTCGCCCAAATTCGAAGACGGCAAGCTCTACGGCCGCGGCGGCGCAGACGACGGCTACGCCACATACGCGTCCATCAGCGCCATCGCCGCGCTGGACGCGCAAGGCATCGAACGGCCGCGCTGCGTCGGTATTATCGAAACGTGTGAAGAATCGGGCAGCTACGACCTGCTGCCGTACGTCGATGCGCTGCGCGACCGGCTCGGCAATGTCAGCCTCGTGATCTGCCTCGACTCAGGCGCGGGTAATTACGATCAGCTCTGGCTGACGACATCGCTGCGCGGTCTGGTCTCGGGCGATCTCGAAGTGCAGGTCCTCGACGAAGGCATTCACTCGGGCTCGAACGGCGGCATCGCGCCATCCACGTTTCGCATCATGCGCAGGCTCCTGGAACGGCTCGAGGATTCGAGCACGGGCAACCTGCTGCCAAAGGGTTTTCATTGCGATATCCCGCCGCAACGTCTGAGCGAAGCGGAAGCAACAGCACGCATTCTCGGCGACGATGTATGGAAAAAGCTGCCCTGGAGCTGCGGTCAGGACGGCGGCACGGTACTACCTGTCACCACCGATCCGCGCGAAGCGCTGCTCGGTTCCACATGGCGGCCGTCGCTGGCGGTGACCGGCGCGGCGGGGCTGCCATCGCTGAGCGATGCGGGCAACGTGCTGCGCCCGCGCACGGCGTTCAAGCTGTCGCTGCGCCTGCCGCCGCTGGTCGAAGCCACGCAGGCGGTGGCGGAACTCAAGGCCATGCTCGAAGCCGATCCGCCCTATAACGCGAAGGTCACGTTCAAGCCGGAACGCGGCGAGGCGACCGGCTGGAGCGCGCCGGACCTGTCACCGTGGCTGGGCGATGCGTTAAACGATGCCTCACGCCGGCACTTCGGCGCGGACGTCGCGTTCATGGGCCAGGGCGGGACCATTCCGTTGATGAACACATTGCAGGAAGGCTTTCCGCGTTCGCAGTTCATGGTCTGTGGCGTGCTTGGACCCAAGTCGAACGCGCACGGGCCCAACGAGTTCTTGCATGTGCCCTACGCCAAGAAGTTGACGGCGACGGTGGCCGAGGTGATCGCGGCAACGCCGTGATGGTTTGTTATCGATAATGAAACGGCGCGCAGGTCTCTTGCGCGCCGTTTCATTTGTGGGGCGCAGTGACAATCCGATGCTTTTTATTGTCCGACGTCCGCGCCCATCAAATTTGTTGTGCAGCACTTTTCTTGTCAGGAGACGCAGTCGCATGAACACTGAAAATACGCGCGAATCACGCATTCCCCGCACTACCTTGCACGCTTTTGTCAGCGCTATCTGGACCCACGCGGGCAGTACGCCGCGCGAGGCGCAACTCGTCGCCGATCATCTGGTGATGGCTAATCTGTCGGGACATGACTCGCACGGCGTCGGCATGATTCCGCGTTATATGGCGTCGCTCGCGGACGGCGAGTTGAAGCTCAACCAGCATGCTGAAATTGTCCGCGATGTCGGCGCGGTGCTGACCATCGACGGGAAAAAGGGCTTCGGTCAGGTCGTGGCGTACGAGGCGATGGAACACGGCATCGAGCGCGCTAAAAAGCTCGGCGTGTGCGCGGTCGGCTTGCGAGGGGCGCATCATATCGGGCGTATCGGACATTGGGCCGAGCAGTGCGCGGCGGCGGGTCTGGTCTCGTTTCACTTCGTCAACGTGGCGGGCGATCCGCTGGTTGCGCCGTTTGGCGGTATCGACCGTCGCTTCGGCACGAATCCGTTTTGCGCCGCGTTTCCGCGCGAGGGGAAAGCGCCGCTCGTGCTCGACTTTGCGACGTCGGGGATTGCGTACGGCAAGACACGCGTGGCTTATAACAAGGGCGTGAAGGTCGCGCCGGGATATTTGATCGATCACGCGGGCGTGCCGACCGTCGAACCGAAGGTCATGCACGAAGAGCCGTTTGGTTCGCTCACGGCAATGGGCGCGCACAAAGGCTACGGTCTTGCCGCGATGTGCGAGATTTTCGGGGGCGCGCTGTCCGGCGGTTACACCACGCACGAAAGCACGCTCGACAAGACCAACGCGATCATCAATTGCATGACATCGGTGATCGTCGATCCGAATGCCTTCGATGCCCCCAACGCGCAAGCCGAAGCCGATGCGTTCATCGAATGGGTGAAGGCCTCGCCGCTTGCCGCCGAAACGGAACGCATCATGGTGCCGGGTGAACCGGAGCAGGCGCGGCGCGCGGCGCTCGAAACGGACGGCGTGCCGATCGATCCCACCACGTGGCAGCAGATCCGCGATGCCGCGGTGGCGTCTGGAATGCCGGCGGCGGAGATTGAGGGTTTTGTGAGCGCGTTGAAGTAGGGTTGTTGCGCCGCTGCGCGTTATAAAAACAATCGAGCGCGACCGGTTTTTCAACCGGCCGCGCTCGACTCGCGTTTGACTCGCGTTTGACATCCAACTCGTGCTTATTTAACCATCTCGTCGCGAATCCAGTCCGTCACCGACGTCCGCTTCGGCTCCCAGCCGAGCAGTTCGCGCGCGTGCTTGCCCCGCACCCGGCTGTTCGATCCCAGCCCATACGACGCCATTTCGTAGCCCCATTCCTTCTTGGCTTCTTCGAGCGGCCAGTCTTGTGGCGCACCGAGTCCGAGCGCTTTGGCCATCGCCGCCGTCATGTCGCGGAACACCGCTTCGCCGCTTTCAACAAAATAGAACGTGCCCGCCGGGCCTTTTTCAAGCGCGCGCGCATAGAGATCGGCGACATCGTCGATATGCACATTCGACCAGATATTGCGTCCCGGTCCCACATGCCTGACGATGCCGCTCTTCTGCGCCTGAGCCAGCAAGCGCGGCAATTGCACGCTTTTCGCCGTAGCCATTGCGCCATGCCCGTAGATCAGCGTGTTGCACAGCACGGACGAACGCACGCCGCGTTTGGCTGCGTCGAGCACGAGGTTGTCGATGGCGACGCGCGCCGCTTTATCGGCGGTCGGTTCGGGCAAGTTGTCCTCGTAATAGATCGCGTCCGTTCCTTCGCCGCCGGAGGCATCGCCGACGATGCTCGAACCGCTCGTGTGCAGCAGCGGCTTGTTCGACCCTTCCAGCCCTTCGATCAGCGCTTCCACCGCACCGCGATGGTCACTGTTCGCCGCGTTGATCACGCCATCGGCGGCTTTGGCTTGCGCAATCAGCAGCGCGCGATCATCCAGACTGCCGATCACGGGTTCAATACCCAAGCGCTTCAGTTCATCCGCCTGTTCCTCACGGCGGATGAGGCCGCTGACCTGATGGCCGTTGCGAGCAAGATGCGCCGCAATCGAGCCGCCGATAAATCCGCCTGCGCCAGTCACAAAAATCTTCATATCCGTTCTCCTGTTGATATCCATCAATGAGTCGATGCACGCAGTATCCGCGTGTTCTACTTTCGCAAAAACAGTGTTAGTCTCAAATCAATCTTGACTCACGATCAACAATAGAAGCGATCCTTTAGCGATGAAAACGACCACTGAGGAGTTGCTGGCGTTCGTGACCGTTATCGATAGCGGTTCGATCACGGCGGCTGCCGAGACCTTGCAGCAAACGGTTTCCGGCGTCAGCCGCGCGTTGACGCGGCTGGAACACAAGCTCGACTCCACGCTGGTACGGCGGACCACGCGCCGCCTGCAGCTCACCGACGAAGGCGAACTCTTCCTGGTGCGCGCCCGCGCCATCCTCGCCGCGATGGAAGACGCGGAGGAATCCATCGCCCGGCAGCGCGAGCGGCCGGCAGGGCGGCTGCGGGTGGACGCCGCGTCGCCGTTCATGCTTCATTGCATCGTCCCGCATGTGCAGGCGTTCGCGCAGGCGTATCCGGAAATCGTGCTGGAATTGAGCAGCAACGAGCGTTTTGTCGACTTGATGGAGCAGCGCGTGGATATCGCCATCCGGATTGGCGCGCTGCAGGATTCGACGCTGCACGCCCGTTCGCTCGGCAGCAGCCGGGTACGGATTCTGGCGAGTCCCGCGTATCTGGCAGAACGGGGCGAGCCGCGAACGGTGGCTGAATTGCGGGGGCATCGGCTGATCGGTTTTACGGCGCCCGACAGCCTGAACGACTGGCCTCTGCTCGATGACGACGCCAGCCACGCGGCCAGCGCGGCCGGCGCGCGCTTCAGGATCGTGCCGGACATCGCGGCATCGAGCGGGGAGACCATGCGGCAACTCGCGCTGGCCGGCGGCGGAATCGTGTGCCTGGCCGCGTATATGACCAGCGCCGATGTCGCGAGCGCACGCCTGCGAACCGTGATGGACAGCGTATTGCTCGATGTCAGGCAGCCGATCAGCGCGGTGTTTTACCAGAGCGCATCGATGGCGGGGCGCGCAAAAGCCTTCCTCGATTTTCTCGCCGCCCGGTTGGTGCTTTGAGCCGCGGGGACGTATCCTGCCGACTCCTGCGTATCTAATTATCGAAGCTCATCATGCCCATTCAACGGATCAACGCGCCCGGCCTGCCTGTTCCCGCCGGCCATTACAGCCACGCCACGCGCGTGGGCAATCTCATCAGCGTCTCAGGCCAATTGCCGATGCGCCCCGACGGCACGCACACCGGCGACCTGTCGTTCGAAGAGCAGGCGCAGCAGGCGCTGGCCAACGTGAGCACGGTGCTCGCCGCGGCTGGAGCGGGGTTGCAGGACGTGATTGAAGTGACGGTTTATCTCGTCGGCGTGGATCACTGGAAAGCGTTCAACGAAATCTACGCGCGTCATTTCGGCGAGTGGAAACCCGCGCGGGCGGTGGTTCCCGTCGGCGCGTTGCATTACGGCTATCTGCTGGAAATAGCCGCTCGGGCGTGGGTGGAAGAGGTGTGAATTTTGCGGGCTCGCTGCGGGTAGCGCGTGTCGCCTGTGGGACGCTAGCGTTCGCATGAGTCGGCCTCTGGTGGGTAGGCCTAAAGCGTAGGGCTGATGCATAGGCCTGATGCGTAGGCCTAAAGCGTAGGCCTAAAGCGTAGGCCTGAAGCGGCATCGCTTCTGTCACGGCGAGGCCGCGTCCTCACAGGGTGACGTCATGATCCAACTCGTGTTGCTTCTGCTGGGCGTCGACTACTTGCGCCGCCGCTGGGTCACGCTGGCGGTGGCCGGCGGGCTCTGGCTGGTGATCGGGGTGCTGGTTTTCATCGATGCCCTCGACGGCGTCCTCTATTTCCCCGTTCACGTCTTTGCCTGGCTGCTGCTTGCCGAAGGTCTTGCGACTCTCGCCGCCGCAGGGACCGGCGTGGGCGGCCAGCGCACGCTGCGCTACGTGAAAGGCTCCGCCTTCACGCTCGCTGCGCTGTTGATCATGGCGGGCAACCATCACGGCAACTTCGTGCTGTCGATGATCTTCGGTACGCTTTTTCTCGCCGATGGCTTGCTGCAGACGGTGTCCGCCGTCGTGGTGCGTTACCGGCGCTGGACCGTCGTGCTGGCGCTGGCGATTGTCGAAATACTGCTCGCGGTCTTCTTCTTCGAGCCTTATCCCACGCATTACGTCGGCACAGCGCCTTACGCCATCGGGCTGGGACTTGCGTTCGGCGGCTGGAACATGCTGTGGATCGCGTTGCGCGTCCGGCGCATGGAAAGCTTGCCGCCGGAAAGCAAAAAGAAGCTCGCGCTCTCCGATGACGTGATCACCGATCCCGCCATCGCAGAAAAATCCGCGAACGCCAAGATCGATGCGGGTGCGGTCGCCACCGAGGCAGACGCGCCGTTCGAATGGGACGGCCCGCCCGCTGCCGATGAAAAAGCGCTGACCGTACACGTATGGACGCCGGTGGGTTCCGCCCGGGCGCAGGCCAACCGGCGTCTGATCGTGGACCGCTACATTGCCGCTGTCGATGCCAACGGCGTCATCTCGACCGGTCATGCGGCGCTCGAGTCGCCGGAAGGGATCTACATCAGCTTGTATCCGGGCGTGGAAATCGACCGGTCGCCCGATGAATTCGGCCGGATCTTGCGGGCGACCCGCGAGAACAACGTGCCCGGCACGTTCCAGCCGGACTACGCGACTGAATCGGCGGCATGGTGCGCATCCACGACCCGCGTGCGCATTCGCAACTATCGTCCGGAACGGCTGAAGGCATTCTGGGAGAAGTATCGGCGGGATGACACCTACAACCTGACCTACCGGAATTGTTCGAGCACCGTTTCCAACGCGCTCGAAGCGGCGCTCGAAGGCACGGTGGGCACTTTTCATGGCCGCGATAGCGGCTGGCGTGCATTCCTGCGCCTGTTGGTGACGCCGGAGCTGTGGGTGGCCGCGCAGATCCGCAAACGCGCGGCGACGATGGCGTGGACGCCCGGCCTGACGCTGGATTACGCCCGGGCGCTGAGCATGCTTGCCGATCCGCGGCCGTTCAGCTATCTCAAGATGGCGCGACTGGCCGTGCGCAAGATGATGCGCTCGCGGCGCGAATGGAGGCAGGAAGCGTCCGATGCCGCCGATGCCCGCGCAGGCCGCCGGATGGACGAGTCGGGCGCTTCTTAGGGCCGGGCGTGTGCGTCGGCGGTGACGATCGGTTGTTATTGATTAGTCACCCCCGAGCCACAACCCGAAGTCACAACCCGAAGTCACCCCCGAGTCACAACCCGAAGTCACAACCCGAAGTCACAACCCGAAGCCACAACCGGAAGCCACAACCGGAAGCCACAACCCGGGATTGGCAATACTCCATAGCGGATCGCGGCCTCATGCCGGGACATCTTGATAGGGCAGTCGTGTTTTCGCGGTTCAGGCCAGATCCAGCGCCCCAGTCAGATCTCCCAGCGGTGGCTCGCCGTTCGCTGCGAATGCCCGATCTCTGGCCACCACGCCATCAAGTGGAGCGAGGTCGTGGACGCGGGTGATGAATCGCAGGATCGAGTTCGTGTCGTACACCGTATGATCGACGACGCCTTTCTTCGCAAACGGAGCAATCACGAGCGCGGGAATTCGCGATCCCGGTCCCCATCGATCGCCCTTTGGCGGCGGCACGTGGTCCCACCAGCCGCCGTTTTCGTCGTGCGTGATGATCACGACAGTGCTTTCCCATTGCGGGCCGCGCTGAATCCGCTCGACGATGTTTGCAAGGTGGCGGTCCCCGGATTCCACATCTGCGTAACCGGCGTGCATGTTCAGGTTTCCTTGGGGTTTATAGAACGACACGGCCGGAAGCCTTCCTGCATCGATATCCGCAATGAACTTGTTCGTCGATGCATCGTCGCCGAGACCGGCGTCGCGCAGATGCTGCGTGCGTGCCGACGTGCCTGGCGCGAAGTTTCGAAAATAGTTGAACGGTTGATGGTGATACTGGAAATCGGGGACCATGCCCGTTTCGCGATGGGTGAGGGCATAGTCCCAACCGCCGCTATACCACGCCCAGTCCACCCCTTTATCCGATAACCGGTCGCCGATGGTCGCAAACGTCTGTGGCGGCAGCACGCGAAAGTTCGACGGATCGGCCAGCGCCGGATCGCCGCCTTGCGCCGGCGGGATGTTGCTTGGCTGATAGGGCGGCATCATCGTATTGACCGCATAGCCGTCGGCGGTGAGCGCGCCGTCGTTGACGTATGCCGGTGGTCCGTCGAGCGCCGATGCCGGCGAATTGGCCGCGAGTTTCAGGCGTATGCCGAGCGGGTCGTCGCCGTCCAGCACGGACAGCATTTTTTTTGCCGCGCCGTTACCCGCGTCCGGATAAAACGGTGCTTGCGCCGAGATCAGGAAGATGTGATTGAGCCACGAACCGCCGAAAGCCGCCATGAAGAAGTTGTCGCACAGCACGTTTTGCCGGGCGATATTCCATAGCTTCAGCGAGTCGGCCGAATTGCGGTAATGCCCCATGACCAGGCCGCCGGAATCGCCCCAGGCGGCGAACTGGTTGTTGCGTCCGGCGTTGATCTGCATCTGGTTCTGATAGAAGCGGTGCACGAGATCGCGTGTGATGACGCCGTTTGGCAGGGGATGTCCTTGCGTATCGACGAGATGAAACGGGCCGTTGGGAATGCCATCGATCTGCTTCTCGGAAATCATGTAGCGCTTGCCGTCCACTTCTTGCGCTTGCGGTACGAGGCCGCCCCAGATTTTCGGCAGTGTTGGCAGGGGCGTGCGGCCGTCGCGGTCGAGTTGCACATAGTGCGATGCAGGTACCGCTTCGAGTGGATATTGCACGCCCGGGTAGTTGCTCCACAAGTTGTTGAAGCTGCGATTTTCCGCGTAGATCACGACGATATGCCGGACTTTGGCCTGGAGGGCGCGATCAAGCGCGATATCGGCGGCGGTTTTTGGTGTGCCGGGGCGGGATTCGAAGAGGTTGCAGCCGCTCAAGGACAAGCCGGTCAGGCCAGCTAGGCCGACGCCCGCGGCGAGCAGCCTTCGGCGCGAAGGGTCTTGGGGCAGGTCGGAAGCGGTTTGCTCATCGGAGGGGTGCATGCGCGGCTCCTTTTGGGATATGCGAGAGGTTGTCCGCTGGCGCTCGGTTTTTTTGGGGAGCGTGTTACGGGCGGTAGTTGGGGTCGGTGCCGGGTCGTTGCTGCTTACGTTAGCCAGGTTATTTTCGTTCGCACTCGGTCAGGGTTTTGGGCGCGGGGCTGATGATCGGTGGTCGGGGGTTGATGCTGGGTTGCTGCTGCTTACGTTAGCGCGGGTTCAATATTGGCGATATTTTTTATCACTATTAGCCACTGTCCGTGGCGGGACTTCATTTCTTTGTCCAACGGCGACAAAGAAACGAAGCAAAGAAAACGCCTCTCCACAATCTGTATTAAGTGTCCCCAGCGTGCAGACCACTGCTTTTGGTTCCCGCGTAGCACGGTGCTCGCTAGAACGACGGACACTTGAACCCCTCCTTCTCGCGAATCCTGACATCCCCACGCTTCGCCACCAGTGCTCTCGGGCAAGTTCCAATTTTCGTGGACCTATAGGGCCATACGTTGGCAAATGCATTAGGAAGATAGTCGAATAGCCAGCACCACGCGCGAACAATCGTGCAGAAATTACTACGCACCAAAAAAGCCGCCGCCAACTTCAACACGGGCCAAGCCGTATCAGTGGATACCAATCGAACTTGCCCGAGAGCACTGGTGGCGAAGCGTGGGGATGTCAGGATTCGCGAGAAGGAGGGTTTCAAGTGTTCTTGGTTTTGCGAGCACCGTGCTACGCGGGAACCAAAAGCAGTGGTCTGCACGCTGGGGACACTTAAAACAGATTGTTGGGAGGCGTTTTCTTTGCTTCGTTTCTTTGTCGCCGTTGTGTATAGACCGGGGACATAGCTGACAGGTGTGCGGGGACATGGTTGACACTTCCGGGCAATTTAACTGCCTTGACTCAACCATGCCGTGGAACCCGCGAGACACCATGAAACTACGCCACGAGTTCGTCGAACTTGCGTCACATCAGAGCGTGCCATTTACCGAGTTATGTTGCCGTTTCGGCATTAGCCGACAGACTGGATACAAGTGGCTGAAACGGTTTAAAGAAGGGGGCATTGCGGGTCTGGCTGATCATTCGCGCCGACCGTTGAGCCATCCCTCAATTACCGCGCCCACCCTTGAGCAGCATGTGCTCGGGGTGCGGGCACAGAACCCCGCCTGGGGCGGGCGCAAGATCAGTCGATACCTGCGCGATCAAGCCCTGACACCCCAGGCGCCGGCCCCCAGTACGATTACCTCGATCCTGCATCGCTATGACAGAATCACCCCACAGGCATCGGCCAATGCCACCGCTTGGCGGCGCTTTGAGCGCGAACAACCCAACGAACTGTGGCAGATGGACTTCAAAGGCCACTTTGCGACTGTGGGCGAAGGCCGTTGCCATCCGCTAACCGTTCTTGACGACCACTCGCGCTTTAACGTGGTCCTGCAAGCTTGTGCGTTCGAGGATACGGCCACCGTACAAAAGCACCTGCAGCGGGCCTTTGGCACCTACGGACTGCCTCGTCAGATCAACACCGACAACGGCGCGCCGTGGGGCGCCTCCAGGCAGCTCGGACAATTGACGGAACT
This sequence comes from uncultured beta proteobacterium, assembly GCA_963708695.1. Classification (GTDB taxonomy): domain Bacteria; phylum Pseudomonadota; class Gammaproteobacteria; order Burkholderiales; family Burkholderiaceae; genus Caballeronia. The sequence continues at coordinate 242,166 of CAVPTS010000005.1, forward strand.
GGCCATCTGGCTCATTCGCCTGGGCATTCGGGTGAGCTATAGCCGTCCGTATCATCCGCAGACCAACGGCAAGGATGAGCGGTTTCATCGCTCACTGAAGGCCGAGGTGCTCGCCGGAAAGACCTTCACGACACATCGTGAAGCGCAGAGCGAATTTGAGCGCTGGCGCGATCTTTACAACAACCACCGCCCGCACGAAGGCATCGCGATGAGCACGCCGATCAAGCGTTATCGACCGAGCGAACGCGCCTTCCCGGACACGCTGCCCGCCCCTGTATATGGCCCTGACGACCAGGTCGTGCGAGTCGGGTGGCACGGCAGATTTACCTTTCGCGGCCACCCGCTCAAGGTCTCGCGCTCATTGGAGTTAATGGATCTTGCCGCACGCCCGAATGCCGAAAAAGACGGCCTGTATGATTTCTATTTTTATCAACATCGCGTCATGGAGCTTGACCTGAACCAGCCCGTTATTCCATTATAAAAGTGTCAGCTATGTCCCCGCACATGTGTCAACCATGTCCCCGGTCCAAACAGCCGTTGGACAAAGAAATGAAGTGCCGCCACGCACAGTGGCTAATAGTGATAAAAAATATTGCCAACATTGAACCCGCGCTAACGTACGCAGCAACAACCCGGCACTGACCCCCGACCACCGCCGGTAGCCCGCCCCGAAAAACTCCCCGAGTGCGAACGAAAATAACCTGGCTAATAGTGATAAAAAATATAGCTAACATTGAAGCCGCGCCAACGTACGCAGCAGCAACCCAGCACTGACCCCGACCACCGACCATCAGCCTCGCGCCCAAACCCCCGACCGAGGGGAACGCGACCAACAGAATCAACTAAACACGAGTTTTACTCCAACCAACACTAGCGTAGCGGCCAGCACATTCCGCAGAAGAACCTCCGGCGCACGCGCAGAAAGCAAACTCCCCATCACAATACCCGGCAGCGAACCCACAAGCAGCGACAGCAGCAACTGCCAGTCAACGGAACCCAGCAGCCAATGCCCGGTCCCAGCAAGCAACGTCAGCGGCACGGCATGCGCGATATCCGATCCAACTATGCGAGCCGTCGGCAGACGCGGATAAAGCAGCAGCAGTACAGTCACGCCTATGGCGCCCGCTCCGACCGAAGTGATCGAAACGAGCACGCCAAGAATGGCGCCGGTCAGCACGGTCCAGGCCACGGTGCGGGTTTCGCGGCTTGCCGCGTTCGATTTTCCACTCGCCTCGCGGGCCATGCCGGTCTTATAGGCAAAACGCGCCAATTGCGGGCGGAATACGAGCGAAACAGCAGTAACCAGCAAGGCAGTGCCCAGCACGAGCTGAATCACGCGAGCCGCGGCGGGCGTGTTCACGCCGTATCGGTTGAGCATGAACAAAGTGACTGCCGCAGCCGGGATGCTGCCCGCCGCGAGCCGCCCGGTGATGCGCCAGTCGACGGAACCCTTGATGCCGTGGACCAGCGTGCCCGTCGCCTTGGTCGCGGCCGCGTAGAGCAGATCCGTGCCGACCGCGGTGGCGGGATGAATGCCGAACAGCAGCACGAGGAGCGGCGTCATCAGCGAGCCGCCGCCAACGCCCGTGAGCCCCACGAGGAAGCCGACGGCGAGGCCCGATGCTGAATAAAGTAAGTCGATGTGTGGAAAAGGCATGCGGCGCAGAGAACCGGTTGAATGAGTATCGGTCGAAAAACGGTCGATGATAGCGGGTCCGCGGTGCGCTTGCTTCCGCCCGCACAAATTGATTCGCAGGCGCTGGTCGTACAATCGGCCAGTGTCCAGGCAACTCTTTTTCAGGAAGGTGTAATGGAAACGAAGGAACAACAGCAAGCAAAGCAGGCGCTCAGCGACCGGCGGGCCAGCGATTCCGCCCATGACGAGTTGCCCGACCCGGTACGCACCACGGCCGGCGTTCGCGAGGTTTCTCCGTCGCCGCCCGATGCCGTGACCGACGGCGCGTTCATCGCGACCGAACACACGAACTATGCGAACGAGCGCCAGTTCGTGCTCAAGGCGGGCAATACTTTCGTCGTCAACGACGCTAACGGCGACATCCGCGGCAACGACGACGGTCTGTTCGTCAACGACACGCGCGTGCTCTCGCAATTGCGCCTGACCTTCGGCGGCCGCGCGCCGTCGCTGCTGTCGGGCAGCGTGTCCAGCGACAACGCCGTCTTCACCGCGCATCTGACCAACCGGCCGCTGCCGCCCATCGGCGGGGCGACTACGCCGGAAGGCGTCATCCACGTCGAGCGCCGGCGTGTGTTGTCGCGGCACGTGCTGCACGAAGCCATCGTGTTGACGAACTACGGGACCGAACCGGCCACTGTGCCGCTTTCCATCAATTTCGCCGCCGACTTCCACGACATGTTCGAGGTGCGCGGTTCGACGCGCCCCAAACGCGGGTCCATGCGCGATCCGTACATCGAAAATGGCGAGGTTGTGCTGACTTATACGGGTCTCGATGAAGTCGAACGGACCGCGCGCATCCAGTTCTCACCTGCGCCGCATTCGCTCTCGGTCAATCGCGCGGACTACGCGCTGCTGATCCAGTCCGAAACCGCCATGTCGATCTATCTGTCGATCACGGCGCTCACGCACGCATTGAGCGATGCCAGCGCGCAGAGCAAGAAGATCGCCGAGGAAGGCGCTGAATGTGCGCCGGAATCGGGGCGGCCGGCCATCCGGGAGGCGCTCGTCGATGCACACCGGCGCATGCGGGACCGGCGCCGGTCCGTGGCGCGTATCCGTTCCAGCAATCCGCTGTTCAGCGAATGGATCGATCGTTCGCTCGCGGACCTCGGCTTATTGACGACCGATCTCGAAACTGGACCGTATCCGTACGCGGGGATTCCATGGTTTTCGACCGCCTTTGGCCGCGACGCCATCATCACGTCGCTGCAGATGTTGTGGATTTATCCGTCGCTTGCTCGCGGCGTGCTGCGCTTTCTCGCGGCGCATCAGGCGCGGGAGGATTCGGCGTTTCGCGATGCGGAAGTCGGCAAGATCATGCACGAGACGCGCAACAGCGAAATGGCCGCAACCGGCGAGGTGCCGTTCGCGATGTACTACGGCGGCGTCGACAGCACGCCGTTATTCGTCGCGCTCGCCGGGGCCTATGCAGAGCGGACGGGCGACACGGCGCTTATCGACGAATTGTGGCCTTCGCTCCAACTGGCATCGCAATGGATCGCGCGCCATTGCGACGAGAACGAATACGGCTTGCTGAGCTACCAGCGCGCGACCGAGGCGGGCTTGGCGAACCAGGGCTGGAAGGACAGCGGTGACTCCGTATTTCACGCCGATGGCAGTTTTCCGGTCGGGCCGATCTCGCTGGTTGAAGTGCAGGCTTATGCATCGACGGCGTTTGCCACCATGGCCCGTTTTGCCCGCGAGCGCGGCGCGCCCGACGACGCGGAGAAGTTCGAACAGCGTGCGCAGAATATCCGCGAACGCGTGGAGACCATGTTCTGGATGCCCGAGTCTGAGTTCTACGGCATTGCACTCGATGGCAAAGGCAATTTGTGCAAGGTGTTGGCATCGAATGCGGGGCACTTGCTGGCCTTCGATCTGGTCGAGCGAAGCCGTGGCGAAGCTGTCGCGCGGCAACTCGAATCGACCTTGTTCAACACCGGCTGGGGCGTGCGGACGCTGGCAGCAGGCCAGCCGCGCTTCAACCCGATGTCGTACCACAACGGCTCGGTATGGCCGCACGACAGCGCCATGTGCGCTCGAGGACTCGCGCGATACGGGGACCGCGGAGGCGCGGTGCGGCTGTTGCAGGCACTGTTTGAGGCAGCGGTCACTTTTGATATGCGCCTGCCCGAGCTTTCTGCGGCTTTCACGCGGCAACGCGGCGAGCGGCCGATCGGTTATCCGGTTGCGTGTTTGCCGCAGGCGTGGGCCGCTGGATCGCCGTTTATGATTTTGGAGGCTTGCCTTGGGATGACCATCGATGCTGAACGGGGGGAAGTGCGCATTGACCGGCCGCAGTTGCCGGATGGTATCGACTGGCTTGAAATTGGCGAGTTGCGGGTGGGTGAGAAGACCGTTTCGATTACTTTCCGGCGCGTGGGCGGGCAGGTCGTACCTTCCATTGAGGGGGATATGAGAGTAGTCGCGGTGCTTTAAGGCCGTGAGCGCGGCCGGGCGCTACGATTGGTCGGGGTGGCGCCAGGTTGCGCGAGTATTTTCGTTCGCACTCGGGCGGGGTTTGGGCGTGGTGCGGGGCAGTGGTCGGGGTTGGTGCTGGGTTGCTGCTGCGTACGTTGGCGCGGGTTTAATGTTGGCTAAATTTTTTATCGCTATTAGCCACTGTGCGTGGCGGCAGGTTATTTGCGTTCGCACTAGGGGTTTAGAGGGCGTGCTACCGGCGGTGGTTGGGGGTCGGTACCGGGTTGCTGCTGCGTACGTTAGTTCGGGTTCAATGTTGGCTAAATTTTTTATCACTATTAGCCACTGTGCGTGGCGGCACTTCATTTCTTTGTCCAACGGCGACAAAGAAACGAAGCAAAGAAAACGCCTTCCCACAATCTGTATTAAGTGTCCCCAGCGTGCAGACCACTGCTTTTGGTTCCCGCGTAGCACGGTGCTCGCAAAACCACGGACACTTGAAACCCTCCTTCTCGCGAATCCCTACATCCCCACGCTTCGCCACCAGTGCTCTCGGGCAAGTTCGGTGGCGCACTGACCAAGAAGGCCCCACGCGTCTTTACGGGTTGGTGACTGCGTGATCCGCGACCATTTAGGTGAGGGGCGCATAGCGCGCGATATGTTTGGCATAAACCCACCGGAAAAATCGCGGGACGCCGCGTCAGGCGCGAACAAGCGCGTCTGAAATTACTACGTACCGAGTCGCTTGAGTCAACTGCAAACAGGGGCGATATCGTCGGCCCACGAACCAATCCGGCCTCACGCGTCTTTACGGGTTAGTGGACTGCGCAATCCGCGCGGCCATTAGGTGCGGGGCGCGTATAGCGCGCAATATGTTTCAGCACGAGCACACTGGAAAATCGCACAGCGCCTCGCCCAGCCGAGAACAACCGCGTCTAAAGCACTATGTGCCGATAGCTTCAGTCAACGCCGAACAGGGTTGAGGCCGTGCCGGTTCGGGGGCCATCGAACTTGCCCGAGAGCACTGGTGGCGATGCGTGGGGATGTAGGGATTCGCGAGAAGGAGGGTTTCAAGCGTCCGTCGCTCTTGCGCGGATCACGCAGCCCGCTAACCTGTAAAGGCGCGTAAGGCCGGATCGGTCTGTAGGCCGTCGATCTTGCCCGAGAGCACTGGTGGCGAAGCGTGGGGATGTAGGGATTCGCGAGAAGGAGGGTTTCAAGTGTCCGTGGTTTTGCGAGCACCGTTCTACGCGGGAACCAAAAGCAGTGGTCTGCACGCTGGGGACACTTAATACAGATTGTGGGGAGGCGTTTTCTTTGCTTCGTTTCTTTGTCGCCGAAGGACCAAGAAATGAAGTCCCGCCACGGACAGTGGCTAATAGTGATAAAAAAATTAGCCAAAATACAACCCGAGCTAACGTACGCAGCAGCAACCCGGCACTAAACCCGACCGCCGCACGTAGCTAACTCCCGCAACTCCGATCCCACCCCCAAGTGCGAACGAACCCCTCCCCACTATTAAACCGCCACACTTCCCACATAGTTCTCCGCCAGCGCCGTAGCGGCGGCCCGTGATGTCGTTACATGCTCAAGCTCGGCTACCTGCAAGCGTTGCTCAAACGGCGAGGTGTCGTCGAGTTTGTGCAGCATCCGGGTCATCCACCACGAGAAATGCTCGGCGCGCCATACCCGCTTCAAAGCAGTTTCGGTGTAACGGTCCAGTTTGTCGCTCGTGCCTTCTGCATAGAACGCTTGCAGCGCAGCCGTCAGCACCCGAACGTCCGACACCGCCAAATTCATGCCCTTCGCCCCCGTGGGCGGAACAATGTGCGCGGCATCCCCGGCGAGGAACAGCTTGCCCGACTGCATCGGCGTGGAAACAAAGCTGCGCATCCCGACAATGTTCTTCTGGAAAATCCGGCCTTCAGTGATCTGCCAGCCGTCCAGCGTATCAACCCGCGCGTGGAGTTCGGACCAGATGCGGTCGTCGGACCAGGCATCGACGGAGTCCTTCGGGTCGCATTGGAAATACATGCGCTGTACATTTGGCGAGCGCGTGCTGATAAGCGCAAAGCCACGGTCGTGGCGAGCGTAAATGAGCTCGTGCGCTGAAGGCGGTGCTTCAACAAGAATCCCGAACCAGCCGAACGGATAGATGCGCTGATAATCCTGCCGCGCGGCCTGGGGCATCGATCCACGTGCGACGCCTTGCGATCCGTCGCACCCGACTATGAAGTCGCACTCCAGTTCATGTTCGTACCCCTCATGCCGGTAACGGATGCGCGGCCGGGTGGTGCCGGGGGCATCATCGAAGTCGTGCAGCGACACGTCCGACACGCCGAATTTCAGCGCGGCGCCCACGGCCACGCGGGCAGCGACCAGATCCTTGATGACCTCGTGCTGCGCATAGACGGTGATGGAATGGCCGGTCAGTTCAGTCAGCGCGATGCGTCGGCGCTGTCCTTCAAATGCAAGTTCGAAACCGTGATGCACTGCGCCCTCGGCCAGCATCCGGGCGCCGAGGCCTGCTTCGTTCAGCAGGTCCATCGTGCCTTGTTCGAGAACGCCGGCGCGGATGGTGGATTCGATATCCACACGGCTGCGCGCCTCGAGCACAACCGACTCGATACCACGCAGATGCAGTAGATGGGAGAGCAGCAGACCCGCAGGACCTGCACCGATAATGCCGACTTGTGTACGCATGAATGTCTCCTGAATGCGTGTTGATATTGTGGAGACAGTTTTGCGCATGCCCGGGGTATCGCGCAATGCGATAACGTGGATAGGCGATATTTCATTTTGAGATAAAGGTGCGGAGTCGATCCGGCGACGGTGTAGCGCCGCGCGTGCGAAACTGGCGGATTAACCTAGCGCCAACTCCCCATGCCATTCACGATCCGCCGTCTCACCGCCGCCGATGTTTCCTCGTATCGCGAGATCCGGCTGGAAGGTCTTGCGCAACACCCGACGGGGTTCGGTTCAGCATGGGAGGACGAGGCCGACAAGCCGCTCGCGTGGTTCGAGCAACGGCTCGCGGATGGTACGGTGTTCGGCGGGTTTTTATCAAACGGGGATGAAACTGCGAGCGAAGCGACGCTCGCAGGCGTGGCGGGCCTCATCGTGCCGCAAGGGGCGAAGCTCAGGCACAAAGGCGTGCTGGTCGGGATGTATGTCCGCCCGGTCGGTCGCGGAACCGGACTGGCCGCCGCCGTCGTGCAAGCCGTTCTGAACCACGCGCGCACTGTCGTGGAAGAGATCCAGTTGACGGTCGCGCCCGACAACGAAGCGGCGCTGCGGCTCTATCGCGCGGCGGGTTTTGTGGAATACGCGCGCGAACCGCGGTCGCTGAAAATCGACGGCAAGTATCACGATTCGCTGCTCATGACCTTGCCGTTCGAGCGCATCGATTAAAAGCGGTCAGCCGCCGTCTGATATCCCACCGGCCGATTCGCTAAGTTGCTTCAGCCGATATTCCCCCGTGCGCGCCAGCATCCAGCCCGGATACTCACTCGCGAGCTGACTGACTTCATCGAGTGCGGCGAGTTCGTCGTCGTTGAGCTTCACTTGCGTCGCGGCGATGTTGTCGTCGAGTTGCTCGATCCGCTTTGCGCCGACAATCACGGTCGTCACGACCTTCTGATGCAGCAGCCATGCAAGCGCAATTTGCGCGATGGTCACGCCCTTGGCTTCGGCCATTTGCGACATGGCATCGATGCAGTCATACGCGCGCTCCATGTTCACCGGCGGGAACGGAAAGGCCGTGCGTCGGCCTTGTTCGGACGCACTGCCATCGCGCTTGTACTTGCCGCTGAGCAAGCCGCCGGCTAGCGGACTCCACACCATCAGGCCGACGTTTTCGCTTTTTAGCATCGGCACGATTTCGCGTTCGAGATCGCGGCCGGCGATCGTGTAATAAGCCTGCAGCGACTCGAAACGCGCAAGACCCAGTCGCTCCGAAATACCGAGCGCCTTGGCGATCTGCCAGGCCGCCCAGTTCGATACGCCGATATAACGCACATGCCCGTGCTGCACCAGCGTGTCGAGCGCGCGCAGCGCTTCTTCCATCGGCGTGGCGGGGTCGAATCCGTGCAACTGATACAAGTCGATGTGATCGAGTTGCAGACGTTTCAGGCTCGCCTTCACGCCGTCGATAATATGAAAGCGCGATGCGCCGCGCGAATTTGCTTGCTTCGTGCCTGTTTCGCCGTGGATCTTGGTCGCGATCACCACGTTTTCGCGCGGTACTTTCAGGTTCTTGAGCGCTTGGCCGGTCATGATTTCCGAGGTGCCGTCGGCGTAGACGTCGGCGGTATCGAGGAAGTTGATGCCCGCATCCAGCGCGCGGCCAATCAGCTTGTCTGCGTCCGCTTGTTGCAGCCCGCCAATATTCGTCCAGATGCCGCCTTCGCCGAAGGTCATCGTGCCGAGGCATAGTTCGGAGACGAACAAGCCGGTATTGCCGAATTTTCTGTTGCGCATGCTGGGTTCCTTAGATTTCGTCCGTGGATCTGGCGGTTCGCTCGAAGTGCCTGTGGATCTCTCAGACCGCTTCGTGGCTCGATTGCGTGGCTCGATTGCCGAACGCCCGTTCGGTGTAACAGCCAAGCTCCGACGATGCAGTATCTGCCCGAGCCACGTCGGCTAGCTAGCCTGATCCTGTCGGATCATTGCCTGATCCTGCAAACGCCGCGCCCGGCGCTGGGCGAAAACGCCCGCGCGCGAGTAAGCTGACTGCAATAAGCTCACTGCAATACGCTGAGTGCAATGCGCGACGGCCGTAGTCTAGGCTTCGCTGACGGCTTACCCCCTTCATCCTTGCAATCCTTTCGCCGCTTCACGGGCAACAGGCATGCAAACTCACCGACTGCGAATCATGGCCCTGAACGAGACGGCGGATTCCGCCATCGAAACTTCGAATCACGCCGAGGCGCGCGAGCCTCTGAACGGCCACGACACTACGCCGCTCGATCCCGGTCTCGACCACGCCCGGCTCGATCTTGTCGCATTGCTGGAACGGATCACCGCGGATCGCGAAGGCAGCGTCGAAACCGCTGTGCAAGGTTTGTTCGTGCATCGGATCCTGCATTGCGGCGGCCCGAGCCACGGCATCCAGACGCCGGCGCTCGGCCTGATCGCGCAAGGATCGAAACGGATCATGGTCGGCGACGAACTCTACGTCTATGACCCCATGCACTACCTCGTTTCATCGGTGGATCTGCCGGTGATGGGGCAGGTGACCGGGGCGACCCCGGAGAAACCCTATCTCGGCATGCGGCTCGAGCTCGATGTGGAAGAAATCACGGCGCTGATCCGCGATGAAAACCTGCCGCCGCCGACTCATGTGGACGCGTCGCGCGGTTTGTACGTCAACCGGCTCGGCACGCCCATGCTCGATCCCGTGTTGCGGCTGCTGCGTTTGATGGATACGCCCGAGGACATTCCGATTCTCGCGCCGCTGATCAAGCGCGAGATTGTGTATCGGCTGCTGATGAACGGGCCGGGCGCGCGCCTGCGCCAGATCGCGCTGCAGGACAGCCAGACGCAGCGCATCGCGAAGGCGATCATGCTGCTGCGTCAGAACTTCGATCAGCCGTTACGCGTGGAGGCGATTGCACGCGACGTGCATATGAGCGTGTCGTCGCTGCATCATCATTTCAAGGCCGTCACGGCCATGAGTCCGCTGCAATACCAGAAACAGTTGCGGCTTCAGGAAGCGCGGCGCCTGATGCTGATCGACATGACCGATGCGGCGACGGCGGCGCATCGTGTGGGGTATGAAAGCGCATCGCAATTCAGCCGCGAATACAGCCGGCTGTTCGGCGCGCCGCCCTTTCGCGATACCCGCAGATGGCGCGATTCAGCGGGTGCTTGATCGGCCCTGAAAGCCGTCGATTGAAGCACGGGCAACAAACGAAAAAGCCAGGGACGTCCCTGGCTTTTTCGCTTTTACGACATGTCCCGCGGATCAATAGTACCGATGCTGCGGTTCGCCGCGACGCGGTGCGTGATGGCGTTCCCACTCACGACGTTCCCAATATCGATGGCCATCGTAATAGCGGTCGCCGTGCCAGCCGCGGTTGTCGACGTGGACGTATGCGGGGCGATAGTGTTCGTCGGCGGATGCCGCGGCGCTTACGCCCAGACTCATCGCTGCGGCAGCAGCGAGCGACGCTAACAACAAGCCTTTCTTGAGCTTTGACATGATGGTTTCCTTCGCGTGGTTTTGTTGATTTATCGGTTTGTGCTGGTCACTCGTTTGCTCGCGCAGGCCTTAGTAGCGGCCGCCGTAGTAGTCGCTGTGATGGTGGTATCCACCGCCATCCGGTACGACGATGCAGCCGCCCAGGGAACTGCCGAGAACTACTGCCAGCGCTGCAAGAATCGCTAATCGTTTCATCGGTTTCTCCAAGTGAAATCCGTGAAATCAATTTAGCAATTAGATAAATGACAAGCCGTTTGCGTTTGTAAGGAAACGTATGCGCGGAAATATTCAGGAGAGGGTGGGAAAGCTTTGGCTCCCGATGTTGTTACCGAACGATCGTGGGCCTTACATTTGGCGTCAGCGATACACCCACAACCCGCCCTTCGCGCACGCCGCAGCGGCTATCCACGCGGGTCCATTGCGCTTGGCCGCGTGCTTTCGCGAAGGCGCGCATCACGATCACTTCATCGACAGGGACAGGATTTCCTGCGCTGAAGATGGTGGTGTCGTTATCGACTTTTGCACCCAGCACACGCCGGTCGGGCACGATGAACGTGTCGTACTTCGGCGCGAGCGCGACCCATTTGTCGAGCGCCGCGACGCAACGGATCACTGGGTCCGGCACATGCATGCGGGTGAGGTAGGCGTAGTCTTCTTGCGAGGGAGCGGGTGTTTCCTGCGCGTTTGCTAACTGATACAACGAGGCGGTAAGCAGTAAAGCGAGTAGCGCGGCAGGGGTCGAATTGAGCTTTTTCATGCGGACGATTTCAATGCACGTGCTCGTTGAGAACGTGGCCTATGCGAGTGACCGCGCGAGCGTGCGGCCATGTTGATTCGATTCCACGCGCCCATGGCGAGCGCGAAGGGCAAGACCGCGAAGTGTACAGCGTGGCTTCAGGGTTCAACACAATCAGACTGCTTCATCCGGCGTTCTTCAATCTATAAGGCAGCACGTGAAACCGCCGGCTGCATCACGTATTCGTCCGGCCGGAACACGCTTGCCGCTTGCCTGAAGCGCCAACTGAAGCCTGGCCACAAAGCGGTGTTCTTGCCGGATCTCGGGTCGACATACCAGCTCTTGCAACCGCCCGTGGCCCAGATCGCACGGCGCAAGCCTTGCTGAATGCGCACGTTGTAGTCGGCCTCGACTTGCGGTTTTACATCGATGGTAGCAATGCCGTGATCGCGCATATAGGTCAGCGCCTGCATCACGTACATCACTTGCGTCTCGAGCATGTAGACCATCGAATTATGGGCAAGTGCGGAGTTTGGCCCGCCCAGCATGAAAAAGTTCGGATAGCCCGGCAGCGTCGTACCGAGATAAGCGTGCGCGCCGTCACGCCACGTTTGCGAAATGCGAACACCGCCGCGGCCGATCACGGCACCGCGCAGGAACGCCCTGGAAGCCCCGAAACCGGTGCCGAAAATGATGCAGTCGGCGGGGTGGCGAACGTTGTCGGCGGTGATGACGGCATCGGCTTCCACTCGCACGACAGGTTGCGTTACAACCGACACATTGCTGCGGGACATTGCCGGGTAATAGTCGTTGGAGATGAGAATCCGCTTGCAGCCGATGGTGTAATCGGGTGTGAGCACGCGCCGCAGATCAAGATCGGCGACCTGCTTGTGCAGGTGTTTCAGCGCGATTTTCTGAATCGTTTTCATCAGCGACGGGCGGATCACGAAGGCGAGCACGCGCGCTTCGAGCATCCAGTAAAGCGTGGTACGGAGCAGCCGCTGCGCCATCGGCACGTGTTTGAGCAGCGTTCGTACTCGCGCGCTCATCGCGCGGTCGCCCTTTGGCATGATCCATGGCGGCGTGCGTTGAAACACGTCGAGATGCGCCACACGCGCGGCGATCTCGGGTATGAACTGGATCGCGCTCGCGCCGGTGCCGATCACGGCGACACGCTTGCCGTCGAGCGGCGTGGCGTGGTCCCAATGCTGCGAATGAAAACACGCTCCCGCGAAGGTATCGATACCGGGAAGCGCGGGAATGACCGCTCGCGAGAGCCCGCCCATGCCCGAAATCAGCACCCGTGCCGATACCCTCCGGCCTGTTGAGAAACGCAGCAGCCAGCGCTCCGAAGTTTCGTCGAAGGTAGCGCGTTCCAGCGTTTCGTTGAAGCGCAGGTGCGGCTCGATATCGAAGCGCGCCGCGCAGTCCTCGAGGTAGGCGCGTATCTCCGCTTGCGGCGCGAAGAGCCGCGTCCAGCCCGGATGCGGCGCGAACGAAAACGAATAGACGTGCGCCTGCACGTCGCAAGCGCAACCCGGGTAATGGTTGTCGCGCCATGTGCCGCCAAGCGACGCGGCTTGCTCCGCTAAGAAAAAATCATCCATGCCGGCTTGTTTCAGGCGTATTGCCATGCACAGGCCGGCAAAGCCGGAGCCGATGATCGCAATATCGATGCGCTCGGGTTCGTTCGCGCCGGCGGAAGAGGGAATTTCTGGTTCAGCGAGTCGCACGGTGCAGGTTGGATTTGCTTTCTGGTTTCATGGATGCAATCGGGCGCGTGCCAAAGACCGAAGCGGTGTCACCCTCCAATCCCGGACAACCACCATAATATCGCTCACACGCCACTTCGCCGGATCACCCGCAATGACTGAAATCAAGCTGAATTCCACCGTGTCGCCCCGTTTGACGAGCCTTTCCCACGGCGGCGGCTGCGGCTGCAAGATTGCGCCGGGCATACTCGCCGACCTGCTAAAACGCAGCGCGCCGCTGCCTTTCTTCCCCGATTTGCTGGTCGGCAACGACACCGCCGACGACGCCGCTGTGTATCGCCTGAACGACGAGCAGGCGATTGTTGCGACCACGGACTTTTTCATGCCGATCGTCGACGACCCGTTCGACTTCGGCCGCATCGCCGCGACCAACGCGCTATCCGATGTCTACGCCATGGGCGGCAAGCCGATCTTCGCGCTGGCCTTGGTCGGCATGCCGATCAACGTGCTGCCGCATGAGGTGATCGCAGCCGTGCTGAAAGGCGGCGAATCGATCTGCGCCGAGGCGGGCATTCCGGTCGCGGGCGGTCACTCGATCGATTCGGTCGAGCCTATCTACGGTCTTGCGGCTATCGGCGTGGTGCATCCGAAGCGCGTGAAGCGCAACGCCAGCGCGCGTGCGGGCGATGTGCTGATCCTGGGCAAACCGCTGGGCGTGGGCGTGTTGTCGGCGGCGCTGAAGAAGGATCAACTCGATGCCGCCGGTTACGCCGCCATGATCGCCGCGACGACCAAGCTGAACCGGCCGGGCGCGGATCTCGCCGCGCTTGACTCCGTTCACGCGCTCACCGACGTGACCGGATTCGGTCTCCTGGGCCATACGCTCGAACTCAGCCGTGGCGCAAAATTGACCGCGCGCCTGCGATATGCCGACTTGCCGTGGCTGCCCGGTGTCGTGGAATTTGCAAAGGCGGGTGTGTACACAGGCGCGTCGGGACGCAACTGGACCGCGTACGGACAGGACATTGTGCTGGCCTCGTCATTGCACGATGTGGCACAAACCCTGCTTACCGATCCCCAGACTTCGGGCGGCCTGCTGGTTTCATGCGCGCCCGAAGCGGTGGACGAAGTCCTCGCCATTTTCCGCGCGGACGGCTTTAACGAAGCGGCTGTGATCGGAGAAATGATCGATGGCGAAAGCCGCGTCGAGGTCGTTTAACCTGCTGAATTCCTGCGCGCATCTCTGACCGATTCCCCACCGGGAGCACGATGAAAGAAGAATCGCCGAAGGCCATTTTTTACGCGCTCGCCGCGAATTTCGGCATTGCCGTCTGCAAGTTCGGGGCGGCGGCGTTCACGGGCTCCGGCTCCATGTTCGCCGAAGCGATCCACTCGAGCGCCGATTGCGGCAATCAACTCCTGCTGCTGTTCGGCCTCAAGCGCTCACGTGCGCCCGCCGACGTCCTGCATCCGCTCGGTTCGGGACGAGAGATCTACTTTTACTCGATGCTTGTCGCGCTGCTGCTGTTCTTTGTCGGCGGCGCGTTCTCGGTTTATGAGGGCGTGCATCGGCTCGCCCGGCACGAGGAGGTCAGCAATCCGATCGTCGCGCTGGTGGTGCTGGGGGTATCGGTGGTGCTCGAAGCGTTTTCGCTTTCGGGCGCGTTGCGTGAGATCCGCAAGACGTCGGGCAACAAGTCCCTCTGGCGATGGTTTCGCGAAACGCGCGAGTCCGAGTTGATCGTGGTCACCGGCGAAGATATCGCCGCGCTGGCCGGTCTTGCCATCGCGTTCTGCGCGGTGTTGATGACCATGATCACCGGCAATCCTGTCTACGATGCAGCGGGTTCAATCGGCGTCGGCGTATTGCTGATGGTGATTGCGTACCTGGTGGCGCGCGAAGTGAAATCGATGATCGTCGGCGAGTCGGCGAGTCCTGAAGTGCGCCGGGGTATCGATGCGTATTTGCGTGCGCGGCCTGAAATTGTCCGCGTCATCAACCTGATTACGCTGCAGTGGGGCAAGCAGATCGTGGTGGCCGTGCAGGCTGAAATGATCGAGTACGAGAGCGGCCGCGCGATGGTCGATGCGATCAACGTGATCGAGGAAGATCTGCAACGTGCGTTCCCCGAGGCGCGCTGGGTATTCTTCGAACCGGATATTGCGCGTGTGAATGCGAATGTGGATCCTGATGCAAGTCCGAGTGTGAGTCCGCACGTAAGTCCGCCTATGAGTCACTAGCGAGTTCCTGATCCCTGCCTATGCGAAAAATTGCTCCTGCCATCTTCCTTGCCGCTCTGTTTGTCCTTGGCGGCGCGCTTTCCTCTCTCGCAAACGCCGCAACCGGCGCGGCCAAAACGGCCGCTGATCCATCGTCTGCCGCTGCCGTCACGCTCACCCCGGAACAGGCGCGCGCCGCGCTGAGCGTCCTCAACGATCCCGCACGCCGCAGCCAGATCGAAGACACGCTGCGGGCGATCGTGGCCGCAGGCGCGCTGGCGACACCGGTGCAGGCGGCGTCGGCCGCAGGGGCATCGGCGGCTGCCGCCGCGAGCGGCGCCTCCGGTGCGGTGGGCGTGCTGGCGAAATCGCTGACGAGCAACGGCCTGGCATCGCAGATAACGCATCAGGCCGGTTCCTGGCTGGGACAATTGAGCGGCGACTTGCACCGGTCCGTAGGCGCGCTGCTCGACTATGGCTCCGTTGCGCAGTGGTGGCGCGCACGCACCTCGACGGCCAGCGGGCGCGCGCTGCTCGGCCAGGTAATCTGGTCCATCGCAATCTCGCTGCTGCCCGCGCTGGTGCTCGAATATTTGACGTCGCGACTCTTGCGCCGGCCGCGTGCGCGGATCGCGGCGCGTGGGATCGTGGATGTCGACGCAGCCCAGCCGGAACTCGCGAAGGACGAACGGGCGGCGGTGCGTGCCGAAGCCGTGGCCGATCGCTCGGGCAACGAGGCGGCTATCCATGTTGCCGAACGCAAGACCGATACCGCCCGTGGCGTGCGCCATGCCGCGCGGCACTGGACCTTGTTGCAGCGGCTGCCGAGCGCCATCCTCCACACCTTGTTCGCCGTGCTGCCGCTGGTCGTGTTCATCGCGGCGGCGGCGGTGCTGATGTCTGTTTTCATCGATGACACCACGCCGCAAGGCCGTTCGGTCGGCGCGCTTATCGATGTGTACCTGATATGCCGCGGCATCGTGATCGCGAGCGGGTTTTTTCATCGCGCCGCGCGCGCCGGGTTTGCGCCTGATCCAGATCAGCGATGATGCCGCGCATTTCACGCATGACTGGCTGGTGCGCATTGTGTGCGTGGCGGGAGCGGGCATCGGCGCTCGCCGAGGCCGCGGAGCCGCTGGGGATGACCGACGCCGCCCACGATGCGATCCTCAAGGCGGTCGCGCTGGTCGTGCACGTGCTGATCGCTATCGTGATCCTCAAATGCCGCGTGCCGGTGGCTGCGTGGATTCGCGAGAGCGTCAAGCGGACGCCGGTCGTTCGTACTGCTGGGCAACTGGGTCGCCGACGTCTGGGCCGGCCTCGCCGTGTTTTTCGTGCTGGCGCTGTGGTTCGTCTGGGCGCTCGACGTACGCAACGGTTATCGCACGCTGTTTCATCTGTTCGGCATCTCGGTGCTCGTGCTGGTGGCGGCGCGCGTGGTTGCCATTGTCGCGTTCGGCGCGCTCGGCCGGATCTTTAATACCGCGGCGCGGCGAGGACGAACCTGGCGAACAAGTCGATCGTGCATCGGCACGCGTACCGCTATTACCCGTTATTGCGCCGTGTCGTGCAGACAGTTGATCGTCGTGGTCACGTTGCTGGTGCTGCTGCAGCTCTGGGGACTCCACGTGCTGACGCTGTTCTCGTCGGGCGGAGTGGGGCATCGGCTTGCGTCCGCGCTCATCACGATTGCGGTCGCTGCTGCGTTTGCCGTGATCGTGTGGGAAGGCGTGAACGTGATGGTCGAGCAGCGGCTGGAGACGTGGACGTCGAGCGGCGACCGCTTGCGTGCCGCACGCCTTCGAACCCTGCTGCCGATGATGCGCAGCGCGCTCTTCATTGTGATCGCGCTGGTCGTCGTGATGACGGGCTTGAGCGAGATCGGCGTGAACACCGCGCCGTTGCTCGCGAGCGCGAGCATCTTCGGCGTCGCACTCGGTTTCGGTTCCCAGAAGCTTGTGCAGGACCTGATCACCGGCATCTTCCTGCTCATGGAGAACGCGATGCAAGTCGGCGACTCGGTCACGCTCGCGGGGGTATCGGGGACGGTGGAGTATTTATCGATCCGCACCGTGCGTCTGCGCGGCAGCGATGGCTCGCTCTTCACGGTGCCGTTCAGTTCGGTATCGACGGTGAACAACACGAATCGCGGGATCGGGAATGCGGCGGTGCGCGTGAGCATCGCGCTTGGGCAGGACGTCGGTCTGGCGGCGGACACGCTCAAGGAGATCGGGGCATCGCTGCGTGAAGACGATGCATTCAAGGATGGCATCCTCTCCGATTTCAGCCTGTGGGGCGTGGATGCGGTCGATGGGTCATCGGTCACGCTCGCGGGTCAGATACAGTGCCGCGATACCGCGCGCTGGGGCGTTCAGCGCGAGTTCAACCGGCGCATTGTTGATCGCTTCACGGAGCGCGGTGTTGTGATCGCCAATCCGCAGCGGAGTTTCTTGATTGCTCATGGAACTGAAGGCGGCGATCTGGCGGTGGTAGTGAAGACGGATCAGCGTGGCGAACTCTCCGGCCAGCGCGTGGGTGATTCAAACGAGGCCGCGCCGGCTCAGCGTGCCGATCTTCCTGTCGAGAGCAAAGCGGATCAGCGCGGCGATCGCACGAGTACGGGCGAGCCTTCGAACTTGCCGCCCGAGCGCTCGAATCCGAGCCGCTCATAGAAGGCTTCGAGCGCGGCGCTATCGGGCGCGGCGCGATCGATAGCGGGCGTAGCAGCGCCTTGCCCTTTTTGCGCCAGCGGCCGGGGCACGAGCGACAGCATCACGCCATGCGTGTCCGCCAGCGCGACCAGCCGCTCCATCGCCGTGCGCGCATGTCCGCGATGATGTTCGCCCTCGGACCACAAGGCCTCGAGCGCGACGGCGCTATCGCCGGACGCCTCGAGCCACATCTCCACGTCCTGCCGTTCTTCGACATTGCTGGCATGAAACGCATCGATCATTCGTGAAGCGGCAGTGGAGGGCATGGAGGCCTTGCGGATGAGTGAAGGTAATGGGCAAGCTAGCGCGTCTTGGACATTGAAGGAACATTTTCGGCTCATTTCCTATTCCTTGCATTCGCTCTCGCACTTCTATAATGCGACCAGCGCGGAGCGGTCCGGCGGGTTAGGCGTGAGCGCCCGACTTATCGCGGCGCACTTCGGCTTGTGTTTGACTTCGCGTTAGCTTTCCACTTACGGTGCCGCTCCGATGAAATCAATCCTCCGTTCTTCGCTTGATCTGCTGTTCCGTAGTGCACGAATCCCTGCGTTGCATTTCGCTGCCGCAACGCTCGCTTTCAGCGTCTGCGCGCCAGGTTTCGCGCAGCATTCAGCCGATGTCAGCAGCGCTAATAGCGTTCGCATCAGAAGTCATGGCGCGCGGGAAGCGAAGGTCATGATCGTCTCCATGTTCGGCCCCGAAGGCAAGGTCTGGCTGGACAAGCTTGGGCCCTGGAAAACGATCAGCGTGCCCGGACTCTCGCCGGATTATCCGGTCGTGCATTGCAACCGGCAGGACATCTGCGTGATGACTACGGGCATGGGACACGCGAACGCGGCGGCGTCGCTGATGGCGCTAACGTTCTCCGATAAATTCGACTTGCGCCGCACTTATTTCATGATCGCCGGGATTGCGGGCATCGATCCTCTGCAAGGCACGGTCGGCTCCGCGGCATGGGCGAAGTATCTCGTGGACTTTGGCGTCCAGTGGGAACTCGATGCCCGCGAAAAACCCGATAGCTGGCCGAGCGGTTTTCTCGGCATCAATACGAAGAGCCCTGAAGAGAAGCCGCCGCTCGACTACAAGACTGAGGTATTCCAATTGAACCCGGCGCTTGCCGACGCGGCTTATGCGTTATCGAAGAACGTAGTTCTCGCCGATAGTGCCGAAGCGCAAGCCGCCCGGGCCAAGTTCGCATACGCGCCGGCGAACCAGACACCGAAAGTAATCCAGTGCGACACACTGGCCGGCGACACTTGGTGGTCGGGCAAATACATAGGCGAGCGGGCGCGCACCTGGACCAGGCAATTGACCGATGGAAAGGGCGTCTATTGCACGACGCAGCAGGAGGACAACGCGACTTACGAGGCACTGAAGCGCGCGGCAAGTGCGCACAAAGTGGATTTAAACCGGGTGGCCGCCGTGCGCACCGGTTCAGATTTCGATCGGCCGTACGACGGCCAACCAGCCTCCGACAACCTCCTCAACTACGCGGCTCAAGGGGGCTTTGCGCCGGCTATCGAGAATCTGTACCGGGCGGGCAATCCGCTGGTGCAGGAGATTGCAACGCATTGGAGCGCATGGAGCACGGGCGTACCGCAACGCTGACTGTGTTCGAGAGGGCGTGCGGGGCGGGAGCGCTGCGCGAATCGCCTTCGCCAACGCTATTAGTCTCTACACGTTCATAGCTGCGGCGGAATCAGTTACAAACTTCGCCCAAGATATGTGTGTTGACCGGCTGCTTGTAACTCGCATGAATCATTTTCGCGTTTAAAGTTGTAAGCAAAATGACAGATTAAACCCAAGGGTTTTCCTGAAGCTCCATTCTCCAAAGTTCGACGTCCAAGTTGTAACAAACACGTCATTTAGCATAAGCCGATTAATTGCATGAGCGTGTCAACGGACTGTGCGCCTCATCCGTTTTTTCTCTAAGAAATCAATCGACAAGCAAATTATCTGGCGAATCGCGGCCGCCAAAATACGGCGTCAAAAACCGGTCAAAATTGCGTGTTACATCTTCAGGTAAAATTTTCCGTTTCATACTGTTGTTTTATGGAAATTTATTATTGAGATGAGCTTGATTTCCGTCTGAACCGTACTTACAATCCGTTTCACAGTGTTGTTACAAGATGTAACTCGCTGAAACAAAGTTTAAACGTAGCCGACAGTTCAAACGTTTGGCTAGGCAAAAAAGATAGCCGGTAAAAATATATCGGCAGGTGCTCGGGGTTTATATCGAAAGCAGGAAAATCATGAACGGTCGCGAAACGCTGGACTCGATTCGGGAAATCAACTTGTCGTACATCATGCTCGCGCAGCGCATGCTGCGGGACGACCGGGCAATCGGGATGTTTCGACTTGGGTTGTCTAAAGAACTCGCCGACCTTCTGTCCGGGCTCACGCTCGCACAGGTCGTCAAGCTGGCCGCATCTGACCAGTTGCTGTGTTTTTTCCGTTTCAACGATCACACCATGCTGGCTGCATTGACGTCGCCTGCGAAGCATGCGGATATTGCGCCGACGCATACAGCCATCCTGCTGGCCGGTCAGCCAGCAGAACAGTTCGTTTAAGCACGAGAGCGCGCCATGCTTAAGAAGAGCCTCACCGAAGATGCACAAGAAGTTTTCCGCGCGATCGCACTGATCGAACTCGGGGCGCGGATGCAGGTGCTCGAAAGTGAACTGACACTCTCGCGTGACCGGATGATCCGGTTGTATCGGGAAGTGAAGGGTGTGTCGCCACCGAAGGGCATGCTGCCTTTCTCGGCTGACTGGTACATGACGTGGCTCGCGAATATTCACGCTTCGCTCTTCTACAACACGTATATGTTTTTGAAGAAGGAAGCGGGTTGCTCGCATCTCGATGCTCTGACTAAGGGGTATCGGTTGTATCTCGAACATTGCAGGAATAGCGATGTCGAGGCGGTACTGGATTTAACGCGGGCCTGGACTCTGGTGCGTTTTTTCGATGCGGGGATGCTGCAGCTCACCAAATGCTGCCGTTGCACCGGAAAATTCATAGCACACAAGCATGATTTGCAAGACAACGTGGTGTGCGGGGCCTGCCAGCCGCCGTCACGCGCGGGGAAGACCAAGAAAGCGGCGGCCGCCCGTCAGGCGAGCCAGCAGACCGCGCTGGTGGAATTGAGTGTCGTACAGATAAACGAAGTACCGGAACCGACGGTACTCGAAAACGCGGCGATGTTACAGCCGCGCACAGAAAGCCTGATTGCACAGGCTGCTTAGGCGGTAGCGGTTCCAGTGGCCCCGAGGGCCGTCTTTGGGCGGTGTGGCTGCTGGTTCTGCTGCTGTTTTTTACTTTGGGCTACCCGGGGGTTTCGGGGTGGCCCTTTTGCTTTTTGCTCGCGCCGGTGGACGGGGGGGGTGCTGTTTAGGCCTGCGCGTGGTTTAGGTTTTCTGTATTTTTTGCACTATTGCCACTGTGCGTGGTGGCAGGTCGGTTCACGTTCGTGGGGCTGGGTTCGTGCCGGGTTGCTGCTGCTTGCGTTAGCGCGGGTTGTATGTTGGCTAGATTTTTTATCACTATTAGCCACTGTGCGTGGCGGCACTTCATTTCTTTGTCCAACGGCGACAAAGAAACGAAGCAAAGAAAACGCCTCCCCACAATCTGTATTAAGTGTCCCCAGCGTGCAGGCCACTGCTTTTGGTTCCCGCGTAGAACGGTGCTCGCTAGAACCACGACTTCGTTGAAACCCTCCTTCTCGCGAATCCTGACATCCCCACGCTTCGCCACCAGTGCTCTCGGGCAAGTTCAGTGTTCCAACGAACTTGTACGGCCTAACCCCTATTTGCGATGGGCTGCAAAGCAATCCGGTGCGCAGTGACCTCAGACGCGGTTGTTCGCAGAAGGCGCGGAGCGGTCCACAATATATTTGAGGTGCTGGTGCCCAAGCGTATTGCGCGCTATGCACGTCCCTCACGCGCATAGTCGCGCGGATCACGCACCCCACTAACCCGTGAAGACGGTTGAGGCCGCGCGG
Source organism: uncultured beta proteobacterium (assembly GCA_963708695.1). GTDB lineage: Bacteria > Pseudomonadota > Gammaproteobacteria > Burkholderiales > Burkholderiaceae > Caballeronia. Next base: position 263,864 of record CAVPTS010000005.1, read on the forward strand.
GTCAATGGGCCATCGATCTTGCCCGAGAGCACCGCCGGCGAAGTGTGGGATGTAGGGATTCGTGAGAAAGAGTGTTTCAAGCGTCGGTCGCTCTAGCGCGGATTACGCAGCCCACTAAACCATAATGACACGTTAGGCCGGAGTGATCTGTGGGCCATCGATCTTGCCCGAGAGCACTGGCGGCGAAGCGTGGGGATGTAAGGATTCGCGAGAAGGAGGGTTTTAAGCGTCCGTCGCTCTAGCGCGGATCACGCAACCCTCTAGCCCGTAAAGACGCGTAAGGCCGGAGTGATCTGTAGGCCATCGTTCTTGCCCGAGAGCACTGGTGACGAAGCGTGGGGATGTCAGGATTCGCGAGAAGGAGGGGTCCAAGCGTCCGTCGCTCTAGCGCGGATCACGCAGTCCACTAACCCGTAAAGACACGTTAGGCCGGAGTGATCTGTGGGCCATCGAACTTGCCCGAGAGCACTGGTGGCGAAGCGTGGGGATGTCAGGATTCGCGAGAAGGAGGGCTTCAAGTGTCCGTGGTTTTGCGAGCACCGTTCTATTCGGGAACCAAAAGCAGGGGTCGGCACGCTGGGGACACTTAATACAGATTGTGGGAAGGCGTTTTCTTTGCTTCGTTTCTTTGTCGCCGTTGGACAAAGAAATGAAGTCCCGCCACGGACAGTGGCTAATAGTGATAAAAAATTTAGCCAACATTGAACCCGCGCTAATGTAAGCAGCAGCAACCCGGCACCGACCCCAGACCGCCGACCAACAGTCCGAGTGCGAACGCAAAAAACCTGCCGCCACGGACAGTGGCTAATAGTGATAAAAAATTTAGCCAACATACAACTCGCGCTAACGTATGCAGCAGCAACCCGGCACTGACCCCGACCGCCGCCGGTAGCGCGCCCCTATGAACCCCAGGTGCGAACGCAAACACCCTGGCCTCCCAAAAACCCGAGTGCGAACGACCCCCCCGTGCTACCGTTCCCCTTTTTCCAGCCAGGAGACGGCCATGCCGACCGGACGAGTAAAGTGGTTTAGCGACGCAAAAGGATTTGGTTTCATCACCCCCGACGATGGCAGCGAAGAGTTGTTCGCCCATTTCTCGGAGATCAAGACCGAAGGATTCAAGACGCTGCTCGAGAACCAAAAGGTGAGCTTCGATATCGGCCAAGGGCCAAAAGGCAAGCAGGCGTCGAATATTCACCCGGCCTGAAGCTGTCGCCGGATTCAACGGAAGGGCACGCCACCGGTCAGCGCGTTTGTAAGTGCAATCGTCAGCGTCGTGCAAGACCAGAGCAAAACCCGATGCACGATTCCAAGCCGTCTCACGTCACAACGCAGTCACTACTCATGCCGCTCCGGGTGCCTCAATCGCGAATTATTTCGCCCATACGAGACATAAATCACCAGCCCGATCACGAGCCACACCACCAGACGCCCCCACGTGACAAGCGGCAAGCCGGTCATCAGCAGCAAGCAAAACAAGATGCCCAGAATCGGCACGATCGGAACAGCCGGCACGCGGAACGGCCGATGCGCACCCGAGTCGCTGCGCCTCAGATAAATCACCGCGCCGCACACCAGAACAAACGCGAACAGCGTGCCAATGCTGACCATCTCGCCCAGCACGCTGATCGGCGTGAAGGCCGCCACGATGGCGACTACCGTGCCGATCATCGTCTGGCTAAGATGCGGCGTCTTCAGCCGCGGATGAACCTGGGCAAACAGCCCCGGCAACAAGCCATCCTGCGACATCGTGAAGAAGATGCGGCTCTGTCCATATAGCAACACAAGAATCACAGTCGTCAGGCCAGTCAGCGCGCCGACCTTGATGAGGATCGAAAACCACGTGAGGCCGATGGCGTCCACGCCCTTCGCAATCGGGTCGGGCACGTTCAGCTCGCCGTAAGGCACGAGCCCTGTGAGCACGCCCGCCACCGCGATATACAGGATCGTGCAGATGATCAGCGACCCCAAGATGCCGATAGGCATGTCCCGCTGCGGTTTTTTCGCTTCCTGAGCGGCGGTCGACACCGCATCGAAGCCGATGAACGCAAAGAACACCACCGCAGAGCCGCGCAGAATTCCGCTCATGCCGAAATTGCCGAACTCGCCGGTGTTCGCGGGAATAAACGGATGCCAGTTCGCCGGATGCACGAAGAACACACCAAGCGCAAGAAACGCCACGACGACAAAGAGCTTGATCGCGACCATGACGTTGTTGAGGCGCGCGGACTCCTTGGTGCCCATCACGAGCATGAGCGTAAGCACCGCAATGATGAACACAGCCGGCAGATTGACTATGCCCGCCACCGATGTGCCATCGGCGAGTTTGACCATGGTCCCGGGCGCGGCGGCCAATCTGGGCGGAATGGAGATGCCCACGTTATGCAGCAGGCTCACGATATAACCCGACCATCCGACCGCAACGGTAGCCGCGCCCATCGCGTATTCGAGAATCAAGTCCCAGCCGATAATCCACGCGAACACTTCGCCAAGCGTGGCATACGTGTAGGTATAACTACTGCCGCAGACGGGCAGCATGGCTGCAAGTTCTGAGTAACACAGGCCGACAAACGCACAAGCAATGCCGCCCAGCACGAACGACAAGATGATGCTCGGTCCCGCAAACTGCGCCGCGGCGGTGCCCGTCAGTACGAAGATGCCGGCGCCGATGATCGCGCCAATGCCCATGGCTGTGATGCTGAGTGCGCCCAGCGTTTTGGCCAGCGGGCGTTCGCCGCCGTCTGCACTCTTGATGATATCGGCGACGGATTTGCGCGCCATGTAACTCGTATCAGCCATGATGTGTCGCCTCGGTCGTACGTTGGTGGACACGAATTGAACCGGCTCGACCGGCTCAATTTGCGGATCACTACGAAAAACGCTTGATGCAAGACGACTCACTACTGATGCTTGAAGAACGTTGCCGATTCAGCTTATGCGACCCAGTCTATGCCGAATGGATTTCGTTGTGAAGCCGTGCATACGCCGGTATGGCGCATGACATGCATGGTGCGAGGAGGGCTTGAGATAGAGCGATGAGAGCATCGCGTGCGGAGTGTGTTATCTGGGCGTTAGCACGCAATGTATTGCGGCAACGCAGCGCATCCCGGCATGAGCGCCGGGATGCGTGTGATTCCTTACTGTTTGCGTCGTTCGCGCACTGCTGCTGCGAGCGTTTGCAGGACCGGTTCAGTTTGTGTCCATGCAAGGCAGGCATCGGTGATGGATACACCGTAACGCAGCGGCACGCCGGGCTTCAGGTCTTGCCGGCCTTCTTCCAGATGGCTTTCGATCATCACGCCGATAATGCGCCGGTCACCATCGCTCAGTTGCCGTGCAATGTCATGACCGACATCGATTTGACGCAGATGCGACTTGCCCGAATTCGCATGCGAGCAATCGATCATCACCTGCTCGCGCAGTCCGACTTCCTTGAGCGCGGCGCATGCGGCTGCCACGCCTTCGCGGTCGTAGTTCGGTCCTTTCTTGCCGCCGCGCAGGATCACGTGGGCGTCCGCGTTGCCGCGCGTTTCGAAGATCGCGGCCATGCCCATTTTCGTCATGCCCATGAACGCATGGCTCGCGTGGGCCGCAACGATAGCGTCCGCTGCAATCTGCACGCCGCCATCGGTGCCGTTCTTGAAACCGATCGGGCAGCTCAGGCCCGAAGCAAGTTGCCGATGACTCTGGCTCTCGGTGGTACGCGCGCCGATAGCCCCCCAAGCAATCAGATCCGCGATGTATTGCGGGCTCAACAGGTCGAGGAACTCGGTGCCGGTGGGCAGGCCCATGCCGCTGATATCGAGCAGCAACTGGCGCGCGCGGCGCAGGCCTTCGTTGATGCGAAACGTGCCATCGAGAAGCGGGTCGTTGATGTAGCCTTTCCAGCCCACCGTGGTCCGTGGCTTTTCGAAATAGACCCGCATCACGATCAATAAATCGTCACGCAGTTCGTCTGCAGCGGCCTTCAGATGACGCGCGTATTCAATTGCCTGATCGTGGTCGTGGATGGAACACGGTCCGACCACGGCGACCAGCCGGTCGTCGCGGCCTTGCAGGATGTCGGCTATTTCGACGCGGCTCTTTTCAACCAGCGTCTGCACGGTGAGCGGCACGGGCAGGTCGTCCTGCAGCAGCGCCGGGGAGATCAGCGGACGGACGGCGCCGATGCGGACGTCGTCGATGCGGGTCGTGTCCTGCGTCGAATCTGCGCAGCCGGCCTCCTGATCGTGAAACGGGTTGTCGAGGCGGCTCATGGGGTTCTCCGAAAACGTTTTGACAACCCGGGATTATCGCATTGGGAGTGGGGTTGCGGGCGCAAGGCGGTTCCGAGGCTCACCAGCAATCGAAGCCGCGGAGCGCCGCGGGTCTTCGCTGCCTTACTCTGCAATGACACGGGCCTTTTTGCCCGAACGCGGCTCGAGCGTCAGCTTGACCACGATCGTCAGCAGCACGGCCAGCAGGAACACGCCGCCGGCGAGGAAATAGAGGCCATCGGCGAGATTGCCGGTCTGCTGCTTGATCGCGCCGACCGCGAACGGCCCGATATACCCGCCCAGATTGCCGATGGAATTGATCAACGCAATCCCGGCCGCCGCCGACGGCCCCGCGAGGAAGCGGCTCGGCAACGTCCAGAAGATCGGTTGCGCCGCGTACAGCCCGAACGCGGTGAAGCACAGCGCGCCGAGTTGCACGACGGGTGAATGCGCCGCCGCCGATACGAACAAGCCCGCCGCTCCCAACGCCGCGCTGCACGCGATGTGAATCAGGCGCTCGTCGGTTTTATCGGAGTGGCGCGGCACGATCAGCAAGCCCGCGACGGCGAAGACGTAGGGTATCGCCGAGAGGAAGCCGGTGGTCAGGTTGCTTACGCCGAAGCCCTTGATGATGGTGGGCAGCCACATCGAGAGGCCGTAGATGGCGAGCGGATACGGCAGGAAATAAATCGCCAGCAGCAACACGCGCCCGTCCTTTAACGCGCGCAACGGGTTCTTGTGTTCGACGAGATCGCCCGCGCGTTTCTCCTGGGCGAGTTCGGTTTCGAGCCAGACGCGGTCTTCGGCGGGGAGCCACTTGGCATCGCTTGGGGTATCGGAGAAAAAACGCAGTGTCGGCCATGCCAGCAAGATGGCCGGCAAGCCGGTCAGGATGAACAGCCACTGCCAGCCGTGCAACCCGGCCACGCCTTCCATGCCGAGCAAGCCGCCGGCGAGCGGTCCCGTCACGATCAGCGCAAACGGCTGCGACAACAGGAACAAGCCGAAGATGCGTCCCCGATGCCGCGCCGGAAACCACTGGCTCAAATAGAACACCACGCCCGGATAAAATCCCGCTTCGGCCGCGCCGAGCAGGAAGCGCAGCACGTAGAAACTGGTCGGTCCGCTGATGAGCGACATCGCGACCGTGATCGCGCCCCACGTCACCAGAATGCGCGCGAACCAGCGACGCGCGCCGAAGCGCACAAGGAACACGTTGCTTGGGACTTCGCACAAGAAGTAGCCGATGAAGAACAAACCCGCGCCGAGTCCGTACGCCGCGTCGCCGATACCCGCGTCGGCGTTCATCTGCAGCTTTGCAAAGCCAAGCGTGGAACGGTCGATATAGGCAACCAGGTAGAGCAGGATAAGAAATGGAATGAGCTTGGCCGTCATCAGCCTGATGACGCGTGTTTCGTGATTCACCGGTTTGTCTCCTGGATTGTTATTGCCGTATTGCCGTATTGCCGTATTGCCGACGCTACACGCATCTCTTTTTGGTTAAAGTAATACTAAACCTGCCGTTGTTATCGATTTGAGAACGTTTACCCGCAATTTAGTCGGACTATATAAATTTTTGTCGTCGTGCCTGCTATGCGACCGTCAATGGTGACTGAGCCTTTTCCTGTTGAACATGAACTATCGACACCCTCAAAGCGGTAAAAGCATGCACGGGCGGATCGTGCAGGAACTCGGCATGGACATCGTCGGCGGCAAGGTCGCGCCAGGCGAACGGCTGCCCGCCGAAGTGCTGCTCTGCGAAACCTACGGCGTCAGCCGGCCCGTCTTGCGGGAAGCCACGCGTGTGCTCGTCGCCAAGGGGCTGGTGGTGTCGAAGCCGCGCGTGGGCAGCGTCGTCAGGCCACGCGCCGACTGGCACATGCTCGACCCCGACGTGCTGTACTGGACCCTGAGCAGCGTGCCGGAAGGCGATTTTTTCCGCTCGCTGCTCACGGTGCGGCGGATCATCGAACCGGCGGCGGCCGCGCTCGCCGCCACGAGCGGAAGCGGCGACGATCTGGCGCGGATCGAAGCGGCTTATCGACGGATGGAAGCGGCCGAAACTGCGCCCGAATTGCTCGATCCCGACCTCGAGTTTCATCGCGCAATCATGGCCGCGACGCATAACGACATGCTGGCTTACATCGGCAATATGCTGTCGCTCGCGCTGTCGGAATCCATCCGTCTGACGAGCCGCCATCCGAACACCCACGCGCTTTCGCTGCCGCGTCATAAAGCAATTCTCACGGCGATTCAGAGCCGCGATCCGCTTGGTGCGCGGCAGGCCAGTCTGGTGCAACTGGAAAGCGCGCGCGCGGATGCGGACAGCGTCCTCGATGAGGCCGGCGAGCGTCACGTCTAGCAGGCGTGGTTTCAATGCGGATGCCGTGGCGAAGCGAGGGCGATGCCGATCCATCGGGCTCCGCTTAAGGGACGTTTGGCGGCGGCATCGGGCTTTGTGAATTTTCATTTAATCGAAATTATAGTAAGACTATTTAACGATTAAATGCGGGTTAACGCGCCTGTTTTCTCGTAAATAAGCTAAATATAGTGTGACTATTTGCGTCCCGAAAAGATGAAAAGGGCGTTCATTCGCATAGACGAGGAGACGGACGTGGCAGACAAGCTTGTATCCCCAGCTGAGGCGGCGAGCAGCGCCGGCATGAACTTTCGCTGGACCGTGCTGATATGGCTTGTGATCGGCGGCATCATCAATTACATCGACCGCGCGAGTCTTTCCATCGCCGCGCCGGAAATGATTCGTGAGCTTGGGCTCTCGCGGACGCAGATTGGCTTGCTCGGCACCGTGTTCGCGTGGACCTACGCTGTGATGCAGTTGCCCGCGGGCTGGGTGATCGACCGCTTCGGCGCGAAGAAAGCCTACGCCGTCGCGATGATCTGGTGGAGCGTCGCGACCTATATGACCGGCGTGGTCGGGTCGGTAAGCGGGCTGCTCGTGATGCGCGCGCTGCTTGCCGTCGGCGAAGCGCCGTGCTGGCCGACCTCCGCGAAAATTACAGCCGCATGGTTCCCGAAGAAGGAGCGCGGGTTTGCCACCGGTATCTGGGACTCGTCGTCGAAATGGGGACCTGCACTTGCGCCTGCGGTGCTCGTTGCGTTGATGATTGCCTTCGGCTGGCGCTCGCTCTTTCATGTGGCGGGTTTTGTCGGGATCGCGTTCGCGATTGTGTTCCTGTTCCTCTACCGGAACCCCGAGCAGAGCAAGCGGCTCTCGAAAGAGGAGTTTGCGTATATTGAAGCGGGCGGCGGCGGGCGTGAGCGCTCCATCAGCAACTCAACGCACGAGTGGCGCGGATTGTTCACTCATCGCAGCGTGTGGGGCATGATCCTCGGCTATTTTTGCGCGATCTGGTTGTGGAACCTGTTCCTCGTATTCTTGCCGTTGTATCTGCTCGATCGGTTTCATATTTCATTCGTACAACTGGGTATATACGCGAGCATTCCGTGGATTGGCGGTGCGGTGGGCGAGATCATCGTGGGGTATCTGACCAAGAAGATGGTCGATCGCGGCATGGCGACGCCTATCGATGCCAAGCGCATGTGGATCGTGATTTGCGCGATTGGCGCGGCGGTTTCGGCGGTCGCGATTCCTTTCGTCGATTCGCTTGGCCTCACCATCACGTTGATGACCTTGGGCCTTGCATTTCTTGCGGCGATTATTGGTGCGGCGTGGGCGCTGGCATCGGACGTGGCGCCCAAGTCGATGGTCGCTTCCGTCAGCGCGATCCAGAATTTCGGCGGGTATTTCGGTGGTGCGTTTTCGCCCGTGGTAGCGGGGTTTATCGTCGATAAAACCGGGTCGTATTCAATCGCCTTGATTTCGGGCGGGATGATAGCGGGGTGTTCGGCGCTGTTTTATTGGTTCATGGTGAAGCGGGTGGTGCCGGAGAAGGATGCTGTCTGACCACGCACATTTGTTGAGGTTGATCTATCGGCAAGAGCCGTCGGGACGCGGCTCTTCCTTTAGATACTGAGCAATCTGCGATTGAGGAGTTCTTCGAGATCTTGGGCGTGTCCGCAGATCACATGGATAAACATCTCGTCGCTCGCAATTTCGTAGATGATCCGTTGCTGACTAGTCAGGTGTTGCCTGTATCGGTCGGGAAAGCCAAGGAGTTCGGAAGGGCGGGAGCCGGAGAAGGGAAATTTTTCTAGTTGAAGGATTTTGTCTTTCAGCTGTGCCTTGATCTCCCGCCAGGACTCCTTTGATTTGTGCCTGATTACGTACTCTCTCAGATCGGACAAGTCTTTTTTGGCCGAGTCGAGGATTGTGAGCTTCATTCGTCATCCTCTTCATCGAGCCGATCCAATTCCGCAAAGACGTCGGCTGCGGGCGAGAACTTGCCTTCGGCAATTTCTTTCTGGCCCAACGCCAGAATGCGAAGGAGGGCGTTTGTTTGGCGCTGCTGCTCAAATGAATAGATGTCTTGCACAACCAGCTTGGCTTCGCCGTTTTGGGTGATGATCAGTGGCTCATGGGATTCTGTGAGTTCAGTCACAATCCTTGCCGCGTCGCTTTTCAGGTAGCTGATTGGCTTGATGTTTGCGAGCTTCATTGCTGGGCTCCGATCGATAGTTTAGCGTGGGACTGAATATGGACCAAATTTAGTCCTGTGTCCACCGAATAGAAACGGGCGCCATCTCAAGGAGGCGCGGCGAGGCTCCCGAAACAGTGGCGCCAGATATAAGAATGTGTGACTGAAGGCCGTTTCAACGTAAGTTGAAACGGCCTTTTTTCGTTTTGGGGCATCGGATTGCTTGCGAGCGGGAAATGCTGGATTCAAGGCATTCTGGACGTAGTAGACAACGCAGAGACCGCGCGCGAGCTATGTCATTTCGGCGCTGAACCCAGCTCACCGCGCTGCCGCCGACTCGATCCAAGATCGCCGCCGGCTCTTTTTCCTGACGACCCACGCGCTGCCGACGTCTGCAACACGTCCACATCTTCTGCCAATCTCCTCACAGCGCACTGATCCGGCAGCGCTCATTTCAGCCGGCCGACGTGCCAAAAAAAGTTGACGCATCGCAAAAACCAGCCTATAACCATCTACATGGATGGTAAGGGGATGTTTTTAGATGATACAAAAACTTGAAGTGGTCCGGCCGAAAGGCGGTGAGACCGAGAAAATCACGATCAACCTGGGTCCTATCGACTTGGGGCAGATCGATTTGCTGGTGGAGGAGGGTTTTTACTCCAACCGTACGGATTTGATCCGCACGGCAATCCGCAATCAACTGGCGACGCACGCCCAGGTGGTGAATGAAACCGTGACGCGGCGTGCGTTGGTGCTCGGCATGCAGCATTTTTCAAAGCGCGATCTGGAAACGGCGCGTGAAGCCGGCGAGCGCTTCGACATACAGGTGCTCGGACTTGCGAGCATCGCCGCCGATGTGACGCCCGAACTGGCGCTGGACACCATCGCATCGATTGTCGTGCTCGGCGCTTTTCATGCGTCGGCCGCTGTGAAAGCGGCGCTGGCAGACCGGATCGCTTAATTGTTTTAGACAAATAACAGGAAAAGATAATGAAACTCGACGAAGGATTTCTGCACTCGATGCAGGATGCAATGAAGTTGCTGCGCACGCGCGGCCCTCAGGAAGCGACAGCAGTGCTGCGGCGCGTGCTTGGCCGCCAGGCGCAACAAGGGCCGGCGCAATACCGTGCACCTGAGGCGCCTCAGGCACGTCGGGCGCCTCAGGCTGAAGCACCCGACGTTCAACTGCCCGGAACATTCACGACGCATTCGTTCGCGAACGCGGCGGGTCATCGGGACTACAAGATTTACGTGCCGAAGACGTACAAAGGCAAACCGGTGCCGCTCGTGGTGATGCTTCACGGTTGCACGCAAGACGCCGATGATTTTGCCGCCGGCACGCAAATGAATGCGCTGGCGGAGCGCGACGGTTGCATCGTCGTGTATCCGGTGCAGCCGCAGGGGGCTAACGCGTCGAAGTGCTGGAACTGGTTCAAGCCTGCCGATCAGCGGCGCGACAGCGGCGAGCCGTCGATTATCGCGGGCATTACGCGCGACGTGATGACCAAGTACGCCGTCGATCCGGCGCGCGTCTTCGTGGCCGGTTTATCGGCGGGCGGGGCGATGGCCGCGATCATGGTCCGCGCGTATCCCGACCTCTATGCTGCGGCGTGCGTGCATTCCGGGTTGGCGGCCGGTTCGGCGCACGATTTGCCGTCGGCGCTGGCGGCCATGCGTGGTGGCAAGGCGCCGCGCGCGCGGGGCTTTGAGGCACCCAAGCGGCCACTGATCGTTTTTCATGGCGATGCCGATGGAACCGTGCATCCTTCGAATGCGGCTGAAGTGTTGCGTGGTTTCGGTGGTGAGGCGATCGTCTTCGATGACACCGCGCGTGCCGAAGCGGGTAAGCGCACTAGTACGGTCGAGCGGATGAAATCGGCGGACGGCGTCGATGCCGAGTTGTGGCTCATTCATGGTGCGCCACATGCGTGGGCGGGCGGGAGTGTGCGGGGTTCGTACACCGATGCGAATGGTCCTGACGCAAGCGCGGCCATGATGAGGTTTTTCCTTAATCATCCGGGGTGATTTCGTTCGCACTTTGTTGGGGGCGGGGCGGGGCGGGGGCGGTGGTCGGGTTGATACTGCTTGGGCCTGCGGGCGTTATATGTTGGCTGTATCTTTAGTGCTATTAGCCAGGTTATTTTCGTTCGCACTCGGGCGGGGTTTTGGGCGCGGGGCTGATCGGTGGTCGGGGTTGATGCTGGGTTGCTGCTGCGTACGTTAGCTCGGCTTCAATGTTGGCTAAATTTTTTATCACTATTAGCCACTGTCCGTGGCGGGACTTCATTTCTTTGTCCAACGGCGACAAAGAAACGAAGCAAAGAAAACGCCTCCCCACAATCTGTATTAAGTGTCCCCAGCGTGCAGACCACTGCTTTTGGTTCCCGCGTAGCACGGTGCTCGCAAAACCACGGACACTTGAAACCCTCCTTCTCGCGAATCCTGACATCCCCACGCTTCGCCACCAGTGCTCTCGGGCAAGTTCCGTACTCGTAGGGATTCGTTCGACCTCACCCGAACTCGCGGGATGAGGTGGACTCTCCAGGCCTAAGTGACTCTCCGGGCCTAAGTGACTTTCCAGGCCGTGGTGACTTCCCGGTCGCAGTGACTCTCCGGTCGCAGCGACTCTCCGGGCTGTTGTGGCTCTCCCGGCTGTATTAACTTTCCCGGCTGTAATGACTTTCCGGGCTGCAGTGACTTCAAGGGCGGTTGTTCACTCCTTGCGCTGGCGGTTCTACATTTTCCTGGTGTGTTGGTGCCCAAACGTATAACGCGCTACGCGTGCCCCTCGCCTAAATGGTCGCGCGGATCACGCAGTCCACCAACCCATAAAGACGCGTTAGGCCGTATTGGTCCGTGGGTCATCGCGCTTGCCCGAGAGCACTGGTGGCGAAGCGTGGGGATGTAGGGATTCGCGAGAAGGAGGGTTTCAAGTGTCCGTGGTTTTGCGAGCACGGTTCTACGCGGGAACCAAAAGCAGTGGCCTGCACGCTGGGGACACTTAAAACAGATTGTGGGGAGGCGTTTTCTTTGCTTCGTTTCTTTGTCGCCGTTGGACAAAGAAATGAAGTGCCGCCACGCACAGTGGCTAATAGTGATAAAAAATATAGCTCACATACAACCCGCGCTAACGTACGCAGCAGCAACCCGGCATCAACCCCGACCACCGCCCGCACGCCCCTTAAAACTCCGCCCGAGTGCGAACGCTGACAACCTGCCACGCACAGTGGCTAATAGTGATAAAAAAATTTAGCCAATATTGAACTCGCGCAAACGCAGGCAGCAGCAACCCGGCACGGACCCCGACAGTGCGAACGTCAACCCCCACCCGAGTGCGAACGTCAACCCCCACCCGAGTGCGAACGTCAAACCCCCACCCGAGTGCGAACGTCACCCCCCCGGTAATGAAAAACTGCCAATCGCTTCGCGCAGCACATCGACTTGATCCTTCAGCGAATGCGCCGCAGCCGCAGCCTCCTCAACTAACGCGGCGTTCTGCTGCGTCACCTGGTCCATCTCGCCCACCGCGCGATTCACCTGCTCGATACCCGCGCTTTGCTCGTTCGAAGCGTGGCTGATTTCATCGAGGATCTCATTCACGCGACGTATCGAACTCACGATCTCGCCCATCGTCGCCCCAGCATTCGACACCAGCGACGCACCTTCCTTCACCGTATCCGTCGATGTCCCGATCAATGCCTTGATCTCTTTCGCCGCGGTCGCCGAGCGCTGCGCGAGGCTGCGCACTTCGGCCGCCACGACCGCAAACCCGCGCCCTTGCTCGCCGGCTCGCGCCGCTTCCACCGCAGCGTTCAAGGCAAGAATATTGGTCTGAAAAGCGATCCCGTCAATCACGCCGATGATGTCGCCAATCTGCTTCGAGCTTTCGGTAATGCGCGTCATCGTGTGGATCACTTCTTCCACTACGCCACTGCCGCGCCGGGCTACATCGGCGGCTTCGCCTGCGAGCTTGGCCGCTTGCATTGCGCTGTCGGCGTTCTGCTTCACGTTCGTGGTCATCTCGTCCATGCTCGATGCCGTTTGTACAAGCGCAGCCGCCTGCTGTTCCGTACGTTGCGACAAGTCGGTATTGCCCGCGGCAATTTCGGACGCCCCTACGTTGATGTTCTCGGTTCCGGCCCGCACACGCGAGACGGTTTCCACCAGGCCGCTTTGCATCTCGCTCAATGCAAACATCAGGCTGTGGGAATCGCCGGCCGCGAGCGGCACGTGCGAAGTCAGGTCGCCGCGTGCGATGCGTTGCGCCGCACCGACCGCAATAGCCGGGTCGCCGCCGAGTTCGCGCTTGATACTGCGCAGCACGAGGAGCATGACAACCGATGCCAGCACGCCGAGCACACCGGTAATCGCGAACCAGCGTAGCGCGCTTGCGTAGAAAGCGGCGTCGATGTCGTCCGTGTACATGCCAGTCACGATGAACCAGTCCCATGGCGTAAAGTGCCTGGCGAAACTCATCTTCGGCACGGGTTTGTCGCTGCCGGGCTTCGACCACAGATAGTTGATGAAGCCGCCGTCGGGCGCGGAGCCGGCAGTGACAATATTCACGAAGAGCTTGTTGCCCGCCGGATCAGTGAATCCCGACAAGTCTTGCCCGTTCATGGCCGGCTTGATCGGATGCATGATCATCACGGAGTGCGAGTCGTTGACCGAAATGTAGCCGTCCGTGCCATACCGCATCGAGGCGAGGACATCGAGGGCACGCTTTTTTGCCTCGTCTTCGGAAATCGTCTTGTTCTCGGCGAGACTCTGGAAATGGGCCGTCATGCTGACGCCTTGGGCGACCAGCGCCTTCAACTGATCGCGGCGGTCGTCCATGGTCGCCGCACGGCTTTGCCACGCACCGATAAAACCAATCGCGACCAGTCCGAGCCATAGCACGGCAATCATCGATCCGAGCTTCTGATTCAACGTCATCTTGTTCATGTCTACCGCTGTCGCCTGTTGTTGAACCGTGTAATGAAACGTGCGGGGCGCCAGGCGCCGCCGAACGTTATGCCTGACTCATTTACGGCAAAATGCCGGCGAAATGTAGGGCTGGGATAACCCGCATCGGAGCAATTGCGACGATTTATTTTTTGTCGCGTAGGTCTAATGTCATTCATCAGATGATTAAGGGCGCGGCTTGGGTTATTGCGTGCGGCCATCGTTTGAGTTGAAGAGCGTGGTCTGACTCGACATCGATAAGGATGGCTGATTATTGTTTGGTCGCTCATATAGAAGGGCGACACGAGCGGTGTGCTCGGTACGCGCTGAGCAACCCACGAGTCGTTCGCGCTATTTCGTTCGAAAGTCGCTCGTGACGTGCTTTGTGGGTTGATTGCGCCACTCGAGGCCCTTCCACATGCCATTCAAGTTAGATCCAATGTGGCCGGGCAACCGACGCATGGAATCTCGCCCGCTTCCGGGCACTTTGCGCTATCCGCCGCAAGTAGTCGTTATTAATGCTCGACTCTCAAGTCCGAATCTTCCCGTGCCGATAAACAAGCATGGCAAGCAGTCGCTGATTTCTGCAGTCACTGAATAAGCGGATCGTCACGAGAAAACCGTTGCTATTTTGCAAACAGCATTTTGTAGCTGGGCATATAGGCATAAAGTTAAAGTGCTTTCTCAGGATTGTGGTGCGGTGCAGGAGATTTTCATGAAGCGCATGACGGCTAGACAACTTGTTGCTCAGCTTGCGGATTTAAGGCAGCTCGCGCGGTGTAGCGCACTGAGGGCATCAGCGGGCGGCAGCACGATGATGCAAAGCCCGAGTGAAGAAATCGGGCGCAAAGCGGTCTGCGTCAAGGCCGTTCCAGACCAAATCGAGCAGGCGCTGTTTGCGGGAGCAGCACATGAAACCCACACGTGAAAATTCGCTACGTACCCAGGTCGACAAATGGCTTTCGCCAAGCCTCTCAACGCCTGTTCGTGTCACGGAATTCAGTCGTACGCGCCAGGGCAGAAGGCGTTATGTGTGTGTCGAGACGTCACTGCCGCTCGGGCCACGAGCACTGCTTTTCTTCAGGCATGACGACGGTTGCTGGTGCGTGTTTCCGCCCGCTTCCGACCGTCCGCGCAGCGCCATCGGACGTGATTCCGTGCGTTCAATGGCGACTCAAACCCAGCTTGGATAGTGAAGATAGTTCGGCATGCTTAGATCGTGAAACGGGTGCCGCTTGATAAGCAGAAAATAAGCACCAAACGGAGGCTTATGCGAAAAAGACAATTACTTCATACGCTTTATGTCGATGTCTTTACGTCATTTAATCGACGGAAGCGCGCAAGCCTGATTCGCCGCCCACAAGCGCGCGGTTGAACTCCGGATTGCTGACGTTTCCGCGAACTCCAAGACCAATGTTGGGAGAATTGCCATGTACATCGGGTTACTCGTCTCACAAGTTCGGCACGTCCAATCCGGCACCCATCCCGAGGCTGGTCTGTCGCAGGAGGCCGCGCAGCCGCATCGCCTGGCGGGTCTCTGGCTGAGAATTAAACACCTGTTTTCCTGACGGTCGTCTGGGGCATGCGCGGCGGCATCTTTTGCGCCGCCATGTGAAGCTGTTATGCTCTGCGCGGGCAGCGCCACATGGGCCACAAGGGGTTGGCACGTGACGTGCCCGAGCTCCCAGCCCCAAGCACGACAGGATTTTCAATGTTCGGTTTTCTACGCAATTACTTTTCCAACGACCTGGCGATTGATCTCGGCACTTCGAATACGTTGATCTACATGCGCGGCAAGGGGATCGTCCTCGACGAACCCTCCGTCGTGGCAATTCGCAAGGAAGGCGGCCCGAATGGCAAGAAGACCATTCAGGCAGTCGGCCTGGAAGCAAAGAAAATGCTCGGTAAGGTCCCGGGCAATATCGAAGCTATCCGTCCGATGAAAGACGGCGTCATCGCCGATTTCACGGTCACCGAGCAGATGATCAAGCAGTTCATCAAGATGGTGCATCACTCGCGGATGTTCGCGCCATCGCCTCGCATCATCATCTGCGTGCCGAGCGGTTCCACGCAAGTTGAACGCCGTGCAATCAAGGAAGCCGCACATGGTGCAGGCGCCTCCCAGGTCTATCTGATCGAAGAGCCAATGGCAGCGGCGCTCGGTTCCGGCCTGCCCGTGTCGGACGCGACCGGATCGATGGTCATCGACATCGGCGGCGGCACCACCGAGGTGGGCGTTATCTCGCTGGGCGGCATTGTCTACAAGGGCTCGCTGCGGGTCGGCGGCGACAAGTTCGACGAGGCGATCGTCAATTACATTCGCCGTAACTACGGCATGCTCATCGGCGAGCAAACGGCCGAAGGGGTCAAGAAGCAGATCGGCTCCGCTTTCCCGGGCTCCGAAGTCAAGGAGATGGAAGTAAAGGGTCGTAACCTGTCAGAGGGTATTCCGCGGAGCTTCACGGTTTCGAGCAATGAAATTCTTGAAGCGCTGACTGATCCGTTGAACCAGATTGTGTCGGCGGTGAAGATTGCTCTGGAGCAAACCCCGCCGGAGCTTGGTGCGGACATTGCGGAGCGCGGCTTGATGCTTACGGGGGGAGGCGCATTGCTGCGTGATCTGGATCGTTTGCTGGCCGAGGAAACGGGATTACCGGTGCTGGTAGCCGAGGATCCGCTGACTTGCGTCGTGCGGGGATCGGGGATGGCGCTTGATCATATGGACAAGCTGGGCAGTATTTTTTCTTACGAGTGAAGGGATTAGCGTTCGCACTCGGGCGGGGTTTTGGGCGCGGGGCTTGGCGCAGTGGTCGGGGTGGGTGCCGGGTTGGTACTGCTTACGTTAGCGCGGGTTGAACGTTGGCTGTATTTTTTATCACTATTAGCCAGGGTATTTTCGTTCGCACTCGGTCAGGGTTTTGGGCGCGGGGCTGATGGTCGGTGGTCGGGGTCAGTGCCGGGTTGCTGCTGCGTACGTTAGCGCGGGTTGTATGTTGGTGATATTTTTTATCACTATTAGCCACTGTGCGTGGCGGCACTTCATTTCTTTGTCCAACGGCGACAAAGAAACGAAGCAAAGAAAACGCCTTCCAACAATCTGTATTAAGTGTCCCCAGCGTGCAGACCACTGCTTTTGGTTCCCGCATAGAACGGTGCTCGCTAGAACCACGGACACTTGAAACCCTCCTTCTCGCGAATCCTTACATCCCCACGCTTCGCCACCAGTGCTCTCGGGCAAGAACGGTGGCCCGCGGACCATCATGGCCTGACGCGTCTTTACGGGTTGGTGGACTGCGTGATCCGCGCGACCATTCAGGCAAGGGCGCATTGCGCGCAATACGCTTGGGCGCCAGCACATCAGAAAAATCACGGAACGCCTCGCGCCAGGCGCAAACAACCGCGCCTCAAATTGCTACGCACCGAATAGTTCACTCGACCTCAGACAAGGGTGAGGCCGTAGCAGTTCGTGGGCGCATCGAACTTGCCCGAGAGCACTGGTGGCGAAGCGTGGGGATGTCAGGATTCGCGAGAAGGAGGGCTTCAAGTGTCCGTGGTTCTAGCGAGCACCGTTCTACGCGGGAACCAAAAGCAGTCTGCACGCTGGGGACACTTAATACAGATTGTGGGGAGGCGTTTTCTTTGCTTCGTTTCTTTGTCGCCGTTGGACAAAGAAATGAAGTGCCGCCACGCACAGTGGCTAATAGTGATAAAAAATTTAGCTAACATAGAACCCGCGCTAACGTACGCAGCAGCAACCAGCACTCACCCTCGACCACCGCCAGTAGCCGGCCCCCTACGGTCCCGAGTGCGAACGAAAATACCCTGGCTAATAGTGATAAAAAATTTAGCCAATATTAAACCCGCACTAACGTACGCAGCAGCAACCCAGCACTGACCCCGACCACCAACTAGCCCCGCGCCCAAAATCCCGACCGAGTGCGAACGAAAAAATTTAGCCAACATAAAGCTCGCGCTAACGTAGACAGCACCAACCCAGCACCAACCCAGCACCAACCCAGCACCAACCCAGCACCAACCCAGCACCAACCCAGCACCAACCCAGCACCAACCCAGCACCAACCCAGCACCAACCCAGCACCAACCCAGCCCCGACCCTAACCACGGACGCCCAACCCCTCCCCGACAAACCACGGCGCCGCCCCAACCCCTCTACAATAGCGTTATCCGGCCCATATCAATCGCGACCAGCAAAGGCTCCTCGACCAATTGATAATCGCCTTCATACGCATACACCCGGCGCTTGGTCGGAAAAATGATCCCGTCGACCTCGCGGTAATCCGAAGCGTAGTTAAGCCCCGTCGCACCACCCAGAATGTCGACCGTATAGTCGTGACGACGCAACAATCCATCGGGCCCGAAGCAGGAAATCTGCTCCCGCGTATGGCTCTTCACGTGATCCGGAAATGTCACCTTCAACCTTCTCCAGGTTTCGCCCTCGACTTGAATCGACGAAATCTCCTCAGTGACAAATCCCTCGTGCGTGTACAGGAACGGAGTGTTGAGATACGTCCATAACGCTTCCCCAACAAAATACGCCACATGAAGGTCGTCCCAAGGCGTTTCCCTTTGTTGTCCTTCAAATGACTTCGCCGGATTATCGCGGGCTTCAATCAGCTTTCCATCCGAGGTTTCAACCACAATGCGGTTCGGCTCGAAAATCGATCGCTTGTCCTGGCCAGGGAAGTCGACTGTCAGGCGCTCGTCGCGCGTCTCGGCAGTCAATACAACGTTCTTGAGATAATCTCCCTTGCCCTTGACATACCAAATGGCGCCCGTGATGGACGCCTCGACCTCAATTGTTTTAATCCGGTTCCAACGATCAAGACCGCCGTGCGCTTTGACAGCCAAATCCAATAGTTCACTCATCGCTACTCCTTGAAAGCTTGCGTTTTCATTAATCGCGGACAACTCGCTTTGTTATCCGCATTCACCATGGACGGCTACGTTTGTGAACGCGCAAAGGCGCTAAGGTTCGGAGACGTCACCGCAAGCGATGTAATGTCGGCGATGTCCTGCAAATGGGGACCACATAAGTCGCCTGAACGGACCCGAACCCGGTTACATCCCATTGAGCGTGCGCTATTTAAATTAACCCTGCTATCCGATAAATCCAGTAGCACGAGCCAGCGTTTCGTTCGGGCTATCGCTGCTATCCAGTTCGACACTCGACACTTCAGAGCCCGCCAGTGCCCACCGCGACAACTACCGGACACTCAGCCTTCTGCCTCAAGTTGCGACTTGAGCATCGGATAGTCGGTGTATCCAACCTCGGCGTCGCCGCAGAAAGTCGACCGGTCACATGAGTTCAACGCCGCTCCCGACATCAGTCGATCAACCAGATCCGGATCGGCGATGAACGCACGGCCGAACCCGATTGCATCGGCGTTTCCAGCCAAAATCGTTTCACTCGCGGTCTCTGCGGTGTATCCGCCCGCAGAGAGAACCGGGCCGCTGAACAAACCGCGGAATAACGGCACATTGTTGGCGCTATCGACACTCAGGTCTTCTGACAAACATCGGGAGGATGACCGCGGTTCGAAAAAACTGAGATACGCCAAGCTGAACGCGTTCAACTTGTCGATCAGATAAGTGAAGAGGGCGATCGGATCGCTGTCGTGCATATCGTTGAAATTGCCGTGCGGCGAGAGTCTGACACTTGGACGATTCGCATCAATCGCGTTCGCGACGGTTTCAACCGTTTCAAGCAGGAGCCTTGCTCGAGCGCCAATAGACCCGCCGTAAAAGTCTTCGCGATGATTGCTGCCGTCCTGCAAAAATTGATCGAGCAAGTAACCATTGGCACTATGCAACTCCACGCCGGCAAACCCGGCCGTTATTGCGTTCACGGCAGCTTGGGAAGCAGTCGCTGGACATCGGCGGGACATCCGGGGCGCCGGAAGAGTTTGCAAAAAGCGTTTGCCGATGATGTCGTGCTCGACACCTCGATCGCTCAGGGCTCAATGCGAGGAGTCGATGAGATCAGGCGTTTCTTTATCGCAACGCGAGCGATCTACGAGACTTTTTTGATTTCACGGACGAGGGATGGTCGGCCAACAAGATGTGGCTGGAATGGGAAGGCACGGCATTCGGTGGCCGGCCGGTGGGAGGAACTAGCATCATGAGCCGGAGCAAGGATGGCCTGATCGACAAAATACGCCTTCTGCACCGCCCCTTCAGTATGGTTCAGCTGCTTTCGAACGAGCTGCAAGAGCGCCTGGAAGGACAAGTGCGGACGGACGTTTTTCACGATCGCCGCAGCGTGAGTTAGCTTAGCTAAGTTCGTGAGCCGGATCGACTGCGGTCTCAAGGACGCCCGGTCGAAGAAACCAAAAAAACGAGGTGCGTCTAGAGCGTCGGCTGGCGAGACGCCATAAAGCGCCCCTCGCGCGTGGACGAGGGGCAGGCTGCTCAGCCTTTGGCTTTGCTTTTGGTACGTTGCACCGTCGGCGCGCCCTTTTGACCTTGCGTCTTCCCTAGGGACTTGCCGGGTGCGGACACTTCTTTCTTCTTGCTCGGCATTTCGCTTTCTGGCGCATGGCTCGCCGGAGCCTTTCTGGGTGATGGCATTTTGACCTCCTTGATGTGTCGAAAGGACACACTGTTAAAAATAGGCCGCACGTGGCTGAGAATCAAGACGACTCGGCTCCGGGATGCCGATATCGCTGCGTATCGAAGCGATTTCTTCATCGAACATGTCTCTCGCAGCCCCCAGATGTTGTGTGGACGCCACCTTTGCCTCAGCCCGTCGGCATTTCCACCAGCAGCCGGCGCAGCAATACGACTTGATTGACGGCGTCGGCTTCAAGCAATGAGAGGCCCTGTTTTGGAAAGGCATCCTCGGCATGGTTATCGGTTTTGCCGGTCAGCTGCTCCTCAATACCCTGCCCGGCGGTTTGAATCCAGGCAGCGAGAGTCTCGTTTGGCAAGGTGTCCGAGGCGCGAAAGCGGGCCCGCGTCGCCGTCCCGGCGACACGTCGCAATAGCGCAAGAGCAGTAGAGCCAGTCCGGTCATCGTCTGTGGTCTCGAGCTTTTCCAGCCTTAGACGCGCCAGCACTTCTTCTGCATTGTTGCTCGCCAGCCCCGCAGCACGGCGCCTGCGCTCCAGTTCGATTTCGTTTTCCCGAACCCGTCCAAGCGATGCGCTCAGGTAACTCAGGTTCGCGGCGACCGCTTGGGCCAACCTGTCGCCAAAGCGGCTCGGCTCACGACTCGGCCACAGTAAAAACGTCGCCAGCAATGCAATCAGGCAACCGAGCACATTGTTCGCAAGCCGCGTGACGGCGTAGGCCATCTCGGCGCCCTCGGGCGCCGCGAAGTCGGCAACCAGCACGAAGGTGGGCGTGATGAACAGAACGAACAAGCTGTAGCTGACGGGCCGCAAGGCCATCGTCGCGCACACCAGCGGAAACACAACCAGCGATATCGCGATGGGCGAGTGAACGACGAGGCCTATCGCGGCGGCCAGAAGTCCGCCAACAATGCTCCCCGCCGCGCGCTCGATACTGCGCGGCCAGCTCGTCGCGATGGACGGCTGCAGTATCAGGAGCGTCGCCATCGTCGCCCAGTATCCGAAGGGAAGGTGGAGCGCCCGAACCGTCAGGAAGGCTGCTGTTGCGGCAACACCCACCCGGGCGGCGTGCCGCGCGCCAATCGATTGTGTTGAAGCGTTCGCTTTCAGGGTTTCCAGGCCTCGCTGCAAAGTCGATAACCCCGCTGACCACCACGCTGCCGGTTTTGCGGTCGTGGAATCGAGCTCGCTTATGTCCACATCGAATCGCAGGGACAAGGGCTCCCCGAGCGCAACTCCGAGACGATGAGCAAGGGCAAAGATCCGGTCGCGCAATTCGATCGGAGGATCCCACGGCTTGTCGGCAATGTCTTTCGCCAGCCGCCTGAGGAGTTCCGCTAGCGCTTCGAGCACGCGCGCCGCTCGCCGCGGATTGGCTAGCCGATGATGGCCCCGCTCGCACGCGTCCGTTACCGCGATGAGATACGCGAATATTTGCTCGCTGTCGGCGAGCGCGAGCAGCAGGGCGTTGTAGGTGCCTCGGCGATCGACTTTTGACGGCGGGACTCGAGCAAGCGCCTTGCGGGAGGTCTCAATTGCGCTGCGTGTCTGCCCTCGAAAAAGAGCTGCGTGGGAGGCCCATTCCGCGAACGCCGCGCTGTCTTGCTTCAACAGGCGCGCGCTGTCGCCCGCTATATCGGCCAGTCGCAAATAGGTCGACCGGATGGCCGCGCGGCTCGCGCCGAAGGGGTGGATTCGCCAAACCGTGAAGCTCAGCAACATCGCGAAGATGCAGCCGAGGAAATAAATGCCCAGGAATCGCGACTCGTGCATTGAGCCATGCAGTGAGCCACGCACCGGGCGGTCCACCATCACCACGCAAGCTGTCGCAGCGAGAATCGAGACCTGGGCCGACGCCGAACCCCAAACGCGGGCCAGCGCGCCGAGGCTTGAAAAGACCAGGACCGCAGCAGCGGCAGCGGCAATGCCGGCACCCGACGCATAAGCGGTGAGCCCTCCGCACACGGTCGACAGGACGGCAAAAGCCGTCATCGACGCAAACCTCATGCGGTTCGAGCCTGCGGCGTCAGCCAGGCATGTCCAGAACGCGCCAATGGCCGCCCATGAAAACTCGGGCATGTGCAAAAGGTTGCCGAGCAAAAGCATGGCTGTCGATGCAAACGCCGCCCGCAGTCCTTCGGACAAGTCGGCCTGGCTCGATGCAAACGTGACCATCCAGACCGGTCGATGACGGGCGAGGAAGCCGAGTAATCCGGAGGCCGCCCTGGTATGGCGGCCGGCCAGTGTTTTCGATTGCCGGTGAAGGTCTTGGAGGCGCCGCATGGTCGAATTAGATGGTGATTGATAGGGCAAAATGCGGGGCGAAACGCGGAGCGAAATGCGCGGTGCTGCGGAAGCGGAGGCAGGCCGAACCAACCGCCGTGAGCGCAGCGGCTGGCTATCTATACACTGCGATCAAGGTCGCCTCCGTTAAGCGCGTGCGCTTGACGCGTCCCTCACTCTCGCGCAGAGCATTCGCGCCGGGAAATTCTGACCGAAGCAGTTAGAGGTGCTAGAGGTGCTAGTAAATTTTGAGGGCTACCGTTGGGCTAACGTTGAAAAGACCCCCGACCGAATCTCATTATCCCAAAGTATGAAACAAGAACTTATTTGTCTCTGCATTCGTCTCGTTTTTTTCAAACCACCTCGCACACATGCATTGAAAAAAACTGGCGCCCGTGTTTAAGTGCCCGCTGAACGTCGTTTTCGCGCTCGAACGAAGCGCAGCAAACGCCGGACCCTGGCCGCCAATGTGACTCTCGATGAACGCCGTCTTCAAGACTTTTCTCGCGCTGATCCGCCTTCCCGGTTATCCCGGCATTTCCCTCGCGATGTTTCTATCGGGCATCGCTTCCTCGTTCGCCGTGCCGTACACGTCGCTGTTCGGCGCGACCGAGGCGCATATGACTCCCGTTCGCCTCGGCATTTTCATGACGCTGACGGCGGTGAGCAGCGTGATCGTGAGCGCGTATCTCGGGCGCATCGCCGATCGCCGGAGCGATAAAAAACGCATCGTATTACTATCCATCGCCGGATCGGCGCTGGGCTACGCGTTGCTCTGCGTCACGCGCAACTACATCTTGCTGACCATTTTCGGTTGCGTGTTCCTGAGCATCGGCGCGGCAGTGTTTCCGCAACTTTTCACGTTCGGCAAGGCGCGGCTGCACGCGGAAGGCATCGAACACACCGAGTTGCCGATGGCGACTCTGCGCACCACGCTCTCCTGCGCCTGGGTGTTCGGCCCGGCGGTCGGCGCGATCGTGCTGGGCGTGTCGGGATTCAACGGGCTGTTTTTATCGGCGGCGGGAGCGTTTGCGCTGGCGGGCTGATCGTGTTGTTCATGCGCGAGCCCAAGGCTGTACGACGTGCTACGAAGCCGCCGATAAAACCAGCAGCGAGATCCCGCCGCAAGCGAAAAACGCGCACGTGTACGCGGCGCTGGTGAGTTTCACGCTGATCGGCATGGGCTCGGCGATCGCGACCATCATGTTGCCGGTGCTGATCGTCGATCAGTTGCACGGCACGACTGCGCACGTCGCGCAGATGGTCGGCCTCGGCGCGTTCGCCGAAATCCCGATGATGCTTCTGCTCGGCGGCGCGTCCCGCCGGATCAACAAGGCGAACATGATTGCGTTCGCGTCGCTGTCGCATATCGTGTATTTCGCGGGCATCGCGCTTGCGCCGAATTTGTGGGTGCTCGTGCCGCTGCAGATCCTGAACGCGGTCGTGGTGGCCGTGACGTCGTGTCTGGGGATGTCGTACTTTCAGGAACTGATGCCCGGCGCGCTGGCCCGCGCGACCACGCTGTTTTTCAACACCATGCGCACCGGCTCCGTCATGGCGGGCGTCGCGTCGGGATTCGTCGCGGCGACATGGGGCTATCGCGCGGTGTTCGTGTTCTGCGTGCTGCTGGCATCGACGGCCTCGGCCGTGCTCTTTATCTTTAACTATCAGCGCGGCGCGAAGGTTTTCATCGATCAAGCCATCGATCAAGCCACCGCTCAGGCCATCGATCAAGCCGCGCAAGCCGTGGCACAGAATACGGCGGTCGCGGTGGCCGAGCGCTCCTGACACGGCTTGGTGTCCGCATACCGGTCAGATTGGATGGCCGTCCGGCGGCGCGTCGGGCTTCTGCGGTTCCTCCGGCCGATGCCCTGGCGAAGGCGGCGACAACGGGTCCGCTTCCGGGTCGCGGTTCGGATCCGCGAGCGGATCGGGAATCGGGTTTGACTGCATCTTGTAGTTTCTGGTGTCCATGGTTTGCCTCTGCTTGTCGCGTCGACGAAAATTCATGTCGCGTCCTACAGCATAGTCGTATGCGGCGTGAAAGGCAGGCAAGGATGCGCTGCGACCCAGCTTTAAGTTGGGCGAGCGCCGCGCCGGCAATGGTCACGGCGCCCGGGCCCGCGCTCACACGGTTCATACGGCCGATAATAATTAACGAAGTGCCGCGTTCACGCGCGGCGCTTATCATCGATTCGCTCTACCCCAACAATCAAGCCGCCATCTTCCGCAACCGGATCGGCACCGCCTTCGCCGCCGGCACCTTGCTGCGCTTCGCGTGATGCGACACCGGAATCAAGCGGTTGCACTCCGGGTAATAACCCATCACGCAGCCGGCCGGGAATATCGTACGCATGCACCCGCAGGCCGCCCAGTTCGCGCAGCACGTCGCCATCCGCGACGGTGGTGACGGTCACCGCGTCGTTTTCGGCCAGGCCGAGCCGGATCATGTCGTCCTTGTTCATCATCAAAACGTCGCGCGTGTTGAAGACGCCTCGGAAACGGTCATCGAGTGAATAGACGGTCGTGTTGAACTGGCTGTCGCCGCGGGTGGTCATCAGGCGCAGCGTGCGTTCGCCATCGAACTGCATGTCGGGATCCTCGCCGAAACCCTCCGGCACGATGAAATTCGCCTTGCCCGTCTTCGTTTTCCACTCGCGTTTGGCCGCCGGCAAGCGGCCGATGAAAGCCGCCCGGTTGCGTCATGCGCTGGTTGAAATCGGTGAACTGCTCGGGATAGGTTCGTTCGATAGCGTCCCGCACGAGAGCGTAATCGCCCACCCACGCGTCCCAGTCGATAGTCGGATTCGGCGGGAGAATCGCCTTCGCGAGACCCGCGACAATCGCCGGCTCCGACAGCAGATGTTCGCTTGCCGGCTCGGCCATACCCTTCGATGCATGAATGCACGCCGTACTGTCCTCCACGGTGACCGTCTGCTCGCCGCTCGCCTGCCGGTCCACCTCGATGCGCCCGATGCACGGCAGCAAATACGCCGCGCGCCCATGCACGATATGGCTGCGGTTCAGCTTGGTCGCGATCTGCACGGTGAGCGGCAGTTTCTTCCACGCCGGGTCCAAGCACGCCCTGATCGGGAATCGCGCGCGCGAAATTGCCGCCGAGTCCGATAAACGCATCGATACCGCCGTCCCTCACGGCCTCACATGTGTCCACGGTCGTTAAACCCGTCTCTGTCGGCGGCTGGAATTGGTACAGCTCGGCGAGCTTTTCCATGGGCACGAGCGCGGGTTTTTCGGTGATGCCGACCGTGCGTTGTCCCTGCACATTCGAATGGCCGCGAATCGGGCAAATCCCCGCGCCCTTCTTGCCGATATTGCCGCGCAGCAGCATCAGGTTCGTCAGCATCTGCACGGCGAGCACGCCCTCGCGATGCTGCGTGATGCCCATGCCGAACAGGATCATCACGGCTTTCGCGCGCGCGTATTCGGTCGCGGCCGCTTCGAGCGCGGAGCGCGTCAGCGCCGACTCCAGCTCGATGTCCTTCCAATCGGCCGCGCGCATTGCATTGGCGAATGCCTCGAAGCCGTGCGTATGTTCCGCGATGAAATCCGCGTCCAGAATGCGCGGCGCGTTGGCGGCGAGGGCTTTGTCGTCGGCTTCGATCAGCGACTTGCAGATACCCGTGACCGCCGCGATATCCCCGCCGATCTTCACTTGGTGATATTGCGTGCTGATGCAGGTTGCTTCGGTGGAGAGCATTTCCTTCGGCGATTGCGGATTGGCGAAACTCACGAGACCCCGCTCGCGCAGCGGGTTGAACGTGATGATCTGCGCGTTGCGTTTGCGCGCTTCCTGCAACGGATGAAGCATGCGCGGCGCGTTCGTTCCAGTGTTGTGACCGAAGAAGAACAGGCAGTCGCTGTGCTGGAAGTCCTCGAGCGTCACCGTTCCGACCGGCACGCCGATGGTTTCAGGCAACGCCACCGACGTGCTCTCGTGGCACATGTTCGAACTGTCCGGCAGGTTGTTGCAGCCGTAGAGCCGCGCGAGCAGCGCATACATGTACGAGGTTTCAAGCGACGCGCGGCCCGATGCGTAGAACACCACGCGCTTCGGATCGAAGCCGCGCAGCTGCTCGCCGATTTCATCGAAGGCTTGTTGCCAGGGGATCGGCAGATAGCGGTCGGTGGCGGCGTCGTAGCGCATCGGTTCGGTGAGCCGGCCCTGCGATTCGAGCTCTAAATCGCTCCAGGCTTCCAGCGCGGCGAGGGTGTGGTGATCGAAGAATTCGGGCGTCGCGCGCTTCGTCGTGATTTCCCAGGCGGTCGCTTTCGCGCCGTTCTCGCAGAACTCGAACAGATGCGGATCGGCGGGTTTCGCCCATGAACAGCTCACGCAGGCGAAGCCGTCGGGTTTGTTCTGCTTGAACAGGATCCGCGTGCCGTTGGTGGCGACGTGCTCTTGCATCAGTATCGATGAAACCGCTTTGACCGAACCCCAGCCGCCTGCCGGGTGGTCGTATTTCTTGATGCTGGGCTGCTTGCTCATTGCTTCGTCACTCCGCGGGTGGACAAGAAGCGAACGGCCTGGATGCGTTCGCTAGCGGAATTCAATCAGCAAGAAACAGGCTCGACGCGCGTGGAGAAAAAAAGAAAGCCGCCGGCCCGCGAGTGCGGGGCGGCGGCTTTCAAAATCATTTCTCGCGAGTGTCGCGTGACTATGAAGCGGCGATATTTGATCCGGCCGAACTACATGCCTTGATCAAGATTCCTCTGTTTCCCGCCCTTCGGCCTGGGGTTTGAATGCCTCGGCGCGACGACGGATTTCTTCGACTTCCACGGTCACGAACGTGCGATTTTCAGCGGCGAGCGCGTTCTGGTACGAAAGGCCTTCCGGCACGCGATGCAGCAGCGCGCGCATTTCGCCTTGCGTGGTCTGCTCGACGGGTTCGAAGTTGTAGAGCCGCAGCGTGAGTTCCGCGCGTTCGTGCAGCAGGAACAGGCAGGCCGCGAACACCGCTACGCCGACCACTTCCTGGGCGCCGAAACTAAAGTCATTGGGGATGGAGGAGAACGGCAGCGCCGCGATGGCGATCACGCCGGCCAAGGCCAGCGCGAAAGTCGCGCGCAGGAAAAATTGCGCGCGGCTGACGATGCGGTCGTGTTCCGCCTTGAGCTGTCCGGCGGATCTCGGGACGAGCGCGGCGTGACCTTGTTTTTGTTGACGTTGCTGAAGTGCTGAAAGCGGAAGGGCGGCCATGTAGTCGGTTGCCTCGAAATCGGTAGAGTTCGTCGCCAGGAATTGGCGCTGTCCACGGGTTAACGCCAAGCTTTCAGAAAAGTTGACCGGGGTTACGTGTTGTTTCAGATAGGTCTCTGAATGTTTCCGGGGTCGAGGCTATTTTCTGTCCCCTTTTAATTTCGGATGTGGTTTATCCATCCGGCCCTGCGTTGTCCAATGTTCGCCTCCGAACACGCCCGGCTCGCTGTAAATCGTCCTCTCGTTCGCTGGGAATGCCCATTGCTGTGGCTTTTCGCAACGTCTGGAAGCGCTCCGGACACAAAAAATCCGAACGGAGAATCGAACATGATCGGCATCATCATCCCGGCCCACAACGAAGCTGCGCACATTGGGGTATGTGTGACGGCGGCGAAACGCGCGGCGAATCACCACCAATTGCTGGACGAAGATGTGCGCGTGATTGTGGTCGTCGATCACTGCACCGACGACACGCCGGCAATTGCCGAAGCGCTCGGCGCCGATGTGCTCTGCGTGAACGCACGCAATGTCGGCGTGGCGCGGGCGGAAGGTGCGCGCCATGCGTTGTCGCTAGGGGCGCGGTGGCTGGCGTTCACCGACGCCGACAGCGTGGTCGCCGATGACTGGCTCGTTCGTCAGCTCGACTGTTGCGCCGAGGTGGTGTGCGGCGTGATCTGCGTTCACGACTGGTCGCCGCATTTGCCGGACGTGCGTGAGCATTTCGCGCGCACTTATACCGATGCCGATGATCATCGGCATATTCACGGCGCGAACATGGGGGTGTCGGCGGAGGCTTATTTGCGGGTGGGCGGTTTTGCACCGCTTGAGCACAGCGAGGACGTGGCGCTGGTCGAAGCGTTGATCGCCGATGGGGCTTCGATTGCGTGGAGCGCTGCGCCGCGGGTGGTGACTAGCGCACGGACGGATTTTCGCGCGAGGAAAGGGTTCGGCGCGACACTCGTTGATGTGAGCAGGCGGTATTTTCTGGCAGCGGATACGGGCGAGGAAGGTGTTTTGGCGGCTTGAGGGGTTTGTTTGCTGCCAGCCTCCGCAATGGTAATTAACGTTTGTTTTGGAGAACCTCGGGTTATGCCGGCGGCGACTGTCGTTGCGGTGATGCCGCCCATCGGACGTCCGCCGGCGTTATGTGCGGATCGTATGTCGTATGTCGTTAGGTCAGGTTGCCGGGCATGGGTGTTCACTCTATTCTGTCCCGATACAACCTGAGTGCGCACCATGAGCAAGTCAATTACCTCCCGTCACACGAGCGCGGCAGCCCCGGTTCTCTCGGCTGTGTCTCCGATCCCGCGCGCCAAGCGAACGGCACAGATCGGCCCCAAGTCGAGCTCGAAACCGCTGCATGGGAAAGTCCGCGATACGGTTGCGGTGAAATCCCGCTCAATAAAGGCGTCTGGAAAGCCGGTTCTCGAAGTGGATCTCAACAGCTTGGTCGCCGGGGAAGTTGCACGTCAGTTGCGGCAGTGCGGGATCACGCCATCGGGCACAAATGGCGAGAATGCGCATATGCGCGAGGCGCGGGATTACGCTCACAAGGCCTTCGGCGATACAGCGAAGGCGAATCGCTGGCTTGTGCGGCCCTCCGTCAGACTCGGAGGCGTAAGCCCGATCGACTATCTGGAAACTCATGACGACGACGGTCCCGTGTACGCGGCGTTGGATGCGATCGCTTACGGCTTCCCGCTATAGCATGATTGTCTATCGGGTATGTTCGGCCGCGTTTGCGTCACGCCAACTAGCACTCAACGGGGAAGGCGCGGCTTTGCGGGGTCAACGCTGGAATCCGCGCGGTCAGCGAGCGGCCTATTTTGCGTCGTCACGCGCGCTGTGTGCACTTGAATATCTGGTTCACATTGGAAACGGCGATGAAGTGCCTGAATTGAGAATGTTGCGCCTGGAACTCTCTGACGAAACAGCGTTACTACACGATTTCAGCAATGGCAAAGGTTTGCCGTACGCATGGAAAACGGCGGATGCGCTCGCGCGCTGTCAACAGTTTGGCGACAGGGTGTTGAGACAGAAAGACGCACTTGGATTCAAGATTCCGTCCGCTCTGATTCCTGCCGAATGGAACATTGTCTTGAATCCAGACTTCGCGGCTTTCCGTGCGTCCATTCTTTCGTTTCGAAGCGAAGGCCGCTTCGTTTATGATCCGCGGCTTTTGGAACCGGGTGGGGCGAGTTCCTGAACTGCACCGAATGAAACCGCATTTGAATCGCAGGCCGCTATCCCGGACCGTGACCCATCAACGAGCGCCCAAATCCCCTGGCAAATCGACATCGCGAAGAATATTCGCATCGTCGACTTCAAGCTTTTCAACCGGCTCCAACACGAACAGCGCGCGTGCGCCGGCATCGCCGTCGAGTGCGCTGAGCGCGGCCAGATGCATGGCGCCGAAGCCCGCCGGATGCCCGCGCTGCCCGCGATAATACGGCGCCACAATCGACGCTCCCGCGTCCAGCGAGCGCGCCACCGCTTCCATCGTTCGGGGCTCGATCCACGGCATGTCGCCGAGCGTCACGAGCCAGCCCTCGGCATCATGTGTCGCACGCACGCCCGCGGCGAGCGTCGCACCCATGCCGCGCTCGGCATCGATAGAAAACATCACTTCGCAACCGGCTTCGTTCAACACTTCCGCCAGCTTCTCCGACCCGGGCCGCACCACCGCGACCACCCGCGAGACGGCAGAAAGCAGCCGCCGCGCTGACTGGAACACCACCGGCGTACCGTCGGGAAGCGGGGCGAGCAGTTTGTTGCGAAGGCCGCTCGGATCGAAGCGGGAACCGTAACCGGCGGCAAGCAGAATGCCGGTCGCGCTCGATGAATAACTCATGGCCGGCGTCCTGATAAAAGAAGCAATAAGAAACGTCGATTCTGACAAGCCGCAAAGCACGCCGCAAGCACGAAAAAAACCGCGCGGACGTCGTGCTGCCGCGCGGCTTTCATTAGAAAAACTGCAAAAGTAAAAACCTCAGGCCATCTTTTTGGGCATGACCTTGTCGAGCGTGACCGGTAAATCGCGCACCCGTACGCCAGTGGCGTGATAGACCGCATTGGCAATCGCTCCCGCCACGCCCGTAATGCCGATCTCGCCGATTCCCCGCGCACCGAGCGAGTTGATGTGCGGATCGGGTTGACCGATCACGGTGATATCGATCAAGCCGACATCGGCATTCACAGGAACGTGATACTCGGCAAGATTCGCGTTCGTGTAGCGGCCATAACGCGGATCGAGGTCGCTCTTCTCCGTCAACGCCGAGCCGATGCCCCACACAATGCCGCCCATGAACTGGCTATGCGCGGTCTTTTCGTTGAGCAGGCTGCCTACGTCGTACACGCCAACCACGCGCGCCACGCGAATCGTGCCGAGATCGGCATCGACGTGAACCTCCGTGAACACCGCGCCAAACGAGTGAAACGCGTACTCCTTTTTCTCATCGCCGGGTTTCACGCTTGCCATGGCCTCGATCGGCTTGCCGCCGTTCCGCGCAATCACCGCTGCCGCCGGATCGCGTTTCGATGGATCCGCGCGGCTGATGACCCAGCCGTTGTTGACCGTGACGTCGTCCGTGGATGCGCCTGCTAGCGGCGAGCCCGAATCCGCTATCGCCATGGCGATCAGCTTGGCGCGCGCCTGCGATGCCGCCTCGCGGACCGCAGGCGATACGCTCGCCACGGATTGCGATCCGCCCGACACCGGCGCGTGCGGCAACGATGAATCGCCGAGCGCGAAGGTGGTCTTTTCCATGGGGAAGCCCAACGCATCGGCGGCAACTTGCGTCATCACCGTGTACGTCCCGGTGCCGAGATCCTGCGTGCCCGAGGCGACCATCGCGGTGCCGTCCGGCAAGATGCGCGCGATCGCCGATGCCTCGCTGCGGTTTGCCGGATAGGTCGCCGTCGCCATGCCGAAGCCGATCAGCGTGTTGCCCTCGCGCATGGAACGCGGCTTGGGATTGCGCCGCGACCAGCCGAATATATCGGCCCCTTTTTCGTAACACTCGCGCAGTGACTTGCTTGACCACGGTTTCTTTTCCTGCGGTTCCATCTCGGCGTAATTCTTCAAGCGGAACGCGAGCGGGTCCATGTTCAACTGATAGCTCATTTCATCCATCGCGGATTCGAGCGCGAACGAGCCGCTCGTTTCGCCGGGCGCGCGCATGAACGTCGGCGTGCCGACATCGAGTTTCACCAGCTTGTGCGTGGTCGCCTGATTCGGCACGGCGTACGACATGCGCGTGACGATGGCCGAGCTTTCGTTCCAGTCCTCGAAGGTCGAGGTTGTCGATATCACGTCGTGTCGCATGCCGGTGAGCGTGCCGTCATCGCGCGCCGCGACCTGGAAATGCTGATCCGTGAATGGCCGGTTGCCGACCATGCCGAACATCTGCGGACGTTCGAGCACGAGCCGCACGGGGCGGCCGGTCTGCTTCGCGGCCATCGCGGCGAGCACCACATGCGACCACGACCGAGCCCTTGCATCCGAACCCGCCGCCGACGAACGGGCAGATCACGCGCACGTTGTCCTCGTTGAGACCCAGTGATTTTCGCCACCGCGCTGCGGGCGCCGGAAACGCCCTGGGTTGCATCGTAGAGGGTCAGGTTCGGACCGTCCCAGCGGGCAAGTGTGGCGTGCGGCTCCATCGGATTGTGATGCTCGTACGGCGTGGTGTAGACCACGTCGAGCCGGGTCGGGCCTTGTCGAAGGCCGGCGGCAACGTCGCCGCGCTGCGTGTTGATCGGGCGGCCCATCATCTTTTCCGGCTGGTACGCCGTGCCTTTCGCGCGCGGGTAGTCCGCGTTCGGCGTCGCGGCTTCGTAGCGGATCGACGCCTGAAGTTTGCGAGCGCCATCGGTCGCGCGTTCGAGCGTGTCCGCCACGACTACCGCGACCGGCTCGTTGCTATAACGCACTTCATCGGTTTGCAAGAGCGAGAGTCTGCGCACCGCCGGCGGCGATGCATCCGGTTTGCCGCCGTTGGGCAGGCGCATGGCGGTTTCGTGCGTCATCACGAGCAGCACGCCGGGCATGGCCTGCACGCGCGCGAGATCCATCGATGCAACCCTGCCGTGTGCGATCGTGCTGGTGACGAGCACCGCATGCGCGAGCTTCGCTTCGGGGTTATCGGCGGAATATCTGGCCTGGCCGGTGACTTTCAAAAGACCGTCGGTGCGATCGAGCGGTTGTCCGAGAACACTCATGCCACACCTCCTGCAGTGGAAACCGCGC
Source organism: uncultured beta proteobacterium (assembly GCA_963708695.1). GTDB lineage: Bacteria > Pseudomonadota > Gammaproteobacteria > Burkholderiales > Burkholderiaceae > Caballeronia. The sequence goes on from CAVPTS010000005.1 coordinate 296,959, forward strand.
GGACGATCGCGCGCTGCGCCAGTTCGATCTTGAAACCGTTCTCGCGATAACTCTTCGCATCGCGTACCGCGAGCGCGGCGGCGCTTTGCAAGGTATCGCGGGAGAGCGGCTTGCCGGTGAGCGCCTGTTCGGTCGCCGTCGCGCGCCAGGGTTTATGCGCGACACCGCCCAGCGCGATCCGCGCCGTCCTTACCGTGTTGCCGTCCATTTGCAGCGCGGCCGCAACCGATACGAGCGCGAACGCGTAGCTCGCGCGGTCGCGCACCTTCAGATAGTGCGAGTGCTCCGCGAAAAGCGGCGGCGGCAGATCGACCGATGTAATCAGTTCGCCGGGTTGCAGCGTGGTATCGACTTCAGGATGATCTCCCGGCAGCCGATGAAACTCCGCAAACGCAATCGTCCGCTCGCCTTGGGGACCGTTCACGTGCACGACGGCATCGAGCGCGGCCAGCGCCACGCTCATATCGGATGGGTTCGTCGCGATGCATTGCGCGCTCGCGCCGAGTATCGCGTGGATGCGGTTGTTGCCTTCTATCGCTGCGCAGCCGCTGCCGGGCGTGCGTTTATTGCACTGGGGAAAACCGGTATCGTAGAAGTAATAGCAGCGCGTGCGCTGCATCAGGTTGCCGCCGACCGTCGCCATGTTGCGCAACTGCGCCGACGCGCCCGCAAGAAACGCCTGCGACAAAAGCGGATAGCGCTCGCGAATCCATGCGTGATTGGCGGCGTCGCTGTTGCGCACCAGCGCGCCGATTCGCAAGCCGCCATCGGGCAACGCGCTCACCGCGCCGAGGCCGTCGATATGCGTGATATCGACGAGCTTCATCGGTCTCGCAATGCCGCCTTTCATGAGGTCCAGCAAATTCGTCCCGCCGCCGATAAACACAACCCCCGGCTGCTGCGCCGCTTTGATTGCTGAGCTGACATCGGTTGCGCGTTCGTAGGTAATGGCATCCATGTCGCGCTCCTAAGCTTTATTGATCGCGACGGTTTTCACCGCAGCGACAATGTTCGGATAGGCGCCACAGCGACAGATATTGCCGCTCATGCGTTCGCGGATTTCGTCGTCGGAGAGTTGGGGCGGGCGGTAGCGGACATCGGCGGTGACGGCGCTGGCCTCACCGGCGCGGAATTCTTCGAGCAGCGCGGTGGCCGAACACAACTGGCCGGGCGTACAGAAGCCGCACTGGAAGGCATCGTGTTCGATGAAAGCGGTTTGCAACGGGCTGAGCGTCTGGGCAGTCGCCAGTCCTTCTACGGTGGTGATTGATTCGCCTTCGTGCATGACGGCAAGCGTCAGGCAAGAGTTGATGCGGCGACCGTTCGCAATCACCGTGCATGCGCCGCATTGACCGCGGTCGCAGCCTTTTTTTGTGCCGGTGAGGCTGGCGTATTCACGCAGTGCGTCGAGGAGCGTGGTGCGGGCCTCGAGTTGCATTTCGTAAGGATGGCCATTGATGGTCAACCGCACGGGCATGAGCGGCGCGGCGCCGGTGGTCGGTGATGGTGAGGGCGCTTGCGTTGCTGGCGGTTGTTGAGCCCGGGCCAGCGGTGCGGCGGAAACGGCGGCGGCCGCGGCAGCGGATTGCAGAAACTTGCGTCGGGACGGTTTGATTGCTTCGGACGATGGTGTCGCTGAATTGCTATGGCTGGGTGTTTTGATCTGGGGCATGGCGATGGGAAGCTCCTCGCTGCTGTGGCTGGACGCGCCGCGCGTGTCTTGCTAATGGCGGTATTGGCGCCGTTCGCCGTAGTTGGGAAACGGCGACCAAGTGCTGAGAGCAAATCCGATGCCATCGGCGAGAGAGCGGTTTTACGGTGCTGAAGCCGCTGAATTGCAGGTAAGGGCTACATTCATCGGTAATTATGGATATGCGCAGTCGAGTGATGAGGGCATTCTTACGCCATTGAAAGCCACGCTTCAAAACCGAAAGGCAAAAACGCTGCTGCCACCGTATAGGTGGCAGCAGCGTTCACATCAAAGCCTCAAAAACCCCAGGCTTACAAATCGCTCGGATACGGCGCTTTAAGCCACTTCGTCGACAGCTTGTTCAGCGTGCCATCGTTCTTCGCCTTAAGCACTGCTGCATCGACTTCCTTGAGCAAGCGCGTCTCGCCCTTATTCACCGCCACATGATCCGGCGAGCTAAAAAGCTCGAACTTCTGCTCGGGCGCAATCGGGGGATTGCGCGCAATGATCGTGGCGCCGACGTCATTGCCCACCACCATCAACTGAACCTGCCCGGAAAGAAACGCGGAGATAGCGCCATTGGGGTCATCGAAACGCTTGATGGTTGCATCCGGCGGCGCGACTTTCGTCACGCTCAAATCTTCCAGCGTGCCGCGTGCAACGGATATGGTCTTGCCGGCAAGATCCTTCTCGTTTTTCACGGCGAGCGCCTTCGGCCCGAACACGGCGAGATAGTACGGCGCATACGGCCGCGAGAAATCGAGTATCTTCTCGCGCTCCGGCGTCTGGCCAACGCTCAGCAACAAGTCGGCCTTGTGCGTGGCGAGATAAGCCATGCGGTTCTCGCCGGTGATGGGCACGAGCTCGACCTTGACCTTCATCGCTTTCGCCAGATAGTCCGCCATTTCAATGTCATAACCCTGCGGTTTCATGTCCGGACCGATGGAGCCGAACGGCGGGTAATCCATGAACACGCCCACGCGGACGACGCCGGCTTTCTGCACGGTATCGAGGGCATCGGCATGGGCAAACGTGGCCATGCCGACCAATGGCGCGGTGAAAGCCGCGGCTACGAAAAGGCGCCGGGCGAGGCGGGGAGGCGAATGGTCATGATGGTGGCCTTGAGCAGAAAGTCGGGAGACTCGGAAAAAAATCGGAAAGTTGGACGCGGTAATTTGCAATGCCTGAGCGCGACGTGACCGTACGCGTGAATGCACTCTAGGCAGGCCAAAATCCCGCAACAATCGAAATATGCTCATGCCAGCCATGAGCCGCGTGCATGGCTGGCGAAAGACCTGGCTTGCTACGCCGTTATTTGATCAACGCCAGCGCGTCCCTGAACCGCGGATGACGGCAGCTTCCAAGCCAGCCAAAAATCGCGGTTTCAGTCGTGGTGGGAAATGCGCCTTCGCGCTGCGCTCTCGCCAACGCGATTGCCTTATTCTCCGGCGCGCGAGAACCGGTTGCATCGGCGATAAGTTCGACTGTGTAACCGAGTTTCAGCAAACCCGTCACCGTCAGCAGCACGCATACGTGCGCTTCGCAGCCGGCCACGAACAGCACAGTCTCCTTCGATGGCAACGCCGACACGAATTCCGGGCACAGCGTGGCGTCGAACGTATGCTTTTCGATCACGCGATGCCGCGCGCCGATTAGTCCGTCGACGCTCGCGCCGAGCCCACGCGGGTTCTGCTCGGTGACGAGCACCGGAACATCGAGCAGATCCGCCGCCCGGACAAGCGCCGTGCAACGCGCAAGCACGGCCGCGCCGCCATCGATATGCGGCATCAGCTTCGCCTGCATATCGACGATGATCAGCACAGGATCAGGCTTCACTTTCCATGATCCGGTCGATCAGCCGCGCGTTTTCACCCGCCGATCCAATGCCTTCGTGCTTCGCCATCGGGATGAAAAAATGCGTCTTCACGTTCGGCAGCTTCGCGCGCTCAAGCCACTCCGTCAGATGCCGGGTCAGCCTTTGAGCGGGTGCATCGAGTTCGCGGCGCAACGCAGGCGGCAATTGCTCGAGATAACGCGCTTCGGTCTGGTACGGCTCCGGGGCGACGCACAACGCGTCGGGGCGGCCATCGGGGTCTGCAGGCAGACGTTCCAGCGCCTCGCGCAGCAATGCCACGCCGAGGCCTTCGCCGCGCCACGGCTTCCTCACTTCCCACGTGCTGATAAACACCACCCGATGCTCGTTGAACACACTGCACAGGCGTTCCGGCCCGAGCGCCTCGGTTGCCGCCAGCGCGAGGGACAGCATCTCGCCTGAATACGTATCGAGCACATACACGAGGTCCGCGCTGCTTTGAATGGGCGGCACTTTGACGAGTTTCAACTCCACCGCCGCCGCGACAATATCCGTCCCCACCTCGTGAAAGACGGCGAACGCGGTGCCGAGCCGTTCATCGTCGACCTGAGGATATTCATGCCGATACGTCATGGTCAGCAGGAACGGCCCGATCTTTTCCCGGTACGCAAACGGCTTGTCGACGTCGTAATCGCTCGTGCCTTGCAGTCCGTACGGGTCGTAGTCCTGCTTGGTGAGCGTGGACGAAGCAGCCGGCGTTTCCCCCGCCGCCCGCAGTGCGATCGCCGGCCGCCGCGATTTGGGCACGAGGTCTTCCGGCAACCCTTCCCAGCTCAGGCGCAGGAATTCGCGGCCGCCGCGGTAATGCGTTTCGAACAGCGATGCAACCGGCGCACTCGCGAACGGCGCAAGAATGCGCTCGGCGGATTCCAGCGCGCGATCCATCAATTGATCGGCTTCGGCGGCGTCTGGCACGTGCCGCGTGCCGTCCTCCTCGGTGCCTCCCTCCGCCGCGTGTTGCTGGCGCGCGAGTTCGAGCCATTCATCAGCGGCGCGTTCGGCCAGAAACCCCGCCGCGATCTGAGAGCCGGACAGGACAATCGACTTGCCGGTTTCTCCAAGCGGGAACGAATAGTGGTCGGCCATGACATCCGCCACGCTCACGCTCTTGTAATCCGTACGAGGCGATGGCGCGTTCGCGGCGGCATCGAAACGTTCGTGCCAGAGCACATGGGCGGCGAGATCGGCAGCACCCGGCACGATGTGAGGTCCGGTCGCCGTCGCGGATGTCGAGGCGGCGCCAGTGGGGAGCAGAGCCAGCAGGGATAGGTGCTTCATGAGTGCCATCTCCGTCTCGTAGGGGTGTCATCGTAGCAAAACCGCGCCTTTTTGCACTGTACGCAAAGGATGCGGCGAGGATTCGGCGGGGATGCGGCGCGCGAGTTGCTACAACGCGGATTGGTACTGTCGTTGCAAAGAGGTTCCGCCTCGTCCATGGATACAGATACCAGATTATAGGGAGGTCGAGATGAACGACTTTAATCAGGAAGGTCGTAATCGGGAAGTGGGGCAGGAAGCAAATAAGGAAGACCAGCACGAAGGCGGCTGCGCGTGCGGAGCGTGGCGCTTCGTCGTGTCGGCGCAGCCGGATCGCGTCGGCCTATGCCATTGCATGACGTGCCGCAAGGTCCACGGCTCGGCTTTCGGCGCATACGCGATTTATCCGTCCGAGCAGGTGACCATGTCCGGCGCGACGAAGGCCTGGCAAAGTTCTGCCGACGCACGTCGGCACTTTTGCGCCGTATGTGGATCGGTGGCTTACATTGCGTATGTCAACAACGACGAAATGGACATGCCGATAGGCGCATTCGATGAAACCGGCTTCCTCGAGCCAACCTATGAACTCTGGTGCATTCACCGCGAGCCGTGGCTGTCAGGCGATGGCCGCCGGGAATATCCGGAGGACCGGCTTTAAGGCGCGCGAATAGGCATGACTCTGCCTTTTTTCACCATCGGCCACTCGACGCACCCGCTGCCCGAATTTACCGGGCTGTTGCAGGAGAGCGGAATCAAAATTCTCGTCGATGTCCGCAGCATTCCGAAATCACGGACCAATCCGCAATTCAACCTGGATACGCTTCCCGGGTCGCTGAACGCGCACGGGCTCGGGTACACGCATATCGCCGCGCTGGGCGGGCGGCGCGGCAAGCGCAAGACGGACGAACCGTCGCCGAACACCTATTGGACCCACGCGGCATTTCGCAATTACGCCGATTACGCGCTGGGTGAAGCCTTCGACGCAGGCTTCGAAGAACTGCTCGGGATCGGCCATGCGCAGCGCTGCGCGATCATGTGCTCGGAAGCGGTGTGGTGGCGGTGTCATCGGCGGATCGTGACGGACTATCTGCTCGCGCGCGGCGAGACCGTGATGCATATCATGGGCGCGCATCAGGTCACGCCCGCCACGCTTACGCCGGGCGCTCAACCTCAACCCGACGGCACGGTGATCTATCCCGGTCCGGCGGACCCCGCCGACCCCGCCGGGGCGATGCCGAATTGACATGCTTACCTGAAAGATCGCATAAGAAAGCAATCGTTTGCTTATGCTGGAACTGCGCTCACTGTGAGGTGTCGGACATGACGCTGGGCATTAAGCGAAGATCCACCTGGAATCGAGGTCATGCGCTTGTCGCTCATCTCGAACTCCGAATCCGCGCGACACGAATTTTCCCGTAACAGCAAGGAGCCTGAGAACCATGCCTGTAACAAGACATCCGATAGCCGGCAGCGACAAACCGCAGCCTGACGGCGCGCGTTGTATCGGCGCATGCAATCCGGACGAAAAGATCGAAGTGGTGGTGATGCTTCGGCGGCAAAACGAGGACGCATTCCGCCAGCTCATGACAAAGATCAACGAAGGCGCAGCCGATGCCGCACCCGTCTCGCGCGATGAATTCGGCAAGCGCTTCGGGGCATCGGCGGCGGACGTGGCCAAGACCGAAGTGTTCGCGAAGGCGCATGGACTGAGCGTGGTCCGCGCCGACGCCACTTCACGCAGCGTGGTGCTCGCGGGCACGATCGCGCAGTTCAGCGCGGCCTTCGACGTCAAGCTCGAACGCTTCGAACACCACGCGATAGGCGAGTATCGCGGGCGCTCGGGACCGGTGAATGTGCCGGACGACATGAAGGACATGGTCACGGCCGTGCTCGGGCTCGACAGCCGTCCGCAAGCGCGTCCGCATTTTCGTTTCCGCCCGCCGTTTACGCCGGCGCGCAGCGGATCCGGCACGTCGTACACACCGCTCGACCTGGCGCGCCTCTACGATTTTCCGGCCGGTGACGGCAGCGGGCAATGCGTCGGCATCATCGAACTGGGCGGCGGGTATCGGGAAAGTGACCTCAAAGCGTATTTTTCGAAGCTGGGCATGACTGAGCCGACGGTAGTCGCCGTCGGCGTTGACCAAGCTAAAAACGCGCCGACCGGAAACCCGAACGGGCCTGACGGCGAGGTCGCGCTGGACATCGAAATCGTCGGCGCGATCGTACCGGGCGCGCGCATCGCGGTGTATTTCACGACCAACAGCGACGCGGGTTTCGTCGATGCCGTGAACCGCGCGATCCACGACGACACCAACAAGCCCTCGGTCATCTCCATCAGTTGGGGCGGCCCGGAATCGAACTGGACGTCGCAGTCGCAAAACGCGTTCAACGACGTCCTGCAATCCGCTGCGGCGATGGGCGTGACGGTCTGCGTGGCTTCCGGCGACAGCGGTTCCAGCGACGGTGCGACGGACGGGAGCGACCACGTCGACTTCCCGGCCTCGAGCCCGTACGTGCTGGCGTGTGGCGGGACCCATCTGACAGCATCGGCGAAAGGCATCAGCAGCGAAGTGGTCTGGAACGACGGCGACCAGGGCGGCGCGGGCGGTGGCGGCGTGAGCGCGGTGTTCGCGGTGCCGGTCTGGCAAAAGGGCTTGAGCGTGACGCGTACTGAAGGCGGCAAGTCGGCGCTGACCAGGCGCGGCGTACCCGACGTAGCCGGTGACGCATCGCCGCTCACCGGCTACGATGTACTGATAGGCGGGACGGAAACGGTCGTGGGCGGCACGAGCGCTGTTGCACCCTTATGGGCGGCGCTGATCGCGCGAATCAACGCGGCGGCGGGCAAGCCTGCGGGGTTCATCAACCCGAAGCTGTACCGCGCGAAAACGGCAGGGCACGACATCACGCAAGGCGATAACGGCAGCTTCGAGGCATCGGCGGGATGGGATGCGTGCACCGGACTCGGCAGCCCGGACGGCGCGAAAGTCGCGGCGGCGCTGAAATAGATGAAATAGATGAAATGAACCCAGAGCAGCAGCGGAAGGACAGGAAGTAGGACAGAAGTTCAAGGACGATGGGCCAGGCAGAACTCCAACAACACCGGCAAAAGGAGCAATCATGACGAACTCCAGTTCAGCGGCGGACAAAACTTCTTCACATACCGCTTCAAGCACGAAGGATCAGCCGTACTTCGATCCGACGCCATACGGCAACGGTCCCGACGACGCCATCGACGCGACCCTTACCGACGAAAACGCCGCGATCACGCATCACTCGGTGGTGATCGGCGGTCAGAAGATCAACTACACGGCGACAGCCGGGCATCTGGTGACGGTCGATCCCAGCAGTTCGAAGCCCGATGCAAAGCTGTTCTATGTCGCGTTCACGCAGGATCACCAGACCGAGGAAGCGCGACCGCTGACGTTCTTTTATAACGGCGGCCCGGGATCGTCGTCGGTGTTCGTGCTGCTGGGTTCGTTTGCGCCGAGGCGTATCAAGACCTCGACTCCCTCGTTCACGCCGCCCGCGCCGTACGAAATGGAAGACAACCCCGACAGCCTGCTCGACAAGAGCGATCTCGTGTTCATCAACCCGGTGGGGACGGGTTATTCGGCGGCCATGGCGCCGAACAAGAACCGCGATTTCTGGGGCGTGGATCAGGACGCGGATTCCATCAAGCAATTTATCAAGCGCTATCTGACGAAGAACAACCGCTGGAATTCGCCCAAGTTCTTGTTCGGCGAGTCGTACGGCACGGCGCGCAGTTGCGTGCTCGCGTACAAGTTGCATGAGGACGGCGTTGACTTGAACGGCGTCACGTTGCAGTCATCGATTCTCGACTACGCGCAATCGGGCAACCCGGTAGGCGCATTGCCGACCGCCGCCGCCGATGCGTGGTTTCATCGCAAGCTCGGTGTGCATCCGCGCCCGACGGATCTTTTGACGTTCGCCGAGGAAGTGGCGCAGTTCGCGCGCACGGATTACCTCGCCGCATTGCGTAAATTCCCGCAGACCGACGACGACACCGTGGAGAAGCTCTCCGAATACACGGGCATCGACAAAGCCACGCTGATTGCGTGGAGCCTCGACATCGCTTCTTACGACAGCCGCGGCAACTCGCTCTTTCTCACCACGCTGTTGAAGTCCAAAGGCGTATCGCTGGGTTCCTACGATGGCCGCGTGACTGCTATTTCAACGGGTATCGCGGGCAAGATCGATCCGAATTCCGGGGGCAACGATCCGACCATGACGGCCGTGACCGGCGTCTACACCGCGATGTGGAACGAGTACCTGAACGAGCAATTGAAGTTCACGTCCACCTCGTCGTTCACGGATCTCAACGACCAGGCGTTCCTCAACTGGGACTTTCATCACAAGGACCCGACCGGCGCAGAGAAAGGCATGGACTCGAAGGGCGACATCATTCTCTACACGGCCGGCGACCTGGCGGCGGTGATGGCGCTCAACATCGACTTGAAGGTGTTGTCGGCGAATGGTTTCTACGACTTCGTCACGCCGTTCTATCAGACCGTGCTGGACTTGCAGCAGATGCCGCTCATCGATAAAACCGTGCGCGAGAATCTTGCGGCGAAGTTCTATCCCTCGGGCCACATGATTTATCTCGACGGCGGCTCGCGCACGCAATTGAAAGCGGATCTCGCGCAGATGTATCAGGCCGCGACGACCAATCACCAAGCCATGGGACGGATTCGCGCACTGCAACAACTCAAGGCGAAGTAGCTGGGGGGGACAGGTAGGGATCGTGGCATCGACGAGGCATCGGCGGGAACGCAAGTTGCGGACGAAATTGGGCATGTCGAACGAATGCGTCATTCGAATGCGACATCCAACTGCACACTGGAGTTTCCCCGATGCCGACCCCGAAAAAGAATGCGGGCGCGCCTGCGCCGTCTAGTAGTTCTAGTAATGAAAGCGCGGTAGCGCGAACACCCTCACAAAACAACACGAACCCGAAGCTCGACAGTCTTGAGTCATTCCGCTCGGACGCGACGAATCAGGCGTTGACGACCAATCAAGGCGTCAAGGTCTCCGATAACCAGAACACGCTTAAAGCCGGTCCTCGCGGTCCGTCGCTGCTCGAAGATTTCATCATGCGTGAAAAGATCACGCACTTCGATCACGAACGGATCCCCGAGCGCATCGTGCATGCACGCGGTTCGGCGGCGCATGGCGTCTTCAAGCCTTACATGGCGCATACCGACCTGACCAAGGCCGCGTTCCTGCTAGACCCGAACAAGGAAACGCCGGTGTACGTGCGATTTTCGACAGTGCAGGGTTCACGCGGCTCGGCCGACACCGTGCGCGACGTGCGCGGATTCGCCGTCAAGTTCTACACGGATGAAGGCAACTTCGACCTGGTCGGCAACAATATGCCGGTGTTCTTTATCCAGGACGCCGTGAAGTTTCCCGACTTTGTGCACGCGGTGAAGCCGGAACCGCACAACGAAATGCCGCAAGGCGGATCCGCTCACGATACGTTCTGGGACTTCGTCTCACTCGTGCCGGAGTCTGCGCATATGGTGCTTTGGACCATGTCCGACCGGGCCATTCCGCGGAGTCTTCGCACCATGGAAGGCTTCGGTATCCACACGTTTCGTCTGGTGAATGCAGAGGGCAAGGGCCGCTTTGTAAAATTCCACTGGCGGCCGACTATCGGTTCGGCTTCGCTCTTGTGGGACGAAGCGCAGAAGCTGGCCGGCAAGGATTCGGATTTTCATCGGCGCGATTTGTGGGACGCGATCGACATGGGCGACTACCCGGAATGGGAACTGGGCGTACAAATTGTGGAAGAGGACGACGAGCATTCGTTCGACTTCGACATTCTCGATCCTACCAAGCTTATCCCCGAGGAAATCGTGCCGATCACCATGCTCGGCAAGATGACGTTGAATCGGAATCCTGATAATTTTTTCGCAGAGACGGAACAGGTTGCGTTCTGCCCGGGGCACATCGTGCCGGGTATCGATTTCTCGAATGATCCGCTGCTCCAAGGCCGCTTGTTCTCGTACACGGATACGCAGATCAGCCGTCTCGGTGGTCCGAATTTTCACGAAATTCCGATCAACCGCACCATCGCCCCGATGCATAACAACCAGCGCGACGCGAAACATCGCATGACGGTGAATCGCGGGCAGGCGTCGTACGAACCGAATTCCATCGACAGCGGCTGGCCGAAGGAAACGCCGCCGGCAGCGATTGGCGGCGGGTTCGAGACCTATCCTGAGCGCGTGGATGCCGTAAAGATCCGGCAGCGCAGCGAGTCGTTTGCTGATCATTATTCGCAAGCCACGCTGTTCTGGAAGAGCATGACGAAGCCGGAAAAGGATCACATCGTGGGCGCGTATTCGTTCGAGCTGAGCAAGGTCGAACGCAAGTTCATCCGCGAACGGCAGCTTGGGATTCTGGCGAACATCGATAGCGAACTGTGCGCGCGTGTTGCCGAGAATATCGGTCTTTCAGCGCCGAAAGCCAGCGCAAGCCCGGAGCAGTTGGGCAAGTCGTCGGTGGCTCAATCGCCGGCTTTAAGTATTGTGTCCAAGGCGAAGCCGTCCGCTAAAACGCGCAAGGTTGCGATCCTCGCGGCCAAGGGCGCCGACATTGCGAGCATCAAGGCAATCAAGGACGCGTTAACGGCTGAAGGCGCGCACGCCAAGGTCATCGCGCCGCAACTCGGCGTGCTGGGCGATGGCGTGGAAGTCGATGCCACCATCCTCGCCATGCCGTCGATCATGTTTGACGGCGTGGTGGTGGCCGGCGGCGCGGCGAGCGCGAAGCTGTTGTCGGAATCCGGCGATGCCCGTCACTTCGTGCTCGAAGCGTTCAAGCATCTGAAGGCGATCGGCGCAGTGGGCGACGGCGAAGACGTGCTTGCGGCGGCGCACTTGCCGACGGGCGACGACGGCGTCAGCGTAGGCAGTGACGCGAGGAAGGTGATGAAGGCGTTCATTGCGGCGTTGTCGATGCATCGCGTATGGGCGCGGGCCGAAAAGGCGGAAAGCGTGCCGGCTTGAGGGGCGCTTGCGGTGGCTGATAGAAGAGACTCGCGGGGGCTTCTTCATCGCTCGCGGGTTTTTTCCTGAAGCTTTTCTATGACTAATGAACACGCATCCCGCCGGATGCGTGGTTGCAGGAGACTGATATGGTCAAGACAGCACTATGGGTTCGTTTGGAAGCGAAACCGGGCAAGGAAAAGGAGGTCGAGCAATTTCTGTTGAGCGGGCTTGATCTGGTTGAACAGGAGCCGGCCACGACCGCCTGGTTCGCACTGCAGCTAGGTCCGACCGCGTTCGGAATCTTCGATGCTTTCCCCGATGAAGCCGGCCGCGATGCGCATCTCGTCGGCAAGGTAGCGGAGGCGTTGATGGCGAAGGCGGGCGACTTGTTCGCAACACCGCCGGAAATAAAAAAGGTGGATGTGCTGGCGGCGAAACTGCCCGGCTAAGAAAGCGCGCGACGGCACGGAGCATCCTGCCGCCGCAAAACCTCACTCATTAAGCGTTCTGCTTAGTGATGGTTGAATTCTGCACGCGGCTTTGGCGTGGCAGCCATCTTCGCGTATTCGAACTCCGGCAGCGCCTTGATTGCCGCCTTCGTTGCGCCTGCCAGCACGATCTTGCCACCGACAATATCCAGTTGTTCAATCGGGATTGCCACGTCGTGATGCGAGACGCCCGCGAACTGGTTGGCCGCAATGATCGCAAACGACACCGACTTGTCCGGCGCCACGATAATGTCGTGAATCACGCCCACACGCGCGCCGTCCTCATTGACGACCGGTTTGTTCAAGATGGATTTCTTCACGCTCCAGCCATTGAGGATTGCCGTGGATTCCTCCACGCTGACGCCCAATGGTTGTGTGCCCGCAACCTGCGCTTGCGACGTCAGGGCAAATTGAGCGAGCGAGGCGCCGAGCAGCACTGCAACAAGTTTCGTCTTCATTTTTGTGTCCTCTTGCTTGGGTGAGTGAAAAGACAAACGAAATAAGCATGTAAGGCTGCGGATCGATCTGACGGCCGCAGACCTACACGACATCGTCGACGGAAACCCCACGCGCTGCTGACGACAGGTGGGGGCATTGCATGGATGAAACTGAAATTTGCTGAATGGTAGCTGTGAATTTATTTCTTGTCAGATACCCCAGGGACGATGACGATGCTGTTGGCGAAACAGAATAAAAAATGGCCGCTAACGCATGGTTAGCGGCCGGCTATTGAAATGGCTTGGAGATGGCTTGGGAATGGCTTGAAAATGGCTTGGAGATGGCTTGGCTGAACGCCGGCGCAATTCGAGATTTTTTACTATCGCCGTGCTTGCCTGCTACTGGCCAAAGTAAATCGAACGTCCACCGTCGGGTTGGGCCATGGGAACCCTTGTTCCGGTCGCCGATGAGCCGTTTGTCGGAGATCCGTAAGACGTCCCGTAAGAAGTGGCCATGTCGCCGCGATTCATTTCTACCCGCTGTTCAGCGGCTTGGGTTTGCGCGGGATAGCTAGTGCGGTCTCCTTCCGGGTTATAGCCGGCTTGTTCCATCTGAACCAGATCTGCTTTCACCGCGGCGCGCGTGAGGCTGTCGCTGGTTTGCTGGGCATACGTTAGTGCAGGAATACATAACGCTGACGTCAGGACGATTGCGGGGACAAATGTCTTGAACATGATGGAACCTCCTCGGGATTTTTCTTTCTCGTACGGAGTGTGTTCCAGGACCGGACGTGGGGGTGACCCGCTTCGGTGGACAGTTAAGCAGTTGAGTTTTGCATAGGTGATTTTCCTCCATTTGACGAGGTGCTGCGAGTTGTCCACGGCCGGCCGGCGGGTCGCCTATTACGACCATGACGCTGGCCGGCGGTGGGCAACTCGCTTGCAGACGACCTTCGGTTTTTTTCTGCATAAGCCCGCTCGAAGTTGATCGGCGAACGATAGCCGATGCCGCTGTGACGGCGATGCACGTTGTACCAACCTTCGATGAACGAGAAGATCTCGGTGTGGGCTTGCTTGTGCGTCTCGAAGCGCACGCGCGCGAACAGTTCGCACTCGAGCGTGGCGAAGAAGCTTTCGCACATGGCGTTGTCGAAACAGTCGCCCACCGTGCCCATCGAGGGGCGCACCCCCATTTCACGACAGCGCTTGCCGAAGCTGATCGAGGTGTATTGGCACCCTTGATCGGAGTGGTGAATCACTCCGTGGGGACGCCGTTCCTTTATCGCCATGTTCAGCGCCTGAAGCATCAACCCGGTGCGCAGGCGGCAACCCGTCGCCCAGCCCACCACGCGCCGGCTGAACACGTCCAGCACCACCGCGAGGTACAGGAACCCAACCACGGTCGGCACATAGGTCGCATCGGCCACCCAGAGGTGATTCGGTGCATCGGCGCGGAAGTGCCGCTGCACCAGATCCGGGGCCGGGCGAGCATCAGGCTTACGCTTTGTGGTGGTCTTCCAGCGCCGCCGGCTCACGCCGCACAAGCCCGCTACGTTCATCAGGCGCCTTATCCGCTTGCGCGAGATGTGAATGCCTTGTTCGACCAATTCGGCATAGATGCGCGGCATCCCATAGGTTTCCCGCGCGCGCGCATGGATCGCGCGAATGCGCCCAAGCAGATCCGCATCGCCAAGCGCATGCGCAGACGGTCTGCGCTTGAGCCAGGAGTAAAAGCCGCTGGTGGAGACCTTCAGCAGCCGCGCCATGGTGGCAATGGGCCAGGTGGCCTGATTCGCTTTCATGAACTCGAACCCTTCTCGGGCAAAGTTCCGGTCTCCCGGGCGAACCAGGCCGCGGCTTTTGACAAGATTTCCCGCTCAACTTCGAGCTGGCGAACCTTGCGCCGTAGCCGGGTCAGTTCCTCACGCTCCGTTGTAGTCAGACCATCGTGACGCTTGCCGGCGTCGCGCTCGGCTTGAGCCAGCCAGTTGTAGATCGACGCTACGGTGGGCTCGAATTCCTCCGCGAGCTCCTCGGGCGTACGCCCCGCGCGTACCAGCTCTACCATTTGCGCCCGGAATTCCGCCGGGTACGGCTTGTGATGTTTCTGCATGGTGGACACCTCCTGTTCTAAAGAATAGGTGTCCACGAAACCGGGTCAACTCCAACGGGGTCATGCCGAACGCACTCCACAAAGTAGTGTAGGCAAGCAATGCGCAGGCGATTAACCGTAAATTCCGCTAAATATTGTTGTGAGACCCGCAATAATCAATAGCGCAATCAATGCACTGGAATGGGGCGAATCTGATTGCGTGTCTGCTCACTGTGTCATTTGAAGTGATCGACCGTTTCACGTTACTCGATTGGCCTCGCGGCCGGGATTTGCGACACTGGCGATCCTCATAAAACAGGCGTGTTTCGCGTCGTCCCTAGGGAATCACTCATGACTTCACTAAGGGCGCTCATAAGGACGTTCGTCGCGAAACAAACCGCCGGAGTGCTGCGCCAGACGGTATCAATTTGTTGTCTGTTCGTGCTTTGCGTTTCAGTCAACGCCGGCACGCCGAAGCCGTTTATTGTCGGCGCGGTGCCGGGCGCGTTGCCGCCAATGGAAATGAGGGCTCCGAACGAATCGGGCGACGCCGTTCGCGGCGTCTCCGTCGATTTTGCGCAACGTGTCGCCAGCGCGTTGCAACGGCCGCTCGCATGGCAGACCTTCGCCGATCGTGCCGCCATGATCGACGCGCTGCGTCACCATCGGATCGATGCGGCCACCAGCGCGACCGGCAACGATGCAGGAGACGCGCTGCGCTATAGCCGCCCGTATGTGGCTACCAAGCAAGTCTTTATAGAGCGTCGCGTCATGGGTCAGCGCACGGGACGCATCGCTTATGTCGAGGAGCAAACGTCGGCGCAGCGGCTGCGCGATGCCTATCCTGAACTGCGCCCGGCGGGCTATCGCGATACGTTGAGCGCATTGCTGGCGGTGTCGATGGGAGAGGCGGACGCGTTTGTGGGCGATCTGGCGACGGCGGGTTACACGGTCGATCATCTGGACCTGGTCAGCCTCACCATCTCGGGCTTCGCTCCATTCGATGAAGCCGGCTACAGCTTCGCCTTCGCTGCGGACGCCGCCGGCGACGCCCTGCGGCAACGGGTGGATGCGGCACTCGCTGCGTTGCCTCCGCGCTTCCTGCTGGAAGCGCGGGCTCGATGGGCGGCCGCCGCTGCGGTGACGTTCACGCGGCCGCTCACGCTGAGCGACGCAGAGCGTGCGTGGGTTGCGGCCCATCCGGTGATCGACTACTCCATGTACGCGGACGCCGCGCCCATGACGTTCCGCGATTCAAGCGGTAAGCCTGCCGGCTTGGCGATCGATATGCTTGCTGCCATCGGCAGCTTGACGGGTCTTCGTTTCGAAGGCCGCCTGCGCAATTCGACGGAACGCGTCACCAGTGACCTCATCGACGGCCGCGCAGCGTTGATCGCTTACGGCCTGAGCGCGGGGCAGATCCCGCCGCAGTTCGCGCAAAGCAAACCATACGGCGAAGGCGTGCTCGTGATCCTGACGCGAGCGGGCGCCGAGCCGCTTCGCGATGCGAGCGCGCTCGCAGGCAAACGCGTCGCGCTGTGGCGCAATCACGCGCTCATGAGCATGCTGCGCGAGCGCATTCCGTCCGCGCACATCGTGGAGACATCGCCGATCAATGGCCAGTTCGACGCCGTGGTGAACGGCGATGCGGATGCCACCATCATCGACATGACCTTTGCCAACTACGCGGTCGGCAATCCGTACCGCAACAAGCTGGTCATCACGGGCGCGTTCTCGGATCAACCCGTGCCGCATGGTTTTCTTATCGCGCGAGATCAGCCGATGCTGCTGGCTATCGTGAACAACGCGATCGAGCACATGCAGCCGACTGAACTCGATACCATCCGCCGCCGATGGTTGCTGATCGAGCATCCCGAAAGCCAGTGGGAGCGTCGGCGTCCGCAAGTCATCTTTGGCGCGCTGCTGGCCGTGGCCGTGCTTGCGTTGCTCATCGGCTGGGGCTGTGTCGCTGAAAACGCAGGTCGCGCGCCGGCGAGCGGCCGAACACGCCATGCGTGCAGCGAAGGAAGAAGCCGAAACCGCGAACCGCGCGAAGTCCGCATTTCTCGCCGCCATGAGCCATGAGATACGCACGCCGATGAACGCCGTGCTCGGGCTTCTCGAACTCGAACTGCGCAGGCCCGGCGACCGGGCATCGACGGTACGCTCGCTCGGCACCGCTCATGAGGCAGCACGCGATCTGCTTGGCATGATCGACGACATTCTCGACATGGCAAAGATCGAAGCGCGGCGGCTCGAGCTGGCGCCGGCGCCGTTCGAACTTGGCGCGTGGGTGCAAGGGGTGGTAGCGATCTATGAGCCGGCCGCGCGAGGCAAGGGCGTTGCGCTTTCTGCGCGGATGCTCGGCGCGCGCGAGCGCGCATGGGTATCGGCTGACGCGCTGCGGCTGCGGCAGGTGCTTGGCAATTTGTTGTCGAACGCAATCAAGTTCACCGATGCCGGCGAGGTGATGCTGGAGTATTCGATCGGGGAGGCGCGGGTTCAGGAGCGTGTCGAGTCAGGCGGTCGCGTTAGTACCGGCGCTTCCTTGCATCGCGAGCTGCTGCTGGCGGTGACCGATACGGGCATCGGCATTGCAGCGGATCAACAAGCCTTGCTGTTCGCGCCGTTTGTTCAGGCGCGTCAGGCGCGGCCGGGTCGCTTCGGCGGCACGGGTCTTGGCTTGAGCATCTGCCGCAAGCTGATGACCATGATGGGCGGCACGATCGAGTTGTCCAGCATGCCGGGGCGGGGTAGCCGCTTCACTGTGCGGGTGTGTTTGCCCGTGGCCGAAGCGCCGCAGGAAGTCACTGCGGGCGCTTTTGTTGGAGACGTTGCGATGCCTGTATTGGCGGGCTTGCGCGTACTGGTCGTCGATGATCATCCGGCGAATCGCATGCTGCTTTCAAGCCAGTTGACTACGCTTGGCTGCGCGATGGAAATTGTTAACGACGGCGAGGCGGCATTCGCTAGCTGGGACGAACAGAGGGTAGCGGGCACGCCGTATCGACTTGATCCTCACCGACTGTTCGATGCCCGTGATGAGCGGCGAAGATCTCGCCCGCGCGATCCGTGCGCGCGAGTCGACGGTCGATGTGAAGCCGACGCCCATCGTAGGCGTGACGGCAAATGCGCAGCGGGAGGCCGTCACGGAGGCTATCGCGGCGGGCATGACGCAGTGCCTGGTCAAGCCGCTTGGACTCGACGCACTGCGGCAGGCGTTGGTGCTTGCAGCGCGCGAGAGAGTGAGCGTGGCGGCTGGGGCGGGTTCACTGACCGATAGGACCGATAAGACCGATGAGACCGATAAGACCGATGAGACCGATGAGACCGATAAGACCGATAAGACCGATAGGACCGATAGGACCGATAAGACCGATACGACCGATACGACCGATAGGAGCGATAGGAGCGATAAGACCGATAAGACCGATAAGACCGATAAGACCGATAGGACCGATAGGACCGATAGGACCGATAGGAGCGATAGGATCGATAGGACCGATGCGACCGATGCGACCGATGCGACCGATACGACCGATAGGACCGCGCCTGCATCGATAGCCGCTGAGGTAGACCACGCATCATCCTCGGCGGCGTACGCCCGGTTCTTCCCTGTATCGGACGCGCCGATCCGTTTATCGAGGCGCATCGTACGCGCCCGTGCCTATGGTCCGGTGCGCACTTTTCCATCGAATACCTTGTGTAGGCAAGCTGTAGTGTCCACGCGCGATACCTCGCGGTTGCAGCTCGAGCCAACGAAGAGCGATGCGAGCGGCTTCGCTTCCACGGCGGCTATCGTTACTTACGGTACTGAAATAGCAAAGTCGAACAGCGTCATGGAGACCGCCCCGCTTTTCGATGCAGAACAACTCAAGGGCTTTGGCGAACAGGCCACCGCACTGGCTGAAGCGTTGAAGTCGGCCAACTTGCATGATCTGGATGAAGCGGGCTGCGCGCTTGCATCTGGCGACTTTCGCCGGCTGTTCGAACTGGCGCACCGTATGAAGGGCGCGGCGCTGGTGATTGGCGCGACCCCTTTCTCCGATGCCTGCCTCGCGCTGCAACGAGTGTCCGGCATGCCGGCGCAACTCGGCTACGATGTTGCCGCGATTCACACCGCTTATCGGCGTTTTCATGACGAAGCGATAGCACTGGATATGGCGCTGGAGCAATGTCTGGCCTCGGCGCGCAACGCCGCTTGATGTTTCGGGCGACGGATGTGGCGTCGGTTCGAAATGGTCCCGTGGGCACACGATTAACGTCCGATGCCGATCCCCGAACTCGCATTTAACGTCCGATCCCGTTCTCCGAACTCGCATGTGTTTTAATTAGGCCCTTCTCTCGCACCGCCACTTTGCCGTGCTGTTTTTGGCGCGGCGCGCTCGCCGAATGAATAGAAGGCCTTTTCCGCATCACTGGCGCCGTGGTTGTTCGCGCGTTGCCCTCGTGGGGTTCCTGCTTGCGCTGGCGGCCGGGGGCGTGCCGGCTCACGCTCAAAAGGCCGATCTGCTCGACCCGAGCGTGACGCAGTCGACCATCGTGGATACGATTTGCCGTCCGGGTTACGCCGATGAGGTCTTGCCGCCGTTTGAGACCTTGCTGCGTCAGAAGGAGCAATTGCTGAAGCAGCGGCGTGTGGACCCGGTGAACGCCTCGCAATATGCGCTTGATCATCGGATGCCGATTTTGCTTGGCGGCTCGCCGACGGCTGCGGCTAACCTGGATATCCGGCGTTGGGATGGACGTTCGGGGCAGCGCCGCAAGGAGCGGCTGGCGGTGTTTCTGAAGCGTTGCGTGTGTACGGGCGATATGCCGTTGGTTTCTGCGCAGGCTGCGATGGCGGGGGACTGGGCGAGTCAGTTTCCGAATTTATCGAGTCCGAGTTGTGGGGGGAATTAGGCCTTGGGTTTTCGTTCGCACTCGAGATTCCTTGGGGGCGGGCTACCGGCGGTGGTCGAGGGTCAGTGCCGGGTTGCTGCTGCTGACGTTAGCGCGGGTTGAATGTTGGCTAAATTTTTTATCACTATTAGCCACTGTCCGTGGCGGGACTTCATTTCTTTGTCCAACGGCGACAAAGAAACGAAGCAAAGAAAACGCCTCCCCACAACCTGTATTAAGTGTCCCCAGCGTGCAGACCACTGCTTTTGGTTCCCGCGTAGAACGGTGCTCGCAAAACCACGGACACTTGAAACCCTCCTTCTCGCGAATTCCTACATCCCCACGCTTCGCCACCAGTGGTCTCGGGCAAGATCGCTACGCCCACAGACCGGTATGGCCTCACCCCTGTTTGAGGTTGACTGAAGCTATGTGGTGCGTAGTAATTTCAGGCACGGTTGTTTGCGCTCGGGCGCGAGGCGTTCCACGATTTTTCGGGTGTGCTCATGCCCAAACGTATTGCGCGCTACGCGCGCCCCTAGCTCAAATGATTACGCGGATCACGCAGGCCACCAACCGCAAATAGGGGTGGGGCCGTACAAGTTCGTAGGCGTACCGATCTTGCCCGAGAGCACTGGTGGCGAAGCGTGGGGATGTAGGGATTCGCGAGAAGGAGGGTTTCAACGCAGCGTGGTTCTAGCGAGCACCGTTCTACGCGGGAACCAAAAGCAGTGGTCTGCACGCTGGGGACACTTAAAACAGATTGTGGGAAGGCGTTTTCTTTGCTTCGTTTCTTTGTCGCCGTTGGACAAAGAAATGAAGTCCCGCCACGGACAGTGGCTAATAGTGATAAAAAATATAGCTCACATACAACCGGCGCTAACGCAAGCAGCAGCAACCCGGCATCGACCCTCGACCACTGCCAGTAGCCGGCCGCAAACAGTCCCAAGTGCGAACGAAAATACCCTGGCTAATAGTGATAAAAAATATAGCCAACATTAAACCCGAGCTAACGTAAGCAGCAACCCAGCACCGACCCCGACCACCGACCAGCCCCGCGCCCAAAACCCCGACCGAGTGCGAACGAAAATACCCTGGCTCACTCCCCCGGAATCGCGGCCCCATCGAGCAAATACCCCACCACTCCCTCGCCCAGCGCAGGCCCCACACTCATCCCCACCCCGCTATGCATAAACACGCCAGTCACCCCGGCCGCCGCCCGCAGCACAGAAAACGGCGCCCGCGCGGCGCCAGCCCGCGCCCCATACACACCTTGCCAACGCTCAACAACCCCCAACTCGCTGCCAAGCGCACCCCGTGCAAGCCCAAGCAAAATCTCATCGATAGCAGCCGCATTGAACGGCGATGGATCATCGCCATAGTCATGCGAATCGCCAATAATCAGATCACCCCCCGGCGTCGGACTTGCCAGCAAATGAATCCCATGCTCAAGCAATGCAGGCTCGCGCGCAGCCACCTCCGCATGTAACGCAGCGGCTTCAGGCAGATCCGAAAACGCACCGTAATGCAGGCAACTCAAACCCGTCAGCACCGCGTGATCAAGCGCAAAAGGCGTGGCCGGCCGCACGCGCAACATCTGCAACCGGCACACACGCGGCTGCAATACCGCGAGTTGCGGCGCAAGCAGCGACTGATAATCATGTCCCGCGCAAACCACCACATGCTCCGCGCGCCACTCGCCGGCAGTCGTATCCACCAGCCCGTTATCCACCCCTCGCACCAACGTCCCGAAGCGAAATTCCACGCTATGCACACGCCGCAAATAGTCGATAAGCGCCGGCACCGCCTCACGCGAGTACACCTGCAAATCGGCGCGTCCATGCAGCGCGGCGCAATGCTTGCGGAAGCGGCCATCGTAGAGATCGTCGAGCGCGCCGCGCGAAAGCAGCGCTACGTCATAGCCCGATTCCTGCGCACGAGTGGCCGCGAACGACTCGATCACGCGCGCCTCGGCCGCGCTGCGGGCAAACATCAGCGAGCCTGCGCGCCGTACATGCAATCCCGCGCCGGTTGCCCAGTCGAGCCATATTTCCCGCGATGCCCGCGCAAGCGCATGCATCGCGCCGGGCGGCTGGCCAGTGACAAGCACCATGCCGAAGTTGCGTATCGACGCGCCAAGCGGCGTGCCGCTGCGCTCGAAGACGGTCACGCGCAAGCCGCGTTTCGCGAACGCATAGGCATGCGACAGCCCGAGAATGCCGGCACCGATAATCGCGACATCGGTATGAAGGGGAGAACGGGTCGTGGTCATGGTCATCCGTGTAACGGCCTTTCGCGTACTACAATACGCGCGGCTTCATGTCATTCAATCGATTCGGCCGGCCCGCCAGAACGGGTCGATCGAGCGTTTATTCAATCGCTGTTCATTCATCGCCGGCATGCCCGGTCTCACTCGATGCTCGCCGAACAACGTCACCAATACATCTTGTCGGAGTTGTCGAAGAACGGCGCACTGTCCGTCGCGGAGCTCGTGCGCGCGCTCGACGTGTCGCGCGAAACAATCCGGCGCGATCTCAACGCGCTCGCCGAACGCGGACTGATCGCGACCACGCACGGCGGCGCACTGTCCAACGACCGGCGTGAGCCCGATCTCGATGTGCGCGAAGCGGTGAATGCCGCGGCCAAGCGCGCAATCGGGGAGCGGGCCGCGCAACTCGTGCCCGACGGTGCGTCGGTGATCATCGACTCGGGCAGCACGACGCAAGCGGTTGCGCGCGCGCTGGGCGACCGGCACCGGCTGACGGTCTATACCAACGACTGGCGCATCGCACTGCTGCTCGGCCGCCGCAACGACAACAAGGTCACGCTGTTCGGCGGCGAGCTCTCCGACAATGAAGACGCCGTGTTCGGCCTCGATACCGTGCAGCAGCTTTCGCAATATCACGTGGACTTCGCGTTCGTCGGCGCAGGGGCCATCACGCCGGACGCGTTCCTCACCGACTACTCGCGTCTCGCCGCGGAAGTGCGCAGCCGCATGATCGTGGCGGCGAGCGCGGCGGCTATCGTCGCGGATCATTCGAAGTTCGGCCATGTCACGCCGGTGCGCATTCGCGACTTCGAAAAGGCGCGGTATCTGATTACTGAACTCGCACCCGACAAGGCGTTGCGCCGCGCTATCGCCGCGCGTGGGCCGGAGCTGGTGATCGCCTGAAGATAGCTCCTGGTCACGCTGCCAGACGCACCTGCAGCGTGCTCAGCGCCCGCCCGATTGCCGCGACGGCGTTATGCATTTCGTTGGCATCGATCGCGCCGATGCAGCCCACGCGAAACGTCTCCACTTCCGTCAGCTTGCCCGGATAGAGCACATACCCCGCATCGCGGACGGCTTCATAAAAGCGCTTGAAATCGTAGGCCGGATCGCGCGGCGCATGGAAGGTGACGATCACCGGCGCCTGCACCTCGGCGCCAAGAAACGGCTGAAAGCCAAGCGCTGCCATGCCTTCGATCAACGCGGCGCAATTGCCGCGATAACGTGCGCCACGCGCCGGCTGACCCCCTTCCGCGATGAACTGATCGAGCGCGGCGCGCAATGCGGCGACCACATGCGTAGGCGGCGTGAAGCGCCATTGCGTGGTCTTCATCATGTAGGCGTATTGATCGTACAGATCGAGCGCGAGGGAACGCGAGATGCCCGCCGACGCTTCCAGCAACGTGCGCCGCACAATCACGAAGCCCATCCCCGGTACGCCTTCAAGGCACTTGCCGCTGGCGGAAATCACGGCATCGATACCGCCCTTCGACACATCAATCGGCAACGCGCCGAACGAACTCATCGCATCGACGATCAGGCTCTTGCCGTGCTTCGCGCACAGCGCCGCGATGTCGTCGAGTGGATTCAGCAAGCCCGCGCTCGTCTCCAGATGCACTTGCGCGACATGCGTGATGCGCGGATCGCGGCGAAACATCTCTTCAATACGCGCGACGCTTGCCGGTTCGTCATCGCGAAACTTCAGCTCGACCGAGGCCACGCCAAGCCGCTCCAGAATCTTCAGCAAGCGCGTGCAATAGGCGCCGTTGTTCGGCACGAGCACCACGGCATCGCGCGGTACGAGCGAACCGAGCGCGGCTTCAACTGAAAACGTGCCGCTGCCTTGCATCGGGACGCACACAAAATCTTTTTGGCCGGACACGATCGCAAGCAAGTCGCGACAGATCTCACTTGTCATCCGATTGAAAGCCGCATCCCACGATCCCCAGTCGCGCAACATCGCCTGGCGGGTGGCGGGCGAGGTCGTCAGCGGACCGGGTGTCAGCAAAATCGGGTCACTTCCCTTGATCACGGTTTCCTCCGTTCGTGTTTTCTAGTGCCGCTGCGGTGCATGGAACGCTCGGCAGGCATGAAATAGTCTAAGCGGAATTTTGGCGAAATGTGTTCTTTATTGGAAAAATGTGGCATCGTCATGGCGCTGTCATGAAGTTCTGAGATGCTTCGATCGGTCTCTTTGGCGGACCGGTTTTCAGACGCCGCGCCAATGAACCACCCGACTTACCGGACGAGCGCGATGCTTCGAAAAATCGCGCGTCCACCCTCACGCCACCTGGTCATATCCGTCTTCCCGGAGAACTTGCAACATGACAAAAAATCGCTTTCCCGCATCCCGATTCGTCGCGCAGCGCGTGTTGCCGGCGCTGGCCGTGGCTGCCTTCGCAAGCGTTGTGACAATGCCGGCACACGCTGCCGATGCAGTCGTGCTGTACACCGCCGACGGTCTGGAGAACTTGTACAAGGACGTATTGCCGGCCTTCGAAAAGAAGGAAGGCGTGAAGGTCAATATCGTTACGGCGGGTAGCGGGGAAGTCGTGAATCGTGCAACGGTCGAGAAGGATTCGCCGAAAGGGGACGTGATCGTCACGTTGCCGCCGTTCATTCAGCAGGCAGCGCAAAGCGGCTTGCTGCAGCCGTATCAGAGCGTCAACTACAAGAACGTGCCGGCGATCGCGAAGGCATCGGACGGCTCGTGGGCGACGTTCGTGAACAACTATTTCTCGTTCGCGATCAACCCCGAAATCACGAAGACCGCACCGAAGACCTTCGGTGATCTGCTGCATCCCGACTTCAGCGGCAAGGTGGCTTATTCGAACCCCGCCACCGCTGGCGACGGCATGGCCGTGATCATCCTGACGAGCGCGTTGATGGGCGAAGACAAAGCCTTCGCCTACCTGGCGGATCTGGAGAAGAGCGCAAAATTCCACACCAAGGGCACGGGATATCTCGACGTCCTGCTCTCGCGCAACGAAATCGCATTCGCCAACGGCGACTTGCAGATGGATCTGGACGATGCAACCAACGGCGGCCTCTCGCTCAAGCCGATCTTCCTCTCCGCCAAAGCCGGCGAAGCACCGACCACGTTTCAACTGCCTTACGCCATCGGTCTGATCAAGGGCGGCCCGAACCAGGCGGAAGGCAAGAAGCTGGTGGACTATCTGATGTCGAAGGAAGTGCAGGCGAAGGTGCCGGATATCTACGGGATTCCGGGCCGTACCGATGTGCCGCTCGCGGGTAAGAACGGCGAGGTCGTCAAGCAAGCTATCGCAGGCGTGAAGCTGATTCCGGTGGACTGGAATCAAGTGATGGAAAAGAAGGCCGCATGGACCACGCGCTGGAAGAGCGACGTGATCGGCAACTCGGGCAAGCAGCTCGATGTCGTCAAGCCGAAGTCCTGAGCTTGCGTTCTTTAGCCTTCGAGCCCGCGATGTCTTCCCCAAGCTCTCAAGGATGCGAACCGTGAACACTTTGACGCTGGCTCCCGCCGGTCGCGAAGCCGCTGTTGCACAAGCGAATCAGCATGCGCAGGGCGGCGTGCAAATCGACCGCTTGAGCGTGCGCTTCGGCACGCGCACTGTGCTCGACGATCTGTCGCTGACTATCGAGCGTGGGGAATTGCTCACCGTGCTTGGCCGCAGCGGTTGCGGCAAGACGACGTTGCTGCGGTTCATCGCGGGGTTCATCGAGGCGGACGGGCTTGCCGGGACGTTGACGGTGGCGGGGCGCGATCTTACGCACGTGCCGCCGTTCAAGCGCAACCTCGGCTTGCTGTTTCAAAGCTATGCGCTGTTTCCGCATCTGTCGGTGTTCGACAACGTCGCGTTCGGCTTGCGGGCGCGGCGTCTGAAAGCAGGGGAGATCGCGCGACGCGTGGCCGACGCGCTCAAGCTCGTGCAACTCGGCGACGCCGGGCATGTGATGCCCGCGCAGTTGTCGGGCGGCATGCAGCAGCGGGTGGCATTGGCGCGGGCGCTGGTGATCGAACCGGATGTACTGCTGCTGGATGAGCCGCTCTCCGCACTCGATGCCAACCTGCGTGCTTCCGTGCGTACGGAACTCAAGGCGCTGCACGAACGTTTGCCGAACCTGACGATCGTGTGCGTTACGCACGATCAGGACGATGCGCTCGTGCTCTCCGACCGCACCTTGCTGATGCGCGATGGCCGTATCGCGCAACTCGGCACGCCGCGCGAACTCTACGACAACCCGAAGGACGCGTTCGTCGCGCGTTATCTCGGCGCGGCGAACCTGCTGCCGCCGTCGATCATGTTTCCCATGGGCGATTCACGCCACGACGAGCGCGACAAACTTGCATGCATACGTCCCGAGTGTTTGTCGATCGTGCGGCTTGGCGCGGCGCAACTGCATGGCACGATTGCATCGGTGGAATGGTACGGCGCGGCGTTGTCGGTGTCGGTCATGCTCGATGGGCTGCCCGGCCAGCCGGTGCTCGTCACCATGCAGCGTGCGCACGGCCCAATGCCGGAGAAGGGCGCGCGCATTTCACTACGCCACGAGGTTGACGATGTCGTCCTTATCAGCGAGTGAACACGTAGTCGATGACGTCGCGCACACCGCCGCCAAGCGGCGGCGCGAGCGGCTGGCGCAGTGGCATTTGTGGTTCATCCTGGTGGTGGTGCTGGGGCCGTTGGTGATCTATCCGCTGGTTCAGCTCCTGCTGCTGAGCGTGTCCGGCGCGCACGGTTTGAGCTTCCACGCATACACGGCGTTCTTCACCAATCCTGAGACGAGCGGCGTGATCGGCACGACGCTCGGCATCCTGTTCGCCAGTGCGACGCTCGCCTCATTGCTTGGCGTGCTGCTCGCTTCCATGCTGTTCTTCAAGCCGTTCCCCGGTGCGAAACTCGTCACGCGTTTCCTCGAATTGTTCGTCGCGTTCCCTTCGTTCCTGGTGGCGTTCACGCTGATCTTTTTATACGGCTCGCAGGGTTCGGTCAGCATCGGCTTGCAACGGCTCTTCAATCTGCAAAGTCCGCCGCTCGATTTTCTGTTCGGTATCGGCGGCGTGATTTTGGCGGAGGTCGTGTTCTACGCGCCGTTCGTCGTGCGGCCGACGCTCGCGTCGTTCGCCACGCTCGACATGCGCCTGATTGAAGCCGCGAAGAGCCTCGGCGCGAATGGCTGGATGGTCGCGTTCAAGGTCATCCTGCCGCTCGCGTGGCCGGGTATCGCGGCGGGGACGATCCTGTGTTTTCTGCTTACGCTTAATGAGTTCGGCATCCTGCTCGTGCTCGGCAGCGCGCATCTGATCACCTTGCCAATGGCCATCTATAGCTCGGCGACAGTTGATCTCGACCTGCCGACGGCGGCTGCCGGCGCCGTCGTCATGGCGGCGATGTCGCTCTCGCTGTACGCGCTGTACAGACGCGTTAACCGGCGCACGGGAGGCCGCAATGGCAACTGATTTCACGCTTCCCGCGACCTCCGCAAAGCCGCGCTCGATCAAGCGCATCGGGGCGTGGGCGTTCATGAGCTTTGCCGCGCTGCTGTGCTTCTGGCTCTTCGTGCTGCCGGTGATCGTGGTGGCGCTCTCGAGCGTGGCATCACACTGGTCCGGCACGATTCTCCCCGATGGCTTCAGCATGCGCTGGTTCGAACGCCTCGGCGCAAGCGACTTCGACGCCTTGACCACCAGCCTGGAAGTCGGCTTCGGCGTTGCGGTGCTGGGCACCGTGCTGGGCCTGTGGCTTGCGCTGGCGCTGGAAGGCCGGGACAGGCGCGGCGTGGGCGCCTGGGTCGACACCATCGCGATGATGCCCAACGGCGTGCCGAGCGTCGTGCTCGGATTATCCGTGCTGATTGCGTATCACAAGAAACCGCTGGATATCTCCGGGTCGGCGGCAATCGTGGTGCTTGTGCAGCTCGCGCTCGTGCTGCCCTTTTGTTACCGATGCGCGGCCGCCGCGTTGCGTCCCGAACTCACGATCCTGCGCGAAGCCGCCGCGAGTCTCGGCGCCCCGCCTTCGATGGTCCTCTCGCGCGTGGTCCTGCCGCAACTCGTGCCCGCCATTCGCGCGAGCCTCGCACTCGGCTTCGCGTTGTCGCTGGGTGAATTGGGCGCTACGTTGACCGTCTATCCGCCGGGTTTCGCGACGGTGCCTATCGTTGTGGTCGGGCAGGTGAACCGGGGTTATTACTTGCCGGCGTCGGCGCTTTCGCTGATCTTGCTGGCGGTGTCGCTCGCTGCGCTGCTGCTGATCGCGGCGAAAGTGCCACGGCGGCGGATGGACTGATCCAGATTGGTTTGTTTCTCTGGTATCCCGCTTCGCGGGATACTTTCATGCGCCGAAAAATGTGGCAAATATTGGCGTTATGCATCAAAATATGGAATCGCGCGATGGTTGAAGCGCTGGTTCACGCTGGTTCACAACGCAAGGAAATCTCATGTCCACGACCACTGGAACGTCTATTGAAGTGAACGGCCGATCGTACGGTCCGGCGCGCGCGCTGACCGTTGTTGTTTGCGTCGACGGTTGCGAATACGACTATCTGGAAGCAGCGGTCGCGGCGGGCGTTGCGCCGTTTATCGGCACGATGCTGCATGGCGGGTCGGCCGGATCGTCGTTCCGTGCGGACTGTGTGATCCCGTCGTTCACCAACCCGAATAATTTGTCCATCGTGACTGGCGTGCCGCCCTCGGTTCACGGCATCTGCGGTAACTATTTCTTCGACCGACATGCGAACGGCGGCAAGGGCGCCGAAGTCATGATGAACGACCCGGCTTACCTCCGCGCCGGCACCATTTTGGCGGCCGCCGCGCAGCGTGGCGAGAAGGTCGCGGTGATCACGGCGAAGGACAAGCTGCGCCGTCTGCTTGGCTGGCAACTCGATGGCATCTGCTTCTCGGCTGAGAAAGCAGACACGGCCACGCTCGCGGAAAACGGCATCGACAACGTGCTGGAACTCGTCGGCAAACCGGTGCCCGATGTCTACAGTGCCGATCTTTCCGAGTTCGTGTTCGCGGCCGGTGTAAGGCTAGCCGAGACCCGCAAGCTCGACCTCATGTACCTCTCGACCACCGACTACGTGCAGCACAAATGCGCGCCCGGCACGGACGGCGCGAACGCGTTCTACGCGATGATGGACGGTTACCTTGCGCGCCTGAACGAACTCGGCGCGGTGATCGGCCTGACGGCTGACCACGGCATGAACGCGAAGCACGATCCGGTGACCGGCGAGCCGAACGTGGTTTATCTGCAGGACTGGCTGGACGATACGCTCGACGCCCGCGATGGAGATCGTGCAGCGCGCGTGATCCTGCCGATCACAGATCCCTACGTGGTCCACCATGGCGCGCTCGGTTCGTTCGCGACCATTTACCTGCCGCATTCCGTCGATGCAAAAGCGCTGGCGGCGCGCATTGCACAATTGCCGGGGGTGGATATCGTGCTCGACAACGCGGCCGCGTGCGAACGCTTCGAGCTGCCGAACGATCGCGTCGGCGATCTCGTCGTAGTGAGCGGGCGCAACACAGCGCTTGGCACCCGGCGCGCGGAGCATGACCTGTCGGGCCTGACCGTGCCGTTGCGCTCGCATGGCGGCGTGTCCGAGCAGGAAGTGCCGTTGCTGTTCAATCGCGCAACCGATGGCTTCGAGTCCGCGCTAAAGGGAAAACGACTGCGCAACTTCGATGTCTTCAGCATTGCGTTGAACCATCTGGTGCTTGAATCATGAGCGCCATTCTCGCGGTCGAGCAGCATGCGCTGCGGGTGGAAAAACTGCGTCTGAAGGGCGAGCGCGTAGCGCGTGCCCGCACTATGGACGTTATCGATCCCTACACGAATACACGCGTGGGCACCGTGCCGATGGCAAGCGTGGACGATGTGCGCGACGCATTCGAGTACGCGGCGAATTATCGGGCGACGCTGACACGCTATGAACGTTCGCAGATTCTCGAACGTGCTGCCGCTTTGATGCGCGAGCGGACGGAAGAAGCATCGGATCTGATATCGCTCGAATCGGGTTTATCGAAGCAGGACTCGCTCTATGAAATCGGCCGCGTGGCCGACGTGCTCAAGTTCTCCGCCATGGAAGCATTGCGCGACGACGGCCAGAGCTTCTCCTGCGATCTTACGCCGCACGGCAAGGCGCGCCGCGTGTTCTCCCAGCGCGAGCCGCTGGCCGGTGTGATCGTCGCGATCACACCGTTCAATCATCCGATGAATCAGGTCGCGCACAAGATCGCGCCCGCAATCGCGACGAATAATCGCGTGATTCTGAAGCCGTCGGAGAAGGTGCCGCTGTCGGCTTATTTTTTCGCCGACGTGCTTTACGAAGCCGGCCTGCCCGCGCCGATGCTGCAAGTCCTGACCGGCGATCCGCGCGAGATAGCGGCGGAACTCGTCACGCATCGGCTCGCGGAACTTGTCACATTTACCGGCGGTGTCGCGATCGGCAAGGCGATTGCAGCGAAGGCGGGGTATCGGCGCGTGGTGCTCGAACTTGGCGGCAACGATCCGCTGATCGTGCTTGACGACGCCGACCTGGACCGCGCCGCAACACTCGCAGTGCAAGGCTCATACAAGAACTCCGGCCAGCGCTGCACCGCGGTCAAGCGCATGCTGGTGCAGAAGAGTGTCGCCGCGCGTTTCACCGAACTCGTGGTCGAAAAAACGCGCGCATGGAGCTATGGCGACCCCTTCGATCCGTCCAACCAGATGGGCACCGTGATCGATGCGGCCGCCGCTGAATCGTTCGAAGTACGCGTGAATCAAGCGGTGTCCCAGGGCGCGCGGCTGCTCTGCGGCAACCGCCGCAATGGTGCGCTGTACTCGCCGACCGTGCTTGACCGCGTCGATCCGGGCATGACTTTGGTGCGCGAGGAAACCTTCGGGCCGGTTTCGCCAATCATTGAATTCGACACTATCGACGACGCCATCCGCATCAGCAACGGCACGGCGTTCGGGTTGTCGTCGGGTGTTTGCACGAACCGCGCGGACCTGATCACGCGCTTCGTGAACGAACTGCGCGTAGGCACGGTGAACGTGTGGGAAGTGCCCGGCTACCGGATCGAGCTGACGCCGTTCGGCGGCATCAAGGACTCGGGCCTCGGTTACAAGGAAGGCGTCCAGGAAGCGATGAAAAGCTTCACCAGTCTCAAGACCTTTTCACTCCCCTGGGAATAATATGGCGCTCACACTCACCGACATTCGGCACCTCTTTGATACCTACGGCGCCATTGCCTACAGCGGCGAACCCGTCACGCAACTTCAGCACGCCCTGCAGAGCGCGGCGCTTGCCGAGGAAGCGGGGGCGAACGAAACGCTCGTGGGCGCGGCGTTTTTGCACGATCTGGGGCACCTGCTGAATCTCCAAGGAGAGACGCCTAGCGAGCGCGGCATTGACGACCTGCATCAATATTTCGCGTTACCGTTCTTGCGTCCCCTTTTCAGCGATGCCGTACTTGAACCGATCCGCCTTCACGTCGATGCAAAACGCTGTTTATGCGCGATCGACGCCGATTATTTTGCAAAACTCTCTGCCGATTCCGTGCGCAGCCTGAAATTGCAGGGCGGTATTTTCAGCGCGGAGGAAGCGGATGCTTTCTTGCTCAAACCTTTTGCGCAGGACGCGCTTTCACTGCGCCGCTGGGACGATCTCGCGAAGCAGCCGGAGCGTGCCACACCATCTCTTGATCACTACCTTAAGCTAATTGAAAGGATCTCGGAAAGTCATCGCACAGCAGCATAAAAAACGGTTTTTGAGCGTTTCCTGGTCCCATACCATCAGGAAACCGAACTAATAAAAACCGCTGTTTTTGGCGCTGCCGGAGCGGCTGCCATGACTAAAATACGACAGAAAGACGAACGACCGGAAGGTGTCGCGCGGACTCCACGGCTTGGGTCGGCGCCCGGACAGGCATTACCAAAAAAATAAAAATAGCGTAACCTGCCTGTTCCCACGGCCCCGTCCCGCTTGGGCAGCGCCGATACAGGGCGTTGTGCAGCGATGCATTTCTGGAGAGTTCGATGACATCCGTCGACCTGGAGTTCGAACAGCTCAACAGCACCGTGGACGCGCTGCGGCGCTCCATTTCCAACCGCCTCATGTACGGCGTTGGCAAAGACGCGGTGACCGCGCAACCTCGCGACTGGCTGCACGCCGTAGAACTGGCTGTGCGCGACCGGCTGGTGGCACGCTGGATGAAAACCACGCGCCAGCAGTACGAGCAGGACGTGAAGCGCGTCTACTATCTGTCGATGGAGTTTTTGATCGGCAGGACCTTCACCAATGCCTTGCTCGCGCTCGGCATTCACGACGAAGTCCGCGATGCACTCACCGGCCTCGGCGTGGACATCAATACGCTTGAGAACCTGGAGCCGGATGCCGCGCTCGGCAACGGCGGCCTCGGCCGTCTCGCCGCGTGTTTTCTCGACTCCATGGCGACCGTCGGCATTCCGGGCTTCGGCTACGGAATTCGCTATGAATACGGCATGTTCCGTCAGACCATCGTGGACGGCAATCAGGTCGAAACACCCGATTACTGGCTGCGCGCCGGCAATCCGTGGGAATTTCCCCGCCCGGAAGTGAACTACGTGATCCAGTTCGGCGGCAGCACCGTGCGCTATGACGACCGCACCGATTGGATCGATACGGAACACGTCAACGCCATGGCGTACGACACGGTGATCCCGGGTTATGCGACGACCGCGACCAACACGCTGCGACTCTGGTCGGCGCGCGCCACCGACGAATTCGATCTGTCCGCGTTCAACCAGGGCGATTACCGCCGTGCGGTGGAAGCGAAAAATACCTCGGAACACGTCTCGCGTTTGTTGTACCCCGACGACTCCACGCAAGCCGGCCGCGAGCTGCGCTTGCGCCAGGAATACTTCTTCGTGTCCGCGACCATGCAGGACCTGATTCGCCGATACCAGCGCACGCACACGCATTTCGGGCGGCTGGCGGAGAAGGTCGCGGTGCATTTGAACGACACCCATCCGGTGCTCGCCATTCCCGAGCTGATGCGCTTGCTTGTGGATACGCATCATGTGCCCTGGGACAAGGCGTGGAAGCTGGTGCAGCAGATGTTCTCGTACACCAACCACACGCTCATGCCCGAGGCGCTGGAAACGTGGGACGTGGAGATGCTGTCGCGGTTGTTGCCGCGTCACCTTGAAATCATCTTCGATATCAACGCGGATTTTCTCAAGCAGGTCGGCGAAAAATTCGGCCGTGATGTGGATCTGATTCGCCGCATCTCTCTCGTCGATGAATACGGCCAGCGGCGCGTGCGCATGGCGCATCTGGCGATTGTTGCAAGCCACACCGTGAATGGTGTGTCGAAGCTGCACTCGCAGTTGATGACGCAAAATATCTTCTCCGATTTCGCGCGGATGTATCCGGATCGTTTTACGAATGTGACGAACGGCATCACGCCGCGCCGGTGGCTTTCGCAAGCGAGCCCGAAGCTCTCATCGCTTATCGATGAGCGGCTTGGACCACGTTGGCGCACTGACTTGTTCGAGCTGGCGCGTTTGCGTGAATGGCGCGACGACCCTGACTTCATCAAAGCTTTTCACGACGCGAAGTTCGCGAGCAAGCTGCGCCTCGTCGCACGGGCGAAGCTTGAGACCGGTGCGATCATCGACCCGAACGCGCTCTTCGATCTTCAGGTCAAGCGCATTCACGAGTACAAGCGCCAGTTGCTCAACATCCTGCATGTGATCGTGCGTTACAACCGGATTCGCGAAGCGCCGGAGAAGGAGTGGACGCCGCGGGTGGTGATGTTCGCCGGCAAGGCGGCGTCGGCGTACAAGATGGCCAAGACGATCATCAAGCTCATTAACGACGTGGCTGAGATGGTCAACAACGATCCGTTGGTGGGCGACCGGCTGAAGGTGGGTTTCATTCCGAACTATGGCGTGAGCGTGGCCGAGCTGATCATTCCGGCAGCGGATTTGTCGCAGCAGATTTCGATGGCGGGCACCGAAGCGTCGGGGACCGGCAATATGAAACTTGCGTTGAATGGCGCGCTGACCATCGGCACGCTTGACGGTGCGAACATTGAGATCTGCGATGCGGTTGGCCGGGAGAACATGTTCATCTTTGGTCACTCGACGGAGGAGATTGATGCGTTGCGTGCGACGGGGTATCGTCCGCGTCAGATCTACGATCAGAATCCTGAATTGAAGCTGGCGCTTGACCAGATTCGGCTTGGGCATTTTTCGCCGGATCAGCCGCATCGGTTCTATGACATCTTTCATACGCTGGTCGATTGGGGTGACCATTACATGGTGCTCGCGGATTTTGATAGTTTTGATCGTGCGCAGGCGGAGGTCGATGCCAAATTCCTCGATAAGGACGCGTGGACGCGTAGTGCCATTGAGAACGTCGCGGGGATGGGCATTTTTTCGTCGGATCGGACGATTGCTGAGTATGCGAAGCACATTTGGCATGTGGAGCCACTAACGGTTTGAGTTCGCTCGCGCCGGTGGACGGGTTTGGGGGGCTGCTGGCGCGGGAGGTTGGTCGGTGCTGGGGCGGTGTTTTGGCCGGTCTATGTGGGCTGTATTTTTCCGCTATTAGCCAGGTTATTTTCGTTCGCACTAGGGGTTTGGGGGGCGGGCTACTGGCGGTGGTCGTGGGTCAGTGCTGGGTTGTTGCTGCTTACGTTAGCGCGGGTTATATGTGAGCTCATTTTTTTATCACTATTAGCCACTGTGCGTGGCGGCACTTCATTTCTTTGTCCAACGGCGACAAAGAAACGAAGCAAAGAAAACGCCTCCCCACAATCTGTATTAAGTGTCCCCAGCGTGCAGACCCCTGCTTTTGGTTCCCGCGTAGCACGGTGCTCGCAAAACCACGGACACTTGAAACCCTCCTTCTCGCGAATCCTGACATCCCCACGCTTCGCCACCAGTGATCTCGGGCAAGATCGATGCGCCCACAGACCGGTACGGCCTCACCTCTGTTTGAGGTTGACTGAAGCTATGCGGTGCTTAGTAATTTCAGGCACGGTTGTTTGCGCCTGGCGCGAGGCGTTCCACTATTTTCTCTGGTGTGCTCGTGCCCAAACGTATCGCGCGCTACGCGCGCCCCTAGCTCAGCTGATTACGCGGATCACGCAGGCCACCAACCGCAAGTAACGGTGAGGCCGTACAAGTGGTGGGGCCGCACAAGTTCGTGGGTCTACCGAACTTGCCCGAGAGCACTGGTGGCGAAGCGTGGGGATGTCAGGATTCGCGAGAAGGAGGGTTTCAAGTGTCCGTCGCTCTAGCGAGCACCGTGCTACGCGGGAACCAAAAGCAGTGGTCTGCACGCTGGGGACACTTAAAGCAGATTGTTGGAAGGCGTTTTCTTTGCTTCGTTTCTTTGTCGCCGTTGGACAAAGAAATGAAGTGCCGCCACGCACAGTGGCTAATAGTGATAAAAAATTTAGCCAAAATACAACCCGCGCTAACGTGAGCAGCAGCAACCCGGCACCGACCCTGACCACCGCCGGTAGCCGCCCCCGCAAGAACCCCAAGTGCGAACGAAAATACCCTGGCTAATAGTGATAAAAAAATTTAGCTCACATATAACCCGCGCTAACGCAAGCAGCACCAACCCAGCACCGACCCTGACCCCCGCCGTTACCGCGCCCCCTCAAACCCCAAGTGCGAACGGCAAAAACCCACGAAGACCTATCTTCGCAGCGTGAACGTGGTCGCTTTCCCCAACGTAGCCTGATCGAACCGCGAAACAACCAGTCCAATCACATCACTCAGCGAACGCGCCGGCACCTCCACATGCAGCGTCACGCAATCCCTCCGGCGATCTGTCGCCACGACCTGCATACGCGCTTCGCCACCAAGTGCCTTCTGCAAAACCCGCCGCGGTCCGCCCGAATCCAACCCCGGTAACGTGACATCGAACGCGACTACCGTGTAAAGCTTGCGCGAAGCCCGCGCAGACGGCTGAGTCACCGAAAGAGAAGAAGGGGACCGTAACGGGGAAGCAACGCTTGCCTGAAGCATCGGATGTGGCACCGTCTCGCGACGGGCAGTGGTGGTAACAACGCTACTTTAGCGAGCGCCGTATTAACAACGGGCATCGATCATTGCCGCGCGCGTAAAGAAATCGTTAAAGCGGCGCCGGCACGTCTGCATTTGCCGCTGTCTGAGCCGCAACGGCCTCCCTGACCAACACCGCGACGCGTTGCGCAAACTCCTCGTCCTTCGTCGTGAACACTTCACGCTCACCGTCCGGCACGCTCACATACATGCGATAAATCACGTCCTGCGTAATCCACGACAAATACCCGACCGCAGCGACCATCACGCCGAGCAGCAAGGCTGGCCCCGAACCGAATATCCCGCCCGCCACGGCCGCGATCAGGCCGATAACGCCCAGCGCAATCGGTAACGGTTTCTGACGCGGCACCATCTTCACTGTCGCACCGCGCAGGTCGCGCAGCGGAAACAACTGGCCCGATGCGCTCAAACCAGCGCGGGCAAACGTGATACCTCGTTCGTTAAATGGCAGGTCATGTTGCATGGGTCGAAGTCTTGTCGGCAGAATAAAGGCGCAGATTAACAGACGCGCGGCACCGCTCGGATTCCGCCTATCGTCGCACGGGTGCCCGAGCCGGCATGAAAGCTTCATCCTCATCGTTACATTTGGATACTTTTGCATGGGCATTTGCTGTCGATTCGCGGCCATCCTAATCGTCAAGCTAGTGAAGCCCTCAACCGGAGACAACGATGAAATTCTTGTGCCTCATTTACCTGGACGAACGCGCACTCGACGACTTATCGAAACGGCAGTTCAACGAACTTCGCGATGAATCCCTGGCCTACGATGAACGCCTGCGCGAAAGCGGCCATTTCGTTGCCGCCAACGCGCTCGAGTCCACGAAGGAAGCGGTGACGTTGCGGCTCCGCGGCGAAGCGGGCGGACGGCAGGTCTCGATCACCGACGGTCCGTTCGCCGAGACCAAGGAGCAAGTCGGCGGCTTTATTCTGATCGAGGCACGCGACCTCAATGATGCCCTGCACGTGGCGTCCGGCATCCCCGTGATGCGCCTCGGTGGCGTGGAGGTGCGAGCGATCAGGGACCTGCACGCAGATGCGTCGATTGCATGATCTTCACAACCGCACAACCTGTCAGGAGCAAGCAATGCAAACGCCATTGAAAGACAGCCGCGCATTCAGCGGTTTTGCCGTTCCGGATATCACCGCCGCGAAAGCGTTTTACGGCGAGACGCTTGGCCTCGATGTCACAACGGAATCCATGGGCTTACTCAAGCTGCATCTGGCTGGCGGAACCTTCGTGCTGATCTATCCGAAGGCCGATCACCAGCCGGCGACCTACACCATGCTGAACTTCCCGGTCAGCGACGTCGAACAGACTGTCGATTTGTTGAGCGCTCGCGGCGTGCGTTTCGAGCAGTACGACATGCCGCGCCTGAAGACGGATGCCAAGGGCATCTGCCGCGATTCGGGCGGCCCGGTGATAGCCTGGTTCAAGGACCCGGCGGGCAATATTCTCTCCGTGCTCGAAGGGGACGAATAGGCGCATGAATACGTGCATGAACAAGCGCGTGAATAAGCGCGTGAATAAGCACACAAGCAGCTCAAGCATCCATGGCCGACTCGCTGGATACGATCCGCAACTCGTCGGCTATGGTTGCGATCAGCGCTTCCGCCGCCGCGCTTAGCGGACGTCGCGGATGGCTGATCCGCACAATATGACGCACGATGCGCGGCGCGAGAATGGGGTAAATGCGCAACGTGCCGAGCCGCACCGCGCGCTCGACTACGATGCGCGGAAGGATGGTCGCGAACCGCGTGCTCTCCACCAGTCTCACAAGCGTGCTCAGCACGTCGATCTCAAAGCGCGGCGCGAGCAGCACGTCCTCGTGCTGAGCGGCGGTATCGAGTACGCCGCGCAAGCCGTGGCGTTTCGTGGGCAACACCAGCTCCAGATCAGGAAGCTGCGCAAGCTCGATAGCATGCGGCAAGTCCGGGCCATGCACGGCGCTGGTGACCAGCACCATTTCTTCATCGAGTAGTGGCTGGGAATCGAGCGACAAGCGCGCACGAGGTTTGTTGATCAGCGCGGCGTCGAGCTGACCGCCCGATACCCAGTCGATGAACGTTGCACTGTAGCCATCGGCTACTGTCACTTCCACATGCGGATAGCGCGCATGAAAGCGCGATAGCGAATTCGCCAGCACGCTCTCCGTAACCGATGCAATCAGCCCGATCGAAACATGCCCGGTCACCACTTCGTCACGCTGCACGAGTTGCTGGCGCGCGTGGGCCAGGTCGCGCATGATCGGCAGGAACAGACGGTACATCAGGCGCCCCGCCGCGGTCGGCGCCATGCCATGCGCGCCGCGCTCGAAGAGCTGCTGATGCAGTTCGTCCTCCAGCTTGGCAATCTGCATGCTCAGCGCCGGCTGCACGATGTTCAACCGCTTCGCCGCTCGCGTGACTGAACCGTCCTCGAACAACGCGATGAAATATTGAATCTGCTTCAGGTCCATGTGGGCGGGCTCGGTAACGTGGGCACAGTTCGCGTAAATGGGAGGGTCATCAATAAGACTAATGAAATCGCAACTTGCTATCAGGTAGCCAGCACACATTGCATACCTCATAAGGCGCAACGCAGTGATATCCCACTGACGGTTTGCTTACATCGGGACAAACACGGATATCACGCGCACTGATCGAAAACATCAAAAAACACTATTAGATGTTATATCGCGATCTCGTTACTCTCGATTTCAGAAATGA
This sequence comes from uncultured beta proteobacterium, assembly GCA_963708695.1. GTDB lineage: Bacteria > Pseudomonadota > Gammaproteobacteria > Burkholderiales > Burkholderiaceae > Caballeronia. Next base: position 335,722 of record CAVPTS010000005.1, read on the forward strand.
GGGAGACGCAAATGAATCAACGTGACGCCGTGCCGAACGACACTGCATTTACATTGCCCGCCAGCCGGTCATTCGACGCGCTTTCGCTGCGCGGCTGGCTCAGGCACCTTTCGGCCACGGGACGTGTGGCAACTATTAGCAAGCCGGTGTCGCTGCAACATGAATTAGCAGCGGTAGCGAAGCGGCTCGACGGCAAGCAGGCTGCGGTGTTTCTCGAGCCCGGCGGCCATGAGATGCCGGTGGTCAGCGGCTTCATGTCGAAGCGCGCGTGGATTGCGGAAGCGATGGGCGTGGCCGAGAAAGACCTGTTGAAGCAATTCCGCGATGCAGCGGACAACCCGCTGCCCTGGAAAGAAGTCCGCGGTGACGAAGCCGTCTGTCAGGAAGTGGTGCACACCACCGGCATCGACCTTCACGCGTTGCTGCCCATTCCCACGCATAGCGAACACGACAACGGTCCGTACATCACGGCGGGTCTCGTGATTGCGCGCAATCCACGCACCGGCGTGCAGAACGTTTCGATCAACCGTATCCAGGTGCATGGACGGGACCGCATGGCAATCCTGTTGCTGCCGCGCCATCTCTACGCATTTCAAAGGGCCGCTGAAGCTGCCGGCGACGCACTCGATATCGCCATAGCGATCGGCGTCGATCCGCTCACCATGCTCGCGTCGCAAGCTATCTCGCCAATCGATTTCGATGAGCTGGAGATTGCCGGCGCACTGCATGGCGTGCCATTGCCGGTCGTTAAATGCGTCACCAACGACGTGCGCGTGCCGGCGTTTGCGGAGATCGTGATCGAGGGCCGCATCTTGCCGAACGTGCGCGAAGCCGAAGGTCCGTTCGGTGAATTTCCGAAGTACTACAGCGCGCAGGAAGCGCGCGAAGTGATCGAGGTAACGGCGCTCACTCATCGCAAGAATCCGATTTACCACACCATCGTGCCGGCTGAAATGGAGCACCTGCTGCTTGGCGCGATTCCACGCGAAGCGACGCTGTTGTCGCATCTTCAGCGCAGTCATCCGGGCGTGACGGATGTGCATCTGTCGGTGGGCGGCGTGTGCCGTTATCACTTGTGGGTGCAGTTCGTCGAAGACGCGCGAAGGCGAGGCGAAGAACGTGATCCTGTGCGCGTTCGGCGCGCATTACGACATCAAGCAGGTCGTCGTGGTGGATACCGATGTGGACATTCACGATCCCGCTGAAATCGAATGGGCCATCGCAACGCGTTTCCAGGCCGATCGCGATCTCGTGCTGATTGAAGGCGCGCAAGGCTCGCCGCTGGATCCGTCGACGACGGTCGGTCATCCCGACGACGCACCTGCGTATCTGCAAGGCATCAGCGCGAAGATGGGACTCGATGCAACGCGGCCGGTGGTTTATTCAGGCCACATATTTACCCGCGTGCGGATTCCCGGCTACGACGCCGTCGATCTCGATTCGCTCGTTGCCGCCGACAACGCCGGCTTCGACGCCTACCTGGACGAGAAGCTATGAGCGCGCAAAAGGCACAGCGCATTGTCGTCGGCATTTCCGGCGCGAGCGGCGCGGTGATCGGCGTGCGGCTGCTTGCCGCGCTGCGCCGGCTCGGCACGCACGAGACGCATCTGATCGTCTCGGCGTCGGGTGCTGTGACCGCGGCGCAGGAGCTTGGGATCACGCGCAACGATCTCGATGATCTTGCCGATGTCGTCCACAACGTGCGCGACATGGGCGCATCCGTTGCCAGCGGTTCGTTCGTCACAAGCGGCATGGTGATTGCGCCGTGCTCGATGAAAACGCTCGCGCGCGTCGCGAACGGTTTCGCCGACAACCTGCTCACGCGCGCCGCCGACGTCATGCTCAAGGAGCGCCGCCGGCTCGTGCTGGTGGCGCGCGAAACGCCGCTCAATCTCGCGCATCTGCGCAACATGACGCTCGCGACCGAAATGGGCGCGATCGTGATGCCGCCGGTGCCGGCGTTCTACGCGCATCCGAAGACGATCGAGGACGTGGTCGATCATACCGTCGGGCGGATTCTGGATTTGTTCGGCATCGAGCATCGCGAGATTGCGCAACGCTGGAGCGGTCTCGCCGACGAGTTCAGCGCGCGCGGCGATGACGGGAGCAGACGAATGAACCAGCGCGATCAAGCCTCGGGCATCAATGCGCGGCATCGACGAAGTGCGACGACAGCGCCGAGGCGCACGACCGAAACGTCATGTCGGCCAGCTCGATGGAACGCCTCGAAGACCCGGCGATCCTGACTGGCCGCGGCCGTTATGGCGATGACATCGGCGTGAAGCCGGGCACGCTGCACGCGGCCGTCCTGCGCTCGCCGCATGCGCATGCCGAGCTCGATCGCCATCGATACGAGACGCTGCGGCAAGCGCCGAGGCGTGCGCGCGGTGCTGACGCGCGACGACCTGCGCGCATGGTCGCGGCCGTTCGTGGTCGGCGTGAAATCGCCGATGGAGCAGTGGGCGCTCGCGATGGACCGCGTGCGTTACGTCGGCGAACCGGTCGCGGTGGTGATGGCCGAGTCGCGAGCGCTGGCCGAAGACGCGCTCGATCTGATCAAGGTGGAGTACCGCACGCTGGACCCGGTTACATCGATAGAAAGGCGCGCTCAGGGACGACGGACCCATCCTGCATCCGAAGCGTCGGACCAACGTGATCAGCGACCGCAGCTTTCGATACGGCGAGCCCGAAGCGGCATTCCAGAACGCGCCGCATCGCGTGAAGATCGAAGCGCACTATCCGCGCAACACGTGCGCGCCGATCGAATGCGGCGTGGTCGTGGCCGAGTATCTTTCCGGCGATGAAGGCTACGACGTTACATCGAACTTCATGGGCCCGTTCTCGCTGCACGCGGTGATGGCGATTGCGCTGAACGTGCCGGCGAACCGTCTTCGCCATAAAGCACCGCGCGATTCCGGCGGCAGCTTCGGCGTGAAGCAGGCGGTGTTTCCGTATGTCGTGCTGATGTGCCTGGCCTCGCGCAAGGCGAACGCGCCGGTGAAATGGGTCGAGGACCGGCTCGAACATCTGAGCGCGGCGACCTCCGCCACGGCGCGGCTGACCACGCTCGAAGCGGCGGTCGAAAGCGACGGCCGGATCACTGCGCTCAACTACGATCAGGTCGAGGATTGCGGCGGTTATCTGCGTGCGCCTGAACCCGCTACTTTCTACCGCATGCACGGGTGTCTGACGGGCGCGTACGCCGTTCCCGAGCTTCTCGTGCGCAACCGGGTGGTGCTGACCAACAAGACGCCTACGGGCCTCGTGCGCGGCTTTGGCGGCCCGCAGGTTTATTTCGCGCTTGAACGGCTGATGCAGCGCATTGCTATCGAGTTGAAGCTCGACGTGCTGGACGTGTATCGACGCAATTTTGTTCCCGCCGATGCCTTTCCGTATCGCGCGGCGGCGGGCGCGTTGCTCGACTCGGGCAACTATCAGGAAGCACTGAAACGCTCGCTAGCCGAAGGCGGTTATGACGAACTGACCGCACGTCGCGATACCGCACGCAAGGAAGGGCGGCTGTACGGCATCGGCTTCGCAGCGATCGTCGAGCCGTCGGTATCGAATATGGGTTACATCACGACCGTGATGCCCGTTGAAGCGCGCAAGAAAGCCGGCCCGAAGAGTGGCGCAATTGCTAGCGCAACGGTGAGCGTCGACCTGCTCGGCGGCGTGGTTGTAACCATTGCATCGACGCCGGCGGGGCAGGGGCACATGACCGTGTGTGCGCAAGTCGTGGCCGATGTGCTCGGGCTCGCGCCGCACGAGATCGTGGTGAACGTGGAGTTCGATACGCACAAGGACGCGTGGTCGGTTGCGGCTGGCAACTATTCGAGCCGCTTCGCCGGCGCGGTCGCGGGCACGGTGCATCTCGCAGCCATGCGGGTGCGCGACAAGCTCGCGCGCATTGTTTCATCGCAGTTGGCTTGCAAGCCGGACGAGATCCGTTTCGAAGGCGGACGAATTTACAAGGACGGCGCTGAAGATCGCGCCCTGCCGTTCGGCCGCGTTGCAAGCAATGCGCCGCACTGGGCGCCTGCGTTGTTGCCTGAAGGCGAAGAGCCGGGTCTGCGCGAGACTGTGTTCTGGACGCCTGAAAACATGGATGCACCCGATGAGCAGGACCGCGTGAATACATCGGCGGCTTACGGTTTTGCATTCGATATGTGCGGCGTGGAAGTGGATCGCGCCACGGGGCGTGTGCGCATCGACCGCTATGTGACCACGCACGATGCCGGCACGTTGCTGAACCCCGCACTCGCCGACGGCCAGATCCGCGGCGCGTTCGCGCAGGGACTCGGCGCGGCGTTGATGGAAGAGTTTCGCTACGGTTCCGATGGCAGTTTCCAGTCGGGCACGCTTGCCGACTACCTGATGCCGACCACCTGTGAAGTGCCCGATCCTGTGATCGTTCATATGGAGACGCCGTCGCCGTTCACGCCGCTCGGTGCGAAGGGCCTGGGCGAAGGCAACAACATGAGCACGCCGCCTTGCATCGCGAACGCGGTGGCCGATGCACTCGGTGTGGAAGACATTCGCCTGCCGCTGACGCCGTCCGAAGGTGATGGCGCTGATCGGTATCGACGATCCGGAACCCTCGCGGCCGGAGTTCCGCGAAGCGCAACAAAAGAAGCCAACCTTGCCGGGCGGCAAGGCGCTGACTGCGCAAGGCAGCGTGGATCTGCCCGCATCGCCGGAAGCTATCTTTGCGGTGCTGCTCGATCCCAACGCGCTCGCCAAGGTGATTCCCGGTTGTCACGCACTCGAAGCGAAGGGCGAGAACGCGTATCGCGCGGATGTGACTGTGGGCGTCGGCATGATCAAGGCGCGCTTCGAAGCGCAGATCATCGCTGTCCGAACTCGATCCGCCGCATCGGTTGCGTCTGGCCGGCGCGGGCATTTCGTCGCTGGGCAGCGCGAGCGGCAATGGTCTCGTTGAACTTACGCCTATCGATAAAGGCACGCGGCTCACCTATGACTACGAGGCGCAGGTCTCAGGCAAGGTTGCAGCGGTGGGCGGCCGGATGCTCGAAGGCGCGGCCAAGGTCGTGCTGCGGCAACTGTTCGAATCGCTTGGACGTCAGGCTGCGGGCGCACCGGTTACGACCGGCGGATCGTGGCTGAGCCGGCTGCTTGGACGCTTCAGGAGGAAGTCATGAAACCGGCGCCATTCGATTATCTGCGCGCCGGCACGACGCACGATGCACTCGATGCCCTCGCGCACGCCGGCGAAGATGCGCGCGTACTTGCAGGCGGCCAGTCGCTGATGGCCGTGCTGAACATGCGGCTTGCGCAGCCGCGGCTGTTGATCGATATCTCGCGCACGGCCGAGCTGGACGCGGTGCGTATCGATCATGGTTATCTGACGGTGAGCGCGGCCGCTACGCAGGGCAGCGTGGAATGGCGCCCGTCATTGCGCGATGAAGTGCCGTTGCTTGCGCTCGCGTTCCCGCATATATCGCACTTCCAGATCCGCAATCGCGGCACGGTCTGCGGCTCGATCGCGCATGCGGACCCGAGCGCGGAGTTACCGCTCGTGCTGTCCGTGCTTGGCGGCGACGTGATGTTGCGATCGAAGAAACGCAAGCGCGTGCTCAAGGCCGAGGACTTTTTTCAAGGCATGTTGATGACCGCTCGCGAGCCCGATGAGCTGCTCGAAGCCGTGCGGTATCCGCTAAAGAAGCCCGGCGAGCGATACGGTTTCACGGAGTTCTCGGCACGACACGGCGACTTCGCGATGGTCGCGTGCGCGACGGTCGTCACGGATACATCGATCCGCATCGCAGTCGGCGGCGTGGCGGACAGACCTGTGGTCGAGCAATGGCCGCGTTTGCAAGGCGATGACTTGCGCGGCGCACTGAACGACCTGAGCTGGAAGCTGAACGCGCAGGACGACGCGCATGTCAGCGCAACGTATAGACGCCATCTGGTGCGGCAACTCGGATGGCGCGTCATCGAGGAGGCGAAGTGAGCAAGACATCATCCATCACGCTGGACCGGGGCGAGCGCCGGCGCATCACGCTGACGCTCAATGGGCGCGAGCGCACGGGCTATTGCGAGTCGCGCGATCTGCTGTCGGACTTCGTGCGCCATGAACTCGGCGCGACTGGAACGCACGTGGGTTGCGAGCATGGCGTATGCGGCGCATGCACGGTGCATGTGGACGGCGTGGCGGCGCGTTCATGCCTGATGCTGGCCGTGCAAGTGGAAGGGCGCCGTGTCGATACAGTGGAAGGTCTCGCGCCGGATCAGACGCTCGGCGATCTGCAGCAGGCGTTTCAACGCCATCACGCATTGCAGTGCGGCTTTTGCACTGCGGGCATTTTAATGTCGTGTGCTGACTATCTGAAACGCGTACCGGACCCGACGGAAACGCAAGTGCGCGAGATGCTGTCCGGCCATTTGTGCCGATGTACGGGCTACACGCCCATTGTCGCCGCCGTGCTGGACGTAGCGGCCTTGCGTAACGCGCATGACAGGAAGGAGCCCGAACATGCTTGATCTCGGCCGAACCTTTTTGCAAAGTGTGGAGCGCAGCCCGAATACCTTGGCACTGGTAGATGGCGACGTCCGGCTGACCTATGCGCAGTGGCACAAAACCATTCTTGATGTAGCCGGTGGATTGCATGAGCTCGGCCTCGTTCGCGGCGACCGCTTGCTCGTGGTGCTGCAAAATCGCTGGGAAATGGCGACGCTGCATTGGGCTTGCCAGTTTGCGGGCATTGTCATGACGCCGTTGAACTGGCGCGCGAAACCGGAGGAAGTCGATTATTGCGTGACCGACGCCGGTGCGAAGGCGGTCGTATTCGAACCCATCTCGGCCGATGCCGTGTACGCAAGCGAGGCGGCGCAGAAGCTGCCGCGTATCGCGCTGGACGACGCACGCGGCACGACTTCGTTCGACGCGCTAATGAACGCCCGAGCGGCGAACGGCGCAACGCAAGCCACTGCGGACGACATCTCGTTGATCCTTTACACCTCCGGAACGACGGGGAAGGCGAAGGGCGTTCCGCGCCGTCATCGGCATGAGCGTGCCGCCGCACTGGCGCACGTCGCGCAGAACTTGTATCGCTATGGTGAACGCACGCTTGGCGTGATGCCGCTTTATCACACCATGGGCGTGCGCTCGCTGCTCGCCATGGCAATGGTCGACGGATTGTTCGTCTGCGTGCGGCGCTGGAACGCGGCGCAAGCGCTTGAATCGATAACCTCGTTCAAGCTCACCTGCCTGTATCTCGTGCCTACGCTCTATCACGACTTGTTAGCTTCACCGGGATTCGCGAACGCAAACATAACCTCGGTCACCAAGCTCGGCTTCGCAGGCGCGCCAATGAGCGACGGCTTGCTGAAGCGGCTGTCGGCTGCATTCAAACCGGAACTCTTCGTGAACCACTACGGATCGTCCGAGGTGTACACGTGCAGCATCGACCAGGACGCTACGCGCAAACCCGGCAGCGCGGGACGCGCGGGCATGAACACGCGGCTGCGTGTTGTCAGGCTCGATGCGGCCTCGCCAAGCGACTTGGCCGCCGTGAACGAGGAAGGCCAGATCATTGCGGACCTGTTGAGCGACGAAGCGTTCGAGGGCTACTGGAATCGTCCGGATGCGAACGCCAAGTCGTTGCGCGACGGCTGGTACTTCACCGGCGACACCGGGTTCTTCGACCAGGACGGCGACCTTTTCGTGAGCGGCCGCGTGGACGACATGATCATCAGCGGCGGAGAAAACATCTCGCCGGTGGACATTGAATCGGTGTTGTCGCTGCATCCCGCCGTCGATGAAGTCGCGGTGGCGGGCGTGAAAGATGAACGTTGGGGGCAGCGCGTGGTTGCCTTCATCAAGCGTCGCGAATACGTCGACGCCGGTGGACTCGACGCGTGGTGCCGCGAGTCGGACCTCGTCAATTTCAAGCGTCCGCGCGACTACGTTTTCGTCGATGAGATTCCGAAATCGCCTGTTGGAAAGATCCTGCGCCGCAAGCTCTCCGCCGGTGAATATGAACTCGACACCACCAACAACCCTACCGAAACAACGAAGGAGTAACCCATGACTGACTTGATTCATCGCGGCCAGACGCTGCTGCAGGAACTGGACGGCTTCTCGATTGAAGTCGATGAAAAACGCGAACGCGCCGACATCATTTTGCATCGTCCGCCGCTCAACGTCATCTCGATGCACGCACGCGACCAGTTGCGCGCGGCTTTCGAAGCGCTTGATGAAGACGAGCGCGTGCGCGTGATCGTGATCCGCGCCAATGGTGAGCACTTTTCAAGCGGTGGCGACATCAAGGGCTTTCTCGAAGCATCGCCGGAACGTGTGTCGAAACTCGCGTGGAATATTGCGGCGCCCGCGCGCTGCTCGAAGCCGGTGATCGCGGCGAATCGCGGCTTCTGCTTTGGCGTGGGCTTCGAGTTGTCGCTGGCTTGCGACTTCCGCATTGCGACCGATACCACGTTCTACGCCTTGCCGGAACAGAAGCTCGGCCAGATTCCGGGTTCGGGCGGCTCGGCGCGCTTGCAGCAAATGGTGGGTATTGGCAGGACCAAGGACATTGTCATGCGTTCGCGCCGGATTCCCGGCAAGCAAGCTTACGAGTGGGGTATAGCGGTGGAGTGTGTAGCCGACGCGCAGCTCGAAGCCACGACGGATGCGCTCGTCGATGAGTTGCGCGCTTTCTCGCCGCTGGCGCAACGCACGGCGAAGAAATTGCTCAACGACACGGAAGACGCACCGCTCTCCATTGCGATCGAGCTTGAAGGGCATAGCTATAGCCGGCTGCGTACATCGGACGATTTCCGTGAAGGCGTTGAAGCGTTTCATGGCAAACGCAAGCCGGTGTTTCGCGGTAGCTGAGAGTCACGACGAGGTCCTGAGTGCTTCCGGTCCCGACTCCACCAATCGGGACCAACTATTCTTAAACATCAACAAGAGCACGACCCGTTCACGTGCCGCAAACACGGTGCCGATCCAAGCGACGGCGCCGCGATCATCAAGGAGATGACAATGTCCGTAGCAGCTCAGGAAAGCACCGTCGTGCCCGAAGTCAAAACGCGCCAGGTCATGGGTGCCGTGGCGGCCTCGTGCCTGGGTTGGGCGCTCGACCTGTTCGATCTGTTCGTGTTGTTATATGTAGCGCCAGTGGTCGGCCGGTTATTTTTCCCGTCCGAACACGCCATGCTTTCGCTGGCGGCGGTGTACGCATCGTTCGCGGTCACGTTGCTGATGCGCCCGCTCGGCTCCGCGTGGTTCGGTTCCTACGCGGACCGGCATGGACGCAAGGGTGCGATGATCCTCGCGGTGGTCGGCGTGGGTATCTCGACGGCGCTATTCGGCGTGTTGCCGACCGTCGCGCAAGTCGGCCTCGTCGCGCCAATCCTGTTCCTCTCGCTACGGCTGGTGCAGGGTGTATTCGTGGGCGGTGTGGTCGCATCCACGCATACCATTGGTACAGAGTCGGTCGCGCCGAAGTATCGCGGCGCGGTGTCCGGGTTGATCGGCGGCGGTGGTGCCGGTCTCGGCGCGCTGCTCGCTTCTATCGTATTCCTTACCATGTCATCGATCTTCCCGGGCGCGCTCTTCGACGTGTGGGGCTGGCGTTGCATGTTCTTCACCGGGATCATCAGTTCGGTGCTCGGGCTGTTCGTCTTCAACAGCCTCGAGGAATCGCCACTGTGGAAAAAGCTCGCGTTGGAAAAGGCCGCGAAGGCGGCTAATCGCGATCCGTCGGTGCCCGTCGAAGTGATCCGCTCGCCGATCAAGACGCTGTTTTCACGCGAGTATCGCGGCATCTTGTTCGTGAATCTTCTTCTCACCATAGGCGGCGGCAGCGGCTATTACCTGACTTCAGGCTATCTGCCGACCTTCCTCAAAGTGGTCAGCCATGCGCCCAACGGCGCGGCGGCGGCCATCTTGATGATTGCGAGCGTGGGTGTACTGGTGGCATCTATCGCGGCAGGGCATTTGAGCACCTTCATTGGTCGCAAGACCACATTCATCTGGATCGGACTGGTGCGGCTGATCGCGTTGCCGGGCTTGTTTCTGTTGTTGCCCACCGCGCAAAGCATCACCATGATCGGCGTCTACGCGGTCGTATTGAGCGCACTCGGCAGCGCGGGTTATGCGCCTATCCTGATCTTCCTGAACGAGCGCTTTCCGACCGCAATCCGTGCAACGGGGACGGGCTTGTCGTGGAATATCGGCTTCGCTATTGGCGGCATGATGCCGACTGCCGTGTCTCTGGTGGCAAAGGACGCCAGCGAGTTGCCGCTGACGCTCGCCATCTTCGTCGGCGTGATCAGCGTGATCTTTCTGGCGGGTGCGTTTATCGTGCCTGAGACGCTCGGCAAACTGGAGAACAGCGCGCCGCGGATGCGCTGAACATCACGAGGGCGTCACTGTCGTCGTCACGCGGCGGATGTCCTCGGTAATGATGTCGATGAGCGCATTCGTTGCAGCGCTCATCGACCGCTTCGGATGACTGACGCACACAATATGCCGGATGATCACGGGCGACTCAATGCGGTGAGTCCGTAGCGTGCCTTCGTCCACTTTGCGCTGCACGACCACGCGCGGCATGATCGTGGCCACGTTGGTTTGCTCGACGAACTGCACAATCGTACTCAGCAAATCGATTTCAAACTTCGGGTTGATCACAATGTCCGCGTTGAGAAGCGCGGCATCCAGCACGCCGCGCAAGCCATTGCGACGCGTGGGCAGCACGAGTTCCAGGTCGCCGAGTTCTGCCAGGTTGATCGCGGCGGGCAACGGTCGTCCATGCGCGGCGCTTGTGACCAGCACCATCTCTTCATCGAGCAAAGAGCGCGTGTCGAGCGACAGACGGCCGCGCGGCTTGTTGATGATCGCGGCATCCAGGTGGCCGGCTTCTACGGCATCGATCAACTGCGCGCTGAAGCCGTCGGCTACCGATACTTCCACTTGGGGAAAGAGCGCGTTGAAGGTGGCCAGCGACTCGGGCAAGACGCTTTCCGCTTCCGACGCGACCATGCCGAGCGCCACGCGTCCCGTCACTATGACGTCGCTGCGGCTGAGCTGTTCGCGCGCATGGTCGATGTCACGAATGATCGGCACGTAGAGGCGGTACATCAGGCGCGCGGCTTCAGTCGGCGTCATGCCGTGCGGTCCGCGCTCGAACAAGGGCTGGTGAAGCTCCGCTTCGAGCTTCGAAATCTGCATGCTGAGCGCGGGCTGCACAATGTTGAGCCGCTTCGCCGCGCGAGTGACGGAGCCGTCTTCAAAGAGCGCGATGAAATACTGAATCTGCTTCAAGTCCATGAGCGGCCGGCCAGCGGTGAATCGAAGCACGAATGAAACCACAGACAATGGTCGGATACCAGAGAGTGATTTCGTTAGACGAGATAACGCGGTTGTGCCACCGTCCGCACCACACGCCAAGCGGAAGAAAAATGTAAGGGATTACCCCTACCGTCGTTAGTGGCATTGCCCGTTTTGCTTGTATATCGGGTTTTTACGAAATATACTTCGTTCCATCGCGATTCTACTTACAGCCGTTTTCCATGGACATCGACGCCATTCACAAAGCCTTGGCCAACCCCGCCAGACGCGAGATGCTCGCATGGCTAAAGGAGCCGGGCGCGTACTTCAGCGAGCAAGACTTTCCGCTCGAGAAGGGCGTGTGCGCAGGTCAAATCTACGCACGTTGTGACATGTCTCAATCCACGGTGTCGGCGCACCTCGCCACGCTTCACAAGGCGGGCCTCGTGAGCTCGAAGCGGGTCGGGCAGTGGGTATTCTTTAAACGCGACGACGAAGTGATCAAGGCTTTCCTCGATCAACTGAATAACAGCCTCTAACGCGTACACCTGTTTTCATCGTGTTCCGGTTAAGTGGCTTTCTTCACAACCCATTTAGGATTACTTTCAAATGCCAAGTCTTTTCGATTCGCTCAAAGCAGGTGCTTTCACGCTTCGTAACCGCATTATCATGGCGCCGCTGACGCGGCAACGTGCGGGCGAGGAGCGCGTGCCGAACGCATTGATGGCGAAGTATTACGCCGACCGCGCAGCAGCCGGCCTTATCTTGAGCGAAGCGACGTCGGTGACGCCGCAGGGCGTGGGTTACGCCGAGACGCCGGGAATCTGGTCGGATGAGCAAGTTGAAGGCTGGAAGATCGTCACGAAGGCCGTGCATGACGCCGGCGGCACGATCTTGCTGCAACTGTGGCACGTCGGCCGTATTTCGGATCCTATCTTTTTGAACGGCGATGTGCCTGTTGCTCCGAGCGCGATCGCAGCGCAGGGGCATGTGAGCCTCGTGCGGCCGCAACGCGAATACGTCACGCCGCGGGCGCTTGAACTCGACGAGATTCAAGGTGTTGTAGCGGCCTTCCGCAAGGGCGCAGAGAATGCCAAGCTAGCCGGTTTCGACGGCGTCCAGGTGCACGGTGCGAACGGCTATCTGCTCGACCAGTTCCTGCAGGACAGCACGAACAAGCGCACCGATATCTATGGCGGCCCGATTGAAAATCGCGCGCGATTGATGCTTGAAGTCGTCGATGCGTGTATCGACGTTTGGGGTGCTGACCGCGTCGGCATGCATCTCGCACCGCGCGCCGATTCCCACAACATGGGCGACAGCGATCGCGCCGCGACCTTTGGTTACCTGGCGCGTGAATTGGGTAAGCGCGGGATTGCGTTTATTGCGGCGCGTGAGCGGGTTGGCGAGGATTCCATCGGACCGCAGTTGAAGAAAGCCTTCGGCGGCGTGTATATCGCTAACGAGAAGTTCACCAAGGAAAGCGCACAGGCCGCGCTGGATCGAGGTGACGCCGATGCCGTGGCCTGGGGGCAATTGTTTATCGCTAATCCAGATCTCGTGAAGCGCTTTGAAAGCGATGCTGCCTTGAACACGCCGATCAGCGAGACGTTTTATGCTCGCGGCCCCAAGGGGTATACGGATTATCCGATGCTTGAAACCATGGAGTAACGCGGGTTCTAGCGGGTCCTCGCGGGGCAACCGGTGACTTGGCGTCACCGGTTGTTTTGTTATTGGCAGACACGAAAAGGTTTCTTAGAACAAGCACTCGCTCAGATATTTTGCAGTAGCGCTTGTTGTCTTTCCCCGCTTCACCACGTCCTCCGGTGTGCCGCTCGCCACCACTTTTCCGCCTTCCTCACCCGCGCCCGGTCCCATGTCTATGACCCAATCGCTTTGCGCGGCCACACGCATGTCGTGTTCCACCACAATTACTGTGTTGCCCGCATCCACCAAACCCTGCAATTGAACCAGCAACCTGTCGCTGTCGGTCGAATGCAATCCGGTCGTCGGCTCGTCGAGAATGTATAGCGTCATTCCCCGCTGCGCCCGCTGAAGCTCGGTGGCGAGCTTGATTCGCTGCGCCTCTCCGCCCGATAATTCCGTCGCCGGCTGGCCAAGGCGCAAATAGCCCAGCCCGATGTCTCTCAGTACCGCCAGGGCGCGCATGATCTGCTGCTCGTCCGCGAAGAACTCACATGCCGTGTCAACGGTCATCTGAAGTACTTCCGCAATGTCCTTATCTTTCCACTTGATTTCGAGCGTCTCCGGGTTGTAACGCGTGCCCCCGCAGGTTGAACACGGCGCATAAACGCTCGGCATGAACAGCAACTCCACACTCACAAATCCTTCGCCCTCGCACGTGGGGCATCGTCCCTTCGCAACATTGAACGAGAACCGTCCAGCGTCGTAACGCCGTTGGCGCGCCATCGGCGTGTCTGCAAACAACTTGCGCACGTAATCGAACAGACCCGTGTAGGTCGCCAGGTTGGAGCGCGGCGTGCGCCCGATCGGCTTCTGGTCCACCCGCACCAGGCGGCGGATTCGCTCCATCCCTTGCGTTATCTCGCCGCCCGTCGGGATGTCCTCGACATCCAGCAACGGATCGCGATCTTCATCGGTCTCAGGCGCTATCGGCCGGCCAAGCTGGTCCGCGATCAACTCGGGTAGCGCTTGACTGACAAGACTTGACTTGCCCGAACCGGAAACACCCGTAACCGTCGTGAAGCAGCCAAGCGGAAAGTCAATGCCCAGGTCCTGCAAGTTGTTGCGGGTCACATTCTCAAGTCGCAGCCAGCCAGCAGGTACGCGCTTCTCGCGCCTGGCTGGCCGATGCTCGCCAAACAAATGCAGCCGCGTTTGAGATTCTTCGATATCCGCTAATCCATCGGGCGGTCCGCTATAAACAATCTGTCCGCCTGCCGTGCCCGCTGCCGGACCCACATCGACCAGCCAGTCCGCCCGGCGCATCATCTCCAGATCGTGCTCGACGACAAACAACGAATTGCCGGCGGCCTTCAGGCGTTGCAGCGCGCTGAACAGCGCTTCGCCATCGGCGGGATGCAACCCTGCGGAAGGTTCGTCAAGCACATAAATCACCCCGAATAATTGCGATGCCAGTTGCGTGGCGAGCCGCAGCCGCTGCAGCTCACCTGACGACAGCGTGGGCGTGCTCCGGTCCAGCGCCAGATAGCCGAGACCGAGATCGATCAGCGTCGACAGGCGCTCGAGCAGTTCTCCCGCAATGCGTTGCGCCGCGACCTGCTTCTCGCGAGATTGATTCGTTGTCCGTCTGATATCGGGCGATGCTTTGTGCGCCGATCCACCCGATGCCACCCGCCGTTCAACTGCCTCGCGCATTTCTGGCTTGCTCAATATTTCGCCGGTCGACAAATCGGCAGCAACTTCACCGCGTGCAACGGGGGCTAATACATCGGCGACCCGCGCGAGCGGCATCTGCGAAAGCTCGCCTATGTCCAGCCCCGCGAACGTGACGGACAGCGCCTCGGGCTTTAATCGCTTGCCATGGCACGATGGGCACGCGCTGCTCACCATGAAGCGCGATACGCGTTTCTTCATCAACGCACTCTGCGTGTTGGCAAACGTGTGCAGCACATACCGCCGCGCGCCTGTGAACGTGCCCTGGTAGCTGGGCTCGGCGTGGCGCCTGAGCGCCGCCTTCGTCTCCTGTGGCGTCATGCCGGCGTACACGGGCACGGTCGGCGTTTCGTCGGTGAAGAGTATCCAGTCGCGATCTTTCTTCGGCAATTCGCGCCACGGCGTGTCGACGTCGAACCCCATCGTGACGAGAATGTCGCGCAGGTTCTGGCCATGCCATGCAGGTGGCCATGCAGCGACCGCACGTTCGCGTATGGTCAAAGAGTCGTCGGGCACCATCGATTGTTCCGTGACCTCGTAGACGCGGCCAAGGCCGTGACATGTGGGACACGCGCCTTGCACCGTGTTCGGCGAGAAGTCCTCCGCGAACAGCATGGGCTGTTTCGCCGGGTAGGTGCCGGTGCGGGAGTACAGCATGCGCACGAGGCTCGACAGCGTAGTCACGCTTCCCACCGATGACCGCGCGTTGGGGGTGCCGCGTTGCTGCTGCAGCGCGACCGCCGGGGGCAAGCCTTCGATGGAATCGACTTCCGGGACACCGACCTGATCGATAAGACGACGCGCATACGGCGCCACCGACTCGAAGTAGCGGCGCTGCGCTTCGGCATAGAGCGTGCCGAACGCCAGCGACGATTTGCCGGACCCCGATACGCCCGTAAATACGACAAGCGCATCGCGCGGAATGTCGACGTCGATGTTGCGCAGGTTGTGCTCGCGCGCGCCGCGCACCCGCACGAAACCGCTTTGCGATGAAGGGGCGGAGATAATTTCGAGTTTTTTGTTTCGAGCTGTCATGCGCTTTTGTGTTGATTTTATCGTTCGACTTACCGTACCACGATGTCCCGATAAGGCCGCCTCCGGGACGGCATGGAGAAGTTCCGCCAGCTTACGCGGCTCATAAAGCACTTGCCGCACAATATCCGACGCACGCGGCGTACCCGGCGGTAAGCAGCCGTTTTGTGACGCAAGAAATTAACGCCCGCAGGTGGCGATGCGCCAATCTGATGACGGAATACGTCGAGCGTTATAACGCGGCAACAGGCAAGTGGCTCGATAAGATTAAGGTGCTCTGACGACCAATGAAACCAAGCCTCAAACGAAAAACGGGCCGCTGAAAACAGCGGC
The DNA here is from genome assembly GCA_963708695.1 of uncultured beta proteobacterium. Classification (GTDB taxonomy): domain Bacteria; phylum Pseudomonadota; class Gammaproteobacteria; order Burkholderiales; family Burkholderiaceae; genus Caballeronia. The sequence continues at coordinate 351,758 of CAVPTS010000005.1, forward strand.
CCGTTTGTTCATCGAATGCCTGCTTTAGAACTTGTGGCGAATACCCACGCGAGCGGCGATCTGCTCGTCCGTGCCGCGGCCCGAGGTCCCGAAGTAGCTCGTGCTGGAACCGATCTGCGCTTGCACATTGGCGCCGGCGTTCGAGCCCGACGCGTGCTGATAAATGCCGAGCGCGTAGACATCGGTACGCTTGCTGAGCGCATAGTCCACGCTGGCATCGACCTGATGCCACTTGCCATGCGCGGAATCTGTCAGGTTCATGAACGTGTATCCGAGGCCCGCGGTGAGCGCCGGCGTGAATGCATACTTGCCGCCGATTTCATACGCGTTGAATTTCGACGTTGCGCCCGTGATGGATTCAAAACGCGTGTTGGTCCAGAGGCCGAACACCGTTGCAGCAGCATACTTGTAGCTTGCGCCAACACCGAACGTGCGCAGGTCCTTCGAGCCACCCGTCGAGACGTTCGCAATGTTCGTGCTGAACGCCGGCGTCGACGAACCCGGGTAGTGGATGTCCGTGTACGCTGCGCCGATACCGAACGGGCCGCCCGCATAGTTCACGCCGAAGCTATAAGCGCGCGACGAACCTTGCGTCGTCACGCCGGCCGTGGTCGTGGTCGGCGAGCCGTTGAACGCGCCAGCCTGGTTCGAAAAGCCGTACAAGCCGCCGAATGTCACGCCGTGAAAGTTGGCGCTGCTGAACTTGATCGCGTTGTTGATACGGCTCGACGTGAGCTGGTCGACGTCGTTGATGTGATACGCGTAGTTGCCCGCAACCGTCTGGCCGCCGATGGAATACGAACCGCCCAGGTATTCGGTTGAAAACGTGTACTGCCGGCCGAGCGTGACCGAGCCGACGTCCGTCTTCGATATCCCCACGAAGGCTTGCCGGCCGAACTCCGCGCCGCCCTGGCCAAGTGTGCCGTTGCCGCTGTTGAAGCCGTTCTCCAATGTGAAGATCGCCTTCAGTCCGCCGCCCAGGTCTTCCGCGCCGCGCAGGCCCCAGCGGCTGCCTTGCGCCACGCCGTCGTCGTACTTGAAATTCTTCGCGCTGCCTGTGGTGCCGACGGCGCTGTGATTCACATAGCTGATACCGGCATCGACAATGCCGTAGAGCGTGACGCTGCTTTGAGCTTGAGCTGAAGTGGCCGATGCAGCGAATGCCGCCATTGAAGCAGTGGCGAGCAGTGTTTTACGGTTCAAAACGTTCTCCCTAAGCGTGGGTGTGGTTGATTGGTCGTCGTAGTGACGCGTAGTGACGCGCGGCGTCGGACTCTGGCGGCCCGTGGCTCGCGAGGGGCGGACTTTATCGAAAGCTTGTGTAAGGTATATGACAGTTGTTTTGAAGCGACTGCTACAGACAATGCATCGAAAGTGCTTCCGACGCGTTTCGCGATCGGTTATGCGCAGGCGGTTGGTTGACGAACCCTTGCGCTATGCTGGCTGCTCTTAAAACGGAGGACGAGACGATGAGCGAGAGTGTGGAAACTCTGATCAGGGAACTGGAAGGGCGGTTGCGCGATGCCATGCTGGCATCGGATGTGGATGTACTCGACACGCTGCTTGCCGACGACCTCACGTTCGTCGACGCCACCGGCAAGGTGTGGAGCAAGGCCGACGACCTGAACGCGCATCGCTACAAGGTGCAGCGAATCGATCGGCTGGAGATCGAGGAACAGACAGTGCGCGCGTATGAGAAGAGCGCCGTGACGATCACGCGCGCCGCCCTGAGCGGACAGTTCGGCGGCGTGCCGTTCTCAGGCAGCCTTCGCTACACGCGTACCTGGGTTGAAACGGCGAACGGCTGGAAAATCGTCGCCGCTCATTGCAGCGTGCTAGCCTTTTGACGACACTTCGCCGCTAGGGGACAACGGCCGCGGTTTGGCTTGCTGTTGCTCTGCGTGCTCTTGCGCGACGGTAGCGGGAATCACAGCGCTCGCCGGCTTTGATTCGTCCACGGCCGTGCGCCCGCCGTCCGCAAAGAACGCTTGCTCGGCGGCCTTGTTCAAGACCAGGATGCTGATGCGCCGGTTGGTCGGTTCATCGGCGACTGCCTTGTTCAGCGGCAATACGTCGGCGAGTCCGCGCACTTGCAGGATCTTGCCTTCGCTCATGCCGCCCGCGATCAGCGAGCGGCGCGCCGCATTCGCGCGTTCGCTCGACAACTCCCAGTTCGAATAACCCGCCTGGCCGCCGGAGTAGGGCACGGCGTCGGTGTGGCCGGCAATCGATACGCGGTTGTCGACGTCGTTCATCGATGCCCCGATCTGCGTCAGAATCACCGTCACGTAGCCTTCGAGCTTCGAGCTGCCCGATGCGAACATCGGGCGTTTGAGCGAATCCACAATCTCGATGCGCAACCCTTCGCTCGTGATGTCAATGCGAATCTGGTCCTTGAACGCCCGCAACGCCGGCGTATTTTCGATCAACGCGGTGAGCTTCTCCTTGAGTTGCTGCAGGCGGCGTGCATCGTCGGCGGCAGCAGCAGCGCGCGCCGTCGTCTTCGGCAATGGCTGGGTCTGGCTCTTGTTCGCTTCACCGGGACGCGAACTGGAGAGATCGCGGCCGCCGCCTTCAATCACGCTCGTGCGTGCCGCGCCGCTGCCGTCCTTGCCGCCGAACACCGCGGAAAGCGGCGTGTTGAAATAGTCTTCAATGCCCTGCTTGTCGTATTTGGATGTCGAGCCGAGCAGCCACATCAAGAGGAAGAACGCCATCATGGCCGTGACGAAGTCGGCGTAGGCGATCTTCCATGCCCCGCCATGATGTCCGCCGCCATGCCCCGATTTCTTCTTGCGGCGCACGACAATAGTGGGCGCCAAACACGGATTGCATGGGCTCTCGTGAGGGTCTGTCAGCCATGAGCTAGGCCTGGTTCGAAAGGCATTGAGGGCATTGGAGGCGTTGGCATGACGCGCATCACGCCGACTTCGGCTGTTTGGTGGCGCGCACGGCGTCGTCGAGTTCCTTGAAGCTCGGACGATCCGCGGTGAACAGCACCTTGCGGCCGAACTCGACTGCAATAGCCGGCGCATAGCCGTTCATCGATGCAAGCAGCACGGACTTCACGCACTGGAACGGCTTGGCTTCGGCCTGGCCTTTCGCGGCCAGCAGGTCGGCGAGCGGCCCGAAGAAACCATACGCCAGCAAGATGCCGAGAAACGTGCCGACCAGCGCGCCCGCGATCATTTCGCCGAGGATGGCGGGCGCGGCGCCAACCGATCCCATCGTATGCACGACGCCCATCACGGCCGCGACAATGCCGAACGCGGGCAGGCCGTCGGCCATCTTCTGGATCGCGCCGGAAGCCACCGATGCTTCCGCGTGATGCGTCTCGAGTTCTTCGTCCATGAGGTCCTGCATTTCGAGCGCGTTGACGTTGCCGCTCGACATCATGCGCAGATAGTCGACAATAAATTCCAGCAGATGGTGATCGTTCAGCACGTGTTCGTACTTCTGGAACGTCGGGCTGTTTTCCGGCGCTTCCACATCGGCTTCGAGCGCCATCATGCCTTCCTTGCGCGCCTTCTGAAGCAGCTCGTAAAGCAGCGCGATGAGCTGCACGTACTTGTCTTTCGAGTAGCCGCCGCCCTTGAACGCAGTCGGGATGATCTTGAGCGTCTTCTTGAGCGTCGGAGACTGGATTTGATACGACGAATGCGCCGATCGCCGCACCGAAGATGCACAGCAACTCGAAGGGCTGCAGCAGCGCCAGCAAGATGCCCGCCCACGCCCAGGAAACTTCCGATCACGGACGCGATGACCACGACCCAGCCAATAACTACAAACATGCTCTCTCCGCCTTATTTTCTATGCTTCGTTTCTGAATGAAGCTGTCATAGAACTTAACGGCAAGCAGGGCTGCAGATTTAGGGTGACGGGGAGGAATCTTTTCTGGCGCGACGCGCTCAGCGGGTAAGAATGATCGATGCAAGCGGTTGATAGTGGCTTACGCCAACTTACGCCGGCTTACAAAAGTTGAACCTCCGTCGCGCGCAATGCTCCATAGTTAGAACGCGTTGCGCCAAGCGTGGCAGCGCGCACGTCCGGGCTCTTGTCCGGCATTCCAATTACTAAAGGCGAACTTTCGCGATGATTCAGACCTTCGAGCAAACCATCGACGGCCAGTCGATGCAATTCTGCGCAAGCATCGCAGACGGCGACACTCCGGCACGCGTGATCATCAGCCGCGCGGATACGGCGAAGTCGTTGGTGATCGTGGAGGCGTCGGGGATCATCGGCGCGATCAGGGCCGAGGTCGAGGCGCCGGAATCCTTTCTCGCCGACGCCGTGCGCCGCGCGCAACAGGATGGGCTTATCGAACGAGCGCTTGCAAGCGGGGATGTGCTGACAACTTCGCTTTGATTGACCATGCCCGCTTGCACTCGGCAGGCGGGCATTTTTACTTGGGCAAACTGACGCTCTTAAACGCGCGTTTTTCGGATCGGCGACTAAGCACGACGTCTATGAATCGGGCCCGTCCGGCAAGTCCGGATCGTCCGGGTGCGGCGGCGCGTCGGGATCGAGCAGTTCATCGGATTAGGTTCGATCGGCAGTTTTGTCGGGTCGACTGGCGGCGTGGACATGATTCAAGTTCCTCACAAGCGGTCTGCGGACCGCGCGTTGCACGGAGGTGCATTTGCATACGATGCAACGAGCGTTCCCGGCGTCGCTTGCAAGACTAACGATGCATGCTCTCGCTGCATTTCGCCTGCATCGGACGCCGCACGGCTTTTCCTTCCACACGCTTGTTGTCGACCACGCGCCGCGCCATCACTGCCGCGAACAGCAGCAACGCCACCGACACCGCCGCCGACGCCCTCACGCCTAATACAATCTGCGCGCTCTCTCCCAACGCCGCGTGACTGGCCAGCGCGCCGAACGCCGCGACGCCGATCGCACCGGCCGCTTGCCGCGCAGTGTTCAGCACCGCTGACGCCGTGCCTGCCCGCTCGTGCGCCACCGTACCCAGCATGGCGGTGGTCATCGCGGGAACGGCGAGTCCCATGCCGATCGGAATCAGCAGGAACGGCAGCAGCAACGTGACGACGGGCGTCGATGTATCGACGAAACAGAGCGCGGCGAAACCGATTGCATCGATCAATGCGCCAACGATCATCGGCAAGCGTGAACCGAAGCGGGCAACGACCGCGACCGCTCGCCAGATTCGACAACATGAAGCCCCCCGTCAACGGCAGGAACGCGAGGCCGGCCTCGAGCGGCGTATGCCCGAGCACGCGCTGCAAATACAGGCTCAGCACGAACACCATGCCGTAGTACGTGAGGTTCACGCAGATGCCGAATACAGTCGCCGCATTGAACGTGCGGTCGCGGAACAGCGCCGGCGGCAACATGGGCGCGCGACGCTCGCCGCTCGACCAGCACAAATCCCGCCGCCGCGATGAAGCCCAGCGCGATCCCGCCGATCACCAGCGGATGCGCATGCCCAACGGCCGAAGCTCGATCATGGCGCCGACAAACGCCGTCAGCGCAACGGTCGCGAGCAGTTGTCCCGGCAAATCGATGCCGCGCGCTTTCTGCTCCGGTTTTTTATCGGCGATCCAAAGATAGGTCGCCACGATGCCCGCCACGCACAGCGGCACGTTGACCCAAAAAATGCTGCGCCAGCCGAACGCCGCGATCAGCAAGCCGCCCGCGATCGGGCCTGCTGCAATCGACACCCGCCGGCCGCCGTCCATAAGCCCACGGCACGCGCCCGCAGGCCGTCGTCGTGGCCGCACGCCTGATTGAGCAGCACGAGGGAGTTGGGCAGCATCGCGGCCGCGCCAACGCCCTGCAACGCGCGCGCGGCGACGAGCTGGGCGGCATCGGTTGCAAAGCCGCATGCGGCGGACGCCAGCGCAAACAAGCCCAGGCCCGCCACGAACAGGCGCCGCGCGCCGAAGCGGTCGCCCAGCACGCCGGCCGAGAGCATCAGCGCGGCGAATGCGAGCGCGTAGGCGTCCACGGTCCACTGCAGGCCCGCCACGCTCGCGTGCAGCTCGCGCCCCATGCTCGCGAGCGCCACGTTGACGATGGTGACATCGAGTTGAGAGACCACGAAGCCCATGCTGGCCGTGGTGACGATCAGCGCCTGGCGTGTGCTCAGCCCGGACGCGTGCTGATGAAAGGTTCGAGTTCATGAAGACAAGCTTAACGACGTGGCTCGTTCGACGTTTCCGTGCATCGTGAAATATGCATGCAGGACTTTTCCGAGTTACGGGTGTTGCTTTCGCGCACCTGCATGACCTCGAACTGGAATGGTTCGATCCCGCCGTGGATTGGCACAAGCAGGCACAAGCAGTGACTTTGCGAGACATATTGAAAGCATTTGTGACGCCGTGGCGAGCGTAATTAAGAGTTATCCGATGGAGCAAGGTGGTGCGGCTCTGCAGAATTCGCGCGTTCAAAGCCGTCTCGTGAAGCTTCATGAGACCTTCTGCGGTGCCTTCAATTGCTTAGCCGAAGTCATCGTTTGCAGCTTCACCGGCGTCGTCATCATGCGTATCGCAATTCTTCAGTCTGATCCCCAGCACCGCTATGTCATCGGCGAAATCATCGATCGGCTCGGCCATGTGTGCATTCCCTTCAGCGACGGCCTGGCGATGTCGAAATCGCTGTCCCGCTCCACCGTCGACATGCTGATCCTCGACTGGCATTCCACCGGCTTGTCCGGACTGGACCTGCTCAAGTCGATGCGCTCCGGTATCGGCGAGCGCGTGCCCGTGATATTCGCCTCGGCGGATGGCGGCGAGAACAACGTGGTGCGCGCGCTGACCGCCGGCGCCGACGACTTCATCACGCACCCGATGCGTGCCGCCGAGTTCGGCGCGCGCGTGGAAGCGCTGTTGCGGCGCGCGTACCCTGCGAATACCGCTGCCATTACTGAGCTGGGCCCGTATCGTTTCGATTCGCGCCAGCAGCGCGTCACGGTACGCGGGCAGCCCGTGCAACTGAGTGGTACGCAATTCCGGCTCGCGTTGCTGTTCTTCTCGAATATCGGCCGGGTGCTGTCGCGCGATCACATCTTCGCAATGGTGTGGGGACGCGAGTTCCGCGAAACCACACGCACTATCGATAGCCATGTGTCGCGCTTGAGGCTTGCGCTCAGTATTGAACCGATGAATCACTTTCGCTTGCAGCCGGTTTATAAAAGCGGCTACCGCTTGCTGCATCTTTATGGCGACACGGACGATGCCGGCGAAGAGCGGGAGCATGAGGAAGCTGTTGCTTGAAATGAAAAGCCGTCGTGAGACGGCTTTTTTTGTTGCGTGCGGTTCGGTTAAATGGACCAGATAGTCAGCTTGTCCGCATCGATGGAAAAGCGGTGCGAAGTGCCGGTCTTAAGGCGTGCGTCGTCGGTGGGAATATCGAATGTCACGCCGCGGATTTTCAGTCGTGCGTAACGCTCTCCGCGTCGCAATTCGATGCCTTCGACCATTCCTTCAAAGGCCCCGCTTTCAGATGCATGATTGCAAGCGCGGGAAGGCGCCACATCACGGTTTGTCCCGTTGGAATCGTTGCTGCATTCATTCGTCTAACGTAACGCTCCGCCAAGTTCGACCTGATTCGCTTCGATTACGCCGCCCTTGTCCGACATTATGCAAGCCCAAGCAATTCCGCGACGCGCATTGACGCAGGGCGCTCGAATACCTCGCTGACCGGACCCGCCTGAAGCACGCGGCCATGCTCGACGCAGCAGGACTTCGTCGGCGAGAAGCGCGGCTTCATCGGGATCATGCGTGACGATCACCGTGACCGCCGATATCTCGCGCTGCAACGCGCGCAGCGACTGCTGAAGACGGCGCCGGCGCGGGGTATCGAGCGCGGCGAACGGTTCGTCGAAGAGCAGCAGTTGGCTGTGCTGCGTGAGCGCGCGAGCAAGCGCCACGCGCTGGCGCTGCCCAAAGGAAAGTTCATGCGGCAAGCGGCTTAGCAGCGTCGAAAGCCCGAGTTGATCGACCCATTGCCGCGCGCTGGCGGCGTCCGCGCTGAGCGGAAACGCGAGTTGCTGCGCGACCGTCATATGCGGAAACAGACCATAGTCCTGCGGCATATAACCGATCCTGCGCTCCTCGGGCGGCAGGCGTCGAGCCGGCTTACCGCCAAGCGATACGCTCGTGGTCTGCCCGGCTTCAAGCCCTGCGATCAGCCGCAACGTCAGCGACTTGCCCGAGCCCGATGTGCCGATGATCGCAAGACGCCGCGTGTGCGGCGCCCATTCGATGTCGAGATCGAAGCTGCCGAGATGCTTTTTCAGCACGATGGCTCAAGCGGCGATCATCTCCGTCGACGAGCGGATGAGCGCGTGCGTCTGTCATCGGCATCGTCGCCGTTGACGAGTTCCGCACTCGATGAAGCGCCGCCCGTTGCGGCTGTAGATGGACAGCGCCGCGCACACAATGGCGATGGCAAGCGTGGGCAGCAGCAAAGGCATCATCGCCGGCAAGCCCTGGCCGCCGAACACGACATAGGTATAGACCGGCAGCGAATACGGGTGATACGCGACCATCACGGTCGCGCCGAATTCGCCGAATGCGCGCAGCCACGCAAGCGCCAGTCCGGCGCTGATCGCGGGCCATGCAACCGGCAGCGTCACGCGAAAGAAGCGGCTGCCGGCGCGATGACCGAGCGTGGCGGCCACGTCTTCGAACATGGGGTCGACGGCGGCGAATGCGGAGCGTGCCGCAATGATCAGGAACGGCGCCGCAACGAACGTTTCGGCCAGCACGATGCCGGCGAACGAGTCGGTCAGCGCGCCGCCGGTAAGCTGTCCGATCCAGCTATACGGGCCGAGCAAGAAACAGCAGCAATACGCCGCTAGTGAGCGGCGGCAGCGCGAGCGGCAATTGCACGACAAAGCCGAGCAACGCCGCCTTGCGCGAATTCGACCGGGCAAGCAAATAGCCGAGCGGCACGCCGCCCAACAGGATGATGAGCGACGCCACGCTCGCGCTGCCCGGCAGACACCGCCACCGCCGACAAGCGTCGCTCGTCCAGTCGACCCCGTGCCAGTCCGCCGCGCCGACTTGCGGGATGCTCGCGACAAACGGCGCGCACAAATAGACTGCGAGCAGCGCGGCGAGCCACCGCAACGGTCGCGCAGCGGTTCGCTTCATTGGGTTCGTTTCATTGAGCAGCGTCGATGACAGCCTGAAGCGACGGCGGCATGGCCTGAGCGTTGCCGGTGACGGTGGGCTTGATGACATCGACGCCATGTTGCTTAAGCAACTCGCGTCCCTTCGCGCTCAGCAGGAAGTCGACGAAGCGCGTGGCGCCGGCCGAGTTCGGCGCATCGCCGAGGATGGTTAGCGTGTAGCTCGCCTTGGCTTGCAATTCGGGCGCGGGACGAATCGATGGAATCTTCAGGTCGGAGGTTTCGGTCGAATAGAAGAAACCGGCGTCGAGCTGCCCGGATTGCAAACGTCCGACGAGGGTTTCTTCAGGCAAGACCTGATCGGGATTTTCGGCGGCGCCCAGCGTCTTTTCGACGAGGTCCGGCTGGTGATAAAGCTCGGCCGCCTTGGTCACCATCTCGACCGTGAACGCGCCCTTCGGGTCGAGCTTCGGATCGGTCCGGCCAATCCGGATACCCGGTTCCTGCAGAACCTGGTCCCAGCGCTTCGTCTTGAACTCGGCGGCAAATTTGCTGCGCGGGTTATAGCCGATCATCAGCGGCGACTCGGCGAAGCTGACATACCACGCGACATGGTCGCCGTTGGCCGCACCCATCAAGCCCGTGTTGACCTTCGGGCTGGCGCTGATGAACACATCGCCGCGACGCAGCTTGCCCTTGATCTCGTTGGCGATCTTGTTCGAACCCGCTGCATAGCCCTGGAAGTGCAGGCCGGTTTCCTTTTCAAAGGCGGGGCCGACACTGCGCTCCATCAAGTTGACGAGCGAGCCGGCATACAGCACGTTTACGACGTTTTCATCCGCGACGGCAGCGTGCGCAAACAGCGCGCCAGCCACGACCGCAACCGACATCATCACCCGACCGATCATCTGATTCTCCTCTTGTTTGACATTGATAAAGGGCGCAATAGAGGGCGCTATATTACGCTCAGACCAAGCACGTTCGCTGATCTTCGTTAGCATGCGTTGCACGGTTATTTTTCTTGCGGCACGTTAAACTTACGGCTGGCCTGCTAACCGGCAAGCACAGCAAAACGTGCGTCCTGACAACGGGCTCTTCATGCCCTGGAAGGACGCCGCAACCGGAGATAAACATGCGAACAAGCGCCCGAAATCAGTTTGTCGGTGAAGTAGTGAGCGTCAAGCACGGCGCAGTCAATGACGAGATCTTGCTGCGCGCCAATGATGGCCTGGAAATTGTCTCGGTGATCACGCATGGCAGCGCCGAATCGCTCGGTCTGGCTGCCGGAAAATCGGCGTTCGCGCTGGTCAAGGCGTCGTCGGTGATCGTGATGGTCGACGTGGCGAGTAGTCAGGTATCGGCCAGGAATTGCTTTGCCGGAACGGTGGCATCCGTGACGCCAGGCGCTGTGAATAGTGAAGTCACTATTAGCGTCGCAGGCGCGGCGCAGATTGCGGCCATCATCACGAACGAAAGCGTGGAGCGTCTTGGGCTTGCTGCGGGCAAGGCCGCCACAGCGATCTTCAAGGCGTCGAGCGTGATTATCGGCGTGGACGACTAGTTTAAAGAGACGCGCTGCCTTAGTTCAGCGGAATGGTCCGCAGCGTGCTGACGCCGTCAGCGGACTTTGCTCTATCTCCTCTGTCTATTACGTAGAGCAAGTGGCGCGGCGTGTCGACAGCTACGCCGCGCGCATCCTCGAAATCGTTTGCGAGCTCGGCAACGGCGTTGTCCGGATTTATTCGGCAGACGGCCGTTGAATTGCATTTGGTATAGAGCGTACCGGCTGCATCTATTGCCAGCAGGTCTGGTCCACTGATCTTGATCACCGTCGTGTTCATGCCGCCCGCCTGATTGTGATTGATCAATCCGCTGAGACTGGTCTTCAGGATCATGTTGTTCGCCTGATCCGAAATGAACACGGCGTCCCCTTGAACAACAATACCAACGGGCTTGGCTAAGCCGCTCAGCAAATTATGTTCGGACGCGGCGTGCGTCGATTCATCGTAATTGATCAGGCTTACACCGCCTGTTGCTGGTGCACTGCCGTTTTTGATGAACCAGGTCGAAAGCAATTTCCCTGCACCGATATCTACCAGACCAAGTCTTCGTCGCGTTGGGTCGAGGCCTGAAAGGGCGGCGACGGATTTATCCGCGCTCACCTGGAACACCGCGCTAGCCGTACCAAACCCGAATCGCTCCACCAGCAATGCGCCCGTGTCCGCGATAGTCAATTGACTTAGCGCATTCGCTTGTCCTGCCACCACAGGAATGGCTGCGAACGGTGCAAATACCTTTCCGTCAGTCGATGAAAGCACGCCGTTGGTTTTATCGTCCGTGATGAAAATCCTGCCGTCGCTCTGGCGGACAGCAATGCTGTTAGGCCGCGCATCCAGGGCGATACGCTGCGGCGCGTTAGCGACCTGTGCCGATCCGCAAGCGGCGAGCGTAACGATCACCGCGGCCGTCAAAACGGTTGCGACTGCGCTTGGGTATTTGACGAGGCGCTTGGGCAAGTGCGAAAAAGCCATGTGGTTTCCTTTGCGGAGGCCTATTGCGAGGTTACCAATATATCGCTTAGTCCCGCCCGAGCACCCACATGCGCAGATTTGTATGGTGCCTATTGCTTACGCATTTAGGCGTGGCCCGGCGCACGGCGTAATATACGCGTGGATATAATGCCGGTTAGGCCGACTGCAACCGGCCGCCTGCAACCGGCCCTTGGAGGATGAAAAATGAGTGAAGCCAACGCCCAGGCAGTCGCGGTTGAAGACGCTGCAAAAGCTGTTATATCGCTTGAGGGTGATTTCCTGCGGCCGTTATCGGTCGATCTCGCGCAATTCAGGGAGCAACCCGGCGTTGTCTCCGATCCCTTCGATCTGCGTTGCTACACCACAAACCGCTTCATTCGAAGCGTGGATACTTATCGCGGAGTATTGCTGAAGGATCTGGTCTTGAAGGCCGGACTGCGGCCTGAACCGGCGGGCCTCTTCAAGCGAACGGTGTTCATCGCGGTAGCGCAGGACGGCTACGCGGTGACCTTCTCATGGCACGAACTGTTCAACACGCCGGTAGGCGAGCGGGTGATCGTGGCATACGAGTGCGGCGGCCGCGCGATCACCACTGAGGAGGGTGCGCCGATCCTGTTCTCCGGGGCCGACATTCTTCCTGCCCCACGTCATGTGAAACGGCTTGCGCGGATTGTGGCCCGAGTTTTGACGGTGTAATCCGCAACAAGCGCTGACGGACGAGCGCTTAGCAAAGCGCTCGCGGCTTAGTTAATAACAATCAGAACTTGTGGCGCAAGCCAATGCGGGCCGCCACCTGATTGTTCGCACCCACGCCTGAGTTACCGATGAAGCTCGAGCTCGAACCTATCTCAGCCTGCACCGGAACGTTGCGCCCGTTGACCGTATTGCTGCCTGACGCTTTCTGGTAAATCACGAGCGCGTAGACGTCGGTCCGCTTCGACAGGGCATAGTCGAGCGCGCTGTTGACCTGATGCCATTTGCCTTCGAAATGGTCATCGAGCTTCGAGAATGTGTAGCCAACACCCGCAGTCAAGGCCGGTGTAAAGGCGTATTTTCCGCCCAGTTCATAGTTGTTCAGCTTGGACTCGGCACCCGTGATCGGATCGAATGTAGTGTGAGTCCAGTTGCCCCAGATCGTGCCCGCGCCAACGATATAACGCGCGCCTACGCCAAAGGTTTCCAGGTCGCGCAGTCCGCCGGTATTCACGTTGGCAATGCTGACGCTGAACGCGGGCGTCGCGCCATTCGGGAAGCGGATATTGGTGTACGCGGTGCCGATGCTGAACGAACCTTGTGCATAGTTGATGCCGGCGCTGACCGTGCTCGACGAACCTTGCGTAGTCGTGGTGCCCGCAGTTGTAGTCGGTGAACCGGCAAAGGAACCCGCCTGATTCGAGAAGCCGTACATTGCGCCGAAGGTCAGGCCCGCGAAGTTCGCGCTGCTGAATTTGACCGCGTTGTTGATACGGCTCGACGTCAGCTGGTCCACGTCGTTGATGTGATACGCGTAGTTGCCGGCGGGCGTCTGGCTACCCATCGTATAGTTGCTGCCGAGATAATCGGTCGAGAACGAGTATTGGCGACCGAGCGTGAGCGAGCCGATATCCTTCTTCGCGAGACCCACAAACGCCTGGCGGCCGAACAACGCGCCGCCTTGTCCAAGCGTGCCGTCGCCGGAGTTGAAACCGCTTTCAAGGGCGAAGATGGCTTGCAGGCCGCCACCGAGATCTTCGGTACCGCGCAGGCCCCAGCGGCTTCCTTGAGCGACGCCGTCGCCGTAGCGAACGAGACTGTCATGTCCCGTGGCCGTGGCAGCGTTGCTGACATACGTCACGCCCGCGTCGATAATGCCATATAAGGTTACGCTGCTCTGCGCATGTGCGACTACCCCGAAGGTGCCCAAAGCGGCTGCCGCCACGATCTTCTTCATTGTTATTCCTGGTTTTTGATTTAGGTCGACGCTGTTTTAAAGGTACGGAGATGGCGTCTTGAGTGCTTGTGAATGGCTACAGCGAAATATCCGCAGGAATATAGCGAGTGGTTAGCATTTGGTAAACGTAATTTTTTGAATTTGTAGGGTTCACGAGACAGCGGCTTGACTGCCGCCGGCGCATGGCATACTGGTTTTCAAGTCGTTCCGCTTACCCTTGGCTTCTAGCGATGACACCCCCCGCATGACGCGCGGCGAGTTGCTTACCGAGTTGCTTACCGCAGCGACCGACCCGTATTCCCCCGATACCGTGCTGTTTGCCACGCTGCTTGCCGCGCACGATGATCCAGGGTTATCGGAGGGGCAGTTAGCGTCGCTATACGGTCGATATTTCCCTGCAATGCCCACACCGCGCTTAGGCGTTTTGATTCGATCGGAAGAACAGGCGGGGTTTGTTAAGGCGCTTAGTGCGTTCCTGCTAAGTCATACCGCTAAGCCCGAAAACCTGGCCGATACCGAATGCCTCGCATCGATCATCGCCCATGCTTGCTTGCGGCCGGATCACCTATGGCGCGATCTCGGGCTAAGCGGTCGGGACGAAGTCACAAACATGCTCAGCCGTTATTTCCCGGCGATGGTGGCGCGTAATGTTGACGGGATGCGCTGGAAGAAATTCCTGGCTAGAGAGCTTGCGCTGTCGCTTGGCTTGACGCCTCAGCCCGCGCCGGGATGTCCGGGCTGCGAAGATTTCGCTTACTGTTTCGGCGATAAAGCGTAAGGGCAGGAGACTCGCTCGCCCCATCAAGCCGATGGTGCGTAGCCCTGTCGCGCTCGTGTATGCTTTCGCGCATGGCTAAATCCACGAAAGATCCATCGGCTTCTTCACCGGGCCAACCCGAGGTGCGTTTTCGCATGCGTATTCGCCAGGCGGATGCGGTGGCGATCGGCCCGGGGAAAATCGATTTGCTCGAAGCCGTGCACGAGCATGGCTCAATCTCGGCCGCGGCGCGCAGTCTCGGCATGTCGTACAGGCGCGCGTGGCTGCTTATCGATGAACTGAATCGCACGCTCAAGACGCCCGCGACATCTTCAGAAACGGGCGGCTCGTCAGGCGGCGGTTGCGTGCTCACGCCGGTTGGCGAAAAGATCGTGCGGCTGTATCGCGAGATTGAAGTCGAGGCCGCCAGGACCTGCGCGCCGCAGATTTCCGCATTGACCCGGATGATGAAGCGCTGATCGAGTGATCAGCGGCGCGTGGCTTAGCCGTGGCGTAAGCAAAATCGGGAAGCCGGCGGCTGGGATGCTGTCCGTCCAAGCCGGGCCATCAATTCCATAAAGCTTGCCACGCTCGCGGTTCGCACCGGATGGTAATTGACCTGATGGCGGTCGCAAACTCGCTTGAGCAGATTCATGGAATCATGGTCGATACAGTCGACCGGAAATACAACAATATCCGCGCGTGGCAGCGCTGCGGCGAACATGCCCTTGCGATCTTCTATTCCTCCGTCGTGAACGACAAATTCGCCGCCCGCCGATTCGACTAGTTGCTTTAGCGCGGCGTTCGAACCGGGCCGGCCGCCCACGTAGACCACGCGCTTGCCGGCTAGATTCGTCAATTCTGCGCCCTTGGACCCGGCTTCGTCTCCCGGTGCCACCACGGCCTGTTCCAGTGCGCTGCATTCGGCCTGGACGATGTTGAGCATCGCGATGGTATCGTCCAGACGCTGGCTCAACGTGCGAGCATGCTGCTGCTCATTGAGCGCGCGTTGTTCCGCAGCTTCACGCCGGCTCGTGTGAATTGCGAGACGTTCGTCGCGCGCAAGCAGTGCTTCGCGCAGCGTGAGGACTTCAGCCGCAAGGCTTGCAGCCGACACGTCCGCCACGCGTTCCGCCTTCACGGATAGTTCTGTCACTTGCTCGGTCAAGCGACGTATTGACGCGTCGCGCTCGGCGCTTAATTCATGCAACTTGCTTTGCTGATGCTCTATCTTGTCCTTGAGCGCTGCGTTTTCTTCCTCTAGCGCGACCAGCCTGCGGATGTCCGCGCGGTTCGCCGCACCCACCAGATGCGACAGCATATGCAGGTCGCCGAAAGCCATCTGGCGCACGCTTACGACGGCTTGCGGATGCGTCATCAAGGCCCAGTAAGCGGGTGGAATATCCCCGCTCTTGAGCGCCTCTTTCCAAAGCGCCAGCAGGGCATCCGCATCCTTTGCCGCTTCGAAGCGGCGCACGGCACCGGCGTAACGCGCATCGAGTGCTTTCTGCAAGGCTTTCGCGCCGGGACCGCCGTCAATAGCCAGCTCCACCGCGGCATGATGGATTTCGAGGTCCGTTGCGTGCTGCCGGTCTAGATCCGTAAATTTGGGCACGAGCTTTCTAAGCTCACTCGTGCTCAGGCACGTTCCGATCACCGAGCAGTGCAGATGCGAGTCCAGATCGACCAGCCGCGCCCGCCGATGCGAACTGCGAAGCTGAGCGTCCGTAGGTGCGCAGCAAGCATCGGCGGGCAGGCTTTTGTAAGCGCCTGAACCACTGGTCGATTCACTGGATGGCGTACGCGCAAGGCGGAAAGGGGGAACGGATTGCACATTCACCTCGAATCGATCGGAATTTCCAGCTGCAGGACAGACACTCATTCCTGAACTGTCCGATGCATGGATATCGAAATATACCATCGAATATAACGGTGCAAATTTTTGTGGTTCGGTCGCGGATCGAGGCTTTGGATCGAGGCTTTGGATCCGATCAGGCGCGGTGAGCCTTAGCGCATCTGAATGGGGTAATTAAGCGGACACACCGCTATTGCTGCGATCCCGATAATGCTGCTCAAGCACATGCTCCACGCACAGACCGACAAAGGTTGCGTCCAGGCGTTCGAAGCCTCGCGCAACCTGTTGAAGGCTGGCGACGCCGCTGCCGGGAGACGCCTGAAATACCAGATACCGTTCCTGCTCCGCCGAGCGCGCTGTTTCTATGGCCACTCGCAATTCGTCCAGCCGATAGAAATTGAGAGCACAGGCGTGGTCGTAGAGAGATGTCAAGAGCTCTCCCAGAGATTGCTCGGTCGTGGCTTCGAGCGAGCGCGCATTGCCCAGGACGTCCTCCAGCATCAGGACGAAGCGGGCCACGCTGGCGCGAAGGTTCCGGAACGCATCGATCACTTCCCTGATGGCCTCGCTGCGCTCGGGATCGCGTGCGGAGTTCATCGGCGTGATGACACCCGACAGGTTGTGAGCGATCGAGACAGGCGCTGCGGCGCAGGGTGGGGTTGCCTGTTGCCCGGACATGGGGAACTCCTCGAAAGTGCAATGATTAGATTGGTTATTCTGGCCGGTAAGACGGATATCGGAGAACGAGAGAATAGTATCGTGATATCCGAGAGAATATAACGAAAGCGATTTCTTTGTAGTTGCGAGCTGGTATTCTCGGGACGACGAAAGGGAGTTAAAAGGTCGCTGAAGGATTGTCGGGGCGTGACGAAACCGTGTCGATAAACGGCAGGCGCTGGGGATTTTTGACGAGTATCTAAGCGATGACTGAGCTATTAGTCCGGCAACGCGAACAGGGGATGGGCCAAACGGAAAGAGTCAGGTCATGCTTCTTGCTTGAACGCTAACCGACCGCCGGCGCGTGTCAGACAACGCGCCGTGGTCGGTCAGCACCAAATCTTTACAACGTCGGCAAGGCCGGCCGTGTTTCGATCGAACGCCTGATCAGTGCTTCCACCTCGCGGCGTTCGTCGCCGGCAAGCGGCAAGCGCGGCGGACGGACCGGCTCGGTGCCGAGACCTACCATTGCTTCCGCAAGCTTGATGTTTTGCACGAGTTTCGTTGAGACATCGAGAGCGAGCAGCGGTGCAAACCAGCGGTAGATCGTCCTGGCTTCTTCCAGACGGCCTGCTTTGAGCAGCTTGTAGATAGCCACGGTCTCATGCGGGAACGCGCACACGAGTCCCGCGACCCAGCCGTGCGCGCCCATCAGACAAGCTTCCATAGCAAGGTTATCCACGCCGCAAAAGAGCGCGTAGCGCTCGCCGAGTGCATTGATTAGATCGGTGAAGCGGCGTACGTCGCCGGCTGACTCCTTGATCGCCACGAACTTCTTCTCGTCTGCGAGTTCGGCGAACATGTCCGGTGTCACATCCACGCCATAAGCCAGCGGGTTGTTATAGACCATGATCGGCAATGGGCTCGCGCTGGCAATCACGCGATAGTGATTGAGCGTTTCCCGCCGGTCCGACAAATAACGCAAGCCCGGCAGCACCATATAACCGGCGGCGCCGTGCTTTATGCCCAGTTCGGCCTGACGGCAACCGTCTAGCGTGCTGTTTTCTGCGATGGTCAGCAGGACCGGCACGCGTGCCTGGGCGGCATCGACGGCAATATCCAGCACATCCAGCTTTTCGTCGAGCGAGAGCGTCGAGGCTTCGCCGAGCGATCCGCAGACGATGATGCCATCGACGCCTGCCGCGATTTGCGCCTCGATATTCTTCTTGGTCCACTCGCGGTCTATGCTGAAATCGGCATTGAACTTGGTGGTCACGGCGGGCATTACGCCTTCCCATATATGCGACATGGCGACTCTCCTTAAAGTGATGAATTGAGTAGAGTCTAAGCATTGCACCAGCTTCCGTCTTGCATCGTGCGCGCAATCCGGATGCCGATTTCGGCACAAACGGCGAGAGGTTGCCTCAAGTCACAATTTCGCCAAAAGCGCCCAAAGCCTTGCCTTCTTAGGGCTTTTACGTCTTTAAGAGCAATGCTGTGTTGTGCTGAAATCGGCATTGGATGCGCCTAGCGCTATCAAGACGCGCCGCATCCATATTTCTACGATAACAGCATGAAAAACCTGCACTTCATCGACTCGCATACCGGCGGCGAACCGACCCGCCTCATCACCTCCGGTGGCCCCGACCTCGGCAGCGGCACACTTGCTCAGCGCCTGGAAATCCTGCGCGAGAAACACGATAACTGGCGCGCGGGCGTGGTTACCGAACCGCGCGGTTCCGACGTGATCGTGGGGGCATTGTTATGCGAACCGGATGAACCCGGCTGCGCGGCAGCGGTCATCTTTTTCAATAACGTGGGCTATCTCGGCATGTGCGGCCACGGGACGATCGGGCTGGTCGTTTCCCTGGCTCACCTGGGAAAGATCCAGCCCGGTGCGCACCGGATCCAGACGCCGGCGGGCATTGTCGAAGCCACGCTGAATCAAAACGGCAGTGTGAGCGTACGTAATGTGCCGGCTTACCGGTATCGGCATGCGGTTACTGTAAATGTCGCGGGTCACGGGCCGCTCACCGGCGATGTTGCGTGGGGAGGCAACTGGTTTTTTCTCGCCGCCGATCACGGACAGGATCTGGTCGTGGCAAACATCGCCAGGCTGACCTCGTTCACCAATGCCGTGCGCGAAGCCCTGCATGCGCAAAACATCACTGGCGCGGACGGCGCGTTTATCGACCACATTGAATTGTTCGCGGACTCGCCGCGTGCGGGAATCGACAGCCGCAACTTCGTGCTGTGCCCCGGCAGCGCCTACGACCGTTCGCCGTGCGGTACGGGTACGAGCGCAAAAGTCGCCTGTCTTGCAGAGGACAACAAGCTTGCCGAACGTGAGATCTGGCGGCAGGAAAGTATTATCGGCAGCGTGTTCGAGGCGAGTTATCAACGAGCGAGCGAGGCTGGTGCGTATGCGGTGATTCCGACCATTACAGGTCATGCCCACATCATGGCCGAAGGCCGTCTTTGCTTCGACGATACCGATCCCTTCGCCTGGGGCATCCCGGCTGCATGAACGCGGTTGGCCGGCGGACGTCGTCCGTCGCACCGCAGGGCGGGAGCGCTAGCGCCCCTTCGTCCCGAGCCTGTCGTCAGCACCAATTTTGACTGACGCGTGTCGCCTCTATAATCGGCGCAACGCGGTGCGCCAAGACATGTGCGCGCCGTGGCACTTGCGGACCCCGACGACGCCAGCGAGACGCGAATGAACATAACGACGGAACGTCCGGCGCAGGCCGTGCACGAACTGAGAGCCGCGCCAGCCGCCTTGCATGCCACGCTGCAGGCGCCGGCAGGTGCGTCGACGCTTGACGCGATGCTGCAGCATTTCAGGCTGCTTGAGCCGGTCTTCGACGCCATGCCGGACATCGTATTTTTCGTGAAAGACGAACAGGCGCGCTACGCGCTCGTGAACCGCGCGTTAGCCTCGCGCTGCGGTTTGAAGGACAAGCTGGGATTGCTTGGAAAGACTGCGGAAGAAGTGTTTCCGCAGCGTTTCGGACGCATTTATACCGCTCAGGACCAATCGATCATTGCGCAGGGCAACCCTATGATCGATCAGCTTGAACTGCATCTTTATCCTGCGCGGCAACCCGGCTGGTGCATGACGTCCAAGCAGCCGCTCCACGATGCGCACGGTAAGGTAGTCGGCCTGGCCGGCATCTCGCGCGACTTGCAGGCCGACGAAGGCACGCACCCCGCTTACAGCCGGCTGGCGACGGTGGTCCAGCACATTCAGGGCAACTTCGTGCAGCCGTTGAACATGCCGCATCTGGCCGCGATGGCGAACATGTCCATCGCGCAACTTGAACGATATTTTCATAAAGTCTTTCATCTGACGCCGCGTCAGGTGCTGCTAAAGACCCGGCTGGACGCCGCCACGGCGCTACTCGTTTCGAACGATAAAGTGACCGACGTCGCGGCCTTGTGCGGCTACACGGATCACAGCGCGTTCACACGGCAGTTCAAGGCGACCGTGGGCGTAACGCCGACTGAATATCGCGCGCTGCTGCGCTCTCATCATCCGGCGACGAAGGCATTGGCGTAGGGTGGCATTAAGTGCAAAAAGTCTGACCTTTTTGGGGGACGTCGGAGCGTAAGAACGAGCGTCAAAAATTACCTGTTGGCTACGCACGCGGCGTTCGTCGGGACATACCACGAGTACCTAGGGTTCGCGCAAACCCCCGTGCACCGGGCTTCTGGCCGACGTTTCTCATGGACATTCTGCAGTCGGTCTGCTTTTTGCTGCATGGATGCTCGAATGCATTTGGGAGCAATAAGGCATACTGCGCCCGTTGGAATTTTTAAGGTCTTAAACCGCGCGAGGTTCGACACCGGCACGCGCGGCATTTAACACGGTGCCGCATGGATCTCATGGCGTCGTGCCGCAAAGGCAAGCAGTTATAAATGAGAAGTGCAGCCGCGACATTGGCACTGGAATCCTGTTTGAGTTGTTAGAAAAGATAATGATGAACGAAGTAGCGAGACTGGGGCATGCAAGGATTGTTCTGATTGAAGACGACCTGGAGAGCAGGGAGTCGTTGCGGATGTTGCTGGAGGAGGAGGGTGCGGACGTGGTGGCCGTCGCGGATGCCGAAGAGGGCGCGGAGACCGCTATCCGGCTGTTGCCCGACGCCGTGATCTGCGACATCGACCTGCCGACCATGGACGGTTTCTATTTGATCCAGCGCCTGCGTGATCATGAGATTCGGGGCAACCTGACGCCATCGATTGCAATTGCCCTGACCGGGCATCGTGGTGATGAATACCGCCTGCGAAGTATAGGCGAGGGCTTTCAGCACTTCATGACCAAGCCTGCGCATCCGGATGCGCTCGTGACTTTGATCCAGCAGTCGCTTAGTGCGCGGGCCCATTCGTAAGGGTTTTGCTCGCGCCGGTGGACGGGGGGCGGGGTTTGAGGTGGGTGGTCGGGGTCGATGCCGGGTTGGTGCTGCGTACGTTAGCGCGGGTTGTATGGTGGCTAATAGTGATAAATAATACTGCCAATATATAACCCGCGCTAACGTAAGCAGTAGCAACCCGGCACCGACCCCGACCGCCAAGCATGTAACTGGCAACAATCTGGCACCAAGCTCGGCCACTCAGCACCGCACCATGCAAATGCCAGCTCCGCGCAGAACCCCACCGGTCCGCGCAGAACCTAGTCGCCCCGCGCGCCGACCCGCGCGCCCCTACGTCCGATCCCGATTCCGCGCCCGGGTCGCACCCGTAATCACCGCAATCCCCAGCAAAATTACATCGACTATCAGGATTATGTGCTGCGCCACATGCATGGCGATCATCGCCCATGAAACTCCGCCGATCAGAATCAACCAGCCCACCAGAAAAATGACCAGGGTCATTGAATTGTCCTTTTGCGTTGTTGATCTGAAAATCATAAATGGCAAATCGCGCTCGCCATGCCTACGCATAAAACGGGCCGCAGCTTGAATCTACTCCAGCATTGCACGCCAAACCGAGAATAGCTTCAGTGCGAACGCGTACGCCAACGCGCAGCCATGTTGAATTCTTTGCCCGTTTGTGCCCGATTAATGCGCGCACTTCACACCTTTAACGGCAATCCTCCATGCTTATTGTTCACCATCTCAACAATTCCCGTTCGCAACGCGTGCTCTGGATGCTGGAAGAATTGGGCATCGAATACGATATCAAGCGCTATCAACGCGATCCCGGCACCATGCTCGCGCCTCCCGAGTTGCGCGCCGTGCATCCGCTGGGCAAATCTCCCATCATCACAGACGACGGCCACACGCTCGCGGAATCCGGCGCAATCCTGACGTATCTCAACGAACGTTATGGACAGGGCCGCTTCGCGCCAGCGCATGGTACCTCGCCGGAACGCCTTCGCTACGATTACTGGATGCATTACGCCGAAGGCTCGGCCATGCCGCCGTTGTTGTTAAAGCTGGTCGCGTTGCGGATCGGCAGCGCGTCCATGCCGTTTTTCGTGAAGCCTGTCGCACGACGCATCGCGCAAACCATGCAGGACAGTTTCATCGATCCGCAACTGAAACTGCACTTCGCCTACATAGAAAGCGAGTTGTCGAAGTTCGAATGGTTCGCAGGCGATTCCTTCAGCGCCGCCGACGTGCAAATGAGTTTTCCGCTGGAAGCCGGGAGCCAGCGCGCAGGTGCCAAGGCGTTGCCGCACGTAGCGGATTTTCTGAAGCGGATTCACGCGCGTCCGGCATATCAGCGTGCGTTGCAGCGCGGCGGCAAATACGACTTTGCGGACTGAGCGGGCAGGCGGCGCGGCTTGCGTACAATGGCCGCTGGTTTTTACGAATCCCGCTGAATCAGGCGCTTCTCCGATACTTCTCCGGAACTCATTGACGCATCTGACTCAAGTACCTGACTCAAGTACCTGAATTACGCATTTAAGCGCGAAGGCGAAGCATGGCTCGAATCATTCCCGACGACTGGAAGAATCTTGAAGCGACCGGCGCTGCCGTGCGAGAGCTCGATACGCTCGCACTCCTCGCCAAACTTCCCGATGACTACACCGTGTATCACGGTGTTCACTGGACCCGCATAAACGAAGGCTTCTCGGTGTTTGGTGAAGCGGACTTCGTGGTGGTTGCGCCTTCGGGCCGGGTACTCATCATCGAACAGAAGGCGGGTTTTTTGCGCGAGACGCCCGCCGGTCTGATGAAGGTGTACATGCAGAAGGAGCGCAACGTCGCAATCCAACTGGCGCGCACGCTCGAAAATCTGCATCGGCGCTTCACGGCGGCGTTCGGCGCGGGCACGTACCGGATCGAAGAACTGCTGTACTGCCCCGACTACATCGTGAAGGACGCGTCTATAGCGGGCGTCCCGCAAGCGCGTATCGTCGATGCCAGCCGCAAGGCGAAGCTGCCTTCGGTCGTGCTTGAGATTCTCCCGCCCGATGAACCGCGCTTCGAGGCGTCTGCGCGCATTCACCATTTTCTCTCCGACGAACTCGCGCTTACTCCCGATACCAACGCGCTCGTCGGCCAGGCCGACATGCTCGTCACACGCCTCTCGGGCGGCCTCGCGACGTGGGCACGCCGGCTCGAATTCGAGCCGTTCAGATTGCGCGTGATCGGCACCGCCGGCTCAGGCAAGACCCAGCTCGCGGTGCAAGTCATGCGCGACGCGGTGGCGAAGGGCCGCAGCGTGCTGTACGTGTGCTTCAACCGGCCGCTCGCCGATCACATCCGGCTGGTCGCGCCTCGCGAAGCGCGCATCTCCAACTACCACCAGCTCAGCGCAAGCGTGACGCGCGATGCCGGCATGCCGCCCGACTTCAGCCAGCCGAACGTGTTCGCGACGCTGGAAGAACGCTTCGCCAATGTCGAGATTGCCGAGCACTGGAAGTTCGATGTGTTGATTGTCGACGAAGGCCAGGATTTTTACGCGGCATGGGTGGACGCGCTCGCGCGTTTGCTGAAGCCGGAGGGCGCCTGGTGGTGGCTCGAAGACCCAATGCAGAACCTGTATTTCCGGGATCCCGTGCCGCTGCCCGGATGGACCACATTGCGCGAAACCACCAACTATCGCAGCCCGCGCGACTTGCTCGCGTACATCCGGCGAATCGTCGGGCGCGACGTTCGGCTCGATGCAGGCAGCCCGTTCGACGGCTCCGAAGTCAGTGTGTCGACGTACGAAAACGGCCACCCCGACGAGGTGATCGATGCAACCAAGCGTGCGATCACTCAGGCGCTCGCGCTCGGCTACCGGAAGCAGGACATTGCGGTACTGTCCTTTCGCGGGCGCGAGGGCTCGGTGCTGACAGCGCTCGAACACCTCGGGCCGCACCGTTTGCGCAGCTTCACCGGAAGTTACGATTTGTTCGGGAATCCGGAATATCGTGAGGGCGATGTGCTGCTCGAATCGATCTACCGGTTCAAGGGACAGTCGGCGCCGTGCGTTATTTTCACCGAAGTCGATTTCGATGTCTTCGACGAACAGGTCGCACGCAAGTTCTTTGTCGGCGCGACGCGTGCCACCATGAAGCTGATCGTGGTGGCCTCCGAGCGTGCGGCGCGCGCCTTCGACGAACAACATTGATCGCCATGATAAAGACTGCCGTGCTCCGACCTCTGCTCCAATGGTTTCTGGTTCCCTTCCTGCTTGCATGGCTGCCGCTGACGGCGAGCGCGGTCTCGCTGGCGCTGGATGTGGAAGGAAACATCAACCGCACCAACGATCCGGACCACAGCCTCTATCGCATCAGTGAAGCGGAACTGATGACGCTGCCGGTCCATACCATCACGACCTCGACCACCTGGACGCCGAAGGCCACGTTCGCCGGTCCGCGGCTTGAAGATGTGCTGAAGCTCGTCGGCGCTCACGCCGAGTGGGTGGAGCTGCGCACGCTCGACGACTATGCCTACACCGTGCGTGTCTCCGAAGCCGAGCGATACGGCGCGATTCTCGCGTACAGCATGAACGGCGTGCGTCTGAAAGTGAGCAATTTCGGTCCGCTGTTCCTGATCTATCCGCGCGACACATATCCCGCCGAACTGACGGGCTCGGTCGCCGATGCGAAATTCGTATGGCAGATCAAAGCGCTGATCGTGAAATGACGCGTGCGCCGCTACGCCGTTTCAAGGTCGCGATGCTGCTGGCGGCGGCTATCGCGCCACCGCTCGCGGGTGTGGGCTACATGCTGTATTCGGGCTTGCTCGCGAACCAGACCACGCAGCAACTCGCGGTGCCCTACGACGGCTTCTACTGGGACGGCGCCCAGTTTCAGAACGCGTATGTCCGTTTCGCGAACCAGGTGCTGTTGTACCGAAGCGGCATTGACGCCGACACCGACGAGATCCAGCTTCGCTACGAGATCCTTGAATCGAAACTCGCCGTGGTCAGCGCGTCCACGTCCATGCTGGCCGATCGCGAAGCGCTGCAGAGCCGGCAACAGGAGATCCTGCGCCAACTGGATGCCGCGCTCGAGTCCATTGAGCCGGACCTCGAAGCGTTGCCCAAGGACCGTTCGCGCACGCTGAGGATTATCGGCGTATTGCGACAGAATCAGGACGCCGTGAACGAGTTGGCAAACGGGCGGCGCGTCGTGGATGTGGCGGAACGCGACTACATCGTGCGGGATTTCGTGTCCAAGCGCCGCTACCTGTTCGCGGGCGGCATGGTGCTCGCGCTGCTCTCCATGGTCGCGACTGCCATGCTGCTGCTTAACGGCTTTCGCCGTTCGCGGCTGATCCATCAGCAACGTGCGGCGCTTGAAGCGCAACATCAGGCGACTCGCGCGGCGCGTGAGGCGTCGCAGGCGAAGGACGCGTTTCTCGGCATGATCAGTCACGAATTGCGCACGCCGCTGCATGCCATCGTTTCATCGGTGGAATTGCTTGAACTGAATCTGCATAGCGAAAGCGATCGCAAGATCATCCAGCGGCTGGAGACCGGCGCGCGCCATCTCGAAGCGCAGATGCGCGACCTCACCGACTTCGCGCGGCTCGGCGCCGGCAAGCTCGAATTGCGGCTGACCGTGTTCGATCCCATGGAACTGCTCGACTCCATCATCGACGCGAATACACCGGCAGCAAGCGCTAAAGGGCTGGCATTGCGCGGCCAGTTCGCCGGCGAGGCGGGACTGGTGGAATCGGATCAGCACCGGCTGCGCCAGATCGTGACCAACCTCGTGACGAACGCGATCAAATATACCGATGCCGGTTCCGTCGATGTCCGTTTCGAACGGACACTCGAACGGCTGGACATATCCGTTATCGATACCGGCCCCGGCATTCCACGCGAACAATTGCCGCTGATCTTCAAGGAATTCACGCAATTGGATTCATCGACTACCCGCCGTTTCGATGG
The DNA here is from genome assembly GCA_963708695.1 of uncultured beta proteobacterium. Classification (GTDB taxonomy): domain Bacteria; phylum Pseudomonadota; class Gammaproteobacteria; order Burkholderiales; family Burkholderiaceae; genus Caballeronia. The sequence goes on from CAVPTS010000005.1 coordinate 377,921, forward strand.
CGCCGGCATGGGCCTTGCGGTCGTTCGCGGGCTTGTCGAACTACTCGGCGGAGTGGTCAATGTGTCGAGCGACGTGGGTCAGGGCGCGGCTTTTCGTGTGAGCTTGCCGGCGGCGCCTGTCGCGCGCGCGCCCGAGCGCGAGCGTGCGCCCACGGACTTGCCGCCGTTGAAAAAAGCGCGCGTGCTGGTGATCGACGACCACGATTCCATTCGCGAGTCGCTGACGGAAATGCTGGCGCATCTGGGCTATGCGAGCGTGGCGGTGGGCGACGTGGACAGCGCACTCGCGTGGCTTGGGAGCAATGAGGCCGACGTGATCCTGGCGGACCTGCATATGCCGGGCAAGGACGGCTATTCGTTCGTCAACGAATACCGCGCGCGTCGCGCGTCGGGGGCGAGCTTGCCGGTGATTGCCGTCAGTGCCTACGCACCGGATCTGGTCGATCCGAGCGCGGCTATTCTGTTCTTCGATTACCTGCTCAAACCCGTGCGTTACGAGGTGCTGAAGAGCGCGCTGGCGCGCGCGTTATCGGCCACGCGACGGATTCATTGAGCGCCGGCTGAGGCTCGTTGAGGCTCGGTGCTCACGAGCGCAGTAAGCGCTTCGAGAGATCCGCGACAAGGATCGCCATGCGCGCGGGTTTCTCGAAACACGTCACGTTATAGCGCTGGATGATGTCGCTGATTTCCGATTCGCTCGCCTTGCCGGTGGTGAGTTCGCCCGTCAATACGAACACCGGCGCATCCGGATTGTCCGAGTTGCGCACGGCCCGGATGGCGTCGGCGGATGTGTGCGCGCCGAACAGCCAGTCGATCACGACCGCGTCGAACACCTGCGTCTGCAGCGCTTTGGCAAACCCTTCCAGACCATAAAGCGCGACCGCTGCAAAGCCGCTGCGTTCGAGGTAATCATGCAGGTTGTCGGCGGACGTTTGATCGTCATCCACCACCGCGATCAGCGGTTTGTCCATGTCCGTGCGGCGAGGCTGGATTTCGATCTTGTGGACATCGTGAGCCGCTTGCAGCAGCACGCCTTCATGCATGCTCACGAGCCAGCGCCCATTCATGTTCTGCGCGATGAAATCCGGCCGGCTGCCCGGATCGAGCGCTTCGCCAATCCACGCCACGCACGCGATTTCCACGGCGCCAAGCTTGAGGACGGCGTCCTGAGCGGCGCCTTCGGTGTCGTCGACGTCAGCGTTCTTGGCGTCGAAGAGTTGCAACGCGGGTTCGTCGAACGCTTCCGCCACGCGTCGAATTTGCGCGAGTGTCCAGGGACTGTTGCCGCGCAGCTTGCGATGCCCTTGTGAGAAACTGAGGTCGAGAATGCGGCATAGCTCGGCGGTCTGCTGCCGCTTGCCAATGCCGTGGCGGTTCATCAAGTCGCGTACGCGCTGGGCGACGGCGAGGGAATCGGAGGACGAGGTTTCAGTGACCATGCTGCCTGTGGACCAGTAAAAGCGCGTGGTATTGGGAGACGGCGCGGGGGGTATTGTAGGCGCAAGAGCAGGCCGGTCTGAAAATCTCTTGAGAAGTTAACCGGGTTTTTTGCGGCATACCGCACTTAATAGCCGATCGCAGAGGGGCATTCCAGTCGATCCGCAATTCATTTTTCCCATAGAGAATGTTCGCGATCTATTTTGCCGTCTGTTCATTGCAAGGAGACGAAACAAGGGGCGGACTAAGCTCAGCGTCAACCGATGGCGAATTTAACAAGCGGGTTGCGTAAACCTCTGAATTGCCCCGAGCCGTAGTAGAGTCTTGATTCTTTCTCGCCGTGCGCTATTAGCAGCCTTACGTGCGCTTTCCGGCTATCGGGCGTCGGGACATCCGGCAATAATTCAGCAGGGTAGGTACATTCAGGGTTCGCGACCGGAAAAATTTGCCGTGACCGACGCGAGTTGGAATAAACGTGGAACAAACGGGGGCCAATAATGCGGGTCACTAGGTCTATTCAGATTGCCGCGGCGCTCGCGGCCGCCTTATTCGGGCTGGCGCCTGGGTTAGCGCGCGCTTCCGCGATTGAAGAACAACTCGATTGCAAATCAACCGGGCACGACTTTATCAGTGCGCTTTTGCAAAGCGGGGAAATACAGGTAAAGCCGATGCGGGTCGAAAAGAACTCGGTCAATGCATTTCGACCGGCTCATGGTGTGAAGCTGACGGCTTACGATTTTCCAGTCTTTGTTGTGCTCGGATATGAAAAGGATGATCCGCTTTTTAAGCCGGGAAAAGGCGATCCCATCGCGGACTGGGCTTACGGCGTGGTTGTCACAGGCGCGTCCGACGACGTCAAGGAGCGCATGCGCCAGGCGGGCAGCAATGCCATTGTTCACGAGGTGACACCGCTTATGACCGCGATCCTGTGTAAGTCGCCTTGAGGCTGCTCAGGCGCGTGTGGAGGGCGGATCGAGCCGCCACATGACGAGTGCATCGGGTCCTGTGTGCGCGTCGGCGGCTTGTCGCGTCACCTGCATGCCGATGCCAAGCGCCAGCCGCGCAAGCAGGAACGCGTCCGCATGCCGGGTCAATCCGGCGAGCGTGTCTGGCGACGCACCGTTTGCGGGCATCAATCTCTGAAACCATAGCAAGCCGATATCGTTTCCCATCGGTACGATGCGCGCACCCTTTACGTTTACGCGCGCTCGAAAGGCGAATGCGCGACTGTCGGGCAGGCGTTCGTCGAAGACAATTGTCAGTGAATGGGCCTGTGTAGAAAGCGTGTCCGGGCGCGTTGCGGCCGGCATGGCGGCCCACAACGCAGGCGAGCCTGCCGCTGCCAGCGCCGCCGTCAAAAAATCACGCCGCTGGTGTTTCATCGATCCGACTCCTTGATCCTCTTGGGCCAGATCCCCTGTTTTCCCGGCGACAAAATGCCGTTTGGATCGAGCGCTTCCTTGATCGTCTCGCTCATGCGCATTAACGCGTGATTGTTGAAGTCGTACTGTGACGCTGCGAGGTCCATGAACGCAAGATGCGTCCTGTACTGACCGTAGCCCGCCGCGCCGAAGTCATTGATCAGTGCCTTGAGCAAATCCCCTGCGCCACGCGTTTGCGCTGCATCGTCGCGGTTGAAAATGGCCGCGAAGATATGGTGCATGCTGCGTTGGTTCACGGTGAAACCGCCGTAATAATCGAAGCCATATTGCGCTGCACGCTCGCGTGTCATTCGATATTGCCGCATTGCGTCGCGGCCGGTCGGTGGGCAGACAGGCGAGAAATCGATGTGCGCTCCGGAGCCGCCGCGCCAGTTGAGCAAGTTGAACGCATCGAGGTTCGGAATGCCGACCTGACTGCGATCGCCGCCGCCTTTCGGTTCGACGGCGGCGTCCGTATACGGCATGTCAATCAACTCCGCGTCCGGAATAGAGGAGAAGCGCTGGCGGATGACATCGCGTCGCGCTTTCACCAGCGCTTCGTGACCGTACAGGCAGAAGCGAAGATTCCAGCGGCCGATGCCGAGCTTGCGCGTCATGGTGTCGATAGCCGCATCGGGCATGACGCCTGATCCGTCATACCATTGCTTGCGCGCCGATATTCCGGCGGCCCAGCGCACCGCACTTTCGATGACCGCGTTGCTTTGGATCGTGTCATCGAGTTTCAAAGGGCGCAGCGTTTCCACGATGCTTTCGAGATCGGCATCGTTTTTGAAGGTGTAGCGGCACAGCATGTAGCCTTCGGGCCTGGGCATCAGCCAGATGCCGAGCTTCGTGACAACGCCGAAGTTGGACTGCATGAACATGGCGTCGTAAGACGGACCGAAGCCCGCTTTGAACACCTGCCATTCCTGACTGCCGCTCATCGCCCCCATGCCGGTGCGCACGATTTCGCCGTTCGCAAGCATCACTTCCATGCCGCACTGCATGGCGGCGTGATCGCCATAGGGCGTCGTGCCGAAGCCGCGTTCCAGCGTATTGCCGAGCACGCTGCCCCAGCCAGCCGCCGCCGGGTCGAGCCACAACTTGCTGCCTTGCGCTTTCAGCGCACGATAGAGATCGTAGTAGCTGACACCCGGTTCGACGAGCGCATAGCTTAGTGTCTCGTTGATCTCGAGGACGCGGTTCATGCGTTGCATGTCCACCACGACGCAGCCTTTGAGACGCGGCGCTGCGCCTCCATAGGCGAAATTGCGTCCCGTCGATACGCTCCATAGAGGCACGCGAAACCGGTTCGCCACGTGCAACACCGCGCGAAGCTGGTCTACATCGGACACCATGACGATGGCGGACGCTTCATGAGCGTGAGAATCGCCGGGAGCGAAAGGATCGAGATACGGCTGTCCCGCGCCGTTCCCGTGAAGAACGGCGTCAGGGCCGACGATTGATGTGAACGCTGCGAGTACGAGTTGAAAATCGGACTCCGATATCCCGGGTGGACGCGGCGGTTCGCTCACTTTTCCGCCGCCCGGAATGCGGTCATCGAGGCGATCAGCCCGCTCAATAGCCGCCGCTGCTGCCGCCCGAGCTTGATCCCGAGGCCGGGCTGGTGCCGTCGGATTGACATCCGGTGAGTGAGACGGCGAGCGAGACGGTCAAGATGGCTATTAACATCGATGCAATTCGCTTGAAGTTCATTTGGTTTCCCCATGGGTTCAGGACGAGCGCGCAGCGACGGTGATGTGCGGCGCTTGTGATCTAAACGATTCATCGGGGGGGATTATTCCAAGGGAGGTGAGGGGAGGCTGGCCAACAGCGTTTTGCGGGTTTGCATCATAGATAAGGTGCGTGGCATTTTGTAAGCTATCAAGAGTCGAAAATCGAACTGAGGCGCTCACGCCCGGCTCACCTTGCCGATCACCGACACAAATTCCGCCCATGCGTGAGCGTCGGCATAAAGTGCCTCCGCAACCCGGTCGACAATATCGATAAAACCGGCATCATTGGCGAACTCTCTCCCAAAATCAGCGAGGAGCATTTCCTCCAGCGCAACCCGGGCGACCGCGCGAGGGTTGCCGCCGGCCTGGTGCGCCGCCGACGCCTGCGTCCCTACTGAATCAAGCAACTGCAACGGCTTGTCCGAAACAGCCGATTGTTTGCCCGATGCAAATCCGTCACGCCGCGCCCTGTCCGACAATTGTTTTTGCAATTGGAGCACGAGATGATCGAGGTTCGAGATTACTGGCATAGTGTTTTAGAAGCGATGTTCAAGTGGCAGGAAGTGCGATTAAAAGCAAAGCACAATTGGCGAGTACTAACGCGCGGGCGCTTGCCGCGTCGTCGCCTCAACCCGTCCAGGTCGATCGATCGACTCGCTGCAATACTTCGCGAAGCCGCGTCAACCCGCTTCTGTGCAATTGCGATATCCGTCCCTTGGTAACGCCCAGCACATCTGCAATCTGCTCGAACAGCAGGCCATGAAAATAGTGAAGCGTGATGACCTTGCGCTCGCGCTCGCCCAGACCAGCAATCGCGGACTCGATCCGATCCTGCGTTTGCTTCCATTCTACAGTTCGGTAGCCTCCGCAACCCGTCACAGCAACGTCATCAGGGTCCGAGTACATGCCGGTGTCTTCAAGCATGAACCCGATGGCCATCCCGGCAGCAAGCTCGCACATCGCGGCGAATGCGACGGGCAGGCGGGCACGACTGGTATCCGGAGTCGCAAGGGAAGCGATCCGTTCCTTTTGCAAGCGGTGCGAAAGCGCTCCCTGGGCGCGTACATCGCTTACAGCGCCCAGTCCGGTCAGGATGCTGCCGCGAACCCGAGGGGTGCAGAAGGTGGTAAACAGTATGCCTCGTGCTGCATCAAAATGATCGATAGCCTCAAGCAGCCCGACACTCGCTAACTGGCAATACTCGAGAAACTCGACATCGTGACCGGTACGTCGTTTGTATAGCTGTGCTGCCAGCGCCCTCGCATAAGGCAGATATTTGACGAACAGCGTTTCGCGCACGCTTCTATTATCCTCGTCGCCAAGCGCTTGCCAGAGCTCCAGTTCATCGCCGGTAAATGTCAGTGCATCTGACGCAGTCATCTAAAGCTGCCAAGCACGCCGCGAAGAACGAGCGCCCAGCCATCGACGAGCACGAACACCAACACCTTCAACGGCAATGCAATCGACGATGGCGGCACCATCATCATTCCCAGTGACAACAAAATGCTCGACACCACGAGGTCAATCAGCAGAAACGGCAGCAGCACGACAAAGCCGATCTCGAACGAGATCCGCAGTTCGTTCAGGATGAACGCGGGTGTCAATTGCACCAGGCTGACATCGGCTGGTGACGCGGGCAACGCCTGATTAGAAAGCTCGTACATCAGGCGAAGATCGTCTTCCCGTACTTGTCGCAGCATGAAGTCGCGAAGTGGAACCGCCGCTTTGTCGAGAGCCGACGGCATAGCAAGTTTTCCCTGCATGAATGGCTCAAGCGCATCATGGTTCAGCGTTGTGAGCGTAGGCATCATGACAAACGCAGTGAGGAACAACGCCAGGCTGATGAGCACAGCGGTCGGCGGTGTTTCGGGCATGCCAAACGCATGACGAATCATCGAGAGGACGATTACAATCCGGATAAAAGCGGTCATGGAAACTACAACGGCCGGGATAAGGCTCAATGCGGTCAACACGATCGCGGTACGCATTGGGCCGGACACGGCTTCCTCGCTGATTGGAGACATCGCCACCGTTTGGGGTGCTCTGTTTTGCGAATGTCGCTGCCCGCTCTCATGGCCGGGACTAGCGAACGCATCCTGTGAACCGAATACTGCGAACGCTATGGACATCGCTATCGCGAAGTACAAGATGATTCGCTTCACGGCATCTCCGGCGCGTGGGCTAAAGGCATTTCTTCGATGCACTGAATTGCGCCGATGCCTCGCGCGTCAGCGGACACGAGTAACGTCCGACCGGCACAATGAACGAGATACAGGCTTCCATGCGCGCCCAGGCGCAGCGCTTCAATTAGCTCGAATTGTGGCCGACATACCGAATTGCGCGCCTTGATCTGACGCCGGCGAAATAACAGGAAAACCAACGTCCCGAGCACGACGCATGCAGCCAGCGCAGAGACGGCGGGATAGGCCGAATACATAGGTAGTGGACCGTCAGCCCGGGGAGCGGCCCACATACCTGCCGTTGAAGTAATCGGCTGCATTCAGTTCGACCGCCCCATTTCAGTCACCTGGATTCCGAAGTTATCGCCGGCCGCGACAAGCTTTCCTCGACCTATCGGCTTGTTGTTCAGCCGGAGTTCCACGAGCTGTCCTAGCGCGGCATCGAGTTCGACCACATCACCCGATCGCAATGCGAAGAGCTCCTTTACGCTTAGCTTCGCGCAACCGAGATATACCTCGATCAGTACCGAAACCTCTTCGATGGACCGCATATCAAAGAGCGCGGGCGCGTCGCCGGATGTCGCCAATTGCGATGGGGCCGGGAAGTCGAGGGGTGCAATATTGCTTTGAGTGGATTTCATGGAGCAGAGTGGTGCGATTGATGTGATTTGCTATCGACAAGCTGAACGCAAAGTCTGCCGCCCCGCTGACATAAATGTCCTTCGGCTACGATAGCGTCGGCGGTCGATGCGTATAGGAACGCGTTCCCGTTCAACGGAAGACTGAGCCGGATAACGTCGCCAGTCTCGAGTGCCGCCAGTTGCATGATCGGCAACGAGACCCCCCGAAGACGCGCTTCGAGTGCAACGGGTGAGTCACCGACGGCATGGCTCAGCGTCATGGCTTCAAGTCGCGGCTGCGGAGATTCAGATAGCGTGCCGGCGAGTGATGCGGGCTCGATAACCAATCGGTAGAGCAGATCTCCTTCCATTCGGATGTTCAAGCTTGCGCCCCCACCGGGCAGAGAACCGACGTGGTCATGGGCACAGAGCAATTGCGCAGACGCCCCAAGCACAAGTCTGAGCCGCGCTAGAAAGTCATCCCGCACCTCCCGGCTCAGGCGATCAAGCAAGATAGCGGCGACGCTTCCCGTTGCGGCATGCCCCGGCTTGTTCAATCCGAGGGCCGCGAGTGCTGCGCGAGGCGCTGCCAAGTGACGAGTCTCCATTCCCTCATCTAATTCGGATGAGGGCGAAATCGGCTCAATCGCCGTTGCATCGTCGAGCGTGGGCCGGTTGGCAGCGAACCAATGATCGCACCAGGCATCGAATGGCACCCGGATTTTCGCTGTGATGGCGGCCAGATCAACCACACCGAGCAAGCGCCATGGGACCGCCGCCGCAATCACGATTGCCCTCTTAGTTGAAACAGTTGCTGGAGCATTTCGTTGGCGGCGCTCACGACTTGTGACGATGCCTGAAACCCCCGCTGGATCAGGATCAGTTGCCCAAACTCGGAGGACAGGTCGACATTCGAGGCTTCCGTTGCGCCCGACACAACGTGATCGGTTCCTGCTGCGCCGCTGGTAGAAAAAGCTGGCCGGATCCCCGCCGCGGCCTCAAACAATCCCTTTTCTTGCTGAATCAGTTGTTGCGGGTCGGTAAAGAGCGCGAGCGCGACACGGCCAAGCATCGCGGTTTGCCCATTGGAGTACTGAAGGACAAGTTCGCCAGCTTTGTTCACAGATGTCGTCAAGATCGAACCTGCCGCGTAACCATCTGAGGCCGAGAGAGATAGTGTGGAGGTGCTACCGGCGGAAAACGCTGTTACGCCATTCGAAAAATCGAGTACAAGATCGAGCATGCTTCCATCGGACATCATCAACGACGCGTCCATTCGATCCATGCCGGGTTCCGGCATGCCGCCGAAAAATTGCAGACTGCCTTCGAACAAATCTCTGCCGGAGCTATCAGCGATCGTTACGCGCCATCGTCCAGGCATGACACCCTGATCAGGCACGAAGCTAACCGTCAGTGAGTGGCTGGCGCCGTTTGCGTCAATGACAGATATGTTCGGAATTGAATGACTCGGCGCGCCGGTTGACAGGTTGTTGTTGAACGTCAACGTGGTTGTCGCCTTCGACGCGCTCCATTCGTGTCCAGAGATCGAAGCTCCCGCCACAACTCCATTCGCATCGAGCAAGGCGAGTTGACGGCCCGTGGTTTCGTCGATGAACTGACCGGCAGCATTTGCGTGGAACTGGCCGGTGCGCGCGTATCGCGTACTTTGCTCATCCAGCAATGTCAGGAAGCCGGTTCCTGAGATGCTCAGATCCAGGGGCCCCGAGCTTGCGCGAAGGTCGCCTTGCGCAAAATTTAAATACGACTGTGCATAGCTCACCCCGGAGCCAAAACGCGGATCGTTCGGCTGCGACCAGCACAGGCCATCAGAGGGTGCCCCGTAGTACCGATCTTCAAAACGCGCCACCGTACTTTTGAACCCGGTGGTGTTCATGTTTGCGACGTTATTGCTAATGGTCTGCAACCCGCGCGAATACGTTTGGAGGCCGGACATACCGGTATATAACGCAGCAAGCATTTGTATCTCTCCCGTCAATTGAGGTTTAGTGAACCTGCGTGACTTGTGACAGGTAGACATCGTTTAGATACTGACCGTCCGCGGTCTGGACCGAGATAACCGGTTGAGTACCCGCAAAACTGACACTGGCAACCTTGCCCGTCACCTTCGTGCCTTGCGACTCGACGCTAACGTCCTTGCCCAGCAATCCGATGGTTTGACTTGCGGCTTGCATCGACAGGACGCCATCCATTTTTTCGGTGAGCTGGCGTGATTGTTCAAGGCTTGTGAACTGCGCAAGCTGCGAAATGAACTCGAAGTTGTCGACCGGCTTTAGAGGATCCTGATACGTCAGTTGCGTCAGGATGATCTTGAGCAGGGACTGCATATCCAATCCTAGCGAATCGATACGAGCGCTGACATCTGATGAACTGCTAATTGCGCCGATGGGCATTGTCTTTCCCCTGTATTAATTCGATCGATTGACCGTTGACAACAAGCGTTCCAAGCGAGGCGCCGTACTCTGCGAGTTCAGCTCCGACCCGCTTGCGTAAAGCGGTTACATCGAATGGAAAATAATCTGGTGTACGTATAGCAATAACACTTGCGTCGCCGACTGAAGCGACAGTCAAGCGCGCCAAAACGGTGAAAGTCTTGCGACAAATCACGTCAGGTGCGGCATGGAGATCGGACGCTAAATCCGCCGTTTTGGCAGACTGTTGCGGTGCGAACTTGGAGATTGAGGCGTCCACATGAATCGGCGGCTGTCCATTAGTGGCCGTGCCGTACGCCTCAGAACGCTTCACCGCGTCGATCGAGCGTGCTATTTGCAAGCTCGCTATGGCCGCTGGCTCGGCCTCCACGAGGGGCACGGATATGGGCGGCTCCACATCGTCATCATGTTCGTCGTGCGCATCGAGCGTTGCATCGAACGATTTTTCTTGCACTGGCGCAGCCGGAGCGTTGATCGAAGAAACGTGCTCCTGAGCATGCACGGCACGGGCCTGCCGGACCGGCACATGCTTCGACTCAGTCGATGGCGCTGTGACCAGTTTCCAAGGGCGGTCCTCGAGTTGGCGCAGCGTACGCTGGAACGTCCCGTCGCCGCTTAAGTTGCCACTGGTGCTACGGGCTTGCGAGATTTCAACCTGCGGCACTGACGAATCAATTTGCATTGTCGTCTCCTTCGCTAAAAGCCCGATCTTCCAGACGACGCGAATCCTGCATCGCCGCCTCGTGACGCCGAACTTTGCCAAGGTGGGCTCGCACTGCTTCCAATGCATTCACCATCGATTGCGATTCGCGCGCGGCGCTTCTAAGTGTGCCCACCGTAGTCAGTGTGCGCCGTCATGCGCCCGAAAATGTCCAGCCGGTCGGTTGCGGATCGAGCCTGAGGATCGTACATTTTCCGCACCCAGCCTCCCGTCGCCACACCGCCCACTGAGAGGATGCCGCTTTCCCACACATATGTGTAAGAAGCGAACTGGACCACCATCGCCGGCGACTCCGGTCTGTTCACCCAACCCCCCACCGTCAACTGAGTATTCGCAAACTTGCCCCCGTCGACCTGAATGTCGACGGTATGCAAAGTCACTCGCGGCGCGCCAAGCGACACCTTTGGCTGCATGATGCCAATGATCTGCCCACGCTTGTCGAACTTGGTGAACGTCTGGTTCAGGTCGATGTCTTTCAATATATCGGCCCCGGCCCAAGTGCGCAGATCCGTAGTTTGCGATTCCACCTTCAGCGTTGCGTTGCCTGCCTGGTCGTACATGAACGCGTGCGAGATGCCATCGTCGAAATTGGTTCGAACCACCATGCCGAAATTGTTGTACTCCGCGTACTCCTGCCACGTGCCACCTGTCCCGCCGCCATTCGTGCGCCGCCCCGTGATTTCGCCAAAGGCGTTGTATCGAGTCTCTCGTAAAGTTCCCGTCGACGTAGTTTGAGTCTTCGAAGGATCCAGCGTCTTTGCCACGCGAGATACCTCGTGATTCTCCGTGTCGTAAGCAATATAAGTCGCGTCAAAAACCACTGCGCCGCTAGGATTGGTCCGTAAATAACTCACCAAGGTCGTATTACCCAGAGCGTCGTAGCCGAATTGCGTGTCGAAGTTAAGCCCGAGATTGGTCTTGGATTCGAGGCGACCGCCCGCATCGTATTTAAACGAAAAATCGGCGCCTCCTTTGGCGTCTCCGGTTTGTCGGATGACACGTCCGAGGCCGTCATATTGGTAGGACACGCTGACGCGAGAAAGCGTATTTGTATAGTCCAGGAAGAGAGGCAACGAATACTGGGTCTGCCGTCCGGCGGCGTCATACTGCCAGTCTCGTGCACTGCCGTTTGCATCGACCTGGCGCGTGAGATGCCCTTCGGCGTCGTATTGATAGGTGGTAATGGCAGTGCCGAGGCGCTGCGATAAACCGGTAGTAGCGGAGACCGTCGCATAGGCCACTTGCGAGTCACCGGTGCGCTCCTCACGTACGAGACGCCCGTTACGGTCCCATTGATAGTTGGTCACGCGATCGTCGGCGCTGCGGGGCCAGGTAGCCGAAAGCAGCGTTCCTCGGTCGCTGACGCTGATCGGATCGGGATAGCGATGCGCAAAACGCCTCATGGTTGTTACGTCGCCGTTCGCGTTCCGCGTCCATGACGTCCCGTAGCCTTCACTGTCGACTTCCAGAATTTTCAGTCCGACACCGTTGTAGAAACTAAGTGTCCGGTTGCCGTAGCCGTCGATTGCGACAATCGGCAAACCGCGAGCGTCATACTCCCACATCCGAACGACATCGCCTGTGCTCACGAGATAAAGGCGATCGTTTGTGTCGCTGACTCGCCCGGTGGTGACATCGACGATCCGGGATACGATCAGCGAATTATTTGCGTTAAAAGTGTTGCGCGTTTCACGCACGTTTGCCGGATTAACAGGCGAGGGCGCCTGTGCGCCGCTCGTCCGACCAACCAGATCCGCGTAGATCCGTGTGACGACGACGTTGCCCACCGCGTCGTTCGTCCAAAGGGTCAACGTTCCACCCGCGCTGACTTGCCCCGTCTTCCGGTCGGCGGCGTCGAAGTATGTTGTGACGCGGTTCCCGGCAGCATCGACCGTCTCGATCAGATTGCCGCGAGCATCGTAGGCTCTGGTCTCGACCAGCTGCATGGACGACACGACCCCGGAGGCATTTGTAACCACAACAAATGCTGCGCTCGTCTGCTTGATCTGGCGATTCAGCGCGTCAAATTCAAAGCGCGTAATCCGCTGCTCTGCCAGCCCCGAAGCTTCGATCGTGGTCGTGCGGTTGCCCCGCGCATCGTATTCGAAACGATTTGTGACCGCGCGCCCTTTGGACAAAATTGGCAACGTTTCGGACAGCATCAGTCCACGCAGGTCGTACTCGTAAGTGTATTGTCCGCCCAGTTTGTTCTGGTAACTGATGCGGTCGCCGAAGCTGTTGTACGCGAAAACCTCGATGTAGCCTTCTGCATCCGTGGCTTGGGTTAGCCGGTTCAGCTTGTCATATTGCAGGGTCGTCGTGGCATCGCCGGAGGAGGTCGGCACAGAGATTGCAGCGGGTTCCCGCTTCCAGGCGAACGTACCAACAGCCAGTCGGGTGTTGTAGTGGGTGATGCTGACGGGCTTACCAAACGCGTCATAGTCGGTGCGAATGGCGTTGCCTTCGGCCGAGAACTGTAGGACCAGGTTATTGGTTTTGTCGTAGAGGAACGTGGTCGCATAGCCAGCCTTGTCCTCCACGACGACTGCGTTGCCGAAGGCGTCATATATCGTGCTGGACATGTTACCAAGCGGATCCGTCGTCTCACTGAGATGACCCAACGAGTCGTATTTGTAACGGGTTGCGTAGGTCGTCAGCAAGTTGGCGCGTTGCGAAGAATTCAGCGCAGAGGCGCTTAGACGTTGCCGTCCGCAATGCTGTTGTCTTCGGGGCTCAAGTCCGTCATAACCTGAGTCAACCGATGTTGCGCGTCATACGCGTACCGCACGGTCGTCGCTGTAACCTGACTCCCACTCGCATTTCGATAGACCGAACGCAGTTGCGTAAGCTGGTTATTACTGTCGTAATCGAGATAGGTAAGGTCCCCGCCCGCCGTCTTGACCTGACTCAATAACCCTGCTGCGTTGTAGGAGTAGGAAACCGCGTTTCCGTCACGATCGGTTGTCGCAGTGAGCCGGCCGCCGCGTGCCGCGTCATACGTCTCCGTAGTGTGGTTGAGCGGGTCGTTCCACGTCCAGGCGTTTGTCCCGCTACTAAACGTGAGCGTTTGTCGCGCGCCGCTTCCTGCGGTGCCAACATAGGCTTTACGAGTGTCGTCATAACGAAACAGCACTGCGGAACCGTCCCAGTCCGTGCGCGTGATGGTGCTGCCCACGCTATTCAGCGTCCCCGTCAGCCCATCCACAGTACGCAAACTACCCGGACGCCAATGATCGCCCGCGACCACGCCCTGGCTGTTATACGCGCGACGGATCGCGCTATTGACACCCTGGCCGAACAGAAACTCATCCTGATCCTGAATCACAAGGTTGCCGGTCGCCGCGTTAACGAAAAGCTTCTCGCCCGTCTTGCCGAAACTGGCATCGCCAATAGTTCCTCGGCTCCCCAGTCCAAGCGCCGAACTTCCCTGCAATCCAAGACCATTTCCCGTAACGATGGCGACCATTCAGCAGTACCTCAGGTTATATTTGTCGTGCGGCCGGCATTGATCCGGCACGCTCATACCTAAGTTGTCCGCAGTTTCGGGAAAATGTTTAGCTCTCGATGTAATAGATTGTGGCGTCGCCATCGTTCACAGGTCCACCGATATACTCGAACCCAATTTCTGTACTCACGCATTCCAACCGTGGCCGGGCTTGCGAAATCTGCCCGGTTATCTGTACCGTATTGATTAAGGCGACGTAAATGAATGCATCGATCGACGCAACGCTTCCAGAAAAACAGGCGCGACTAGAACGCCTTCAGGACTATCTTCAGCAGGACCCGGACAATCTCAGTTTGCTCAGCGACGTCGCGCTCGCGGCATTTGAAGCCGCGCAGCCTTCGCTGGCAAAAGAGCTTTTCATTCGATACAAAACCTTGGCCGAACCTTCGGACTCACTGCTCAATATGGCGGGCTTGCTCGCTCTTCGTGAGAACAATGTCGCCGGGGCGATCGGCTACTTTACCGAACTCGCGAGCGTTCACCCGAAAAGCGCGGAGGTGATCTACAACCTGGCGTACGCCGAGGGATTGTCCGGCGAATTCGACCGTGCACTCGAGCGACTGAGCGATGACATTTCCATTGCGTATCCGCCAGCCGCATTGCTGAGAATGCGCCTTCTTCACCACGCCGGACGAATCGATGAAGCCATTGCGGAAGGCGAGAGCACCCTGATTCGCGGGCCGGGTGCGAGCGATGTTGAAGGGCTGCTTGCCGTACTCTATCTCGACAAAGGCGACTTGAAATCGGCTGCCACGCACGCTGCGGCCGCTGGTGACGAATCGGATGCGCTGACTACGCTTGGCATGCTCGAACTGGAATCTGGATCCACTGATGACGCGCGCATGCGTTTCGAACATCTGGTCGAAGCACAGCCCAAAAGTGGCCGCGCGTGGCTGGGATTGGGACTCGCATCGCTCGCCAATCAGTCGATCGCCGATGCCCGCGTCAGTCTGGACCGCGCGGCACGATTGCTTGTGCGGCATCCGGGATCGTGGCTGGCCAGCGGATGGGCGCATCTGCTGGATGGTTCTCTTGACGACGCGCAAGTCGCGTTTGAGGAAGCCACGCGTATCGACCGGAATTTTGCGGAGGCACATGGAAGTCTGGCTGTGTTGGCCGTTCGACGAGGCGAAAGCGAATCGGCGGCCAGGTTTATCGCGGTGGCGATGCGACTCGATTCGCAATGCTTGTCGGCTGCATTGGCACGCAGCGAGCTCCTTCGAGCGGAGGGAAATGCGGCGGCTGCAGACAGCATTCGTGAGGCCGCCATTCACACACCGGGTCAAGCGGATGGGGCGAGTATCTATGAACTGCTTGTGCGTCGAGGGATTGTGTCGTCGGATGCTTCATAGTGTCGGGCTCCTGGATGAAACTGGCTTCAGTTGATGGATCTGCATACTGGGAGAGGGCGCGAACAAATAGCGTCTCGCGGAGTGATCAGGCCACACTGCGGACCTTGTGCGCGTTGCATCGCAAGCATGGCAAGATCGCGCGTGATGCAAATCGCGCGCCCACCGACGTGAACGACGACATGTTCGGCGAGGCGATCGCGCGCGGCACTGTGTTTTATTGCTCGGTGTAGGAAGGCTTGCGCAATTGCAAGCGTATGGTACAAATCGGACTGCGCGCCCGAGGCACTACGACCGATGACTTCAGTTGGAGCCGCAGGCTGGTTTTCCGGTTGCGCATGGCTACCCGGCACCAAGCTGCCTTGGAAATGCTATGGGTGCTGTTGGGCTTGACTCGTCGCTAAGAGCGACCCCGATGCTTCAATGCAGTGTCAACACGAGAAAGGAGCCCATGATGATTATCACGCCGACGCCTCGCGCAGCGCCCGAACAAAAGATCCGCGCTGATCTCGCAGCGCTATACCGCCTCGCGGCTCACTTCCGCATGACCGACATGATCGACACGCACATCACCGCGCGATTACCCGGCGAGACGCCCGCGTTTCTCATCAACCGCTACGGCGTGCTGTTCCACGAGATGCGAGCCTCGGACCTCGTGAAGATCGACTACCAAGGCAAGGTGATCGACGAACGCGCCCGCGATACGCCCGAGCTCTTCACAGTCAACGCAGCCGGCTTCACCATTCATTCAGCAATCCACATGGCGCGAGAGGACCTGGCGTTCGTCGTGCACACGCATACGGCGGCGGGGACGGCCGTGTCGGCTCAAGAGCAAGGGCTGCTGCCCATCAGCCAGCATGCGCTCAAGTTCTACGGCAAGCTGGGCTATCACGATTATGAAGGGATCGCGCTCGACTTGGGCGAGCGTGAACGCCTAGTCGCAGACCTCGGGCCGCACAAGGCGATGATCCTTCGCAACCACGGCCTGCTCGCCGGCGGTGCAACCGCAGCGCATGCATTTCATGAGATCTATTTTCTCGAACGCGCTTGTCAGGCACAAGTGCAGGCACTAGCCGGAGGCGCGCAACTGCGGATACCGCCGGCTCATGTGCGCGAACTTACAGCACGGCAATTTGAATCGGAAGGGGCGGACGCCATCATCGAACTCGCATGGCAAGCGGCGCTGCGCCTGATCACCGACAATCATCCCGACTACCGCTCGTGAAGGCGCTATAAACGCGCTATCAACGTGCGCGGCGGCGTAGTCGCACCCCCGTCTTTTCACACAAGGCGCTTATGACTAAGTAGGTCCTGGAGCAAAAACGGGCAGGCGATTTGCACCATTGGCGAGATGGTGCTCGAACACGACAGCGCGGCCAACGTGTTCCATCAACGACGGGATCGCTATTCGATGTCGTCATCGTCAGGGCTGGCTGCTTCAGATGTCATCGCGGCGCTTGCCAAAGATGTCGCAGCCACGGGCGCCGCTTCTTAGACTTGGACCTGAGCATTCTCAACACTAAGATAGCCGAAATGACGCCGGTCAATATTAAAAGTCGCTGACGACACTAGCGAACCCTGTTGCCCTTTTCATCGATAACGAGCTCTCCATCTTCTTTACTAAACGGTCCATGTTGCGGCGCCGAAAGAATCTCGAAGAGCCGTTCCGATGGCCTGCATAAGCGCGTGCCGGCGGGCGTGACAACGAATGGGCGATTGATGAGAATAGGGTGCGCCACCATGGCGTCCAGCAACTGCTCGTCGGTCAGCGATGCATCAACCAGATCGAGTTGCACGAACATCGCCTCTTTTTCGCGTAGTGCGTCCCGCACGCTCAGGCCCGCGTCCTTGATCAACTTGACCAGCGTGTCCCGGGCAGGCGGTGTCTTGAGATATTCAATCACCTGCGGCTCAATACCGGCATTGCGGATCAGCGCCAGCGTGTTGCGCGACGTGCCGCAAGCCGGGTTGTGGTAAATCGTGATGTCCATGCTATTTGTCTCCACGTTCATTAAAAGAATGTTGCTTTATAAGCGCTTATTCAGTACGAGCGTTTTCCGGCGCTATCCAAACTACTCGCCAAGCATATCCCGCCCTCACAACAATTCTCCGTCAGAAATCCGATCAGGCCGCTCATTGCATCGAAGTTCGCGGAATAAAAGATGGTCCGGCCATCCTGACGCGCGCTGACCCGCTCGGCGTGTGAACATCTTTCAGATGAAAGGATAGGCTCGATGGAGAAATACCGAGTTGTTGAACCAGCCGCCATTCCTCGGAACCGGCAACCACCAGCATCCGGAAAATCGCCAGCCGTGATTCATGAGCGAGTGCGCCAAGTGCGCGTGCCACGACGCTCGTCGTCATGCCTTAGCGTACAACAAGCGCCTTTTCATTTCAGTGATTATTGAAATGAAAGCTTGCGCAATAAATCCGATGCTCAAGTGAGGCGAGCATCTGCCGTTAAAGGGTATGGGCCGGTTCACGCAGTCGGCTTCGGTCGCGTTCGTAAGCATCGACGCACGCCACCGCTCGAATACGGTGTGAGACAAGTGAGAAATGAGCATGTTTTCGACGATTAAAGGCCGCCTTGGCGTTGCCATGGCGTTTCTGGGTCTGTTGCTGATCGGGGTCGGCGGACTGGGACTGTGGGGCATGACCAGCAGCAACGAGACGACTCGCGCCCTCTTCATGGACGAAATGCCAAGCGCTGTCTCAGCCGGAAATGCGGAAATGTTTACGGCCCGCGAGCGGCTCAGTTTCGATCGCGCGGCCTTGCTCGTGGGTAAGCCGGGCGCGGAAACGGCCATCGGACGAGGTGCGCTGATGCGCGATCGCGCCGACAAGGAATGGGCGCGATACGCAGCCTTGCCCCAGGGTCCGGGCGAACACAAGCTGGCCGAATCGTTTCAAGCCAAGCGCCTGGAGCTTCAGAAAATGCTGGACGATGGCTACGCCAAGATCCGGGCGAACGACACCGAGGGGATCATCGCGTCGGCGGAAGCCATGCAGGTGGCGTTCAATGAAATGGCTGCATTCGGCGAATCGCTTCGCAAGTATCAATTCGATTCCGCGAAGAGCGACTACGAGAACTCGCAAGACATGTTCAGCGAGTTGCGCATGGCCAGCCGCGCTGCCATTCTTATCGGCCTTGCCGCTGCGCTGTTCTCGTGGCTCTCGCTGCGTCGCGCGATCGGGCGTCCGCTCGACGAAGCGCTTGCGCAGTTCGATGCAATCGCCGCCGGCGATCTGCGCCGCGAGCTGATTGTCACGTCGCGCGACGAGATGGGACAACTGCTCTCAGGACTCGCGAAAATGCAGGCAAGCCTCGTCAGCACGGTGCGCACGGTACGCTCGGGCAGCGAGTCCATTGCATCGGCAACCAAGCAGATTGCCGCGGGCAATATCGATTTGTCATCACGCACGGAAGAGCAGGCGTCGGCGTTGCAGGAAACGGCGTCGAGCATGGACGAGCTGACCGGCACCGTGAAGCAGAATGCGGAGAATGCGCGTCAGGCGAGTTCGTTGGCGGCCAACGCATCGGAGATCGCGAACAAGGGCAGTGCAGTCGTCTCGCAAGTCGTCGATACCATGGGCGATATCAACCAGAGTTCGACGAAGATCGCCGACATCATCACGATCATCGAAGGCATCGCGTTCCAGACCAACATCCTGGCGCTGAACGCAGCAGTCGAAGCGGCTCGGGCAGGTGAGCAAGGGCGTGGTTTCGCGGTCGTGGCAGCGGAGGTTCGCAGCCTCGCGCAACGTTCGTCGGCGGCAGCGAAGGAGATCAAGGAACTGATCAACACGTCCGTCGCCCGCGTTCAGACGGGCACGACGCTGGTAGGCGACGCCGGGCGCACGATGTCCGAGATCATCGGCGCAGTGCAGCGCGTGACGGACATCATGGGCGAAATCGCAGCGGCTTCGCATGAGCAGAGCAGCGGTATTGAACAGGTTGCGCTTGCCGTGACGCAGATGGACGAAGTGACCCAGCAAAATGCAGCGCTCGTAGAGGAGGCCGCTGCGGCAGCGCAATCGCTGGAGGATCAGGCTGGGGCGTTGAGGGCGGCGGTGTCGGTGTTTCAGTTGAACGACGGCGGTCTGGAAGGCGTCAAGGCGCCGTTGAACCTGAAGACTGCGCGCGCGGTACCTCGTGTGGCCGCCGTGCCCGCTGTGCAGACGAATCGGGCCGTCGCAAGCCAGAGGCTCGCTCAATTGAAGACGCCAGTACTGAGCGGTGAGAAGTCGAAGCCGGTTGCAGTGGCCAGTACCGCTGACTGGGAAGCGTTCTAGTCAACTACTTCGACGGGAGGCGCTTAACTCTCGCGCCTCCCAAGAAGACTCGCCGCAATCCAGTTGCCGTGAAAATCCGTTCGGTACCCGGTAAGGCACCGATACTGTCGCGAGCGGACCGGCCGCAATTTGCAATGCATCGAATACAAGCAGTTCGCTAAGCTGGCGTTCTCCTCGAAACGCGACCGTTAGAATCCAGCCATCGCCTTCACTTGCACTGTTTTCGCGCGGTACGAATACTGGTTCGGAAATCGATGTCAACGCAGGCAAGTCATGAACATCAGGGCTCGCGCTGTGGTGATCGAAATGAACGAGGCGCGAGAACGGGGCGTTTTCTGCATGAGCCGCGAGCCATCCGTGGCGATACGGCATGCCCGCAAAGCGGTCATCGATACGCGGAAATTCTCCACGCACTTCACTTAGCCGTTCCTGCCCGATAACGCGCTCCTTGCTCGTCAAATCGAAACGCCAGCGGGTCAGCCGTGCGGATTCCTGATTCTCGATCTGACGTCCATCGGGCCATGGAAAGAGTGGTGCGGTCGGGAACTGCATCACGTCGGCGTAGAGATGCGTCGGCGTTTCCCATGCATTCATGACATGGAACACATAGCAGGCCGGGCCGCTCCACCATTGGATACTATCCACGCCCGCATCGCGGCGCATGACGCCTACACGTGTGCCGTATTCGGGCTCCCAGGCAAACGGGGGCAAGCCGTCTTGCGCGCGGGACGCGCTTGCCGTGAGCGGCATGACCGGGAACAACACATGATGCTCGGTGAACATGAAGTCGTGCGCCATGCTGGCGTAGGGCGCGTTGAAACGATCGAACCGCGTGACTTCGCCGCTTGCATCGATAGTGCCGTACGACATGCCCGCGCTCAACCAATCCGGCGTGCCATAACCGAAGAACAGCATCTCGCCCGTGCGCGGATCGATCTTTGGATGAGCGGTAAAGGGGCCGTTCACTTGCTGGTTGAAATCGACGGGGCCAGACGTCGCGAGCGACGCAGCATGCATTTCTATCGGCAGATGCGCCTCTTCGAGCGCGAGCAAACGGCCGCCGTGGAAGACAATGTTGGTGTTCGCCGTGCCATCGTCGATACCCTCATTCTCCGGCCCCTGCGCGTCGAGCCCGGCTGGAAATTTTGCCTGCGTTTCCTTTTCCGCAAGCCAGCGCCGGGTCCGTACCCAGCGATTCCAATAACGCACCTTACCGCCGCGAATCTCGAAGCCGTGGACCATGCCGTCGCCCGCGAACCAGTGTTCCTTCGAATCCGGAAAGAGTGGATTCGGCCCGTTGCGCACGAGCAAACCTTCCAGCCCTGAGGGCAGCTCACCCGTCACGGCCAGGTGTGCCACGTTCACTTCGTGGCCGACGGGTGCGAAGTTCATGCGATAGGCCGGCATGTCGGCGATGGGTACATTTTCAGTGCTCAACATAGCCTCCGAGCTTAACGATCAAAGGTCACCAGCCAGATCAGCTAACTCGTCATGGGCCGGTCGGCAATCGCGTGAACGCGCCGCGTTGCCCAGAACGTCAGCATCAGCCCGGCAATACCCGCGCTCACTCCGGCGAGGCGTTCCGCCACCGGGATATCGTCGACTGCCCAGCCGCGGTCTTGTACGAACGCCATGATGATGGCGATGGCGAATTGCGTAGCCATGTATCGGACGCTCGACACGCCGGTTTGCAAATACGCCCCGATCCAGACGCCGAGATACAGCGTTAGCTGGCACAACAACGGCTGGTTCCTGATCAACGGCAGCAACGCAAGGGCGATTGCTGCCGCGATCAGGCATCCGGTCAGACGTTGCTGCATCTTCTGCATCACTGCTTTGCGCGCTTGCGCCGCACCCGGAACCAGCGGGACCACGAGCACGGCAATGGCCGTCACCATTGCCTGAGGAAATGATCGCAGGTTCGCGATGCAACTGAATGTCGCAAGAAATACTACCGCAATGGCGCCATCCAGAGCGTGCAGGGCGGCCGTACGAAAATCGGGCCGAGGCTCGTCCGGTACAACCGGCGGTGCAGGGCTGACCGTATCTCGTTTCCCCGTTACAAACCTTCGCACGATATGGCGGACACGGGCGTCGCAGACCGCTGCAACGATCACACAAGCCGCGCTGCCGATGACGATATCCACAACCCGCGCCCACGCGAATTCCTTGAGTCCGGAGCGGCCGTGCATTGCTTCGAGCGCGATCATCAGGAAGGTCACGGTGCCCAGCACCCAGGCATAGCTATGCCTGGGTGCCAGTGCGCAAAACAATCCGGCCCAGGTCGCCGCGCCGAGCAGAACCACGAGAGGAACCGGATGACCGCCGATCGCAAGTCCGGCGACAACGCCCAGAACGGCGCCGCACAGCGTGCCGAAAACTCGCAGCAACGCGCGGCGCACCGATGCGTCGAAGTCCGCCTGCATCACGATAAACGCGCTGATGGCGACCCACCAGGTGTCACGCGTGCCGAGGTAATGTGCGAGCGCAATGGCGAGTCCCACCGATACCAGCGTTCGCGTAGCACGGGTGGCGCGCGGGCCGCGCAAGGAGAACGCGGCGGCTTCCTGACGCAGCCCGGCGTGCAGGTCGCGGATACTGGCGAAACGATGTGTCATCCTTATGATCTCGACCGAGAAAGGGTGGGAGCAGGAAGCGCCGCGTTTTTAATTATTCGCCTCGCAATTCAAGTTGATCCTTAGTCCGCCGGCAAGACCGATTTCATGCGCCTTAGCTGCTTTCTCTGCAGGAAGGTCCATAAGGTCAGTCCGCCGTATGTAGCGTATTGCATCATGGTGGAGGCGTTGCCGACCCACGGTTCACCTTCGAATTCGATGCTAAGAAGGAGCCGGAAGACATTCTCGATGGTCAGGCCGAAGCCCCAGACGAGCGTCATCTTGTGAATGATTGCGACGAGGCGGGGGTTGTCGCGCCACCGTTGTTCGAATTGCGCCGCTCCTCCGTGTTGCTCTCGGGCGACGGTCGAGCGGCCGAGATAGAACACGAGCGGTCGCGGGAGGGCGAGTGAGATCAGAAACGCGATGCCGATCAGGCCGGAGATGATTGGTTGTTCGAAGAGCTGGGAACGTGGGGTATCGAGAATGGATGAGACCGCCAGCGACAATATGGTGCCGACGAGTACGATTGCGCTTAGGGCATCGAAGTGATTGGAGCGTAATAGATCCCAACCGATCCACGCGATGAGCGGCAGGGTTGATGCGGCTAGCGCTCCCAGATGCCCCCAATGCGGGTACGCGAGTTTGTAGGCTAGCCACGGGAGTAGCACGTTGATACAAATCGCCGATAGGTACCTGGCCCGGGCCCGGTTATTCATACGAATTCGCCTAAAGCGTCGTACGGTAAGGTGGAAAATACCACGAGAATGTTGTTCGTTCGCACTTGGGGTTCTTAGGCGGCGCGCTACTGGCAGTGGGCAGGGTCGGTGCCGGGTTGCTGCTGCGTACGTTAGCGCGAGTTGAATGTGAGCTATATTTTTTATCACTATTAGCCAGGGTATTTTCGTTCGCACTCGGGATGGTTGAGGGCCGGCTACCGGCGGTGGTCAGGGGTTATTGCCGGGTTGCTGCTGCGTACGTTAGCGCGGGTTCAATGTTGGCTAAATTTTTTATCACTAATAGCCACTGTCCGTGGCGGGACTTCATTTCTTTGTCCAACGGCGACAAAGAAACGAAGCAAAGAAAACGCCTCTCCACAATCTGTATTAAGTGTCCCCAGCGTGCAGACCACTGCTTTTGGTTCCCGCGTAGAACGGTGCTCGCAAAACCACGGACAGCTGAAACCCTCCTTCTCGCGAATCCTGACATCCCCACGCTTCGCCACCAGTGCTCTCGGGCAAGATCAATGGACCCACGAACTTCTACGGCCCCACGAACTTCTACGGCCCACCCGTATTCGCGGTTAGTGGACTGCGTGATCCCTGCGACCATTTAGGCCGGGGGACGCATAGCACGCAAAGGTTTGGGCACCGGCACGCCAGAAAAATAGCTGCAAGGCCCCGATCTACACGCTAATAACCGCGCCTGAAATCACTGCGAACCGAATAACTTCAGTTAACCGCAAGCAGGGGTGAGGTCGTCAAACAGGGATGAGGCCGTACGCGTCCGCGGGCGCAGCGAACTTGCCCGAGAGCACTGGTGGCGAAGCGTGGGGATGTAAGGATTCGCGAGAAGGAGGGTTTCAAGTGTCCGTTGCTCTAGCAAGCACCGTGCTACGTGGGAACCAAAAGCAGTGGTCTGCACGCTGGGGACACTTAAAACAGATTGTTGGAAGGCGTTTTCTTTGCTTCGTTTCTTTGTCGCCGTTGGACAAAGAAATGAAGTGCCGCCACGCACAGTGGCTAATAGTGATAAAAAATTTAGCCAACATACAACCCGCGCTAACGTAAGCAGCAGCAACCCGGCGCCGCCCCAGTACCACAGACATGGAAATGAAGTGCCGCCACGCACAGTGGCTAATAGTGATAAAAAATTTAGCCAACATATAACCCGCGCTAACGTACGCAGCAGCAACCCGGCGCCGCCCCAGTACTACAGACATGGAAAAGAAGTGCCGCCACGCACAGTGGCTAATAGTGATAAAAAATTTAGCTCACATAAAACCCACGCATAACGTATGCAGCATCAACCCGGCACAGACCCAGTACCACAGACGCTGACCAACCCACTGCCATCCACAGCCTAACCCGCACCACCACCACCCCCCACCCCCCACCGCGCCCCAACACCTACCCCAAAGGCGTCTCCTTACGAGACGCCCCCTTGAGGTATCGGAGCGAGGCCATTTCCAGTGGAATATTCAGGTGTTCGAACCACACGCGCACGAGCTGTTCCTTATCGCTGAGAACCGGCACTAACGCTGCAAAAAAACCTTCAGCCGATTCCCTGAATCCAAACCGGTCAAGCACGCCCATCGCGAACGTCCGCGCCGCGCTCCCCGGCATCACATGTTGAATAAACATCCAGTTAGCAAGCGCACCCTGCCGACGGTTGATTTCGTGAGTTTCATCCGCCGCCAGCATTTCCCAAACCTGCTTCATCGCGCGCTCCCAATGCGCTTGCCGCTCGGGCCGCCACCTAAGCTCCTCGGGAACGATGATGAGATGCTCCATGCAATTATCGTGGTAAGTCACCGCGGTACTCACGCATGGATTCCACCGCTCATGCGCCTCGTTGTCGACGAGAAGAGGAATTCCCTCCACCAGGAAACGGCGAATGTGAATGAGCTCGTGCAGCACCGAGCCATCAGGAAACCAGTCGGGTTCAGGAATAAGTATTTTCGCGCCGGACTGATCCACTTCGCATTCCAGGCCGCCCGGTTCGTCTGAGGCGCGTCGCGGCTTATGACGGTTCACCTTGACGGCAATCTCAAAGCCAATCGCTTGCTCGAGCTCTTCGGCAAAGGCACGAACATCGGGGGCAAGACGGTTGAGATAGTTTGTCTGCATGATGGCAAGCGGACCGTGGAGCCGTGGGCCTGGTGTTGCATCGGCGTAAGCCCCAAACATCGGGGCGCTGTACGGACATTACGCTATGTCGGCCGACTGAGCAGCAGTCGATGTGCTCGGACTATCTGAGGATTGCGGCAATATCGCCGGGGCCTATTTTTGGATACTATTGAAGGTCAGGCAATGACGCATCGGAATGCCAGGCTGATCCGCGGGCCATCGATTCCGCTCGTCTTCGGTATGCCGTGATTGTGCGTAAATTGCGATGCATAGCTCATCACAAGCACGCTGCCGGCGTGCAGGTCCACGTTGAGTGTGTGTCCCTTGCCCGACTTCGCGCGGATCGACATGCGGCGCGTCGCGCCCAACGAAAGAATCGCAATGGGCGCCTTCTGCACGAGTCCCTGGGTCTTGTCGTTGTGCGGCGCGACGCTGTCATTGCCGTCGCGGTACAAGTTGAGCCCGACGCTGTTGAACGGCGCGCCCACGACCGAACGCACTTGCGCTGCTGCCTGGGTCAAGGGCTCAGGCAACGGTTCCGGCAGATCAGCGGCGTCCAGCCGGTAACGCGCCATCAGCCGTGGCACATCGACCTCGCGCTCGTACATCATGCGGCGCTGATTGCCCCACGCCACGTTACGGAGCGCCTGCTCGAACCAGGCCTGCGCCGTCGCGGCCGGAACGACGTCGGGCAGATAGCGGATTCCGCTCTCGGCGTCGTCGACGAGATCGAGCGGCTCGGCATCGAATAAATCGTTTTGAAACACGAGGCCTCCTCTTGGCCTATTCAGCCGCCGGCTGGTCGGCGGCGAAGGGCAATTCACCCTGAACAGATTGCGGCTCGGCGATGTACGAACCGGCCGGCAGCAACGCGGTGACGCGCACGCCGAGCAAGCGCAGCCGCCGGTCCAGCGGTACACGCTTCAGACATTCGGTGGCGGCCCGGCGGATCTCGGTTGCATCGGCGGTCGGCGCGGGCACGGTCAGATCGCGCGTGACCGTGCTGAAGTCGTTGTAACGTAGCTTGATGCCGACCGTACGGCCCTCATACCCTTTACGCCGCAGGTCGTCGGCGACGCGCGTGCACAAATCAGTGAACGCCGCCGACAAAACGCTGCGATCCTGGCGCGGATGCAGGTCGCGCTCGAACGTGGTTTCGCGGCTCATGGACTTCGGCTCGGAGCTGACCACGACGGGCCGTTCATCGAACCCTTGCGACACTTCCACGAGCCACGCGGAGTAGGTCCGGCCAAACGTCGCTTGCAGAATTTCAGGTTCCGCACGCGCAAGATCGCCGACGGTTTCAATGCCTATCGCCGCCAGCTTTTCCGTCGCTTTCGGTCCGATGCCGTTTACTTTGCGCACTGGCAGCGGCCAGATTCGCAAGGGCACATCGGCTGCGCTCAGGATCGTCAAGCCGTCCGGTTTATCGAGTTCCGAGCCGATCTTCGCAAGCAATTTGTTCGGCGCGACGCTGATCGAACAGGACAGGGCGGTGGCGTCGCGCACGGCTTGCTTGATGCGCGCAGCGATCTCCGCAGGTTCTCCCGGCAGATCGGTCAGGTCGATGTAGATTTCATCGATACCGCGGTTCTCTATCTGCGTGGTGAAGGTGGCCACCGCTGCTTTGAAGAGGCGCGAATAGTGCCGGTACGAATCGAAATCGGTGGGTAGAAGGATGGCGTCCGGCGCGAGTTGGGCGGCTTTCATCATGCCCATGGCCGAAAACACGCCCAGCGCGCGGGCTTCGTAAGTGGAGGTTGTGACCACGCCCCGGCCGGCGTAATCGCGCAACCGTACGAAGCGGCGCGTGCCGTCGGCGAGTGTTTCAGGCGTGGCGTTCCTGCCGCCGCCAATCACGACGGGCTGGCCACGTAACTCGGGGTATCGAAGGAGTTCGACGGAGGCGTAGAACGCGTCCATGTCCAGATGGGCAATACGACGTGTGGTCACCGACGCGCTCCGTACACGCTCGACCTGGATGAACTGGCTGTGCCGACGTTTCCGCTGGGCTCGGACATGACATGAATGGCTGTATGGATGTACAGTATTTTACATCGAAAAAAGCCGGGGACGATCGATCAATTCCGACGGGCCACCTCATACAGTCACTTCCTGCGTTTGCGGAACAATCGAACTCAGCCACTCTGACAGCGCCACGAACGGCTCATCGTGGGCGATTTCATCCGGCGCGACGAGGTAGTAACCGGACGTGCCCGACATCGGTTTGTCGAGCGGCACGACCAGCCGGCCGGAAGACAGTTCGTCGGCGAGAAGAATTTCCGGCAGCAGCGCGACGCCCAATCCCGCCTGAGCCGCGCTCGTGAGCATGCTGAACAGCTCGTATCGCGCGCCGCGTACCGCTCGCACGTCATGCTCCAGCCCGTTCAAGCGAAACCAGGTACGCCAGGCGTCAGGCCGTGTTGATAGATGCAGCAGCGGCAATTCAGTCAGTTGATCAGGCAAAATCGGCGTGCTGCCGGTGAGCAGGGATGGGCTGCACGCCGGCACGACCTTGCCTTCCAGAAACAGCAGCTTTCCCTGCGTGCCGGGCCAGACCGAATCGCCAAAGTAGAGAGCGGCATCGAACGGGGAATCGCTGAAAAGGAACGGCTCGGTGCGTATCGACAGATTCACGGTGATATCCGGGCGCAGCGCGCGAAATTGCGGCAGGCGCGGAATCAGCCACTGGCTGGCGAGCGTCGGTACGACAGCTATTTCCAGAATCCGCCCTACGCCGCGCTGGGCCATGAGTTCGAGTGTGTCGCGTTCAATCCGGTCGAGATTCTTGCGCACGAGCGCCGCGTAATGCCGCCCGTGTGTGGTCAGGACAATGCGCTTCTTGATCCGCAGGAACAATGCGACGCCCAGGCGGCTCTCCAGTCCAGCAACCTGCCGGCAGACGGCGCTTTGCGTGAGCGCGAGCTCGTTGGCGGCGCGGGTGAAGCTCTCGTGGCGTGCGGCGGCCTCGAAGATCTGCAGCGCGACCAGATTGGGAATGCCTTTTCTCATGGGTTAATGCCTGTCCACATGTCGTCGGGAAAGTGGTAAAAAGCCGTGCAAAAAACCGACTTGGTTCCATTTCAGAATGAAGTGGTGAGTTTATATCAATTGCGCGGTCTTTCTACGCGCCCCAGAATCGCCCTCCAATGATGTGCTGAATTGCGCCTTGAGCTTGCGCCACGCTGGATTAGCTGGAATTGGATAAATGAACCCAAACCTCGCCGCATTGCTTGCTGCTGTTGTTCCAGAACGGAACGTGGCCGCCTTAGTGAAATTGATGAACTTGCCGGCCGCGCTTGTCGGTGCCACGCCCGGCGTCGTTACCCGCGCCGAACTGGCGCAGGCGATGAACATGGCGCTCTTCACCGGCCTGCTGGACCGCGTGCCGACTGGCCGCGCCTACACCGACGATCTCCAGCACACGAACACCCGCGTCCAGTTCGATCACGGCGCGCTGCGCACCGTGCGCTGGGCGCAATCGGGCGCTCTGCCGCCGGGCGAAGCCGCGTTCACGCGCATTCTCAAGCCGCTGGGTTTCGTACTGAACGGCACGTACCCGCTCGAACGCATCCGGATGACGGGCCGCTCCTACATGCATCTCGATGCCCCCGATGAAATCGCGCAGTATTTCGTCAGCGAACTGCATCCCGAGCGCTTCAGTCCTGAGTTCCAGCAAGCGGTGACGAATATGATCGGCGAGAGTGTCGATCCGCTGACACCACAAGCTGTCGCGTCGCTGGCCGAATTGGAGCGCGACTGCTCGTTGCCGCTGGCTATCGCCCTCGAATTACTGCCGGTGCTCGTGCGCTGTTTCGAGCGCCAGCATCCGGTGCCGCGCTTGGCGGACTATGAAACCCTGCGCGCGGAATCGGCGGAAATGGCGTGGATCGCAACCGAAGGCAACGCGTTCAATCACGCGACCGACCGCGTGGATGACGTGTTCGCCGTCGCCGATGCCCAGCGCGCGCTCGGCCGTCCGATCAAGGACGCCGTGGAAATATCGAAGTCGGGCCGCGTGCGTCAGACGGCGTTTCGCGCCGACCCGGTTCGGCGCACGTTCGTTGACTCCAACGACGCACAAGTCCAGCGCGACGTGCCAGGCTCCTTCTACGAATTCATCAGCCGCGACTCGGTCATGGACGACGCGACCGGACGCCGCGTGCTCGATCTCGGTTTCGATGCCGGCAACGCGACCGGCATCTTCAAGATGACGGCGGCCGCGTGAACACGAACTCCGAGTTGTACGACTTCACTGAACCGTTCAAGGCCCCGCAAGGCTCGGCGATCCGCGAACTCTACAAGTACCTCAGCCGGCCGGGGATGATCTCGTTCGCGGGCGGTTATCCGTCGAAGGATCTCTTCGACCGTGCGGGCATTGGGCGGGCGCTGGAAGAAGCGTATAGGTCGGATCCGGTTGCGTGCCTGCAATATGGCGACACCGCCGGCGCTCCGGCCTTGCGCCGCGCGATCCTCCGTCTGATGAACGAGCGCGGCGTGACGCGCGAAGTCGACGATGTCATCGTGACCACCGGCTCGCAGCAAGGCCTCGATTTGCTGATCAAGATCCTGGTCGCACCGGGCGATGCGGTGCTGATCGAAGAGCCCGCCTATCCGGCCGCGATCCAGGCGCTGCGGCTCGCGGGCGCGCAACTCATTCCAGTGCGCACTGACGCGCAGGGTATCGATGTCGACGCGCTCACGGCCCAACTCGAAGCCCTCGATCCAGCCACGCGGCCAAAGCTGCTCTACACCGTTCCGACCTTTGCAAATCCGACCGGCGCGACGCTGTCGGCGGCGCGTCGCAAGGCGCTTGCCCGCCTGGCAATGCGTCACC
Source organism: uncultured beta proteobacterium (assembly GCA_963708695.1). Taxonomy (GTDB): domain Bacteria; phylum Pseudomonadota; class Gammaproteobacteria; order Burkholderiales; family Burkholderiaceae; genus Caballeronia. The sequence goes on from CAVPTS010000005.1 coordinate 407,934, forward strand.
GCTTTGTGCTCGTCGAAGACGATCCTTACGGCGAGTTGCGCTTCACGGGCGAGCCGGTCAGCCCCATCATCGCGCTCGCCGATGCCATTCCCGGTGCAAGCGACTGGGTCGTGTACTTCGGCAGTCTCTCGAAGATTGTTGCGCCGGGCTTGCGCATCGGCTGGGCGATTGCGCCGCCGGCCATCACGCGCCGCATGCTCGTGGCGAAGCAGACGAGCGATCTCTGCACCTCGCCGCTCGCGCAGGAAACCGCGCGGTTTTATCTGGAAAGCGGGCGTTTGGCGGAACATGTGCCGGTTATTGTGCAGGCTTATAAGAAGCGTTACGAAGCGCTTTCCAGCGCACTGCGCCAGTTCGTACCCGACGAGATCGACTATGTGGTTCCGCAAGGCGGCATGTTCGTCTGGGCGCGCCTGAAGGATGGCCGCCGTGCAGCAGACGTTCTCAAGCGGGCAATTGAGCAGAACGTGATCTATGTACCCGGACCGGCTTTTTATGTGCGCGATCCTGACGAGTCGAGCATGCGGCTTTCGTTTGCCGCCGCGCCGGGCGAGGCTGAAGTATTTGAAGGCGTGCGGCGGCTCAAGCTCGCATTGGCAAGTCGTTAGAAGAAGAGTGCGAGCCTTCATGCGCCTCGCCAGATTCGGCGAAACGCGATCTAATCGCGTAACCTGAACGCAGGATGAATATTCGGCTTGGTGAAGTTGGTTCGTCCAACGCAACAAGTCGTGCCGATTAATCAATTGCAGCAGTTTTATTAGGCCCTGAAACGCTGCGCCGCGCATGCATCTTTTTATGCGCCGGAACAGGTTCAGAACGGCATCGACGGATTGCGGCCGCGGCCGCGCCGGGATGCCCGGGCAACCACCTGACATAGAGAGGAAGTGATGAAACTGAACGATATTCTTGGCGCACTCGGTGTAGACCTCGGCCAGTGGAAGGGCGACGCTCTCGCGGCCCATTCGCCGCTCGACGGCGTGACGCTTGCCAACCTGGCCGTCGATACCCCCGCCAGTGCCGCCCGCAAGATCGACGCGGCCCACGCCGCCTTCCTCAAGTGGCGCACCGTGCCCGCGCCGCAACGCGGCGAACTCGTGCGCGTGTTCGGCAATGTGCTGCGCGAGCACAAGGCGGCGCTCGGCAGCCTCGTCACGCTCGAAGCCGGCAAGGTCACGTCCGAAGGCCTGGGCGAAGTGCAGGAAATGATCGACATCTGCGACTTCGCGGTCGGCCTGTCGCGCCAGCTTTACGGCCTGACGATCGCGTCCGAGCGGCCCGGTCATCGGATGATGGAAACGTGGCATCCGCTCGGCGTGGTCGGCGTGATTTCGGCGTTCAACTTCCCCGTCGCGGTGTGGTCGTGGAATGCGGCGCTGGCGTTCGTCTGCGGCGACTCAGTGGTGTGGAAGCCATCGGAGAAGACGCCGTTGACGGCCATCGCTTGCCACGCGCTGTTCGAAAAAGCTTTGCGCGAATTCGATAAAACCCATCCGGGCGTGGCGCCCGAAGGTTTGAGCCAGTTGCTGCTGGGCGCACGCGAGGTCGGCCAGGTGTTGACCGAATCGCCCAAGGTGCCGCTCGTCAGCGCGACCGGCAGCGTGCGCATGGGCATGGAAGTGGCGTCAGTGCTGGCGAAGCGGCTCGGTCGCAGCGTCCTCGAACTCGGCGGCAATAACGCGATGATCGTAGCGCCCAGCGCGGATCTCGATCTCGTCGTGCGCGGCGTGACCTTCTCGGCGGTCGGCACGGCGGGTCAGCGCTGCACGACGTTGCGTCGCCTGATCGTGCATACGAGCGTGGTCGACCAGTTGTTGCCGCGTCTGGAAAAAGCGTTTGGCTCGGTGAAGGTGGGCAGTCCCCTCGACGCCGATACCCTCGTCGGTCCACTGATCGACCGTGCGGCCTTCGACGGCATGCAAAAGGCGTTGCGCGATGCACGCGAGCAGGGCGGCGACGTGAAGGGCGGCGAGCGCGTGGACGTAGGCGGCCATGCCGATGCGTACTACGTGCGCCCGGCATTCGTGCGCATGCCCGCGCAGACGGCCGTGGTCGAGCGCGAGACCTTCGCGCCGATCCTCTACGTGATGACCTACGACGACTTCGCCGACGCGCTGCAGTTGCAAAACGGCGTGCCGCAGGGATTGTCGTCAGCAATCTTCACTAACGACATGCGCGAAGCTGAGCAATTCATGTCGTCGGCGGGCAGCGATTGCGGCATTGTGAACGTGAACATCGGCACGAGCGGCGCGGAGATTGGCGGCGCGTTCGGCGGTGAAAAGGAAACAGGCGGCGGCCGGGAGTCGGGTTCGGATGCATGGAAAGGCTACATGCGCCGCGCGACCAACACGATCAACTACAGCCGTGAATTGCCACTGGCGCAGGGCGTGAAGTTCGACGTTTGACGTGACGAACTGATCGACGCTAGATCGGTGTTTTAAAACCATGCGGCCGTTGTCAGGGTGAATTCCCTGGCAACGGCCGCATGCGTTAACACGCCTTCCACTTACTCCTGCGAATTGATGATGACCTTCGACACCGCATGCTCCTGCAAGCCCCATTTCTTCAGGATCTTTGTATAGGTGCCGTCAGCGATCAGCTTGCCGAATGCCTGGCTCAGCGCATCGTTTAAAGCCGGGCTGTCCTTCGCCATGCCAATGCGCCGTGTATTGCGACAGGAACGGCTGACCGATCGGCGCGTACGCATCTTTCTCAAGCGTGTTCTGATACGGCAGCGTTTCGCCGCCTTGCACGGCAGCATCAATGCGTCCCTGACGCAACTGCAGGCGGGCATCGGCTGGAACCATCCGTACCCACCACAATACTGCCGGCTTCCCTGCCTTGACGCAGTGCTCGTCGCTCCACGTCTTGATGTCGTCGGGCAACGATGTGCGCCGGCTCGCGCCCACGTGCTTTCCGCACACTGCTTCGATCGATGCGAAGTCGCCACCGCGCGCCTTCAGCGTATAAAACTGCGGCCCGGACTTGATGTAGTCAAGAAAGTTGACGGCCTCTCGACGCGTCGGCAAGTCCGTCATGCCCGACAAGATCACATCCACGCGATGCGTGGTCAGCGCGCTCATCATCTGGTCGAAGTTGGTCTCTTCCCACTTCAGCTTCACGCCCATCTTCGCGGCCAGCGCGACGCCGAGATCGACGTCGAAGCCGGTCAGTTCATCGGTTGCCGGGTCCTTGTATTCGAACGGCGGATAGTTCGGCACGATAGCGGCCGTGAGCGTGCCGTTGCCCGCCACGGGCGTCTGGGCGTGAGCCAGCGATGCACCAAGCGACACTGCGCCAAACGCGAGGCTGACAAGGGTTCGCCGGAACAAGGAGTCGATCATGAAAAGTCGCCTGAACATGAGGTTGACGGAAGTAAAGCGGTTAAAACGCCGTTGCCATACGCGCCTATACTAGGAAAGCACGGCCGAAATGAAGTCTTGCGTACGCTGTTGTTGCGGTCGCGACAGCACCTGTTCGGGCGTGCCGCTTTCGACCACCTTGCCCTGATCCATGAAGACCACGCGGTTCGCCACTTCGCGCGCGAAACCGAGTTCGTGCGTGACGACGATCATCGTCATGCCGCTCTTGGCCAGATCGCGCATCACGCTCAGTACTTCGCCTACCAGTTCGGGGTCGAGGGCGGAGGTGGGTTCGTCGAAGAGCATGAGTTGAGGATGCATGGCCAGCGCCCGCGCAATGGCGACGCGTTGTTGCTGGCCACCCGACAACTCGACCGGAAACGCGTCGCACTTGTGACCGAGTCCGACGCGCGTCAGCAACGCGCGCGCTTCTTCAATTGCCTCGGACTTTTTCTTCTTCAATACCTGCACCGGCCCTTCGATCACATTTTCCAGCGCCGTCATATGCGGAAAAAGATTGAAGCGCTGGAACACCATGCCGGTCGCAAGACGTTGCCGCGCCATCTGTTTTTCAGACAGCGGATAAAGCTTGTTCTCGACGCGCCGGTATCCGACCAGTTCGCCATTCACCCACAGCGCGCCGCCGGTGATGGTTTCGAGCTGGTTGATACAGCGCAGGAAGGTGCTTTTGCCCGAGCCCGATGGCCCGATGATGCACAGCACTTCGCCTTTCGCGACGTCGAGGTTGATGCCGTGCAGCGCCTGGAACTCGCCATAGGACTTGCGCAGGTCGACCGCTTTGACTAATGGGTTCATGGTTGCCTGGGTTCGCGTATGAGTAAGACGTCATTGCTTCGCGGAGGGCGGCCCGCGCCGCGCGCGAAGCGCAGTTCGACCCGCGACTGCAGCAAGGAAAGAACCGTGACAATGACCAGATACCAGACGCCCGCGACCATCAGCAATTCGATCACGCGAGCGTTCGCGTAGTAGATGTTCTCGGCGTTGTGCAGCATCTCGGCGTACTGGATCACGCTTGCAAGCGAGGTCAGTTTCACCATGCCGATCAGTTCGTTGCCGATAGGCGGCACGATCACGCGCATGGCCTGCGGCAGGATCACGCGGCGCAGCGCCTGCAGCCTCGGCATGCCGATGGACTTCGCGGCTTCGTACTGGCCGGTGTCGACCGAGAGCAGACCCGCGCGCACGACTTCCGATGTGTAGGCACCCTGATTGATCCCCAGTCCGAGCAATGCGGCGAGGAACGGCGTCATGATGTCGACGGTACGAAATTCGAACAGGCCGGGAATGCCCATGACCGGAAACACCAGCGCGAGGTTGAACCACAGCAGCAATTGCAGGATCACCGGCGTGCCGCGAAACAGCCACACGTAGCCATGCGCGACGTGCTTGCAGGACCGGGTTGGTCGAGAGCCGCATGATCGCCACGATCACGCCGAGCACAATGCCCAGCGCCATCGCGAGGATCGTCATGACGATGGTATTGCCGAGGCCGTTCAGGATCGACTTGGCCGTCAGGAAACGCCCGACGACGGCCCAGTCGATCTGCCCGCGCGCAAACGCCACGACGATATACGCCACTATCGCGAGGATCACGGCCGAGGCAAGATAGCGCCCGTAGTAGCGCCGCGGAACGTGCTCGAAGTGCGAGATATCGGTGAAGCTGTCGGCGTTGCCGGCCGCCGATGCCCGGTCGTTCGATGCGCTCAGCATGAAGGTCCCTTGTAGTCGGCCGCCCACGCGGCTTGTTTTCAATAGCGCTGCGCAGCCGCGCGATCTGTTCCTTCACGCGTGCCGGCGCCGTGCCGCCATAACCGCTGCGCGCCGCGACGGCGGCGTCCAGCGTGACGTGATCGAGGACGCCGGGTTCAAGTCGTCGCATCGACCGCTGCGAGCGTTGCCACCGACACATCGCCCAGTTCAATGCCCTGCTGTTCGCACGCCCGCACCAGCGCGCCGGTGATCTCGTGCGCTTCGCTGAACGGCACGCCACGCAGCGCGAGCCAGTCGGCAACTTCGGTGGCGAGCGTAAACCCGAGCGGCGCCTGACGCCGCATTTCATCCACGTTCACGCGCATGGTGCGGATCATACCGGCCATGGCGGGCAGCACGAGATCGAGGGTATCGATACTGTCGAACGCGGCGATCTTGTCTTCCGCCAGATCGCGGTTATAAGCAAGCGGCAGCGACTTGAGCGTGGCGAGCAAGCCGCTCAGGTTGCCGATCAAGCGGCCCGCCTTGCCGCGCGTCAGCTCGGCGATATCCGAGTTTTTCTTCTGCGGCATGATCGAGCTGCCGGTCGCATAAGCGTCGTCGAGTTCGACCCAGCGAAACTGCCGCGAGGTCCACAGGATCACTTCTTCCGACAGGCGCGACAGGTTGACCGACGAACATGCTCGTGATGAACGTGAACTCGGCAACGTGGTCGCGCGAGGCGACGGCGTCGATGGAGTTCTCGCACGGGCCGTCGTAGCCGAGTTCCAGCGCGGACAGATCGGCCCGCAAGCAGATTGCGGAGCCCGCCAGCGCCGCCGCGCCAAGTGGCGAACGCGCGCTGCGGCGATCCCAGTCCACCAGCCGGTCGACATCGCGATAAATCGACTGCGCATGCGCCAGCAACTGATGCGCGAACACAATCGGCTGTGCCGGCTGCAAATGCGTGAAGCCGGCCGTGATGGTTTGCACGTGCGCCGTCGGCTTGTTCGATCAGCGCGTGCTGCAATTCGATCACTGCGAGCGCCAGCTTGCGAGCCTTGTCGCGCAGATACAAACGCAGGTCGTTCGCCGCCTGATCGTTGCGTGAACGCCCCGCGCGCAACTTCCCGCCGATCGCCTTGAGCCGCTGCGTCAGTTCGCGCTCGAGGAACGTATGGACGTCTTCATCGGCAAGGATGGGCGCGAGGTCGCCCGCAGACGAATTCGCTTTCGATTTGCTGCATTGCGTCGAGCAGTTGCTCAAGCTCGGCGGCGGTGAGGATGCCCGCGCGTTCCAGTTCATTCGCATGGGCGCGCGAACCGGCGAGATCGTAGGGCGCAAGGCGGAAGAAGCTCGGGTCCGAGCGCGAGAGGTTTTCCAGCGCCAGCGAGGGTCCTGATTTGAAGCGGCCGCCCCAAAGGCGTTCGGTTGCTCAGGTGGTGTTCATGCGTTTGCCTGATCTGAATAGGAGCGGAGGAATGAGGACCTTCGAATATGACGCCTAGCTTAAGCATTCAAATTTTTTGCTTGTAGAGAGAATTAAATTCGCTTCAAATCAAATTTTTCTCAGCATCTCACGGCTTGCCCTATGCGCCACCGACTGCCTCCGCTCAATCCGCTGCGCGCATTTGAAGCGACCGCTCGCCACGGCACGGTCGCGAGCGCCGCCGATGAACTCAACGTCACGGCAAGCGCCGTCAGTCATCAGGTGCGCGTGCTGGAAAGCACGCTGGGCGTGGCGTTGTTCATCCGCTCGAAGGCGCGGGTGAAGCTGACGCCTGCCGGCGAGGCGCTGCTGCAGCCGGTCAAGAACGCGTTCGACATGATCGCGACGGCAGTCGTCAGGCTGGATTCGCCGGCCATTGCGGGCGATCTGGTGGTCTCGGCGCCGTTGTTGTTTACCTCGCGATGGCTGGCGCGGCATATCGGCGACTTCCTGGAGCAGTTTCCCGCAGTCAACCTGAAGCTGATTCCCGTCCAACGACGACAAGGAAATCTATTCCTCCGATGTCGACCTCTGCGTCCGCTACGGCGAAGGCCGCTGGCGCGATCGCGATGTCAAGCTGATCACGCATCCGGTGCTGTTTCCGGTCGTCAGTCCGGCGCTGATGAACGGGCCACGCGCGCTTCGCACGGTGCAGGATCTGGCTAACCGGACCTTGTTCTGCGAATACGCCGGGTCCTGGATGCGATGGCTCGCGGAGGCTTCGGCGGACAAACTGGAAGGGTTTGCGCATTCTCGAGATCGGCATTGCGCATGTGGGCATCGAGGCGGCGGTGCGAGGGCAGGGCGTGGCGCTGGGCGACAGCTTTTCGGTCCGCGACGATCTCGCCGATGGGACGCTGATCCGCCCGTTTCGCATCACCGTGCCGGCCAGGCACGCGTATTACTGGGTGCGCCGGCATGAGTTAGTGGAGGCGCCGCTGGTTGCTGCGTTCATGTCGTGGGTGGACGAGAAGCTCAGGTAAGTTTTGAGGTGGTTTTTAGCAGCCGTGAAATCTAAACTGAAGCGTCAGGCCCGGGTAAGTCACGGGTTAATCCCTATAAAGATTTAGTGCCCAGTGTTCGTTAACCGCGGAAGACGCATGGGGTCATAACCGTATCCTCCGCTTAAACGAACGCTGTCGGCTTTCCTGACATTTTTGCCATTTTCGCGCCATGTAGGCGTTGGCACCTGCCCGTTAAGATTCGGGCATGAGTTGCCTGAGTGGACTTTTTGCGGGTGTGAGGGGATGCATGGCGCCCCGGCCGCAATCGATCAGGCTGACCGCGTGCGCTCTCTGACGTACCGGCATTGTCGTTGCGTTCCCGTGGTTGCAAAACATCGCGTGAACGTCCGGCATCGGCTGTTTCATTCTTCTTTCCTGCTTTTTTCGAGCGCGTCTCAATGTGGATCGTCAACGTTGCGCTGAAGCGGCCCTACACGTTTATCGTGATGGCCATCTTGATCCTGTTGGCGACGCCGTTTGCGCTCCTGACAACGCCGGTCGACGTCCTGCCGGAAATCAACATTCCGGTCGTCAGCATCATCTGGACTTACACGGGCCTGTCCGCCGAGGACGTGGCGAACCGGATTACCCAGGTCAATGAGCGCAGCCTGACGACCACGGTCAACGACATCGAGCACATCGAGTCGCAGTCGCTGCCCGGCATCGCCATCCTCAAGATCTTCCTGCAACCCAGCGCGAACATCCAGACGGCTATCGCTCAAACGGTTGCGGTCGAACAGGCGCAGTTGAAGCAGATGCCGCCCGGCGCCACGCCGCCGCTCGTGATCAGTTATTCGGCGTCGAGCATTCCGGTGATCCAGTTGGGGTTGTCGAGTACGACGCTCTCCGAACAGGACCTGAACGACACGGCGCTGAACTTCCTGCGCCCGCAACTGGTGACCATTCCGGGCGCGGCGGTGCCTTATCCGTATGGCGGCAAGAGCCGCCTGATATCAGTCGATCTGGATACGCGCGCGCTGCTGGCAAAGGGGTTGACGCCGTCTGACGTGGTCAGCGCTTTCAACGCGCAGAACCTGATCCTGCCGACCGGCACAGCCAAGATCGGAGGCAAGGAATACACGATCAACATGAACGGGTCGCCTGCGACCATCGGCGCGCTGAACGACATTCCGGTGCGCACGCTGAACGGCGCAACGACCTACCTGCGTGAAGTCGCCCATGTACGCGACGGTTTTTCTCCGCAGACAAATATCGTGCGGCAGAACGGTCACCGTGGCGTGCTGATCTCCGTGCTGAAGAACGGCAACAGTGCGTCCACGCTGTCGATTGTCAATACGCTGGAAGCGCTGTTGCCGAATGCTCGCGCCTCGTTGCCGGCGGACCTCACCATCACGACGCTTTTCGATCAATCGGTGTTCGTCAAGGCGGCCGTGACGGGCGTGGTTCACGAAGCGCTGATCGCAGCCGTGCTGACGGCCGCGATGATCCTGCTGTTCCTCGGCAACTGGCGCAGCACCTGCATCATCGCGATCTCCATCCCGCTGTCGATCCTCTCGTCATTGCTCGCGCTGCACGCGCTCGGCCAGACCATCAACATCATGACGCTGGGCGGACTCGCGCTCGCGGTGGGGATCCTGGTGGACGATGCGACGGTGACCATCGAAAATATCGAGCGGCATCTGCACATGGGCACGGATCTGCACGAGGCGATCCTGGAAGGGGCCGGTGAAATCGCCGTTCCTGCTCTCGTCTCGACCTTGTGTATTTGTATTGTGTTCGTGCCGATGTTCTTCCTGACCGGCGTTGCGCGCTATCTGTTCGTGCCGCTGGCGGAGGCGGTGGTGTTCGCCATGCTGGCGTCGTACGTGCTGTCGCGAACGCTGGTGCCGACGCTCGCCATGCTGCTTGATGGGTCACGCGCACAAGCCGAAGAACGGCGCAAAGCCCAATCTGTTCATGCGCCTGTATCACCGTTTCGATGCGGGGTTCGAACGGATGCGCGCCACGTACATCGTGATCCTGAGTACGCTGCTGGTGCGCCGGCGCATGTTCGCCACGGGCTTCCTGGCCTTTTGCGTGGTATCCGTGGGACTGGTGTTCGTGCTCGGCGAAGACTTTTTCCCGAGCGTCGATGCCGGCAACATCCGCCTTCACATGCGAGCCCCGACCGGCACTCGCATTGAAGAAACGGCGCGGCTGGCTGACGATGTCGAAAAAGTGGTGCGTCAGGTCGTGCCGGCTGAGCAGCTCGGCACGATCCTCGATAACCTCGGCTTGCCCTACAGCGGTATCAACCTGTCATACAGCAACGCTGGAACGATCGGCACGCTGGATGGCGAGATCCAGGTCGCGCTGACGCCGGATCACGATCCGACCCAGAACTACGTGGACAAGTTGCGCGCGGTGCTTCCGCAGCACTTTCCCGGCGTGGAATTTTTCTTCCAGCCAGCCGACATCGTGACGCAGATCCTGAACTTCGGTTTGCCGGCGGCTATCGACGTGCAGATTTCCGGGGCCAACCAGCGCGGCAATTTCGACGTCGCCGCCGGGCTGATGAAAGCGATCCGCCAGATTCCCGGCACGGTCGATACGCACATCCAGCAAAAGCTCGACGAGCCGACGCTTAACTTGCAGATGGATCGCACGCGGCTTCAGCAACTCAACCTGACTGCGAGCAACGTGGCGCAAAATGTGCTCATCTCGTTGTCGGGAAGCTCGCAGACATCGCCGGGTTTCTGGTTCAACAACAAGAACGGCGTGGAGTATCAGGTCGCGGTGCAGACGCCGCAGTACCAGGTGTCGTCCATCGACGAACTGCTGCGCACGCCTGTATCGGGAAGCGCGACCGGACCGACGCAACTGCTGGGCAATCTCGTGCAGGTCACGCCGAAAAGCCAGTTTGCGGTCGTGACGCACTACAACATCAGGCCGGTCATCGACGTGTTCGTGAGCGTGGAAGGACGTGACCTCGGCAGCGTGGCGAGGCAGGTCGACAAGCTGGTGGACCAGGCCCGCGCTTCGTTGCCGCGCGGCAGCCAGATTACCGTGCGCGGCCAGGTTGCGACCATGCGCTCGTCGTTCTTTGGATTAGGCGTTGGCGTGGCCATGGCTATCGTGCTGGTGTACTTGCTGATCGTGGTGAACTTCCAGTCGTGGGTCGACCCGCTGATCATCATCAGCGCGTTGCCGGCGGCGCTGGCGGGCATTGTGTGGATGCTGTTTCTTACCGGCACGCACCTGAGCGTCCCGGCGCTGACCGGCGCCATCATGACGATGGGCGTGGCGACCGCGAACAGTATCTTGATGGTGTCGTTTGCGCGCCAGCGGCTGCAGGCCGGCGCGCCGCCGCTGACCGCCGCTCTGGAGGCGGGCGCGAGCCGTATCAGGCCGGTGCTGATGACCGCCTTCGCCATGATCATCGGCATGATTCCGATGGCGCTCGGACTCGGCGAGGGCGCGGAGCAAAATGCGCCGCTCGGCCGTGCGGTGATCGGCGGATTGCTGTTCGCCACCATTTCCACGCTCTTCTTCGTGCCGCTGATTTTTGCGGGCATTCATAGCCGGCTTGCCCGGCGGCGCGACCGTTCGGCAGGTGAGCACCATGACGGCAATAATGCCGGCCATGGCACCCGCTAAGCACGTTCCAAGTTAAATCTGGCTGACTGATATGACCGAAAAAACTCATGCTTCTCTGGCGATTCCCGTAAGGGAAACAGAGGACGGCCACGCGCTGCCGCCCCGAGGCCGCGAATGGAAGCGCGCGAAGATCGCTATCCTGATCGTCCTGATCCTGCTGGCGGTGGGCGCCGTGCGCACGGTGGTGTCGAACGTGATGCAAAGCCACTCGGCGGCGGCGACCTCGCAGCAAAACGCGAAGGTGTACGTCAATGTGATCTCGCCGAAACAAGCGGTGGGCGGCGGCGAAACCTTGCTGCCGGGCACCTTGCGCGGCTACGTCGAATCGCCCATTTATGCACGCGCAACGGGTTATCTGCTGCACTGGTATGCGGATATCGGCGCGCGTGTGAAACAAGGCCAGTTGCTCGCCGATCTCGATACGCCCGAGATCGACCAGGAACTGGCGCAAGCCGTCGCGCAGCGCGACCAGACCGCATCGAGTCTCGTGCTCGCGAAGAGTTCGTTCACGCGCTGGCAGCAATTGCGTCAGCGCGATGCCGTGTCGCAACAGGAACTCGATGAACGCCAGAGCACGTATAACCAGGGCGTCGCGAATCTCGCGGCCGCCAACGCGAACGTGCAGCGCCTGAAGCAGCTCGAGTCGTTCAAGCGCATCGTCGCGCCGTTCACGGGCGTGGTGACGCAGCGCAATGTGGATGTGGGCGATTTGATCGATGCCGGCAGCGGCGCAAGCCGCGCGCTCTTCGCGATGGCGCAGTCGGACCCGTTGCGAGTGTATGTGCAGCTTCCGCAGGCTTACGCGCAGAACATCAAGCCGGGGCAGGACGTGATCGTCACGCAGGCGGAACTGCCGGGCCAGCAATTCCACGGCACGATTGCGAATATTTCCGGCGCAATCGACGTTCCCACGCGTTCGCTGCAGGTTGAAGTGCGCTTGCCCAATCCCGACAGCAAGCTGCGCCCGGGCGCATACGTGCAGGTGGCGCTTGCCGGGCGACCGTGCGCGCGCCCTTGCTGGTGCCGGGCAACGCGCTGCTGTTTCGCGCCGAAGGGCCGCGGGTTGCGGTGGTCGATCAGAACGGCAAGGTCAGCTTGCACAAGATCGTGATTGCGCAGGACCTGGGGCAGTCGCTGGAGATTGAAAGCGGGATTGAAGCAAAGCGACAAGATCATCATCAATCCGAGCGATTCCATCGCGGACGGCGACCATGTCCTGATCGCGCCGCTGCAAGCCTGCAAAGAAGGGGACGTCGTGAAGCGCGCGCGGCAATGGCGGCTCCCCCAGGCACGTCTCAAGGCGGTGATGGCCGGCGCGACCGTGGTGGCATCCGGCGCGGTACTGCTGTCCGCGTGCACGGTTGGGCCGGACTACAAGCAGCCTCACGCCGACGCGCCGCCCGCGTGGCATACCGATTCGTACTGGCGTGCTCGCCGAGCCGTCGCACGCGCCGCTGGCGCCCGACTGGTGGACCAGTTTCGGCGACGAATCGTTGAATGGCTTCGAACAGCAGGCGCTCGCGCAGAACCAGACGCTCGCCGCCGCGAGCGCGCATTACGCGCAGGCACGTGCGACGCTCGCGAACAACACGGCGCAGCAGGTGCCCGAAGTCGATCTTGGCGCCACCGCGGCGCGGTCCGGATATCGCAGAACCGGCCGCTGACCAACTACGCAACGCCGACCCAGTCGACGGTGCAGAACGACATCCAGGTCGGTCCGACCATCAATTACGACACGGACCTGTTCGGCCGGATTCGCCGCGAAGATCGAGGGCGCGACGGCGTCCGCGGAACAATCCGCGACGATCTCGCCAACGCGCGGCTCGTGCTGACCACGGACCTCGCGAGCGACTATTTTTCAATGCGCGAACTCGATGCCGAGATCGACGTGCTTGAACCGTTCGGTCGTGCTGCAGCAGAAGGCGCTGGATTACGTGACCACGCAGCATGACCTCGGGTCGGTGTCCGGGACTCGACGTGCTGCAACAGAAATCGGAACTCGACACCACACGCGTTCAGGCGCGCCTGCTGCTCAACCAGCGCGCCCAGTTCGAGCATGCGATCGCCGCGTTGATCGGCGTGCCCGCGCCGCAATTCGCGATTGCGCCGAAAGTGATCGATACCGCCGTGCCGGTGATTCCGCTCGGACTGCCGAGCGATCTGCTGCAGCGGCGTCCGGACATTGCATCGGCTGAACGCGCAATGGCTGCTGCCAATGCGCAGATCGGCGTGGCGAAGGCCGCGTTTTTCCCGAGCCTTTCGCTGACGCCGGGTATCGGCTGGGAAAGCACGCAGTTCGCCAGCCTGCTGAGCGCGCCGACGCTGATGTGGACGCTCGGCGCGGCCGTCGGCCAGGTCGATCTTCGATGGCGGCCGGCGTGCCGCCAACGTCGATTTCGCGAGCGCGGGTTATCAGGCGGCCGAGGCGAACTATCGCCAGACGGTGCTCAATGCGTTCCAGCAGGTGCAGGACGGCGTGACCGGCTTGTCGGTGCTCGACGCCGCGTCGAAGGAGTCGCAGGAGGCCGTGACCGACGCGCGGCGTTTGCTGTCGCTCGCCAACGATCGCTATTCGGGCGGCCTGGTCGCGTTCCTCGATGTGATCACCGCCCAGCAGTCGCTGCTCACGAGCGAGCGTCAGGATGTGCAGATTCATGGGCAGCAATGACGATGTCGGTGTCGCTGGTGAAGGCGCTGGGCGGCGGCTGGGATGTGGCGACGGACATGAACGCAAAAGCGAACGCAAAAGCCAACGCAAACAACGCACCGGACAAAACGCTGGCGGCGAACCCGCCAAACTGATTTGCACGCGAGTGACGGGCCGGAGCCGGCCGCGTTGCACTCGCGAGGGTTTCGACGATAACGTTTTCCTATAATGGGAACAACGTACATAAGAAGGCGCGCATGAAACTGCTCATCGTGGAAGACGAACACAAGGTGGTCGACTACCTGCGCTCCGGGTTGACGGAGCAGGGCTGGATAGTCGACGTCGCCCTGGACGGCGAGGAGGGCACGCATCTCGCGATCGAGTTCGACTACGACGTGATCGTGCTCGACGTGATGCTGCCCAAACGCGACGGCTTCAGCGTGCTGAAAGCGCTGCGCGCGCACAAGGCGACCCCCGTCATCATGCTGACCGCGCGCGACCAGATCAACGACCGGGTGCGCGGCCTGCGCGAAGGCGCCGACGACTACCTGACCAAGCCATTCTCGTTTCTGGAACTCGTCGAGCGGCTTCATGCGCTGGCGCGGCGCACGCGCGTGCAGGAATCGACGCTGATCTCCCTGGGCGACTTGTACGTCGACCTGATCGGCCGGCGCGCCACGCGTGACGGCGTGCGGCTGGACCTGACGGCCAAGGAATTCCAGTTGCTGAGCGTGCTGGCGCGCCGCCAGGGCGATATCCTGTCGAAAACGGCGATCACCGAACTGGTCTGGGACGTGAATTTCGACAGCCATACCAATGTGGTGGAAACCGCGATCAAGCGCCTGCGGGCCAAGCTGGACGGCCCATTTCCGACCAAGCTGCTGCACACGGTGCGCGGCATGGGCTACGTGCTGGAGGTCCGCGAAGAAGCGGGAACATCATGAATCGATCCATCGCCCGGCGTCTGGCGTTCATGTTCGCGGCCGTCGCGCTGTTTGTCTTCACGCTGGTCGGCACCGGGCTTTTCCTGGTGCTGCGCACGCAACTCGAACAGCATTTGCGCGAGTCGCTCGACGACCGCACGCAGATCGCGCGGATCATCGTCTATCACGCGGTCACGCCTGAAAAATGGAAGATGGCGCGGGAAAAACTCACCGACATGACTCCGCGCGACGGCGTCACGCTGTATTCGGTGTGGAGCGCCGACTCGTCTTATCACTTCGGCAAACCGGTCACGGGACAGGTGGTGGATCGCTGGGCGGGCGGTTATGCACGCGTGCGAGCCGGGCGGCAGCGAAAACGACATGCTGACCAACACGGTCGAGATCCCGCCGTATTGCAGCGCCCGGCTGTGCAGCTTCAGGTGGCCGCGGGTTATTCGGCGAACGCGCGGACCATGCGCGCATTCGGCTTTGCGCTCGCCGCCTTGTCCGCCTTGGGCAGTCTCGGGGTGCTGCTGCTGAGTTATTCGGTGACGCGCATCGGGCTTGCGCCGCTCACGCAGCTGACGCGCGATGCATCGGCGGTGAGCCCGAACAATCGCTCGCAGCGGCTGAATACGCGTTCGCTGCCGCTCGAACTCAACGATCTCGCCAACTCGTTCAACGGGGCGCTTGAACGTCTCGACGCCGCGTATGGGCGGCTTGAATCGTTCAATGCCGATGTCGCGCACGAACTGCGCACGCCCGTCACCATCCTGATCGGGCAGACCGAAGTGGCGTTGACGCGCAACCGCTCCGTCGAGGACTTGCGTCATACGCTGCAGTCGAACCTGGAAGAGTTCGAGCGCATGCGGGCGATCATCAACGACATGCTGTTTCTCGCGCGCGCCGATCAAGGCGAACGCGCGACGGGACTTGTCGATGCATCGCTTGCCGCCGAAGTCGCGCATACGCTGGAATTTCTCGAGATTCCGCTGGAGGAAGCGCACGTGCGCGCGGTCTCTACGGGCGACGCGCTTGGTGCGGGTGAACAAGTCGCTGTTCGGCCGCGCGTGCATCAATCTCCTGATGAACGCGATCCAGCATTGCGAGCCAGGATCGACCATCAAGGTTTCGATTACCCGCGAAGGCGATCAGGTGCGCGTGGCCGTTGCCAATCCGGGCGAGCCGATAGAGCGCGTCCGTGCTCGATCATCTGTTCGACCGGTTTCTATCGCGCGGAGGTCTCGCGGACCAACAGCCGCGAGAACCACGGACTGGGTCTGGCGATCGTCAAGGCGACCGCGGAAATGCATGGCGGCAAGGTGTTCGCTACCAGCGCGGGCGGCATCAATACGTTCGCGTTTTCGGTCGCCGCGTCAGACATCGCCGGGCAGGCGAGTCGCGCCTCGGATCTACCGCGTCGCACGAGCCGCGCGTCGAGACGCCCCGTATGCAGACAGGCTTCGGCAAGTCACTGAACTGAGCTGTTAATATCAGGCTTGCCCGGCGGCTTGCTCGCCGGGGAGCCAGCCTTTTCGGGCAATGATCACTTGACATTGGTTGTTCGCGCGTGGCTCAACCACGTCTTTCGTTCGCTCAAAAGATAGGTTGTCGTACAACCATGCTCATCGCATTGCGTCCTATTGATGTCGTGGCCACAATCCCACGGGATTCAGTTGTGCACAAGCGCATGGCGTAATGATGAAAGACTTCATCTGATGAGGCCATTAGCCGCTGTTCATTCGGCTTTCATCCCGGCGCTAAAGCCACGGAATTTAAGGGTTTACGGTGATAGAAAACACGCCCCGTCACGGTTATGTTCTCATACGACAACATACATCGATAAATGCACTGTTGAAAGCGACCTTCGCTGCGGGCCATTTGTGCCGCGCGGCCGGCAACGGCCACTCAATCGATCCGCATAAAATCCATACGAAGAGCGAGGAGACGAAATGATTCTGTCCGGCCGTTTATCGGCGAAGCTGGCGGTGCTGCGCGTGCGCGTTGAGCGCCGGGTGGCGGTCCGCGTCATCGCTGTGGTCGACTCACGCCCTGCCGCGCACGCGGCGGACCCGGTGGCGATCAACATCGTCGACGTCGCGGGCAACCTGCAACTGACGCAGAAGGCGTTCGAAGCCTTCAAGGCGAAGTATCCGCAACTCGTCTCCAACATCACGTTCACCAACGCGCCCGCGCCGCAATTGCCCGGCAAGATCAAGGCGATGCAGGCCGCCGGCCGCTCGGATATCGACCTCGTGCTGACCGGCACGGACGCGCTTGCCGCGGGTATCGAACAAAAGCTCTGGATGAAACTGCTGCCCGAACAGGCCGCGGCATTCCCCGGCGTGCTCGACAAATACGCGCCCGGTCCGCGCAAGATGCAGGACCTCGCGCAAGGCTACGGCATTGAAGTCGACGTACATGCCTGCAGGTCCGCTGATCGAATACAACCCGGCCAAGGTGACCGATCCGCCGAAGACGCCCGAGCAATTGCTTGCGTGGTGCAAGGCGCATCCGGACAAGCTGATCTACGCGCGCCCGGCTAATTCCGGTCCGGGCCGCACCTTCCTGATGGGCTTGCCGTACGTGCTCGGCGACAAGAATCCGCAAGACCCGATCAACGGCTGGGACAAGACCTGGGCGTTCCTCAAGCAACTGAACGACTGCATTCCTTACTACCCGGGCGGCACGTCGGCGGTGATGAAGGAACTGGGCGAAGGCTCGCGCGACATGACCGTGACCGTGACCGGCTGGGACATCAACCCGCGCGCGCTCGGCCTCGTGCCGGCCGAATACAAGGTCCAGGCCTTCGACAACATGACGTGGGTCAACGACGCCCATTACATGGTGATCCCGAACGGCGTGCCGAAGGAAAAGCTCGACGTGCTCTACAAGATGATGAACTTCATGCTTGAACCGGCGCAGCAGGCAATGACTTTCGACGACGGTTATTTCTATCCGGGTCCGGCGGTGAAGGGCGTGACGATCGATCAGGCGCCGGCGAAGAGCCAGGAAGTCATCAAGAAGTACGGCCGGCCGGAATACGCGAAGCTGCTGGCCGACCGTCCGCATGTGGTGCCGCTGAATGCCGCCGCGATGGTCGCCGCGTTCCAGAAATGGGACCGCGAGATCGGCGTCGCAGAAGTCGAAGTAGTCTTGATAGAAGCTGTCTATTGCACGTGCACGATTCACGATCACGTCCGTGCGGTCAAGCTTCGATGCTCGTCGACTGGCGTCGTTCTTCGTATCAGGAACCTGCCATGAAGCATCAGTTTGATGAGTTGCGTCTCGATTCGGTCAGCCGCAGTTTCATGAACGCCGAAGGTCAGGCGGTCGCGGCGCTGCGCGGTCTTGCCTTGAACATCCAGCGCGGCGAATTCATCGCGTTGCTGGGGCCGTCGGGATGCGGCAAGTCGACGGCGCTTAATTGCATCGCCGGTTTGCAACCGCTGACCGGCGGACGGATCTGGCTCGACGATCAGCGCATCGACGTGCTGCCGCCGGAAAAACGCGGCTTCGGCATGGTGTTCCAGAACTACGCGCTGTTTCCGCATATGTCCGTGCTCGATAACGTCGGCTTCGGCCTCAAGATGCGCGGCGTCGCGAAGAGCGAAGCCGCACGTCGCGCGTATGAAGCGCTGCAGATGGTGCAGCTCGTCGGGCAGGAGAAGAAGCTGCCGGGCCAATTGTCCGGCGGTCAGCAGCAGCGCGTGGCTATTGCGCGCGCGATCGTGATCGAACCGGCGCTCGTGCTGATGGACGAACCGCTGTCGAATCTCGATACCAAGCTGCGCATTGAAATGCGCGCCGAGATCCGGCGCATTCACAGCCAGCTCGGACGCGCGACGATCTACGTGACGCACGATCAGGACGAAGCGCTCTCGATGGCGGACCGCATCGTCGTGATGCGGGAGGGCACGGTGCAGCAGGTCGCGACGCCGAAGGAAATCTATGAGCGGCCGGGCAACCTGCATGTCGCGCGCTTCATGGGGTATCGGAACGTGGCCGAATTTACGCTCGAAGGCATGCAGGGCGAGGGCGTTGCCGTGAGCGCGAACGGCGTGCGCCTGATCGGCATGCCGATGGCAGGCTTCAACAGCAAGCGCGTCAGTGTCGCGATGCGTCCCGAAGACGTGGACCGCGCTGCGCCCGGTGCAGAAAATGCCTTCGATGCCGAAGTGCTGACCGTGGAATACGGTGGCCACGATTCGCTGATTCGCGTGAAGGCCGCGTTCGGCGATCTGTGGGCGCGCGTGACGGGTGACGTGGCGGTGGGCGAGCGCATTTGCCTGCGCGTTCCGCCGTCGCGCACGCTGGTTTATGACGGGGAAACGCCATGAGCGCGCCCGGCTGTTCCGCTACCGTCAGCAGTGCCGCGCGACGCCAAAGCGTGGCTGGTTTCGCCGGCGCTGATCTTCATCCTCGCGCTGTTCGTCTATCCGTTCGTGTACGGCCTCGTGCTGTCGTTCCAGCCGATGAACGGCGGCTCCGCGTTCGCCAACTACATCGCGTTCTTCACCGATACCGCGATGTGGCCCACGATCATCGTCACCTTGAAGCTTGCGGTGCCGGCGACGATCATCAACGTGGGTTTGTCGGTGCCGGTCGCGTTCGCGCTGCGCCGCAATTCGCCGTATCAGAAGTTCGTGACCACGCTGCTGGTGATTCCGGTGACGCTCGGCACGGTGCTGATCGCCGACGGCATGCTGACGTATTTCGGCCCGAACGGCTGGTTCTCGCAGGCAGTGCACGGACTGCATTTTTATACGCGATGAAGTGCGGCTCACGCATAACTACTGGGGCGTGTTGATATCGCTGATCGTGTCGGGGTTTCCGTTCGCGTTTCTGCTGACGCTCTCGTACGTGACCGGCATCGATCCGACGCTCGCGCGCGCGGCCGCCACGCTCGGCGCGAGTCCGTGGCAGCAGTTTCGGCAGATCTATTTGCCGCTGCTGATGCCGGGGCTTGACCATGGCCGCGTGTCTTGTCGTTCGTGCAGGCGTTCTCGGTGTTTCCATCGGCGGTGCTGCTCGGCGCGCCTGCCGGACCGACGCGCGTGATATCGATTGCCGCCGCCGAAGCCGCGTTCGAAAGCTACGATTATTCGCTCGCCTCCGCCATCGCGATGGTGATGGGCTTCGTGCAGTTGCTGGTGGTCGCCGGCATGCTGAGCGCGCGCCGCTTCTTCTACACGGGTCCGGTGACCGGAGGTAAAGGCTGATGGCAACCGATAATCACGCAGCCTGCCTGGACGGCTTCCGACTCATGCATCAGCCCGCGCGACAGCCGCAACGACGGCGCACAACCCGGCCATAAGCCGATGAAGCCGCGCGTCAGCCTCGGCGACCGGCTCTGGAAGATGTTCGTCTGGGGCGCGATGGCGTTTTTCCTGTTCAACGTGCTGCTTGCTGATTGCGACCGTCGCGGTCAACTCGGTCGCGACGCGCTGGTTCGGCACGCTGTTGCCGCCCGGATTCACGCTGCACTGGTACGCGCAGGCATGGAGCGACTTCCAGCTTGCGAGCGTGTTGTGGGTGACGGTTGAAGTGGTCGGCGCGGTGGTGATCCTGTCGATAGCGCTCGGCGTGCCGGCGGCTTATGCGCTCGCCCGCGTGCAGTTTCGCGGCAAGCGTTTCGCGATGCTCGTGTTCCTGCTGCCGCTGATGGTCCCGCCCGTCACCTACGGCATTCCGATGGCGACCGTCATGTACAAGGTCGGTCTCGCCGGTACGCTGAGCGGCGTGATTCTCGCGAACCTCGTGCCGGCGCTGCCGTTCGTGATTCTCGTGATGACGCCGTTCATCGAACAGATCGATCCGAATCTCGAAGCGGCCGCGCGCATCTTCGGCGCGAACACGGCGAAGTATTTCCGTTATGTGCTGCTGCCGCTGCTGATGCCCGGCATGCTTGCCGCGGGCTTGCTGGTGCTGGTGCGCACCATCGGCATGTTCGAACTGACGTTCTTTACCGCCGGGCCGACCACGCAGACGCTGGTCGTCGCGCTGTATTACGCGGTATTTTCGACGGGCGTTCGAGCGCCTCAATCCATCGACGCAATGGCGATGATCTACATGGCGATCACGCTGGTATGGGTGTTGATCGCGCTGCAATTCGTGAGCCCGACGCAACTCGTTTCGC
The DNA here is from genome assembly GCA_963708695.1 of uncultured beta proteobacterium. Lineage (GTDB taxonomy): Bacteria > Pseudomonadota > Gammaproteobacteria > Burkholderiales > Burkholderiaceae > Caballeronia. The sequence goes on from CAVPTS010000005.1 coordinate 428,803, forward strand.
GCGTGAAGGAACAGCGGTAATAACAAGCGTATAAGGAACATCCGAATCGGCACAACGTGCCGATCCGGTTTAGACCGGCGCCGGTGTTGTGAATGTGTTCATCGCTTCATCTCGTTGTTGAATATCAGGATTGCCGCCGCTCCGATATGCGCATCGGCCGGCGGCAATTGTCTTTCTACCCTTCGCTTCTCCATCTCCCAGCCCGCACTCAAACCATCGCTTCGATATCCGATGTAACGGCGTATCGCGGTGGTTTGGCGTGTTCGTTTGATTGATCGGTTGTCCGTAGAACATCCCGCAGCCTTTTGCTTCTGTTTCGAAGAAGCGATCGTCTTTTCACGAGTTTACAAAGCCTACAAAGGCTGAATAGCCGACGTAACCTGGCTGTCGTATCAGTGTTTCGATCAAAGATCAGGGTAACCGATACGTTTCTCCTTTTACGTCGCAAACGTTCTCTGCGTGCTCTCACACGCTCTCGATGCAACTCCCCCCGCTCGCGTGCCCCAGCGCACAGATCGCTTTTCTTAAGCTGTCATTCTTGGGTCACATCGCGTCCTGGATCAATTGGAGCGCGAAATAAAAATGCGTTTCAACCCACGGGGAAAATATGAGTACACCTTATAAAAGCCTGAAGACTGCGCTTAGGCTCAGCTGCATCGTCATCGCCAGCGCCATTCCAGCGATGGCCAATGCACAAGCTGGCGCCACGTCGTTGTCGGCGGCGCCAATGGCTCCTTGCTATGACACCACGCTCATGTCGGGGAATTGCGGACCCACGAAAGAACCAGGCGTGAAATCCGGCGCAACCGGCACGTCCGCTACGGGCTTCGCAGTTGCAAAGGGCGATGGTTCGAATACCGACGCGGCCATCAGAGGACGCGGCGACGATTCATCGAATGGAACCTCGGGAAGTGGCACAGGCCCGGCGAATGGAGGCAAAGGGACAGGGAGCGGCAGTGGAGCGGGGAGCGGTACCGCCGGCAGTTCATCGGGTGGTAAGGGCGATGGCGCTGGAAGCGGTGCAGGTGTAGGCGCCGGGTCCGGTGGCGGCACGGCAAACGGTGCCGGAAGCACGTCAGGAACGGGCGCTGGTGGTTCGAACGGCGCGGGCGCCGGCAGTAGCGGCGGCACGGGCTCGGGTAGCAACAGTGGACACGGAAGTGGCTCGTCAGGTGGTGGGACGGGTGGTGGGACGGGTGGTGGGACGGGTGGTGGGACGGGTGGTGGGACTGGTGGTGGGACAGGTGGTGGGACGGGCGGCGGGACTGGTGGTGGGACGGGTGGTGGGACTGGTGGTGGGACTGGTGGTGGGACTGGTGGTGGGACGGGCGGCGGGACTGGTGGTGGGACAGGCGGCGGGACAGGTGGTGGGACGGGCGGCGGGACAGGTGGTGGGACAGGCGGCGGTACAGGCGGCGGTTCCGGATCGGGCGGCGACTCAGGTGGAGACTCGGGCGGCGACTCGGGCGGTAGCTCGGGGGATGGTTCGGGCCACGGACATCATGGTGACCACGGCCACGGCCACGGCCACGGCAACGATGGTGGCCACGGCAACGATGGTGGCCACGGCAATGACGGCGGCCACGGTAATGACGGCGGTCACGGCAACGATGGCGGCCACGGTAATGACGGCGGTCACGGCAACGATGGCGGCCACGGTAATGACGGCGGTCACGGCAACGATGGCGGCCACGGCAATGACGGCGGTCATGGCAACGATGGCGGCCACGGCAATGACGGCGGTCATGGCAACAGCGGCGGTCACGGAAGCGATGGCGGTCATGGCAGCGATGGCGGTCACGGCAATGACGGTGGTCACGGAAGCGACGGCGGTCACGGCAATAGCGGCGGTCACGGCAGCGACGGTGGTCACGGAAGCGACAGCGGCCACGGCAACGACGGTGGTCATGGCAGCGATGGCGGCCACGGCAACAGCGGCGGTCATGGCAGCGAAGGTGGTCACGGAAGCGACGGCGGTCACGGCAGCGATGGCGGTCAAGGCAACAGCGGCGGTCACGGCAGCAGCGGCGGTCACGGCAGCGATGGTGGTCACGGCAGCGACGGCGGTCACGGAAGCGATGGTGGTCACGGAAGCGACGGCGGTCACGGCAACAGCGGCGGTCACGGCAGCGACGGTGGTCACGGCAGCGACGGCGGCCACGGCAACAGCGGTGGTCACGGAAGCGACGGCGGTCAAGGCAACGGCGGCGGTCACGGAAGCGATGGCGGTCACGGTAGCGACGGCGGTCACGGCAACAGCGGCGGACACGGCAGCGATGGCGGTCAAGGCAACAGCGGCGGTCACGGAAGCGATGGCGGTCACGGAAGCGATGGCGGTCACGGTAGCGGATCGTCCGGCCATGGTTCAAATGGCGGCGAAGGTGCGGGTGGCCACGGCAATGGCAACGGTTCATCCGGCGGTAGCGGAAACAACGGCGGCCATGGCGCTGGTCCGTCGGGTGGTGGCAGCGGCGGTAGCGGAAGCAGCGGTGGTCATGGCGCTGGTCCGTCGGGTGGTGGTAGCGGAAGTAACGGAAGCAGCGGCGGTCATGGCAACGGTCCGTCCGGTGGTGGCGGAAGCAACGGTGGTTATGGCAGCGGCTCTAGCGGCAACGGAAGCAGTGGCGGTCACGGCAGCGGTTCATCCAGCGGCGGCCATGGTGGCGGCGGAGGAGGTGGCGGTGGTGGATCCGGCGGCGGTGGAAACGGTGGTCACTAAAATCGGCGATCACTAAAAACGGCGACGCAACGCGCGGACGAGACGACATGGCGACTTCAATCGCTGTGTCGTCTCGAACTGCGTTTCGTCGCGTGCGCTGGCAGGAATCATTGACGCTAGGCGCACCTTGCTTCAGAACCGCGCTTCGTCAAACCAGTAGACACTCAACCGCGAGTGGACAAGAAAAATATCGAATCTAAAGGATTGCAAATCAAATAAGGAAGTTGATCCAAACGCTCGACCTCCAGTGGACCGATACGACTCACGATTTAGATCCATCAACACGCTGCACCTGCTACGCCTCATAACGGCCCTACCGTAAATCGCGTCATTGAAAGCGTGCGCCGAGAGACGTGCATCACGGACCCAAACCCTCGCGACCAAATACAAGCGTTACTCGCTCAGAATCAGGCGATCATCCATCTGGACAACTGCACATCAACAACGTCCCTCGCAACAACGACCATCGCTTTCGCGTCCTAAAGCTGCTTTGCAAAAGCGATAAAAGCCCGTACCGCCGGTGCGCGCTCATGCCGGCGAAATGCCACGGCGACCTCCGATACGATCGGCTTTCCCGTAATAGGTCGATAAACGACGCCCGGAATTAACACGCAATCGCTTAGAGTTCGCGGCACGACCGCGACGTTTCCTCCCAGCGAGACGCAGGCCAGTACCGCTGCCAGCGGTCCGGGCCGCGGACCGATTTGCGGTTGAAAGTGCCCCCGTCGTCCAACTTCCAGCGTGCCAGAATCCTGCTCAGGCACCGCGAACCAGCAATCACGCAACTGCGATGGAGCAACGCTCACTGACTCCGCAAGCACGGAGTCTTCGGGAATTGCCAACACGAAATCATCGCGATACATGGTGACTGCCTGGATACCCTCCGGGTAGTGCATGGGCGGCCTGACATAGGCCACGTCGATGAGACCGTCTGCAAGCATCGCCGGCACCTTGTCCATTGCAATTTCACTAAGGACGATCTCAATCCGCGGATGATCCCGGCGAAATCCCCGGACCGCGCTTTGAAGCACGCCGGTAAATACGGCCGATGCCACATAGCCCACTTCGATACGCCCCAGTTCGCCGCGCTCCGCGAGCGCCGCAAGTTCGTGCCCGCGTGCCAGATGCGCAAGCGCGGCCAGCGCCTCGGGCAAATAGGCCTCGCCCGCTGCGCTCAGCGCAACCGTGCGCTTGGTCCGATGAAACAAGCGAACGCCTAACAGGCGCTCGATTTCCTGGATCTGCTTGGTGAGCGAAGGCGCCGCGATCTCCAGTTCCTCCGCCGCGCGTGCAAAGTGGAGATGCTTTGCGACGCAGACGAAGCACCGGATATGTCGAAGTTCGACTTTCATAGTATTAACGATTTTGCTAATAATTCTGTGATTTTACGTTAGTGACGATTAATAGCGATGACGATAATATTGATGCCTTCGTTTCCCTACCGATAGCGGCTCCCATGCTTCAGACAAACACTCAGGCAAGTAAAGAGAGACCTCATCGAGAACGGCACTCGCCGGAGGCCATTGCCAGCGAGGCTGCGAGCCGGCGCGCAGCACGATTTGTATTGGGAACCGCATCGGCAACATGCGCATTGATCATCCTCGATACCAACGTGGTCGCCGTCTCCTTGCCCTCGATCGCACGGTCGTTCCACGCAGGTTTCGCGGAGGTCGAATGGGTGGTGAGCGCCTATATGGTCGCGTTCGCGTCCTGCCTGCTCGCTGCAGGCGGCATAGCCGATCGCTTCGGCCGCAAGAAGCTGATGATGATCGGCCTCGGCGTATTCTTCCTGGCATCGCTTGGATGCGGGCTCGCACCCACTGCGCTAATTCTGAATATCGCGCGGGCAGTAAAAGGCGTGGGCGCATCGATGCTGCTTACAGCCGCGCTCGCGGTCATCGCCAATAGCTTCCACGAAGGGCCCGAGCGTGCGCGGGCGTGGGCCGTGTGGGGCATGTGCATGGGTCTTGCCACGACGGTCGCGCCGCTGGTCGGCGGCGTGATTACGCAGTGGGTCGGCTGGCGCTGGGTTTTCCTGTTGAATCTTCCGGTCTGCGCGGTGCTTGCATGGTGCGTGCATCGGTCCATCAAAGAGTCGCGTAATCCGCAAGCCGGCGCAATTGATGTACTGGGAAGCGTGTTGTTCGGTGCGTCGCTGGCGCTCGGAATCTGGGCGCTGATCGGAACGCAAACGGACGGGTGGCATAGTGTTCCGACCATCGCCCGGTTCGCGGGATGTGCAGGATTGCTGATCGCTTTCGTTCAAGCTGGAAAAGAACCGTGCGCACGCAATGATCGACTTGTCGCTGTTTCGTCAGGCGCGTTTTGTTGCGGCGGTGCTGAGCATGTTCGGCTATGCGGCGTGCGCTCAGGTCATGATGACCTTCCTGCCGTTATACCTGCAGAACGCGTTCGGATGGTCGGCAGTCAGTGCGGGCGTTGGCATGCTTCCCTTTGCCGTGGCCATGATCGTAGGGCCTTATGTCGGGGCGTGGCTGTCGCGTCGTTATTCGAGCGTCGCGTTGCTGACGGTTGGGCTTGCGACTATCGGCGCGGGGAATTTATTGACTGCATCGGTTTCGATGGATGCGCGTTATTGGCTCGTCGCACTCGGCATGATCGTCACGGGTTGTGGCGCCGGCATCCTGAACGGCGATACGCAAAAGGCGATCATGGCGTGCGTGCCGACAAACCGGACGGGGATGGCGTCGGGTATCAGCACCACCACGCGCTTCACAGCCATTGTCATGTCGGTGGGCGTACTGGGCGCAGTGCTGGCCTCGCGGACTCGGGCGGCGCTCGACATTGCGTTAGCCGGCGTCCCTGCAATAAAGAATTCGCTCGATGCGGATTTCATGTCCCGGCTGCTTGCCGGAGATGCCGCCCGCGCGACGCTGGATTTGGCCCCGGGTGCAAGAGCGGTCCTGGCAACAGCGGCCCCTGCCAGTTTCGCAAGCGGCTTCGCCTCGGCCTTGTGCGTGGCCGGCGCGTTGGCCGTGGCGATTGCGGTGGCGGTCTGGCTGTTAGCCGGCCGGCCGGCGTGCGCGGGCGGCGGCTCAACCGCTAGGGCAATCATGAAGCCGCGTTGATGGGCTATGACTTACCGAAACGCTCTCATCTGCGACGACATCAACTGCAGCATCTTGTTCGACGCCACCGACAACTTCCGTCCCACACGCGTGACAAGATGCGCCTCGGCTTTCATCAGGATCGGATGATCGATCTCGATGGCGAGCGAGCTGCCCGCCTCCAGTTCCATGGTCACGGCGAACGCGGGCAAGACACGACCAGGCCGAGTCCTGACATAGCGAACTGCTTGAGGAGGCCGATCGAATTGGTCGTCACAACCGGCTCCAGCCGGATCTTCTCCGCAAACTCGACTGCCTGAAGCATCTGGCGAGTGCCATAGGTGGGATGGGTCGCCGCAATCGGATAGGTCGCCAGCTCCTGCACGCTCATGGATTTCGTTTTGCTCGCCGCGCAGGAAGTTCGGCTTGACGATAGCCATCATCGGTTGCCGCTTGATCGCGCGAGAAACAATTTTCGGTTCGCCCGGCGGGTTGTAGACCAGCCCGATCTCGCCTTCGTCTTCGGAGATTCGCCGCATGACGTCGTTCGTGCTGCCGAGGTCCAGATTGAGCTTGATGCCGGGATACTGCTTGCAGAAATGCTGGATGGGTCCGGCCAGGACATCGGAAACAAAACCTTCACCCAGGATCACGTTGACGTTCCCGGTTCGCAGCCCGCGCAGTTCCTGCAGCCGCGAAATCAAGTCGTCTTTATGCGCGAGTTGTTCGCGGAAATATTCGATCAGGTACTGGCCGGCTTCCGTCGGCTTGACGCCGCGCGCGTGCCGCTCGATCAGTGCAACGTCCAGTTCCGTTTCGAGCAAGCCGATTTGCCGGCTGACCGCGGACGGCGCGACGTCGAGCCAGTCGGCGGCGGCGCGGATGGTCCCGCAACGAACGGCTTCAAAAAAATAGACGATTCTGCTTTCAGTCAGGTTGTCGGCCATCGTTCAGCGTTCTCAGTGTTCTGAGCGTTCTAATAATTAGAACATTCTCAATATTGGCATTGATTGATTATAGGGGCTCGCCAGCCGAAGATGACAACTCCAAAACACGCTCGCCGACAGGTAGACCTCGCTCTATCCGGTCGACGGCGTATTCGCTACGGAGTGGATTTATGAAGACGGTTGGGGTCATCGGACTCGGAAACATGGGGCGCGGAATGGCGCTTTCGCTCAAGCGCGGCGGCTACACCGTGCTCGGTTTCGACGCGGCGCCCGGCGTCGCCGGCAAGCTCGACGCAGAGGGCGTGTCGGCAGCGCGCGTCCATTGCCGACATCACGCGCGATTCGGACGTCCTCATTCTTTCGCTGCCTACATCGGCGATTGTGGAAGAGGTCGTGCTGGGCCCGGGCGGCGTGGCGGCAAGCGCCAGGCCCGGCCTGATCGTCGTCGATACCACCACCGCCGAGCCCAACAGCACGCGCAAGGTCGCGGCCGCGCTGGCTGAAGTGAAAGTGGGATTTCGTCGATGGCCCCGTCAGCGGCGGTCCGAAGGGCGCAGCGACTGCGACCATGACCATGGTGCTGGGCGGTTCGGACGAGGACGTCGCGGCCGTCGAGCCGATCCTCGCGGTCATGAGCGCGAAGCGGGTGCACGTTGGTCCGGTCGGTGCGGGACACGTCACGAAGATCATCAACAACCTGCTGACCGGCGTGCACCTGCTTGCAACCAGCGAAGCGGTTCGCGCGGCGAAAGCGGCCGGCGTGGATCCCGAGAAGCTGGTCGAAGCGCTCAACGGCGGCTCCGGGCGCAACAGCGCGACGCTCACGAACTACCCCACGTGGATCTTCAACGACAAGTTCGATTCCGGTTTCACGATGAAGCTGATGCGCAAGGACGTTCGCCTTGCGATGGACCTGCTGCGCAGCCAGGACATCGACGCGCCCATTGCCGCCGAAGCGGGGCGGCTGTGGGCGGAAAGCGCCAAGACCATCGGCGATGCGGAAGACTTCAATCGCATCGTCCAGTTCATCGAACAGAAGTAACCGCAGAATACACCGGAGCCACGAAATGGAAAACAACGCAGCAGAAAATCTGTTGGCCGCCTTCGCGCATTTCTTCCCGGAACGCCAAGACGATTGGTTCGTTCGTCGGCGGCGAGCTGGTCGAAGGCACAGGCGAACTGATCCAGCTGTACGACGCGGCGACGGGCAAGCCGAGCCTCGCCTACAAGGATGGCGGCGCGGCAATCGTCGAACTCGCCGCCGACGCAGCGCAGCGCGCACAGAAACAATGGTGGGCATTGACGCATGCCGCACGCGGACGCGTCATGTTCGACATTGCGCGCGAACTGCGCAAGGACACCGAGAGCATCGCGCGCCTCGAGTCGCTGGGTTCGGGCAAGCCCATTCGCGATTGCCGGGGCGAAGTGGCCAAGGTCGCCGAAATGTTCGAGTACTACGGCGGCTGGGCGGACAAATTTTACGGCGATGTCATTCCGGTTCCGACATCGCATCTGAACTACACGCGTCGCGAGCCGGCTGGAACGGTCCTGCAGATCACGCCCTGGAACGCGCCGGTCTTCACATGCGGATGGCAAGTTGCTCCAGCCATTTCGATGGGCAATGCGGTCTTGCTGAAGCCCTCGGAGCTGACGCCGTTTACGTCTCTAGTGCTTGGCATGCTGGCCGAAAAAGCCGGGCGCGCCCGAAGGGTCTGATCAACGTTCTGGCCGGCCTCGGCCATACCATCGCTCAAGCCGCTATCGCGCATAAGGTCGTGAAGAAAGTCGTGTTCGTCGGCTCGCCTGCGACCGGCGTGCGCATTGCAGAAGCTGCAGCGAAACGCGTGCTGCCTTGCGTGCTGGAACTCGGCGGCAAGTCGGCCAACATCATCTTCGCCGATGCCGACCTCAAGCGCGCCGCGCTAACCGCTCAGGCTGCGATCTTCGCGGGCGCGGGTCAAAGCTGCGTGGCGGGTTCGCGCCTGCTGGTGCAACGCTCAATCTATGACGAGTTCGTCGGCATGATTGCGACAGGTGCCCGTAAAGATCAAAGTTGGCATGCCGCTCGACGATGCAACCGAAGTCGGTCCGATCAACAATCGCACGCAATACGACCACGTCATGAAGATGATTTCGAGCGGCGTTCAGGCGGGTGCAACGCTGGCTGCAGGATCGGTTGAACGTTCGGCGGGCGGGTACTTCGTTTCGCCCACTGTGCTGTCGAACGTGACGAACGAGATGGACGTAGCGCGTACTGAAATTTTCGGTCCGGTCGTCGCTGCCATTCCATTCGATACCGAAGAAGAAGCGCTTGCCATTGCGAACGACACCGAGTTCGGCTTGGCAGGTGCAGTGTGGACGAACGACGTGGGCCGTGCTCATCGCGTTGCGGGTCAGGTCAACGCGGGAACGTTCTGGGTCAATGGCTACAAGACCATTAATGTGGCGTCTCCATTCGGCGGCTATGGTATGAGTGGATATGGACGTTCGAGTGGTGTGGAAGCGTTGTACGAGTACACGCAGACCAAGAGCGTCTGGGTGGAAACCGCCAAAGAGCCGGCATACGGCGTTCGGCTATCTATAAAGCAACGTGTCCTCTCGCTATTGATAAATAGCGAGAGGACCACGAGAGGGCGACAGGGAGATAACAATGGAAAGTACGTTGGCTGCGCAGCAACGGGGTGAGTGATGGGTTGAGGAGCGCAAAGCTCTTTTTTTATGCGGCAATCATCCTGCTCATTGCCGAATTTATCGGCTCGTTCACGTTCAAGGTCGGGCCGGGGAAAGTCGTTCTGCTCCCGATGATCTGGGCGCTTCTTCTGGGCGCCGCACTGGGATTGGCAAGTGGCCGATGGGGCGGCGCTGCCCGGCTCGACGTCAAGACCCAGTTCCTCGCCGCAGCAATCTTGCAGCCGGCGCTTTTGCTCTTCGTCGCCAAGCTCGGGCTGCTGGTGGGCGGCGCGTTGCCGAAGCTGGCCGCCGTCGGGTTGGGCGCTGGCGTTTCAGGAGCTAGGGCATTTCGTCGGCACCATCCTGCTGGGGCTTCCGCTCGCGTTGCTGCTCGGCATCAAGCGGGAGGCGATCGGCGCGACGTTCTCCGTCGGCCGTGAACCGAGCCTTGCGATCATCGGCGAGAAGTACGGCATGGACTCGCCCGAAGGCCGCGGCGTGCTGGCCGAGTATTTGACGGGCACGGTATTCGGTGCGGTGTTCATCGCGATTCTGGCGGGGTTCGTCGCGAGCCTGAATATCTTCCATCCGTCTGGCGCTTGCCATGGGTTCAGGCGTTGGTTCGGGCAGCATGATGGCCGCTGCATCCGGTGCCATCGCCGCGCAACAGACGCCTGAAATGGCGAAGACGGTCCTGACGTTTGCTGCGGCCAGCAATCTCATCACGACGACCATCGGCACGTACTTCACGCTCTTCATTTCGCTGCCGATGGCCGTGTGGGGATATCGCCTGCTCGAGCCGCTGATCGGGCGTACGAGCAAGGCGTCGGATGCATCGGAGGCGATTGAAAAGTCCCGTCCGAAGCTCGGCGATGTCGAAACGGCCGCGCCTGAACTGGGCTATCGCGGCAAGCTGGTTGCGTGGGGCGTCACTGCCGTGTTCGCGCTGGGCTTGCGACTGGATCGCCCACGGCACAACGCCGATCGTCGGGTTTTCCCGGCATGTTGATCATGGTGCTCGCGACCATCGTCGGCGACGCCATCTACACCGTGACGGGCGCAAGATTCCCGCGGTCTGCTGGGTCTCGATTGTCGCGATGTTCATGACGTCGCCGCTGTGTCCGTGGGCATCGCAGATATCGGCGTACAGCGCGCAGAACGATTTCCTCAGCATCACGACGCCCATGCTGACGTTCGCGGGCTTGTCCATTGCCAAGGACATTCCGGCGTTCCGCAGGCTGGGCTGGCGCATCGTGCTGGTGTCGTTTGTGGCGAACGCCGGCACGTTCCTCGGCGCGACGCTGGTGGCGCAGCTCTTCCACGTTTGATTGGCGATTCCGCGCCGCCTTGTCCGGTGATTCGATTTCGCTATCAGTCCATCGCATAGTCGGATTGTTATGCTATGACGCCGCCTTTATAGTTCAGGCAATAGCAAAACACTTATACAAGGAGACACGATGAACCAGATCGATCTGGCCGGACGGACCGTGGTGATTACCGGTGGCGCACGCGGTATCGGCTACGCAGTAGCGCAGCGTGCGCTGGCCTCGGGCGCTGAAGTCGCGCTGTGGGACATCGATGCCGAACGCCTCGAACGCGCGCGCGGCGAACTCGCCAAGGCCGGCAAAGTCAGCGTCGCCGTGGTCGAGTTGACCGAGGAAGCATCGGTTGAACAAGCCGTGCAGCAGACGCTGGATGCGCATCGCAAGATCGATGTGCTGATCAACAGCGCGGGCATTACCGGCGGCAATGGTTCGACCTGGGAACTCGCGCCGGATGTATGGCGTCGCGTGATCGACGTGAATCTGATCGGCCCGTACCTGACATGCCGTGCTGTCGTGCCGCATATGCTGAAGGAAGGCTACGGACGCATCGTGAATATCGCTTCGGTGGCAGGCAAGGAAGGCAATCCGAACGCGTCGCACTATAGCGCCTCGAAAGCCGGCCTGATCGGCCTCACCAAGTCGCTCGGCAAAGAGCTCGCCACGCGCGGCATCCTGGTGAATGCCGTGACGCCGGCCGCTGCCAAGACCGAGATTTTCGATTCGATGTCGCAGCAGCACATCGACTACATGCTGTCCAAGATCCCGATGAACCGCTTCCTTCTGCCGGAAGAAGCGGCGTCGCTGATCCTGTGGCTCAGCTCGGAAGATTGCGCGTTCAGCACGGCGTCGGTGTTCGATCTGTCAGGCGGCCGCGCGACGTACTAAAGTCGCTGCAACGCGTGTTTATAGCTCACGCCCGACACATAAAAATATCCGGAGACACGCATGAGCGATACCGCTACTGCGGAGGACGCCGTCATCGGCTCGCGTGATGCGTCGTCTGCTGCCGTTCCTGCTGCTGATGTACATGCTGGCGTTTCTCGATCGGGCAAACATCGGCTTCGCGCAGAAAGCGCTGCAGCACGATACGGGTCTTTCGAATGCAGCCTTCGCGTTCGGAGCGGGCGTGTTTTTCGTGGGCTACGCGCTCTTTGAAGTGCCGAGCAACTTGCTGCTGCATCGCGTGGGCGCAAAGCTCTGGATGTGCCGGATCATGGTGACATGGGGGCTTGTTTCGGCGGCCATGGCGTTCGCGCATACGGCCACCACGTTCTATGTCTTGCGCTTCGCGCTCGGCGTGGCGGAGGCAGGTTTTTTCCCCGGCATCGTGTATTACCTCACGCGATGGTTTCCGCAATCGGCGCGAGCGAGGGCGCTAGGCGTGTTCTATTTCGGCGCGCCGCTCGCGTTCATCTTCGGCAGCCCGTTGTCCGGCGCGTTGCTCGACCTGCATGGCGCGCTCGGATTTGCGGGCTGGCAATGGCTCTTTCTGGTGGAAGGCGTTCTTGCTTCCATCGTCGGCATCTGGGCGTTCTGGTATCTCGACAACGATCCATCGAAGGCGCGCTGGCTTGATGCCGGCTCAACGTGAGCCTGCTGCTCTCGCGGCTCGACTCAGGACGCACACACTGCGTCGGCGCATGGACCGCGCGGCGTGCTTGCCGCGTTGGTCGATCCGCGTGTGCTGATCCTGTCGGCCGTGTATTTCCTGATTCAGATGTCCGTGTACGGCGTGATCTTTTATCTGCCGCAACAAGTGGCTGCGTTGCTGGGTGCGAACGTGGGCGCGAAGGTCGGCTTCGTCACGGCCATTCCCTGGTTGTGCGCGGTGCTCGTTACGTGGTTCGTGCCGCGTTATGCGGATCGTCACGGTCAGCATCGATGGCTCGCTGTGCGTGATGCTGGTCGTGGCCGGTGTGGGTATCGCGATATCGGGACTTGCGGGCAGCCGCTCGATCTCGCTGATCGCGTTGTGCTTCGCCGCGAGCGGCCTGATTGCAGCGCAACCGCTGTTCTGGACCTTTCCCACGCATTACCTGACGGGCGCTGCCGCGGCCGGGGCCATCGCGCTGATCAATTCGCTCGGCAGCCTCGGCGGTTTCGTCGCGCCCATGGTGCGCACGAGCCGCGGAGCGCATCTATGTATCGACGAGCGCCGGGCTCGTGCTGCTCGGACTCGTCGCCGTGCTCGCCGCCATCGCGATCATCGTGTTCGTGCGGCCCGCGCCTGCGTCCGCCGCATTATATGCACGGCAAGCGCGCCAAAGCGTCCTGAACATCAGAACCTCAACGGAGTCCGATCATGTCCATGCCTACCATCCGCCACGTCCGCGCGTTCACCGTTCGCGGCGGCGGCGCCGATTATCACGACCAGGGCGCCGATCACTGGATCGACGACCACATCTCCACGCCAATGGCGCGTTACCCCGAGTATCGGCAAAGCCGCCAGTCGTTCGGCATCAACGTGCTCGGCTCGCTGGTCGTCGAAATTGAAGCAAGCGACGGCACGGTCGGCTTCGCGGTGACCACCGGCGGCGAGATCGGCGCGTTTATCGTGGAGAAACATCTGGCGCGGTTTCTCGAAGGCCAGCGCGTGACCGACATCGAAAAGATGTGGGACCAGATGTATTTCGCCACGCTCTATTACGGGCGCAAAGGCATCGTGCTGAATGCGATCTCGGGCGTCGATCTTGCGCTGTGGGATCTGCTCGCGAAGGTTCGCAAGGAGCCGGTATTTCATCTTTTGGGCGGACCTGTACGCGACGAACTGCAATTCTATGCAACCGGCGCGCGTCCGGATCTGGCGAAGGAGATGGGGTTTATCGGCGGCAAGATGCCGTTGCAGCATGGACCGGCCGAAGGTGAGGAAGGGCTGGCGAAGAACATCGCGAAGCTCGCCGATATGCGCGCGAAAGTAGGCGACGACTTCTGGCTGATGTTCGACTGCTGGATGAGCCTCGACCTGAACTACGCAACGCGTCTCGCGCACGCGGCGAAGGAATACGGCTTGAAGTGGATCGAAGAAGCGTTGCCGCCCGACGACTATTGGGGTTACGCCGAACTGCGGCGCTCGGTGCCGCGCGGCATGATGGTGACGACCGGCGAGCATGAAGCCACGCGCTGGGGTTTCCGTATGCTGTTTGAAATGGGTTGCGCCGATCTGGTCCAGCCGGACGTGGGATGGTGCGGCGGCATCACGGAACTGATCAAGATCTCCGCGCTTGCCGACGCGCATAACGTGCTTGTCGTACCGCATGGTTCATCGGTCTATAGCTATCACTTCGTGGTGACGCGGCACAATTCGCCGTTCGCGGAGTTCCTGATGATGGCGCCGAAAGCCGACGAAGTCGTGCCCATGTTCAATCCGCTGCTGCTCGATGAACCCGTGCCCGTGAACGGCCGGATGAAGGTGCCGGAGACACCGGGTTTTGGCGTGCGGCTCAATCCCGAATGCACCCTTGTGCGTCCTTATACACACTGACATTGAAACATTGAGGTTAATCGTGCTGCTCGAGAACAAAGTGGTGATCGTCACAGGCGGATCGCGAGGCATTGGCCGCGCGATCGCCGTGGCGTGCGCGAAGGAAGGCGCGGACGTCGTGCTGAATTACTGGGGCGATAACGACCGCTCGTATGGGCGGTTATCGGCTGTGCAGGAAGTCGTCGGCGAGATAGAACAACTCGGCCGGCGAGTGATCGCGGTCGAAGGAAACGTCGCGCAGCGTGAGACGGGGACTCGAACTCGTGAAGCAGGCAGTCGATGCATTCGGTCATGTCGACGTCCTCGCCAGCAACGCCGGCATCTGTCCGTTCCACTGCGTTTCTCGACATGCCGGCGTCGGTGTACGAAGCGACCATCGGCGTGAATCTGAACGGCGCGTTTTACGTGACTCAGGCCGTCGCCAACCAGATGAAGCTGCAGGGAACGGGCGGCGCGATCGTCGCGACGAGTTCGATCAGCGCGCTCGTTGGCGGCGCCATGCAGACGCATTACACGCCGACCAAGGCGGGTGTTCATTCGCTGATGCAGTCGTGCGCGATCGCGCTTGGGCCTTACGGCATCCGCTGCAATTCGGTGATGCCCGGCACCATCGCGACGGACCTGAACGCAGAAGATCTCGCCGATACCGAGAAGCGCGCGTACTTCGAAAAGCGCATTCCGCTGGGACGCCTGGGCGAGCCCGATGACGTTGCGCAGTGCGTGACGTTTCTCGCATCGGATCGCGCGCGTTATGTGACGGGCGCATCGCTTGCTGGTGGATGGCGGCTTGTTCGTCAACCTTCAGTGAACGAGCCGGCCGAGTATTTGCGCAGCAACGCGATGCAGTATTCGGCGGGTTCGCTCAGCGTTTCATGTTTGCGTCGCAACAGGCCGAAGCCGGAGAGGCTTTTGCCGATCTCGATGGGCAGTTCGATCAGCAAATGCGCGCGCAGATAATCGCGCACGACGGACTCCGGCAGCATGGCGACGGCGTCGCTGTTTTGCAGAAGCTGAAGCGTGGCGAAGATCGACGCGCATTCGACCACGTTGGAGGGCGAGGCAAGCCCGGCCCGGGCAAGCTCTTCTTCGAACAACGCGCGCGCCGGGCTGGTGATCGGTTGCAGGATCCAGGGCCACGAGATCAGCGCGTCGAGCGAGAGCGAGGTTTCATGGGCAAGCGGATGCGCGGCGCGCACGACCAGCCGCATGGCTTCGCGCGAGAGCGGTTCGAAATCGAAGTCGTTGTGCTGGAGCGGCGTGGTGAGGCGGCCGAGCGCAAGATCCACTTCGCGGCGATGCAGCAATTGCACGACCTGGTCGCTGGTTTCGCCAAGAATGCGCACGTTGAGCAGCGGCCGCTCGCTTTTAAGTTCGGCGATGGCCATGGCGAGCACGTCGGGCGCGGCGCCCATGATCGCGCCGACAGTCAGTTGACCATGACCGCCGCGCCGCTTGCTTTCGAGGTCGGCGGCGAAGCGGGTGAGGTCGGCAAGCGAGCGGCGCGCGTAGGCGAGCGTGGCGACGCCGAGCGGCGTGGGCTGCATGCCGCGCGCGTTGCGCTCGAACAGGAGGAAGCCGAACGCTTCTTCTATGTCGCTCAGCATGCGGCTCGCGCTGGGTTGGGCGACGTTGATGGCCTCGGCGGCCTGATGCAGGTTGCGGGCGTCGTCGAGGGCGACAAGCAGCGCGAGATGCTTGAATTTCAGGCGGTTGACGAGGGCAATCTGGGAGACGTTCTGGGTCATCGGGCGTCCTCGTGCATCCATTATGCGATTCGGTTTTGCGATCGGCTGATCCTGACTTCGGATTGTCATGTTATCAGTCGGCGAATTATAGTCGTAACGCAAAAGCCGCAAGTCGGATGCTTCACGACCGTCAACCGGCTTCAACACCTATAAAAGGCAAGCCGCAATGGAGACGATTGCGTTCAGGATGACCCTCAAACCGGGCCAGCGCGATGAATACGAGCGGCGTCATCGCGACATATGGCCCGAGCTGGCCGAGGCGTTACGTCACGCCGGGGTCCGCGACTACTGGATTTTTCTCGACGAAACCACCGGGCACCTGTTCGCCACGCTCAAGCGCGAGCGCGATCACACCATGGACGCGCTGCCCGATCTGCCCATCATGCGCAAATGGTGGGACAGCATGGCCGACCTGATGGAAACAAACCCTGACCGCTCGCCGGTGCAAACCGCGCTCGTGCCGGTCTTCCATCTACCCTGACGCGTTTTTGGCTTTTAGCTTTAGCGGCACGAGGACATATCCATGCAGGTTGTCGATCCGCACATTCACCTTTGGGATTTGAAGACGCATCACTATCCGTGGCTGGCGAACCCGGGCAAGTCGTTCGTCGGCGATGCACGCGAGCTGAAGCACGACTACCTGATCGATGATTTTTTGCGCGATGCCGGCGCCGGTGCAGGTGCTGAAGCTCGTGCATGTGGATGCCAATCACGATCCCGCCGATCCGGTGGAAGAAACGCGCTGGCTGCAGCACGTTGCCGATAACGAAGGCCACGGGTATGCCGAATGCGATCGTGGCGGGTGCGGATTTATCGGCGGAAAACGCGCAGGAAGTGCTCGAAGGGCACGCCGCATTCGCCAACACGCGCGGCATTCGGCAGATACTCAACGTGCATGCCAATCCGCTTTACGACTACGTGGGCCGGCACTACATGCGTGAACCGCAATGGCGCAAGAATTTCGCGTTGCTGAAGAAGTATTCGATGTCATTCGATCTGCAGCTCTACCCGTCGCAGATGAAAGAAGCGGCCGAGCTTGCGCAGGAACATCCCGACACGCAGTTCATCGTGAATCATGCCGGGCATGTTCGTGGATCGTTCGTCGGTGGAGGGGTTTCGTGCATGGCGTGACGGTATGCGTGCGCTGGCTGCCTGTCCGAATGTGGCGGTGAAGATCAGCGGCCTTGCGATGTTCGATCATCAGTGGAGCGTCGAAAGTTTTCGGCCGTATGTGCTGGAGACAATCGATACGTTCGGTTGCGAGCGCGCGATGTTCGCGTCGAACTTTCCGGTCGACCGCTTGTTCGCCACGTATGAAGGATTGTGGAACGCGTATGCGTCGATCGTGAAAGACCTGAGCGATACAGAAAAAGATGCGCTCGTTCAAAAGCAACGCAGAACGTATCTATCGCATCTGAAGGAGACAGTATGGGCAATAACAATCCGCCTCGGCTTGAGCTAAGGCACGCGAGCAAGTCGTTCGGCCGCGTGCGCGCGCTCGGTGACGGCAGCCTCGCGTTATGGCCGGGTGAAGTGCATGCGTTGCTCGGCGAAAACGGCGCGGGCAAGTCGACCCTGGTCAAGCTGCTTGCCGGCGTGTATCAGCCGGACTCGGGCGAATTGCTGGTGGATGGACAGGCCCGTACGTTCGCGAATCCCGCTGAAGCGCGCGATGCGGGTCTTGCCGTGATCTATCAGGAACCTACGTTGTTCGCGGATCTGTCCATCGCGGAAAACATCTACATGGGACGTCAGCCGCGCGACCGGCTCGGCCGGATTCGCTACGACGAAATGAATCGCGAAGTGGATACGCTGCTGCAATCGCTCGGCGTCAATCTGCGTGCGGAGCGCCTGGTGCGCGGTTTGTCCATCGCGGATCAGCAAGTGGTCGAGATTGCCAAGGCGCTTTCGCTGAACGCGAATGTGCTGATCATGGACGAGCCGACAGCGGCGTTGTCGCTGACCGAAGTCGAGCGCCTGTTCTCAATCGTGCGCGCATTGCGTGAACGCGATGCCGCCATTCTTTTCATCACGCATCGGCTGGACGAAGTATTCGCGCTGACGCAGCGCCTGACGATCATGCGCGACGGCCTGAAGGTCTTCGACGCCATGACCGCCGACATGACCATCGATTCGATCGTCAGCAAGATGGTCGGACGCGATCTCGATACCTTCTATCCGAAAGCCGATGTTGCGCCCGGCGAGGTGCGTCTTTCGGTGCGCAACCTGACGCGCGACGGCGTGTTCAAGAACGTCTCGTTCGAGGTCCGCGCAGGCGAGATCGTGGCGCTGGCGGGGCTGGTTGGCGCGGGGCGCAGCGAAGTGGCGCGCGCGATCTTCGGCATCGATCCGGTGGATGCGGGCGAGGTTCATATCGCGGGCAAGCCGTTGCAACTCGGCCGGCCGCAAGCGGCAGTCCGCGCCGGGCTCGCGCTGGTGCCCGAGGACCGACGTGCGCAAGGTCTCGCGCTGGAACTGAGCATTGCGCGCAACGCGTCGTTGACGGTGCTCGGACGCCTGGTCAAACATGGGTTGATCTCGTCGCGCAGTGAAAATACGCTCGCCGCCGACTGGGGCAAGCGCCTGCGGCTTAAAGCA
Organism: uncultured beta proteobacterium; assembly: GCA_963708695.1. Classification (GTDB taxonomy): domain Bacteria; phylum Pseudomonadota; class Gammaproteobacteria; order Burkholderiales; family Burkholderiaceae; genus Caballeronia. Next base: position 447,356 of record CAVPTS010000005.1, read on the forward strand.
AGCGATCTGGACGCACCGGTCGGCACGCTGTCGGGTGGCAACCAGCAGAAGGTCGTGCTCGGAAAGTGGCTGGCTACAGGGCCTAAAGTGCTGATCATCGACGAACCGACCCGCGGTATCGACGTCGGGGCCAAGGCGGAGGTGTATCGAACGCTCGCCGAACTGGTGCGCGAAGGCATGGCAGTCCTGATGATTTCAAGCGAGCTGCCCGAAGTGCTCGGCATGGCCGATCGCATTCTCGTCATGCACGAAGGCCGCATCAGCGCCGACATTGCACGCGCCGATGCAAACGAAGAACGCGTGATGAGCGCCGCGCTCGGCGCCTCGCCATCCACGTTGGGGAAGGCGGCATGATGACACGACATTCTCCTGCCATGCCCGCCGTGCACGCGCCCAAAGCCCAAACGCCGCAACCTGCTGGCGGACCTCGTTCGCAGCCGCGAGGCGACCTTGTTTGTCGTGCTGATCGCGCTGGTCGCGGCCACCGCCGCGGTGAAACCCGAGTTCCTGAACCTGCAGAATCTGCGCGACGTGCTGCTCAACGTATCGATCATCGGCTTGCTCACGGCGGGCATGACGGTCGTGATGCTGATGCGGCATATCGATCTGTCGGTGGCGTCCGTTGTCGGTGTCAGCGCGTATTCGGTCGGCAGTCTCTTCGTGATGTTCCCGCACATGCCGATCGTGGTCGCGATGCTCGCGGGCATCGTCATCGGCCTGGTGATTGGCGCGGTGAACGGCACGCTCGATCACGTTCGGGCGCGTGCCTTCGCTGGTGGCAACGTTGTCGACGCTGTACATCGTGCGCGGCGCCGATTACGCCTGGGTCCACGGCGGCCAGATCAACGCGACGAGCCTTCCCGGATGCGTTTTCGCGCATCGCCACGGGTTCGCTGCTCGGCTTGCCGAACCTGGTGCTGATCGCGGTGGTCGTGCTGTTCGCGATCGGCGTCTATCTGAAGCAATATCGCGGCGGCCGTGAGCATTACGCGATCGGGTCGAACCCCGAAGCGGCGCGGCTTGCAGGTATTCGCGTAGAGCGCCGCGTGATGATCGGCTTCCTGTTGTCCGGCGCGATTGCGGGCCTGGCGGGCGTGCTGTGGCTGGCGCGTTTCGGCACCGTGGAAGCGAGCACGGCGAAGGGCATCGAATTGCAGGTGGTCGCGGCAGCCGTGGTGGGCAGCGTGGCGATCACGGGTGGCGTGGGCACCATCCTCGGCGCGACGCTCGGCGCGCTCGTGCTCGGCGTGATCAACATTGCGCTGGTGGTGTTGCGCGTATCGCCATTCTGGCAACAGGCCATTCAAGGTGCGCTGATCGTTGCGGCGATCACGCTCGACACAATGCTGGCGCGCTCCGTCGCGCGCCGCATGATGAGGAAACGCGATCATGGCTAAACCCGATTCCGCACTCGCTCTGACGCAAGCGCCGGCACCTCTCGTGGGAAACCATGCTCGTGGTGGTGCTCGTGCTGGCACTGGTCCTCGGCCGCGTGTTGTCGCCGATGTTTCTATCGAGCGCCAACCTCTCGAACATGCTCGCCGACTTCACCGAGATCGCGCTGATCGCGTTGCCGATGACGCTGATCATCGTCGCGGCTGAAATCGATTTGTCGGTGGCGTCGGTGCTTGGCGCATCGAGCGCGCTGATGGGCGTGCTCTGGCACATGGGCTTGCCGATGCCGCTCGTGATTGCCATCGTGCATGGTTGCCGGGACGCTTGCCGGCCTGTTCAACGGGCTCGTGATCGTGCGCTTCAATCTTGCCCTCGCTTGCCGTCACCATCGGCACCCTGGCGCTGTTTCGCGGCCTGGCGTACGTGCTGCTCGGCGATCAGGCTGTCGCCGATTTCCCGGCGTCCTACACAGCGTTCGGCATGGATACGATCGCCGCTTTCCTGCCCATGCCGTTCGTGCTCGTGATCATCGGCGCCATTGTTTTCACGGTGCTGCTGCAGGCCACGCCGTTCGGACGCAGCCTCTACGCGATCGGCGCGAATCCGGTTGCCGCGCAGTTTTCCGGCATCGACGTGGCGCGCACGAAGCTCAAGCTCTTCATGCTGTCCGGCGCGATGAGCGCGCTCGCGGGCGTGGTCTACACGTTGCGCTTCACGAGCGCGCGCGGGCGACAACGGCGAAGGCTTCGAACTGTCGGTGATCGCGGCCGTGCTGTTCGGCGGCGTGAGCATCTTCGGCGGACGGGGATCGATGATCGGCGTGCTGTTGTCGTTGCTGATCATTGGCGTGTTGCGCAATGCGTTGACGCTCTCGGACGTATCGAGCGAGACGCTGACCATTGTGACCGGCGGTTTGTTGCTGTCGTCGGTGCTGATTCCGAATCTTGTTGCACGTTGGCGTGTCATGCGTGAAAAACGCCTGATGACGCAGACGCTTTCATGAAAGCTTGGCTTTTTAAAACCAGCGTGAAGACTCCGGCCATGATTGAACCGGAGCAGCGCGCGACATCAGGAGACACAAGCATGTTCAAACCCTTCAAGTCCATTCGCGGTCCGGCGCTATGCGCCGCGCTGATCGCGGTGTCCGCGGCGGCCATGATTCCGATCAGCGCGAACGCCGCGGATCTGAAGAAGGACCTGAAAATAGCGTTCCTTCCCAAGCAGATCAACAACCCGTACGAAGTGATCGCCGATGACGGCGGTTTGGCGGCGATCAAGGAGATGGGCGGTCAGGGCAAGGTGGTCGGGCCGTCGGATGCGGGCGCGTCGTCGCAGGTTCAGTACATCAATACGCTGATCACGCAACGCCAGGACGCGATCGTGATCGCCGCCAACGACGCCAACGCGGTCGTTCCGTACCTGAAGAAAGCGATGGCGCAGGGCGTGAAGGTCGTGACCTTCGACTCGGATACCGCGCCCGACGGCCGCCAGATTTTCGTCAATCAGGCGAACTCGGAAGCGATCGGACGGGGGCAGGTGCAGTTGATGTCGAAGCTGATAGGAGGCGAGGGCGAGTTCGCGATCCTCTCGGCCACGCCGAACGCCACGAACCAGAACACCTGGATCAAGTGGATGGAGGAGGAACTGAAGAAGCCGGAATATTCGAAGATGAAGCTGGTGAAGATTGCCTACGGTAACGACGACGACCAGAAGTCGTTCGTCGAAACGCAGGGCTTGTTGCAGGCGTATCCGAACCTGAAGGGCATCATTTCCCCGACGACCGTGGGTATTGCGGCGGCGGCGCGTTATATCTCGACGTCGCCGGCCAAGGGCAAGGTCATGGTCACCGGGCTCGGCACGCCGAACCAGATGCGCGCGTTCATCAAGAACGGCACCGTGAAGGCGTTCCAGTTGTGGGATCCGGGTCAACTCGGTTACCTCGCGGCGTACGCGGCGGCTAACCTCGCTTCGGGCACGATCACCGGCAAGGAAGGCGACAGCTTCGACGCAGGCAAGCTGGGCAAGCGCACGGTGGGCAAGAGCGGCGAAGTCGTGCTTGGACCGCCGACCACGTTCGATTCTTCGAATATCGACAACTTCAATTTCTAAGCGTGGCCGACATTCACAACAGCCACCAATAGCCAATCAAAAACGCCCTTCGGGGCGTTTTTGATTTCTGGAAGCACTTCTGGATGTCTGACCGAATGGAGCCGCTCGCAGTCGCACAAGCATTCTCCAGCCAATGCCGCGCCGGCCCCGGCCGCTGCCACGACACCCGGTGTGCCCAAGGCGCGCAAAAGCTCGCAGGGCGCCGGTATATGCACAAGCATGCACAAGCGCCACCACCAAACCCGCGGCTTTAAACCCGGTAAAACTCGATATCCTGCCCGGCATGCACGGCGCGTTTCAACCACTCTGGCATGTCGCCCGTCCCGTCCCACGTGTCGCCGCTTGCGTTCCTGAATACCGGCGTGGTGCCGTTGGCGTTCTCCGGCAACTGAGGCATTGACGGCAACGCGCGCTTGGACGCCGCGCTCGAACCGTTGGTCATGGGAGGAGGGGTAACGGAAACCTGCACGTCGGCCAATGCTTCGGCCAGCGCTGTTTCGGTAATGCCAAACTCAGCCATTCGGCTGCGCAAATAGGCAATGATGCTGTCTCGCTTTCTTTCGTCCACGGCTGTCCTGATTCAGCTTTTACTTTCTTGAAGGCGAGCCATCTGCCCGCGCGGACCGGGGCGGCTCGAGGAATGTGTGGGTTGACTAAAATCGTGGCGCGCCGAGTGACGCGCGTCAATTAGTGTAATACCGCAAATTGCCGCTTTAACCCGCAGCGACCCGATAATCGGACTGCTGCGAGCGAGCGGCTCGACAAACTGGTTACTGTTTGTGTTGAGATCGGTGCGAGATGCGTAAGCCGCCGAATCAGCGGCTGATAGCTCACGACCAGATCGGTGCACGGCTGGCGGCTGCGCATGTTTCAAAAGCACCATGCATGCAGCCGCTAATTTCAACAATTCGTCCAGACAACCGCGGGCGCCACGAAGAAATGATAGCGCCGAATGCCGCTATTGTATGCCTAAATCATTTTAGCGATTATGTTGCTCGCCCGGTAATTCCGCGCCGTGTGCACGAATTGCCGCAATCAGTTCAGCCGGCGTGATTTCATAGCGCACTTCACGATGGATGCCGGCCTTCCTTTCATCGACCTCTATCAGGAGGACGGCCTTGCCATCGCGGCGCAGGTTCGAGGCGCAACGTCCGCACTTCCTGACCGGTGGCTTCATCGCGCTCCGTCAGCAAGGTCATGGATCCTGTGGCGGGACTTCTGGCCATTCATTTTCTCCCTTCCGATATCCAACATCTTATCTGTTGAGACCCTTCGAACGGCTTACCCGCCGCTGCCGTTCGCAGGAAGGCACTAAAAGCGGGCGCAGGACGGCGGATCTCAAAGCCGCCGACCTCATTATTGCTTGTCAAAACGATACCCGTCCAGCATCCGAATGCGTGTTCGCCGCGCCGCGTTCGTTGCATCGGCTTGACATCCGTTGACGTCGGCGCGATGCGGGCTTGCATGACCTTGCGCACGCCAGCGCGCCGCACGGGCCTGCGCCGTGATTTCGAACGAGCGCAGGCGGGCCGCGTGATCGTAGATTTGCGCGGTCACCATCAACTCGTCGGGCTGGGTTTGTTCGATCAGCGACGCCAGTCCGGCCTCCACCTGGCGCTGGTCGCCGATCACCGAGCAGGCGAGCGAGTGCGTCAACGCCGGCGCGTTCCGCCTCGTTCCACGGAATCTGCTTCGACGGGCGGCGGCAACTGACCCGGCGTGCCGCGTCGCAAGTTGATGAATTGCTGTTGCAACGATGTAAAGAGAAACTCCGCCTCGGCCGTGGTATCGGCGGCGAAAACATTGACGCCGACCATCGCGTAAGGGCGGTCAAGTTGCTTCGACGGGCGGAACTGCGTCCGGTAAACCTGCAGTGCGGTCAGCAGGTAGTCCGGCGCGAAATGCGAGGCGAAGGCGAACGGCAGGCCGAGCGCGGCGGCGAGCTGGGCGCTGAAGGTGGACGAGCCGAGCAGCCAGATCGGCACGTTCAGCCCGGCGCCCGGCACCGCGCGCACGCGCTGGCCTTCGACCGGATCGGCGAAATAGCGCTGCAATTCCACGACGTCATCGGGGAAATTATCGGCGCTGCCCTGCAGATCGCGACGCAGCGCGCGGGCCGTCGTCTGGTCGGTGCCGGGCGCGCGGCCGAGGCCCAGATCGATACGCCCGGGAAACAGCGACTCGAGCGTGCCGAACTGCTCGGCGATCACCAGCGGCGCGTGGTTCGGCAGCATGACGCCGCCTGAGCCGACGCGGATCGTGCTCGTTCCCGCGGCAACGTGTCCGATCACCACCGACGTCGCGGCGCTGGCGATGCCCGGTCATGTTGTGATGCTCGGCCAGCCAGAATCGCAGGTAGCCGAGTTTTTCGGCGTGCTGGGCCAGTTCGCGCGAGTGGCGGAAGGCGTCGGCGGCGGTCGATCCGGCAGGAATGGGGGATAAATCGAGAACTGAAAACGGGATCATTGCGGCTTCCATGACTTCGTGCAGGCGGCGCGCGCGTACCGGCAGGTATTCCGTCAAGGCAATCCCGGAGGAAAATCCGGAGCGCACCGTGCACGCGTGGGTAAAAGCCGATTGTGCCGAAAGTCAGGAAAGTCTGCCGTGACCGCCCTCAGGCGAGGCGGGGATAACCGCGTTCACGGCGTCGGTTTCGATGTCGAGAATGCTGGCGTAGTCGTCGAGCGGACGCTGCGATGAAGCCGTCGAGCTTGAGCCGTTTTGCCAGCGGTCGATCGTGGGCGACGGCGTCGGTCGAGCGCGCTCCTGAGCGCCTCGATACCATCCGGCGGCACCCGTTTCGATGCAATCAGCGGCAAGCCCGGCGACTCCGCGTCGATGCCGATTTCGACTACGCCACGGGCAAGCTGCGGAAGGTGATCGAGCACGAACGCGAAGGTCACGCAGTCGATGGCGGCAACATCGGCACGATCGTCCAGCAGCGCTTCCAGCGACGCCAGATGCCCGCCCGTTTCGACCACCGATGCGAAGAACGGACGGCCATCGGCGAGCGGCGCGACGGCGTGGCGCAGCAGATTCATGCCGCTGTTCGAGTCGTCGCTGTTGTAGGCGGCGCGCAGACCCGCGGCATTGCGGCGAGCGACGTGACGCCAGCCGCTTTTCGCGCCACCAGGACGCTCCGATAATCGCCGTCCTCGCAGCCATCGACGGTGAAAACCGGCGTCGTGACAAGCTGCACGCGTCCGTCGAGCGCATGCACCAGCGGATAACCGCAAGTCTGCGACAGCAGCACGTCGTCGCGCAGCCAGAATTCGTTCAGGGACGTTTCGGGATCGACGAGGTCGAGCGTGTCGCCGCGAGCGTCGAGCCATGGCCGCAGGTGCGCGTGAACGTGGTCGAGCAGAACGCGCCAGTCGCGGGCAAGGGCCGGCGTGACGTTGTACATCGGTAAAGCGGCCACCCAGTTCATGCAGATTCTTTTCCGTTGCGCGTTTTTATATGCCAACGCGCTTCGATACCCGCAGACAGTCGTCAGACAGGTTGCGCCATGTCGCCGCTGATTGTCTTGGTCCCTGCTGCCTTCGCGGCAGCACGCTGGGCGAGCGCGAACTGATCGGCTCGCGCATGCAGCGGATGCAGCGCGGGCGCAACCGGTTTAACGCCATGCCGCACCATCCATTCCTGATAACCGCGCACGATAAAACCGCCATTGCGCTGCACGATACGCGTCGCGATCGCCATGATAGATGCTCGCCAGCGCAAACCACGGCACGCCCGGCAGATCGTGATGAACCGAGTGAAAATTGTTGTTCAGGAACAGAAGACGCCAGACCCACGATGCTTCGTTGATGACCGTGCGTTCGCCGATGTGATCAGCTGCGCGATGTTCCTGGAACGACCGGATCGCACTCAACGCGAGCGCCGGATAACCCACGCCGAACAGAAACCGCGGGACTGATGCCGCAGCGGCGGTGGAGCCACGTCGCGAGCAGCCCAAGCAGCACAAGATGAAGCGCCCACGCGCCGGCGATACGGACATTGCCCCGCGCAATCTGGGTGATCGCCGACACCAGCGTTTCCACGATGGAAAACCACGGGCCGAGCACGATGCGTCCGAAGAACGTATTGCGGACAATGAGCAGGCCACGCACAACCGCGTCCCGCGCCGCGCCAGCGTTCGGCGGAGACGAAATAGGTTTCCGGATCGAGATCGGGGTCGGTGAGATGAACGTCGTTGTGATGGCGCAGATGCGACTCACGATACACCGCGTAAGGAAACCAGACCGCGAGCGGGGCGATGCCGAGCAGCGCGTTGAACAAGCGGAAAGCGTGTCGGATGGCCGTGCAGAAGTTCATGCTGCAACGACAGATACAGGCACGACAGCACGGCGAGAATGCCTGCCGCCAGCGGAATGCCCATCGACCGCGCGTTAAGCGCCGTTGCGAACCAGCCGCCATACATGGCTACGATCAGAAGCCAGGTGGGCCATTCGCTGCGCCAGCGCCAGGAAGCGCGCAGTTGGTGGATTTGATGGCGTTGAGCGTCGTCGATATAAAGGCTCATGGGAATTCAGTGACGGAACGAGCCACGATCTTATCGTCGCGTCGCCGCCCGCCAAACCAAGCAATCCCGCTAAGCTTGTTCCAGTGTGAAGAATCGAGCCGCTCCAATGCCCACCTGGCCGGCCGTGTTTGAAAAGCAATTTCCGCGCGGGTTTGCATGCCCCCTCGCGATTGGTACAGGCGACCAATTTGCCGCAGAACTGCAGGCGGCATGAATGCCGCCATCAATGACGCGCGTGACGCGCGAAGGCGAAAGCGCCGTGGTTACGCCGCTTTCGCCCAAAGCCTGTTGGTTGTTCTTTTGCGTCCCGGAAGGGGATCGCCGGGAGTCTGCGCGAAGGAATCGAGCACTTTGCGCAACGCATCGATGCGACGCCGTTGCGCGGGCACCAGCACGTGCTCCTTAGTGACTGCGGCAGGCGTTCGTGCCAGTAGTCGACATTAAGCGTGCCGGCCGGCTTCTGACTCATCGCGCGCAGCTGGCCGATTGCCCGCTCGATGTGCTGAAGTTCCGCGTCCGCATGTGACGATGTTCTTGGGCCCCCTGAGGTTGCGTTCTTTTTGCTTTCATCTGCGCCCCCATTTTTGCCGGCGTAGCTTCCGACCGCGCTGTCGATTCTTTCGATGACATGAGCGGCCATTGCGGCGTCCGGCTATATCCCCATCGCCTGCTCGCTTATCTGCTGCGTCGGGCGGCCCCGGTTTGATGCGACCGTTGATGCATACTCGCCCGGGCACGGATGTGCGCACTGTCTGAAATCGCACATTGAGGCGCATCCGGTAAAGGGATGCGCTGGGGAATAGGGAGTGCGTCGCGAACTAACGCGATCGATACGCAAACGTTTTCGAGCGGCGCAGAGAACTCTGTATTCCAGCGGAAATGGTGAGGATCGCGTCAGTGCTGTCTTTGGCTCCGCCGAGCTTGCCGCTGCGTTTGATCTGCTCGTCCATCGCGAGATCGAGCTTGCTCACGCGTCGTGGTTTTTCTGGCTTGAGCGCATTCACAAAGGCCACGAAATCGTCCAGTGGTCTGCGGCGCGGAAAGCTTTTGCTCACCGCTTGCCGCGCGGTCGACGAGATAGAACAGGCCGCCGCTCAAGCTGACCGCGGCGTAGTGCGGATTGCCGGAGCGTGTCTTGAGGCGCTCGACGGCGTTGATGGCTTTAGTGGAGCGCACGATCAGCCCGGTCAAAGCAGCATGTGATGAACCGGCGTCATAAGCAACTCACCGGGCTACAGGCAACGCTAACTTCAAGGCGCGCATTTCTTGCTCGCGCCTTCGAGCCACAAGTTCGACACATGCCGCTCACCCGGATAAAACCGGTACGACGTTTCGCCGTTATCGAAGCGAACCTTGATCACGTTGGAATCGCCGAATTCGAGCATCGTGCCTTGGGGAATCGGTGTTCTGCTTGAACGTCGCGTCGTGTTTCTTCGCTTCGTCCGTCAGGCACTGGACGATGCTGCTCACCGACGCGTTAGGCGCCGTTTCGACTTCCGGTTGACCGGCGTCGGCGTTATGAAACTGGTCGTACAGGCTTGCAGCAGAAACAGGGGAAGCGCGAGAGCGCAGGCAATCTTTTTCATGGTGTCCTTCAAGTTTGCGGCTCACGTCCGACGAAATCGAACTAAAGCAACATTGACATTACAGCATATCGGCCTTACGTTTTCCGTCCGGCAGGTAGCCAGTGGCGGGAGGCGATTCAGGCATCCGGCGGCACGCCGAGAAGCTGCATGGTGCCGCCGACCACGCCTGAAAACACCGGCCCCGCCACTGTCCCGCCGTAGTACGAGCCGGCTGACGGCTCATCGATCATCACCGCGACAATCACTTGCGGGATCGCTCATCGGCGCCATGCCGACGAACGACGCGCGATACTTGTTCGCCGCGTACGTGCGCCCGATCTGCTTGCGCGCCGTGCCGGTCTTCCCGCCCACGCGATACCCTTCCACTGCCGCCGCACGTCCCGTGCCACGGGGTCCCATCGCGAGTTCGAGCATGTCGCGCACAGCTGCGGCCGTCGCGGGTTTGGTGACCTGAACGGGTTCCGGCGTGGCCTGACCGCGCATCGAGCGTCGACTGCCGGAATTCGCCGTTGCCCGCGTAAGCCGTATAAACCTGCGCGATCTGCAATAGCGACAGCGACAGCCCGTAGCCATACGCCATGGTCGCCTGTTCGATCGGGCGCCAGCGTTCGTAATGCCCGCAAGCGCCCGGTTGCGGCGCCCGGGAAGGTCAGGTCCGGCGCGCGGCCGATGCCGTATTCGCGATACTTGTCCCACACCGTTTCCGGCCGCAGCTTGAGCGAGAGCTTCGTCAACGCGATATTGCTCGACATCTGCACGGCTTCGGAGACCGTGATGACGCCGTGGTTCGACGTATCGTGGATCACGTTCGGCCCGAGCTTGAACGTGCCCGGCGAGGTATCAATACGCGTATCCGGCCGCACGTAACCCATGTCGATAGCCAGCGCCGCCACCAGCGGCTTGATCGTCGAGCCCGGCTCGAACGTGTCGGTCAGCGCGCGGTTGCGCAACTGCTCGCCGGTCAGGCGGGCGCGGTCGTTGGGGTCGAAGGTCGGATAGTTCGCGAGCGCGAGGATCTCGCCGTTCTTCGCGTCGAGCACGACCACGCTGCCCGCGCGCGCCCGATGCTTCGTGATGGCCGCCGCCAGTTGCGTGTGCGCAAGCTGCTGGATGCGGCGGTCGATGGTCAGATGGATGGTCTCGCCGTTCTCGGGCAACTCGACCTCGCCGATCTCGGACACCACGCGCCCAAGCCGGTCGCGGATCACTTCGCGCTGGCCGTGCTCGCCCGTCAGCCGATCGTTTGCCGCGAGTTCGACGCCTTCCTGGCCCTTGTCTTCGTTATCGGTGAAGCCGACTACGTGCGCCGCCGATTCTCCTTCGGGATAGAAGCGCTTCGTATCGGCCACGAGCGTGACGCCTGCCAGCCCCGTTTCCGCGATCCGCGTGGCCGTGTCGGCATCGACTTGACGCTTCAGCAGCACGAACGAGCGCTCCGTTCCCAGACGGCGTGCCAGTTCCTTCTCGGGCATGCCGATCAAGCCGGCGATTGCGGGCAGGACTTGCGGATCGAAGCGCGAGGGCGTTGCCCAGATAGCATAGGTCGCGAGGCTGACGGCCAGCATCGCGCCGTTGCGGTCGACAATGCGTCCGCGCGTTGCGCTGAGTTCCAGCGTGCGTTGATAGCGCTTTTGCCCCTCGCCGATATAAAAGTCCTGGTTCACGACCTGCACCCACAGCGCGCGCGCCGCGAGCGAGGCGAACGCCGCGAACATCAGCAGGACGACCAGCGTGGAGCGCCACTGTCGGCAGCCGGCTTTCGAGCACTGCATTTTTCACGGGCGTCCGATACGCTTCGTGCGCTCGCTTGGCGGTTTTGCGCATTCTGATGATCAGTACGTGCGTAGTGGGTGCAGATGACTCGACGATCCGCTTCAGCACGGTGTCAAGATCGCCGCCCGGGGGCAAAGCGAGGCCGAACAGCTGTCTTGCAGCACGTCGCGCAGTTCGGCGCCCGACGCGAGCTCACTGTGTTCCTCGGTTGCGCCGCGGCGCGTGAGCGTCCGGTCGAACAAGGTCTGGCGCTGGCCCGGCGTGACCCGCGCCACGATCAGGTGGTTCACGAACATCGAATCGGGGAACGTCGATACGTAGTGGTTCGCCATGGCGTAGTCGGCGGGAAACTGCGGTTCGAGATCGAAGCGATAGATCGGCTTCCAGGCATCGCCGAGCTTTGACCCGCAGCACGAAATCGCCGCGCTCGATCAGGTCGAGCGAAACGGCTCGTGCGGCGTGGCCTGTTCGCGGCCGGTATCGAACAAGCAGCGGCGCGCTCAGCGTCATGCTGCCGAAGCCGACATCGGCGAGCCAGGTTTCATCGGGCGTTTCGACCAGCAGCATCATGTGCGTGCGCGGCGGCATGGCAGCCGGCTCGCTCCACAGCACGCGCGCGGCGAGCCCGGTGGTCTCGAAGCCGAGCGTGTCGAGCACGGCGCGAAACAGCAGGTTGTGTTCGTAGCAATAGCCGCCGCGCCGCGCGCTCACGAGCTTCGCGAACACCGACTCGAGATCGAGCCGCGGCGTGCGCCCGAGCAGCGTGTCGAGGTTTTCGAACGGAATGACTTGCGGATGCAGCCGATGCAGCGCGTGCAGCGTCTCGGACGTGGCTTCGTTGCGCGCCGGCTATAGCCAATGCGGTCGAAATATGCGGCGAGCTGCGCCGGCGAGAGTGTCTGAATCATGTGTGAAACTCCTGCCCTGATAAGGGGAAACGCGGCCGGGCGATGCCGCCACGAGGTGCCGACATTCTACGGCACAGCCTCAGTCTGGATTACATATTGCATACGCCGGCGAGCATAAGCACGCCGTTTGGCCAGGATTTTGAACTGTAAGACGGCTAACATGGTCTTTAATAGGCAGTGCGCTCAACTCTTCTTTTAAAGAACCCTATGTCGACCTCACTCGCTTCCGCTACTGCTCCCGCCTCCTCCGCGCCGGCACTTCCCGGCAAGCATCCCGCGCCGCCGTGCACGCTCGTCATCTTCGGCGCGGCCGGCGACCTGACCAAACGGCTGTTGATGCCCGCGCTGTACAACCTGTCGTCGGACGGTTTGCTCGACGACAAGATGAAGATCATCGGCGTGAATCACGGCGAACTCGAGACCAGCGTCTGGCGCGACCAACTGACCGAATCGCTGAAAACCTTCGCCGCCGATAAAGCCGGTGCGTTCCACACGTCGGCACTCGACGACCGGGCGTGGAACTGGGTTGCGGACCGCCTGCAATACGTGGCGGGCGAGTTCGAAACCGATGACGTATTTAACAAGCTTAAGCAGACGCTGGGCGATAGTGGAAATGTCATTTTTTATCTCGCTGTCAGTTCGCGCTTCTTCAAGCCGATCGTCGAACGGCTCGGCAAGGCCGGTTTGCTGAAAGAAAGCGACCAGGGTTTCCGGCGCGTGGTGATCGAAAAGCCGTTTGGGCACGACTACGCATCGGCGAAAGATCTCAACGAGAGCATTCTCAAGTTCGCGGGCGAGAACCAGATTTATCGTATCGATCACTTTCTCGGCAAGGACACGGTTCAGAGCATTCTCGCCGTGCGCTTCGCCAACGCGTTGTTCGAACCGATCTTCCGGCGTGAATATATCGATCACGTGCAGATCACGGCCGCGGAAACCATCGGCGTGGAAGCGCGCGGCGGATTCTACGAGCAGACCGGCGCGTTTCGCGACATGCTCCCGAACCACCTGTTCCAGCTGCTCGGCATGGTCGCGATGGAACCGCCAAATTCATTCGATGCCGAAGCCGTGCGCGACAAGAAAGCCGAGATCTTCGACGCCATCCAGCCGCTGAAAGCCGGCGATGTCGTGCTCGGGCAGTATGAGAAATCGCGCGACCATGGCGGGGTATCGGCGAGGAAGCCGACGTCGCGCCCGACAGCAATACGGAGACGTACGCGGCGGCGCGGGTGTTTGTGGAAAACTGGCGCTGGGCCGGCGTGCCGTTCTATCTGCGCACCGGCAAGCGGATGACGGCGCGGCGCACGGAGATATCGGTGCAACTGAAGGCGGTGCCGTTCTTGCTGTTTCGCGACACGCCCGTGGACAGCCTCATGCCGAACGTGCTGACCTTGCGCATCGACCCGGAACACGGCACGAGCTTCGATTTCAACGTGAAGGTGCCGGGACCCGTGATGCAGGTCGGTCCAGTGAAGTCGACGTTCAAATACGGCGATTTCTTCGATGAAAAGCCGAACGTGGGTTACGAAACGCTGCTGTACGACTGCATGCTCGGAGATGAAACGCTGTTCCAGCGTGCCGATAGCATCGAAACGAGCTGGGCGGCGGTCGACGCTGTGCTGCATCCGGAAGGCGGCGCGTTGCCGGTGCATGGTTATACGGCGGGCAGCGCCGGGCCGAAGGAAGCCGACGAGCTGCTGCAAGCCGATGGCCGCGCCTGGCGCTCGCTTGCTGATGGACACACCCAAAACACCGATCACACCGACAAAAACTAAGGAGAACCGTATGGGGACAGCAGCTCGCAAGAAGACGCCAAACAAGGCAGCGGCAACGACGGCACCAACGGCAACAACGATCAAGCGCGGATCCGCGAAAGAGCGGATTTTGGCTATCGATGTGGGCGGGACGGGCCTGAAGGCGGCCATCATCGATGCGCACGGGAAGATGGAAACCGAGCGGCTGAAGGTTGCCACGCCGCATCCGTGCCCGCCGGATTTGCTGGTGCATTCGTTGGTGAAGCTGGTCGAGCCGTTGTTGACGCCGCTGCCGCCCACGCAGATATCGATTGGCTTTCCGGGCGTGGTGCGCGATAACCACGTGCTGACCGCGCCGAATCTCGGCAACGAATTCTGGCGCAATGTGCCGCTCGCGCAGATGCTGACCGAGCAGTTGGGCAACCTGCCGGTGCGCACTCATCAACGACGCCGAAATGCAGGGCCTTGCGGCAATCGAAGGGAAGGGTATCGAGCTCGTGCTGACGCTGGGAACCGGCGCCGGCACCGCGCTTTTCCGCGATGGCGAACTGATGCCGCATCTCGAACTCGCGCATCATCCAGTCAGCAAGAACAAGACGTACGATGAATACATCGGCAATGCGGCGCGCGACAAGGCGGGTAACAAGCGCTGGAATCGTCGCGTGGAGAAGATCATCGGCATTCTGAGTTCGCTGGTGAACTACGACCGTTTGTGGATCGGCGGCGGTAACGCGGCCAATCTCGATTTCGATTTGCCGGATAACGTGAAAGTCGTGTCGAACGCGGCGGGTATTGAAGGCGGCGCGCGGCTCTGGCATCCGCGGTCCGTGCGCGAAACGCGTCAATTGCCGCCCGGAGCGTTCGAATGACTCTAAAACTCACGCACGGCGACCCGGAACGCGCCTGGGACGCGCTGGCAAAGATCGAACTCGTGATCACCGATTGCGACGGCACGTTGCTG
The DNA here is from genome assembly GCA_963708695.1 of uncultured beta proteobacterium. Classification (GTDB taxonomy): domain Bacteria; phylum Pseudomonadota; class Gammaproteobacteria; order Burkholderiales; family Burkholderiaceae; genus Caballeronia. Next base: position 462,367 of record CAVPTS010000005.1, read on the forward strand.
TACACGGACAAATCGCTCGGTGAACCGGCGAAGGAAGCGGTGCGCAATCTGACGCGCGGCCGGCGTGCGCTTTACCGTGGCGAGCAGCCGGCCGGGCAAGGGCATGCGCGCGATCGTGGAAACGCTCGGGATCAAAACGCCGTTTGCCGCTTTCAACGGCGGCAAGCTCGTCGATCCCGCCGGCTGGAAGACGTTGGGCGCTCATTGGCTGCCGCGCGACGCGGTAGAAACGGCGCTGGAAAGTCTCGCGCGCGACGGAATCGACGCCTGGGTGTTTATCGACGACCAGTGGTACATCACGAATCCCGGCGGCGAGTACGTACCGCTGGAGCGCCGGACAGTGGGATACGACGCGGTGGTGGTCAAGCGTTTCGAGGACATCGACCTGGGTTCGGTCGAAAAAATCGTGGCATCGACGAAGGACGCCGCGCTTCTTCAGCGCAAGGAAGCCGAGTTCCAGGACACGCTCAAAGACCGCGCCATGGCAATGCGCTCGCAAACCTATTACCTCGACATCACGCATCCGCTCGCAAACAAAGGCGAGGGGATACGCGAACTGGCGCGGCTCGCAGGCGTTGCGCTGGAAAACGTGGCGGTGCTGGGGGATATGTCGAACGACGTCGCCATGTTCGAGGTGGCGGGCGTGTCCATTGTGATGGGTCAGGCGTCGGCTGAAGTGCAGTCAAAGGCGACGTTTGTATCGGCAACAAACGACGACGACGGCTTCGCCGTGGGCGTCAACGCATTGCTGGCGGCCAGAAAGGGGAAGTGAAGGGGATGCGACTTGCGCTTCAGAACGAGAACAAAGCGTGGCAGAGCGGCATCGGCGCCATGCGATGCTGACTGGCAGCATCCAGCGGCGGCGCCGACGAAGCTTTGCTTTTCGACTTTGCCTTCTCTCGACTGAGTGTGCGCGGACTCGCTTTAACGGCGCGCCACGACAGACCTTCCGTCTAGCGGCGGCGCATTTGCGGACGCTGACCGCCGCCGGTTGCGCGTTCGTCCTTGTGCCGGAAGTTGATCCGGCCTTTCGTCAGGTCATACACCGACAATTCCAGCGTCACGCGATCACCCGCGAGAATCCGGATGTGGTTCTTGCGCATGCGGCCCGATGCGTACGCGCCCACGACTACGCCGTTATCCAGCGTCACGCGGTAGCGGCTGTCGGGAAGCACTTCGTCAACAATGCCGTCCAGCTCGAGTAACTCTTCTTTCGCCATATAAAGCTCCTTATTTCGTCAATTCGTTGCGATTGTATGCGAGACCAGCATGCAACCGCGATGCCTTTTATTGCGTATCGATTACGATGAGTCACAGATCCGCAACAGTCTGGCCGTCGATCTGGCCGTCGATCAGCTTTTCCGCATGCAACAAACACGCCCGGCGAGCCTGCCCGCCATTTTCGAACGATCCCGTCCTGCTCGATTCGGAACACGCGGCTTTCGCCCGTTGCTTCCTCGCCTGCCGGCGGCGCGCGGCGGATGCGCACCGATGCTTCATAACCGGTATCCGCTGCACGGACCGCCACGCCGTCGACGGGCGCCACGGGGGTAGATCAGCGGATGAATTTCATAACCCTTGTACGTCTTAAGCGGCTTGACCAGTTCTTTCATGTTTCCTGAATTCCTGTATTGCGCCCGCCCGGGCATCGAAATAGTGCAATCGATGCGTCAAAAACCCCACCATTGACCGTTCCGAGCGCCATAGCGCTCTTGGCCGATATGCGTGTGCGAGCAAAAAATGGCGCGCGGCGCACACAAGGCGCAACCGCTCGCTGGGCTGTAGGTGTCGAAGAACGCCGCGGTAACACGCGCAATACCCAAGTACTCATACAAGGTATAACGCCTGGACAAAGCCAACCGTGGACGTCACTGCTGTTTATATTCTGAATCCGACTTTGAAGACGAGTGCAGGGCCGCGACCAGTTGCGGTGCCCACACTGCCGGGGCGATGACATTCAGCCAAATGTGACGGGCTGAAATGCTGGGTGGATCGCTATTGCCGTGGCAAACACGCTGCGCCGTAGCGCAATATGTATTATTAGACAGCAAATCAGAAAAAAGTTCCGCTGTCGCCGGAGGCCCCGCCTCTCGATGCTGCAATGCTGACGCGTGTTACAGAGGGTCGCGCTTCGTCCGCTCATAGTCCGCTTCACGTCCGCTTCATTGTCCTCATCCGCAATTTACGTCAGCTTTTACGCCACGCATTTGCGTCACGCTTCTGCTCACCCAACCATCTTCCAGCGGCATCGAAGTTTCTATTATAGCGTCATAGCCAGCCTGCCTTGCGGAACCTCCAGTAAAGGAAGATGTCGACCAGCAGCATGACGCTGATGCACGCCGGATAGCCGTAGGCCCAGTCCAGTTCAGGAATACGGTGAAAGTTCATCCCGTAGATGCCGGCGATCATGGTCGGCACCGCGAACAGCGCCGCGAACGAGCCGAGCCGCTTGGTCACTTCGCTTTCCGCCAGCGAAATCATGCCCAGATTGACCTGGATCGCGGTCACGATCATTTCACGACGCCCTTCGATAATTTTCACGATGCGCAACAGGTGGTCGTAGACATCGCGGAAATAATCCTGCATGCCGCCGCAAATCCCCGGCGCGCGGCCGCCGTACAGTTTGCTGACCGCTTCCAGCAGCGGCGAAGTGTGATGCAGCAACAGGACGAGACGGCGTTTCAAGGAGTACAGATCCTCGATGATCACGCGTGACGCCGCCGAGCCGTTGCGCTCGAAAATGCGTTCCTCGAGTTCGTCGAGTTCCGCGCCGAGCGCCTCCAGAATGGGGAAATAGCGGTCCACCACGTTGTCGATCAGCGCGTACATCACGAATGCCGGGCCGTGCTTGAGCAAATGCGGCTCGCGTTCGCAGCGCTGGCGCACGTCCTGGAATCCCTGGCTGGTCCGGTTGCGCACGGACAGGACGTAGTTGCTGCCCACGAACACGTTGATCTCGCCGACCACGAGCTCGTTGTCGGTATCGAGTTCAACGGTGTGGAGCACGCAAAAAAGCGAGTCCGTGTATTCCTCTATTTTCGGCCGCTCATGGCCGTTCTGCGCGTCTTCCACAGCGAGTTCGTGCAGCCCGAACTGGTGCGACATGTGCGCGAGTTCTCCCGGGCCGGGCTCCTTCAGCGCGACCCAGACGAAGCAGTCGGGTACGTCCCGATAGGAGGAAATGTCGTCGATGGCGACATCGCCGAGCTTGCGGCCGTTCTGATAGGCCGCGCAATTGACCAGCATAAGTTCCCGCCCTTGGCACACGGTGATGGGACCGACGCATGCCGCTTTTCGCGTGGACGAACAACGCGGCGCGGGGAATGGCCGGACTTTTCCGTGAATCTTAGCGGATTTGCAGGACGGGAGACGGCGTGCCCTCGGCTTTACCTCACCTCGCGCCGTTGATTCCGGCTTAGTTATGCGTGTAATCCGATGCCAGTTCGTCGCTGAGCCGCGGCACTTCCACGGGTGCCGCGACCTTGTCGCGTTTCGTGAGTTTCCCTTCCACCGACGCCCCCACATCCATACGCAGCTGCTGGTAGTAGATGTTGCCGTTCACGTGCGCGTTCGATTGCAGTTCCACGAAATGTTCCACCGTCACGTCGCCGGTGATGGTCCCGTTGATCACGATGTCATACGCGTTCACGTTGCCGGTGATCGACCCTTGGTCGCTGACCACCAGCAGCGTTTGCTCGCCTGCACGGCCGGTCACGTTGCCCTTCACGTGGCCATCCATTCGCAGCCCGTCGCTGAATTCGAGATTGCCCGCGATCTGGACATCGTGTGCGATCAGCGTGGCCAGCTTGGCTTGGCTGACGCCGGGAGATTTTTTCTTGAACATGGAAGACCCCTTCTGGTCTGGATTGCAAAATCGGTGCCGGTCGTGCGCGATGCGACACGCCGGCGTTTTGGTGTGTCAGTTGGATTTGTCGCGTTGGCGTTTGAGAAAGGTCAGGTCCGTGCGCAGTCGATGAATCTCCGCTGAGCTCTCCGATGCCTGCTGCTGGAGCACGAGCCGTGTCGCCACTTCATGGTCGAGCGCAATGCGCGCCTTCGCGAGCTGTTCGCGGATCTCGCGCTCGGACATAGGCGGTGCGCACAGGGCGTCGGCCTTCTTGCTGTTGTCACGTGACGTGACGAGCGCGAAACCGGCGGCGGCCAGCGCCGCTACCGCGCAGGCCGCGGCGATCGTGCCGAGCAGAAGCATCGGCCAGGTCGGACCGCGCCGCGAGGTCAGCGAATACGTGCGCCGCGTGAGGCGGTGAGTCGGCCGGTTTTTGTCAGCTTGAGGCATGGGCGGTCAGCTTGAAAAGCGCGAGATAGTGCATGGGATTGACCTGCGTGCCGTCGATGATCACCTCGAAATGCAGGTGCGGACCGGTCGAGCGTCCCGTCGAACCCACCTCGGCAATCTTCTGGCCGGGCATCACGAGGTCGCCCGCCTTCACGAATAGCTTCGATGTATGTCCATAGCGCGTCACCACGCCGCTGCTGTGCTGGATATCGACCGCGTAGCCGTAACCGCCGTGCGGGCCGGCCTGGATCACGCGCCCGCCTGCGCTCGCGAAGATAGCGGTGCCTGTCGGGGCAACCAGATCCACGCCCGGATGAAAGCTCAGATGCTGGTTGAACGGGTCGATCCGGTTGCCGAACGGCGAACCGAAGCGCGCGCCTGGCGCCGGCTGCCGTCCCGGAAACGCCATGTACGACGCGTAGTGCGCGAGCACGGCAGCGTCGAGTTTGCCGAGGGTGGCATCGAGGCAATCGAGCGCGCTTTGCGTGCGTCTCAGGCGCTGCGGCGCGGAACCATTTTGGGCGGCGCGCTGTGCATCGCAGAGCCGCGGGGGGAGCGACGGGCCACCGGAGGGGCCGCCCGCGGTACTGTCGAGCGGCGATTCGTCGTCGTTTTCGGGCAGCGGCGGCACGATATGAATGTCGGGCCGCTCAGCCGCGCGGCGCGACGCTTTCAACTGTACTTCGAAGTCCTGAAGTTCATTGACTTGGGATACAAGCTCAGCCACGCGCGGCTCGAGATGCGTCAGCGTTGCGCTGATCTTGCCGAGTTCATCGATTTCGTAGGAGCGCCGTTCCGTTTGCGCTTTCTCTTCGGCGGCGTGCGTATTGCCCATCGCGGCGCCGATAGCGATACCGAGCGCCAGCGCGGCCAGGATCATCGCGATCACGGCGATGATCACCATCGTGCGCACGGTGCCTGCTTCGACAAACCGCACGCGTTGATGCGACATGGTCCGCCGTGACCAGATGACGAACGCCATCAGTGCACCGGGCGCGACGCGCGCGCGGGCAGGATGAAGCGCGGCGGCAGCACCATGCCGGCGCGCGTACGAGTACTGAACATGAGATAAATAAAAGTCGCGTCCATGTGAAAACGCCGCAGCGAGGCTACGGCGGAGGGCCTTATGGGCGGAGGATTATGCGCCAGTTATCCGAATGCGTATCTCATATATAAGGGGAGCTGAACAAACGCGAAATTCAGGGCCGCGGCGTTTCGCTCCACAGCATCTCGCGCGCCTCTCCCATCAGGAGCGGACGATTCATCTCGGCCACTGTGCGCAGGAAGTCCCACACTGCCGTGATGCGTTTCAATTTGCGTAAATCCTCGCGGCAGGAGAGATAAAACGCACGCGTGACGATGATCTCGTCGGCGAGAACGGCCTCGAGGCGCGGGTCCTGCGCGGCCATGAAACACGGCAGGATGGCAAGCGAGCGCCCCTGCAGCGCAGCGTGATATTGCGCGATCACGCTGGTGCTGCGCCAGCGTGACACGGCGCCCGGCACAGCGCGTTCGAGATATAGCAGCTCGTAGCTGAAGGCGAGGTCGTCGATGTAGCTCGCAAAGCGATGCGTCGCGAGGTCTTGAATGCAGCGCACCGGTTCGTGTTGTTCGAGATAGTCGCGCGTGGCGTAGAGCCGCAAGCGGTAGTCGCAGAGTTTGGTGTACACGGTCTGGCCGTGTTCCGGGCGCTCAAGCGTCACGGCAATATCCGCTTCGCGTTTGGACAAGCTGACGAAATGCGGCACCGGCAGCAAGTCGATGGAGATCTGCCGGTGCGCATCCTGAAAGCGCGCGAGTTGGGGCGCGAGGAAAAAACAGCCGAAACCTTCGGTCGATCCCACCCGCACATGTCCCGACAACGCGTGCCCCGAGTTGGCGATGTGCTCGGTCGCCGACTGCACCGTGCTTTCCATGGCGTCCACATAGGCGAGCAGTCGTTGTCCCTCGGCAGTCAGGACGAAACCGCCGCTGCGGGATTTATCGAAGAGGAGGGTGCCTAGCGCGTCTTCGAGCGCCCGCACGCGGCGCGCGACGGTCGTGTAATCGACGCCCAGACGCTTGGCCGCGCCGCTCGCACGCTGGGTGCGCGCGACTTCCAGGAAATACCGGAGATCGTCCCAGTTCAGGTTGCTGATACCCGGAGTCGTGCTTTTTTGCATGTTGGATGGGTATTTCTATCGATACTTCGTGGAGATTTGCATAACTATACTGAACGGCGTGGACTCGCTGTGCGTTTTGGCGGGCCGACGACAAACAAACAATCGGAGACGACAATTCCCATTAGCGACCCCCGCTGTTTTTGCGTGCGTCCGCGTCTCTGTATCCGTTCTTACCCCTAGGAGTCTCTCTCATGAGCACTGCTGCTGAGCGTCCGGCACTCGCCGAACAAACCACCTCCGCCGTACGCACGGCCAAATTGCTGATCGACGGCAAGTTCGTGGAATCGAAGACGAAAGAGTGGCGCGATATCGTGAATCCCGCGACTCAGGAAGTGCGTCGGCCGCGTACCGTTCGCAACGAAAGAAGAAGTCGATGCCGCCGTGGCGTCTGCCGCGAAAGCATTCCAGACCTGGCGCCTGACGCCGCTTGGCGCACGCATGCGCGTGATGCTCAAGTTCCAGGACCTCGTGCGCCAGAACATGAAACGCATTGCGCAGACGCTGACCGCCGAGCAAGGGAAGACCCTGCCCGATGCCGAAGGCGATATCTTCCGCGGCCTGGAAGTCGTCGAACATGCATGTTCGATCGGCACGCTGCAGCAGGGCGAATTCTCGGAGAACGTGGCGGGCGGCGTGGATACCTACACGCTGCGCCAGCCGATCGGCGTTTGCGCCGGCATCACGCCGTTCAATTTCCCCGCGATGATCCCGCTCTGGATGTTCCCCATGGCGATCGTCTGCGGCAATACCTTCGTGCTGAAGCCATCGGAGCAGGATCCGCTGTCGACCATGGAACTCGTCGAACTCGCGCTCGAAGCGGGCATTCCCGCCGGGCGTGCTGAACGTCGTGCACGGCGGCAAGGACGTGGTCGACGCCATCTGCACGCATCCCGACATCAAGGCGATTTCGTTCGTCGGTTCGACGCATGTGGGCACGCACGTGTACAACCTCGGCAGCCAGCACGGCAAGCGCGTGCAGGCCATGATGGGCGCGAAGAATCACGCCGTCGTGCTGCCCGATGCGAATCGCGAGCAGACGCTCAACGCGCTCGCCGGCGCGGGTTTCGGCGCGGCGGGGCAGCGCTGCATGGCGACCTCCGTTGTGGTGTTCGTGGGGGCATCGAAGGAATGGTTGCCGGATCTGGTCGAGCGGGCGCGTGGTTTGTCCGTCAACGGCGGCACGGAAGCGAACACGGATGTCGGCCCGGTTGTCTCGCGCGCGGCGAAGGAGCGGATTCTCGGGTCTGATCGAAGCGGGCGTGAACGAGGGCGCAACGCTGTCGCTCGATGGGCGCGGCGTGCAGGTGAAGGGCTATGAGAAGGGCAATTTTATCGGCCCGACGGTGTTCTCGGACGTCACCACCGACATGACGATCTACAAGCAGGAGATCTTCGGCCCGGTGATCTGCGTGCTGGAAGCCGCGACGCTCGATGACGCCATCGCCCTGGTCAACCGCAATCCGATGGGCAACGGCGTCGGCCTGTTCACGCAAAGCGGAGCGGCCGCGCGCAAGTTCCAGAGCGAGATCGACGTCGGCCAGGTCGGTATCAACATTCCCATTCCTGTTCCCGTGCCGTATTTCAGCTTTACCGGCTCGCGGGGTTCCAAGCTCGGCGATCTCGGCCCGTACGGCAAACAGGTCGTGCAGTTCTATACGCAAACGAAAACCGTCACCTCGCGCTGGTTCGACGACGCCACCGTCAACGACGGCGTCAACACCACCATTTCGCTACGCTAAGCGTTCTGCACGCGCTAGAAACAAGGGGAAGAACAATGAAAATCGGCTTTATCGGACTGGGCAACATGGGCGGCCCCATGGCCGCCAACTTGCTGAAGGCGGGCATTCGCTGACGGTTTTCGATTTATCGAAGACGGCGTTGCAGGCGGCGGTCGATGCAGGCGCGCAGACCGCCGCATCGCCGCGTGAGGCGGTGCTTGAAAGCGAGACAGTGATTACCATGCTGCCCGCCGCCGCGCACGTGAAGGCGGTTTATCTGAACGCGGACGGCGTGCTCGCGGGCGTTCGTCCGGGCGTTCCGCTGATCGACAGCAGTACGATCGATCCGGCCACCGCCCGATTGATTGGCGAGAGCGCGTCGAAACAAGGCAATCCGTTCGCCGATGCCCCCGTGTCCGGCGGCACGGGCGGCGCGCAGGCCGGCACGCTGACGTTCATGGTCGGCGCCGACGCAGTGCTGTTCGAAACGCTCAAACCCGTGCTTGCCGGCATGGGTAAGAACATGGTCCATTGCGGTGAAACGGGGACGGGTCAGATCGCGAAGATCTGCAACAACCTGCTGCTCGGCATTTCGATGATCGGCGTGGCGGAAGCGATGAAACTGGGTGCGTCGCTCGGGATTGATCCGAATAAGCTCGCCGGAATCATCAACACATCCACGGGACGTTGCTGGAGCGCGGATACGTGTAATCCCTACCCCAATGTCCTGCCTAATGCGCCTTCCTCCCGCGGGTATACGGGGGGGTTCGGCGCGGATCTGATGCTTAAGGATCTCGGTCTAGCCGTTGATGCAGCGCGTCAAGTCAAGCAGCCGATCTTGCTTGGCGCGCTAGCGCAGCAGCTTTATCAGACGATGAGCATGCAAGGCTGGGGCGGGTTGGACTTCTCGGCGATCATCAAACTGTACGGTAACGAGGAGGCCTGATTAAATCGAACGGTCGCGTTGTTCGGAAACGCGCTTTTATGCGCGTTTTTAAGCTGCGCCGCACCATGTCGACTGCTTTGCCACGCTACGCAAGGACATCGGGAATACGATGATTCGCTTCTCCTGAATTTGGCCTATGCTCAAAGCACGACGTTCATGTCTTCGCCGGTATTAGTAAGTAAATGACGAAGACAGCGAAGCCGCTTTGGTTAGTTAATTGGGTATCAAGGTTAATTCAGGCCAGCGAAATGCTGGCGGCAATAGCCGGAATCAAGGAGAGCCAGATGCAAACAACTCGTCACTTTCACATGGAATTGCGGCACGCCACAATGCCGACCTACGTGTTCAGCTATCTGTTCCCGTTGGTATTGCTGGTGTATGAGTTATGGCGTGTGGGTTCATGGGTAGCTGTACGCGGTTTCAACTTCTCGGACTTCAATTCGATGAGTTACGAATTCGCGCTGATGCTGGCCGTGTTCGCCATGCAGATCGTGGTCGAGATCGCGTTCATGGCTGCTGCAATGCTGACAAAACACCATGACGTGGCGCACCGCGCAGCTAACTTGCTGCTGGGCTTATTCTGCTCGATGGTCGTGTTGGGATTCGATCTCGCGCTGCAATACGCGATGTAATCAATGTAGTCGGTAGCACTTTTCAAGTTCCACTATTCAAGTTCTCGCAGCAATAAAAAGCCCGTTCGAGCATCTGTTCGAGCGGGCTTTTTCTCTTTTTGGTTTGTCGTGCGGATTTGTTGTGCTTAGCAACCCGGCGCGCTTGGCAATTCGGGCGCCGCTTGCGCGCGCGCTTCGCAACATTTCTTGTTCGCGTCCTTTAGCGCCGTGCGCAAACCTTCCTCGACCACCGGATGATAGAACGGCAGCTTCAGCATTGCTTCCACGGTCAGTTCCAGTTGCAGCGCCCAAGCCAGCAAATGACCCAGATGTTCGACCGCCGGCCCGCATGCTTGTGCTCCAAGCAGCTTGCCCGTTTGCGCGTGAGCATAGACGTGAAGCAGGCCGTGGTTTTGCCGAAGCACGCGGCTGCGCCCCTGCGTTTCGAACGATGCGCTGCCCGTTACCGTCGCCTGCTTGTCGAGGCCGTCATAAGGCATGCCTACGATAGCAACCTGCGGCTCACAGAATACGATTGAAAACGGCACCTTCCGCTCGCTCGCCCGAACATCGGGGAAACGGGCGGCGTTATCGCCGGCGAGCTTGCCTTCGTCGGCGGCATCGGCAAGAAGCGCACGCGTGCCATCACAATCGCCGGCAATGAAAATGTTGCTGTCGCCGCATTGCATCGAATGTTCATTGAAGAGGGGAACGCCCTTGTCATTGAGTTCGATACCGGTCTTTTCAAGTTGGAGCGAGGCTAGCGCAGGTTTCCTGCCCGTGGCCACAAGCACCAGATCAAAACGCTCCGTGCGATTCTCGCCATCCATCGACCTGAAGCGGATAGCAGGCTCGCCGTCCAGCATCGTTTTCTCGTGGATGGTGGCGTTCGGATCGAAATAAAACTCCTGCTGCAGCGTTTCGATAAGTGCATCGCGCACGGCTAGGTCTGTCAACGCGCCCACCTTATTCTTCCGGCCGAACATGAATACGTCCACGCCGAGCCGGGCAAACGCCTGACCGAGTTCGAGCGCGATCGGCCCGGCGCCGAATACAGCGCAGCGCTTGGGCAAGGTCTTCAGCTCGAAGACCTCGTCGCTCGTGATGAGGCGATCGCCGAATAGCTTGAAGTCGTCCGGAATGACGGACACAGAACCCGTTGCAATGACCACGCTCGTGGTTTCTATGCGCACGGCGTCAGTGACTGTATCCACCACGAGCACATTGCGCGATTCGAAACGGGCCTGTCCGCGAATCACCGTGTCCGGTGGAAACGAATCGGTTTCCTTTAATACTCCTCTGACGAAGTGATCGCGCTCGCTGCGGACATACGCCAGCACGTGTTCACCATTTGCCTCGAGCGCATGCGTGCCTTCAATACCCCGCGGCGCTTGCGCTTTCGCATCGTGCAAGCCGTTGGCGGCGGCGAGCAATAGCTTGGACGGCATGCAGCCCACGCGCGCGCAGGTCGTGCCGAACTCGGCGCCTTCTATCAGCACCACGTGCTTGCCCGCTTGCCGCGCAGCCCGATACGCGGCCATGCCGGCGGTTCCTGCGCCAATAATGGCAACGTCCACTTTTATCTGCTTCATCGATACCCTTGATTTGTTTGATTCCAGGCGCAATCCACGCGGGATTCAAGTCAGGACCATTGCGGATGCGCTCCGTCGAGGCTTCGGTCAAGCTGGAACGCCGTGCTGATCAACGCAAGATGAGTCAGCGCCTGCGGGAAATTGCCGAGCGCTTCACCGCTGATCGCGACTTCCTCCGAATAAAGTCCGACGTGATTCGCATAGGCCAGCATCTTCTCGAACACGAGCCGTCCTTCGTCCACCCGTCCCGCACGCGCGAGCGCTTCCGCGTACCAGAACGAGCATGCGCTGAATCCGCCTTCCTCGCCGGGAAGTCCATCGAGCGAATCACCGCGGGTATAGCGGAAGATCAGCGGGTCCACACCCAGTTCATGGCCGATTGCATCGAGCGTGGAGAGCCAGCGCGGATCCTTGGGACCGATGAACCGCACGAGCGGCATCATCAGCGTCGAGGCATCGAGCGTCTTCGAATCCGGGGTTTGAACGAAGCTCTGTATCTCGTCGTTCCAGAAGCGGGCGTAGATGTCTGCATGAATGGCGTCGCGCACGGCGTTCCATTCGGGAAAGGGGGCGGGCAGCGAGCGTTTTTGCGCGAGGCGAATCGCGCGATCGACAGCTACCCAGCACATCAGCCGCGAGTGCAACAGCGGCCGGCCGCCGTTGCGGAATTCCCAGATGCCCTGATCCGCGTTTTGCCAGTTCTTCACGACGTAGTTCACGGTGCGCGTGGTGTGGCGCCAGCCATCGTAGGAAATGGCTTCGCCGTATTTGTTGTAGAGATACATGGCGTCGAGCAACGCGCCGTATACGTCGAGCTGGGTCTGGTCGCGCGCGCCATTGCCGATCAATGGCGGTTCGGAGCCGCTGCCATGGAGTTCGTCGACGGCTTCTTCTTCCGGCGGTTCTTGGCCGTCCACCGCGTACATGACGTTGAACGATCCGTCCGAGTCGCATTGTTTATTGCGTTCGGCGATCCAGTTCTTGAATTCACGCGCCTCACCGGTGTAACCCAGCCTCAGCAATGCGTAGACCGAGAACGCGGCGTCGCGTATCCACGTGTATCGATAATCCCAGCGGCGGCCGCCCTCGGGCGTCTCCGGCAGTCCGAACGTGGGTGCGGCGACAATCGCGCCGGATTCGCGCGAGCTGAGCAGCTTGAGCAGCAGCGCCGAGCGCATCACGACTTCGCGATAGCGGCCGCGATACGTCGATTGACCCGACCATGCGCGCCAAAAATCGATGGTGTCTGCCAGCGACTCCTTGCAAGGAAGCTCCTTGCGCGTCGGCTCGGACTCCGCGCCGAAGATGAAACAAGCCGTCTCGTCTTCCTTGAGATAGAAGGTCGCGACGGCGTCATTGTGGTCGATGGAGAGCGGCACGGTCGCGTCGAGCGTGAGCGCTTCTGACTGCGCTTTTGTCTTGCTTCCTACCGGACTTATGGGCACAAACCGGATGGTGTTTTCGTCGACCTGAACACTCTCGTGTCTGCCGCGCGCGTAGTCGAAACGGGGCGCACAGTGCATGCGTACCCGCATATCGCCATAGATGGCACGCACCACGCGCACCACGCAATTCGACACGCCTTTCACTTCTTGATCGTCGCTCGATACCGGCATGAAGTCGACGATCTCGCACACGGCCCCGGCGGACATGAAGCGCGTGAGCAGCACGTTCGTTTCCGGCAGATACATCTGCTTCGTGCGCGCGACGTCGAAGGCCGGCGCAATACTGAATGCGCCGCCGCGATTCGCGTCGAGCAGGGACCCAAATATCGTTGGTGAATCGATGCGCGGAAAACACATGAAGTCGATCACGCCCTCGGTCGACACAAGCGCGGTCGTGCGCATATTGCCGATCAAACCATGTGCATCGATAGGAATGCCGTGCGGCGCCGGCGGATCCGTTTTCACCTCGCGCGAGCTAACCATTGTCGGCAAACCCGGGGAACAAAGTCATGCCGCCGTCTACAAACAGCGTGGTGCCCACTACATAATCGCTGTCATCCGACGCCAGCCAGACCGCCGCCCGGCCGATGTCCTCGCTCTCGCCAATGCGGCCGTAGGGCACGAGTTCAAGCAGCGCCTTCAGCGCCTCGGGGCTGTCCCACGCCGCCTTGTTGATCGGCGTGCGAATTGCGCCGGGCGCAATCGAGTTCACGCGAATCTTGTGCGGCGCGACTTCCTGCGCGAGCGACTTCATCATCATCTGAATGCCGCCCTTCGACGTTGCATAGTTGACGTGCCCGGCCCACGGGATGACTTCGTGCACCGAGCTCATGCAGATGATCTTGCCCAGCGCCTTCGATACCGGCCGCGGGCCGCGTCGAAGAAATTCGCGGACGGCGCGTTGGGCGGTGAGGAACTGGCCGGTGAGGTTCACGTTCATCACCGTGTTCCAGTCGGCGAGCGTCATGTCGACGAACTTCGCGTCCTTCTGCAATCCGGAATTCGCGATCACGATATCCACCGTGCCGAAGCGCTCGATCAGCGTACTGAACAGGGTGTCGATTTCTGCTTCGTCGGAGACGTCGGCCTGGATCGCAATCGCCTGGCCGCCGGCTGCTTCGATCCTGGCGACGAGCGCTTCAGCCTCTTCGCCGTGCGAGTGATAGTTGATGGCGACACAGGCGCCGGCATCGGCGAGCGCTTGCGACACGCCATGGCCGATGCCCGAACTGCCACCGGTTACGAGCGCGATCTGACCTTCGAGTGGTTGTTTCATAGCGGTCCTGGTTCGATGCGAAGCGAACTACTCACCTGCACCCATGTAGGGCCGGCCTGCGCCGGCGACGTCACGGTACAAGCAAGCACCGGTCCAGCCGCAAACCCGGCGCGGGGTCTGGCGGATTCTCGCGGAGTCTTCTTACTCCGCGCTCACGGCCAGTGCCGGAAAACGCTCAGTGGGATAAGCGATCTCTTCCTGCGAGGCGACGATTTCAAGCTCGTATCGTCCGGCCTGAAAAGTGGTCCTGACCACGGCGTTGACCGCGGCGAGCGTGTGTTCCAGCGCGTCGCGCACGGAATCTCCCAGCAGGGTGCGCGCGAGGAATACCGCGCTGGTCAGGTCCCCCACGCCGACCGGTTGCCGCGCAAACGGGTACAGGGGCCGCTGCGCGAACCATGCTTGTGTCTCGGTCACGGCGAGCATGTTGAAGGTATCGGCGCGGCTGTTCCTGTCGATCAGATGTTTGACCAGCATGACCTTGGGGCCGCGCGCGATCACTTCCCGGCAGGCCTCGACGGCTTCCTCCACCGTCTCGATGGCGCGTCCCGTCAGCTTCTGCAATTCGACGTGATTGGGCGTCATGGCGTCTGAGATACCGGGCATTTCCTTGACTAGAAACTCCTGAATGCCGGGCTCCACGATGCAGCCGCTCGTGCTGCCCATAACGGGGTCGCAATAATAGAGCGCCTTCGGGTTGACGGCTTTCACCATCTTGACGATTTCGACGACCGCTGCGCCCTGATCAGGCGCCCCGAGGTAACCGGACAACACCGCGTTGCAGCGCGACAACACGCCGATGGCGCCGACGCCCTCTATCACCCGGGTCAGCTCGTCGGCATCGACCACGCTGCCCGTCCAGCGCCCGTATTGCGTGTGGTTCGAGAACTGCACCGTGTTGAGCGGCCAGACATTGATGCCCATGCGGCGCATGGGAAAAACCGCTGCGCTGTTACCGGCATGGCCGAAGACGACGTGCGACTGAATACTGAGGACGTTGTTCATGATGTGTTTTTTCGTCAGGGGCGTCTGAGGCACAAGCGCAGCAGCTGGCGCTACGCTCGATCGGGGGCGTGCCATGGAGGCAGGCTAGACATTATTGTGCCGTGCGGCAGAGCGTTATGGCGCGGGCGTGAAGAGATTTTGCATATTCGACGTAAGCGGCGGCCATTGCCCTGCAAGCCTTAATCAAACCTCATGCTGGCACAACGATTGCTACCGGATGGCAGCCAGCCCACGTTGCTACGCCCGCCGTCGCATGCTCCGGCAAAAACATCGGATTACCAAGCGATTTCTAGCGCCCTCCGGCCACTCGTTAGGTGTTTGTGAAACCAAACACAGAAAAGCAGGTGCGAACTGTTTCCCTTTGCAGCAGAATCGTCATGACAGCCGCAATCGATATTGATCAATTCCTCTGGAGAAACTCGCACCCATCACTCTGAATCATTCGCCAGCAAAGCGCCGATACAAAGCGGGAAAAAAGCCAGAAACAACAGAGCTAGAAACAGGCCGGACAGGCCGCAAAACAGGAGGTCGGTATGGAGACGCTAGGTAGAGAGAAGTCAGGAAGCCGCACGGATCTGCAGAAGAACACGCTGGCTATCGTCCTCGCGGGCGGCCGCGGCACCCGCCTCGGACCGCTGACGAACAAACGCGTGAAACCGGCCGTGCATTTTGGCGGCAAGTACAGGATCGTGGATTTCGCGTTGTCGAATTGCCTCAATTCCGGCATCCGGCGCATCGCCGTGGTCACGCAATATAAGGCGCACTCGCTATTGCGACATTTGCAGCGCGGCTGGGGTTTCCTGCGCGGCGAGTTCAACGAATTCATCGACATCTGGCCGGCCCAGCAGCGCGTGGATGCAAGCTGGTATCGCGGAACGGCGGACGCCGTGTTCCAGAATCTCGACATCATCCGCTCGATCGGCCCCGAGTACATCATCGTGCTGGCGGGTGATCACATCTACAAGCAGGACTACACGCGCATGATTCTCGACCACGTCGAGAGCGGTGCGGATTGCACGGTGGGTTGCATCGAAGTGCCGCGCATGGAAGCGACCGCGTTCGGCGTGATGCATGTGGATGAACAACGCCGTGTGACTGCCTTCCTCGAAAAGCCCGACGATCCGCCTGCCATGCCCGGCAAGCCCGACGTTGCGCTCGCGAGCATGGGCATCTACGTGTTCAGCGCGAAGTACCTGTATGAATTGCTCGAAGAGAATATTGCGTTGTCGGATACGGATCATGACTTCGGCAAGGACATTCTGCCGCGCGTGGTGACGAGCGGACGCGCGATCGCGCATCCGTTCGGGATGTCGTGCGTGACATCCGAGACCGATCCGAATGCGCCGCCCTATTGGCGCGACGTGGGCACCGTCGATGCGTACTGGGCAGCGAACCTGGACCTGGCATCGACTATTCCGGCGCTCGATCTCTATGACCGCAAGTGGCCGATCTGGACCAATCAGGAACAGTTGCCGCCGGGCAAGTTCGTGCGCGATCTGCATGGCCAGCAGGGCGCAATCAACAATCTGCTCGTGTGCGGAGGGTGCGTGATTTCCGGCTCGCAAGTGGCGCGCTCGGTGTTTTCATCGGCGGTGCGGGTGCATTCGTTCTGTCATATCAACGAGGCCGTGCTATTGCCGCAGGTTACGGTCGGGCCAAGTTGCCGTCTGAAGAAGGTTGTGATCGACCGGGGTTGCACGCTGCCGGAAGGTCTCGTCATAGGCGAAGATCCCGAATACGATGCCGAGCGGTTCTTCCGCACGGAAGAGGGCGTGGTGCTCGTGACACAGGAAGCGCTGACACGTATCGGACAAGCAAAGTAGTCATAATTCAGGCGACCGGACAAGCCAATGGGGAACCGATGACCGTATGCGTGCTGCATGTTGCAGCGGAGATGTATCCGCTTTTGAAAACCGGCGGCCTCGCCGATGTCGTGGGCGCATTGCCGCCGGCCCAGACGCAACTGGGCACGAATGCCCGCGTGATCCTGCCGGCGTTTCCGTCGGTGCTGGCAGGCCTCACGCAGATTGAACCGGTGGCCGAGCTGGGACCGGCCTTCGGTATCGATCGCGTGCGGCTCGAGCGTGGCTTGCTTGAGGCGCACGGCATTGTGGTCTACGTGGTGCGCGCCGATGCTTTTTACGACCGCCCGGGCAATCCGTATCTGGACGCCTCGCATCATCAATATGCCGATAGCGACCGCCGTTTCGCGCTGCTTGGCTGGGCGGCGGCGCGCGTCGCAAACGGCGTCGATCCCAATTGGAAACCTCACGTCCTGCACGCGCACGACTGGCACGCCGGGCTCGCGCCGGCGTATCTGCGCGCGCGTGAGCGAGAGACCGGTGTGCCGCGGGTTCCGTCGGTCATGACGGTGCATAACCTCGCGTATCAAGGCGTATTTCCTGCGTCGGAGTTTGGCGTGCTGCAATTGCCGAGGGATTTTTTCTCCGTCGATGGCGTCGAGTTCTATGGTCATCTGTCATTCCTCAAGGCCGGGCTGTTCTACGCGGATCGCATCACGACCGTGAGCCCCACGTACGCACGCGAGATCCAGACGCATGCGCAAGGCGCGGGACTGGACGGCTTGCTGCGCACCCGTACGCATGACATCAGCGGTATTCTCAACGGCGTCGACAAGACCGTGTGGAGTCCGGCCACCGATCCGGCCATCGATACGCAATACTCCATCGCGAAGTTCACAGGCAAGGCCAAATGCAAGGCCGCGCTGCAGGAGCGCATGGGTCTTGCGCGCGACCCGGATGCACTGCTGTTCGGCGTGGTGAGCCGCTTGACCGAGCAGAAGGGCATCGACCTGTTGCTCTCCGCCATTCCCGATATCGTTCAGCGCGGCGGGCAGCTCGTGGTGCTCGGAACCGGCGATCCGGCGCTCGAGAACGGCCTCAAGAATGCCGCGTTGGCGCATCCTCAGGCGGTCGCGGTAGAGCTGGGATTCGACGAAACGCTTTCTCATTCGATCATTGCGGGCAGCGACATCGTGATGGTCCCGTCGCGATTCGAACCTTGCGGTCTCACGCAGCTGTACGCCCTGGCGTATGGATCGCTGCCGCTGGTCCATTGCGTGGGCGGCCTGGCTGACACGGTGACGGATGCATCGCTGGAAAATCTCGCCGATGACATCGCAACCGGTTTCGT
This sequence comes from uncultured beta proteobacterium, assembly GCA_963708695.1. Taxonomy (GTDB): domain Bacteria; phylum Pseudomonadota; class Gammaproteobacteria; order Burkholderiales; family Burkholderiaceae; genus Caballeronia. Next base: position 480,572 of record CAVPTS010000005.1, read on the forward strand.
CTTCGAGAAATTCGATCGCCCATCGCTCGTCGCGGCTATCCGCCGCGCGTTCGCGCTGAAACAGCGGCGGCTGGATTGGAAAGCCGTCGTGCGACGCGCGATGACGCAGGACTTCGGCTGGGAAGCGTCCGCCCTGCGTTACGTGGATGTGTACCGTGAGTTGGCGGGAATACGCGCAGGCTAGCCGTTCAATTCCCGCGCGAGCGCATGGATGGCGATCTGCACGCGGCTCGACAGATTGAGCTTGCGCAGCACGTTGCGCACATGGATTTTCACGGTGCTTTCGGCGAGATCGAGCTCACGCGCGATGTCCTTGTTGCTCGCTCCGCGCGACAGGATCCGCACGATGTCACGTTCGCGCGGCGTGAGTGTGGGCAAGTTGCTTGTGACGGGAGCGGGCGGTTCCTCGGCTAACTGCGGTGTTCTGATCTGCGCGATCAGCCGCTGCGTCATGCTCTCCGCAATCACCGATTCACCAACGGCTGCGCGGCGGATCATGGCAGCGAGCGCATCGGCGTCCATGTTCTTCAGCAGATAACCGCACGCGCCTTCGCGCAACGCGCACGTGAGTTCGTCCACATCTTCCGATACCGTCAGCATGATCACCGCCGTCTCCGGCAAGTCCTGCTGCAGCAGTTGCAGCGTCTCGATGCCCGATAACCCCGGCATGTTCAGATCGAGTAGTACTACATCCGGGCGATGCTGCTTTGCCCGCTTGATTCCCTCGATACCGTCGGCGGCGTCGTCCACCACCTCGAAGTCCGGCTGGCGTTGCAGCAACGCGCGCACGCCGGAACGAAAGAGCGTGTGGTCATCGATTAAAAGGATGCGGATAGTCATGCTGCCTGCCGTTTGCTTGCCGGCAGCAGGAGATTGACGCGAGCGCCGCCGCCCGGTTGGCCGTCCAACCGCAATAGAGCGCCAAGCCGCGCCGCGCGCTCGCGCATGATGTGAAAGCCGACATGCGCTTCGCCGCGGCCGGCGATATCGGCGGGATCGTAGCCTTCGCCGTCGTCCTCGACAGCCAAAAGAAAATCGCGCGCATTCTTGATCTCAATGCGCACGCGTGTGGCCGACGCATGTTTGCGAATGTTCGACAAGGCCTCCTGAAGAATGAACAGCACCTGCAATTGCTGATCGGGTGGCAATGGCAGGCCGCCCGCGTCTTCGTAGTTGAGCGTCAGCGGCGTGCCCGACTGCCGTTCGTAGCGCGTGACGGTCTCTTCCACGGCGTCGCGAAGATTGCCGGTCCCGAACTTCGTGCGGAAGTTGACGAGCAACTCGCGTACGTCTTCATAGCTTTCTTCAAGGCCGCCGCGTAGTAACGGCACGATTTCGCGCACTTCGTCCATGTCGTCGCGCTCGGCGGCGGCATCGAGCAAATGCAATTGCATCTTCAGGAAATTCAGCGATTGCGCGATGCTGTCGTGCAAGCCCTGCGCCACCAGATGACGCTCCTGCGCCACGGCGAGCTGACGGGCGGCCGTTGCCAGCCGATGGTTTTGCAGTGCGGTGCCGAGATGCTTGCCGAGCGTTTCGAGCATGCGAGTTTCCGAAGGCAGCACCGGACGGTCACGGCGAAAGTGCAGGGAGAACGAACCGAGCGCAAGCTCATGCGAGACGATGCCGAACGCGGCGACCGAATTGAATCCCGCCTTGCCGCAACCGGTCGCGGGCGCATTGTCAGCCGCCGGCCCCGTGCGCAAATCCCGTATGACAGCGAGGCCGCTCGTGGCCACCGCGCCGCATACGCATTCGCGAGCGGGCATGCAGCGTTCGGCGTTCAACAGTTGATCGGGCAAGCCTTCGGACACGACTACATGCAGATTGTCGCCGTCTTGCGCCAGGACGCGGACCGTGCCGGCATCGGCATCGAATTGACGCATGACGCGTGCAAGAAAACCCCGGCATAGCACTTCCACGTCGTGCGCGCCGTGCAGGAACGCGGTCATCTCGTAGAGCGCGACCAGCTCGCTATTACGTGCTGCCAGTTGCGCGGTCTTGTGGGTGACGCGAAGCGCCAGGTCCCGGTACAAGCTCTGAAGCTCGCTCGCCATGCGGTTGAAACCCTGCGCGAGATGACCGAATTCGTCGCGCGACGCGACTTGCAGGCGGGCACTGAATTCGCGTTGTTCGATACGGGACAGGCCGCGTTCGAGGCGTCGCACCGGCATGACGAACCACGCGTAAAGCAGGTACATGATCGCCATCGTGCCAATGCACGCGAGCGCGGCAAGCGCGATTTGCGAGCGCCGCAGCCAAGCGGTCTTGCGCGCGTTTTCATGTTCGATCATGCGCACGAGCGCATCGGCTTGTTCAACGAAGCCGGGCAGGCGCGCGAGATAGAGCGACGGGGTAGTGGCGGGAGCTGATGAGTCGTGTGTGATCGCCCGCGTGAGCGAGTCGTGCCAGATCCGGGATACGGCGTCGAACTGCGCGCGAATAGCGGGAGTTTCGGGAAGGAAGAGCGGGCGGTCGGGATCGCCATGTTTCAGATGAGCGAGCGTGAGGTCGAGCAGGGCGCTCTGCGACGCCACATCGGATTGACGTCCGGCGCGCGCTTCGTTGAGCTGGATGGCAACGTTGCCCGCCCGCATGCGCAGGCTGCCTGCGTCGTTGATTGCAGCGCCCGCGCCTTCGAGTTGCCAGGAAAGCCAGAGCGTGCCCACGATCATCGAGAGGACCAAGGCGAGCGCAACGCCGGACAGCGTGACAATGCGCGTGGATAGCCGGTATCGAAACGGTGTGGCGAGTGATGCGGGGTGAAGCAGAAGGTGGGACATGGAACTGCGTGCTTGGCGCGCCCGGAAAGCAAAGGGCGCTAATTATCCGGCGTGCGGCCGGATGTAAGCGAGAGTCCGACTGTTTTACATATGAACTCGCCAATCCCGTGAATGTCCGCCAGTGGCAGGACGGGAATAGCGGGTGCGTCATGAAGACGCGGGGCGTTGTCGGTGGCAATGGCGAGGATCGCGGCGTCGGTTTTGTACAGCGGATCTCGACCGGCATCGGGACGCACGACTTCCAGACGCGGTAACGCTTCGCGTGTGAACCCCTCGACCAGCGTCAGGTCGGAAGGCGTGAGCCGCGCGACGAGATCCGCCAACGGCGGTTCAGGCGCGTCATGCAGCTCTCGCACAATGGCGTATCTATAAGGCGAAGCAATCAGTACTTCGCCCGCGCCCGCCGCGCGATAACGCGCGCTGTCCTTGCCCGGCGGTTCGAGTTCGATTGAATGATGGCTGTGCTTCACCACGTTCACCACCCAGCCGCGAGCGTGAAACCAGGGCAGAAGCGCTTCGATCAAGGTCGTCTTGCCTTGTCCCGAGCGCCCGCAGATCCCGAAGATACGCAGCTTTGCCGCGGCTTCCGTCATATCGCTACTCCGTTTTTCCATCCTTTGATGTCAGCGCGAGCGACTGCTTCTGTTACGTAGCGCCGCTCGGCGAGATCGCGCAGCGCCTGCGACATCGCGTCGCGAATGCGCCGTTCAACCTGCTCGAATGGCAACACCTTGCCCGGTGACTTCTCGTGAATCCGGACGATGTGAAAGCCGAACTTCGTTTCCACGAGCGTAGGGCAAAGCGTGTTGGCGGCTGCTGAAAATACCGCGCGCTCGAATTCTGCCACGGTATCGCCGCGGCCGATTTCGCCGAGCGCGCCGCCATCGACACCTGAAGGGCAATTCGACAGCGTGCGCGCAAAGTGGACGAAGCGCAGTTCGAGGTCATCGGCAGCGAGCAGGTCATCGAGCGTCTGCTGTGCGCGCTCGCGCAATGCCGCGAGATCCACGCGCTCGGTGACCTGAAACAGGATATGGCTGACCCGCGCCCTTTCGTTCACCCGCCAGCGCTCCAGATTCGCCAGATAGTGGCGCTCGCATTCTTCGTGCGTGGGGGCGAGCGCCTCATTGAGCTGATGATCGAGCAACGCTTCAATCATGAGCTCGTCGCTTTTGTCCGAGGCCAGGTGCAGATGCGCGGCTTCATCGAGCAGGACGCGGCGCAGCACGGCCGCCGTCAGTGCTGCCTGATGAGGATCGGGCGCGTCTTCATGCGCGGACAATTCACGTTCCACGTCTGCGTCGGCGAGCTCAACGCCGTTGACTATTACCGCCATGATGTTCTCCTTTCAACGGGTTAGCGAGGACGCACGAGTTGCCATGCGCGGCTCAGGTACGTGACGGAAGCGAAGCCGCTCCATACGTGAACAAGGCGCGTGAACGGAAAGATCACGAACAGCGTCATGCCCATGAACAGATGCAGACGGAACACGAGCGGGGCGTCCATGACGAACTGCGCGGCGTCGCCGCGAAACGTGACTACGTGCTGCGCCCACGTCATGAGTCGCACCATCATGTGGCCGTCCATGTGCGCCGATGATTCGCCGATCGTCGTCAAGCCGAGCAGCAGTGTAACGAGTATCCACAGCAACAGCACCTTGTCACCGGTACGGGTCACCGCTGAAATACGCGCACTGCTCATGCGTCGATGAATCAGGATGAGCAGACCCGAGAGACACAGCCATCCCATGATGCCCCCCGCGATCATCGCGACTGCCTGCTTCGTGCCGTGATCGACACCGAGCCAGTCCCATACCGCAACTGGCGTGAGCAGGCCGGCGAGATGTCCGAAGAAGAGCCCGAGAATGCCGATGTGAAACAGAATGCTGCCAAACCGCAGATTGCCGCGATGAAGCATCTGGGAGCTGTCGGCTTTCCATGTGTACTGCTCGCGCTCGAAGCGCGCAAGGCTGCCGAACAGAAAAACGGCCGCCGCGATGTACGGATAAATGCCGAACAAGAAGGTATTGAGCATGAGCGTGGTCCCTAGAACTCAGTTGGCCGTGGCCGGCGGTCGCGGATGGAAGTGCATCGGCTGGGCGAGCGGTGTGGACGTGGATGGCGCAAGCAGCGGTTCGACCCCGTCCGCGCCCGGACCGAAGCGTTCGAGCGCTTCGTCCATGTCGCGAATAGGCGGCACCTCGGCGGCTTGCGGCACGACATCGGTCATCGATCGCAATACGGTAAACACGCCCGCGTACGGGCTTTCGTCGCGAGCTAGACGATCGCCAAGCGCGGCGAGAACGTGAATGGCTTCGTCGAGCAGCGTGCGTGCTTCCGTTGCCCCGATGTTGCCCAGGACTTCCAGGAACAGCGGCACGTGATCAGGCAGTTCGTTGGTCGCCATCTCGAGCCCGTGCCGGCGATATTCATCCAGCAGATCCACCATCGCCTGCCCACGGTCGCGGCTTTCGCCGTGAACGTGTTCGAACAGATGCAGCGAGTGCGCGGGATTGCGGTCGAACGTGGCGACGTAGTTCTCTTGCAGTTCAATCAGGGGATAAGAATTGAGCAGCGTCAGCAACGGCTGCAGCGGCGTTTGCGCCGCCTCCGGGAAGCTCTCGAGCGCTTCTTCAATCTCGCTCATCGCGGCAAGCAATTCCGGCTCCGGATAGTCGAGCAAGGTCGCGAGCAAGGTGTAGACAGATAGCTCGTTCACGATGCGGCCTCCGGTTTCTTGCGTGACTTGGGCATGTCGGCGAATACGACGCTGCCTTGCGGTTTCTTCCCAAACAATGATCCCTCCGATACCCCGCCCGAGCAGCCATTGCCGAACGTAAAGCCGCAACTGCCTTTGTCGTTAAAGCTGTCTTCCACCAGTTCCTTATGCGACGACGGCACCACGAACCGATCCTCGTAGTTGGCGATAGCCATGGTCTGGTACATGTCTTCCACCTGCGCCGGCGTGAGCTTCAGGCCGTCGAGCAGTTCCGGCTCGGCGCGGCCATGCACGACTTCGGCACGCTTGAATGCGCGCATGGCGAGCATGCGCTCCAGCGCCGACGTAACCGGCGCTTCATCGCCGGCGGTCAGCAGGTTCGCCAGATACTTCACCGGAATGCGCAGGCTCTTAACGTCCGGAATGATGCCGTCCATGCCGATATGACCCGCGTCGGCGGCGGATTGAATCGGAGAAAGCGGGGGGATGTACCAGACCATCGGCAAAGTCCGGTATTCAGGATGCAGCGGGAACGCGACCTTCCATTCCACCGCCATCTTGTAGACGGGCGATTTGCGCGCGGCATCGAGCCAGTTTTGCGTGATGCCTTGAGCGAGCGCTTCCGCTTGCACGGCGGGATCGTGCGGATCGAGGAACACGTCCAGTTGCGACTGGTACAGGTCCTGTTCGCTTTCAACCGATGCGGCCTCGCCAATCTTGTCGGCGTCGTAGAGCAGCACGCCGAGATAGCGGATACGCCCGACGCAGGTCTCCGAGCAGACGGTCGGCTGACCGGCTTCAAGACGCGGATAACAGAAGATGCATTTCTCCGCCTTGCCGCTCTTCCAGTTGAAGTAGATCTTCTTGTACGGGCAACCGGAGATGCACATGCGCCAGCCGCGGCACTTGTCCTGATCGACGAGCACGATGCCGTCGTCTTCGCGCTTGTACACGGAGCCGGACGGGCACGACGCCACGCACGCCGGGTTCAGGCAGTGCTCGCACAGGCGGGGCAGATACATCATGAAGGTGTTCTCGAAGGTCGAGTACATCTCTTTCTGCACGTTCTCGAACAACGCGTCGCGGCCGCGAGAGGAGAACTCGCCGCCGAGATCGTCTTCCCAGTTCGGACCCCATACGATCTTCTCCATCTTCTTGCCCGTGATGACGGAAACGGGCCGCGCGGTAGGCGGCGTCTCGGACAGGCGCGCCTTTTGCAAGTGCTCGTAGTCGAAGGTGAAGGGTTCGTAGTAGTCGTCGATAGCGGGCAGGTTCGGGTTTGCGAACAGGTTCGCGAGCACCTTCAGCTTGCCGCCCTGACGCGGGTGCAGCTTACCGTTCGCGTCGCGGGTCCAGCCGCCTCGCCACTTCTTCTGGTTCTGCCATTCCTTCGGATAACCGATACCCGGTTTCGTCTCCACGTTGTTGAACCACGCGTACTCCACGCCATCGCGTGAAGTCCACACGTTCTTGCACGTCACGGAGCAGGTATGGCAGCCGATGCATTTGTCCAGGTTCAAAACCATGGCGACTTGCGCACGGATTTTCATGATGCCGCTCCTTCGCTTTCGTTGAGCGGGCCTTCGAGCCACGCTACTTTTTTCATCTTGCGTACGATCACGTACTCGTCGCGATTCGATCCCACGGTGCCGTAATAGTTGAAGCCGTAGGCTTGCTGCGCGTAACCGCCGATCATGTGCGTCGGCTTGAGCACCGTGCGCGTGACCGAGTTGTGAATGCCGCCGCGCATGCCGCTTGTTTCCGCGCCCGGCACGTTGACGATTTTTTCCTGCGCGTGATACATCAGGCACATGCCGCGCGGCACGCGCTGGCTCACCACCACGCGGGCGGTCAGCGTGCCGTTCACGTTGAACACTTCTACCCAGTCGTTATCGACGAGTCCGGCCTCTTTGGCTTCCGCCTCCGAGACCCACACGTGCGGTCCGCCGCGCGAGAGCGTCAGCATGCGCAGGTTGTCCGTGTACGTGGAGTGAATGCCCCATTTCTGGTGCGGCGTGATCCAGTTGAGCACGAGTTCATGCTCGCCATTCGGCTTCGCGCCGAGCATTGCGGTCACCGTCTTCGTATCGATAGCCGGGCGATACACGCACGAGCCCTCGCCGAAATCCAGCATCCAGCGGTGATCCTGATAGAACTGCTGGCGGCCGGTCAGGGTGCGCCATGGGATCAGTTCGTGCACGTTCGTATAGCCCGCGTTGTAGCTCACTTCTTCGGATTCGAGCCCGGACCAGGTCGGCGCCGAGATGATCTTGCGCGGCTGCGCCTGGACATCGCGGAAACGGATCTTGTCGTGCTCGCGGCCCGCTGCGAGATGCGCGTGTTCGCGTCCTGTGATCTTCGACAACGCCTCCCACGCCTTCACCGCGACGTGCCCGTTGGTCTCGGGTGCGAACGTGAGGATCATCTCGGCGGCGTCGATAGCACTGTCAAGCCGCGGTCGTCCGTGGCTTACGCCCGGCTCGGTGACGGTGCGCGTGATGTGCGCGAGTTCACCCACTTCGTGCGCGCTGTTCCAGTTGATGCCTTTGCCGCCGTTGCCTTGCGTGTCGAGCAAAGGACCCACCGAAGTGAACTTGCGATACACGTCCTTATAGTTGCGTTCGACGACTGTCATGGACGGTGCGGTCTTGCCGGGAATCAGCTCGCATTCGCCGGCGCGCCAGTCCTTCGGTTCGAACGGCTGGCCGAGTTCGCCGGGGGTGTCGTGCATGAGCGGCGTGCAGACCAGATCGGTGCGCGTGCCGAGGTGCTCTCCGCCGATCTCCGCGAACTTCTCCGCAATGCCCTCGTAGATTTCCCAGTCGCTCTTGCTTTCCCACAACGGTTGCACGGCTTCCGACAACGGGTGAATGAACGGATGCATGTCCGACGTATTCAGGTCGTCTTTCTCGTACCACGTTGCGGTCGGCAGCACGATATCGCCATAGAGGCAGGTCGTGCTCATGCGGAAGTCGAGCACGGTCAGCAGGTCGAGCTTGCCTTCCGCCGCTTCGCGCACATGCACTTGACCCGGCATGATGGCGTCGTTTTCGTCGGAGAAGAGGGCGTTCTGCGTGCCGAGCAAATACTTCAGGAAATACTCGTGGCCCTTGCCCGAACTGCCCAGGATATTCGAGCGCCAGACGAACATGTTGCGCGGGAAGTTGACGGGGTTGTCGGGGTCGTCGCAGGAGAATTGCAAGCGCGCCCGACTTCAGCCGGTCCACCACGTAGTCGATCGGCTTCATGCCGGCGCGCGCCGCGTCATCGGTGAGATCGAGCGGATTCGCGCCGAGTTGCGGCGCGCTCGGCAACCAGCCCATGCGTTCGGACTTCGCGTTCAGGTCGAGCATGGCGAGGTTCGAATAGTTCGCCTTGTTGGCGGTCGGCGCAAGCACTTCACCCAGCGCGACTTTTTCGTGACGCCACTGGCTCGTGTGGTTGTAGAAGAACGAGGTGCCGTTCATCTGGCGCGGCGGCTTCGACCAGTCGAGCGCGAACGCGAGCGGCGCCCAGCCGAATTGCGGCCGCAGCTTTTCCTGGCCGACGTAATGCGCCCAGCCGCCGCCGCTTTTACCCACGCAACCGCACATCATCAGCAAGTTGATGATGCCGCGATAAATCATGTCGTTGTGGTACCAGTGATTGAGCGCCGCGCCCACGATCACCATGCTCTTGCCCTGCGGTCTGATGGGCGTTCGTGGCGAACTCGCGCGCCACCTGGATCACGAGATTGCGCGGGACCGTGGTGTGCTTTTCCTGCCATGCGGGCGTGTAGGGAACGTCGTCGTCGTAGCTGTGCGCAACGTTCGGGCCGCCGAGTCCCTGGTCCACGCCGTAGTTCGCCATCTGCAAGTCGAACACGGTTGCGACCAGCGCGCTCGTGCCGTCCGCGAGCGTGACGCGTCGTGCGGGCACGCGACGTTCAAGCAACGCGTCGTGCTCGCTGCCGAAGTAGGGGAAGCCGACGGCGACGACTTCGTCGTGCGCGTTGCATCGATCAAGCGAGACGCGCGGGTCGATTGCGCGTCCGCTGCCGCCGTCCTTCAGTTCGAGATTCCAGCGGCCGACCTTCTGGCCGTCGTTATGCGCGGCTTCGTTCCAGCGAAACCCGATCGTGCCGTTCGGCGCGACGATCTCGCCGCTGTCGGCGTCGATCACGAGCGTCTTCCACTGCGCGTTGTTGGCTTCGTCGAGGTTATCGGCGAGATGCGATGCGCGCAGGAAGTGATCGGGAACGAGCATGCCGTCGTTGTCGCGCAGCAGCACGAGCATGGGCATGTCGGTGTATTGCTTGATGTAGTCGCGGAAATACGCGGACTTGTTCGACGCATTCGCCGCGTGGAATTCCTTGAGCACGACGTGGCCCATCGCCATTGCGAGCGCGGCGTCGGTGCCTTGCTTCGGCGCCAGCCAGATGTCGCCGAACTTGACCATCTCGCCGAAATCCGACGATACCGCGACGGTCTTCGTGCCCTTGTAGCGCACTTCCGTATAGAAGTGCGCATCGGGCGTGCGGGTTTGAGGAATGTTCGATCCCCACACCATCAGGTAGGTGGAGTTGTACCAGTCGGCCGATTCCGGCACGTCGGTTTGCTCGCCCCAGACTTGCGGCGAGGCGGGCGGCAGATCGCAGTACCAGTCATAGAACGAGAGGCACACGCCGCCGATCAGGCTCAGGTAACGCGAGCCGGCGGCGTACGACACCATCGACATCGCGGGAATCGGCGAGAAGCCGATCACGCGATCCGGTCCGAACTTGCCGATGGTGAACGCGTTGGCCGCCGCGATCATTTCGTTAGCCGTGTTCCAGTCGGCGCGCACGAAGCCGCCGAGTCCGCGCACGCTCTTGTAGCGTTTGGCCTTGACGGGGTCCTGACTGATCGATGCCCACGCCGCGACCGGATCGAGGCTCTTGCGCGCTTCGCGCCACATCTCCATCAGGCGGCCGCGGATCATCGGGTACTTCACGCGCTGCGCGGAATACACGTACCAGCTATACGATGCGCCACGCGGACAGCCGCGCGGTTCGTGGTTGGGCAGGTCGGCACGCGTGCGCGGATAGTCGGTCTGCTGCGTCTCCCAGACGATCAGCCCGTTCTTCACATACACCTTCCACGAGCACGAACCCGTGCAGTTCACGCCATGCGTGGAACGCACGATCTTGTCGTGTTGCCAACGGTTTCTATAACCGTCTTCCCACTTGCGGTCTTCGTTGACAACCGCACCGTGTCCGTTCGAAAACGTCGACTGCGTGCGCTTGACGAACTTCAGGCGATCCAGAAAATGACTCATTGTTTTGTCCTGTGCGGTAGGTCGAATAGGGCGCGTCAGCAAGGCATGCTCGCGTTGCGGCGTGCGTAGCAGAACCACGTGATGGCGACGCACGTCACGTAGAACGCGATGAATACATACAGCGCGGGAATGGCGGAGCCGGTCATGTCGAGCGCGGTGCCGAAGGTCTTCGGGATGAAGAAGCCGCCATACGCGCCGATAGCAGCGGAGAAGCCCGAGCACGGCGGCGGATTCCTTGCCGGCGTTGTGCAGTGCCTGGCGTTGGGCGGCGGCGTCGAGCCCGTTGGCGCGGCGCTGATGCTCGGTCATGAAGATCACCGGGATCATGCGGAAGGTCGAACCGTTGCCGATCCCGGTCAGCATGAACAGCACGATGAACATCGCGAGAAAGCCGGCGAAGTTGCCGGATGAGTTACCTAATGAGTTGCCCAACGAGCCCGCGTCCGGCATGAACGAGATCACGCCGAACACGGCCGCGATCATGCCGATGAAGGTCCACAGCGTCACGCGGGCGCCGCCGAGGTGGTCGGAGATCCAGCCGCCGAGCGGACGCGTCAGCGCGCCTGCGAGCGGGCCGAGGAACGCATAGGCGGTAGGGTTGATCGAAGGGAATTGCGCTTTGGTCAGCAGCGCAAAGCCTGCAGAGAAGCCGATGAACGAACCGAACGTGCCGATATAAAGCCAGCACATCAGCCAGTTGTGCTTGCGCTTGAAGATCACGGCTTGTTCGGCGAACGATGCTTTCGCATCGGCAATATCGTTCATGCCGAACCACGCCGCCACCGATGCCGCCACGATAAACGGCACCCAGATGAAGCCCGCGTTCTGCAGCCAGATACCGCGTTCAACGCCGTTGGCGGCGAACGTCTGGCCATCGCCTGCGAACGAAGCGAACGCGGCCGTGGCAATCACGATAGGCGTGACGAACTGCACCAGCGACACACCCAGGTTGCCGATGCCCGCATTCAATCCGGTCGCGAGTCCCTTGCGTGCTTTGGGAAAAAAGAAGCTGATATTCGCCATCGATGAACTGAAGTTCGCGCCGCCGAAGCCGCACAGCAAAGCGAGCACGAGCAAGGTGGAATAGCCCGTCGATGGATCGCGCAATGCGAAGCCCATGCCGAGTGCGGGAATCAGCAGCGTTGCCGTGGAGACGGCAGTGAAGCGCCGGCCGCCGAAAATGGGCACGAGAAACGAATAGAAGATCCGTAGCGTGGCGCCCGAAAGCGCGGGCAATGCGGTCAGCCAGAACAACTGGTTTTTCGTGAAGTGGAAGCCGCCTTTGTCGAGATTCACGACGACGACACTCCATAACGACCACACGGAGAAGGCGAGCATCAGCGCCGGGATCGAGATCCACAGGTTGCGATTGGCAATCGCGGCGCCGCGTGTTTTCCAGAATGCCGGATCTTCCGGCTCCCAGTTTTTGAGCAGATAGTTCGGACATGTTTTTATGGGTTGGAGTTAGACGGATGCGCGCGGCAAGGCAGCAGCGCCATGCGTGCGGAAAGAGAAATGCATCCAGATGAGGCTGACTGCCGTGGCGCCGAAAAGCAGCATGAAACAGGTGCTGCTCACGCCCGTCAGGTCGGCGAGCAGCCCGAACAGAATGGGCAGCGCGAAACCGGCCAGGCCGCCCGCGAGACCGACCACGCCGGATACCGCGCCGATGTTGCCGGTGTATTCATCGGAGACGAACTTGAAGACGGACGCCTTGCCGATCGCCATCGCAATGCCGACGGTGAACATCAAGACCGTGAACACCGTGGGCGAGAGAGCGATGTTGAAGCGCGAGCGGGCCGTGAGCTCGACTGCACGATCAAGCCGGTGTCGGGATAGCTTAGAAAGAAGAAGCACGTGAGCACGGTCCACATCACGACCCAGGTTGTTTTCTTCGCGCCGTAACGATCGGACAGCCATCCGCCGACCGCACGCAGTACGCCGCCCGGCAGCGAGAAGCACGCAGCCAGCAGCGCGGCTTGTTCAATATGGAATCCGTAGTGATTGACGTAGTAATGCGGCAGCCACAGCGCCAGCCCGACATACCCCCGAACACGACCGAGTAATACTGCGAATAGCGCCATGCGCGGCGGTCTTTCATCACGCGCAACTGGCTCGCGAAGCTCGGCGGATTGGCAATGCGATGGGCGGGATTGGTTGCCGATGTCATCCAGAAGAGAATGGCCGTGACGAGCATGGCGATGGCATAGACCTTCGGCACGATCATCCACGTGCCGGCTGTCACGATCAACACCGGTGCGACGAATTTGGTCAGCGCGGCACCCGAGTTGCCGGCACCGAAGATGCCCATCGCGAGGCCTTGGCGGTCCTTCGGAAACCAGCGCGCCACATACGGCGTGCCGACCGAAAAGCTGGCGCCGGCGAGGCCGACAAGCAGCCCCAGCGCGATGAATTGCCAGAACTGCGTGGCGTAGGTGAGCATCCAGATCGGGATGACGGTGGCGAGCATCGTCAGGAAAAAGACGATGCGTCCGCCGAAGCGGTCAGTGCAGATGCCGAGCGGGACGCGGGCAAGCGAGCCCGACAGAACCGGGCGTTGCCGCGATCAGGCCGAATTCGGTATCGGAGAGACCGAGCTGGGTCTTCAGCGGAATGCCGAGAATCGCGAACATCATCCAGATCGCGAAGCAGATGGTGAAAGCGAAGGTGCTCGACCACAGCACGCGCCAGGCGCGCGGGTCGGCGGTCGATGCGTCGTGGACGGCTGGCTGGCTTGGGATTTGCGTGCGGCAGTCATGGTGCTTGCCTGTCGATTGAGTTTGCGTTTAGTGGGGAATCGACTGCAAGATTAGGGACTGCGCGCCGTGCCGCCCATTCGCCGTTGGGAGGGCGCGACTCCATGTCGCTCCTCCGGCGGGACTACTCCGAAAGGTGTAAAACTTGGAGGCAGGCGCGACCGGCGAGGGGCGCTTCCGGCCACTGCGATGCAACGCAGCAATCCGCTGGACCACAAGCACCAGGACAAGGACCGAACATGGCTGAAGACGACTTGAAGATCACCGTTTCACCGCAGCAGTTTTCCATCGACGTAATGCTGGAAAAGTACGCGAAGGGTGATGAAACGCGCATCGAAGATATTTACCGGCGGGTCGCGCGAGGCGTGGCGCTCGCGGAACCCGAGGCGCGGCGCGACCAGGTCGAGACCGAATTTTTCGAGAATTTCCAGCGCGGCGCGCTGGGCGCCGGGCGCATCATGAGCGCGGCGGGCACGGGCATCCAGGCAACGCTCATCAACTGCTTCGTGCAGCCGGTCGGCGACGCCATCCAGGGCGTCGACGAGAACGGCTTGCCGGGCATCTACGTCGCGCTGCTGCAGGCAGCCGAAACCATGCGGCGCGGCGGCGGCGTGGGTTACAACTTTTCCGCGATCCGTCCGAAGGGCGCGCGCGTGCATTCCACCGGATCGTCGGCGTCGGGTCCGTGCAGTTACATGGACGTCTTCGACGCGTCGTGCAGGACCGTCGAAAGCGCGGGCTCGCGGCGCGGCGCGCAGATGGGCATTCTCGACTGCTCGCATCCCGACCTGCTTGAATTCATTGCGGCCAAGCATGTGAAAGGGCGCTGGAACAACTTCAATGTATCGGTCGCGGTGACCGACGAGTTCATGCAGGCCGTGGCCGACGACACCGTCGTGGCAACTCGTGCATCGCGCCGAGCCTTCGCCCGCGTTCAAGGCATCGGCCGATGCGCATCAGCGTGACGACGGCCTGTGGGTTTATCGCGAAGTGCAGGCGCGGGAAGTGTGGGACACGATCATGCGCTCGACCTATGACGTCGCGGAGCCGGGCGTGGTGTTCATGTCGCGCATGAACGACGACAACAATCTGCGCGCCGTCGAGACCATTCGCGCGACGAATCCCTGCGGCGAGCAACCGTTGCCTGCCTATGGATGCTGCAATCTCGGGCCGTTGAATCTGACGCGATTCGTGCGCGAACCGTTCGCGCAGCGCCATGGCGGCACGCCGGTATTCGACTGGGATGGACTTGCCGAGGAGCACGCGCACGCAGGTTCGTTTTCTCGACGATGTGCTCGACGTCACGCTCTGGCCGCTGCCCGAGCAGGAGCGGGAAGCGCAGGCGAAGCGGCGCATCGGCGTAGGTTTTACCGGCCTCGGCGATACGCTCGTCATGCTCGGCGTGCGCTACAACTCGCAGGAAGGCCGCGACTTCGCGACGCGCGTGGCGCGGACGATGCGCGACGAGGCGTATCGCGCGTCGGTGGAACTGGCGCGCGAGCGCGGCGCGTTCCCGCTCTTCGATGCAGAAAAGTACCTTGAAACAGGCACTTTTGCGTCGCGCCTGCCCGATGACATCAAGGCGGAGATTCATCGCGACGGCATCCGCAACAGCCACCTGCTTTCCATTGCGCCGACCGGCACCGTGAGCCTTGCGTTCGCGGACAATGCGTCGAACGGTATCGAACCCGCGTTCTCGTGGACTTATCAGCGCACCAAGCGCATGGCCGACGGCAGCCGGCAATCGTTCGCGGTGGAGGATCATGCGTACCGGCTGTATCGCGAACTGGGCGGCGATGTGAAGGCGCTGCCGGACTATTTCGTGAGCGCGCTCGACATGTCCGCGCACGATCATCTGGAGATGATGGCGGCGGTGCAGCCGTTCGTCGATACATCGATCTCGAAGACGGTCAATGTGCCGGCCGATTATCCCTTCGATGCGTTCAAGGATCTCTACTTCGATGCCTGGCGCCGCGGCCTGAAAGGGCTTGCCACTTACCGGCCGAACGAAACGCTTGGCGCGGTGCTGTCGGTCACGCCCGAGACGCCCGCGATCGTTGCATCCGATCCGTCGGACGCAGCCGACGCTGAGGTGCAGCTGGATCCGTTGCGCATTGCCATCGATCATCGTCCGCGCGGCGAATTGCCGGCGATCATCGAGAAGGTGGAGTACCTCACGCAAGCCGGCAAGAAGTCGCTTTACGTGGCGGTGTCGTTCATGGAGATCACGGGGCGGCTTGGCGGTGAAGATGTCACCATCGAGCGGCCTATCGAGTTCTTCATTCCGACCGGTCAGCGCGACGAATCGCAGCAGTGGATCACGGCGACCATGCGGTCGTTGTCGCTTGCTGCGCGAGGTGGTTTTGTCGCGCGCAATCTGCAGGATATGCGCAAGGTGTCGTGGGATCGCGGGCAGGTGCGGCTGGGCGACGTCGAGCGTCTGGATGGGCACAGGGCACCGCGCTGGCACGATTCGGAAGTCGCGGCGCTTGGCTTACGCGATCCAGCAGATTTTGCATCGGCGAGGGTTTCTCGATATCGAGGGCGGGCAGGTTCCGTCGCGCGTGCTTGCGCAGCGGCGTTATGAGAGTGCCCGGGCCGCGGGGGCGGAGGGGTTTTCTGCGGCTGGTGATGACGACATCGCTGGCGTGGTGGAGGACAATGCTGATGCGGCCAATCCGCATGCTTTACTGCCAATCCCAGGGCGTAAGTGCCCGACTTGCGGGGCTAACGCGATGATTCGCAAGGACGGTTGTGACTTTTGTACTGCGTGTGGGGAGGTGGGAGCCTGTGGGTAGGCGCTGGCGCTAGGGGGTGGTCGCGGGGGAGGTGCTGCGTAGGCCAGGGTATTTTCGTTCGCACTCGGGCGGAGTTTAGGGGCGCGGGGCTCGTCGTGCTCGGTGGTCGGGGTTGGTGCCGGGTTGCTGCTGCGTACGTTAGCGCGGGTTGTATATTGGCTATATTTTTTATCACTATTAGCCACTGTGCGTGGCGGCACTTCATTTCTTTGTCCAACGGCGACAAAGAAACGAAGCAAAGAAAACGCCTCTCCACAATCTGTATTAAGTGTCCCCAGCGTGCAGACCACTGCTTTTGGTTCCCGCGTAGAACGGTGCTCGCTAGAGCGACGCTTCGTTGAAACCCTCCTTCTCGCGAATCCTGACATCCCCACGCTTCGCCACGAGTGCTCTCGGGCAAGTTCGGAGGACCTACGAACTTGTACGGCCGGACCTGTATTTGTGATTGGTGAACTGCGTGATCCGCGCGACCATTTGGTGAGCGGCGCGCTTAACGCGCAATATGTTTGGGTGCCAGCACACCAGAAAAAATAGTGGAACGGTCCGCGCCAGTCGCGAACAATCGCGCCTGAATTACTACGCGCCGAATAACTCGGTCAACCTCAAGAGGGAGAGGGGCGAGGCCATACCGTTTCGTTGGCGCAGCGAACTTGCCCGAGAACACTGGTGGCGAAGCGTGGGGATGTCAGGATTCGCGAGAAGGAGGGTTTCAAGTGTCCGTGGTTTTGCGAGCACCGTACTACGCGGGAACCAAAAGCAGTGGTCTGCACGCTGGGGACACTTAATACAGATTGTGGAAAGGCGTTTTCTTTGCTTCGTTTCTTTGTCGCCGTTGGACAAAGAAATGAAGTCCCGCCACGGACAGTGGCTAATAGTGATAAAAAATTTAGCCAACATTAAACCCGAACTAACGCAAGCAGCAGCAACCCGGCATCAACCCAGTGCCACGGACATAGAAATGAAGTCCCGCCACGGACAGTGGCTAATAGTGATGAAAAATATAGCCAATATTGAACCCGCGCTAACGTACGCAGCAGCAACCCAACATTGGCCCCGACCGCCGCCGGTAGCACTCCGCCCAAGCCCGCCCAACCCTGCTCTCGCTACCTTAAAACTCGCCAGAACCCAAACCCTGTCCACCAGCGCGAGCCAACTTAACCTCGTCCGCTGCGCGCGATTCACGTGCAGGTCTGAACGGCTGCCACTCCGGCACCGCCCCCGTCCAATCATCGAGCGCAGAAAAACTTTCAAGCGGTGCTAAATCATCCATGATGGGCTCCTGAATTACTGAACGTCGACCTTACCGCTTTGCGTGACCGACCCATTCGCAAACTCCACAATCGAACGATTGCGTTGCTCCGCCAAAGCTGCATCACGGGCGCGTTGCTCGTTCTGAGCGGCAATGGCATTGCCTGCCATGCTGCGATCCGGATACGTATTCCGATTCAGCGCGGGCAGTGTCCCGTTAGCATATGACGCAGCAAGCTCGGCGCGGACCTGGGCGCGCGTCATGGTGCTCTGAGCACCCGTCGACATTTGATAGGTCCCCGCGCGACCAATGCCGCCATCGGCGAAAGCGGTCGTAGCGACGACGGCAGATACTGCGGAAAGCGAGAGCGCTGCAATAACAGTTTTCATGTGGTGCTCCTGTCGGTTCATGCGATAGCGTCGAACGAAATCAATGCCATCGGATACATGCTCGGGGCAGTGAGGCGGCTAATCAATGCACCGCACTGCGACAGGACGCAATGTAATCAACTAGAGACGCGGGATAAATGACGCTCAGGCGAATTGATTAATCGCGGAACTTGAACAATCGCAAAAAGCCTTACTGCAAAGGCTTTTCGGACAAAGGCAGTATGAGCAGAAGGGACTTAAGCCCTTACCGTGAAGATGGTCGAAAAGACTTAGGCGGGATGCTTGGAGCTGAAAACTAGTCGAGAAGCCAGGGGCGCAACGCAATGCCCCCGGCCATAAAAAACCCTTAAACCACCACTTCGGCGGTGCCGGCAACATCCGGCGTCCCACGCTTGACGACTAATGATTTGGGCGTGGCCGTCGGCAAGCACCGCTCCTCCGCATCCTCCTGACCGGAAAGCAGCGGGCAGCGCTCAAACAATTCAGCAGCCCAGTCGACAAACACCCGCACCTTAGGCGACAAATGCCGGTTATGCGGATAAACAACCGAAATTGGCATAGGAAGCGGCTTCCATTGCGGCAGCACCTCGACGAGCTCGCCGGTCCGCAAGAACGGAAGGGCCATGAAACGCGGCACCTGAACCAGCCCAACGCCCTTAACACCACAAGCGATATAAGCCTCGGCGTCATTCACGGCAATGACTCCGCGCATCTTCACATCAATGGATTTCCCATCGACGACAAAGTCCATATCCATCACGCGGCCAGTGCGGCTTGAAAAATAATTGACGGCCGTATGCTGCTGCAGTTCTTCAATGGTGTGCGGCACGCCATGAAGCTCAAGATAGTCGGGACTAGCCGCGGTCAGCCCCTGGAATACGCCAATGCGCCGCGCAACAAGACTGGAATCCTGTAGAGTCCCAACACGAATGACGCAATCCACGCCTTCCTGAATCAGGTCGACTGGCTTGTCGCCGAATCCGATCATCAACTCGATATCCGGATAGCGAGTATGGAATTCACACAATTGGGGCATGACGATCATGCGGCCGATCGACCCCGGCATATCGATCCGCAATTTGCCGCGCGGACCCTTGCCTGTATTGGCGAATGAGCTCTCCGTTTCCTCTATGTCCGCAAGAATACGCACGCAACGCTCATAGTAAGCAGCGCCGTCGGGCGTGAGATTCAGGCGCCTTGTCGTGCGTTGCAGGAGACGCACGTTAAGGAACGCTTCGAGGTTCTGAATAATCGTGGTCACCGAGGCGCGCGGCATATCCATGGTGTCCGCTGCGCGCGAAAAACTGTTGGTGTCGACGACTCTTGTAAACACCTGCATAGCTTGTAGCCGGTCCATTTTCTCTCACCGTCAATGCTTTGCGGCGCCAAGAATAAAGACGCCGCTAAGACAGGAATGGGCAGTATCAATCGCGATTGTTCAGTGCGACCGAATTGTGTTGCCGGATTATAGGCATTTATTTCAAATCACGTAGCCCTCAGAATTCGTCCATCGCAACTAGGGTGGGATGGCGCGGACGCGCTGAAAATAACCATGGCATCGACGTTGGATCTGGGCCTCTGTATAGAGGATGTTCGAATCGCGGGACACGCGCAACCCATTACCTTGCGCAGTTATCGCCCCGCCTCGGACGGCACCGTTCTGCCGATCGTGCTCTATTTTCATGGCGGCGGCTTTGTACGCGGCACGCTGGACGACGCTGACATTGCAGCCACCACCATTGCGCGGGATACAGCCGCGTGGGTCGTGTCGGTGGGCTATTCGCTGGCGCCTGCGTTTCCATTTCCCGCCGCGCCCGAAGATGCCTATCGGGCGGCGCAGTGGGCTGTGGCGAACGCTCGTGCGCAACGGGCGGATGCGAACCGGATCGGGGTGGCCGGGCACGATGCAGGCGGCAATCTCGCCACCTGTCTGGCGGCAATCGCGCGGGATCGCGGCGACATCGTGATCCTGGCGCAAGCGCTGCTCGCACCATTGCTCGATCCAAGCATGACGCGCATGGCCGATGAAAACAAGGTGCTCTCGCCGGACATCTGCATGGCCGAGTGCGCGCAGTGTTATCGCGCGTATCTGCCGAATGCTTCGCAGCGGCTCCATCCGTATGCGGCGCCGCTTGAATCGCGACGCCTGGCCGGCTTGCCACCGGCGTTGATTGCGAGCGCACAGCATGACCTGCTGCATATAGAAGCCGAGAAATACGCGGGTGAACTGATCGCCGCGGGCGTGCCGACCGAAGTCACCCGGCATGTCAACGCATCGCATAACGGCCTTGTAGCGGACCCGTCCGCGCTTGCCGATGTCGTCGCGTTCTTCAAGAAACGGCTTCGTGCCCGGGCGGCATCGGCGCTCGCAGCACATTAAGAATTTAAAAATCTAAACGACTATTGGGAGCATCACATGTCCATCACACGCAAACGTCTTACCGTCGCGCTAGCCGCTGCGCTGGTCGTCGCCGGCATCGGAACATTCACGGCCATGCACGGTTTCGGTCGCGGTGACCTTCCGGTGAACGGCGCCGAGGCGGCTGTCAAGGCGACGCCGCCCGCCATGGAAGTCGACGTCGCGACGGTGGTATCGAAGACCATCACCGACTACCAGAATTATTCGGGCCGTCTGGAAGCGGTCGATAAAGTGGAGATCCGTCCGCTCGTGCCGGGAACAATCGTCGCGGTGCATTTCGCCGATGGCGCGCTGGTGAAGAAGGGTGATCCGCTCTTCACGATCGACCCGCGTCCGTATGTGGCGGAAGTCGATCGCGCGAACGCACAACTCGCGGCGGCTCAGGCGCGCAACGGTTATACAACGACGGACGCTGCGCGTGCCGAGCGCTTGCTGACGGACAACGCAATCGCCAAGCGCGATTACGACGAGAAGCAAAACGCCGCGCATGAGGCTGCGGCGAATTTGAAGGCGGCGCAAGCGGCGCTCGAAACGGCGAAGATCAACCTGACGTATACGCATATTGTGGCACCGGTGTCGGGCCGGGTATCGCGTGCCGAGATGACGGTGGGCAACATTGTTTCGACAGGTTCCAGTGCGCCGTTGCTGACGACGCTGGTTTCGGTCTCGCCGATCTACGCCTCGTTCGATGTCGATGAACAAACGTATTTGCGTTACCTGAGCCGTGACTCGCGTGCAAGCGTGCCGGTCTCGCTCGGCCTCGCGAACGAAGATGGTTTCTCGCGCGAAGGCAAGGTTGCGTCGGTGGATAACCAGCTGGACACCGGGTCGGGCACCATCCGCGTGCGCGCTCGATTCGATAACGCCGATGGCTCGCTGGTGCCGGGTCTCTACGCCCGCATCAAGGTGGGCGGCGGCACGCCGCATCCGGCAGTACTGATCGACGATGCCGCTATCGGCACCGACCAGGACAAGAAATTCGTGATGGTGGTCGACCCCGACAACCGCGTGCAGTATCGCGAAGTGACGCTCGGCACGCAGAGCGAAGGCTTGCGCGTCATCGTGAAGGGCTTGCAGCCGGGCGAACGGATCGTGGTGAACGGTCTGCAGCGCGTGCGTCCCAACGATGTCGTCAAGGCCAATGCGGTAGCAATGGCGAGTGCGTCGCCGGCAACAAAAGTCGCTTCATAAGACGCGCTTTATAGACGCTTAACAGCGGCTCTTCGTTGTGCGCGGTTCGTGGCTGGTTGCCCTTGAGGGCCAGTCACGGCCTGCGCACGCGCAGCCTCTCATGCAAATAAAGAAACCGTCATGAACATTTCCAAGTTTTTCATCGACCGCCCGATCTTCGCGGGCGTGCTATCGGTGCTCATCCTGCTGGCTGGCGTCATCGCCATGTTCAAGCTGCCGATCTCCGAGTATCCGGAAGTCGTGCCGCCGTCAGTGGTCGTCCATGCGCAGTATCCGGGTGCGAATCCGAAGGTGATCGCCGAAACAGTGGCATCGCCATTGGAAGAGCAGATCAACGGCGTGGAAGACATGCTGTACATGCAATCGCAGGCGAACAGCGACGGCAACCTGAACATCACGGTGACGTTCAAGCTCGGCACCGACCCGGACAAGGCACAGCAACTCGTGCAGAACCGCGTGTCGCAAGCGTTGCCGCGTCTGCCGGAAGATGTTACGCGGCTCGGCGTGACGACCATCAAGTCGTCGCCGACGCTCACCATGGTGGTCCACCTGAATTCGCCGAATAACCGCTACGACATGACGTATCTGCGCAACTACGCGCTGATCAACGTGAAGGACCGGCTCGAGCGGATTCAAGGCGTGGGGCAAGTTCAGCTGTGGGGCTCCGGCGATTACTCCATGCGCATCTGGCTCGACCCGCAAAAGGTCGCGCAACGCGGCATGACGGCGACTGACGTGGTGAATGCCATTCGCGAGCAGAACGTGCAGGTGGCAGCCGGTGTGATCGGCGCATCACCGACCTTGTCGAACGTCCCGCTGCAACTGAACGTAAACGCACAGGGCCGCTTGCAGACCGAGGCCGAGTTCAGGGACATCGTGCTCAAGACGTCGCCCGATGGCGCGGTCACGCACTTGCATGACGTGGCGCGCGTTGAGTTGGCGGCATCGGAATATGGCCTGCGTTCGCTGCTCGACAACAAGACGGCAGTCGCGATGGCAATCAACCAGCAGCCGGGCGCGAACTCGCTGCAGATCTCCGACGAAGTACGCAAGACGATGAAGGAACTGCAGGCAGACATGCCGGCGGGCGTCGAATACCAGATCGTCTATGACCCGACGCAGTTCGTGCGTTCGAGTATCGAGGCCGTGATTCATACGTTGATCGAAGCTATCGCGCTCGTCGTGCTGGTGGTGATCGTGTTCCTGCAAACGTGGCGCGCGTCGATCATTCCGCTGCTGGCGGTGCCGGTGTCGATCATCGGTACGTTCTCGCTGCTGCTTGCGTTCGGCTTCTCGATCAACGCGCTGTCGTTGTTCGGGATGGTGCTCGCAATCGGGATTGTGGTGGATGATGCGATCGTGGTGGTGGAGAACGTCGAGCGCAATATCGAAGCAGGGTTATCGGCGCGGGAAGCGACCTATCAGGCCATGCGCGAAGTGAGCGGGCCGATTGTGGCTATCGCGCTGACACTGACGGCGGTGTTCGTGCCGCTCGCGTTCATGTCCGGGCTGACAGGGCAGTTCTACAAGCAGTTCGCGATGACCATCGCGATCTCGACGGTGATCTCGGCGTTCAACTCGCTGACCTTGTCGCCGGCGCTTGCCGCGTTGCTGCTGAAGGGTCACGACGAGCCGAAAGACTGGCTCACGCGGGGCATGGACCGTGTGTTCGGCGGGTTCTTCCGCCAGTTCAACAAGGTCTTCAAGCGCGGTTCCGAGAAGTACGGCAAGGGCGTGACGGGTGTGATCAACCGCAAGGCGCTGATGATGGGCGTCTATATCGTGCTGCTTTGCGGCGCTGTTCTGATGGGCAAGGTCGTGCCTGGCGGTTTCGTGCCGGCGCAGGACAAGGAGTATCTGATCAGCTTCGCGCAGTTGCCTAACGGCGCCTCGCTGGATCGCACCGAGGTGGTGATCCGCCAGATGACGGACATTGCACGGAAGACGCCGGGCGTGGAAAGCGCAGTGGAGTTTCCGGGCTTGTCGGTGAACGGTTTTACGAATTCGTCGAGCGCGGGCATTGTGTTCGTAACGCTCAAGCCATTTAACGAACGTAAGGGCAAGGCACTTTCAGCAGGTGCTATCGCAGGTTCGTTGAACCAGCAATACGCGGCCATCAAGGGCTCGTTTATAGCGGTGTTCCCGCCGCCGCCGGTGTTGGGACTGGGTACGCTGGGCGGTTTCAAGCTGCAACTGGAAGATCGCGGTGCATTGGGTTATGCCGCGTTGAACGATGCTACGCAGGCCTTTATCAAGCGCGCTTCACAGGCGCCTGAACTCGGCCCGACGTTCTCAAGCTATCAGATCAACGTGCCGCAGTTGAACGTCGACCTGGACCGCGTGAAGGCCAAGCAACTGGGTGTATCCGTCACGGATGTCTTCAGCACGATGCAGGTGTATCTCGGCTCGTTGTACGTGAATGACTTCAACCGTTTCGGCCGTGTCTATCAGGTGCGGGTGCAGGCGGATGCGCCATTCCGCTCGAGTTCGGAAGACATTGGTCTGCTCAAGACGCGCAACGCGAATGGCGAGATGGTGCCGTTGTCGTCGCTCGTGAAGGTGACGCCGACTTATGGCCCTGAAATGGTGGTGCGTTACAACGGCTACACCGCTGCGGACATCAACGGTGGTCCGGCTCCGGGGTATTCGTCGGGCCAGGCGCAGGCTGCGGTGGAACGTATTGCGGCTGAAACGCTGCCGCGCGGTATCAAGTTCGAATGGACCGACCTGACGTATCAGCAGATTCTTGCAGGCAATGCCGCCCTGTGGGTGTTCCCGATCAGCGTGCTGCTCGTGTTCCTCGTGCTGGCCGCGTTGTATGAGAGCTTGACGCTGCCGCTCGCCGTGATCCTGATCGTGCCCATGAGCATTTTCTCGGCACTGGTCGGCGTATGGCTCACGAAGGGCGACAACAACATCTTCACGCAGATCGGCTTGATGGTGCTGGTGGGGCTGTCCGCGAAGAACGCGATTTTGATTGTGGAGTTTGCGCGGGAGCTGGAGATGCAGGGGCGCTCGATTGTGGAGGCGGCTATTGAAGCGAGCCGTCTGCGCTTGCGGCCAATCCTGATGACGTCGATCGCTTTCATCATGGGCGTGGTGCCGCTCGTGGTCTCATCGGGCGCGGGTTCGGAAATGCGTCATGCGATGGGCGTAGCGGTGTTCTTCGGCATGCTTGGTGTGACGCTGTTCGGCTTGATGCTTACGCCGGTGTTTTATGTGCTGTTGAGAAAGCTGGCTGGCGGCGAACATCTCGTCGACAAGCACGGCCACAATCCGCACATGCGCGGTGTCAATGCAACGCTCGAAGCATGAGAGAGATCCAAATGAAAACGTTTAATGGAAAACGATGGCTGGGGCTATCGGCGCTACTCGGGTCGTTGCTGGTCGTCGCGGGCTGCTCGCTCGCACCGACCTACACGAAGCCCGACGTGAACGCACCGGATGCATTCAAGGAAACGTCGACGCTCAGCGCCTCGGAACAAGGCACATGGAAGACCGCGCAACCGTCGGAGCAAGCATTGCGCGGTGAATGGTGGACCGTCTTCAATGACGCCACCTTGAACGATCTGGAGCACCAGGCGCTCGATGCCAACCAGAACCTGAAGGCAGCGGCGGCACGCGTGAAGGAATCGCGCGCAATCAACCAGACGGCGCGGGCGGCGTTGTTCCCCACACTCGATGCGGGCTTCGGCCCGACGCGCGAGAGGCTCTCGCCGGCGTCGCAACTTTTGGCGCCAGACGCGAACGTATCGTCCCAGACCTTGTGGCGCGCTCAGGCGAGCGCGTCGTATGAAGTGGACTTGTTCGGCCGCGTGTCGGACTCCGTAAAGGCCGCGAACGCCGACACCGAGCAAAGCGAAGCGCTGTTCCGCTCCGTGCAACTCGCGTTGCAGGCCGACGTCGCGCAGAACTACTTCAATCTGCGTGAGCTCGATGCGGAGACCGACGTCTTCACGCGGACGGTGACCTTGCGCGAACAGACCTTGAAGCTCGTGCAGCATCGCTTCGATGAAGGCGACATCAGCGAGCTGGATGTCGCGCGCGCCCGCTCTGAACTCGCGACCGCGAAGTCCGATGCCATGACGGTACAACGCTTGCGTGCCGCGTCCGAACACAGCCTTGCAGTGTTGCTGGGGAAGTCGCCATCGCAGTTCTCGATGGCCGCCAACCCGCTGAATCCCGTCGATATCAAGATTCCGCCTGGCTTGCCCTCCTCATTGCTCGAACGCCGCCCCGATATCTCGGCGGCTGAGCGCGCAATGGCCGCGGCGAACTCGCGTATTGGCGTGGCCAAGGCGGCGTATTTTCCATCGCTTAACATAACGGGGTCGGGTGGCTTTGAATCCGCTACGCTCGGCGATCTCTTCAACTGGTCGAGCCGCACCTTCCTGCTCGGACCGTTCGCGGGCACGGCGCTCAACCTGCCTATCTTCGATGGCGGCCGACGCAAGGGCAATCTCGCGAACGCGCGCGCCATTTATGAAGAGGACGTAGCGAATTATCGGCAGCAAGTGCTAGTGGCGTTCCGGGAAGTAGAGGACAACTTGTCCGATCTGCGCATTCTGGAAACGCAGACGCAGACGCAGGCCGAAGCGGTGAGCGCGTCGAATCGTGCGGCGCAGCTTTCGCGTACGCAATACACCGAGGGCGCGATCAACTACCTCGATGTGATCGATGCCGAGCGCACCGTGCTGCAATCGCAACGGCTGGCTGTGCAATTGGCGGGCGTGCAGGCGACGTCGACAGTGAACCTGATTCGCGCGCTCGGAGGCGGCTGGGGTGACATGCCGGCTGCTCCGGCTGCACCTGCATCGGACGCCAGCGTGGCGTCGCGGTAAGGCGTGAAAGCGGCCTAATGCAGCGTTAGAAGCGCGATTGTTCAATTCTCGCGATAAGTGTCTTCGATTACAGCGGGTTTATCCGGAGGCTCCCGATCCGTAGAATTATGAATATGGATACGGGAGCCGTCATGAAAGCTTTAATCGAACGACAACTCTACCGACCCGCCGTCGTACTACCGCTGTTGATCCTGATGCGCCTGATGGTGACGCTCGATTTCAACCTGATGCAAGTGACGTTCGTCGTGGTTATGAAGGGTTCGCAATACATGTTTCAATTGGTGTTCAGGCATCGCCACGATCGTAGCGATGTCCGTGCACCACAGGTGGTCCAGCAGGTGGTCCATGCGATGCATGAAAAAACCTGCCACTGCTAACTAATTTTGATCAATACACTTCCGGCACGATGATGCTGTCAGGAACTGGCTGGCGCAGATAATCATCGTTATAAACGCGGTCGGGCAACTCGATCGTGGGGTGCTCGATCTCGTGATACGGCACCTGGCTCAGCAGATGGTGAATGCAGTTAAGCCGAGCGCGTTTCTTGTCCACGGCCTGCACTACCCACCACGGCGCTTCCGGAATGTGCGAGCGGCTCAGCATCACTTCCTTCGCCTGCGTGTACGCTTCCCAGCGGCGGCGGCTTTCAAGGTCCATCGGACTCAGTTTCCACTGCTTCAGCGGATCTTCAATACGCGCCTGAAAGCGGATTTCCTGTTCGTCGTCGGTGATCGAGAACCAGTACTTCAAAATCTGCACGCCACTGCGCACCAGCATCTTTTCGAACTCGGGTACTGAGCGAAAGAACTCTTCGTACTCGGCATCGGTACAGAAATTCATCACGCGTTCCACGCCCGCCCGGTTGTACCAGCTGCGGTCAAAGAGCACGATCTCGCCGCCCGCCGGCAAATGCGACACGTAGCGCTGAAAATACCATTGCGTGCGTTCACGATTGTTCGGCGCGGGGAGTGCGGCTACGCGGCAGACACGCGGATTCAAGCGTTGCGTGATGCGCTTGATCGCGCCGCCCTTGCCGGCGGCGTCGCGTCCTTCGAAGATCACAACCAGCCGATGGCCGCTCGCGACGACCCAGTCTTGCAGCTTCACAAGTTCGCCCTGCAGACGGAACAATTCGCGAAAGTAGACCTTGCGCTGCTCGCGCGCCTCGGCGGAAAACGCGGAGTCTCCATCGAGGATGCGGTCGTCGACTTCCATTTCCAGTTCTTCGTCGTAGCTGTCAATCAAGTCTTCTTCGAAGCGGCGCTGTTTATCTTGCGAAATCATGGGAAGCTCCGTTGGTTTGGCGTGTTGACCGCGTTGATTGTCTTTGCGTTGGTACGGGGTCGGCCCGGGGGCGGCTGACCCAAGACGCAATTCGGCAAAATATCGATTATCCGGCCCGATAATTTCAGGAATGTTACGGCAGCGGACGGTATAACGGTAAGGACAATGATCGGATGAATGCTGCGCCGCTTTAAATCTCAAAGATCGGCGCATGGTTGTTTGCCATTAGAATGCCGGCTTGCCAACGGCATTTTCATCGCGCTCACTATGTCCGACACTCCCTCGCTACAACGCTTCGACGCCGCCGATACCGCGCGTTTGCTGCCCTTTGACCGCCTCGTCGAAACCCTGAAGCTGACCATGCTCGACTATGCCGAGGGCCGCATCGTAAGCCCTGAACGCATGGTCGTGCCACTTCGCGACAGCGCCGTGATGCTCTCGATGCCGGCCACCGCCAATGACCTTGCGATGCATAAGCTCGTCAACGTGTGCCCGAAGAACGGCGCGCTCGGACTGCCGACCATCCACGGTCAGGTTACCGCTTTCGATGCCGCAACAGGCGTGCCGCTCTTCATGCTTGACGGTCCCACGGTGACCGGCCGCCGGACGGCCGCGGTCACCATGATCGGTATTCAGGCGTTGCTCGGACGCGTGCCCGATGTCGTGCTTCTGATCGGAACGGGCAAGCAGGCGGTGTACCACGTGGAGGCGTTGAGCGCGCTTTATCCGGCGGCGAGAATTATTGTGCAGGGTTCGCGGGTCGAGCGGGCGGAGGCATTTTGCGCGGCTAACGCGGGGCTATCGGCGATGCTTGGCGCTTTGCCGGACTCGGCTATTCCGGCTTCCGTCGATGTCGTCATCACGACTACCACGAGCAAAACACCGGTCTATACCTTGCCGCCCATCGAGGGCCGGCTGGTGATCGGTGTGGGCGCGTTCACTCCGGATGCGGCTGAAATCGTGGCATCGACGGTGCTTGCAAGCGATGTCTTTGTCGACGATCCCGCCGGTGCGCGGCATGAAGCGGGGGATTTGATTCAGGCGGATATCGACTGGAATGACGTGCGTTCTCTTGCGAGTGTTCTGGGAGATTCGACCGTTCGTGCGGAAATCAAACGGCCGGTGGTGTTCAAGAGCGTGGGATGTGCGGCGTGGGATCTGGCCGCTTGCAGGGTGGTACGCAGCCTGCTCGATAGCAATTAAGCGAACGCGATTTTTGCAAGCGCGTTTCAAGCTGGAATAGTCCTTGCTAAATATGAGCCATGTTTTGTCAAGGACACTCCAGGGCTTTTTTAATGACTAGTCGAAATGAATTAAAACTGAGAGAGACAGATTGGCGCGGTCACTCCGATGTAGCGACCATTGCAAAGCAAGCGTGCTCAGACGCAATTCCCAAATCAACTCATATGTCCAACAACGGCGCTACGCCACCAGCAACCTATTTCATTTCGGTGCTTGAACTGGCAACCGGTGAAAAGCTAGGCAACAACGAGCGGCTTCGCGCCATCGCGATGCTTGAAGCGTATTTCGCGGCGGGCAGTCCCCGGACGCTTAAGGAAGCGATCAGGATATGCGCAGGCGCTATCGATTCGTCGACGCTGCAACGCATGGCGCGCGGTGCGAAGGGCTGAGAAAGGCGCTTAGGCTTGGCTCGTGTTTTCCTGTCGTTTGTCATACCAGCGACCTGCATCGCAGACGCCATGATGTGCCTGATCGTGTAAGCGTAACCGCTGAAAGCGGCTCCAGATCCATGCAATAGACCGCCGTGAGCGGCGCATCCAGCACAGTGGCAAGCACGGTCTTGACCACGATTGCATGGGTAACCACCAGCGTGACACCATCTCGGCGATCGCTCGCAAGCGCGGTGCGCACTCGTGCTTGCAATGCCACGAGACTCTCTCCTCCATGCGCTGCGCTTCCCGGTTCCGATAGCCACGCGTCCAGCGCATCGGCATCTTCATAATGGATCTCGCGTATAGGGCGACCCTGCCAGAGACCGTAGTCAAGGTCGCGCCACAGCGTCTCCACATGCGTTTCCGCTGCGAACGATCGTCCGGTTTGCACTGCCGCGCTTGCAGGGCTCGTGGTGACGCGATCCGGCCGATAAACCGAAGCGAGCTTTGAAAGACGCAGTTGTTCGGGTTCGTCGACGGCATCGTGCGCGCTCGGAAACAGGCCGCTTTTCATGGCGTGCGTGGCCGCGTGGCACAGCAAAATCAATTCGTTTCTCATGGTCGTCCATTTAAGGCATTGCTTTACTTTCGCGTAACTCATCTTAGAATGACAAGCTTGCAGCGCGAGGAAGCCGGTGAAAGCCCGGCACGGTCGCGCCACTGTGAGCGGATGTGGAATGCGGTTTGAGCCTTAAACCAAGGCTTAAAAGTCCATCCATGTCTGCAAGTCAGACCCTCGCTGCAACCTTTCCTAAGTCTTACGGGACGCGTTTTTCCCTCGGAGTCGTTCATGAACCATCCAGCCGCCGCCAGTTTATCTGGCAATCCAGCCGGAAATAATCCCGCATTTGATGCACCCGTACCCATTCCGGTGCGTGAAGTGCTGCCTTGGGCCGTCTTTATCGGCCTGCTTTTGCTGATCGCAATTTATTTTGTCGGCGCTGAACAGGGCGCGACCTCGATTTTCCAGGGCATGTATATCCACGAATTCGTTCACGACGGTCGCCATCTGCTCGGCTTCCCCTGCCACTGAGACCCGTCCATGATTCGAAACCTCCTTATACGCGGCATGATCGCGGGACTGGTTGCGGGCCTGCTGGGCTTTGGTTTTGCCAAAACCTTCGGCGAGCCTTCCGTGGATCGCGCCATCGCGTTTGAATCGCAGCAGGAACAGGCGCATGAACAAGCGGAAGCGGCCGCTGGGCATCCGCACGAGCACGGTGACGATGTCGAGCTCGTGAGTCGCGGCACGCAAGCAGGGCTGGGTTTGCTGACCGGCGTCGTGGTGTTTGGCACGGCTTTGGGAGGGCTTTTCTCGCTCGTGTTTGCGTTTTCGTACGGGCGGCTC
The DNA here is from genome assembly GCA_963708695.1 of uncultured beta proteobacterium. Lineage (GTDB taxonomy): Bacteria > Pseudomonadota > Gammaproteobacteria > Burkholderiales > Burkholderiaceae > Caballeronia. The sequence goes on from CAVPTS010000005.1 coordinate 511,316, forward strand.
GGCGCATTGCGCGCGCGCGGCACGGCGGCGTTGCTGGGTCTTTTCGGCTTCGTGACTGTCGCGATCGTCCCATTCCTCAAGTACCCGCCGAACCCTCCGTCCGTGGGCAATCCTGACACTATCGGCGCTCGCACCGCGCTGTTTTTCGGCATGATCGCGATCTCGCTCGTGGTGGCGGTGTTCGCGGTTCGGCTGCAGCGCCGCATGCAGGCGACGCATGGCAACTGGAATGCCGCATTGATCGCTGCGGCGGGTTACGTTGTGCTGATGGGGCTGGCGTATCTTGCGCTGCCGGCCGTCGATGAAGTACCCCGGCAGTTTGCGGCTTCGTTGCTTTGGAGTTTCCGCGTGGCCGCTCTCGGTATTCAGGCGGTGATCTGGGCCACGCTCGGCCTGCTCTTCGGCGTGCTTGCACAACGCGAATTGGAGCCGTCACCGGCTCGGCGGATTGCCTCGGTCTGAATGGTTTGGTTTATGTATGTGAAAAGGGCGGCCCGCGAGCCGCCCTTTTTTATGCTGCGGCCTTGCGTGCAAGGAGGGTATCGAAGAGACCGAGCTTGTCGGCGTCGGGCATCGTCTTCCATGCCTTGATTTCTTCGCGGCTTCTAAAGCAGCCCTCGCAATGACCGGTGATCTTGTTGAGCCGGCACACGTCCGTGCAGGGTGAACCCACAGGTTGAAGCTGCTTCGCGCGCTCAATGGTGAACGCAAGTTCGAGTGGTAATTCCATAGGCATGGTCATAGGGGATCGCCACGAAAGAGCGCGGCGGCAGCCGCCGGATTCGTCGGCCAGTAAGTGTGCATGTAAGTGGCGGTGATCGGGCCGTGCCGATAGATTGCATCGCCTTCTGCGCCCGTCGTGGCATGCGTTGCGGTGAGCACAGGCGACATGCTGGTCGTCATTGATGAATAGTGAAAGGTGTGGCCGGTGCTGATGCCGTGGCGGCTTTCAATGCGCTGCATGGCGAGCCGTGCAAGGCGTTTCTGCATCTTCGCGTGGCCGGGCAGAAGGGCGAGCATGGTCTGCTGCGATCCGTCTATCTCAGTCAGCGAGTCGAGAAGATACAGCATGCCGCCGCATTCCGCGACTACCGCTTTGCCCCCTTGCACGTGCGCTCGAATAGAGGCTGCGCAACGGGCGTTTGCAGCAAGACGCGCGGCGTGCAGTTCGGGATAACCGCCGGGTAGATAGAGCGCATCGGCGTGGGCGGGGACGGCTTCATCGGCGAGCGGAGAGAAGCTTGATAGCGTCGCGCCCATCGCCTTCAGCAGATCGAGATTAGCCGGGTAGATGAACGAAAACGCGGCGTCACGCGCGACAGCAATGTGCAGGCCTTCCAGCAGACGCGGCGGCTGCTCGCGGATTTCGTGATCGAACATGATCGCAGGCGGCAACTCACGCAACGCCGTTTCGCCGATGGCATCGGCCGCGTGATCCAGCCGTGCATCAATATCCGCCACTTCGTCGGCTTGCCTGAGACCCAGGTGCCGGCCCGGCAGCGCGATCTCGTCGATGCTCGACAGATGGCCGCAATAACGAATGCCGTCGGGGATCGCTTCGCTCACCATTTGCGCATGCCGTGCCGACGCAACGCGATTGGCGAGCACGCCATGGAACGGCAAATCCGCACGATACCGCGCGAGCCCGAACGCCATCGCGCCGAACGTTTGCGCCATGCCATGCGCGCCGATCACGGCCAGCACCGGCACGCCGAAAGTGGTCGCCAGATCGGCGCTGCTGGGTGTGCCATCGAAGAGACCCATCACGCCTTCGATCAGAATCAGATCGGCTTCTTGCGCGGCTTCCGCCAGCAATGCACGGCAGCCGCGCTCGCCGACCATCCATAAGTGCAGCGAATAGACGGGTGCGCCCGACGCGCGTTCGAGGATCATCGGGTCGAGAAAGTCGGGTCCGGTCTTGAAGACGCGCACGCGCCGGCCGAGCCGCGCGTGATAGCGCGCGAGCCCTGCGGTGACCGTGGTTTTACCCTGATTGGACGCGGGCGCGCTGATGAATAAAGCGGGGCAGGCGAGCACGTCAGAACTCGACGCCGCGTTGCGCCTTCACCCCTTGCTCGCGATACGGATGCTTGATGGGGCGCATCTCCGTCGCGAGATCGGCGGCTTCGATCAGCGCGTCGGGTGCATGGCGGCCCGTCACGACCACGTGCAGCATGTGGGGCCGCGCGGTCAGCACCGCGAGCACTTCATCTAGCGGCAGGTACTCGTATTTGAGCACCGTGCAGAGTTCATCGAGCACGACCATCTGGTACTCACCGCTTTCGATCATCTTGCGAGCAGCGTCCCAACCCTTGCGAGCGGTTGCAATATCTGCGTCGCGATTCTGCGTGTCCCATGTGTAGCCATCGCCCATGGTGATGAAATCGCAGTTTGGTATTGCTCCGAGGAAATCGCGCTCGGACGTGTGCAGCGCGCCCTTGATGAACTGCACCACGCCAAGCCGCATGCCGTGTCCGAGCACGCGCACGGCCATGCCGAACGCGGCGGTCGTCTTGCCTTTGCCGGTACCTGTATTGACGATCAGCAGGCCCTTCTCGACCGACGCCGCCGCTTGCTTCTTCTCGTGGCCTTCCTTGCGTCGCTGCGTCATGCGCAGGTGCGATTCTTCATCTGTTTTCATTACGTTTCCTCGTAGTCAGTGTGTTGCTTGAGGTTGTCTTCAGCGATAGCGACGGTGACTCCATCGACCACTATTTTCGGCACGACAATTCCCCCGTCACGCGAGGCCAGCAGCGCACACGGTTCGCAAACACCATCGACGCCGATAAGTGCCTGTACCCGTTCCGAGGCGCTGGTCTCAACCTGTTCGATGTGTTGCTTCGAAAAAAAATGCAGCGGCAAGCCATGACGCGCGGCGAATTCGATCAGCGCGGTTTCGTCTTGTTTGCTATCGATCGATGCAAGTGCGCGGACATTGATAAGCGCTCGCGTACCGAGCGCCGCGAACACAGCTGTATCGATCTGCTCGACACTGACGCCGCGCCGGCAACCGATACCGATGACCCATTCGCTCATGGTTGCTGCGCCACGAAATCCAGCGCACTGGCAATGCCGAGCGCCGCGACTGAACCGATCACGACGATTGCCGGCGCACGAATCCCGGCCCGTTCCACCGCGTCCGCAAGATGCCTGACTGGCGCACGCAGATGACGTTGATCGGGACGCGTGGCACGCTCTATTGCAGCCGCAGGCGTCTCGGGATCGAGCCCGGCTTCGAGTAGCGCGCCGACGATATCGGCAAGCCGCCGCACGCCCATGTACACGACCAGCGTCATGTGCGTCGCGACGAGCGCGCGCCCAGTCGGGCTCGACCGAACCCGATTCGCGGGTGGCGCCGTGGCCGGTGACGAATACGACGCCCATGCGTGTGATCGCGATGCGTAACGGGAATACCCACGGCAGACGGCGCGGCGATGCCCGCCGTCATGCCGCCGGCCACTTCCACCTGGATACCGGCCGCATGCAGCGCCTCGACCTCTTCGCCACCGCGTCCGAACACGAACGGATCGCCGCCTTTAAGCCGCGCAACCACGCGGCCGGCACGCACATGCGCCGAGCATTTGCTTCGATGATCACCGCTTGCGGCGTGGAGGGATGTCCGCCGCGCTTGCCGACGTATTGAACCTGCGCATCGGCGCGGGCGAACTTCAGGACGTCGGGATTCACGAGGTCGTCGACCAGCACGACATCGGCCTCCGACAACGCGCGCACGGCCTTGAGCGTCATCAGTTCGACGTCGCCAGGACCCGCGCCGATCAGCCAGACGCGGGCGGGCGAAGTTTTGGATGCGCTCATGGGCATGCCCCATCCGCGCAATCAAGATGCACGGAAAAGAGCAGGCAAAAGCGCTGAAAAATAGAATTCATGTAAGACGATAAAAGCACTGCGTCCTTCATCCGTCCCTCGCGGATGCGGCGTCCGGCGCGCTTTGAGGCGCGCCACTTGGCGACTGGCCGGTATCCGGGCTTGGCGACCGCATTTCGCTTTGCCTTCCCGCTCGTACGAGCAGTGGCGTTAAGGGAAATGTGCGCCCGGTTTCGAATGAGAGGGACTCGAACGCAGGCGCAGGTCGCGTACCGTTGCGGGGACAGCACAGGTCTTGTATGCATTACTCGTATGAACTCGTAAGCATTAAGCGCGCGAAAAATACGCGCTTTCACACCCTGTTTCCCGTTTAACTACGCACGCCGGAAAAGCGCGCGTGAGCACCAGACGCGAGCCAAAGATAGCACAGGAACGCTTGAATCGACGCGCGCCATTCTTGACGCTGAGGTGCCGGCGGCCTAGACTGGGCGGCAGTTTTCTGGTGCTCGCGTGCAGTGTCTGCTGCGCGCAGTTAAACGGGAAGCAGGAAGCGCTGCCGGATCCTCGGCCGGGCCAACCTGCGCTGCCCCCGCAACGGTAAGCGAAAGCCGCGTGCTTTGTCTGGCTTTAATTCATGTCACTGCGCGCGGCAAAGCCGGCTTCAAGAACCACTGCATGCCTCGCGTCATGCGGGAAGGTGAAGCGGCATTTTCGTCAGCCCGGATACCGGCCAGGACGAGTCAACACCTGAAGCGAACGATGTCGCGGGGATGCGGCATACGGTCGACACATTCATCATGCTTTTCCGGATTGCAGTTCTGTATAGCGACGCGGTGAGCGGCATCATCGTTCGCTTCTGCGTCACGCAGGCATACGCATTCCGGCAGCAAGCAGTCAATCGATAAAACGGAGCAACGGATGCAAATGCGCAAAATCCCGGTCACGGTCGTAACGGGTTTCCTCGGCAGCGGCAAGACCACGCTGATGCGGCACATCCTGCAAAACGCGAAGGGGCTGCGTATCGCGGTGATCGTGAACGAGTTCGGCGAACTGGGTATCGACGGCGAGATTCTCAAGGGCTGCAATATCGGTTGCGAGGACGAAAGCGTCACGGATCAACCGAATCTTTATGAGCTATCGAATGGCTGTCTTTGCTGCACGGTGCAGGAAGAGTTTTATCCGGTGATGGAGCAACTGGTCGAGCGTCGTGAACAGATCGATCACGTGCTGATAGAGACCTCCGGGCTGGCCTTGCCCAAGCCGCTGGTGCAGGCGTTCAACTGGCCGTCGATCAAGAATGCATTCACCGTCGACGCCGTCGTGACCGTGGTCGATGGTCCTGCTGCGGCAAGCGGCCAGTTCGCCGCGAACCCGCAAGCTGTCGATGCGCAACGCCGCGCCGATCCGAACCTCGATCACGAATCGCCGCTGCACGAACTGTTCGAAGACCAGCTTGCATCGGCGGATCTGGTGATTCTCAACAAGACCGATTTGATGGATGAAGTGCAGCAACGCGCAGTGGAAACGCTGATTCGCGGCGAGATTCCGGCGGGTGTGAAGATCGTGCCGGCGCACATGGGGCAGCTCGATCTGCACGCGTTGCTTGGACTTGAAGCGGCATCGGAGAACACGATTCACCTGCGCGTGGATCATCACGGTTCAGCGGACGACGAAGGCCACGTCGATCATCATCACGACGACTTCGATTCTGTCGTGGTGGAGGCGCGGGTCGAGTCGCGCGAGGCCGTGGTCGTGGCGTTACGCTCGCTGGTGGATGCCAACACGATCTATCGCGTGAAGGGTTTTGCGGCGTTGCCGGGTGCGCCGATGCGGCTCGTCGTGCAGGGCGTCGGGCAACGTTTCGATACTTACTTCGATCGCCGCTGGACGCGTGCCGAGGCCGCGAGCGAGACCAGCCGTTTCGTGCTGATTGGCGAAGATCTCGATCAACCGCGTCTGCAACAAGCGCTGGTTACGGCGCTCGCCAACGCGCCCGTGCAGGTTTAAGCCGTGCATCTGCTGCGCACGACGCCTGGTGGTTTTGTCGACGATGCGGCGGGCGTCATGCGCATCGACCAGACGCCCGCGCCGATTGTCGTGCTGAGTTCCGCCGATACCACGCTTTCGCTTCTTGCGAGCATCGTGCCACGTCTGGAAGCGGATTTCCCGGCGGTCCGGCTCGCGAATCAAGCGTTCTTGCGGCAACCGGCATCGGTGGATTTTTATGTCGACGACGTGCTGAAACATGCGCGCGTGATCGTTATCGATCATCTTGGCGGCGAGGCGTACTGGCCTTACGGAATTGAGAGCATCACGACGCTCGCGCGCCGCAACGGCCAGATGCTCGTGATGTTTTCCGGCGATCTGCAGGAAGATCCGAACCTTGTTGCAAAGAGCACGGCTGAGCCCGCGTTATGCGATCAGCTGTGGCGTTATTTGCGTGAGGGCGGCGCTCAGAATGCCGAGGAATTTCTGCGCTGCGTGGCGCACCGCGCGTTGGGCTACGGACGCGAAGCGCGTGCGCCGAGTCCCTTGCCGGCAGTCTCGATCTACCATCCGGCGCAGCAAATTGCGATTATCGAAGACTGGCAGCGGCGCTGGATTCAAGATGCGCCGGTCGTTGCCGTGCTGTTTTATCGCGCGCATTTGCAGTCCGGCAACACAGACGTTTTCGATGCATTGATCGAAGCGCTGGAGTCGCAGGGACTTAACCCGTTGCCCATCGCAATGGCGTCGCTAAAAGACCCGCTAAGCCGCGAAGTCGTGCAGCAACTTTGCGCGGATCATGGTGTATCGCTGGTATTGAATACCACCTCGTTCGCGGCTGGCGTTATCGACGACCCCGTGCCGTTTGAGCTTGCCGGCGACGCGCCGGTGCTGCAGGTCATCCTGAGCGGGGGGAATCGCGAAGACTGGGTAAAGGACAATCACGGACTGAATTCGCGCGATGTCGCCATGCACGTCGCGCTGCCTGAAGTGGATGGCCGCATCATCACGCGCGCGATCAGTTTCAAGGGGCTAGCGTATCGATGCAAGGCAACGCAGGTCGATGTGGTGCGTTATCAGCCCGATCTTGAACGGGTGCGCTTTGTAGCGGAGCTGAGCATGCGCTGGTGCCGCTTGCGGCAACTCGACAACGCCGACAAACGCATCGCGCTCGTGCTCGCGAACTATCCGCTGAGCGAAGGCCGTATTGGCAACGGCGTCGGTCTCGATACGCCGGCGTCCGTCGTCAACATCCTTTCGATGCTCGCGAGCCAGGGGTATCGAGTCGATGAAATTCCCGCCGACGGCGACGCGCTGATGCAGGCGCTTACCTCCGGTGTGACCAATGATCCGGTCGTGCGCGACTTGCGTCCCGCGCTGCAAAGCCTGGCTCTCGATGATTACCTCGACGCGTTCCGCAAGCTGCCGGAGAGCGTGCAGCAGGAGCTGAATACGCGCTGGGGTCCGCCGGAAAGCGATCCCACGGTGCGGCGCGGCCGCTTCATGATTGCGGGCTGGCGCTGCGGGCATGTGTTCATCGGCATTCAACCCGCGCGATCGCGTGAACGTGGCGACTACGCGAGTTATCACGACGCGGAACTCGTGCCGCCGCACGCGTATCTCGCGTTCTATTTCTGGCTGCGCCTGAGATTCAACGTCGATGCGATCGTGCATGTCGGCAAGCATGGCAATCTTGAATGGCTGCCGGGCAAGAGCGTCGCGTTGAGCGCGTCGTGCTGGCCCGACTTGACGCTTGGCGCCATGCCGCATCTTTATCCGTTCATCGTCAACGATCCGGGCGAGGGCAGCCAGGCGAAGCGGCGTGCGCAAGCGGTGATAATCGATCACTTGATGCCGCCGCTTACGCGCGCCGAGAACTATGGTCCGTTGCAGGACCTGGAGCGTCAGGTCGATGAATACTACGAAGCGTTGATGGTCGATCCGCGCCGAGCGAAGCTGTTGCGCAAGACGATTCTGGCGAGCATCGTCGAGCATAGGCTGCATGAAGAACTCGGCCTCGATAAACCCCGCGATCCCGATACCGAAGACGCATTGCTGACACGCGCGGACGCGTATCTATGCGAGCTCAAAGAGGCGCAGATCCGCGATGGCCTGCATGTATTCGGCGCATCGCCGCAAGGCGTGCAGCGCCGCGATACCCTGCTCGCGCTCGGACGATATCCGACCGGCGACGCCCAGGGCGCGAACGCGAGCGTGCTTACCGCGCTGGCTCGTGATCTGCAACTGGGCGACGCATTCGATCCACTCGACGCCGACTGGAGCGCGCCATGGACAGGTCCACGCCCCGCTGAACTCGCCGGCGTGATCGACGCGCCGTGGCGTCATCACGGCGATACGCGCGAGCGGCTCGAGTTGCTTGCAACGTCGTTGCTGGATCGGCCATCCGATACGGCAGGACCGAACACATCGCAGGTCCTGACACGCTTGAACGGAGACCTGTTGGCACGACTCGATGCTTGCGGTCCGCAGGAACTCAAGCAGCTTCAGCGGGGCCTGGAAGGACGCTTCGTCCCACCGGGTCCAAGCGGTTCGCCCTCACGTGGAAGACCGGACGTACTCCCGACAGGCCGCAATTTCTACTCCGTCGATACCCGGGCCGTGCCAACCCGCGCGGCCTGGACACTCGGCCTGAATTCCGCCAATCTGCTGATCGAACGTCATCTTCTGGAGCACGGCGATTACCCGCGCGCGATCGGATTATCCGTGTGGGGAACGGCCACGATGCGCACCGGCGGCGATGATATCGCCCAGGCCATGGCGCTGATCGGCGTGCGGCCGAAGTGGGCGGCGGGCAGCAACCGCGTGACCGATTTCGAAGTCCTGCCAATCACCATCTTCAATCGGCCGCGCATTGACGTGACGCTGCGGGTATCGGGATTTTTCCGCGATGCTTTCGCGAACCTGATGCATCTCTTCGATGCCGCCGTGCAGGCCGTCGCCGAACTCGACGACGAAGCCGAAGACATCAACCCGATCCGCGCGCGCATCATGCGCGAACGCGACGAACACATGGCTCGAGGACTGGATGAGAAGGAAGCGCGCTTGCGTGCCGGATGGCGTGTATTCAGCACGAAGCCGGGCGCATACGGCGCGGGCTTGCAGAAAATGATCGACGCAAAGCAATGGCAAAACGATGCCGATCTTGCGCGAGGTTTTCAAAGTTCGGGCGGCTTTGCGTACTCGCAGAAAGGCGATGGTGTGGATGCTCGCGACGCCTTCGGCGCGCGTTTGTCGACTATCGACGTGGTGGTGCAGAACCAGGACAACCGCGAGCACGACCTGCTCGATTCGAACGATTATCACCAGTTTCAGGGTGGCATGGTCGCAGCCGTGCGGCACTTGTCCGGTACTCAGCCGCAAGCGTATAACGCCGATCACAGCAATCCCGCCGCGCCGCGTATCCGCACATTGCAGGAAGAGATTTCGCGCGTGATCCGCTCGCGTGTGGTGAATCCAAAATGGATCGACGGCGTGAAGCGGCACGGTTACAAGGGCGCGTCGGAACTTGCGGCGACTGTAGATTATCTGTTCGGTTACGACGCCACCGCGCGGGTCGTATCGGATCATCAGTACGCGCTGGTCGCCGATGCTTACGTCAACGACGCAGACACGCGCGAATTCATGCAACACCATAATCCGCACGCGCTGCATTCCATCTGCGAACGTTTGACTGAAGCCATGCAGCGCGGCTTATGGCAAAGCCCGGGCGCATATCGAGGCCAGGTAGAACGCCATCTGCTGAATGCCGAACAGCAACTGGAAGGGCAACGAACGTGAACGAATTCAACTTTCCATTTTCAGCATTGGTCGCACAAGAACCCTTGCAGCAAGCACTATTACTCGTCGCAGCCGATCCCTCGCTGGGCGGCGTGCTGGTCAGCGGTCCACGTGGGACGGCAAAGTCCACGACGGCCCGGGCGCTTGCCGAGTTGCTGCCGGAAGGCCGGTTCGTCACCTTGCCGCTAGGGGCGAGTGAAGAGCAGTTGATCGGTACGCTGGATATTGAAACTGTATTGCGCGACGGCGGAGTGCGTTTCTCGCCGGGCTTGCTCGCGAAGGCGCATCAGGGCGTGTTGTATGTCGATGAAGTGAACCTGCTGCCAAATCAGCTGGTAGATCAACTGCTGGATGTGGCGGGAAGCGGTGTGAATGTGATCGAACGCGATGGCATTTCGCATCGGCATGAAGCGCGCTTTGTGCTGATCGGAACCATGAATCCGGAAGAGGGCGAACTCAGGCCGCAGTTGCTGGACCGCTTCGGTCTGGCAGTAGGATTGCAGAATTGCTTCGATGCCGAAACGCGCCGGGAGATCGTCAAGGCGCGGCTTGCTTTCGACGCGAACCCGGAAACCTTCCGAGCGCGTTTTGCCGATAGACAAGAAGCCTTGGCGCAAAAACTTCGCCTCGCTCGCACGTTGCTCCCAAGCCTCGAATTCGACGATGCAGTTCATGCGCGCGTCAGCGAGCTATGCATCGCGGCGCGGGTGGACGGGCTGCGCGCGGATCTCGTCATGCTGCGCGCAGCGCGCGCGCTGGCGGCGTTGGAAGAAGCGCCGGCGGTGCGTGTGGAACATGTCGAACGCGTCGCGGAATCGGTGCTGTTGCATCGGCGCAAGGAAGAGAGTGCGCCAGGCGATCAAGCCGCCGAGCAGCGTTCAAAGCAACGTCCGCAAGATAGCGACGAAGCGAGCTTCGGCTACATGCCGCCAGAGCCGGTTGATATAACAACAGTGAAAAACGTAAGGCCGCTCGCCGCAAAAAAATCCTGAGCCATCGAAGGCCGGATGCACGCGCCGAACCCGGCCGCCTTCGATGGCTAGAACCTTCCGCATCGGGTAAAACGCGCTCACGCGATGGCGAAGCGAGCATGCGCGTCGACTGGTTGCAGACGTTGCTGGCGAAGCGCAATCAGGCGCTCGATGCGACGCATTTGCGGTTTCATCGCGAGCAGGGCGACAGCAGTGCGCTTTATTGCTTCGTGCTGGATTGCTCCGGTTCCATGCTGAGCGGTAAGCGGCTTGCGCTAGCAAAGGGACTTGTCGTGGCGTTGTTCGACCGGGCGTATCGCGAGCGTGCGGAGGTTGCGCTCGTGTGCTTTGGCGGCAAGACGGCCGAGGTGCGCCGTGAGCCCGGCGTGGCGCATTGGTGGAACGATCGATGGCTCGCACCAATAAGCGGCGGCGGGGGCACGCCGCTCGCGCTGGGCGTACGCACCGGCGCGAGCGTTCTCGCCAAAGCCGCGCGTCACCGGCCTTCCCAACGGCGTTTTCTGTGGTTGCTGACCGATGGCCGCAGCCCGGAAACACCATCGCGTCCTGATCCGGCGGATCAGATCGTCATCGTCGATTTCGAGAACGAGGCGGTGCGTCTGGGCCGTTGCGTGACGCTTGCGCAAGCATGGCAAGCGGATTATCGAACGGCCGCCTCCATGACTTCGGCTTAGCTTATTCGTACCAGCGCGGCGTGTAAGCCCAATCACCCTTGCCGTCGCCACGCGGAAAACTACGCGTTGTTGAAGAGCCCACGATCACCATCGTGCGCATATCGACCTGATCGGAGCGCAGGTTCTCAAGCGTCGTTGTAGTCAGCGTTTCCCCCGGTCTGCCGATGTTTCTGCCAAGCACGATCGTGGTCGTACCGGCGCGATATTCACGCACGATATCGAGCGCCCGATCGAGTTGCCACGGCCGCGCGCGCGATACGGGGTTATAGAACGCCATCACGAGATCGGCTTCTGCAGCGTGCCGCAAACGCGCTTCGATCACGGCCCACGGTTTTAGATTGTCAGAAAGGGACAGCATGCAGAAGTCGTGACCAAGCGGCGCGCCTGCACGCGCGGCCGTGGCGAGCGCCGCCGAAACGCCCGGCAAGATCCGTAGCTCAACTGCTGCCCATGAAGCGTTGTCCTGAGCAAGATCAAGCGCTTCGAGCACCGCTGCGGCCATCGCAAAGACGCCGGGGTCGCCCGACGACACGACCACCACCTTGCGCCCCGCGCTCGCCAGTTCGAACGCATGACGGGCACGCTGCATCTCTTCGCGGTTGTCGGTGCAATGAAGGGTCTGGTGCGGCTTGAACGGGCCGGCCATGCGAACGTAGGTTTCGTAGCCGAGTACATCGTCGGCTAGCGAAAGCGCGTCTTTCGCCGCCGGCACCATCAGATCCGCGCTGCCCGGACCGAGGCCGATTACAGTGAGCGTGCCGCGCGCTTGTCCGAGCTTTGAAACGTCAACCGGTTGTGACGCGAGCACGATCACGATGCTGTCTTCATGCACGTTGGATGCGTCGAAGCCGGCGGGAAGCGAACCGAATCGCAGCGGTACGTCTAGCGCATGTGCTGCTTCAACAAGTGACGTGGACCCCATCATGCTTAATGGAGCAAGCACTGCGGCCAGCGACAGCGGTGCGATCCGATGCTCGCGCAACGCATGACGGATGCGTTCGACAATCGAGCCTTCTGGAGACAACGCTGTCACATAAACAATCACGCAGCGCGGATGAATCATCAGTTCGCCAAGCGCGTCGCTTGTATGCGGCGTGATGCGTATCGTAAGGCTCGCATCTGTTGTGGATCGCGGAAGGTCTGCTCTGTCGAGCCACGGTGCATCGCCTTCAACGCGTGTCGTGGCGCCGGCCAGCAGATCGGACACGAAGCGCTTGCCCTGTTCGATATCCGCGAGCACATAACCTGCCGGCGGGTTCAGCAGGCAGGTCCCGAAACGTAGCTCGCCGCTCGTCGTAATGGCCGGCGTTACGTCGAGCGCCGCCGCGATTTCACGCGCCATCACATTCACGCCACCCAGACCGCCAAGCAAAGGAACCACCGCGCTTGCGTCCTCGGCGACCGCCAGAACGGGCGCCTCGAAGGTCTTATCGGCAAGTAGTGGGGCGAGGCAGCGAATCACGATTCCCGCCGCGCATAACGCGACGATCGGCGTGTTGCGCGCATAGAGGTCACGCAGATGCGCACCGAGTTCGGTGAACGCGACATCGGCCTGCACGCGGTTCGCGAGGCCATGAACAAGCGACTCCGGATACAGCGCCTGAATGCGGCGCGCGGTATCGATTGCGCCCGTACCAAGCACCACAATGGCGATGGGCGTCTCATTGTTCGACACACTCACGCCTGCCATTTTTCCCCCGGCACGACGAGCAGCGAGAAGTAGGGCGATGCCATCGGATCGACCTCTTCCAGCGGCACGATGCGCTGGTTCGCCATGGTCGCGCGCTCGACATAGAGCGCGCGTTTATCGAGTCCGAGTTCCGTCAGTACGCGGCGAACCTTGTCGAAGTTACGGCCTAGTTTCATGATCACGGCGGCGTCGGCGGTGGCGAGACGTTGCCTGAGATCCGCTTCCGGCAGCACGCCCGATAACACCGACAAGCTCTGGTTCCGATACACGAGCGGCACACCAAGCACGGCCACGCCACCGAGCATCGAACACACGCCCGGCACCACCTCCGCTTCGAAGCGTTCAGCCAGCCGGTCATGCAGATACATGTACGAGCCATAGAAGAACGGATCGCCTTCGCAAATCACGGCTACATCGCGGCCCGCTTCAAGATGATCCGCGATGCGAATAGCGGATTCATCGTAGAACTCGCCGATGATCGTTTCATAGCAAAGCGGCGGTTCCAATGCCTCGGTCGTCACGGGATAGACGAGCGGCATGCGCGTTTGCGTTTCCTTAAGATGCCCTTCGATGATGCCGAACGCATTGCCTTTCTTGCCCTTCGCCACGAAGTACGCAACGACCGGCGCCGATGTCAGCAAGCGCAGCGCCTTCACGGTGATCAGTTCGGGGTCGCCCGGACCGACGCCGAGGCCATAGAGACGTCCGCTCATTTATTCGGCCTCCGTTGCCAGCGCGTTCACGGCGGCGGCTGCCATCGCACTGCCGCCGCGTCTGCCGCGCAATGCGACGAACGGTACGCCGCGGCTATCGGCGGCGAGCAGGGCCTTCGATTCCGCCGCGCCGATAAAACCCACGGGAAAGCCGAGGATCAACGCGGGTTTTGGTGCGCCGGCATCGAGCATGTCGAGCAGATGAAAGAGAGCGGTAGGCGCATTGCCGATCACGACAACGCTGCCCTCCAGATCCGGTTGCCACAATTCGAGCGCGGCGGCGGAACGCGTATTGCCCAGCGCACGAGCGCGTTCCGGCACGGAGGCGTCGTTGAGCGTGCAGATCACGCGATTGCTGGCCGGCAGCCGGGCACGCGTGATGCCTTCGGCCACCATGCGGGCATCGCAGAGAATGGGTGCGCCGCGGCCAAGGGCAGCGCGGCCCGCAGTGCCCGCGCCGGGCGAGAACACGAGGTCGTCGATCACGTCCGTCATGCCGCATGCATGGATCACGCGCACGGCGAGTTTCTCGAGGTCGGCGGGAATGGCGGCGAGGTTCGCCTCGGCACGAATAGTCGCGAACGACGCGCGATAAATCGCCTGGCCGTCCCGAATGTAATCAAGCATCAGGAGTGCTCCGGGCTAGCCATCGGGCTGCCTCTTCAATGGTTAGATGTCGGGCGACGGCTTCAGGCGCTTGCCGGTAAAGGTCATAACGACCGGGAGCAACGGCCAGCAACGTGGTGTCGACGCGATGCGCCGCTGCGCACGAGCGCGCGCAGCCGCTGAGATGAACGTCGCCGGTGGATGGCATCAGTGCGGCGAGATGGTGCGCATCGGCTTTGGTATCGGAGAAACTTTTTGCGCAACCTTGCGAACCCGCGCACGCGATGAGGCGCGCGAACGGTTGATCCGGATGTGTTGCAAGACCGAGCGCGGCGAGTTGTTCGACGACACGTTGAGCGTTTGCTGAGGGTACGTCGAGCAGCATGACGCTCTGCCAAGGCGTCATGCGCAATCGCGGGGCAAGGTCAGCGAGCGCGCGCAGCGTTGTTGCATCCAGGCGCCCAAGCGGGACCTGCGCGCCGACGCATACGCCATCGCTTGTTCGTTGGCGATGCACGCCGAAGCGCAGCCGTGCATCGGAAGCGGGGCGACGCCAGCCATGCACGTCCCGATCCAGCGGGAAACCAAGCTTGTTCTGAACGCTGCCAAGAAATTCTTCGACAGAACATGTCGCCAGCAGATCGCGCATTCTCGTATGCTCGGGCAGCGCGAGATCGAGGAACGTATGGAGTAGCGCATCGACTAGAGCAGGAATTTGCGAGGCTTTGACCGCAGCCAAAGCGCTTATATCGCTTTCATGCGTCGGTGGACACCCCGCCAGCCCGAACACAAACCGTTCCGCCGATACCGCCGAAAACCACATATCGTGAGAATGACCGAGCATCGCGAGACGCTCGCCGCCATCCAGCATCAATGCGAATTTCGGCGATAAAGCATGCAAACGCACATCGCGCTGCATCTGCCCGATCAACGCGGAAGCCAGCGGCGTGACATCGAGAATGGCGTGTGGATCAAGGCCCGCAAGCGGACTTAGCATCACGTTACGCAGATCGTCTGAAGCGGGTGTCGCCGGCCCGAGCCCCGCGTCGACCAGCCGCGAAATCAACGCGTCATGCGAGCCTTCCCGAACGCCACGTAATTGCAGATTCGAGCGATTGGTGGCGTCGATGAAACCCGAGCCGAACGCAAGCGCCACCTCCGCGATAACCCGCGCCTGCGCCGCGCTCAGCTCGCCCGCTGCAAGGCGAATGCGGCACAGGCCGCCATCGCGTGCAGGCACGATCCGCATCAGGCCAGGACATGCCGATGGCCTCGATGCCGGTGATTAACCCGCGTTCAGTAGTGAGTGCCTGGTTCAAAGCGTCGTTCAAAGCGTCGTTCAAAGCGTGACCCGTCCGGTCTCGCGCGGCATCGGTACACCCCGCCCGATGTTGGCTTGCACGAAGAATTCTGGCCGGCAGGTCTCTTGGCTGGCAGGTCGTCGTCCGTACCGGCCTTCCCGGTCGAAACCAGTGGCAGTGGAGCGCGGACTCGCTGCGTACAATTGCGGGGGCAGCCACAGTTTTGCTGTGTTCCCTGTTAGGCCCATAAGGGCACCGGCTAACCGCGGTATTATGCCCGCTTTTCCAGCGCTTAAAGCGCATCGGCGTCATGCAAGGGCATGCTTTAGGACGTTGTTTCAGGCGCGTTGTTCCGGCCACGTTGTACACGCGGCGTAATCTGCGAATGAATGAAGCGAGGATCGGCGGATGTCAGCGTGGTTGAGCGTGGTGGGGATCGGAGAGGATGGCTGGCACGGACTGAGCCGGCTGGCGCGCGAGGCGTTGCTCGCCGCCGATACGATTTTCGGCGGGAAGAGGCATCTCGCGTTGCTGCCGGCCCGGATCGGCGCGCAACGTCACGCGTGGCCTACGCCGTTCACGATCGCGCCGGTGCTTGAGCGCCGCAACCAACGGGTGTGCGTGCTCGCGAGCGGGGACCCGATGATGTTCGGCGTCGGCACAACATTCGCGCAGGAACTGCATGCCGATGAATTCTGCGTGATTCCCGCGCCTTCTTCGATTGTCGCTGGCTGCGGCGCGGTTGCATTGGCCGCTGCAGGAGGTTGCGGTCGTGTCGCTGGTCGGGCGTCCGGTTGCAGCGCTCGAAGCGCAGCTTCATCCCGGAGCGCGCGTGTTCGTTCTGAGCAGCGATGGTGCAAGCCCCGCCAAGGTCGCCGAGTTGCTGACCAGGCGCGGTTTTGGCGCGAGCCGCTTGAGCGTGCTCGAGCATCTGGGCGGCGAGCAGGAACGTCGTATCGACAGCATCGCGAGCGCTTGGGAGGCAAGCGATGTCGCCGCGCTGAACCTGGTGGCGATCGAATGCATCGCGGAGAACCATGCGTTGCGTTTGCCACTGACGCCCGGTCTTCCCGACGATGCGTATCGTCACGACGGCCAGCTTACGAAACGCGATGTCCGCGCGATCACGCTCTCGCGGCTCGCGCCCGAGCCGGGAGAACTGCTGTGGGACGTAGGGGCGGGATGCGGTTCGATCGGCATTGAATGGATGCGGTCGCACCCAAGTTGCCGCGCCATCGCGATCGAAGCCGACGGTCAGCGTCAACGCCTGATCGAACACAATCGCGATGCGCTTGGCGTGCCGGGACTGCAACTGGTGGAGGGTGAAGCGCCGGCCGCGCTGAAGGGACTTGAGCCACCCGATGCGATTTTTATCGGCGGTGGCGTGACTGCGCCGGACATGCTCGATACCTGCTGGTCTCGTCTGAAGAAAGGCGGCCGGATGATCGTCAATGCTGTCACCATCCAGAGCGAGGCGACGCTGGTCGCGTGGCGCGCGCTTCATGGCGGCGAGATGACGCGCATCGGCGTGGCGCATGCGCAGCCGCTCGGCGCCTTCGATACCTGGCGTCAGGCGCTGCCCATCACGCTGCTGCATGTAGTCAAATCATGACGCTCATGCTCATCCGTTACCGCCATGCGTGACGAGACACCCGAACAGCCCGCGCCGCTGCGCACCGGACTTACCACAGGCAGTTGCGCCACCGCGACGTCGCTCGCGGCGGCGCGTCTGCTGCTCGCCGGGCTGGTCAGCGAGCACGCGGACATCACGTTGCCTAAAGGCCAGCAAGTCGTCATGCCGCTCGTGTTCTGCCGTCTTGCCGAGGGCGATTGCGCGGAGGCCGGCACCGTGAAAGATGCCGGCGATGACCCCGACGTCACGCACGGCGCTATCGTTTTCGCCCGCGTGCGCTTGTTCAGCGAACCCGGCGTGCGTTTTCTTGCGGGACCGGGCGTAGGCACGGTCACGCGCGCCGGACTTGCGCTTGCTATCGGCGAGCCGGCCATCAATCCCGTGCCGCGCAAGATGATGGCCGAGCACCTTACGGCACTCGCTGAGCAATACGCTTACACCGGCGGATTCGAAGTCAGTATCGGCGTGGAGAACGGCGCGGAACTCGCACTCAAGACGATGAATCCGCGCTTGGGGATCATCGGCGGGTTATCGATTCTCGGCACGACCGGCATTGTCCGGCCGTTTTCCTGCTCGGCTTATATCGCTTCGATTCATCAGGGCATCGACGTCGCGCGCGCGAATGGCTACGTGCATATTGCGGCGTGTACAGGCAATCAAAGCGAGGACGCCATGCGCCTTCGATACAACCTGCCGGATATCGCGCTCATTGAAATGGGTGACTTCGTGGGCGCAGTGCTCAAGCACTTGCGGCGCGCGCCGGTGCAGAAGTTGAGCCTGTGCGGTGGCTTTGGGAAGATCAGCAAGCTCGCTGCGGGGCACATGGATCTGCATAGCCGAAATTCGAGTATCGATCTGCCGCAACTCGCTGCTTGGGCCGCAAGCGCGGGGGCGAGCAGCGAGTTGCAACAGGACATGTGCTCCGCCAACACGAGCCAGGAAGCGCTGCTGCTTGCCCAAGGGCAGGGGGTGGCGCTCGGCCATATCGTCTGCGAACACGCGAGGCAATTTGCGTTGAGCGTAGTGCCCGAAGGTATCGACGTCGAGTGTTTTGCAATCGATCGGCAAGGGCGCATTGTGGGCGTCGCGCAATGAAGCGGGTTCTACTATTAGGCGGCACCGGCGATGCGTTGACCATCGCGCGGCGTCTCGGTCCGGCTCATGTGTACAGCCTCGCCGGACTTGGCCGCATGCCGGCTGATCTCGCGTGCAGCGTGCGCGTGGGCGGTTTCGGCGGAATAGAAGGACTTGCCGGGTTTATCCAGGCGGAATCGATCGGGTTGATCGTCGATGCTACGCATCCTTACGCCGCGCAAATGAGCCGTCATGCAAGTGCGGCTGGCGCGCTGAAAAGCATTGAGTGCTGGGCGCTTCGGCGCGCGCCGTGGCAACCGCAAGA
Organism: uncultured beta proteobacterium; assembly: GCA_963708695.1. Classification (GTDB taxonomy): domain Bacteria; phylum Pseudomonadota; class Gammaproteobacteria; order Burkholderiales; family Burkholderiaceae; genus Caballeronia. The sequence goes on from CAVPTS010000005.1 coordinate 529,933, forward strand.
AGGCGACGACTGGCGAGACGCCGAGGATTTTTCATCCATCCTCGAAGCCATCGCGCCTTACGAAAATCCGCTCTGGACGCTTGGGCCGCGAACCACTTGCGCATCTGGACGAGATTCCCCCGTCGCAACACTGGACCATCCGTTGCCTTGAACCGCACCCGACCGGAAACGCACGCGCGACAATCATCGCCGCGCGCGGCCCGTTCTCGCTCGATGGCGAACGCGCGCTCTTCGACGCACAGCAAACCGACGTCCTCATCAGCAAGAACAGCGGGGGCGCGGCGACCGAGGCGAAACTTGCCGTCGCGCGTGAACGTGGTTTGCCCGTCGTCATGCTGCAACGACCGGCGCTGCCATCCGGTCGAGCGCGAATTTTCCGACACAAGCTCGCTTCTCAACGCACTCGAAGCGTGGCTCCATCCGCATTCACTTTTCGATAAAACCCCTTAAATGACGGTCTATTTCATTGGCGCCGGACCCGGAGACCCGGAACTCATCACGGTGAAAGGCCAGCGCCTCATTCGTGCGTGCCCGGTCATTTTGTATGCGGGATCGCTGGTGCCGGAAGCGGTGTTGAGCGGTCATCGCGCGGAGATCGTGGTGAATACGGCCGATCTTCACCTCGATGAAATCGTCGCGCTTGCTCGAAGCTGCGCACAACAAAGGGCAAGACGTGGCACGCGTGCATTCCGGCGATCCGTCGCTATACGGCGCAATCGGTGAGCAGATCCGGCGCTTGAATGCGCTCGCGATTCCCTATGAAATCGTGCCTGGCGTCACGGCTGCGGCGGCATCGGCGGCGTCGCTCGGATGTGAATTCACGTTGCCCGGCATATCGCAGACGGTGATCCTGACGCGCTTCGCCACGAAGACATCCATGCCCGAAGGCGAGCAACTCGCCGATCTCGCGCGTCATCGCGCGACCATGGCGATTCACCTCGGCGTGCGCCATATTGAACGGATTGTCGCCGATCTGATTCCGCATTACGGCGCTGATTGTCCCGTAGCGGTGATCTTCCGGGCAAGCTGGCCCGATGAGGAAAAGGTGCTGGGTACGCTCGCGGATATCGCAGGGAAAGTGCTTGAAAAAGGCATCGAAAAGACGGCGTTGATTGTGGTCGGGTATGTGTTGAATGCGGAAGGCTTTGCGGATTCATCGCTGTATCGCAAGCCTTTATGACGACCTGCAATGCGTGATCTCGACACCGTTTTCGACGCCTTATCGCATTCGAATTTTCGCATGCGCTTTCGTCTCGGCGCGCGTGAAGAAGCTTATTTGCGTGAGCGCGGCATGGCGGAAGTGATCGGCCATGCACGTGAACTGATCGCGCGCCGGCTTGCGCCGGAGCAGCCGCCGAACGACGGCAAGCAGACGCCCTTTCGCGGCCATCCGGTGTTCGTCGCGCAGCACGCCACCGCGACGTGCTGCCGGAGTTGTCTCGCGAAGTGGCACGGCATTGCAGCGGGGAAGGTGCTGAGCGACGACGAACGGAACCACGTTGTGCAGGCAATCGAGCGCTGGCTGAAGGCTCAGAAAGTGGCCGGTGCGGATAAACCGCCGCGTCAGCCCGACTTGCCGTTCTGATAAAAAAACGCCGCGCGGTTTAGAGCCGCGCGGCGTTTTTTCTACCAATGCCAAGAGCGCTACCCATCTGAATCGCGCATCACGCGCGTTTTTTCTTCGCCCTTCGCGACAACATATTCAATCCCTCGACCATCGCCGAGAACGCCATCGCCGCGTAGATATAGCCCTTCGGCACGTGCGTTCCAAACCCTTCCGCGACCAGCGTCATCCCGATCACCAGCAGGAAACCGAGCGCAAGCATCACCACAGTCGGGTTCCTTTCGATGAATCGCGACAGCGGACCCGCCGCGAACATCATCACCGCGACCGCCGCGATCACCGCCACGAACATGATGGGAATGTGCTCCGTCATGCCGACGGCGGTCACGATGCTATCGATGGAAAACACCAGATCGAGCACGAGAATCTGCCCGATAGCGGACCACGGCGTGAGCGTTGACGTCTTCACGGCGACGCCGTTGTCGTCGGTTTCATGCGCAGACGTGATGATGAATCTCCGTGGTCGCTTTCCAGACGAGAAACACGCCGCCGGCGATAAGAATCAGGTCGCGCCACGAAAAGCCATGTCCGAAGGCCGTGAAGATGGGCGCGGTCAAACGCACGATCAGCGCCACCGTGCCAAGCAGCCCGAGCCGCATGACCAGCGCGAGCCCGATGCCGAGCCGCTGCGTACGCGCACGATGCGCCTCGGGCAATTTGTTCGTAAGAATGGAGATGAAGATCAGGTTGTCGATGCCGAGCACGACTTCCATGACAACCAGCGTCGCCAGTGCGGCCCACGCGGCGGGGTCGCTTGCCAATGCAACGAAATAATCCATGAGATATGAGGGTATTTGCGAAGTTATAGGAGACGGACAAGAGCATTTACGCGGTCCGTCGTTCGCGATGATACGTGACCCTGAATACAATAATGTAAGCTAAATGAAATAATTGAGAGCGGTGGCAGGCCAAAAAGTTCGGCGAGGGGACATTCGCGGTCGCCGCGGGCCGTCAAAACTGTGCGATGCACAAATACGGGTAAACTCTCATCGCTGCTCGCCGTTTGCTTTAATCGTAACCGGTGCCTTTCACGTTCGCTGCCGATTCCGGCAGTCCAATCCAGGTTACGCATGCAGGGAAAATCGCAACGCCTGGTTGAGCTGGACTTCTTTCGAGGTCTCGTGCTGCTGGTGATTCTGGTCGATCATATTGGCGGCAGCATGGTCTCCCGCATCACGCTGCACACATTCGCGCTCAACGACGCCGCCGAAGTCTTCGTCTTCCTCGGCGGTTTTGCCACGGCGACCGCCTATGTGTCCATAGCCACCCGGCGCTCGGAATCCGCCGCGCGAGCGCGTTTCTTCCGCCGTGCGTTTGAGATCTACTGCGCGTTCCTGATCACCGCCGTCCTGATGCTGCTGACGAGTTTCGTGCTGCGGCCAGTTTTTCGGCGGCGCGCCGAATCTTGCTATCGCGGATCTGGATACGTTGCTCGCCACGCCGTTCACCGCGCTGGTCGACGTGCTGCTTTTGCGCCGTCAGCCGTATCTCTCCTCCGTCCTGCCGATGTATGCGTTTTTCGCGCTCGCCGTGCCGCTTGTGTTGCCGCTCGCGCGTAGCAAGCCGTGGCTCCTGCTGGGCGCCAGTATCGCGCTGTGGGCCGCAGCGCCGCCTGTTGCCGAGTATTTGCCGTCGGCCGACGATTTGCTGTGGGACTTCAATCCAGCCGCGTGGCAATTGATGTTCGTGCTTGGCGTGCTCGCGTGTTGCCAGCCGGTCTATCAACGCGTGAGCGCGCACCGGTTCGGCTGGGTCGCAAGCGTCGCGGCGCTCGCGGTTGTCGCGGGCATGGCGTACTACAAGTTGCTCGTGCTCCCGGCTTCCATCGACGGCGATTTCAAGCGCAATCTGGCCGGCGCGCGCATCGCCAATTTCGTGGCTATCGCGTGGCTTGCAAGCGATCTCGTGCGTTACGGTGCGGTGAAGAGAATCGCGCAGCGCTTGCCATGGATCGGCGCAGTAGGGCGCGATGGACTGGTGTGTTTCGTCGCGGGCGCGGTGATTTCGCTGACGGTGGATTCGGTATTGTTCACGCTGACCGGCGGGTTGATCGACGTTCCGCTGGGTCTCGCCGCCGATGCGGCCGCAGTCGGTATGTTGCTTGCGGTTGCGCATCGCCGGCGGCTCTTCGATGCAACGGGTCTTAGGCCAATTGCGGCTATCGCGAAGGCGGAAGGGAAGCGCCGCGTGCTTCGATGAATGACCGCCGGCTTGATCGTTCAGTTATCTTTCTCTGGGTTAAAGAATGCGACTAACGGTCTGAGTTTGCTACATCCGCTAACTAGGTAGGACATCGTTCAATCAAAACCGGTCGAAAAGTGCAACGCAACAAATGACTGTCAATAGAAGAGAGGCCGTTCGCGTCGCGGGGATTAAAGCGCGCCGCGAGCAGCTCCTCATAAGCACCCAAAGCGCCAAGCAACCCCCACCTCCCGAAAACTCTCACCTTTAAAAAGGGCGTCCAAGCGGACGCCCTTTTGCGTTGAGAAACGCGATCCCATCAAGTCGCCACCAGCGCCCACAGGAAGTCCGCTAGCGGATCGGGCTCGTAGCGCATGCCGCTACGGCGAGGAATTTGCGGCGGCGTCCAGGTACGGTTGATGAGCTAAAAAGACCCCCGTTTCACTATTAGGAATTCTTAGTTTTGTCCTAATTCTTTAAGAGATCTCCGAGGGTCAACGTAGAGACCGCGTCTTAATATTCATTCACTCGCAGACGAACCGGTTCATCGCCTCCCACACGAAATCAGACGATGAAAAACAGGCGGCTCGCATTGCGCGGTCGGCATCAACTGGACCCCAGGTCCCACGCGCCGCAAGTGTCTACGCAACCTCGTCAATTTCTCTACTGGAAACAAACATCATGAAATCATTCATCTCCGCTGTCGCTGCTGCTGCAACCCTCGCTGCGCTCGCCCTGGCTCCTACGGCCGCAAGCGCTGCAGACGGCACGATCACCTTCACGGGTGCTGTAACCGATACGACTTGCTCGATCGATACGAAAGTGTCCGGTGCTGCTGACAAGAACGTGACGCTGCCGTCGGTCACGAACAGCACGTTAGCCTCAAGCGGTGCAACGGCCGGCACAACAGCGGCAACTGACCTGACGTTCGTGTTGAGCGGTTGCTCGACGGAATCGAAGGCTGTGGCTCGCTTCGAAAACGGTCCGACGATCGATCAGACCACGGGTTACATGACGAACCAGGCGCCCGCCGGTGCGCAGAACGTTCAAGTTCGCCTGCTGAATGCATCGCATCTGCCCATCAACGTGGTGACTGGCGCCAACAACGACCTGGCAGGCAACGGCGCGGCAATCGTGTCGGGAAATGCCGACCTGAAGTACTTCGCTGAGTACTACGCAACGGGCAAGGCAACGGCCGGCCCGGTCAGCACGTCGGTTCAGTACACCGTCGACTACCAGTAAGCCGCTTCAGCAGGCATCTGCAGGTGCAGATGCCTGTTTTTTCTCGGAATTTCGAGACAGGTTTTTCACGGAGATGCACCAATCATGAAGTCCATTAATCGAATTGCATGTGGGTTGGGTGTGGTCGCGGCGCTGCTTGCCGGAAGTGCGGGCGCGAGCGTGACCGTGGGCGCCACGCGCGTGGTGTATCCCCTTGAGAATCGTGAGGTGACGGTCAAGCTCAACAACGATCGCGCCGAGCCGTCGCTGGTGCAGGTCTGGATGGACAAGGGCAACGCCGATGCGAAGCCGGGCGAAGCCAGCGCGCCGTTCGTGCTGACGCCGCCGATCTTTCGCATGGAAGCCAACAAGTCGCAGACGCTGCGCATGATGTACACGGGCGATGCGCTGCCGCAGGACAGGGAGTCGGTGTTCTGGCTGAACGTGCTCGATGTGCCGCCGAAGACCGCCAAGAACGCTGATGTCAATTCGCTGCAGTTTGCGTTCCGTACGCGCGTCAAGGTGTTTGCGCGTCCCGAAGGGCTTGCCCGGCACGCCCGAGGAAGCCGCAGGAAAAGTGACCTGGAAACTCGTGCCGGCCGCCGACAAGAAAGGCTACGAAGCGCAGGCAACGAATCCGACGGCGTACTACGTGTCGTTCAGCAAGATCGATGTGGTCGGTGCGGGCCAGACCTATACGAACGATATCGGCGGAATGGTCGAGCCACGCGGCACCGCGCTCTTTCCGATCAAGAACTTGAAAGTGGTTCCCGCCAACGCCCACGTCAAATACGTCGGTATCAGCGATTTCGGCGGCGCCCTGCCGTTCGACGCCGCTATCGCGCCCTGAAGATTCGCTGAAGCCTTCGCCCTCCACCGGGGCGAATTGAAGGCGTCGCGGGCCGTACCGAGCCGACGCTTTCCTCACCACGCATTCCAACACGCGTTTTACCGAGCGGACTGTCCCGAACAGCCCGATGGGTCGAGTCGCGTCCGAATTGACCGAACCATCGCAGGCTGAAATCATGAAACACGCTGCCGAACGCGCTTCCCAACACGCTTCCTCTAGTCACGGCCTGATCGGCCTGGACCAGTTCCGGCTGCGTCTGAAGCCGCTGGCCGCGATCGCTTTCTCGATGATGGCATGCGCCGCGAGTCCCCAGGCAGTAGCGGAGGCGGTGGTATCGAATCAAAGCCAGACAGGCGCCGTCGATGAAGTCAGTTTCGACAACATGTACTTGCGCGGAGAGGCGGGCAGCGCGGTCGATACCAGCCGTTTCACGCGCGGCAACGCAGTGACGCCGGGCACTTATTCCGTCGATGTGATTGTGAACGGCACGCGTCTGGCTCGCGAGGACATCCGCTTTGTGGCCACCGATGGCAAGCCGGGTTCGAAGCCCTGTTTCGGCCGCGCGCTGTTGCAGCGCGCAGGCATCGATCTGGCCAAGGCCGACGCGGCCGCCGGACGCAATTCAGCCGCAACTGGTGCAGATACTTGCAACGAAATCGGCAACGTCGTACCCGGCGCGACGGTCGATTTCGACTTCGCTCAGCAAATACTGGAACTGAGCGTGCCGCAAGCGTTCATGAAGAACTCAGCACGCGGTTATGTACCGCCCGAGCAATGGGACCAGGGCGTCAACGGTGGTTTCCTCAACTACAACGCGAACACGTATCACACAGCGGGCTCGGGCATCGGTTCGAGTCAAAGCTACCTGGGCCTGAACGCCGGCTTGAACATCGGCGCGTGGCATATCCGTCATCAATCGTCGATGTCGGCCGGCACCGGGCAAGCCACGCAATTCGACAACATCGCGACCTACGCGCAGCGCGACATCACCAAACTGGGCGCACAACTGACCCTCGGCGATGCAAGCACGACCGGCGAGATCTTCGACAGCGTTTCGTTTCGCGGCGCGCAACTCGCGACCGATGACCGCATGCTGCCTGAATCGATGCGTGGTTACGCGCCCATCGTGCGCGGCACGGCGGAAACGAATGCGCGCGTCACGATCCGCCAGAATGGGCAGGTGTTGCAGGAAACGAACGTTGCTCCGGGCCCGTTTGAAATCACCGATCTCTACTCGACCGGTTACGGTGGTGACCTCGTGGTCACCGTCACCGAAGCCGATGGCCGCAGCAAGGAATTCACTGTGCCGTTTGCATCGGTGGCGCAATTGCTGCGCCCGGGCGTGACACGTTTCAGCGCGACGGCCGGACTGCTGCGCAACGACTCACTCGACGATAAACCCGGCTTCGCCCAGTTCACGATCCAGCGCGGCCTCACGAACATGATCACCGGCTACGGCGGCGTAGTTGCATCGAGCGGTTACGGCGCGGTGAACGTGGGCGGGGCGTTGAATACGGGCATTGGCGCATTCTCGATGGACGTCACCGGCGCCTTCACAAACGTGCCGAACGCGCAGTCGATGCACGGCACGAGCTTGCGCGTGGGCTACAGCAAGTTCATCGCGGCCACCGACACGAACGTCTCGGTGGCCGCTTACCGGTTCTCGACCGCGGGTTACCTGAACCTGAACGATGCGGCGTCGGTGAGGGACATTGCGGATCACGGTGGCGATATCAACGCGGTGTATCGGCAGCGCAATCGCATGCAGGTGTCGGTGAATCAGAAGCTCGGTGAGCATGGCACGATGTTTGTGACGGGCTCGTCGCAGAACTACTGGAATCGCGGCGGCGCGGACACCTTGTTCCAGGCCGGATACACCAACGCATTCAAGTACGGGACCTACAGCCTGACGGCTGGCCGCACACGTTCGATGGACGGCCGGTTGTCGAACGAATTTCTGCTGAGCACGACGATTCCGCTGGGCCACAAGGCCCACGCGCCGATGCTGACGACGAACGCCTCGCACAACTCGGACGGCACGACGAATATGCAGGCGAACGTGAGCGGTTCGCTTGGCGAAACGAACCAGTTCTCGTACAACGGCTACGGCACGTATAACGCCGGCGGCAGTTCGGCCAACAACGGCAACGCCGGCGTGAGCGCGACGTATCGTGCGCCTTACGCGACGTTGAATGCGTCGGCAAGTGGCGGCGCTGGGACACGCCAGGTGTCGGCGGGCGTGCAAGGTTCGGTCGTGGCGCACCCGGGCGGCGTGACGTTCTCGCAGACGGTGGGCGACACGATCGGCGTGATCGAAGCGCCCGCTGCGGGCGGTGCAAGTGTGACGAGTTCGCCGGGAACGAAGATCGATTCTCGCGGATATGCGGTGATTCCGTACCTGTCGCCCTACAGGATGAACGTAGTCGATATCGATCCGAAGGGTACGTCCACGGATGTCGAATTTAAATCGACATCGGCGCAAGTCGCGCCGCGCGCAGGCTCTATAGTGATGATGAAATACGAGACGGTGAGTGGGCGGGCTGCATTGATTCAAGCGCCGAAACTGGGTGGTGGAACGTTGCCGTTTGGAGCGAGTGTGGAAGACGAACAAGGCAAGAGCGTGGGCGTGGTAGGTCAGGACAGCAGAATATTTGCGCGGGGTCTTGAGGAGCAGGGGGCGCTTACGGTGAAATGGGGTAATGGACCGGTTGAACAATGCCGGATCGCTTATACGCTGCCGAAGAAAGATGCGAAAGCTTATAGCCCGGGGTATTTGTCGCTGCAGTCGCATTGCGTGTTGGGAGGTGAAACGGTGGCGAGTGGTGCGACGGTAGATGCGAAGGTTCCTGCAACGGTCGCACGCTAGGAGCATATATGGCGACGCGGAACAACGTCCCGCGCGCCACGTATTCGTACCTACGGCGGCAGCACCGAGCCCGACTCCTTCGGTGCCTGTAACAATGCATCACTATCGTCTTTAAGTTTGACGCCCGTCAGCTTCAAACGCGTGGCTTCAGTCAGAAGATAATGCAGCTTGAACGCCGCTGAATCGTAGCCGAGACCTTCAGGCCGCACGTTCGAAATACAGTTGCGTTCAGCATCGCTTTTGCCAATACGTGGTTCGTATGTCAGGTAGATGCCGAGGCTATCAGGTGAACTCAGGCCCGGCCGCTCGCCAATGAGCATCACCACAATCCTTGCCCGTAAAAGCTCACCGATACCATCGCCAAGTGCGACCCGCGCCTGCCGAGCAACCACAATCGGCCCGATGCTGACACCCTCCAGTTTCGTGCGCATCCGTTCGAGCAGCGGTACCGCATGACTTGTCGCGGCATAGGCCGACAAACCATCGGCGACCACGAACACAACGTCGAACCCTTTGGGCGCAGAGACCGCGTAATCGCGAAGCCGCGCCGTACTCTCATCGTTTAGCTTTCGGCCCAGATCGGGACGCCGCAGATAATGCTCGCGATCGGGTGCGGCGCTCTCTGCGTCGAGCGTATCGAAACCGGATGCACGCAGCGATGCACGCAGCGCGGCCACATCGAGCGGTTGATGCACGGCGTCGCGGGCTTGCGCGTGCGATAGATTAAACGCAAGCAGCGGCGCCGTCGGCAAGCTGCTGCCGGCTCGGCCCAACGCAATGCGCGCATTCGTGAAACGGCGCAATGCGTCCCACGGATTGGTGCTGACTGAAGATGAGGGGTCGTCGCTATCGTCCATTAAGCGCTTATCCATTCAAGCAGCGGCGGCGGTGCGGATTGGCTCAGCAATGCGCCACGCGCGTCGACAATTCGCATTGATTCAAGCCACGCTTCGAACTCCGGCGCACGCCGCAAGCCGAGCACGTTGCGCACATAAAGCGCGTCGTGAAATGACGTGCTTTGATAGTTGAGCATGACGTCGTCGGCGCCGGGGACGCCCATGATGAAATTCACGTTCGCAACGCCCAGCAGCGTCAGCAGGTTGTCCATGTCGTCCTGGTCGGCTTCGGCGTGATTCGTGTAGCAGATGTCGCAGCCCATCGGCACGCCGAGCAGCTTGCCGCAGAAATGATCCTCCAGGCCGGCGCGAATGATCTGCCGCCCGTCATACAGATACTCGGGGCCGATGAAGCCCACCACCGTATTGACCAGCAGCGGCTTGAACTTGCGCGCGACTGCATACGCGCGCACTTCGCAAGTCTGCTGATCGACGCCGTGATGTGCATCGGCGGACAGCGCGCTGCCCTGACCGGTTTCGAAATACATGAGGTTATCGCCCACTGTGCCGCGCTTGAGCGACAAGCCCGCCTCATGCGCCTCCTGAAGCAACGCCAGCGATACGCCGAAACTCGCGTTCGCTTTCTCGGTGCCCGCGATCGACTGGAACACGAGATCGACGGGCGCGCCTTTCTCGATCGCCGCGATGGTGTTGGTCACATGCGTGAGCACGCAGGATTGCGTCGGCACTTCGTAGCGTTGCCGGAAGTCGTCGATCATCACCAGCAGCGTCGTGATCGCGCTCAATGAATCCGATGCCGGATTGATGCCGATCACGGCGTCGCCGCAACCGTACATGAGGCCGTCGAGCATGGATGCCGCGATGCCTTTGACGTCGTCGGTGGGGTGATTCGGCTGCAAGCGCACCGACAGATGGCCGGGCAAGCCGATCGTGTTGCGAAAGCGCGTGACGACCGGCCGCTTCTTCGCCGCGAGAATCAGGTCCTGGTTGCGCATGAGCTTCGATACCGCCGCGACCATCTCCGGCGTGAGCCCGGGCGTGACGCGGATCAGCGCGGCGGTATCGGTGGTATCGGCGAGCAGCCAGTTGCGCAAATCGCCTACCGTGAGATGCGAAATCTCGGCGAAGGCCTGCGAGGAATGATCGTCGATGATCAGGCGCGTGACTTCGTCGCTCTCGTAAGGGATCACAGCTTCGTTGAGGAACGTGCGCAGCGGCACTTGCGCGAGCGCCATCTTCGCCGCCACGCGCTCTTCCTCGGTATCGGCCGCGACGCCTGCGAGCTGGTCGCCGGAGCGCTGCGGACTCGCTTTCGCCAGCAGCGTTTTCAGGTCGGCGAAGCGGTAGGTATGGTGACCGATGGTCTCGTTGTAGCTCATCGCGGGATCCTTGTTTAGAGGCTGCTTCTGCATGCAACCCGATGGGAAGCGCTGTTTTACGCGAACGTTTAGCGTGGACTGAAGCGCGGTATCCGGCTACCTCCATCCTTAAGTATGCGACGTAATGGATAAGAGCCAAAATGCACGAGCATTAATTTATATCGAAGGGATGATGAGGTTGCAGGGATTCCGCGTGTCTTGACGGCACATTGAGCCGCCTGCCGCCCGATTTTCGCCATGCGATAATCCTGGTCTCCTCCGATCGCGTCCCGCACCTTGAAAAACCTGCTTGCTCCTCTTGACCGGCTGGCCGATTTCGACGAGATCGTCGACGTCCGCACGCCGCTCGAGTTCACCGATGACCACATCCCCGGCGCGCTCAACGCCCCGGTGCTGAGCAACGAGGAGCGGGTGCTGGTGGGTACGATGTACGCGCAAGTCTCGCCATTCGAGGCGACTCGCGTGGGCGCGGCGATTGTCGCGCGCAACATGGCGCAGCACCTGGATACGACGTTCGCGGACCGGCCGCGCAATTGGCGGCCGCTGATTTACTGCTGGCGCGGCGGCAACCGGTCGGGCTCGGTCACCGCCATGTTCAACATGATCGGCTGGCAGGCGCGGCAACTGGAAGGCGGCTATAAAACCTATCGGCGCGCGACGCTCAGCTACGCTCGAGCATCTGCCGGCGGCATTCCGCTATATCGCGCTTACCGGTCCGACCGGCAGCGGCAAGACGCGGCTGCTGCACGCGTTACGCGAGGCTGGCGCGCAGACGCTGGATCTGGAGCAACTGGCGGCGCATCGCGGCTCGCTGCTCGGCGCGTGGCCGGGCGAGCCGCAGCCGTCGCAGAAATGGTTCGACACGCTGCTGGTCGGTGCGCTGCGCTGCTTCGACCCGGCGCGGCCGGTGTTTGTCGAAGCGGAGAGCCGGCGTATCGGCGCGGTTTCGCTGCCGCTTGCGCTGCTGGACACTTCCACCGCGGCGCGTGCGTCGAGGTCGAGGCGAGCCGCGAGGATCGCGCGACGTTTCTGCTGCACGACTACGCGCATCTTTTCCACAATACCAATTCGTTCAAGCAGCAGTTATCGAAACTGATCGGCTTGCACAGCCGCGAAAGGATAAACGGCTGGCACAAGCTGATCGATGAAGGACGCGGTGCGGAACTCGCCCGCGAACTGATCGACCTGCATTACGATCCAGCTTATGCACGCAGCAGCCGCCAGCATTTCAGCGAATTGCCGCGCGCCACGCGCCTGCTGTTCCGCCCGAATGACACCGATGTTGTCGAACAGGCGAGGGCGCTGCTGGCGCGGCTCGATGCTTCTCGTTCTGCCGAAACACCGCCGGTGACGTCGGCCTGAGGCGCTTTTTTCTCATAAGAAACCATACACAACCATGCAATCCACTCTTCGACAACCACGCTCCGCGCTCGGCTGGATCACATTCCTGCTGATCGCGGTCGTCGGCCTGTTTTACGTCAAATGGTTTCCGTACTACAACCGTGCGTTCGTGGCGGCCAGCCAGCATTCCATCGGCAAATCGATACTCATGGGCACCGCCGCGAACGCGCCGGAGCCGTCGTGGCGTGCTGCTATCGACTATGCGTTTGCCTACGGCAAGGCGATCTGGCAGGCGATGGTGCTCGGGCTTTTGCTCGGCTCGGCGGTGCAGGCGTTGATTCCGCCGCAATGGGTGGCGCGTGCGCTGGGCAAGAGCGGCTTTAGCAGCGTGGTGAACGGCGGTTTGATGTCGCTGCCCGGCATGATGTGCACGTGCTGCGCGGCGCCGGTCGTGGCGGGCTTGCGGGCGCGGCAAGCGGCGCCGGGTGCGGCTATCGCGTTCTGGCTCGGCAACACCGTGCTCAACCCCGCGACGCTGATTTTCATGGGCTTCGTGCTCGGCTGGCAATGGATGGGGCTGCGGCTCGCGCTGGGAATTCTGATGGTGTTCGGCCTGGGTTACGCCGTGAACCGGATGGTGACGCCCAAGGAAGCGGAAGCGTCGCGCGGCGAGATGGCGAAGCTGGTCACAGCCGACGATCCGGGCACGGCGTTCACACGCTGGATCCGCATTCTCGGACGCATGACGATCCGGCTCGTGCCTGAATACATCGTTCTCGTGCTGGTGCTTGGCGCGGCGCGGGCGTGGCTGTTTCCGCATATCGGTCCGAACATCGACAATAGTCTGCTGTGGATTGTTGGTCTTGCCATTGCCGGCACCTTGTTCGTGATCCCGACAGCCGGCGAGGTGCCGATCATTCAGGCGATGCTGTCTCTGGGCATGTCCGTCGGTCCAGCGGGGGCTTTGCTGATGACGCTGCCGCCGATCAGCCTGCCATCGGTCGCCATGCTCGGGCGCTCATTTCCGCCGCGCGTGTTGACGATAGTCGCGCTCGCGGTGGTCGGCTTCGGAATTGCCGCGGGGCTGCTTGCGATAGCGCTGGGGTTCTGACAGACATGCAGGTGATTGTTGTTGTGAAGAAGACGAAAGAGGTCATTTCAACGCGAGTTGGAACGACCTCTTTTTTGGTTGTATTTGCAGCGTCACAGCACGACTTCGGAACGCTTACCGACGCTAACGCGCAGCCGCCTGAATCAGCAGCTTGAACGGCAGTGCAAGCAGCATTGCCCCGCCGACACCCACGCACCAGAGCGCCACGAACCACAGCGTACTCTTGAGCCGCGCACCCTTGCGGGTTTCAGTGATAGTGATGTTCGCCATGACGCACCTTGCCTCGAAAAACCCAGTAACCAAGCGTCGTGTAAGCGATGATCACGGGCAAGATCACCGCCGCGCCAATGAGCGTGAACATCTGGCTCGAGTGCGGCGCCGCGAGCTCCCAGAGCGACATGCCGGGGAAGATCTCATGGGGCGAAATGCTTGCCACCAGGCCGCTATAACCAAGCAGCACGAACGCCAGCGCCATCATGAACGGCCGCGTTTCGTGCCGCGAACGGATGGACCGGCGCATCAGCCAGGCACAACCCGCGACCAGAACCGGCACCGGCAGGAATCGATAGAACCACGGGGTATCGAACCAGCGCGTCGCTATTCCCGCGTCCTGCAGCGGCGTCCAGATACTGACGACCACGATGGTCCCGAGTTGCAGCAACGTCAGCGGCCACACAATACGGTAGAGGCGGCGCTGCAGATCACCCTCTGTTTTCGCGATCAGCCAACAGCAGCCGAGCAGCGCATAAGTGACCACAAGCGCGAGCCCGGTGAAGAGGCTGAACGGCGTGAACCATGTGAAGGCATCGCCGGAAAAACGGCCATCGGCGACCGGAATTCCGTTCAGAAATGCACCTAGCGTCACGCCTTGAAAGAACGTCGCACCCGCCGATCCGCCGATAAACGCAAGATCCCACATCGGCTTGGTGCGTGTCGCCTTCGAACGGATTTCGAACGAGACGCCGCGAAAGATCAGGCAGACCAGCATGAACATGAGCGGCAGATAAAGCCCCGACAGCACGGTCGAATAGATCATCGGAAATGCTGCGAACAAGCCCGCGCCGCCCAGCACGAGCCAGGTCTCGTTGCCGTCCCAGACCGGCGCGACGGTGTTCATCATGACGTCGCGATCACGCTCGTCGGGGAAGAACGGAAACAGGATGCCGATGCCGAGGTCGAAGCCGTCGAGCACCACATACATCAGCACGCCCAGCGCGATAATTGCGGCCCACGTGAGGGACAGGTCCATATCAGGCTCCTTCGATTGAATGCTTCGCCACCGGGAGCGGCCGGCGCGTGGGGGTGCCGTCGTGCGTGATGGCCCGGGTCCGATTCCCTCTCCCCGCTAAAGCAGGCCCGGTTCTGAGCAGCTTGAGCAAGTAATAGATGCCGGTGCCGAACACGAGCGTGTAGACCACCACGAACACCAGCAGCGTCACGCCCACCTGCTGCGCGGTGACGGGAGACACGGCCTGTGCCGTGCGCATCACGCCGTACACGACCCACGGCTGACGGCCGGCTTCGGTGGTGACCCAGCCGGCCAGCAACGAGATGAACCCGGACGGTCCCATCACGAGCACGAAGCGCTGGAACATCTTTGACTCGAACAGCTTGTTCTTTCGCCGCAGCACGAGGCCGGCGACGCTCAGCAGGATCATCAACACGCCCAGTCCGGCCATGATCCGGAAACTCCAGAACACGACTGTCGAGTTAGGCCGGTCCTCTTTCGGAAACGACTTGAGGCCGCGGATTTCACCATCCCAGCTATGCGTGAGGATCAGGCTGCCAAGATGCGGGATCGACACGGCGTATTTCGTCGTCTCGGCTTGCATGTCGGGAATGCCGAAGAGATTGAGTGCAGTGCCGCCTTTCTCTGTGTCCCAAAGGCCTTCAATTGCCGCGATCTTCGCCGGTTGATATTCGCGCGTGTTCAGGCCGTGCTGGTCGCCGACCAAAGCCTGCAGCGGGGTGAGCACGAGCAGAAGCCAGAGCGACATCGAGAACATCTTCTTGATGGCCGGGTCGCGGCGGCCTTTCAGCAGGTGATAGGCGCCGGAAGCCGCGACGAGCAGCCCCGCGACGATAAACGCCGCGATCGCCATATGGCTCAGCCGGTACGGAAACGAAGGATTGAAGATGATCTTGAACCAGCTGACCGGCACGACATGATCGCCTTCGATACGAAAACCCTGCGGCGTCTGCATCCAGCTATTGGACGCGAGAATCCAGAACGTCGAGATCAGCGTGCCGATGGCGACCATCAGCGTGGCGCCGAAGTGCGCCTTCGGCCCGACCTTGTTCCAGCCGAACAGCATGATGCCGAGGAAGCCGGCTTCCAGAAAAAACGCGGTCATCACTTCATAGGCGAGCAGCGGGCCGGTTACCGGTCCGGCGAAGCTTGAGAATCCGCCCCAGTTGGTGCCGAATTCGTAGCTCATCACGACACCGGACACCACGCCCATGCCGAAGGCCACCGCAAACACCTTCGACCAGAAAAGACATAACTCCTTGTAGACCGGCTGACCGGTTTTGAGCCACGCACCTTCAAGTACGGCGATGAAACTCGCCAGGCCGATGCTCAGCGCCGGGAAAACAATGTGGAAGGAAACGGTAAAAGCGAACTGAATACGCGCTAGATCGAGCGCTTGTTGAGTGGCATGCATGACGAGTTGTGCAGCCATCGCGGGCGCACTCGAAAGAGGTCGCGGGCGGGCGCTGGTTGGTTGGACTGAGTACGACGGAGGTGACTTTAAGCCTGTTTTCGAGATAAATGGTGCGACGCGGGAGTGAGTGGGAATGTGCGGAAATGTCGCATTTTTATAGCTGTTTTATCGATAAGCCACTGTTTATAAGACACGTTTTTGAGATGCGGCGAACACTCTCTGGAACGTCGATTGCCCTATTTCCGCGACAATCAACCGCACTGCGTCAAAGACGCATCTTGTCTCGCGGCGCGGCGTGACAAGACACCTTTCAAGGCTGGCTCGCAGGGTGCGTGGCAATGTCGCCAAGGCGCTGCTCGTCGGTGCGCGCCATGGGCCGGGTACCATGGCGTCATTGCACCGCAGGCGTTTTTAAACGATAAAACCGGCAGGCGGTGAAGTGAATCGAACAATGCGACGGGAGAAAAATCATGCGTCTTGATGACGAAGCAGAGAGCCGGAATGTGGAAGACCGGCGCGGCGCGGGCGGCGGCGGTTTCCGGATGGGAGGGGGGCGCACGATCGGTATCGGCACGATTGTCGTGGCGCTGGCTGCGGCGTATTTCTTCGGTATCGACCCCATGCTGATCCTCAACGGCGGTTCGACCTCGCCGAGCAACTCGAGCTCATATACACAACAGCAACAGCGCCCGATGGATTCACGCGGCGGTCAATCCCAGCCCAACGCAAACGATCAGGGCGCGGTATTCGTGCGGCGCGTGCTTGGCAACACCGAACGCACCTGGCAGCAAATCTTCCGCACGCAATTCAGCCAGGACTATCCTGCGCCGAAACTCGTCCTGTTCACCGGCGGCACCGCCACCGCGTGCGGAACCGGTCAGTCGGCCATGGGTCCGTTCTACTGCCCGAACGACCGCAGCGTCTATATCGACTTGTCGTTCTATCGGGAATTGCGCGACCGTTTCGGCGCAAGCGGCGACTTCGCGCAGGCGTACGTGATTGCGCACGAGGTCGGCCATCATGTGCAGAACGTGCTCGGCATCATGACCAAAGTCGATGCTGCCCGGCGGCGCATGTCGCGCGAACAGGCCAATCAGTTGTCGGTGCGCGTCGAGTTGCAGGCGGATTGCTTCGCGGGCGTGTGGGCAAACGTTGCGCAGAAGAACAACGCGAAGCTGATCGAGCCCGGCGACTTCCAGGAAGGGCTGAACGCAGCAGGTGCCATCGGCGATGACCGGCTGCAGAAGGAAACCCAGGGACGCGTGGTTCCGGAAGCCTTCACGCACGGCACAAGCGCGCAGCGCCAACGCTGGTTGAATCGCGGGCTGGCTACGGGCGACCTCGGACAGTGCGATACCTTTGGCGCCAAAACCCTCTGACACGCTGACAATGAGCGCAGTCGATTGGCGCTGCGGCGCAACTTTGAAGCGCAAAGCGCGCGAATAATCGCCGCTTTGTTCGGAAAAGACCGCGAAACAGTAGTGAAAACCATTGTTTCGACGGATAATTCGGGCAGAACGCGTTACAGCGTCGTCACAAATGCTGACAGCGCATCCCTGCTCATTTATAGAATCTTCGCCGGTAAAAATAGAAACGCGATCCGAGTGCCTTTCGCTCCGCCAAAAGCGCACTGTCCTGCGTATCAGCCGGCCGGCGGCTAAAGTTCACGCGCTGCGGCATGAATCCATCTGCCGGACGCACTAAAGGTCCCACTGCATTCCCATGAAGCGAATCCTGATTGTCAAGGTGACATCATTGGGCGATATCGTAGAGACGCAGCCCGTCGTCTCCGATCTTCGCCGTGCATTTCCGTCCGCCAAAATAGACTGGGCAGCCGACGCGGCGTTCGCCGATATCATCCGCTGGAATCCCGCCGTGGACCGCGTGTTGAGCGCGCCGCTGCGCAAGTTCAAGAAGGCGAGAAGCTGGGCCGATCTGAAGGACATTGCTGCTTCCATCGGCGACTTGCGGGCCGAGAAGTACGACGCCGTGCTGGATATTCATGGCGTATACAAGAGCGCGATCATCGCGTTCCTGGCCCGGGGCCGCCGCCGCTACGGGTATAAGAACAAGGATCTGGGCGAGCTCGGTGCGGCGTTTGCATACAACGCGCGTTTCGGCCCGCGCCCGCGCACGGATGCGTGGCGCGGCATGCGGGTGAGCGTGGCCGACGCGTTCGGTTATACGTTCGACGAAACCCCCGATTTCAATCTGCACCTGCCGCCGCTCGCGGAGCCGTTCGCAGCACTTGCGCTGCTGCAGGGCGCGCCCATCGCCATGCTGTTTCACGCCACATCCGCCGACGAAAAGAAATGGCCGATCGAGCGATGGGCCGAAACCGGGCGCTCGCTGACGGCGCGCGGTTATCGGATCGTGCTGCCGTGGGGCACGGACGGTGAGCGCAAGGAAGGCGAGCAAATTGCGGCGCTCGTGCCGGGTGCGGTGGTTCTGCCGAAGCTGAGCGTGACCGAGTGCGCGCATTGCATCGATGCGTCGGCGCTGGTGGTCGGCATGGATACCGGGCTCGTCCATCTGGCGCACGCGCTGGGCCGGCGCACCGTCATGATTTTTACCGCAACGTCCCGAGAGCACTTCGGCATTGATGCGCCGGGGCGCTCGGTCTCGGTGGGAGACCAGCACGCTCCGCCCGATGTCGCGTCGGTGCTGGACGCCATCGAGGGTGTATTGGCTGGTATAACGACGCCTTCCGTACGCACTGTTGCAACAGGCGCCGTGTCCTGAGAGCTTTATTCGATCGGTCCCCACTTGACGGAACGACGGACAAATTAGACGATTGCCGCTGCCCTGACTGCCCACGCCTACCATGCTCGAAGAAGCTTCCGTTTCGCCGGCGCTCGCGCCGTCAAACCGTCTCCAGATCACCGACGTTCCAGTCGGTGAGCCGCTCGCATGGCCAATCGTTACCGCCGATGGCGCGCCATTGGTCGACGCGGGCGCCACGCTGACGACTCTTGCTGCGCGGACATTCCTCTTTGCCCACTTTGAGCCGCACAAGCAGGACGAGTCAGCCGGCTTGGCAGCGTCTGCTGCCGCGGCGTCCGAACCGCTGGCGGTGCCGGCCAACGATGTGCTCACGCTCGACACGATCGGTTTGAAGATTGGTGCGCGTCTGGGATTGCGCGGATCAGCCGGGACGGCCATGTATTCGAGCCGCGTGATTGGTTTCTCCGCGGCGGGGCCGCAACGTACGGGCGCGGTGTTCGTCACGCAACCTGTGATGTCCGGCCATCCGCCATTGGTGTTGACGCAAGGTGAACGGGTCGAACTCGTTGCGCTGACGACGCGGGCCGTGCTGCAGTTCGCCTGCACCGTCGACGCCGTATGCCGCGAGCCGTTTCATTACCTGGTGTTGTCGGAGCCTGGCGCGATTCGCCGGCTGCGGGCGCGCAAGTTCGTGCGCATGCCTACACACTTGCCCGCCCGTTTCTCCGACGCAGGCAGTGACAAAGCCTCAACTCAGCTCGGATTGATACGTGACATCAGCCCGTTCGGCATGTTGCTGGTCGTCGCCGAACCGCAAGCAAAATCCGGTGACCGGCTGCGCGTGTCGTTTCGTTTTCACACGGACGACAGCGACATCGACATCGACTGCCACGCGATCGTGCGGCACGTGCATGACGTCGACGCGCAGGGAATCAACGGTGCCTATGGCCTGGAGTTCGAGACGCTCGAAGCGTCTCAGCGCATTGCGTTGAAGTCGTTCATGGCCGAGCATTCCTGAACGCTAAAAGCGCTTGGGGGCGCCCGGAAACCCGTCGGGAAACAGCCTGTCGACGGCGGCTTCGAAGTGATCGATCGGCGCAGCACCGCGTAGCGCGATGGGCGGTGGCGGCTCCTGATCGCCCACGCCGTCGCGCGACAGCACCACGAACGGCACGCCCGTCACGCCCAGCTTCTTCGCAAACTCTTCATCTTCGATCACCGCGTCCGTGAGTTCGTCGCCCAGCAGCGCTTCTTCCAGTGATTCCGGGTCGATGCCACAAGTGGCGGCAATATCGAGCAGGGCGTCCGTATCGCCGATGTCGATGCCGTCCTCAAAAAACGCCTTGAAGATCGCACGATGCACGACGTCGAAACGGCCCGATTCGCGCGCGAAAAATGCGGTTTCGAATGCCTTGCGGCTACGCGGCTGAACCGGCGGGAGGCGCAGCAGCATGCCGCGTTCGGTTGCCAGCGGGTAAACGGAACTCTCCCAGGTTTCATGGAGATAGTCGCTGTCGGGCTCGAGCGTGGGCGTTGGTTCGGGACGCAATTCGAACGCGTGCCAGCGGACTTCGACCGCATCGCCATAAGCATTCTGAAACTGCTCGATGACCGGCACTTCCAGGTAGCAGAACGGGCACACAAAGTCAGACCAGACATCTAGGTACAGCGTGGGGCTTGTCATAGTGGGGCCGTCCGAAATTAGTCCAAAATTCTAACCGACATTCGGTTTTGGTTCCGGCCGCAGCCGTGCGGAGTCTCCACCTCCCCGCTGCGCCTCGACTTAGGATTGCTTTCCTGACGATCGAACCCGCACTCGGGTCACCCACATGCTTGTGCCTCGCGTTCGGCCTGGCCGTGGCGCTTCCTTGCAAAAGCCGGGCGCGGCCAGCTTAGCTGATAAAGATAACCTGGAACGGGATCGATAATCTGGTGGCTGAACGACTTGGTGATGGCGTCGAATGCCACGCGGCAGAGTTCAACGTGCGTCGCATGATCGATTGCGGTGGAAACCCGCGTGACGACTGCCGACTCCGAGAAATACTTGTTCGACACGTGCAGCAGTTCTACCCGAAAGTCGATTAGCCGGATGGGTTGATCCACCCGCTGGCGCAAAAAAGTCTGCGCCACTTCGTCCGAATCGTCGATATCCATTCGGAGTTGCACAACTTCCGCTTCGTTGAACATGCGCACACGCGGAAACGTCAGCGTGACGCGCTTGGTATTCTCTCCCGCAACCGGTTCCACTGTGGATACGGTTTGAAGGTCTGACGTGACGATGGGATCCTTGCTGCCGGTCCAGAAGAACTTGTGTGTGAACTGTCTTTCGTACGCTGTCTTGATCTGAATATGCCGGTGTGTCTCATGCACGAATCGCTTTCCATCGAGCGTCGTGTATCGGATGAAGCTGGAAATGCAAAGATAGCCGTCGGGATAGTGCAGCTTCGAGAACGTGTCGAACGTCTTTCTTGCGAGCCACACAATGTACCCCGTGCATACGATAAAAACGGCCAGAGCCGCCCATGACTTCCACTGGTCTGCCACCAGGTCGGCTGCGCTGACGCCGATGATGGCGACGAGCGAAGCAAGATTGCCAGCGAATCGCCACATTATTTATCCCGGAACTGATGCTCTAAAAAGAAAGGGCGCCAATTGGCGCCCTTTAGAGGAAGTAACTGTTTTCATTACGAAGCATCGTTGCCCATACGCCCTCCACTTGTAAGAGAAGTCACACCTTTGAAGCCTGCCTATGCCCGGACGTCAATCCGTCGACGGGTGCATGGAAAACATTACCTGTTGTGGCGCTATTTATCTAGCCCCGAAACAGCATTCGAGTTTAAAGGGGTGAGCGCAGCCCGCACGCTCTTTCCTTATGGCCTTGCTGCGTGGGCGCTACGAGGCCAATGCATGCCATCAACACGGTTTGTAAAATTTTGCACCATTCGCATTCCTTCGCTTTGCGCAATCAAAACCCGCCATCCAGCTCGATCTTCGATCCATCGCTGAATCGGCTCAGCCGGAATGCATGGGGTTCGACCAGAGGTCTGTCGTTAGCGACAATATCCGCCATCAGTTTTCCTGCGCCCGGTCCGATCCCGAAGCCATGACCTGAAAATCCCGTGGCGATGAACATGCCGCGGACCTTGTCCGCAGCCGAGATTACCGGTACGGCATCGGGCGTGACGTCGATGTACCCCGCCCACGCCTGGGCCACTTTCACGTGTGCGAGCGCCGGAAAGATCGCGCGGAATTCGTCCATGGCGGTATCGATGTATTTTCGGGTCGGCGCCGGGTCGAGCGTACGTATCGACTCGAAGATAGTCGGTTGATCGAGTCGCCATTGCCGGGGTTGTCGCAACGCCTCGAAAAACCGTTCGCCGAAAGTAAAGTCGATCGAACGGAACTGGCTTTTCAGTGCGGGCAGGTATTGGCTGAACAGCCTGAAACTGTCTGGCGTGATCTCGGCGAGGCTGCGAAAGGCGTTGGCGATCGTGTAGCCGCCGTCCAGCCGCTTGCGGAATCCAACCGATCTGATTGCACGCACTGACTTCAGGACCGCCGTCGACAGGTTCCGTGCGCAGCACGGACGAACGCACGCTCAGTTGCGGCACTTCGATGCCAACGCTGCCGGCGAACAACCGCGTCCACGCACCGCCTGCAACCACCACGCTCGCGCAGCGGATCAAGCCGTGTTCGGTCACGACGCCGCTGAGCGCGCCGCCACTTGTTTCTATGCCGCGCACCGCGCACGGCGTCAAAATCTTCACGCCCTTGGCGCGCAACGCGTGGGCGATGGCCGGGTGCAGCGCGTTGCGGTTCGGCGCGGCCATCGGAAGGCGTGTAGATGCCGCCGGGAAACTTGCGCGCGGCGCCCGGCATCAGCGCGGCCGTTTCGCTCGCTCGACGTGATGCGTGAATCGAGTACCCTCTCGGCCCACCAGGCCGACGGCGCGAGCCAGCCAGCTTTCGTGATCGGCGAGGGCTTTCGGGTCGTCGGCGGCGTAGAGAATGCCGCATTGCCGGAAGCCCGTATCGATACCCGAGTGTCCGGTCCAGCTCGCGCCACAGCTTGAGGCTTTCGAGACTGAGTTCCAGCTCGCGCAGGTCGCGATGCGTCGCGCGGCACCAGCCCCAGTTGCGGCTCGATTGCTCGCCGCCGATATAGCCTTTCTCGCAGACCGCAACCGAAATGCCCTTTTCGGCGAGATAAAGCGCCGTGCTCACGCCGATAATGCCGCCGCCGATAACGACAACATCGACGCGCTCGGGTAAATCACGATCTTCAACGACTTCGAACAACTTGCGGACCCATCTATCCTCCTTGAATCAGGGCACGCTCGGAAATGGATCCGGCAACATGCCCGCTGTGCTTTCGGGCATCCTGTGTGCTTCGCTCATCCCGATGGCGCGTCAAAGCCGGCTCGCGCTAATCAGTTGGCTTGGCGGTCGAATCCTTGCTGCGGCGGTACAGCGCGGCAAATCCACCCTGACTTTCTGGAGAACACTCGTGCAAAAGACAGCATCGGCAAAATGGAGTGGTGGCATCAAGGACGGTAAAGGTTACATTTCGACGCAAACCGGCGTGTTGAAGGACGCGCCTTATGGTTTTGCAGCCCGCTTCGAAGAAGGTCCGGGAACGAATCCCGAAGAGCTGATCGGCGCGGCGCATTCGGGTTGCTTCACGATGGCGTTGTCCCTGCAACTCACGCAGGCGGGCCTCACGGCGGAAAGCATCGAAACGAAGTCTACCGTGACGCTGGACAAGGACGGCGAAGGCTTCTCGATCACCGCCTGTCATCTCGACGTGAAAGCGAAGGTGCCCGGCACCGACAAAGCCACGTTCGAGAAGCTCGCGAACGCGGCAAAAGAGGGCTGCCCGGTGTCCAAGCTGTTCGCTGGAAACGCGAAGATTACGCTGAACACGGAATTCGTCGAATAGGACGGTCTGGAGCGAAGTGCAAAGTAAAACGAAAAGCGCGGCCGGCAAACTGGCCGCGCTTTTTCGTTATAGCTGGTCGCAAATTGGCCAATCAGAAGCGGGGTGCGCTCGTTCGTAGCTGCCTTCCGAAAGCACATAAACATCTCCGAGCAGACGTACCGCGAGCATCACGGTTTTCCCTCGTGCGGCGACTTGCGCACCGCCGCGACCCAAAGCAAGACTCAAGGTTGTCCACAGATTTTGTGAGTAAGCTTGTGGACAACCCGGGCGGCCGAGCGCCAACTCACTGACGCGTAACGGTTTATGGTTGCTCAACGTTTCGTGGGCAGCAATACTGTCTGCCGGGTGCAATTCACCCGCGGCCCATCGTTGCAAGACCTGAAAAACGTTTGCTGCGCGAAGAGCCTGTAATCTGACGGCTCTTTCCGGCGATCAAGCCCGGCTGACTGATGTGATGCACCGGCTTGGCTCCTGCCACCCCATCCACCCGTAGCACCGCCCTGGAGCATCGATGAAATTCAAGCTGGACTGGACGGCCATCGCACCATTTGCCGCGCTTGTCATCCTGGGAGTCGCATTCGCGATGCCGAGCGGCTGGTTATTAGGGCTCGCCGCCATCGCGCTGGCCGCCGCTGTGTTCGCCGCGGTCCATCACGCGGAGGTGGTCGCGCATCGCGTCGGCGAACCGTTCGGCACGCTGGTGCTGGCGATAGCGGTCACCGTCATTGAAGTGGCGCTGATCGTTTCCGTCATGATTTCAGGCGGTCCCGAGAAAGCGGCGCTGGCGCGCGACACGGTTTTCGCTGCGATCATGATCGTGTGCAACGGAATAGTCGGGATCTGCTTGCTCGCGGGGGGCGTGCGCCATCACGAACAGAATTTCCAGCTGCGAGGCGCGAGCGCGACGCTTGCCATTCTTTGTGCGCTGTCGGTGTTGACCATGGTGTTGCCCAACTTCACCAGCACGGTTATCGGACCAGGATTGTCGACATCGCAACTGGTGTTTGTGGGCGTGACGTCGCTCGTGCTGTATGTGGTTTTCGTGTTCGTTCAGACGGTTCGGCATCGCGACTATTTCCTGCTCCCGGTGCCGTCGCTCGACCCAGACCGGGCCGATGCCGCCGACGCCGACGACGTTCACGCCCCTCTGCCGACGAACGGTTACGCGATGGCATCAGGCGGTTTGCTGCTGCTCTCGCTGCTTTCCGTGGTGGGCTTGGCGAAGCTGTTATCCCCGGCAGTGGAGGCGGGCGTCGCCCGGGCCGGCGCGCCCGAGGCGGTGGTCGGCGTGGTGATTGCGGCGCTCGTGTTGTTGCCGGAAGGGGTGGCCGCATTGCGCGCTGCGCGCTTGAACCGGCTGCAAACGAGCTTGAATCTAGCGCTTGGATCGGCGCTGGCGAGCATCGGGTTGACAATTCCGACGGTCGCCGTGGTGTCGCTTGTCATTAGTCAGCCGATCGCGCTTGGGCTGGGTCCGAAGGAAATCGTGCTGCTCGCACTGACTTTGCTGGTTAGTGTTCTCACCCTCGGCACCGGGCGTTCGACGGTGCTACAAGGCGTGGTCCATTTGGTGATTTTCGCGACGTTCCTGTTTCTGTCAGTTGTGCCGTGAGTGTGCGGCCGAGGCGCGACAAGCGGTTAGCACGCCGAGCACGAGTCCTGAAGATAAGCGCCGGACCGTGCGGGAGAGCCAACCGCGCAATGTTGCATCGGTGCGCCGCTCCCGCATCAATCCCAAAATCTTTTTTGCAATGCAGCATCGAGTGCGTATAATCAGGGTATTCCCTAACGGGTAATCCCTAACTCACGCTGAGGTGCTTTCATGAAAACCGCCGCTCAAGGTTCGATTCTCGTTTCGTTTGGTTCGTGGATCCGTAAGGCGAAAGCAGTCATTCGCCGCGAAGCTGTCCGCGCGCTGAACCTGCATCTGCAAAATTGCGCTGTACTGGCTGAGGCGTATCGTCGGAAGTAAATCGGCTGAATTGTCCGACGGTTGAATCGACGCGCCGATCGAGCCGCCCCATGGCTCTCGCACGTCGATCACCGGCGCAGGCGCCAGCTACACGATTAGCTCGCAACAGATTTTCCCCTCGCGGATCGGCCTCTTTCAAGACCACCTCAGGTTAGCGAACGCTCCTTTGCGGGCATCGGGAGGGTGGCTGCGCTGAACTTCCAAGTGGTCAAAACATCACTGGCTGAGAATCAAGCAATCTGAGAATCAAGCATTCTTAGAGAAAGCACTCGCGATCAGGAGCCCGATAGGGCTCTTTCCAATTCCCGCAGGCCTTACGCAAGCGACATCGGAAAAGCTTGCCTTATGCATCGTCCAAGAGCGGGAATCGCTTCGAGCATGCAAGGCGTAACGACAGAGCCCGCAGAAACTTGGATGGCGAGCTATCAGCGCGAAGGGCGAGTGCTTGCGAACAAGTTGCTAATGATCTCGCGGTTGATTGTCGCCACAGCGCGATGCGGGCTTTTGCGCGGTTATCTCTAGTCGTATAAAGCACTCGACGTAACTACCCACGCGGCGCGGCTGCCACCGGTCACCGAAGCGCAGCATCAGATAAACAGCAACATAGGGTGAAAACATGCGAACTTCGGTTCGCTTTTTTTGCCCCACAATCCATAGCGAGAACCCCGGGAAAGCTTGGTTTCCTAACGCCGGTCGTGACAGATCTCGCGTCGCCGCTCGAGGCTGGATACGTGCCTGCAAAGCTTGCACTCCTAGGGTTATCTCGAACGTTGGCAAAAGACGGAGCGGCGCACAATCCTTGCTTGCAAGTTGTTTGCCGAGGCTTCGTTCGCGCGTTGCCGGCAAATAAGATCCCGGAACGGGCGGGGAACTCGGACTCACGGAAAATGAGGTCAATCGAAATCTCATTGTGGGAAGCGCCATCGACAGGATTTTGCCGATCGCGAAAGATATCGCAAACAACATTGTTCCTCGCGGCTTTCCCTACCGCTGCGCTGGCCGCTGCGCGAGACCTGCAGTAGTACTTCGTCTGAAACTGGGGCGCATCTTTGTACGATTAACAGCACAAGGGGTGAGCTCCGAAGTGCGGACAGGAGACAGCATGAGCGCAGGCTTCCAACATCCGTTTCTGGCGTCGCCGCGAAGTTCGGAGCGCAGCAAGGTTGTCTCCGCGCGTGAAGCCGTTCGACTTATCCGGCCCGGCGATACAGTCGCGACTGGCGGCTTTGTCGGAATCGGCTTTGCGGAGGAAATAGCGGTCGCACTCGAGGCGCTTTACCTTGAGGGGAACAACGCGACGGGCGATTTCCCGCGCGACCTGACGCTCGTCTATGCCGGCGGACAAGGCGATGGAAAGTCCAAGGGCCTGAATCATCTGGCGCATGCCGGGCTGGTTCGCCGGGTTATCGGTGGGCACTGGGGTTTGGTGCCAGGGCTGCAACGCCTGGCAATAGAAGGCCTCATTGAAGCGTATAACTTGCCGCAGGGTGTCATCTCCCAGATGTTCCGGGACATTGCCGCGCATCGTCCGGCGCATCTTTCGACTATCGGTTTAGGCACTTTCGTCGACCCTCGTCACGGGGGCGGAAAGCTCAACGCTCGCACGGTGGAGGACCTGGTAAGTCTCATTTCTCTCGATGGGAAGGACTGCCTTCTATATAAAACGTTTCCAATCAATGTCGCAATCGTGCGTGGAACGACCGCCGACGCCGCCGGCAACGTGACGATGGAAAAAGAGGCATTGACGCTGGAGGCGCTTTCTATCGCTATGGCGGCGCGAAACTCGGGCGGTATCGTCATTGCGCAAGTCGAACGGATCGCCGACACGCACACCCTGAATCCACGGCAGGTCAAGATTCCGGGAATCATGGTCGACTGCGTGGTGCTGGCGCAACCGGCGAATCACTGGCAAACCTTCGCTGAACCGTACAGCGCCGCGTTTTCAAGCGAGCTTCGCGTGGCCGCCAGTTCGGTAGCGGCTATGGCGCTGAGCGAGCGGAAAGTCATTGCCCGCAGAGCGGCGTTTGAATTGATGGCCAACAGCGTCGTCAATCTGGGTATCGGGATGCCGGAAGGCATTGCAAGTGTGGCCAATGAGGAGCAAGTAATAGATCTGTTCACATTGACGACGGAACCCGGTGTCATTGGGGGCATTCCTGCCGGCGGTCTCAATTTCGGTGCGGCGACAAACACCCAGGCGATTATCGACCAGCCCTACCAGTTTGATTTTTACGACGGAGGCGGCCTCGATATCGCTTTCCTCGGGCTCGCTCAGGCGGACCGCGAGGGGAACCTGAATGTCAGCAAATTCGGTCCGAAGCTCGCGGGAGCGGGCGGGTTCATCAATATAAGCCAGAGCGCCAAGAAGGTCGTGTTCGTTGGAACCTTCAATGCCGGCAAGCTGGATGTGGAAATAAAGGAGGGGCGCCTGAACATCCTCCAGGACGGAACTTGCCGGAAATTCGTTGAGGCAGTGGAGCATCGGACCTTCAGCGGCCAGTATGCGCGTGAGCGTGGACAACCCGTGCTGTACATCACGGAGCGCTGTGTTTTCGCGCTATCTCCGGACGGACTTGAGCTTATTGAAGTTGCGCCGGGCGTCGATATTCAACAAGACATCGTCTCTCAGATGGACTTTGCGCCCGTCATCAAAGCGCCGCCGCGGATCATGGACGAGCGCATCTTCCGCGTCGCCCCGATGGGTTTGCGCAGCGTTCTGCTCCGACTGAAACTGAGCGAACGCTTTAGCCTCGATGCAGAAAAGAACATGTTCTTCATTAACTTTGAAGGGCTTGATATTGCGACCCACGAAGACGTCGAGTCGATATACGCAGAGGTCGAATCGAGGCTGGGTCAGCTTCTGTCGCGCCCTCACGCTATTGTTAATTATGACAATTTCACCATCCGCCCCGAGATCATCGGCGACTATTCGACAATGGTGTCAAAGCTCGTAAGCCGCTTCTATTCGGGCGTGACGCGATACACAACCAGCAGCTTTCTGAAAATGAAGCTCGGCAGTGCGTTGAGCGCGCGTGGTGTTTCCTCTTATATTTACGAGAGTCCGGAGGAGGCGACAGCGCAAAAGGATGGCGCGGGCGGACGATCAGCGCTGCACTGACTGTGTGCTTGAGCGAGAAGCCAACGCCTGTTCGTGCGGAATCACGCGCACTGTTGGTACCGGGTTCGAAGCCATTCAGCGATAGGGGACCTCGAAGCGGTCTCCGGAATTGACGAGCTGGATTAGATTGCTTCGGATGCCGAACCTACACCGCTCCAGGTTTTGAACGTGCACGAGGTAACAATGAGCAAGAAAAAATCCAATCCCGGCAAGGCACGACGGATAGAAGTGATGGGTGCGCCATTTGTCGACCGGGCGATGAGCAATCTCGACGGATTTTCCCGGCCGCTTCAGGAATGGCTCAATGAGCATGCCTGGGGCAGTACCTGGCTACGCGATGATCTGGACCTTAGGACCCGAAGTCTTTGCACCTGTGCAATGCTCGCTGCCCTTGGAAAAAGCGTCGAGTTAAAAGGGCATATTCGCGGTGCGCTAAATAACGGTGCAACGCTCGCCGAAATTCGTGAGGTCCTCCTTCATAGCGCGATTTACGCCGGAGCTCCTGCAGCGGTCGAAGCATTTCGTTCTGCCCGTGAGGAAATCAACGACCTCGGCCTACAGGTTCCTGAGGACGATTAGTCCTTGGCGCATTCGCGGCCAGCGGATTTTGCATTTTCCCTTGAGCGAGGCGGATATGTCGCACTCAACTCCGTCATTCACTGCGAACCAATCGCCCTAGGCAGCAAACTTTTCTGCGTCTATATCGACCGTGCCGAGTCGAGAGAAAATGTCGCAGACGGCGCATAACTCGATGTTGTCCTTGACGCAAATCTTGAGGATTGCGTGGTCGCTGTCTTCAACGCTGCCAGAGATAGTTGCAGCGGCGTGATCGCACACCAGGTCGGTAGTTTCAAATAGGTAGTCGTGGAAATCCACGACGCCGAGATGCTCACCATGACCCGCATATTCGGCGCTTCTCCAGTGCGTCGCCGCGCTGTGGCTGTCAATTGACTGTGGCAACTCGCTGCTTGGCGGCGCGCAAGTTGCAACGCGGACGCGGTCGGGGGCAATGCCTTCCGAACATAACTCATCGAGCGCTTCGCTCATCCGGCTAAATGAATCGAACGTACCAACGACTTCACGCATCATCCTCGTCTCCTGCTATATGACTAGCGCTTCTACGCGCCGAATGTTTTCCAGATCCTACGGGCAGTTTGCACCGCCTATGCGGCAGCAAGGCAGCGCATCCTGGCGCTTAATCCTTAAATAAAAGCGCTCACTTAATTACCCAAAGCGCTTGAAACTCGACAGGCGTGCTCATACGCGAGAAACGCGGCGGAGCGATCCGGCAGGTAAAGTATTAGCCGCTCGTGCTGATGAATACACGATGCTTGGTCCAATACCGATTGGCGGGTAGATACGCCAATCTCTGTGTCCATGATGAAAGAAATTCAGCGAAAAGAAACCCGCCATGAGGGGGGCTCGAACGCAGACGTAGCGACAGGCGCCGGGATAGACGCGGCCGAAGTGCGACACGCGGGCCCCACTGTCGGCTCCAAACCACCTGCTGACCTCGTGGCGAAGCGGCGACTCGTGAAGTTTGGACATGATCTGACTCTACAACAGACGCCGCCGAAAACACGACGCGAAAATCTAAGAAAGTACATTAACTTTATTCCACAAACCTATCATTTTCAACAGTTTATCGAGATGAAATGATCTGAGGAATTGTGGGTGTCTTTTATCGTTGTTCTGGTGAAGTTACTTTCCCCTAGCGCCGATTTGGAAGTCCGTCGCGGGTGCAACTGTATCGATGGACGGATGTTTTATAGATGCGGGTCCATGTATTTTCCGCTCCCTGTCCAGGCTCAACGAGCCTTGAGGATGTTCCTCCGTCGCGCTTAGCATTCAACGGACACTGTTCCGAAAGAAAACGACGTATCGTTTGCGGCGCGGTCATTCGCGGTTGACAACCTGATATGTGTCGGCGTAACAGTATCCAACTCTTCATGCGAACATCTTTGCGCGGCCAGGCGGTAGTAAAAGAGTGAAGGAGTATAGGAGTGCACCGTTGCCTTCGTTTGCGCGCGACCCGGATGAGTCCGGATAAAGAAAAACCAGGAGGTCCTATGCGTTTCTCGGCTCACGCCGGCTTCTTTGCCATTATTGTTTTAGCTTCGGTTAATTGCCAAGCTGAAGTCTTCGTCCCACCGGCGGCCTCGGCGCAAATCTTCCAGGGGATTTCGTTGCAGGGCACACCCGTCGCTAATAAATACAAGGAAGCTTTCACGGAATGCGACAAAACTCATAGTGGCGAAGGGATGTTCGACAAGCAGTGCGGGTTGCCCAATTCCACAAAGCCTGGGCCGGACCCGAATAACAATACGATCTTCATCAAGCTGGCGAATGGCACCATCCTATTTGACGCCAAGATGGGCGTGGATGCGGACGGGTCGCCGTACGCCATCAAGCATAACGCGCCTCCGGATAATCCGAACACGTCGCTTACCTACGCCGACGGTATTACTCCTTTGAACGCGGACAAGGTCCGCTATTTAGTGATACCCGGGCCGTCACGGAAGAGCCCTTCCGTGACCTTCATGAAGGAAACTGGCACAGGGTTGGGCGACGTCGCGGCAATTATCTACGACGGAAAAATGACCTATGCGATAGTCGGTGACACTTCGCGCTTTCATCGAATCGGCGAGGCCTCAATGGCCGTTCACGACGCCTTGGGGCATCCCGGCTGCAAGCGTCGCGGAGCCAACGGCGTCTGTACTCAACCAGTCAACGACAGCGTGACGAAGGATGTCGTCTACCTCATCTTTCCGGGCACTCGATCTGAACTTTGTGGCGCGACGCCCAATCCATCCAACCAGGTGAGTCGCCTTTGCGACGGCATTACCGCGGCTAATATCAACGAGCGGGTGGACGCAGTAGGAGAGGCTGCGTTCAAAAAGCTGAAAGGCGACGTTCCGACGGCCGGCAATAGCGGCGCTGGGTTGGCGTCGAAATAAAGTCGCTTGACGCTGTCTGTCTACCTGGCAGCGGCAGCGGCAGCCGATTACTCCGACTTATCGAATTGGTTCGCACTACCGATCTGGGTCGCGATCTATGTAGCGCGGGTAATCACAACATCGGATGGTTCTTTGTTGCGGCAAGCCATGTGAGTGCCGGATCACGTCCCGCTCCATTTTGACCCGGTCTTCTGGTTGAGGTATTTCGCCGGATGCGGTCCTTGATACTGCCCCATCTAAAGCGAGTTCGCCGCTGACGTCGTGGCCGTCTCGAGAGCGATTATTCCATTGTGGGCAAATGTTTTTTCGCGCCATAAGCATAGAAAAATCTCAGCCGACGCCTAGACTAGGTCATCAGGATGTTCCTTTCTGGACACCCCTCTGGCCGTAATTGCGAAGTTGAGATGAAAGAGGTGATGAAATGTCTAAACTCCTTGAAGGTGCTGCTGTTTTGGGTGTTTTGGTGCTTTACCTGGCGCCGGCCATCATTGCGGATGCGCGCGGAAGACCGGATGCATTCGCTGTGACGTTGGTGAACGTGTTGCTTGGCTGGACGGTCGTAGGTTGGCTTGGCGCTTTTGTATGGGCTCGGCAACCTATCAGCGACCGGCGGCTTTTGCATGCTGCGATGAGCACGCGGCGTGCGATTGCCCGTATGACTATTGCTGGGATAGTTGCCCGGGCTCGACATAGGGGGAGGTTTTCGGGCGCACCGCAGCGCCGGCTTGCCGTGATTCCTATCGGAGCCGAGGTGAATCGTCAGCGTAACGATGTGGTTGGCCGATAGCATCGGGGGTTGGATTTTTATTTGGGAGCCGCCGCTTGCTTTTCGGCCGTGAGGTTTTGGGGTCTTGCGGATAATGTTGGGGTGGCGGGGGGTACTGGTGGCGGTGGTTTTAAGCGTAGCGGTCGGGGGTCTGTGCCGGGTTGTTGCTGCGTACGTAAGCGCGAGTTGAATGTTGGCTATATTTTTTATCACTATTAGCCACTGTGCGTGGCGGCACTTCATTTCTTTGTCCAACGGCCCCCCATGTCAGGCTAGTTGTCGCGTCACCCGATTTTACTTTTATGCAAAACTGGGGGGCGGCAAGCGAATGGAAGATGAAGCGTTACACCGCGGAATTCAAAGAGTGGGCGATGCGTCAAATGATGCCGCCTTTAAACCGGGCTGTGATAGAAATGTCAGGCGCCACGGGCGTGACGACGGTGACGCTGCACACGTGGCGGCGCCAGGCGCGAAACATACGTAATTCAGGGGAGTACATGCCGGGCAATGGCAAGACGAGCGACCAGTGGTCCAGCGCCGACAAGTTCAGGGTGGTGCTGGAGACCGCGTTGTTAAGCGAAACTGAGATCGCCTATTACGGCCGTGCGAATGGCATTTATCCGGAGCAGATCCGCGAATGGCGCGGCGCCTGCGAGCAGGCCAACGTGCCGCTCGTGCCGAAGCTGAGTGCGGCTGAGCGTGCCCAGGCCAAGCTTGCAGCCAAGCGTATTCGTGAATTGGAACGTCAGCTCAGGCGCAGCGAAGCGGCGCGTGCGGAGGCGGCAGCATTGGTCACGATGTTAAAAAAAGTCGATGCGATCTGGGCCAAAAAAGAGGAAGAGTGATCAGCGCCCCGGATCGCAGTGAAACCATGCAGTTGATCGATGAAGCAGTCCAAGCCGGCGCTCGCCGTGCGACCGCGAGCGCGCATGCGGGGGTGAGTGTGCGCAGCGTGCAGCGCTGGCTGCACCAGCCTGTAGACGCGCGGGCGCTGAGTGTCCGCCCGCCGCCGCCCAACAAGTTCAGCGGCGTTGAACGTCAGGCGCTGCTGGATGCCGCCTGCAGCGCGGAGTTTGCCAGTCTCACGCCGCACCAGATCGTGCCGAAGCTGGCCGATGAGGGAATCTACCTGGGTTCGGAGTCGACGTTCTACCGGGTCTTAAAGGCTGAGAACCTTAGCCGGCGACGTGGGCGCGCCAGCGTGGCGCGACGGCGTATGCCCACCACGCATCGTGCCGATGCGCCCAATCAGCTCTGGTGCTGGGATATCACGTGGATGCCCACCACGATCCGTGGGCGTTATTTTTACTGGTACATGATGAAGGATGTCTACAGCCGCAAGCTGGTGGCCAACGAGGTGTGGGAGGCCGAATCGGGTGAGCACGCGAGCGCGTTGCTGACCAAAGCATGTCTGATTGAAGGCACGGCGGGTCATCCGCTCGTGCTGCATTCGGACAACGGCAGCGTGATGAAGGGCGCGTTGATGCACGCAGCCATGACCACGTTGAAGGTCGATTCGTCGTTCAGCCGGCCGCGGGTGAGCAACGACAACGCGTACGCCGAGGCGCTGTTCCGCACGGCCAAGTACTGTCCGATGTGGCCCGAACGCCCGTTTGACACGGTCGAGGAGGCGCGTGTCTGGGTGGAGACGTTTGTGGCTTGGTACAACGATGAGCATTGTCACAGCGGGTTGAAATACCTGACGCCGAACCAGCGCCACAACGGACACGCCGATGAGTTGCTGGTCAAACGGCGTGCTGTGTACGAGCAAGCCAAGGCGCAAAATCCTGCCCGCTGGAGTCGCAAGACCCGCAACTGGGAACTTGCAGACGCGGTTTATTTAAACCCTGAAAAAACGGACGACTCGGCGGTGCAATACAAAGAAGCTGCGTAGCGGTGCACGCGACAACTACCTTGACACACGCCGACGGCGACAAAGAAACGAAGCAAAGAAAACGCCTTTCCACAATCTGTATTAAGTGTCCCCAGCGTGCAGGCCACTGCTTTTGGTTCCCGCGTAGCGCGGTGCTCGCAAAACCACGGGCACTTGAAACCCTCCTTCTCGCGAATCCTTACATCCCCACGCTTCGCCACCAGTGCTCTCGGGCTAGCTCGATCGTCGTGAGACCAATTCGGCCTCTCGAGCATTTACGGGTTAATGGACTGCGTGATCCGCGCGGCCATTTAAGCGAAGGCGCGTGTAGCGCGCAATACGCTTGGGCACTGGTACATCAGAAAAATGTCGAGCGCCCCGCGCCCCGCGCCCCGCGCCGCGCACGAGCGCCCGCCCTTGGGGTCACTACGTCCTGGAATGTCCACCTTTGCCCGCAAATACGTGTGAGGCCGAACTGGTCCGTTGGCCAATAAAACTTGCCCGAGAGCATTGGTGGCGAAGCGTGGGAATGTAGGGATATATGGCCCGCAATACCTTTGGCACCAGCGACCGGAAAAATAGCGGGACGCCCAGCGCCAGGCACGGGCACCCACCCTTGATGTCACTAAGCCCTAAAAGGTCCACCTTTCCGCGCAAATACGTGTGAGGCCGAACTGATCCGCGCGCCATCGATCTTGCCCGAGAGCACTGGAGGCGAAGCGTGGGGATGTAGGGATATACGGTCCGCAATACGTTTGGCATCAGCAGACCGGAAAAATAGCGGGACGCCCAGCGCCAGACGCGGGCACCCACCCTTGATGTCACTAAGCCCTAAAAGGTCCACTTTCCCCGCAAATACGTGTGAGGCCGAATTGATCCGCGCGCCATCGATCTTTCCCGAGAGCACTGGTGGCGAAGCGTGGGGATGTAGGGATTCGCGAGAAGGAGGGGTTCAAGTGTTCGTGGTTTTGCGAGCACCGTGCTACGCGGGAACCAAAAGTAGCGGCCTGCACGCTGGGGACACTTAATACAGATTGTGGGAAGGCGTTTTCTTTGCTTCGTTTCTTTGTCGCCGTTGGACAAAGAAATGAAGTGCCGCCACGCACAGTGGCTAATAGTGATAAAAAATATAGCCAACATACAACTCGCGCTAACGTACGCAGCAACAACCCAGTGCTGACCCTGACTACTGCATCAGTCCCGCGCTCAAAACCCCGACCGAGTGCGAACGAAAATAACCTGGCTAATAGCGATAAAAAATTTAGCCAACATAAAACCCGCTCTAACGTAAGCAGCAGCAACCCGGCACTGACCCTGACTACTGCATCAGTCCCGCACCCAAAACCCCTCCCTAGTGCGAACGCAAATCACCGGCGGAGCAAAAAAAAACCTCATCCAAGCGCCGCCGCAACCACCGCCGACAATCGGCTGATCGAAAACGGCTTGCGCAACAACGAAATGTTGGTCCCCATCGCGGCGTCGAGCGCCGAGCTATCCGCATAACCGCTCGCAAACACAATCGGCATCTGAAACCCTTGCGACCTTGCGAGCTTGGCCACCGTAGCGCCATCCAAATGCGGCATCGCGAAATCCAGCACCAGCAAGTCGGGCGGATTACTCGCCATGATATGCAGCGCCGCGCGGCCGCCCGCCGCCGACTCCACGCGGTACCCCAGCGTAATCAGCGTTTCGACCATGAACGCGCGCACATCGGGATCGTCGTCCACTACCAGGATCCGCGCGGCACTCAGCTTGCTCACACTGACATCCACCGCCGCCGACGGATCAGCCACGGCAAGCGCGTCAGGCGAACGGCGCAGAAACAACGACACCCGCGTCCCGCGCGGACTGCTCTCAATTCGCACATGGCCACCCGCTTGCCGACAAATGCCATACACCTGAGCGAGGCCCAGACCCGTGCCCGCACCCAATTCCTTGGTGGTGAAGAACGGCTCGAAAGCACGCGCGGCAACATCCGCCGGCATGCCGGTGCCGGTATCGACGACGCTCAGTTCCACATAGTCGCCATCGGCGAGATCGGCGTCGTCCACAATCGCTCTCGATACCGTCCCGATACGCAGCACACCACCCGTCGGCATGGCGTCGCGCGCGTTAATGGCGAGGTTCAGCAGCGCGAGTTCAAGCTGCGTGGCGTCTGCAATGACGAGGGCGTCGTCGACTCCGCCGAAGCCACCTTTGCCACCCTTGCCGCCGCCCAGTTCGAGCCGCAGATCGACCGATGGCCCGAGCGTGCGGTCGAACAGGTCGGCCATGCCATGCACGAGCTGCGACACCGCGACCGGTTTGAGCTCAAGCTTCTGCGAGCGCGAAAACGCCAGCAGCTGCGCGGTGAGCTTCGCGCCCCGGCTCACCGCGCGCATGGCGTTGCCGGTCCAGTGCAGCACGCGTTCCGGATCGGACGGCAGACGCTTCACGAGTTCCAGGTTGCCGTGGATCGCTTGCAGGAGGTTGTTGAAATCGTGGGCGAGACCACCGGTCAACTGGCCGACGGCTTCCATTTTTTGCGCCTGATGCAGGCGCGCTTCCATCTGCCGCTGTTGAGAGAGATCGGAGATCACGCCGCAGATCAGACGGTCCTGATCACGCTGCGCTGCGAGCGCCTTGAAGCTGCAGTAGACCGGCGTTTCACCACCCGCCGACAACACAGTGAGTTCATCACGAGCGGTGCCGGTGCCGGCGGCGCTTTCACGGATCAGTTTATCGAGCCGCGCGTGCTGGCTTTCAAGCACGAAAGCACTGAACGCATGACCGACCACATGCTCGACCTCGCGGTCCAGCAATTGCACTGCGCGTTCGTTGGCGTAGAGAATCGTGCCGTCGCCGGAAAGCATCACCGCGCCTTCCTGCATCTGCTCCACCAGCACACGATACGGCCGGTCCGCGCTCTCGAGCGTATAGATGCGGCGGTCGTCATCGCTGCCGACCACGACGGCATCCACCGCGCCGCTGCGGATTGCATCGAGCGTGTCTTCCGCTTCCCGCAACCGCGCGCGCAGCTCTTCGATAGAAGCGGTTTCCAGCGGCGCGCTACGAGTCAGATCAGCCATACAGGTCAGGGTTTCATGGTCGCGCCGGACGGCGCATTGGCGGCTGTGGCAGCCGTGTTTGCGGTGGGCGAGCCGAATCCTGTCAAGCCAAGCACCGCCAGCACCTTGCTCGAATCCGACAAGTCGCCGATAACCCGCCGCAACGGTTCAGGGTAGAGCTTCACCAGCGTGGGCGCCGCGATGATCTGCGCGGCGACGGCGGCCTCGGGATGCAAATAGATATCGATGACTTCAAGTTCGAAGCGCCCGCTCGCGTGCGTCTCGAACAAACGCCGGGCGTTCTCGACGGCACGCGTGGAGCGCATCGTATTGCCCGTTACGTAAAGACGCAGCACGAGCATGCCCGGCGGCGGGGAAGGCGGCGCGGGCGGCGAGGGCGATGATGCCGACAAAGCCGACACCGACGCTGAGAGCCCGCTGCCGGCCTGGACAGCCCGGGCGCTCACGGACTTATCCCCGGCTTGATATCGAGGCCGACGAGCACGCGCTCGGTATCGGACAAATCGCCGATGACTTTCCTGAGCGGCGAGGGCAGATGCCGTACGACGGTCGGTATCGCCAGGATCTGATCGGCGGCGGCGAGTTGCGGATTCCCCCGCAGGTCGATGACATCGATTGAATACTGGCCCGCCAGATGCGTCGCGCACAACGCGCGCAGATTCCGGATGGCGGCGAGCGACTTCGGCGTTTCCCCCGCAGCATAGAGCCGCAGCAAATAAGACTCCGCGGGCGGCAGAGCGTCGCGCTGAAGGGTGGTGTCCGGTTTGTGCTCCGGCGTGGACGGTTCTTGTCTGATCATTCCGGCGACCGTCTTAATCGCGCCATCCGCGCACGGTCCGACTCGCGGGTGAGCTTGAGTTCTTCGCTTTGCTCGATCAGCGCGTCGAGTTCCGACGCTTCCGCGTCCAGCGCCGATTGCAGTTCAGCTACCTGCAACTCGACCGCTTTGCGGCGGCGCGCAAGTTCGCGCTTTTTCTGCGCCACGAGTTCTTCCCGCGCAACCGACTCGTCGCGCTCCTGCGCTTCCTGCGCGAGCCGCGCGGACCCCGTCAATACCCCGCCTGCACCCACATAAGCCGGCACCATCGTAATTCCCTCATGGCTGATCTGATATTCGCGGACCTGGTTCGAATGATCCATTCCGCGCGATTTCAGCACATACACGAGCCGGTTGCGCTCGCCGTTTGCTTCCAGATGCGATAGCGAAATCCACGTGTCCATCAGGGACGAAACGCTGCGGTCGTTCTCGCTCGACGACTGATCGATACTGGAAAGGCTGGTAAAAATCGCCGTGATGCCGCGAGATTTGAGCAAATCGACGAGCCGCAATAACGTCGCGTGAACCTCGGCCTCTACCCCGCGCAGCGACGAAATGGGATCGATCACCACGGCGGACGGCTTGAACAGGTCGATGTCGCGATACATCCGCGCCAGATGCATTTCCAGCCCGAAGAAGCTCGGCCGTGCCGATTCGATCCTGAGCACGCTACCCAGGTGATGCGCAAGATCCAGGCCCACCGAGCGCATATTGCGCACGATCTGCTCCGGCGATTCCTCGAAGGCGAACCACATCGTGCGTTCGCCGAGTTTGCAGCGCGCCTCGACGAACTTCGCTGCAAAGGTGGTCTTGCCGGTGCCCGCGAGTCCCGAGACAAGCACACTGGAGCCGACGAAATAGCCGCCCGCGCCGAGCATGGAGTCGAGATCAGCAATGCCTGTAGATGCTGTTTCGCTTGAGGTCACATGCGACAAGCCGGCCGACGTGATGGGCAGGACGCTAATGCCGGTGGTATCGATGAGAAACGGGTACTCGTTGGTCCCATGCGCCGACCCGCGATATTTCACGATCCTCAGGCGCCGTGTGGTGACCTGATTTTCGACGCGGTTATCAAGCAGGATCACGCAGTCGGACACATATTCCTCGATGCCATGCCGCGTCAGTTGATCGGGATTGCCGGTCCCGCGCTCCGCGGTCACGATCGCGGTGACGCCACGTTCCTTCAGCCAGTCGAACAGGCGCCGCAGTTCGGCGCGCAGCAGGATGGCGTCCGGGAAACTGGCGAACAAAGCCTCGAGCGTATCGAGCACGACGCGTTTCGCGTTCACCCTTTTGATGGCGTAATCGAGCCGTACGAACAGGCCTTCGAGATCGTATTCGCCGGTTTTTTCGATCACGGCGGGGTCGATTCTGACGTGATCGATGGCAAGCTTTTTCTGTTCGATCAGCGACATCACGTCGTAGCCGAGCGAACTCACATTGGCAGCCAGATCCTCCGCCGATTCCTCGAAGCTCACCAGCACGCCGGGTTCGCCGTACCTCAGCACGCCTTCCACGAGGAAGGTCATGGCGAAGAGTGTTTTGCCGCATCCGGCTGCGCCGCACATCAGGGTGGGGCGCCCGGCGGGCAAGCCGCCCAGGGTAACGTCGTCGAAGCCTGAGATGCCTGTCGGCGACTTGGAAAGGACTGCTCCGGTCATTGTTGTTCTTCGCAAGGTTTAACTGGAAAGACACCCGCCGCCGATC
This sequence comes from uncultured beta proteobacterium, assembly GCA_963708695.1. Classification (GTDB taxonomy): domain Bacteria; phylum Pseudomonadota; class Gammaproteobacteria; order Burkholderiales; family Burkholderiaceae; genus Caballeronia. Next base: position 569,967 of record CAVPTS010000005.1, read on the forward strand.
GCGCGGGAGCACGTCGCGCCGTTCTGATTCAGCGACAGCGCATCTTGGCATTACGTTTCACGGCATGCAATTCAAAATGATCGTGTGAGTTTTGGTGGATACGTTTGCGCTGCGCATGTCTTGACGAGGATGGTAAGAGTGACCGGAGCAGGCGTTGGATCAGTCATTTTTGCGTCGGAGAAGGGTTCGGGAAACTGCCTTACGATTTCGCATTTAACGCCCGAACGACCTCTGCGGCTTTTGTGGCGAGCCGTACAATCGGAGGGCAGTGTTGAGCCTTGTTGCGCCTTAGTCACGCGAACCCGGAGGTAGAATTTGAACCTTGTTTCGACGACCTTGCCCACGCCGCCATGCCTATGAATGACCGCGCAGAAGACATCGCCCGCGACGTCGCCACAGTCGCACGCATCGGCGCAGTACCGTCAATGCTGCGTGTCATCTGCAAGAACACCGGCCTCGGATTCGCGGCGGTGGCGCGCGTAACGGAAGGGACGTGGACCGCCTGCGCTGTTCAGGACAACATCCAATTCGGCCTGCTGCCAGGCGGACAGCTCGATGTCCACACCACGCTATGCAGCGAGTCGCGCGCGATGCGCCAGCCTATCGTCGTGGATCACGCGAGCCTCGATCCGCTTTATCGGAATCACCACACGCCGCGTATCTACAACATCGAAAGCTATATTTCGGTGCCCATCATTCTTCCGAACGGCGACTATTTCGGCAATCTGTGCGCGATCGATCCGCGTCCGGCCGTGGTGTCGGATGCGCGCACGCTCACCATGTTCACGCTTTTCGCAGAGTTGATCGCGTTGCAACTGGAGAGCGAGAACGAGCGCTCCGCAACCGAGGCCGCGCTGCTCGATGAACGCGCGACAGCCGAGCTGCGCGAGCAGTTCATCGCCGTGCTTGGGCACGACCTGCGCAATCCGCTTGCCGCTGTCGGCGCGACGGCCGAGTTGCTTGCGCGCCGCAGCGGCGAGCCGGAGCTCGTGTCCATCGGCACGCGGCTGCGGGCGACGACGCGGCGCATGTCGCGGCTGATCGACGATGTGCTCGATTTCGCGCGCGGCCGGATGGGTGCGGGTATCGGCGTGATGCTGTCTCCCGTTGACGATCTGGCGGACGCGCTGGGCGATGTCGTCGCGGAATTGCGCACGGCGAACCCCGGCCGGTTTGTGATCGAGGAGATCGCGGTGGAAAGCCGCGTTTACTGTGACCGCGGCCGCGTGCAGCAACTGCTTTCCAACTTGCTCGCCAATGCCCTGGCGCACGGCGCGCCGGATCAACCGGTGCGCGTAGAGGTATCGGTCGATGCCGGCGAACTGGTTATGGAAATATCGAATGCCGGCGCGCCCATCGCGCTGGAAGACCTGGGCAACGTTTTCCTGCCCTATTGGCGTCCGGCCACCAGCCAGCCCGGCGGCGGCCTCGGCTTGGGACTCTATATCTGCTCACAGATCGTCAAGGCGCACGGCGGCACGCTTTCCGCGAGGTCATCGGAAGGGGCGGGGACGTGTTTCGTGGCACGGATACCGGTTGGAAATGCGATGTGAGGTCGACCTTCGTCAGAAACATCGCGTCAAACTTTCTGATGCGATTGTCTGGGCATCGGCGCAAGCTCATTCGCTGTTGCTGGTCTCGCGTAACACCAAGGTTTTTTCAGCAGACTATCCAGGCGTGCGTGTGCCTTATGAGCTTTAAGGCGTAACTCTGATAAAGCGCTTTTACCGTTAACGTGGCCGACGTTCAGGCCATGCATCTGCCATTGGCCGCACGTGATCGTCGCAGCCGCACCAACACCACCCAGCATCTCCCTCCCCGCATCCATACAAACCCGGATTGTCCCTGTCAATTCGGCGCTGCTATTGTTCGCGAGCGCTTGTGGAAGCGCTTCCACTCTAACGCTCAACAGGGGGTCTTTGTGGCACTCGACGCATCCGTAGTTTCCAGCGATTCGTTTTCCCCACCCTCCGACTCAGCCCTCTGGCGACGAGACTTTCTGCTCGGCGCCGCGACCGCCTCCTATCAGATCGAAGGCGCCGTTAACGAAGACGGCCGGCTTCCCTCTATCTGGGACACGTTCTCCGCCACGCCGGGTAAAGTGCTCGCCGGCGACACCGGCGCGGTCGCTTGCGATCACTATCATCGATGGGAATCGGATCTTGATTTGCTGTCGGCGCTCAATGTGGATGGCTATCGGCTTTCCATCGCATGGCCGCGCGTGATGGACGAAGCGGGGCGCCCGAATCAGAAGGGCATCGACTTCTATAAGCGGCTCGTCGGGCGTCTGAAAGAGAAAGGCCTCAAGACTTTCGTCACGCTGTATCACTGGGACTTGCCGCAACATCTGGAAGACCGTGGCGGCTGGCTCAATCGCGATACCGCTTACCGCTTCGCCGATTACGCCGACCTGATGAGCCGCGAACTCGCCGGCCAGGTCGATGCGTGGGCGACGCTCAACGAACCCTGGTGCTCGGCGTATCTCGGCTATGGCAACGGCCATCATGCACCGGGCCTGGCCGACGGCCGCTATGCGACGCAAGCGATGCATCATCTGCTGCTCGCGCACGGCAAGGCAGTGCCGGTCTTGCGCGCCAACGATCCCGCTTCGCTCAAGGGAATTGTTGCGAACGTCGGCAAGAGTTCCGCCGATACCGGCAGCGAAGCCGACGCCCGCGCCGCTCATCTGTTCGAAGTGCAGCACAACGCGTGGGTCTTGGACCCGTTGCTTAAGAAGTCCTATCCGAAGGACCTTTTCGAACTGTGGCCCAGTACAGAACCGCTGGTCCTCGATGGCGATATGGAGACCATCGGTGCACCGCTGGACTTCCTCGGCATCAACTATTACTTCCGTACGAACGTCAAAAGTGACGGCGCGCACGGCTTCACTGAAGTGCCGCTGCAAGGCGTCGAGCGCACGCAGATGGGCTGGGAAATTTATCCCGATGGCCTGCGCGACCTGCTGATCGGATTCAACAAGACCTATTCGGCATTGCCGCCGATCTATATCACCGAGAACGGAATGGCGTCCGATGACAAGGTGGTCGATGGCCGCGTCGACGACCAGCAGCGTATCTCGTTCCTCAAGCGTCATCTCGCCGCCGTCGACAGCGCGATCAAAGCTGGCGTGGATGTGCGTGGTTACTTCATCTGGTCGCTGATGGACAACTTCGAATGGGCATTCGGCTATGAGCGGCGTTTCGGCGTGGTGCATGTGGACTATGAGACGCAGAAGCGCACGTTAAAACGCAGTGCTGAGCTGGTAGCGAAGTTCCTCGAGGAGCGTAACGCGCGCGCCTGATTTCAATGCATATACCGTTGGACCACATGGGCGAGACAGCCCGGAGGAGACTCAATGAACAGCATGAAGAAACTGGTCGTCAGTATCATCGCAGCGGTCGCTGCGAACGGCGCCGCGCACGCCGATCCGCTGAAAGCAACCGTGATCCACTGGTGGACCTCGGGTGGCGAATCGGCGGCCATCAAACAGTTCGCCGATGCTTATAACAAGGCCGGCGGCTTATGGATCGACAACGCCGTGGCCGGTGCGGACCAGGCGCGCTCGACCGCGATCAATCGCATCATGGGCGGCGATCCGCCGACCGCTGCACAGTTCAACACCTCGAAGCAATTCCACGACATCATCGACCAGGGTCTGCTCAACAACGTGGACGAAGTGGCTGCCGCGCAGAACTGGGACAAGATCTTCCCGCAGTCGATCATAGACAGCATCAAGTCCAACGGCCACTACTACGCGGCGCCCGTGGACATACACATGCCCGCTTGGTTCTTCTATTCAAAACCGGCGTTCCAGAAGGCCGGCATAACGAAAGAGCCGGCCAACTACGATGAGTTCATCGCCGATCTCGACAAGCTGAAAGCGGCGGGCGTGATTCCGCTCGCGCTTGGCGGTCAGGCATGGCAGGAGAAGATCACCTTCGACGCCGTGTTTGCCGATGTCGGCGGCCCGGATCTTTATTTGAAGGTCTATCGCGACCGTGATGTGAACGCGGTCAAGTCTGACGCCTTCAAGAAAGTGCTGACACAGTTCAAGCGCCTGCATAACTATATCGATCCGGGTTCGCCGGGCCGCAACTGGAACGACGCCACGGCGCTGGTGATCTCCGGCAAGGCCGGCGTGCAGATCATGGGCGACTGGGCCAAGGGCGAGTTCGTGGCGGCGAAGCAATCGGCAGGCAAGGACTTCGGCTGCTTCCCGGGCTTCGGTCCGCATTCGCCGTATCAGGTCGCCGGCGATGTCTTCGTATTCCCGAAGACCGATGACGCCAACGCGGTCAAGGCGCAAAAGCTGTTGGCTACGGTGATGACGTCGCCGGCTGCGCAGGTTGCATTCAGCGCGAAGAAGGGTTCAATTCCGATCCGCTCGGACATCGACGATTCGAGCCTCGATATGTGCGCGAAGGAGGGCATCGCGATCATGAAGGACAAGTCGCGGCAGTTGCCGAATCCGGAAATGCTGACGCCGCCTGATATCAACGGCGCGTTGCAGGATGTCATCACCAACTTCTGGAACAAGAACCAGTCGGTTGAGGATGCACAAAAGGCCTTCGCCAGCGGGCTTAAAAGCTGATGGCCGTGACGCCCGCCGACAAAGCCCTGCGCACGCCGGCGCGCCACGCGAAGCGCAAACCGCTGAGGAAGCGGTTTGCGTGGGCGGCCTATGTCGCGTTGCTGCCGATGATGCTCACCGTCGTGTTCGCCTATCTCGGCACGATGCTATGGAGCTTGCGCACGTCGTTCACCAACTCGCGCACGTTCGCCTCGGCGAGCTTTGCGGGCTTCTCGCAGTATGTGCGGCTGTTCAACAATGACCGCTGGATGCTGTCGCTGCAAAACATCGTGATCTACGGGGTTTTGTTTATCGTCCTGTGTCTCGCGATCGGCTTGCTGCTGGCGGTGTTTATAGATCAGAAGGTGGTGGCGGAGGGCGCGCTGCGCACGGTGTTTCTTTATCCGTACGCGATGTCCTTCGTGGCAACAGGTCTGGTGTGGCAATGGATCTTGAATCCGCAACTCGGGATTCAGGAAGTATTGCACCGGATCGGTTTTACCCATGCACGTTTCGACTGGATCGTCGATCAGGACAAGGTGGTTTATACGCTCGTCATAGCGACTGTCTGGCAGGCGTCCGGGCTCGTCATGGCGCTGCTGCTTGCGGGGCTGCGCGGCATTGATGACGAGATATGGAAGGCGGCGCGTATTGACGGCATTCCGCGCTGGCGCGTCTATGTGAGCATCGTGATTCCAATGCTCGGCGCATCGATTTCAACGGCCTTCATCCTGCTCTTCGTGATGGTCATCAAGCTCTACGACGCGGTCGTCGCGATGACGCAAGGCGGTCCCGGCACGGCGAGCGAAGTGCCCGCGAAGTTCATCATGGACTACTTGTTCGGGCGCGCGAATCTCGGGCTTGCATCGGCGGCGTCGATCGTCCTTCTCGTCACCGTGCTCGCGATTCTCGCGCCGGTTTTCTATGTTCGCAGCCGCGCGTTGCGGCTCAGGGATTCCCGATGAACGCGCCACGCCCACCGTTGAGACGCAAGCCGCGCTTCACGCCCGCGCGCTTGGGCGTCTATGCTTTCCTGCTCACCTCCGCGCTGTTTTTCCTGCTCCCGCTGTACGTCATGCTCGTCACGTCGGTCAAACCGATGACCGAGATTCGTCTGGGCAATATCCTGTCGCTGCCGCTGCATTTCACGCTCGACGCGTGGCGTGTCGCATGGCAATCGGCCTGCACGGGACTCGATTGCAACGGCATCCAGGTGGGCTTCTGGAACTCGGTGCGCATTGTTGTGCCAAGCACGATCCTGTCCATTCTCGTGGGCGCGGTGAACGGCTACGCGCTGTCGTTCTGGAAGCCGCGCGGCGCGAGCATGCTGTTCGCAATCCTGCTGATGGGCGCGTTCATTCCCGTGCAAGTGATGGTTTATCCGCTCGTGCGGGTGCTCGCGACCGTGCATTTATTCAGCTCGTTGCCGGGCATTGTCGTGATCCATACTATTTTCGGCATGCCCGTGATGACGCTGCTGTTCCGCAATTACTATGCAGCGCTGCCGCATGAATTGTTTCAGGCGGCGCGCGTGGATGGCGGCGGTTTCTGGCGCATCTTCCTGCAACTCATGGTGCCCATGTCCACGCCTATCATTGTGGTCGCCGTCATCATGCAGGTCACCGGAATCTGGAACGACTTTATCCTGGGCCTGGTATTCGCCGGCACCCGCAACCTGCCGATGACAGTACAACTGAATAACATCATCAACACGACGACAGGCGAGCGCCTCTACAACGTCAACATGGCGGCCACCATTCTCACGTCCATGGTGCCGCTCGCCATCTACTTCGTTTCGGGTCGCTGGTTCGTTCGCGGCATTGCTTCCGGTGCGGTCAAGGGTTAGTCCAGGACTCAATTCATGTCTACAGTGATGTCGAACGTTTCAATCCGCGATCTTGAGATCCAGCTCGGGTCCAATACGATTATCGAGTCGCTCGATCTGGAGGTCGAACCGGGCGAGTTTCTCGTCCTGCTCGGGCCATCCGGATGCGGCAAGTCCACCTTGCTGCATAGCATCGCGGGGTTGATCGATGTCAGCGGCGGGAGTATCGAGATCGGCGGGCAGGATATGACCTGGGCCGACCCGAAGGATCGCGGCATTGCGCTCGTGTTCCAGTCCTACGCGCTCTATCCGACGATGAACGTCGAGCGCAATCTCTCGTTCGGTTTGCGCATTGCAGGCACGCCTAAAGCCGAGATCGAGCGGCGTGTGAGCCGCGCCTCGGAGATGTTGCAGCTCGGTCCGCTATTGAAGCGCAGGCCCGCGCAATTGTCGGGCGGGCAGCGTCAACGAGTGGCTATCGGGCGCGCGATCGTGCGTGAAGCGGACGTGTTCCTGTTCGACGAACCGCTCTCGAATCTCGATGCCAAACTGCGCACGGAACTGCGGCGCGAGTTGAAGCAACTGCACAAGCGGCTCGGCGCCACGATGATCTACGTGACGCACGACCAGGTGGAGGCAATGACGCTTGCGACCCGCATGGCCGTGATGCGCGGCGGCGTGATCCAGCAGATCGGCACGCCGGCCGAGGTCTATGCGCATCCGAACAATCTCTTCGTCGCGACCTTCCTCGGCTCGCCCGGCATGAACCTGCTGAAGGGAACGCTTCATTGCGATACGGGCACGCTGCGGTTTCGCAATGAGCACACGGACATTGATGTCTCGGCGTATCCGTTTCTTGCGTCTCCGCCGGAGAACCAGCCCTGCGTGCTCGGCGTTCGCCCGGAGGACGTGACGATCGATCCGGCATTCGAGCATCGCGGCACGGTGTCGCTCGTGGAGCCGATGGGCAATCACCGGGTCATCTGGCTCGATTATCATGGCGCCCAAATCGCATCGATCGCGCAGGACTCGGCGACAGAAGCAGTTGACGATACGACCGGCTTTTCAATCGAGAGCACCCGTATTTCTCTATTCGATGAAGCCGGTGGCGACCGGTTGTAAGTCTTTTTGTAAGCCTTTTTGTAAGTCTTTATTTGCGGAGTAAATGTGGCAACCCTGAAGGACGTCGCGGCCCTGGCCGGCGTGGGCATGTCCACGGCATCGCGTGCAATCTCCGGGCGCGGACCGGTCTCAGCCGATGCGCTCGCACGCGTGCAGGCAGCCATCGCCGAGCTGAATTTCCGGCCCTCATCCATCGGGCGCGCACTATCCACGCAATCGCTTGGCATGATCGGCATCTTCGTGCCGACGTTTTTCGGCCCGTACTACGGCACGATCCTCAAGCAGACCGATACCGAATTGCGCAAGGTGCATCGGCATGTAGTGGTGGCAACAGGCTGTGGCGACGACTCGTCACGCGATCAGGCAATCGAGGCGGTGCAATTTCTGATCAGCCGCGATTGCGACGGCATATTGGTAACAAGTCACGACCTGCACGATGACGACCTCATCAAACTGCATCGCATGCATCCGAAGATGGTGTTCCTCAATCGCGACTTCGCGCAGATGCCGCAGGCGTCGTTCTGCGTAGATCATCATCGGGGCGGAGTGCTCGCGGCCGAGGCGCTGCTTGCGTACAAACATCGAAAAATAGCCGTGATTTCAGGGCCTTTTATCGCTTTCGATAATCAGGCGCGGCTCGCTGGATTCTTCGAGGCGTTGGCGCGAAACGGTATCGATCATGCCGATGTCCAGATGATCGAGTCGGACTTTTCACCGGAGGGCGGATACGAGTCGGCGCGGCAACTGCTGGCGTCGAAGAAGCGTTTTACGGGCCTCTTCTGCGCCAACGACACCATGGCAATAGGCGCATTGTCATGCCTGCGGCAAGCGGGTATATCGGTGCCCGAGGACATCTCGGTAGTGGGTTATGACGACGATTACTCGGCCGCGTTTTCGGCGCCGGGCCTGACCTCGGTTCATATTCCGACAGCCGATCTCACTCAGAACGCCGTTCGATGGCTTCTGAACGAATGTTATGGAACGTCGTACCCGATCTATCGCGAGTTTCCTGTCACGCTGACGACCCGTGCATCCGTCGCTGCTCCGGCGAAGCGAACGCGTGGCTGAAGCGGTTTACTCCATACAACTCAGCTATTTTCTTGCGCGCGACGCAGCCGCTCACGGCTGTTGATCAAGTGAAGCCGCATGGCCGTGCGCGCCGAGTCGGCGTCGCCGCGCTCGATGGCGTCGCAGATCTGCTCATGCTCGCGATTCACGCGCGTCAGATACTCGGCGTATTGAGCAGGCGAAATCTGCGTCGCAGTGAGGCGGCTGCGCGGGATCATGTGAATGCCAAGATGCGTCATGATCTCCACGAAATAGCGGTTGCCGGTGGCATGCGCGATCTCGAGATGAAATCTAATATCAGGTGAGATCGTCTCGGTCGCTTCGCCCACGTTGCGCTCGAAGTCGGTCATCGCTTGCCGCATGCTGGCGATACGGCCTTTATCGCAACGCGCCGCGGCCAGTCCCGCGCTCTCCGTTTCCAGGCTGATGCGCAGTTCGAGCACGGCGAGGGCGTCGATGGAACCCGCCACGTCCGCAGGATCGAGCCGGAACAATGCTCTTGCCGGCGCCTCGCATACGAACGTGCCGATCCCATGCCGGGTTTCCACCAGTCCGGCCGCCTGAAGCTTCGATAGCGCTTCACGCACGACCGTGCGGCTTACGTTGAAGCGCTGGACCATTTCTGCTTCGGTTGCCAGCCGGTCGCCGGCCTTGAGATCGGCGGATTCGATCTGCTGACGTATCGAATCGACGAGTTCTGTCGTCAGACTACGCCGCACGGCAGGGTGCCCCGATGGCTCGAAGAGTGCATTGGTCGATCTCAGCACAATTACCTCGATTGGGATAATGTTTCGCGAATCGTTGACAAACGGATTTGCGAATGATTATATGCAGGCTATAGTCATATGACAACGTACAATAAAATACGATTTCGGCGGCTGAATCACGATTGATTCAGCACCGGGCGGAGGATGCTGAACTCTGCCCAGCCACGCTTTTTGGAGACAGGCTCACATGGCCAATCAAGAACACAATGCTTCGTTTCATCGTCTGCTGCTGACCGGCGCTGCCGGTGGTGTAGGCAAAATCATCCGTTCACGCGTGGCCTCGTTCGCGGAAAAAATCAGAGTGTCGGATCTCGCGGCGGCGCTGCCGTCCGATGCCGCACCGAATGAAGAAGTCGTGCCTTGCGACCTCGCCGACAAGCAGGCCGTCGACGCGCTGGTTGCCGGTTGCGACGCGGTCATCCACCTTGGCGGCGTATCGGTGGAGCGGCCGTTCGAAGAGATCCTCGAGGCCAATATCAAGGGTGTTTTCAACCTTTACGAAGGCGCCCGCAAGCACAACGTTAAGCGCATCGTCTTCGCCAGCTCCAATCACGTGACCGGGTTTTATCGTCAGGACGAGAAGATCGATGCTCACGCGCTGCGACGTCCGGACGGCTACTACGGCTTGTCCAAATCGTTCGGCGAAGACATGGCCCAGCTCTACTTCGATCGCTATGGCATTGAGACCGTGAGCATTCGTATCGGCTCGACGTTTCCAGAGCCGAGAGACCGCCGGATGATGGCAAGCTGGCTCAGTTACGACGACTTGCTCGACCTCTTGCAGCGCAGTCTTTTCACGCCCGGCGTTGGCCACACTGTCGTATATGGGATGTCTGATAACAAAGTCACGTGGTGGGACAACCGTTTTGCAGAGAAGCTGGGATTCGTCCCGCGTGATTCGTCGGAACCGTTCCGGGAAAAGATCGACGCGCAGCCTGCACCCGCTGCGGGCAGCGCGGTCGCCGTGTTGCAGGGCGGGGCGTTCGCGACGACCGGACCGTTCGAATAAGGCTGACGCGCAATCGTATGGATTCACCGCGCCGGGTGGCGTTGCAAGTCCTTGCAAGTTTGTTAGCCACCCAACCTGGACCGGCGTGCCAAAGCCCGCGTTCGTAACGACTAGACCCATTTGCTGCGATGAATTTCTCCCTTGATTTCAGCCCGTTGCTGCCGTACTGGCCGGTCTTCCTGAAAGGCGCCTGGCTGACACTGAAGATGACGACGGTGGCGGTTTTTTTCGGCGTGATTCTTGGCACGCTCGTCGCGTTCGCCAAGCGCGGCAAGAATCGATTGCTGTCGCGAGCCTGCTCGATCTACATCGAGGCCGTGCGCAACACGCCATTCCTGGTGCAGATCTTCCTGCTGTATTTCGGACTTGCCAGCTTCGGCGTGCGCATGCCGACTTTTACGGCGGCCGCGCTCGCGATGATCATCAACATCGGCGCTTACGCTGCCGAGATCATTCGCGCAGGGCTCGAATCGGTGCCGCGCGGGCAGATCGAGGCGGCGGAATGTCTCGGGCTGTCGCGCTGGCGGATCGGCTGGCACGTGATGCTGCAGCCGTCCATCGAAAAGGTTTATCCCGCGCTGACCAGCCAGTTTTTGCTGATGATGCAGGCCTCGGCCATTGCGTCGCAGATCTCGGCGGAAGAGCTCACAGCGACGGCCAACACCGTGCAATCCGATACCTTCCGTTCGCTCGAAACTTATATTGTGGTGGCGCTGTTGTATCTCGCGTTGTCGCTGTTGATCAAGCTGATTGCATGGGCGATAGGTGAAGTGGCGTTCAAGCGCCGGCGTGTCATGCGCCAGGCCGCGGAGCGGGCCGGCAAGCCCGTGGCGGACCAAGGTCGCATCGATACCGTGATTCCCGGAGGTGCGGCATGACCGGCGGCTTCACTACGGCGCATCTGTTTTATCTCGTGCACTCGATCTGGTGGACGCTGGTGCTCTCCGCATTGGCATTCGTGCTGGGCAGCATCGGCGGCTTTGCCGTGATGCTCGCGCGCATCTCGCCGCACCGCTGGCTGAGCCGTCCGACGATGGTTTATATCGAAGCGATTCAGGGCATTCCGCTGCTGATCCTGCTCTTCATCGTGTACTTCGGCTTGTCGGTGTATGGCTTCCAAGTGCCGGCGCTGGTCGCGGCGGGGCTGGCGCTCATGGTCTACACGAGCGCGTATCTCGGCGACATCTGGCGCGGTTGTATCGACGCCATGCCCAAGCCGCAATGGGAGGCCGCCGAATGCCTTTCGCTCACGAGCTGGCAAACCCTGCGCCTCGTGATCATTCCGCAAGCGCTGCGGCTTGCGTTGCCGCCTACGGTTGGTTTTCTGGTGCAGGTCATCAAGATGACATCGCTTGCTTCGGTGATTGGTTTCGTCGAATTGACACGTGCCGGGCAGATCATCAACAACTCGATTTTTCAGCCGTTCCTTGTGTTCGGGCTGGTCGGGGTCTTCTATTTCGCGCTGTGTTATCCGCTCTCGCGCTGGAGTCAATCGATGGAGAAAAAGCTCAATGTCGGCAATCGTTAAGCTCGGGGACGTCTACAAGAGCTTCGGCTCGAACCAGGTGCTCAAGGGCGTGTCGCTGGAAGTCGCCAAGGGCGAGATGATCGCCGTGATTGGCGCAAGCGGCTCGGGAAAAAGCACGGCGCTAAGGTGTATCGACCGGCTGGAAACAATCGATCGGGGCACCATCGAGGTGTGCGGCATTCGCGTGGACGACCCCAAGGTGGACTTGCATCAGTTGCGGCGCGAAGTGGGCATCGTGTTTCAAAGCTACAACCTGTTTGCGCATTTGACGGTCGAAGAAAACATCATGCTGGCGCTGCGCCACGTGAAGAAGCTTGGTCGCGACGAAGCGCGCCGCGTGGCGATGGCCGTGCTCGACCAGGTCGGCCTTGCGCAGAAAGCCGATGCCTATCCGGAACAGCTTTCGGGCGGACAGCAGCAGCGCGTAGCAATTGCACGGTCGCTGGCGATGTCGCCGAAGGTCATGCTCTTTGACGAAGTGACGTCAGCGCTTGATCCGCAATTGACCGGCGAAGTGCTGCGCGTGATGGAAGATCTGGCGAAGGACGGCATGACCATGTTGCTTGTCACGCATGAGATGGCGTTTGCCAAGCGCATGGCGGACCGGATCATTTACATGCATCACGGCAAGGTGTGGGAAGTGGGTGGCGGCGACATGCTCGACGCGCCGAAGACGCCTGAATTGCGCACATTTTTGAATAATGGACTGTAGAACTTAACGCTTTATCTTGACCATAAGAATGGAGACTGCTTTGAAGACCAACCAATTCATCATGCGCGGCTGTGCGGCTGCTTTGTTGCTCGCAGGTGTCGCGCACAGCGCGATGGCTGACCAGCTTGACGACATCAAGAAAGCCGGCAAGATTCGCGTGGCGATTGCGATGGGCACGCCGCTCTTCAGCTACGCCGATGCCAACCTGCAACCCGCGGGATCCGACGTGGATACCGCCGCTGCATTGGCCAAGGACCTGGGTGTCAAGCTCGAGCTTGTGCAGATCACGAATGCTGCCCGCGTGCCGACCTTGCAGGCGAAGCGCGCCGACCTCGTGATTGCTGATCTTTCGATTACGCCGGAGCGCGCGAAGGTTGTCGACTTCTCCATTCCCTATGCCGTCATCACGATCATTGTTGGTGGGACGAAGAATGAGAAGGTCAAGAATTACGATGATCTGAACGGCAAGACGCTTGGCCTCACGCGTGCCACGGTGAACGACACCATTACGACGCAACTGGCGAAGGGTGCACAGATCCAGCGTTATGAAGATGACGCTACGCTGATTACTTCGGTGGTCACGGGGCAGGTCGATATTTTCTCGAGCACGCCTTCGAATCTTGCGGAGATGGTTAAACGTGCGCCGAATCGCAATTTGGAACTGAAGTTTGCGCAGAAGGATTTTGATCTGGGTATTGCGATGAACAAGGATGAGCCGAAGCTGAAGGAGTGGGTGAATAATTGGGTGAGCACGAATCAGAAGAGCGGCGCGCTCAACACAATCTATAAGAAGTACCACGGGCGGGATTTGCCGGCGAGCGTCACGAAGGGATAGGAAGGGGGCTGGGAGGGTGCTGCGCAGGCCGGGGTTGGGTGCTGCGCAGGCCTTCGCGAGTTGTTTGCGTTCGCACTCGGTCGGGGTTTTGGGCGTGGGGCTGGTCGTGGTCGGTGGTCGGGGTTGGTGCTGGGTTGCTGCTGCTTACGTTAGCGCGGGTTAAATGTTGGCTATTTTTTTTATCACTATTAGCCACTGTGCGTGGCGGCACTTCATTTCTTTGTCCAACGGCGACAAAGAAACGAAGCAAAGAAAACGCCTCCCCACAATCTGTTTTAAGTGTCCCCAGCGTGCAGACCACTGCTTTTGGTTCCCGCGTAGCACGGTGCTCGCTAGAACCACGCTGCGTTGAAACCCTCCTTCTCGCGAATCCTTACATCCCCACGCTTCGCCACCAGTGCTCTCGGGCAAGAACGATGCGCCACGGACTGCTAGGACCTCACGCGTCTTTACGGCTCGGTGGAGCGCGTGATCCACGCTACCATTAGGTAGGGGCGCGAATTGCACGCAATACGTTTGCGCACCGGCACACGAGAAAAAATGGGGAAACGGGCAGCGCGAAGCTCAACAACCACCCTTGAAGTCACTTCGCCCTGGGAAGTCCGGCTCGCACCGCAGATGGTGAGACGGTGAGACCGTACCGGGTTGGGGCGCATCGATCTTGCCCGAGAGCACTGGTGGCGAAGCGTGGGGATGTAGGGATTCGCGAGAAGGAGGGCTTCAACTATGGGTGGTTCTAGCGAGCACCGTTCTACGCGGGAACCAAAAGCAGTGGTCTGCACGCTGGGGACACTTAAAATAGATTGTTGGAAGGCGTTTTCTTTGCTTCGTTTCTTTGTCGCCGTTGGACAAAGAAATGAAGTGCCGCCACGCACAGTGGCTAATAGTGATAAAAAATTTAGCCAACATTTAACCCGCGCTAACGTACGCAGCAGCAACCCAGCACCGACCCCGACCACCGCCGGTAGCACGCCCCTAAAAGAACCCCCGAGTGCGAACGGAAATACCTTGGCTAATAGTGATAAAAAATATCACCAACATTCAACCCGCGCTAACGTGAGCAGCAACAACCCGGCGCCGACCCAGTCCTGCGGACGAAGAAATGGAGTGCCGCCACGCACAGTGGCTAATAGCGATAAAAAATTTAGCCAAAATACAACCCGCGCTACCGTAAGCAGCAGCAACCCGGCACCGACCCCGACCACCGCCGGTAGCACGCCCCCAAAAGAACCCCCGAGTGCGAACGAAAATACCCTGGCCAATAGTGCTAAAAAATAAAGCCCACATATAACGCGCGACGGCCTAAGCAGCACCACAACCCGGCCCCTCTTACCCCCCCGAACCCTGCCCGATTTCGTGATCGGCTAAATACTCCAGCGCTCTGACCATACCCGAATGGTCCCAAGCCTTCCCGCCATGCGCAGCACAGGCATTAAAAAGCGCCTGACATGTCGCAGTATTCGGCAACGATACCCCCAATGATTGCGCCGTCGACAGTGCAAGATTCAGATCCTTCTGGTGCAGCTCAATGCGAAAACCCGGATTAAAAGTGCGCTTGGTCATGCGCTCACCATGCACCTCCAAAATCCGCGATGACGCGAACCCGCCCATCAACGCCTGACGAACTTTCTCGGCATCCACGCCCGCTTTCGACGCCAGCAACAACGCTTCTCCAACGGCCTCGATAGTCGCCGCAACGATTACCTGATTCGCCAGCTTGCATACCTGTCCCGCACCAACTTCGCCGATCAGCGAAACGTTTTTCCCCATCAAGTCGAAGAGCGGCTTCACACTATCAAAGGTGGCTTGCGAGCCGCCGACCATGATGGTGAGCGAGGCAGCCTTCGCACCGACTTCACCACCCGACACGGGTGCATCGAGGTACTCCGCGCCCCGTTCGCGCACCTTGGCCGCGAACTCGCGCGTGGCTATCGGCGAGATCGAACTCATGTCCACAACAACCTGGCCCGGGCGAAGCGATGCAACCACGCCGTTCTCGCCGAACAGGACGCGCTCTACGTCGGGCGTATCCGGCACCATGATGAAAATGACATCTGCCTGCGCCGCAACAGCAGCCGGGCTGTCACACGCGACGGCGCCGGCCTGGGTCAGGTCGGCGGGGACGCCGCTGCGTGTGAAGGCCGCCAGTGCGACGCCGTTCTTGACGAGGTTGTCGGCCATGGGCTTGCCCATGATGCCGAGACCGATAAAGCCTGCTTTTTGCATGTCTTCCTCCAGAAAATGTGGGTATGCGGCCTGCTTACTTCTGCATGAAATGTTTCTGCACGGCTTGTGCCGCGTTCCTGAGCAAGCCCATGTCGGCACACACCGCAGTCACCTGACATCCCATTGCCAGATAACGTTCTGCGTCGGCCTGCACCGGCGCAAGCGTGCCGCTCGCTTTTCCCGCGGCACGGGCGCGCTCGAAGACATGCGCAATCGCTTGCTGCACGTCCGGGTGATTCGCGTTGCCGATATGTCCATACGACGCCGCGAGATCCGAAGGTCCGAGGAATACGGCATCGACGCCATCGACGGCGAGGATGTCATCAATCGCATCTACCGCCGTCCGGCTTTCAATCTGCACTACGACACAAATGTTGTCGTTCGCAATGTTCAGATAGTCGCCCACGGTGCCGTAGCGGTTACCTCGATGACCCACCGATACACCGCGAATTCCCTGCGGCGGATAGCGCGTGGCGGCGACGGCGCGGGCGGCATCGGCGGCGCTGTCGACGAAGGGGATCAGGAAGTTGAAGAAGCCGCTGTCGAGCAGGCGCTTGATCACGACGCTCTCATTGGCCGGCGGCCTGACGACAGGCGCGCTGCGGCTGTCCTTGAGCGCCATCAACTGCGGGATCAGGGTGAGGACGTCGTTGGGAGCATGTTCGGCGTCGAGCAGAATCCAGTCGAAGCCCAGCATGCCCAGCAATTCGGTGGTGATCGGACTGCCAAGCGACGCCCAGCAACCGATCAGGGTCTCACCCTTCAAAACCGACTGGCGAAACGTGTTGGGTAGCGGTTGGTAAGGCTGGTACGGCAAAGACGCTGTCATGGCTGGCTTCCTCTGGCTCGATGGCGTGAGTTGAAAACAGAATTATGCGGCAAGCTCATACGTTATCAGACGTCATATTACATCACGGTTTTTCAAAACCGCAAGTGCTGCAAACACCGATCATGAATTTTCGTGTATGTGCTTGCGGCGACCGCGGAACTCCGGGAATCAGGTAGCCGCAGCCTCATCGAGCAGCCGATCCTTGAACGCAGCGATGGCGAGCGAGACCCAACTCGCGCTGACGTAAGCAGCAACAACCCGGCACCAACCCCGACCATTGACCATCAAGCCCGCGCCCGCGACCCCGAGTGCGAACGAAAATAACCTGACTAATAGCGATAAAAAATGTAGCTCACATACAACCCGCGCTGACGTAAGCAGCACCAATCCGGCCGCCCCGCCAGCCACGCGCCACCCCCCCAATCACGCGCCCGATTCCGGCCACCGATTCTCCTCCACACACTGCGCCGTCGGCACGCGTTTCGCCCATCCCTCCGCCTGCAGCATCGGCTGGTCATAAAACCGCTCAACATGTCCGATGCAAAGAATGGCGACAGGCTTGGCATCGGCAGGCATATGCAAAAGGTGCTGCACCGCGCCCACATCGAACAGCGACACCCAGCCCATGCCAAGCCCTTCCGCACGCGCAGCCAGCCAAACGTTCTGAATAGCACACGCGACCGAGGCAAGATCCATTTCCGGCAGCGTCCGGCGACCAAAGATATGCCGCTCGCGATTTTCCATCAGGCCGACAACCATGACCTCGCCGCAATCCAGAATGCCCTGCACCTTGAGCCGCATGAATTCGTCGCTACGCTCGTCGAGCGCCTCGGCGGTCGCACGCCGTTCAATTTCCACAATATCGTGCAGGGCGACGCGCACGCCGCGGTCGGTCACACGAACGAAGCGCCATGGTTGCATGAAACCGACGCTCGGCGCGTGGTGCGCAGCGTCGATCAAGCGCGCCATTTGTTCGGCACACACGGGGGCATCGGTGAAATGCCGCATGTCGCGGCGTTCGTGAATCGCCCGATAAACGGCGGCAATCTCGGGGTCGGAAAAGCGCTTGAAGGTCGAGTCAGTCATTGCATCCATGTTTTGAAAAATGCTTCAAGGTGCGAGCAGCTTTATACCGGGACTCTACGCCGCTAGTCATTCGGCCGTCGGCCACGCCAGATGCGGAGACGTCCAGTCGAGTTCGCTGCCGATGACCATCACCTTGTTGTCACGAATCAGGGCCTTCGTCACGCTCACGGAGGTGCGCCCGCTTGCGAGCGATAAGTACGGCTGGCAGAACACCGCGGTTCCCATGTTCGCGACGGCCTTCCAGTAGTACGGCCGATGATCCCATCGCGCCGATTGCGTGTTGAGCAAGGGGCCCAGCCGGTAGTCCGCTCCCCAGCCCGCTTGTCCGACCATTTCCTGTCCCACGATCCGGCCCGTGTCGTCGAGCACGAAGCAGCGCTTGCAGAGTTCGAACGCGGCCATGGGCGCGATCGCGTCCTCGATGCTTGCGCCGCTCGACAACGCAGCGGCCGCCGTATTCACCATGGCGAGGTAGGGCGATAACTGCGCTTCTACGCGCCCGATCCGCATGGTGCGTCCTTCCGCGATGACATCGAACGCGTGGTCGATGCGCCGCATGACCGCGTCCGATGACGGTATGGTCGCGCCCGGTCTGCCCAGCAGAAATCCCTGCGCGAAATCGACGTTGGACTCGACCGCCAGGATAAGCTCCTCGGTGGTCTCGATGCCTTCGACGACCACGAGCATATCCGCGCGGTGCAGCAGCGAAACGATGGTCGACAGCAAGGGTTGGTCGGAGGCGCGGCTCTTCGCACGGATCAGTTCGCCATCGAGCTTGACGAAGTCGGGCTGAATGCGCAGCAGGCGGTCGAGGTTGGAATGACCCGCGCCGAAGTCGTCGACCGCTATGAGAAATCCGCAGCTCCGATACCGGTATGCGGCAAGTGCAAGCTCCTCTACGCCCACGCCTTCCGACTCCAGAATCTCGAGCACGATGCTGCCGGGATCGAGTCCCGCCGCGCGCGCCATGCTCGCCAGTGTCTGTTCGTATCCCGCCTGGATGAAAGTGGAGGGCGCTACGTTCAGAAAGAGCCACGTGCCGGGCGGCAGTTGCTTGCGGGCGTTGGCGAGATGGAGGCCGTGGGTCAGCGAGTCCAGTTCGGTGACATCGGCGTTCACTTGCGGCGCGAAAAGCAACTCGGGCTTAACTGGTTCGCCATCCTGATTGTGTCCGCGCAGGAGGACTTCGAAACCCACCTGCTTCTGATGGGACAAGCTGTACACCGGCTGGAAGTGAGTGGATAGTTCGAACGGGCCCCAGCGGGTGATCGCGGCTGAATCGGCAACTGCCGGCGGTTCAATTTCTTCATCGATAGCCGTTGCACGCACGCGCTCCACACTGCTGGCGCGCTCGACGAACACCCGGTTGCGGCCCGCATGCTTCGCGCGGAGAAGCGCTTCATCCGCGCGGTCGAGCAGCGCCATGGCGCTCTCATGCGGGCGATGATGAGCCACGCCGAAGCTCGCGGTCAGAAACCCGTCCGGGCGCGGGATCGCAGCGACGCGAATGCGCAAGGAGTCGGCGAGCTCGGTCGCACGATGCGGTCCCGGCGTCGTGGCGAGGACCGCGAACTCCTCGCCACCGAGCCTCCCGACAATCGCATGGCGAGGCACGGCGTTCTTGAGGGCCTGCGTAACTTCCAGCAGGGCGTCATCGCCTCTTGCGTGACCGAACTGATCGTTCAGCGACTTGAAACGATCGATATCCAGAAAGATCGCGCTGACCATATCGCCGTTCGTGCGCGTTTCGCTCAGCATCCGCTCTGCCTGATCGAGAAACGCGCGCCGGTTGAGCACCTGGGTCAGAGGATCGGTCGCGGCGAGCGCGAGCAGTTTTTCTTCCAATAGAAAATGGTTTAGCCGGAACCAATAGAAGCAAAAATGGAAGGTGGTCGCGGTCGGAATACCGATGGCCACCCACATGACGCACAAGACCCAGTCGTCGTGCGTGAAAGGAACCGAGAAAACGAAGGGCGTGCCGGCGAGATAAAACGCAATCGTGCCAAGGACAAAATGGCTTGGCGTGAGCCAAAGCGGCGCCGCGCAGATGGGAATGACCAGCCCCGCTGTCAGCATCCAGTAAAGCGGCTGTTGGACACCCGCGACGTTGATCAACACACCAATCTGCAGAACGACGATATAAACCACGCCGATCAAGCCGAATACAAAAGTGGACGACGCTTTCGGAATGGACGCGACGAGCAACGCCAGCACGAGTGCGCACGACAGCCGCGGCCAAAGCGAAAGTTCCGTGCCCGACACCAGCCCGCGAGTCGCAACGAGGATCAGGAACGCCACCACCGTGAACGCCATCGTGACTGTGCACAACGGCTTTTGCTGCTCCATCGAACGACGATGAAAGCGCAGGCGAAGCGCCGGTGCAATGGTTGGCGGAAGCAGGGACGTGAGCATGTTGTCGGGTAAGTTTTTGCAGTCTCGTTCAGGCGAGTGAGGACTGCGCTGCCGCGTAAATAATCACATGGCCAAATTTCATCAGGGGAAACGGATTGTCTTACTAGCCACGAACGTATTCAAGGCAAATGTTCGCGCGGCGCAATCATGCCGACGGTCGTACTTGGCGGCGACCGTATTTTAGGGTCTTCAGAGCGGCACCGTACAAACGGGGTGGGATCAGGCCTTGGGCGCCGGACGCGCTCCGCTTCGTTTAATGCACGCGTGCGGAGCCGTTGTTGCGTTTTTCGTGTCGCCAAGTCGTGTATTCATCTAGACGACTTCGCAGCGTCACCGGGACGTCATGTTGCGTTCCTAGAATCCCTACGACGCTTCAACGCTCTGGCGCGTCATCGTGAGGACACCATGGATGCAATTCGCATTGAACGTCTGTGCAAGACGTTCAGCAACGGCCGCAAGGCACTCGACTCCATCGACCTGAGAGTCGGTGAGGGAGAAATGGTCGCGCTGATCGGCGCATCGGGTTCAGGGAAATCCACGCTGCTGCGGCACATTGCCGGCTTCACAGCGTCCGACCCCGCGCCGTCGCATGTCACCCTGCTTGGCCGGCCCATCCAGCAAAACGGCAAGGTCGCGAGCGAGGTTCGCCGGATTCGCCGCGATGTCGCCTTTGTCTTCCAGCAATTCAATCTCGTCGGGCGTCTCACGGTACGCACCAACGTGCTGCTCGGCGCATTGTCGCGCGTGCCGCTGTGGCGGCGTCTTATCGGCCGGTTTCCGCGTGCGGAGCATGAGCTGGCGATGGCGTCGCTCTCGGCGATGGGCATTGGCGACCACATCAACGAGCGCGCCAGCACGCTGTCGGGCGGACAGCAGCAGCGCGCAGCGCTCTGCGCGCGCGCCTCGTGCAGCGGGCGCGCATTGTATTGGCCGATGAACCCATCGCCTCGCTCGATCCCGAGTCTTCGCGGCGCGTGATGGAGCTGCTTCAATCACTGAACGAGGACCATGGCCTGACGGTCGTCGTGTCGCTGCATCAAATCGATGTCGCCATGAAGTACTGTGCCCGAACTATCGCGTTACGCGACGGCCGCGTGGTGTACGACGGCCCTTCCGCGAAACTCACGCCCGCCGTGCTGCGGGAACTGTATGGCGCGGCCGCTGAAGAGCTGCTGACGGACGCCGAAGCCGCCCAGCGCGATATGGCACGGCACGTCGAGCGGGCGGCAGACAGAGCGGCGGCACGCCCGGACGGCGCCTCGGCCCGGTCCGCGGCGTTTGCTTCCGCAGCTTCCGCCACGAGTTTATAACGCCACGAATCTGTTTTTAAACACCCTCTTTGTTTCCCTCAAACCCTGGACCCGATCGATGCAATCAACCCGTCTTCTTCTGGCCGGTGCGGCCCTTGCTGCCTGTTTCATCACGCAGGCCGCGTATGCTGAAACGATCAGCTTCGGCATCATCTCAACCGATTCTTCCTCTGCGCTCAAGGAGCGCTGGCAGCCGCTGATCGACGATCTCAACAAGCAGACCGGCCTCGACGTAAAGCCATTCTTTGCGACCGACTATTCCGGAATTATCGAAGGCATGCGTTTCAATAAGGTGCAGATCGGCTATTTCGGCAATGCCTCCGCTATTGAAGCCGTGGACCGCGGCAATGGCGAAGTGTTCGCGAAGGTGAAGTACAAGAGCGGCGAAGCGGGCTATTACTCGCTGCTGATCACGAACGTGAACAGCAAGTGGAAAACCCTCGACCAGGTGCTGAAAAACACCCACGACATCAACCTCGGTTTCGGCGATCCTAACTCGACCTCGGGCACGCTCGTGCCGTCGTATTACCTGTTTGCAAAGAACGGCATTTCGGTGCGCAGCGATTTCAAGACCGTGCTTCCATCGAGTCATGAAGCGAACATGCTGGCGGTCGTGAACAACCGGGTGGACGTGGCGACCAACAACACCGACATGATGGAGACGCTGAGGCAACAGCATCCTGATCGTCTCGCGCAAGTGCGGGTGTTGTGGAAGTCGCCGCTGATTCCGTCGGACCCGCTGGTATGGCGTCGCGACTTGCCGCAGGCTACGAAGGACAAGCTGCGCAACTTCTTCGATCACTACGCGCAGAGCGACCCGCGCGAGAAGGCGATCATGGAAGGGATCACGGGCTTGTCGGGTTTCGAGGATTCCTCCGATGCGCAACTCGTGCCGATCCGCCAGATGGCGCTGTTCCAGAAAAAACAACAAGTGCAGAACAACGCGAATATTTCTGACGAGGACAAGAAAACGCAGATCGCGGCTCTTGACCAGAAGCTGTCGCAACTGGACAGCGCGGCGGCGAAGTGAAGAATCCTGTCGACGCTTATTCCCTCGACGCCACAAGGGTCCGCCCCTTGCCGCCGATGAGTGCCGAACTGCGCGCGCCGAAGCGAAGCTGGTTGTCGATGTTCGGCTGGGTGGTGGTCGTGGCTGTGCTGGGGTTGTCATGGCACAGCGCCGACATGCGTCCGCTTGATCTCTTCTCCGACTCCGGCAACATGGTGCAGTTCGGAAAAGACTTCTTCCCGCCCGACTTCTCCGACTGGCGCACGTATGTCCACGAGATGATCGTGACGCTTGCCGTGGCGGTGTGGGGCACGGCGCTCGCCCTGGTGTGCGCGGTGCCTTGCGGGTTGCTCTCGGCGTATAACATCGCGCCGGTATGGATCGCGCAACCGGTGCGGCGCGTGATGGACGCATGCCGCGCGATCAACGAGATGGTCTTCGCGATGCTGTTCATCGTCGCGGTGGGGCTCGGACCGTTCTCCGGTGTGCTCGCGCTTTGGGTGCACACAACGGGCGTGCTCGCCAAGCTGTTCGCTGAGGCAGTCGAAGCTATCGATGCACGGCCGGCCGAAGGCGTGCGTGCCACGGGCGCAAGCAGTCTCGATGAAGTGCTTTACGGCGTGCTGCCGCAAGTCATGCCGCTGTGGATCTCGTTTGCGTTATATCGCTTCGAATCGAACGTGCGCTCGGCGATGGTGGTCGGCATGGTGGGCGCGGGCGGTATCGGCGTCGTGCTGTACGAGGCAATCCGCTCGTTCAACTACGCGCAGACCTCGGCCGTGCTGCTGATGGTGATCGTGATCGTAAGCCTGATCGATCTCTCGTCGGCGTGGCTTCGTGAGCGGGTGATCTGAAGACATCGGCCGGTTGATACCGGCCGATTTTTTTTAGCGCTACCGATGCGCTATCGCGGCCAGTAACTGTTGTCCGGCATCGGCGAGCAAGCCTGAGTTGTCGATGGCGATCACCTTTGCCTGCTCGGGCAATGTAAGAGCCGGGCGGCGCGCGAGACGCGCTTCCATCTGCCGCGAATCTTCCCGGCCGCGCCGTTCGAGACGTGCAGCCAGTACTGCCTGGTTCGCGTGAATATGGACGAACTGCGTGTGCGGATAGCGTTCGAGCGCGGCGGGCGCGTGTTGTCGCGAGCCGTTCACGACCACCGGCAGTCCGCGCGTGAGCCACGCATCGATCTCAATGCCGATGCCGTAGTGCAGCCCCAAGCTTTCCCAATGCATCGAGAAGAGGCCGTGCGCCAGACGCGCGGCGAATTCTTCTTGCGTGAGGGCGACGTGATTCTCGCCATCGGAGACGGGTCGCGTGATGTAGCGATGCGCGAACATCACCCGCGCGCCGATGCGCTCGCGCACAAAGCCGAGGAGCGAGTCCTTGCCCGAGCCCGAAGGTCCCATCACATAAATCAATCTGCCGGTTTCGGTGCTCATGCCGGGACTCCTGCGAAGGGCAGGCGCTGCCAAAGAATGAAAGGCGCGCCCGGATGCGTTTGAACGAACAGCGCCGCGCCATGAAACGGCAATGGCCCGAGCGCTGCGCTGCGAGCCCGCCACAGCGAGACAATGGCCGCACGCACCGGCGCGGTATCGAGTGAATCGGAGAGCGTCATGTGAAAGCGGAATTCATCCAGCACGTAGGGGTAGCCCCATTCGAGCAGCAGCGCGCGTTGTCGCGGGTTCAGATCGGATGCCAGACGGCGCGCCGTGTCTTCGGGCGAGGGCGGCGCGCGCAGCGGCGCGACGGCGTGCAGGGCGCTGGTAGCAAGCTTTCGGATGGCTTCGTCGTCAGCGGCGAGTTCGGCTCGCAACGCAACGAAGCGGCCCATTTCTACGGCTTGCATCGGGGTATCGAAACATGCAATGTGACTTGCCCACTCGCGCGCAACCGATAAGACCTGCTGCGGCGTCACGCCGTCTGCGGGTCGAAACGGAGCGACCAGCGTGCCGTGCCAGCCATAACGCCGCGGCGCCTCGGTCAGCGCTGCAACGGTGTGCCCGAGTGCGTTAAGCGAGGGTTCGACAGGCGGCTCGATAGCGTCGCCGGATTCGGCGTCGCGGCCCAGCCATTCGCAACCCGCACGCCACCACGCGGATGACGACGGCGGTGCGAAATAAAGCGCAATGCGTGAATCAGTAGTCCACGCGCTCAACACGTCCGCGCTCATACGCCGTCCTCGACCAGCAGCTGCACACGGTCGGCTGCGAAGTGCGTGATGCCATATTTGATGGGCACGCCGGTTTCGTCGACATCGACGCTTTCAACCCACATGACCGGTTGCTGACGATTGATCTGCAAGCGCCGCGCAACTTCCGAACTCGGCAGAATGCAGCCGATACGGCTCCACTTGCGCGTGTAGTCGGCGACACCGAATTCAGCAAGCGCTGCGCTGACGCCTTGCACGCCCGCGAGCACCTCGGGAAGGTCGGCAAAACGCATGGCGGGAAACCAGCTCCGCGCATACGTGAGCGGCACGTCGTCCGAATCATGACGCGTCTCGATCTGGTACACGAGAGTGCCGGCGCGCAGCGAGAGCGCTTTCGCCGTAACCGGATCGGCCTTCACTTTTTCGCTCGACAGGACCACCCCCACCGACGCCTGGTTGTTGCGCCGCAGGTTTTCGGTGAAGCGCGTGCGCCGGCCGATCTGATAGTCGATCGCGCCGGGCTGCACGAACGTGCCGCGGCCCTGTTCGACACTGATCAGTCCCGTGGCGGCGAGCCGCAACATTGCGCGGCGAACGGTGTGCCGGTTGACGTCGAAGCGCCGGGCCAGTTCTGCTTCGCTGGGCAGGCGGCCATCGTCGCCGAAGCTGTTCGCGGTGATCTCGGCCGAAAGAATCTGTTCGATCTGGCGCCATACGGCGACGCCCGCGCCGCGCTCGACGGCAAGACCCGGTGTCCCCGTTTCGTTGGATGTCATGTCGCTGTCATTCCTGTCGGTTTGAATATCGTTATTGGCATTGTAGTGCGCCGCCGATGATGAAAATGTGAAAGCGGGGCGCCTTGAATTATTTTTTATCTGTACATGCAAACGTCTAGACGACCAGACGACTATTCTAGTAGCGTGCTGGCTTGCCGGCACGACGAAATCACGGATGCGGCGCTTGTCGCCGCTCCTTTCAATCACGAGGAAGACCATGAGTACATCTGCGCAGACGACCGCGCCGCCCGGTCTCGCGACGCGGCGCGAATGGATGGCGATTCTGGCGCGCACACCGCGCGCTGACATGAAGGAAGCGCTGGATAGCGCGCTGGGCGGCGTATCACAGCCTGAATTCGACTGGCTGCGCGCGCCGGATATCGGCCTCGCGATGGTGCGCGGGCGCGTCGGCGGCACGGGTGACGCGTTCAATCTCGGTGAAGTGACCGTGACGCGTGCGACGCTTCGGCTGCGCGTGCGCGAGGGGCGTGCACCTGTGGGGATTGCGGTTCACATGGGACGGGACAAGGAGCGCGCTACGCTCGCGGCCTTGGCCGATGCGCTCCTGCAGACGTCGGCCTTCGAAGCCCGGATGCATGAGTACTTGCTGGCGCCGCTCGCCGCGCGTATTGCTGAGAGCAGGGCGCAAAAACAGGCGCGAGCCGCAGCCACGAAAGTGGAATTCTTTACGATGGTGAGGGGCGACTGATGCAAGCTAACAATTTTTCCCCGTCTACAACCGGTATCGACCTGGCTACCCTGAC
The DNA here is from genome assembly GCA_963708695.1 of uncultured beta proteobacterium. Classification (GTDB taxonomy): domain Bacteria; phylum Pseudomonadota; class Gammaproteobacteria; order Burkholderiales; family Burkholderiaceae; genus Caballeronia. Next base: position 595,970 of record CAVPTS010000005.1, read on the forward strand.
GCCCGGTTTCGCCGATACCGTCCACGACTCTCAGGGCGTGTTCCGCGCGCTGCTCGATGCGCTTTCGCGACCCGGCAAGATCGTCTCCATCGACGCAATACTGCCTGGCCTGGAGCAGCAAGAGAATACTAAGGTGCCGCCTGCCGCGTACGCCGCTCTGCTCGCGCTCGCCGACTACTCCACGCCTGTGCTGCTGCAACATGAGCATCGCGCATTGAGCGACGCCTTGCGGTTTCATACCGGTGCACCCGTGACGGCCGATTGCGCGCAAGCGGTCTTTGCTTACGTGCACGATGCGGGTTCCATGCCGCCGCTCGACGCCTTTTCCATGGGCGAACCCGAGACGCCGGAGAGTGCCGCGATGTTGTTCATCCGCGTGGATTCGCTCGTCAAAGGCGAGCCGATGACATGGCGTGGCCCCGGCATCCAGGACACTCAGGCCGTCCATATTGCAGGTCTGCCAGCTTCGTTCTGGCACGAGCGCGCGCTGCTTGCGAGCCAGTTTCCTTGCGGTATCGATTGTTACTTCGTGCAGGGCGGATCGGTTATCGGCTTGCCGCGCACGACTCGCGTGGAGGTGGCCTGATGTACGTCGCAGTCAAAGGCGGAGAACGAGCGATCGAACGTTCGTGGGACTTGCTCGCTGCGAAGCGGCGCGGGGACGAAGCGTTCCCGGAACTCAGTGTCAGCCAGATTCGGGAGCAGCTCAGGCTCGCTGTTGCGCGCGTAATGACCGAGGGTTCGGTCTATGACGAAGAGCTCGCTGCGCTTGCGATCAAGCAGGCAGCGGGTGATCTGGTGGAAGCGATTTTCCTGCTGCGGGCATACCGCACGACGCTGCCTCGCTTCGGTTATACGATCCCGCTCGACACGCAAGCCATGCACGTCGAACGGCGCATTTCGGCGGCGTTCAAGGACATTCCGGGCGGACAGATGCTGGGTGGAACGTACGATTACACGCAGCGTCTGCTTGATTTCACTTTGCTTGCAGAAGGCGGCTCGCCTGCTTGCAGCGCCGGCGCAAGCACGCCGGCGCTGCAAGAGCCGATGCCGCGCGTGCTCGCAATGCTCGATAAAGAAGGTTTGATCGAGCAGGAAAGGGCGCACGACAATGCCCCCGAACCCGGCGACCTCTCGCGCGAACCCTTGATGTTCCCAGTAGATCGCTCAGTTCGTCTGCAGAATCTCGCTCGTGCCGACGAGGGTTTCCTGCTTGCAATCGGCTACGCCACGCAGCGCGGTTACGCGCACAGCCATCCGTTTGCCGGCGAGATCCGCAACGGCGAAGTTGCCGTGGAACTGGAACTCGAAGAGCTGGGATTTTCGGTTGAGATCGGCGATATTGAAGTCACCGAGTGCCAGATGATCAATCAGTTTGCCGGCAGCGGTGAGGTGCCGCCCGCGTTCACGCAGGGTTATGGACTCGCGTTCGGCCACTCGGAGCGCAAGGCCATGGCAATGGCGCTTGTCGACCGTTCGCTGCGTGCACAAGAGCTTGGCGAGACGATTGCGTCGCCCACGCAAGACCCGGAATTCGTGCTCTATCACAGCGACAACGTGGAAGCATCCGGTTTCGTGCAGCATTTGAAATTACCGCATTACGTCGACTTTCAATCGGAACTAGAACTGCTGCGGCGGCTGCGTGAAGAAGCAATAGAAGCACAAGCACCGCAACAAGAGGAGAACGCCGCATGAACGCGCGCACCGAAGAAAGTGCTATTGCCGAAGGCTACAACTTCGCTTACCTCGACGAACAGACGAAGCGCATGATCCGGCGAGCGTTGCTGAAAGCCGTGGCAATACCGGGTCATCAGGTCCCGTTCGCATCGCGCGAAATGCCCTTGCCGTATGGGTGGGGAACAGGCGGCTTGCAAGTGACGTCGGCAATTATCGGACGCAGCGACACGCTGAAGGTGATCGATCAGGGTTCCGATGAAACCACCAACGCAGTGAATATCCGCCGCTTCTTCGCGCGCACGGCCGGCATTGCGACGACCACGCGCACGGTCGATGCAACCATCGTTCAGACCCGGCACCGGATTCCGGAAACGCCGTTGACGGACGCGCAGATCATTGTGTATCAGGTGCCGATGCCCGAGCCGCTGTACCGGCTGGAACCGCGCGTGACCGAGTGCCGCAAGCTTCACTCGCTGGCGGACTACGGCCTGATCAATGTGAAGTATTACGAGGACATCGTCCGGCACGGCAGCATTGCGACGACTTACGATTACCCGGTGCTCGTCAACGACCGCTATCTCACTTCGCCCTCGCCAATCCCCAAGTTCGATAATCCGAAGATGCACATGAACCCCGCGCTGCAGCTTTTCGGCGCGGGCCGCGAACGCCGCATCTATGCCATTCCACCTTATACGAAGGTGAAGAGCCTCGACTTCGAGGACCATCCGTTCAGCATCCAGCAATGGGATCATGAGTGCGCGCTGTGCGCTTCGCGGGAGAGTTTCCTCGATGAGATGATTACTGACGATGCGGGGGCGCGTATGTTTGTTTGTTCTGACAGCGATTACTGTCAGGAGCGCCGGGCCGCTCAGGAGGGCGCATGAATTTTCCAACACCTGCTGTTCCACTACTCACCGGACGCGGCCTCACGAAACGCTACGACGGGCGCGGCGGTTGCGTGGATGTGGACATAGACATCTACCCGGGCGAAGTGCTTTGCATAGTAGGCGAATCCGGCTCAGGCAAATCTACTTTGCTGAACACGCTTGCACTGCGTACGCCCGTGAACGACGGTACCTTGACTTACCGAACCGCAGAGCACGAAATACTGGATCTGCTTTCGCTCCCCATGCCGCGCCGGAGAATGCTGGCGCGCACCGACTGGGGCTTTGTTCATCAGAATGCGCGCGACGGACTGCGTCACGGCGTGTCGGCGGGAGCAAACATCGGCGAGCCTTTGATGGCCAATGGCGCGCGCCATTACGGACGGCTTCGGGAGACGGCCGCCGACTGGATGAACCAGGTCGAACTCGATGCCGCGCGTATCGATGAATTGCCTTCCGCGTTTTCAGGCGGCATGCAGCAGCGCTTGCAGATTGCGCGCAATCTGGTCACGAAACCGCGCCTCATCTTCATGGATGAACCGACGGCAGGGCTGGACGTATCGGTGCAAGCGCGGCTGCTGGACCTGCTGCGCACGCTCACCGGCAAGCTTCATCTTGCTGCCCTTATTGTCACGCATGATATTGGCGTGGCGCGTTTGCTTGCGCATCGTTTGATGGTGATGAAGGATGGGCGCGTGGTGGAAAGCGGGCTGACCGATCAAGTGCTCGATGACCCGCAACACCCCTATACGCAGACGCTGGTTGCGTCCGTGCTACCCGTTTGAGAGCCTAGAAATGAATGCCAATGCCGATCTTTCCAATGAGCTCGCGTTTGCCCGACGCGACGCATTGATGCTGCGCGCGCGCGGCGTCGAGAAAACTTTTACGTTGCACCAGCAGGGCGGCGTGCGTATTGCGGCGCTAGGCGGTGTATCGCTAGATGTCGAACGAGGCGAGTGTGTCGTATTGTCGGGACCTTCTGGAGTGGGCAAGAGCACGTTGCTGCGCTGCATGTATGGTAACTATCTGCTTACGCGCGGCACAGTCGCTATCCGCGATGACAGCCGCACATCGCACTACCTGTCGCTCGCGGATGCGCTGCCGCACGACGTGATTCGCTTGCGCCGCACAACTATGGGGTACGTGAGCCAGTTTCTGCGCGCCATCCCGCGTGTATCGTCACTCGATCTCGTCAGCGAGCCGCTTGTGTCGCGCGGCGTGGATGAAGAGGAAGCGCGCGCGCGGGCCGGTGCGCTGCTCGAACGCCTTAACGTGGCACGGCGTTTGTGGACACTTGCACCCGCGACGTTTTCCGGCGGCGAGCAGCAGCGCATCAATATTGCTCGGGGCCTGATCGCCCAACAGCCGCTGCTGCTGCTCGACGAACCCACCGCGTCACTGGACGCCGAGAACCGGGAAGTAGTGGCGGATCTCATCGTGGAAGCGCGTGAGCGGGGCGCCGCCATCGTCGGCATTTTTCACGACGAGGACACGCGCGAACGCGTTGCCACTCGCCTGATCCAACTTAACGCTCCCGCCGGACAGGCGGCAACGACTACGGAAACTTTGCAGACATGCTGATTAAAAACGTGCGAATCGTCACTCGCGACGAAGAGTTCATGGGCGTAGTGCGCGTGGCCGACGGCCGCATCGCGGACGTCGCACCCGGTAGTACATCGGTGAGCGAAGCCGAGGACTGGGGTGGCGATTATCTGTTGCCCGGTCTGGTCGAGCTGCATACCGACAACATAGAGAAACATCTCGCGCCACGTCCCGGCGTGCTGTGGAATCACGATGCGGCCATCGTCGTGCATGACGCACAAGTGGCGACCGCGGGCATCACGACCGTCTTCGATGCGCTCGGGATCGGCTCGCGCGGAGGCGTGGGCGTGCGTGGAAAAGAGCTGCAGACCAATTGCGCGCGCTCGATCGAGCGCCTGGCAGGACGCGGCTTGCTGCGCGTCGATCACTTCCTGCATCTGCGATGCGAAGTCGCAGCGGCCGACGTGCTCGAAGTCTTCGATAGCCTCGCCTCGCATCCGCTATTGCGGCTCGTTTCCGTGATGGACCACACACCCGGCCAGCGCCAATGGCACGACCCGGTCCAGTGGCGCCGGTATCAGGAGCGCCACGGTAAATGGACCGATGAACACGCAAGCACGATGTTCAATGAACTGACTGGCGACCAGCAGCGCTATGCGCGGCTTCATCGCAGCGAGATCATTACGCGTTGCCGCGCGCTCGGCTTACCGCTCGCCAGTCATGACGACACATCCCTCGAGCATGTCCTCGAAGCCGTGAACGACGGTATCGTGCTGGCTGAATTCCCCACCACGCTGGTGGCGGCGCAAGCGGCGCGGGAACATGGCATCGCGACAATCATGGGCGCGCCGAACGTGGTCCGGGGCGGCTCGCACTCGGGCAATGTTTCCGCGCTGGACATGGCGAGGGCGGGAATGCTCGATATCTTGTCGTCGGACTATGTGCCGTCGAGCTTGCTCACGGCGGCATTTGAACTCGTCGATAAAGCCGGCTGGACGCTCCCCCAGGCCATTCGCACGATCTCGGCGGCACCAGCCAAGGCGGCGGGGCTCGCGGACCGTGGAGCCATTGCGACGGGCCTCAGAGCCGACTTCGTGCGCGTGGCAATGGCTGACCGGCTGCCGGTGCCGCGTGCCACGTTCCTGGAAGGACGACGCGTCGCCTGAGGAGCGCTGCCAAGCCCATTGTTGACTCGCAATCAAGAGTCTTCTGCCGTCCACGGGGTTTCTGGGAAAGAGCAAAGCACGGACACTGGCAAACTTGAACGGTCGTATTCAATTCGCGTTCGTGCCACTTGCTCATCTAAGGAATTCATCATGCGCATTACCATTCCAAACCGTATCGGCTTCGGCACTGCGCCGCTTGGCAATATGTTCCGCGAGATTCCTGAACAGGAAGCACTCGATACGGTCGAGGCCGCGTGGCAAGCAGGCATCCGCTATTTCGATGGCGCTCCGATGTATGGCGCGGGTCTCGCGGAGATTCGCCTGGGCGAGGCGCTGTCCGTGCATCCGCGTGAAGAATATGTGCTCGGAACGAAGGTCGGCCGCCTGATCCTCGATGAACTCGAAGATCCTCTTGAACGCGATCTGGGCGAAAAGGGCGGCTTGTTTGAACACGGCCTGCCGAACAAAATTGTCTATGACTACAGCGAGGACGGCACGCTGCGCTCGATTGAAGACAGCTTGCGTCGCTTGAAGACCGATCGTCTCGACTATGTGTGGATTCACGATCCGGCGCAGGACTTTCACGGCGAGAACTGGCTGTCCGTGTTCGATACTGCAATGAAGGGCGCCGCGAAAGCACTCACACGCCTGCGCGGTGAAGGGGTTATCAAGGCGTGGGGACTCGGTGTGAATCGCGTGGAGCCGTGCGAACTGGCGCTCGAGCGTGCCGACCCCGATGGCTTTCTGATTGCCGGGCGTTATACGCTGCTCGACCACGAAGCAGCACTCGCTAACCTGATGCCGGCATGCGAGGCGCGGGGCCTTGGCATCGTGGTCGGTGGCCCTTATAACTCCGGGCTGCTTGCGGGGGGCGAGCACTTCGAATACCAGAAGGCGCCCGTGGCGATGATCGAACGCGTGCGGCGCATCAAGCAAATCTGCGAGCGATTCAAGGTGGACATCAAGTCGGCGGCGCTGCAATTCTCGCTGGCGCATCCGGCCGTGGCGGGGATCATTCCCGGCGCAAGCCGCCCGGAACGCATCAGCGAAAACATTGCGTTGGCGGCCGCGCCGATCCCGTCTGAACTGTGGGCGCTGCTCAGGCAGGATGGCTTGATCGCGGCAAATGCGCCGGTGCCGATGGCTTAAGAAAAACGTTCGGAACCCGAACGATCCGTTCCACTAAGTCAGCGTGTTCGCTTTCTTCGAGGTATCGCGTCGAAGCAAGGGCGTTTCATCCAGAACATCGCTTTGGTAGAACGCCGGGAAGCGCGCGAACTGACGCTGAGCGTCGGCGGGGTCCACGCCTTCTTTCAATACGGCGCTTGAGAACCCCGTGCGCTCCATCTGGATGAGCTGGTCGATAAGGACATCGCCCGTCGCTCTCAAATCCCCTTTGAAGCCGAGTCGGCGGCGAAGCAGATAAGCCTGACTGTAAGCACGCCCGTCGGTGAAATGAGGGAAGTGCAGTTCAATGCGCGCGACCCCGTCGAGCCGGTCTTTCAAGGTTAGCGGATCTTCGTCGTTGGCGATCGATATAACCAATTCGCTGGCGTCCAGGGAGTGCTCTACCACTGTGAGCAGCCTGATCTGTGCGGTATCCGTCATGCGGCTCGCTCCCCATTCGTGCGGACATCGTTCGCGGCGGCCTTGAACGGGTCTAGTCCGACGCGCCTTACCGTCTCTATGAAGCGCTCCTGCCTTATGCCGACGCTTTGCCTGATGGACAGGTACGTCGAAAGCACCGCCTCGATAACTTCGGGCACTTCCGGTGCCGAAAAAGATGGCCCGATCACTTTGCCGGGTTGCGCAGTGCCGCTCGTGGTCGATCCATCCGATCCGCCAAGCGTGACCTGATACCACTCCTTGCCGTCTTTATCCACGCCAAGAATTCCTATATGGCCGCTATGGTGATGACCGCACGAGTTAATGCAGCCGCTGATATGAAGATCTATTTCGCCGATGTCATTGAGCTCGTCGAGATCCTGGTAACGCTCGGTGATTGCTTCGGCGACCGGGATCGAGCGTGCATTCGCCAATGCGCAGAAGTCGCCTCCCGGACACGCGATCATATCGGTAAGAAGATGCACGTTAGCGCTGGCAAGGCCCGCGTCGCGAGCCGCTTCCCATAGCGAGAACAAGTCGTCGACATGCACCCAAGGGAGCACAAGATTCTGAGTGTGCGTCACGCGCGCTTCGCCCGCCGAAAAGCGGTCGCTGAGTCCGGCGACCAGGTCGAGCTGGTCGGCCGACGCGTCGCCCGGTGCTTGAAGCAGGCGCTTGAACGAAAGCGTCACGATCCGCATCGACCGGATCTTTATGCGGGGCGACGTTACGCTGCAGCCAGCGCTCGAACATGCGGGTGCTGGGCGGCTTGCTGCCTTAGTGTCTCAAGGGTGTCGGGGCCGGCATGCGGGAGGCGTCCCGGTATTGTTGGCGCAATGAAGGATGCGCTCACGCGGTCCAGTTCGGCTTGCGGAATGGTATGCGGAGCGCCATCGTGTTCGACGATCTGTAGGAATTCCTCCTCGACTTCATCGATGTAACGCTGGCCCTCGGCCTTCACCAGGATCTTGATACGCGCCTTGTACTTGTTGTCGCGCCGGCCATACCGGTTGTACACGCGCACAACCGCCTCGATGTAATTCATGATTTGATGCCACGGCAAGAACTCACGCAGCACGGTTCCGATGACAGGCGTGCGGCCCATGCCGCCGCCGACCGAAATGCGAAAACCCAATTCTCCCGCATCGTCGCGCAGCAAATGCAGGCCAACGTCGTGCCAGTCGGTCGCCGCGCGGTCTTCAGCCGCGCCCGTAATGGCGATCTTGAATTTGCGGGGCAGGAAGGCGAATTCAGGGTGGAGCGTCGTCCATTGGCGCATGATTTCCGCAAAGGGACGGGGATCGGCGATCTCGTCGGGTGCAACGCCCGCACGTTCATCGCACGAGATGTTGCGAATGCAGTTGCCGCTGGTCTGGATGCCGTGCATGTCGACGCTCGCGAGGAGGTCCATTACATCGGCCGCTTTTGACAACGGAATCCAGTTGAACTGGACATTCGTGCGGGTGGTGAAATGGGCGTAGTGGGTGGGAAGGTGAACGGTGCCGAGCGCTCGTTGGGCGTCAGAGGCTAGCCGATAAACCTCTGCCTCGGGTTCGTCGTACTCACGCGCCACGCGAGCCAGTGCGCGTAGTTGTGCGCTTGATAACTCGCCGTAGGGGACGGCGACGCGCAGCATCGGCGCGTGGCGTTGAACGTACCAGCCGTTCTGCAGGCGTAGCGGACGGAATTCGTCTTCGCTTAGTTTGCCGGAATGCCAGCGATCGATCTGGTCGCGGAATTGGGCGGCGCGGCTGCGCACGAAAGCTCGGTCGAATTCGGTGTATTGGTACATGGGCAGGGGGGCGGTCTTGGGGACCTGGGTTGTTCGGCCTGTTCAGGGGTGCGCGCGGCGCGGCGGCGAGCGGGGCCACTGGCGTAAGGTAAGGGAGGCTTGGGCGCTGTTCAAGAAGCAGATGGCGCTGGATGGGGGGTAGCAGAGGGGGTGCGGGCAGGCCGCGATGGATTTTCTGTTTTGCTGCTGCCGCTTCTGCTTCTGCTTCTGCTTCTGCGAAACTTTCTCCATCTGCTGCTTTTTTGCCGGTGGCATCCCCCCTATGATCCATTCACTCGCTGGTGCGGAATTGATTGAAGGGGGCTTTCAGGGTTTGTGGTCAGGGTCGGTGCCGGGTTGCTGCTGCTTACGTTGGCGCGGGTTGTATGTTGGCTAAATTTTTTATCGCTATTAGCCACTGTGCGTGGCGGCACTTCATTTCTTTGTCCAACGGCGACAAAGAAACGAAGCAAAGAAAACGCCTCCCAACAATCTGCTTTAAGTGTCTCTAGCGTGCAGACCACTGCTTTTGGTTCCCGCGTAGAACGGTGCTCGCTAGAACCCCGGATGTTTGAAACCCTCCTTCTCGCGAATCCCTACATCCCCACGCTTCGCCACCAGTGCTCTCGGGCTAGAACATTGGCCCTCAGACCAGCACGGCTCCGCGCTCGGCACTTGGCGCCTTGCGCGTTGGAGTTGCGTGGTCCGGATGATTAGTTAAGTGAAAGTGCTTCGCCTTAGGTCAACCGTAAGAGGTGTGTCATGGCTTTTCTGAGAATGCTGAGAATCGTACTGTGGAGCTTTTTTGGAGTCCGCAAAGGCGCGTCGCATCAGGCCGACATGGCAGCTGTAAAGCTGCCACTGCTGCCAGTGGTCGCTGTCGGACTCGCAGCAGGCTTTGGCGCGCTCCTGTTCTGTCTCGCACGGCTCGCAACCATGGTGGCGCACTAAGGTTTTGAGTGCAGCGCGCCGGTTTCGCCCCGTCACTGAGGCGCGTAACGTGCCGTCAGGGTCGGACTTGCAGCAGGCTTTGGCGTACTCCTGTTCTGTCTCGCACGGCTCGCAACCATGGTGGCGCATTGAGGTTTTAAGTGCAGCGCGCCGGTTTCGCTCCGTCACTGAGGCGCGTAAAGTGCCGTCAGGGTTTGGCGCGCACCGACGGGCGCGCAAGTAACTCGCCCAGCACGCGAATCGCGTCGTCTATCTTCGGGCTCCACGGATGACCGAAGTTGAGCCGTACATAATGTTCGAATGCATGCGTGGCAGAAAAGATCGGGCCCGGGGCCAGGCTGATGCCTTGCTCTATTGCAAGACGGTGCAGTTCCATCGCGTCGATTGCCTCGGGAAGCTCAAGCCAGAGAAAATAGCCGCCGTTCGGATGTGTGCGCCGAACGCCTTGCGGCAGCCAGCGTCGGATGGCGCTGTCCATTTCGCTTAGTTGCAGATTTAAAGCTCCGCGCAACTTGCGAAGGTGCTTGTCATAGCCCCCATGCTGGAGATAATCGGCAATTCCAGCCTGCACCGGAATGCTGGCCGATAAGGTCGTCATCAATTTCAACCGCTGAACCTTGTCCGTGAATCGTCCCGCAGATGTCCACCCAATTCGGTAGCCCGGCGCAAGCGTCTTCGAAAACGAACTGCAGTGCATGACGAGCCCCTTTTTGTCAAAGGCCAATGCCGGCAACGGATACTCAGGCTGAAAGTGCAACTCGCCGTAGACATCGTCTTCAATCAAGGGCACGTCATGCCCCGCTAGCAATTCAACAAGGGCCTTCTTCTTTTCAAGCGAAAGCGTCACGCCCGTCGGATTCTGAAAATTCGTCATGAACCAGCAGGCGCGAATGGGATGCTTTTTCAATGCGTCGGCGAGGGCGTCGAGATCAAGGCCGGTCACGGGATCAACCGGTATTTCAACGGCCCGCAAATCCAGCCGCTCAATGGCCTGAAGCGCGGCGTAAAAGCCCGGCGATTCGACAGCGACTACGTCTCCGGGCCGGGTGACCGCCATCAGGCACAGGTTCAACGCCTCCAGCGCACCATTGGTAACGACTATTTCCTCCATGGGCTGCGATATGCCCATGCCCATGTAACGCAACGCGATCTGGCGGCGCAGGTGTTCATTGCCCGGCGGCAAATCGACCACGGTGCTCCACGGGCTAAGCAGGCGCGAAGCCTGCGCCAATGACTTCGCAAGACGCGGCAGCGGGAAAAGATGAGGGGAGGGAAAGGCCGAACCCAGCGGCACAATGCCCGGCGTTTTTGCTGCGTCCAGCACGGAAAAAACCAGGTTGCTGATGTCGACCTTGCTCGATTCGGCAAGGGACGGCGCACGAGGCGCTCGCGCGGCGGTGACGCTCGCACCCGGCGCCACATAGTAGCCGGAGCGTTCCTGAGCCCGAACCAGGCCCCACTCTTCGAGCAGATAGTAGGCGCGGAACACAGTGGATTGACTCACGCCATGTTGAGCGATGACCTGGCGCAGCGAGGGCATGCGCGCGCCGACCGCAATGCTGCCCGAGCGAATTTCCGCAGCCATGGCGTTGGCCAGTATTTCGTATCTGTTCATCGGCTTTCAATGTCCCTGCGCAGAGCAACTGCTGCGGTAAAAGAATCGTGATCTGCTGCTATGACAATGGCCATCATTTTCTTATGCTTCGTATCAGAAGGAAAGCGTTGTCGTTGCCGGGCGTTGCGTTGCTGTTGCGTTGCTGGTGCATTGAGCCGCGGCAGATGGTCCGCTCTCCCAATCATTTGTACACGGTTATCGGAAACTTGCTCGAATTGACTATCGAAACTTCGCAGTACGCAAGCGCGACGCGTCGCGTTCAGCCATCGACTATTCGCGAGTTGTTTTCGCTGTTGTCCAGACCCGATGTCATTTCACTTGCCGGCGGCTTTCCAAGTGCGGCCGCGCTCGATCTGAACGGATTGCGTGGAGCGACCGAGCGTGCGCTCATCTCGTCGCTCGCGACTTCGTTTCAGTATGGCAATAGCGAAGGTTACGAGCCGCTCAGGGAATTGATCGCACAGCGTGCGAAGACGAAAGGTATGAAGGTCGATGCATCGGACCTTGTCATTACGACGGGATCCCAGCAGGCGATCGACCTGATCACGCGCGTGCTGGTCGACCCGGGCGACCGTGTTGCGGTCGAGGCGCCGACCTATCTGGGCGCTTTGCAAGCCTTCCAGTTTCAAGGCGCTGACGTGCTGCCCGTGCCGACGGATCACGAAGGGGTGAAGGTCGAGGAACTCGAAGCGATGGTTGTGCGTCACCGTCCGAAATTGTTGTACCTCATTCCGAACTTTGCCAATCCGAGTGGCTATGTGATGTCTCTACGACGTCGCAAGCAGGTGCTGGCGCTCGCGATGACCCACCGTTTCTTTATTGTCGAAGACGATGCATACGGCGAGCTTTATTTTCGTGAGCCGCCCCCGCCGTCGCTATTTGCGTTGGCTAATGACGAAGAGCGCCAGTGGGTGGTCCATCTCGCGAGCTTTTCGAAAATACTTGCGCCCGGCCTCAGGCTCGCATGGATGTCGGCGCCGGCGGAACTCTTGCGGCATCTTGTCGTCGCCAAGCAACTGGGCGACACGCACGCCTCGACGCTCTCGCAGCTCGTTGCCTTTCATTACCTGAATGCGGGGTCGCTCGAGCCTGCGCTTGGCCGCATGCGGCACTTCTATGAAAACCAGGCACGCGCGATGCAACGCGCGATCAAGGCGGAACTGAGCGATATACCCTTCAACGCGATGACTCCCGAGGGCGGCATGTTTTATTGGGCGGATCTTCCGTTAGTGGACACCACGGCGATGCTGCGCAATGCGATAGACGAGCACGGAGTCGCCTACGTGCCGGGGGCGGCGTTCTATAGCGGACGTCCGGAGCACACGCGTATGCGGCTCTCGTTTGCCAGTGCCTCGGTCGAGCAGATCGGCGAGGGTATCCGGCGTCTCGCACGCTGCATCCGGTGGGCGCGCGTTGAAACGTCAAATCAGATGACGCGTGAGGCGCAATTGCCATGACAGATTCGTCATGGCGCTTATTGCATTATTGAAGCCGATATCGACCAAGCAAATGGCGGGGTGTCACCACTCAGCCAAGTACGCGGCACCAGCGCGCTCCAGATAGCCTCACCTCGAATCAACCGACAGGCTTCACCTCCTTGCGATAATTGGTCGGCGACACGCCTTCCCATCGTTTGAATGCGCGAGTGAAGTTACTCGTGTCGCTAAAGCCGAGCAGGAAGGTGATCTCGGTAATGGACAACGAAGACTGCTGTACATAGCTGGAAGCCAGTTCCTTCCGCGTTGTGTCGAGCAACTCATTAAAGCTGGTATCGCATTGGGATAGTTTGAATTGCAAGGTAGTCGGGCTGATGCACATGGCACCGGCGACTTTGTCTCTTGAGCAATCTCCATTTGGAAGATATTCAATGATCTTCTGCCGTACCGTGGCCACCACGTCGTTCTTGTCGAGACGGACGAGGTAGTTGGTGGCGAGGTTGTCATTCAGTTGCGCCAGCTCCGCGCAATCTCCCGCTAGTGGCTGTTGCAGATCAGACCTTGAAAACACGAGCAGCGGTTCAGGCTGGGCGAAGCTGACCGGCGCTTTAAAAAGTGCTTCGTAAGGCTCGCCACCTTCGCGCGGCTTCGGATGAGACAGCCCTACGCGCAAGGGATTGAAATCAGGTTTGTAAAGCTGGCGCATGGCGAGTACGACAAAACCCATCAGCGCGTCCTGGGTCTCACCGCATACCGTCACCAGCAGCTTCACACGCAACGAAACCTCGTGCTCGGTTTCATTTATTTCGATTTCGCAAGCCTGCGAAGCCAGCCTGAAAAAACGTTCGAGCCTTTGACAAAATGCCATGAGGTTGGAGCTGGCCGCCAACGCGTAACCAAGTGCATGTAAATTCGAAACATGAATGAACTTGGCAACGGTCAATCCGAAGTAGACGTTGTGGGTCACGTCCACGCAGACCTTGTAGAGCTTGGCGACAGTATCGACCGGCAGCCGGCACATCGGGTCATTTTTCAGCAGCGATGGCGGAATGCCAGCGGCCCGAAAGATCCGCGCGCTATCAACCCCGTGGTGCTCAAGCGCCCTCGCAATCGCGAGTGCATAACCACCAATTGTCGTTCGAACGGAATGGTCGTCAGCTCTGATGTGTGTGGCTCTATGCATGATCGGACGGCAATTTATCGCTGGGGCGGTGTGCTTTGGATCACCGGGAAGTAACGTTGAAAATTATCGAGTCAGGCATGCGCTCCCTTCAGGACCGCTGTGACCCGCTCGTGTCGACCAGTACCGTGCCGAACGCAGCCCAATATGGCATTTCGCGCATCGTAGCACTGAAGCGTCCCTCCCTACCGCCGGTGTTTTCCAGCGGACGTGCAAGATTATTCGCAGCCTTATTTCCTGAATAGGCTCAAGAGCCTGATCAAGCCGGTTGTCGAGCGCTGTTCCTGATATCTGAACGTACGAGTTCCTTTTGATAGGTACTCGCACTCACACACGTCTAGGACCTTTACAGCCGGAGGTTCAATAAATCGCGCCACCAACCGCGCGAGACAACTGGATTGCCTTCAAAGACCGGTGTCGGTGGGACGCGATTCATAGAATACGTCAGATTTGTCGACGGCTCGCAGGCGCTCTGCCGAGCGACTCGCGTCACAGTTCAGTCAATGACCGGAACCCATCATGACCAGTAAAATTAATCCCGCGGCATCAAGTTCGACTCCAGCCTCATCCGCTTTAGAAGAAGCCGACGCGCTGGAATTACAAAGTCCTGCGACCGTTGACGAAGACGCTTCCCGGGCGCTGCCGTTTCCAAAAACGCCGACCGCCAGTTTCGCCGCGCGTACCTTGGCTGAATCTACGCATCAATGGCGCACCAAGGCGACACATCTGCGCGCCGATGCGCCGAACGTCCTTATCATCATGCTGGATGACGTCGGTTTCGCGCACGCAGATACCGTCGGCGGCGCAATTCATACGCCTACGCTTAGCCGCATTGCGGACACCGGGGTTCGGTATAACGCTTTTCACACCACGGCTATCAGCTCGGCAACCCGCGCGTCCTTGCTCACGGGGCGCAATCACCATCGGGTTGAATCAGGGACCATCACAGAACTGGCTAGTGATTTTGACGGCTACACCGGGGAAATTCCCAAGACCTCGGCGACCATACCGGAAGTGCTCAAGCATTACGGATACAGCACCGCTGCATTCGGAAAATGGCACAACACACCCGCTCAGGATGTCTCCGCCACAGGACCGTTCGATCGCTGGCCTACGGGTTGTGGATTCGATCACTTCTACGGTTTCATGGGGGCGGAGTCGTCGCAATACGAGCCTAGCCTGTATCGCAATACCACCCCGATCGAGCGCCCGGATGATCCTCAATATCACCTGAGTGAAGATCTGGCGGCCCAGGCAACCGCTTGGCTGCGCCAGCAACACGCATTGGCTCCCGACAAGCCATTCCTCATGTACTGGGCTCCCGGCGCGGTCCACGGTCCTCATCAGGTGTTTAGCGAATGGTCAGACAAGTTCAGCGGAAAGTTCGACGCGGGCTGGGACGTCTATCGGGAGGATGCCTTCAAACGTCAGAAGGAATTGGGCTGGATTCCGCCGGACAGCAAGTTGACCCCGCGCCCCGACACCATGCCAGCCTGGGACGACCTCTCTGATGACGAGAAAAGGTTTCAGGCGCGGCTCATGGAGGTCTACGCGGGCTTCCTTGAGCACGCCGACACGCAGGCCGGCAAGGTCGTGGATGAGCTTGAGCGTCTCGGCCTGCGTGATAACACACTCATCTTCTACGTGCTGTCGGATAACGGCGCGTCCTCGGAAGGCTGGAGCGGGACCTTCAATGAAATGTTGACGCTCAACGGGGTGCCGATGCCCTTCGCGCAGCAGATGAAGATACTCGAAGAACAATATGGCGGTCTGCCCGCGCTGGGTGGTCCGAAGGTGGCCAACATGTACCACGCCGGCTGGGCTTGGGCTGGCGAAAGTCCCTTCCAGGGCACCAAACTGGTCGCGGGTTATTTCGGAGGCACGCGGGTGCCCATGGCTATTTCCTGGCCAAAGGGAATCAAGGCTGACGCCGAAGTGCGCGGGCAGTTTCACCATGTCAATGACATCGCGCCAACCATCTACGACGTCATAGGCATTACTCCGCCGGAATCGGTCAATGGCTTTAGCCAAGACCCGCTGGATGGCATAAGCCTGGCGTATACCTTCTCTGATGGAAAGGCCGCCACTCAAAAAGCACACCAGTACTTCGAAGTGTTCGGCAGTCGCGGAATCTACTCGGAGGGCTGGATGGCGTCAGTGTTCGGGCCGCGCATCCCCTGGCTGCCCGGTGCCTATGCCGCTTATGCCAACTGGAATCCGGACCAGGATGTCTGGGCTTTGTACAAGCTCGATGACGACTATTCCCAGTCGATGGATATTTCACGTGACTATCCTCACAAGCTGGCTGAGCTGAAAGAAAAGTTTGACGGCGAGGCGCGCGCCAACCATGTGTATCCAATTGGCGCCGGCCTAGGTCCTCTTCTCAACCCCAGTGCGCGCGTTGGGACGAAGCAGACTGAATGGCACTTCAATACGGATGTCACCCGTCTGCCCGAGTTTTGCGCGCCTAACCTGCGGGCACGCAACAACAAGGTAAGGGTGGACGTGAATGTGCCGGCGAATGCTTCTGGCGTGCTGTATTCGCTGGGCGCAGTGGCCGGCGGCCTGGTGCTCTATATGGACGATGGCTACCTCCACTATGAATACAATTTCCTGGGGGTAGCAAGAACCAAGTTGAGATCGCTCGAAAGGGTGGTGTCGGGACCGCATCGCTTCGATCTCGAGACCATCATGAGCGGACCCGCACCCGGGGCGCCAGCTACGTTGGTGATGTCAGTCGACGGCGTGGAAGTGGCACGCAAGGAAACACCGTTCACCGTACCTCTTGCGTTCAGTGCCAGTGAAACCTTCAACGTAGGGATGGATCTGGGTTGCCCTGTGACACTGGACTATCGTGATCGCGCACCATTCAAGTTCAATGGCCAGATCAACGACGTGCATATCGTCTACAAGTCATGATCGACTACATTGTGATCGGCGGCGGGTCCGCAGGCTGTGTCCTTGCTGCTCGACTAAGCGAAGACCCAGGCGTCAAGGTCTGTCTTCTTGAAGCCGGCGCGGCTGACAACAGCGTCCTGATTCAATGCCCCTCAGGCTTGGCCGCAATGATTCCCTACCGCATTTTCAACTGGGCATTCAAGACCGTTCCGAACAAGGGACTTAACGGTCGCGTCGGATATCAGCCACGCGGTAAAGCCCTTGGGGGAAGCAGCTCGATCAACGGCATGATGTATATACGCGGAGATCGCACCGACTACGACGGTTGGGCCGCACAGGGTAACGCCGGCTGGAGTTACTCGGACGTATTGCCCTACTTCAAGAAGTCCGAGAATAACGAATTTTGGGGTGGCAATGCGTATCACGGCGCGGGCGGCCCGCTGAATGTGGCGGACGTCATGGAGCCGAGCGTCTATGCAAGGGCATTCGTCCAGGCAGGATTGCAGGCCGGTCATTTGCCGAACCCGGACTTTAATGGCGATCAATTGTCGGGCGTTGGCTTGACCCAGGTGACGCAAAAAGATGGGGAGCGCTGCAGCACGGCCAAGGCATTTCTGACGCCCAACCTCGGACGCCCCAACTTGCAGGTTGTAACCGGCGCACACACCACGCGGATCATCATGGAGGGTAAGCGGGCTGTGGGCGTGGAGTATCGACACGGTGGTGAAATCAAAACCCTTAAGGCGGCGCGTGAAGTCTTGTCGTGCGCCGGAGCATTGCAGTCGCCTCAAATATTGATGCTGTCGGGGATCGGACCTGCCACGCATCTCGAACAGCATGGCATTGCCGTGGTCCATGACTTACCAGGCGTGGGAAAAAACCTGCAGGACCATATCGACATTGTCCACAGTTATGAAGCAGGCGCGTCCGGGGGATTGTTCGGCCTGTCGTTGAGCGGTGTGTGCACG
The DNA here is from genome assembly GCA_963708695.1 of uncultured beta proteobacterium. GTDB lineage: Bacteria > Pseudomonadota > Gammaproteobacteria > Burkholderiales > Burkholderiaceae > Caballeronia. Next base: position 613,663 of record CAVPTS010000005.1, read on the forward strand.
GCAATAAAGGGAATGAGAAGTTGGGCGAAGTTCAGAAGGGGAGCCCTGACATCTAATTTTGCAGAGGGCAATGGCTTCATAAAGACTCAACCAGAGGAGGCAATCCCCGATGCTCAACTGGTATTCATCGTCGCCAAACTCATCGACCACGGCCGCAAGATATTGCTAGGCAATGGGTACTCGATTCATGTCGGTCTGCTACGTCCAAAATCTCGCGGCAGCGTTTCACTGGCGAACGCCGATCCGCTGGCCGCCCCGGTGATCGACACCAATTTTTTGGCCGAGAAAGACGATCTGGATCGCCTGGTTCGCGGTTTCAAGCTGGCGCGCGAAATCATGCGCCAACCGGCGTTGACACGCTTTGGCGGCAAGGAATCCAAGAACTCGGCGAGTGTCCAGACCGACGCGCAAATTGAAGACTTTATTCGCAATCACGCGGACTGCGCGTATCACCCGGTCGGTACCTGTCGCATGGGCGCCGGGGCGCTAGACGTGGTGGACGATCGACTACGCGTAAAAGGTGTCCAGGGCTTACGCGTGGTGGATGCTTCCATCATGCCGAATATTGTCTCGGGAAATACCAACGCGCCAACCATCATGATTGCGGAAAAGGCTGCGGACATGATCAAGGAGGAGGTTGACAATCCGTGTTGAACAAAAGTTTGGTATCCATATTAAAAACTGCCTGTCTGGCAATCTATGGAATTTCCCTCGCTGGCTTGGCGGGGCTCTTGCCACACGGACTGTCCCAGACGATGCAGATTGTTTCCGCAGTTTTTCTGGGCATCCACGCGCTTGAACTTGCGTTCGTATTCAAGAAAGTGCGTTTGTATCGCGGCTCCCTGGCCGCAAGCGTTCTTCTAACTATTCTGTTTGGCTTGCTGCACTGGATGCCGCTGGCGAATGCGCAAGCGCGGAGACAACAGGACGGTGCAAGCCCCACGCCATTTTCAAGTTAATTTGGTCCGAAGAGCGCGAGCCCATTGGCTCGGTGTTTTCATCGAAGGTCGATTTTTAGTTCACGCGTTATCAGCCAGCTAAGCGCTTTCTCGGGCCTGAGTCCATCGCCCCGAAACCAAGCGGACAGGGCAATACCCTAAGCGATGGTTTTTTCGCAATCAAGTCACTTCGCTTGACCACTATCTTTCCGAATCAAGGAGCAACGCCATGGGCGTTCTGGACGGAATCCGTATTATTGAAATTGCCGGTATAGGGCCGGGGCCATTTTGCGGCATGCTGCTGGCCGACATGGGCGCCGAGGTCATCCTGGTCGAGCGCGCCGACGCCAAGGGTGGCGATCTCGATCTTGGCAAGAACGCCATCGTGAATCGCGGCAAGCGTTCTCTGGCACTGAACCTCAAGGACCCGAGCGCGATCGACGCCGTGCTTCGGCTGATCGATGGTGCTGACGCCTTGATTGAAGGCATGCGTCCCGGCGTCATGGAGCGCCTTGGCCTTGCACCGGAGATATGTCTGGCGAGAAATCCTCGGCTGGTCTACGGCCGCATGACCGGTTGGGGACAGGAAGGTCCGTTAGCGCAAGCGGCGGGACACGACCTTAACTACATCGCACTGTCGGGCGCGCTGTGGTTCTCAGGCGAACCCGGAAGGCCGCCGCTGGCACCGCCAACCCTCGTTGGCGACCTGGGGGGCGGCGCCCTGTATCTGGCCATGGGCGTCCTGGCCGGGATCTTGAATGCTCGTCGCACCGGCTTGGGCCAAGTGGTGGACGCCGCAATCGTGGACGGCAGCGCCAACCTGATGAATCTGTTGCTCTCGGCGCACGCTGCCGGTCAACAACCTTTTGAGCGGGGACGCGGTCTTCTCGATGGTCCGCATTGGAGTGGCACGTATGCCTGCGCTGATGGCCATTTCGTTAGCGTTCAGGCTCTGGAGCCGCAGTTCAATGCCATGCTTTTCAGCAAACTCGGGTTCGGCGACGATCAAGCGTTCAAGAATCCTTACGACTCTCGACGATGGGGCGTGCTGCGCGAGCGCATGGCGGCCCTGTTCATCACGCAGCCTCGTGCCCACTGGGTCAGCCTGCTCGAAGGCAGCGATGCCTGCTTCGCGCCAGTGCTGACGCCACTCGAAGCAATGACGCATCCGCATATGGCCGCACGCGAAATCTATACCGAGCGCGACGGCGTATTGCAGGCCGCGCCGGCGCCGCGGTTTTCGTTGACGCCGGCAGACCCTATCGGTGCAGTGCCCGAGCGTGGAGCGCATAGCGCCGCCATTCTTCGCGACGCGGGCTTAAGCGATAACGAAATTGATCAACTGCTACGCGGCAGCTGAAGATCTCACCCGCGTATATATCGGCCGGACCTGTACGTTCACCGCAATGACCTGTTGTAAAGCACGGTCTCCCCTACGATCACCGTACTTGCTAACGACTCGAGCCCACGAAAATTTCGCTCGTGTGCCGGTCAAACAAAATTTGCGGAGATCTCATGGACGAAGACTGCGTGCTGTACGAAGTCACCAATTCGGTCGCGCGCTTGACGCTGAATCGCCCAAAAGCGATGAACTCGATGAACCTAGCGATTCTCGCGGAGCTAGATCGGCGTCTGACTGAAGTCGCGGCCGACAAACACGTTCGGGTGCTGGTACTCACCGGTGCCGGCGCCGCCTTCTGTGCCGGCGCCGACTTGAAGGAAGTATTAGCGGGTCAAACGCTTGGCCCTGGCGAGGCCGATTTTCTTGATCGGGCCAACCGGGTATTCGGCCGGCTGCGTAACTTCCCAAAGCCTGTAGTTGCCGCATTAAACGGCGTCACGATGGCCGGCGGCTTGGAGTTGGCGATGTGCGCCGATCTGGTCGTGGCCGCTGAAAGCGCCACGATCGCCGATGCCCACGCAAATTTCGGCGTCTATCCGGGCGCAGGCGGAGCGGCCGTTCTGCCGCGCCTCATTCCGCTGAATATGGCCATGTATCTGCTGCTGACAGGCAAGTCATTGTCGTCTGCTGCGATGAAGGCATGCGGCTTTGTATGCGAGGTTCATCCGGATGCCGGTTTTACGGATGCCGTGCAGAAGCTCGCAGAGCATATCGCTAAAAAAAGTCCGATTGCCCTGCGCCGCATGAAAGAAGTGGCTCGGGCGTCCGCTGACAAAACGCGTGACGACGCCCTGTTGCATGAGCAAGTGATGCTGCGCGAGCACATGCGTAGCTTCGACTTCCGGGAAGGGCTGCAGGCATTCACCGAAAAACGCGCGCCTGAATTTCAGGATCGCTGAATATATATCGTCAAGAGAAAAATGGCATGAGTGATATCTATGTAGCAGGCGTTGGCATGACCGCCTTTGGGCGCCTTCTTGAAAAATCGGTTTATGACATGGTCGAGGAAGCCGTGGGTCTGGCGTTGAAAGACGCTGGCTGCGGCACGGCAGACATTGGCTCTGCTTACTATGGAACCATGACCAACGGTCTGTTTCAGGGCCAGACGGCAATCCCGGGGCCGATTGCAATGCGTCGCCTGGGCATCGAAGGCATTCCGGTTTTTACGGTCGAAAACGCCTGCGCCACGGGTTCGTCGGCCTTCAATCTGGCGACACTGGCGTTGCGCGCCGGCAGCTGTGACATTGCATTGGCCGTGGGCGCGGAAAAAATGAATATCCCCGACAAGGCCAAGATGTTCAGCGCCTTTGACGGAGGCTGGGACGTGTCCAACGTGGAGCAAAACCTGGCCACGCTGCTGACTATGGGTACGGGCATCGTGCCGCCGCCCGGAACAATGTCTGCACGGCCCTATAGCATTTTCATGGACGTCTATGCCGCCATTTGCCGTCATCACATGCAATGTTATGGCACGACCCAGCGACAGATCGCAGCCGTTGCCGCCAAAAACCATCAACACTCGGTGCATAACCCACTGGCCCAGTTCCAGCAGCCGTTCAGCATCGAAGAGGTATTGGCGTCGCCGCCTATCGCCTATCCTTTGACAACGTTGATGTGCTCGCCCATTAGCGATGGCGCCGCTGCCGTGGTGCTGTGCAATGCGGCGGGACTCAAGCGTCTGAATGGCGCGGGAGGGCGTGCGGTGCGTGTGCTGGCAAGCGTCGTTCAAACGGGCACCTCACGCAGTCTTGATGAGCCGCAAAAAATTGTCGCCCATCTTGCTGCCGGGAAAGCCTACGAACAGGCCGGCGTGGCGCCTGGCGACGTCAACGTGGCCGAGGTTCACGACGCTTCCGCAATAGGCGAAATTCTTAACGCCGAGTCCTTGATGCTGGTGCCCTTTGGCGAAGGCGGTCTTGCAGCCGAGCGCGGCGACTTTACGGTCGGCGGCCGCATGCCCATCAATCCTTCCGGCGGTCTGGAATCCAAGGGACACCCAATAGGTGCGACCGGACTTGGTCAGATCCACGAATTGGTTACGCAGTTGCGCGGCGAGGCGGGCAAACGCCAGGTTGATAACGCACGCATTGCGATTCAGGAAAACGGCGGCGGACTCTACGGTATTGAAGAAGCCGTTGTGGCAGTCACCATCCTGGCTAAACGGTAAATAAATCAAAGGACGCGGGCATGGGATACGTATTCAGAACCGAAGAGCAGCAGGGCGCAGTGGATGGATTGCGGCGCTATTTGTCGAATAAGGCTGACCCGCTTTTCAACAAGGAGTATCGCGACAGATTTGTGCCCAAGGAGCAGATGGGAGAGGTCATTCGTGAGCTCACCAAGTTTGGATTGATCTCCGGTGTAGTCAGTGAGGAGCACGGCGGTCTGGGTCTGGATTGGCTCACCATGATCATGCTGTTCGAGGAAGTTGCGGCCACCTCGATCGACCTGTCGGTTCCTGTGCTGATCAATAGCTTCTGCGCCCAGATGGTCGCGAAGCTGGCTCCTGAGCATTTGCGCGAGCGCTATCTTCCGGGACTGCTTACCGGTGAGCTGTTTTGCAGTGCGGCCATCTCGGAGCCGGATGTCGGCTCCAATGTTCTGGAGATCAAGACTCGTGCCCGAAGGGATGGGGATCATTTCATCATCAACGGAGAGAAGACCTGGATCAGTAACGGCGCCTATTCCGATTTCCTTATCTGTACCTGCAGGACCGGTGATGATCCGCGCCGTGGCCTGACGCACTTCCTGCTCGACCGCAAAGAGCATCCGTACGAGGTCCGCGATATCCACAAGATCGCCTGGAACAGTCAGTCGACCACGCAGATATTCCTGACCGATGTACGTGTGCCCGCCAGCAATATGCTTGGCAACGAAGGCGAAGCGTTAAAGAACACGCTGTCGATGTTCGAGCGCTCGCGGGTCTTTGTAGCCGCACAGGGCTTGGGCATCGCTCGCCGGGCACTGGAGGAAGCGATTCGCTATGCCACAGAACGCAAGCAGCATGGCAAGGTCATAGCGGGCCATCAGTTGATCTCGGCCATGCTGGCGGAAATGGCGACCAAGGTCGACGCAGCACGCTTACTGACCCAACGCGCCGCGTCGATGATCGAAGCGGGTGTGCCGGCTGAGATGGAAGCGGCAATGGCCAAGTATTTCGCCTGTGAGGCCGCGGTGAAAATTGCGCGCCAAGCAGTTCAGATCCACGGCGGCAACGGGGTAACGAAAGAGTTTTTGGTGGAGAAGCTGGCGCGCGAAGCCATCGTCGCGCCAATTCCAGAGGGTACGACCCAGATCCAGCAACTGATCATTGGCCGGGCGTTAACCGGGGTCAACGCATTCTGATACACGCCGGGCGTGCAGCGAACCCTTAACTCTCAATTCAATTTTCCCAAACTATTCTTTGGATATATCCAATGCGTATTCAAGACAAAGTCATCGTTATCACAGGCGGCGCCTCGGGTCTCGGCTTGGCCACCGCGCTTTACCTCGTCCAGGAAAAAGGCGCGCGTGTCGCTATTTTCGATTTGAACGTCGAAGCGGGCGAAAAGGCCGTGGCTGATATTGGCCCGGAGCGGGCGATGTTTGTACAAACCGACGTCAGTAACGAGGAGTCGGTTCAGATGGCGGTCGCTGCGGTGATGACCCGTTTCGGCGCTATCCATGTCTGTCTCAATGGGGCTGCAGTCGCTAGCGCGTTCAAAGTACTCGGCAAGGAAGGGAAAGCCGCGCCGCTGGCCAAGTTTGCCCAGACCACTGCAATCAATCTTAACGGCGTATTCAACGTCATGTCCAAGTGCGCAGAGCAGATGGCCAAGAATGAGCCGGAAGCCGGCGAAGAGCGCGGCGTCGTGATCAACGTGTCTTCCGGTGCGGCCTATGAAGGCCAGATTGGACAGAGCGCCTACGCTGCGACCAAGGCGGGAATCATCGGAATGAACATGCCTGCCGCGCGCGAACTCGGCTCCATTGGCGTTCGCGTGAACGCTATTGCTCCAGGCCTCTTTTTGACCTCGATGGTCGCAGGTCTGGACGAGAAAGTCCTGAACATGCTGAAAGAACAAATGGAATCGCCCAAGCGCCTAGGGGACATGCGCGAGTTCGCGCATTGCTGTGCCTTCATCATTGAAAATGCTTATATCAATGGTGAAACCGTGCGCCTGGACGCCGCATCGCGGATGCGGGCGAAGTAGGATCGGCTGATAATTTGCGTGTTTCATGTTGGCACCGGAGGAGATAAAAAAATGAGATTGGCTGACTATTTCGACGCTGTAGCGGCGCTGCGTCCAGACAGCCTGGCCTTTGTCGATGGTACGACCCGCATCACGTACGGCGAGGCACAGAAATACGTGCATGCCGTGGCGAATGGATTGACCCGTGCGCGCCAGGCCGGCGTTGGCACGCATGCGGCGATCTACGCGCCCAACGACTATAGCGTGAGCTTGCTGCATCTGGGGATCAATCTTGCGGACTTCGCCTGGTTGTCGGTCCACATTCGCAATTCGGCTGAGACCAATGCCGAGGTGCTGGAATACTTCGATACCGATATCGTATTCTTCCATAGCTACTTCGAAAGCGTCGATGCCGGCGTTGAAAGCCAAGCTCTCGAAGGCCAAACTCTACGTTTGCATCGACCGTGCATCCGAACACGGGCAGTCCATGGACGAATGGCTGAAGGATTGCTGGACGCCGTTCCGCAACGGCCCGGAAGACCCCGACACGCGTGCCTTCCTGCAACCCACCGGGGGCACTACCGGGCCATCGAAAGGTGCGGTGCACACGCATCGAAGTCTCGAATTCATGGGGCTTGGCGCTGGCCGACGGCCTTTAACATTACGTCCGATTCCCGTCACTTGTGCGTCGCCCCGCTGACTCATGCTGCGGGGCTTGCTTGCGCTTGGCTTCACGATCAAGGGCGGTGTCAACATCCTGCTGCCCGGTTTCGATCCCGAAGCGCGTGCTGAGCCTGATCGAAGCAGAAAGGGTCACGCACCTTTACCTGCCGCCCACGGCCATCTACGCGCTGCTGGCGCATCCCAGGACCAGGCAGACCGACTTTTCGTCGCTGCAGGCCTTCATCGTCGGCGCAGCGCCGATTGCGCCTGAGAAATTCAAGGAAGCAGTGCGCGTCTTCGGCCCAGTGATGTACGAAGGATTCGGGCAGACAGAGACGCTTGATGCCGATCCTGGTCAAGGGTCCCGCCGACTATCTGATGAGCGACGGCAGTTTTGACGAGGAGGTGGTGAGGCCGGCGGGCAAGGCGGTAGACGTTGCGCGTGTTGCGATCATGGATCCCGAAGGCAATCTGCTGCCGGCTGGCGAGCGAGGCGAGATCGTCGTTCGCTCGTCGATGGTCATGCAGGGATACTACAAAAAGCCTGAAGAGACCGCCGCGGTTTCAACATTTGGCTGGCACCACACAACCGACGTCGGCGTGCAGCGACTCACGCGGCTACGTCACGATCGTGGATCGCATGAAGGACATGATCGTCACCGGCGGCTTCAATGTATTCCCGGTCGAGATTGAAAAGGTCATTCAGGGGCACCCGGCTGTGCTCGATTGCATCGTGGTCGGCGTGCCGGACGACAAATGGGGCGAAGCGGTCAAGGCGGTGGTTCAACTGAAGCCGGGGCAGAGCGTCAGTGAAGAGGAAATCATGGCGCTGTGCAAAGAGCCATCTGGGTAGCACCAAGACGCCCAAGAGCGTCGAATTCTGGGTCGAGTCTGCCGCGCAGCGCAGTGGGCAAGCTGCTCAAGAAAGACGTTCGCGCGAAGTATTGGGGTGATCAGTGGCGCTCGGTCTAAGTATCATTGCGTCAATTCGGCCGGCAAAGTGCACGGGCTGAATCCGGACGGACGTTCAATCGACGCAATGGCAAGCAGAACGGTGAAAGGGGCCTGAATTGAAAGACAGCATTGAAAATTTGAACGCCACATTGGCCCGGCAACGCAATGCTTGCTTAGCCAATCCCTATCCCGAACTGGCGCAACGCAGACGTGATCTGAAAGCTGTGCGGGTTGCCTTACAGCGTTACCAGGATCAGCTTTCAATTGCCATGAGCGAAGATTTCGGCCGCCGCTCGGAGTTCGAATGCAAGATGCTGGACGTCATGTTTCCTGCATTGCAGGTCGACCACGCGTTATGCGAACTCGCGGCGTGGATGAAACCGCAGGGTCGCCTCACTGACTGGATGTTCACTCAGCAACGCGCCAAGGTGGTCTACCAGCCTAAAGGTGTGGTGGGCGTGATTGCTGCCTGGAATTTTCCGATTGTTGAGGCCGTGGGGCCGATGATCGCGGCTTTGGCGGCAGGCAACAGGGTGATGATCAAGATGTCGGAATATTCGCCCCGCAGCACGGTGGTCCTGCGCGACATGCTGGCGGAGATTTTTTCAGAGGATCAGGTGGCCATTTTTGGCGGCGGTATTGAGATCGCACAGGCGTTCGCCAGCTTGCCCCTGGACCACATCGTCTTTACCGGGTCGCCGGCCGTCGGCAAAGAGGTCATGCGTGCCGCTGCGGCTAATCTGACGCCGGTGACGCTGGAGTTGGGGGGAAAGTCGCCCGCCATCGTGACGCGCTCAGCTTCCATAGCGGCGGCTGCGCGATCGATTGCGCACGGCAAGGCATTTAACGCAGGTCAGGCCTGCGTGGCGCCTGACTATGCGCTGGTGCCGGCGCGAGCACGTCGACGAATTTGTTGCGGCTGCCGTGAGCGCATTCCAACGCATGTATCCCGATCCGGTCAATGACCCGAATTACACCAGTATTGCGTCTGAGCGCCATGCCGAGCGCGCGCGCAATTTGTTGGCCGATGCTGTCGCCAAGGGAGCAAAGGTAACTTCCTGCGGACCGGGCGACGGTCGGCGCATCATCACCATGCAGGTTGTGACCGGTGTGACTCAGGACATGCGCATCATGCAGGAAGAGCTCTTCAATCCGATACTACCTGTCATGGCTTGCGATTCACTGGACGAAGGCATTCAGTACATTACCGCAAGGCCTCGTCCACTTGCGCTGTATTACTTTGGTACGGATGCAGGCGAAGTGCAACGGCTGACTCGCGATGTCCACTCCGGTGGCATGACGATCAACGATTGGGCATGGCATGTTTTCCAGGGCGACCTTCCATTCGGAGGAAGCGGTAATTCGGGCATGGGAAGCTGGCGTGGACCAGAGGGATTTCGAGCGCTGTCGCACGCCAAGTCAGTGTTCACCATGCATCGCTGGTTCCCCGTCCATTTATTTCGGCCTCCGTACGGAACGCGTATCCAGCGGCTGATATCGAAGATATTTCTTGGACGCCCGGACCCGTCCTTGCCGGCCTCCAATTTCACCAGGTCGACCGATACGGTCTAAGCGTACTGAGAAGAAGGAGACATGGACATGAAAACAGTGGGCGTACTCCACGACCCGCAGCATGAGCGAGGCCGGCGGGTATCAGGGGTCAAGAGCCTATGCCTGGACCGTATTTGGATTGACGTTCGGCTTGATTTTGTCGGACTATCTGTCGCGCCAGGCCATGGGAGCGGTGTTCCCATTTCTGAAGTCGGCGTGGGGCGTGTCGGACTCGCAACTTGGCGCCCTTGTCAGTATCGTTTCGCTGGTTGTTGGCGTGATGACCATTCCGTTGTCGCTTGTTGCCGATCGTTGGGGACGGGTGAAGAGCATTACGCTCATGGCCTTCGTCTGGTGCTTCGCGACGATAGCCTGCGGATTGGCAAGCAGCTACACCCAAATGCTGGTGGCCCGCGCGATGGTCGGGTTTGGCGAGGCCGCCTATGCAGCCGCGGGCGCAGCACTTCTGGCACATACCTTTCCTGTTGGCAAACGCTCTTCTGTCCTGGGCGCGTTTCAATCGGGAGGTATCTTCGGATCGGTCCTGGGAGTGGTTATTGGCGGCGCTGTCGCAAGCCAGTTTGGATGGCGTTATGCCTTTTTCGCGGTAGGAGCACCGGGTTTGTTGCTCGCTGCGCTTTATCCGGTCTTTGTACGGGACTACGAGGTGCCGAAGCTGCACGAGGGTGACAAGTCCAGTGAATCCGCTAATGCCACATTGCGTTTTTCGCGGATCGTCAAAGAGGTGTTTGCGGCCCGCTCTGGCAACTTTACTTATATCGCCTTCGGCTTGCAGATGGGCATCCCGGCCATTCTCATTGCCTGGGTACCCACGTATTTCAACCGCTTTTATGGGTTCGATCCAAAGAAGGCGGCTTTGATGGCAGCGGTGGTCGTGCTATCGGTAGGCGTAGGCATGTTGTTTGGGGGAGGGGGCGCCGATAGATTGAGCAGGGGAAGACCCCGGTTCCGTGCCCTTGTGCCTGCCGTCTATGCACTGCTTTCCGGGTTGATGCTCATTGCGGCCTTTGCGCTGCAACCCGGTCTGGCAGGGCTCGCCCTCTTAAGTGGCGGCGCGTTGTTCGCTGCCGCCCACGGCGGTTGCGCAGTGGCTATGTTGATCGATGTCACCAGTCCGGCGGTTCACACGACCGTCACCGCGACGGCGGTCTTGGGCGCAAGTCTTGCTGGGTCTCGCGCCGGGTCCATATTTGGTCGGTGTCATATCCGACATCGCAACGCTTAGGACCGCACTCACACTCGCACCGTTGATATCCATTGTTGCCGCGCTCATGTTCGTTCTGGCGTCGCGCTACTACGAAAGCGATATAACCAAGAGAGCGCTCGGTTCTATACGAGCAATGGACTGAACATTGGACAGTCAAGACATCAATACCACTCTGGATGCGCGGCGACCGGTTGCGGCAGCTCCGTCCGGTAACGGTATCGCGCCCGTCTTCCGCAGGATCGCCGTATGCGGCTCCGGACTAGTGGTCATGCTCGCCGATACAGACGCCGGCAACGTGGTGACGGCGGCGCAAGCGGGCACTCAATGGGGCTATCGGCTGCTGCCGCTCGTACTCCTCCTCATCCCCGTGCTTTACATGGTGCAAGAGTTGGCGGTCCGGCTTGGCATCTATACCGGACGCGGCCATGTTGAATTGATCCGCGATCGTTTCGGCCCCAACCGGGCTTGGCTTGCGACGGCTGGTTTGGCGGTCGCGACTATCGGTTCGCTGATTACCGAATTCAGCGGCGTTGCGGGTATCGGCGAGTTATATGGCTTGTCGCGAAGCCTTACCTTGCCCTTCGCCACAGTGTTCTTGCTGATCGTCGTGACCTCCGGTTCATACCGGCGAGTCGAACGCACAGCGCTGTTGATTGGTTCATTCGAACTGGCGTTTTTCGGCATTACGTGGGCTACCCATCCCAATCTTGGAACCATCGCGCACGACGCTATCAACCTGCCAATCGGCGACCACAAATTCATGTATCTGGTGGCGGCAGTCGTTGGCGCTGTCTTCAATCCCTGGGTGATTTTCTACCAGCAATCCGCCACCGCCGACAACAAGCTGCAACCCGATGATCTCAAGGCGGCCCGTTGGGATACAGGCATTGGCGCGACGCTCACGATGTGTTTGACCGGAGCGGTGCTCATTGCTGCCGCTGCCCCGGCTTCCGGCAGTGCGCCCGCAAGTCTTTCCAGTGTCGGCGAGATCAGCAAGGTTCTATCTCCGGTCCTGGGCGAAGGTCTTGGGCGCCTGGTCTTCAGCGTAGGTGTACTCGGCGCCTCTATGGTCGCGGCCATTGTGTCTTCACTCGCGCTGACGTGGGGCGTAGGCGAGGCCGCCGGGTACAAGCGGTCCTTGGGATGCCGGCCGTCAGAGGCGAAATGGCTTCATGGCGGCTATGCCGTTTGCGTGGTCGGCGCCGCCATCCTCGTCTGGTCGGTTCCGGATCTTGTGCGGCTCAATATTGCCGCACAGGTGCTAAACGCTTTCCTGCTGCCGCTCGTTTTCGGCTTCCTGGTCGTGCTTGCGATGAAATCGCTGCCGGAGCAAGTCCGCCTTCGCGGATGGTACCTGCGGCTGGTCGTCGGAATCGTGCTCATCATTTCCGTCCTTGGCCTGTTCGGTGGTTTGTCGGGATCGTTTTAGCAACCTCCGACGACCACTCGACATCTCGTGAGCGCCAGCTTTGCACGATTGCGCCAGGGACCACTCTTTTAACTGCAATGACAAGCGGCATAACTTCGTGCCTCGTAACATAGCCTGTCATTTAGAGCGTTCGATAGAAACCCGGTTTCGATGATGGGTTGACTTGCCGGGCGGCGCTCGGGAGTTGGGACGTTGCATACGGCAACGTCGTTGAATCGGCTCTAAAGAAAATCCATGTTGTGCGACGACGGATTCGTACTTGACGACATTCGAAGTCCAAGAATTATTGACCATCCCCTGAGATTTTTTAACGCCGTCAACACATTCGCGAAATCATGAACTCCAAACCCTCAGAATTGTTGACCGGCATTCATCTCATGGCGAAACCGATTGGACCGCTATGCAATCTGGATTGCGGATATTGTTTTTACCTTGAGAAGCAAAACGCGTTTGCTCCGAACCAGCGCTTTCGGATGAACGACCAGGTGCTTGAGGCCTACGTGCAACGTTATATCGCGGCTCAACCAGCGCCTGAAGTGGAGTTCACGTGGCAAGGCGGCGAACCCACCCTGATGGGGCTTGAGTTTTTCGAACGAGCCGTCGTGCTGCAGCGAAAATTTTCTCAAGGCAAACAGATTCGCAATACGTTGCAGACCAACGGCACATTACTTGATGACGATTGGGGCGCTTTTCTCAAGCGCGAAGGTTTTCTTGTTGGCGTCAGCCTCGACGGCCCGCGAGCTCTTAACGATGTCGCACGCCCCGACAAGCAGGGGAAGTCAAGCTACGACAACACGCTGCGAGGTTTGGCGGTCTTGTCGCGTCATGGCGTTGAATTCAACGTGCTCGTTACCGTGTCCAGCGCCAACGTTAGTCATCCTGTGGAAATTTATCGCCATCTAAAAGGACTTGGCGCAAATTTTATCCAGTTCAATCCGGTCGTGGAACGGGTGGCCCGGCCCAAGGAAACCGTCATTGGTTTGCACTTTGCAACACCGCCGGCATTGAGCTTGCCTGAGGTAGCGAAAGCGAGACCAGCCACCGATTTGGAATCTACAGTGACTTCCCACTCGGTGAGCGCGCTGGCTTACGGCGAATTCCTGATGGCGGTGTTCGACGAATGGATCCGCAGCGACGTTGGAACGGTGCACGTGATGAACTTCGAGTGGGCTTTGGCATCTTGGTGTCAGTTGGCTCCTGGTGCATGCATCTTCAGTGCGCGCTGTGGGAAGGCGGCCATTGTGGAGCATGACGGGAGTGTCTACTCCTGTGACCATTTCATGTATCCGGAGTATCGGCTGGGAAATCTGGCGGCTGACGACCTGACAAGCATGATGAACTCACCCGCGCAACATGCCTTTGGTGCTGCCAAGGAAACAACGCTTCCGTCGGATTGCCGGAGCTGCGAGTTTCGCTTCGCATGCAACGGAGAATGCCCAAAAAATCGCTTCATTAAAACCTCTGACGGCGAACCTGGACTCAACTACTTGTGTGCCGGCTACAAGAAGTATTTTCGGCACATCACGCCTGCAATGAACATCATGGCCCGTCTCCTCGGTGAGGGCAGGCCGGCGGACGAGGTGATGAGCCTGGTCGCGCATCAAGACACAACCAGCGTCGCTTGCTAAGTGCATCGGGTTGCAGTTTCTCGAGCGCGATAAGCGTCTTTAGCCGCTGATTGAAGAGGGAATGTGGCGTCCTGCCACGCAAGAGCAGATCCAGACGATCTTCCAAGAGAAGCTTGCGAAATGGTGAGCCGGCCGCGCTGTTGTCTATCGACGATATGCCGGGCGGTGCTTCGGGTTGGCGCCTGCGAACCGCTCATGCGAGCAGATCGACGGCGAACCGCCGATCAAAAGTCCTGCAGATCGCTGATTGCAAGAGAGGTGCTGAAGTAAAGAAAATTTCTGGTTGCCACGGGGACGCCGGATCAGACAATTCAGGAGATGGAATGAAAATAAAATTCGCAGCTGCGCTTACGCTCACAGCCCTTAGCGGAACTGCATACGCAGAAACGTCGGTGACTTTGTATGGGGCAGTGGACACGGGCTTTCTGTTCCAGAACACGTCCGCCGCGTCGTACAGCACGGCCGCGCACAACACCGGGCGCCTCTTCCGCTTGAAGGACGGCGGCATCTATACCAGCTTCCTTGGCTTTATGGGAAAGGAAGATCTGGGCGATGGCTGGCAAACCAATTTCAAGTTGCAAGGTGCGTTTGACAGCACGAATGGGAAATTCGGTTTGAGCGGCACGGCGGGTGTGGCGGCGCAGTTCAATCAGGTCGCAGACGTCGGCCTGTCTGGCCCGTACGGCTCACTGACTCTCGGCCGACAGATCATCCCGCTGACGTACGCAATGGCCTACACCGATGTACGCCAGGGCGACTACTTCGGCAGCATTTTTACCAGTCTGGTGAGCATGAATTCGGCTGCGGGTTGGCCTGGGACCAGCACGAATGCGCAGTTGGGTGCGGTATTCGACGACAACGCGATTGTCTATGTTTCACCGAAGTTTGGTGGAGTGACCGCGAGCCTTGAATATTCACCTGGCGGCGTAGCAGGCAGCTTTCAGGGTGGCACGCGTGAGTCCGCCGTCTTGCAATACGACAACTACGGCCTGAAGCTCGCGGCTGCGTATTACAACGGACATGACACGAATCCCAGCCCAACGAGCGTGCCGAGCGGCTTGAACAACAATCGATTCCTCTATACCGGTGCCCTATACACGATCAACGGTTTTTCGGTGAGCGCGTCCTTTGGCAATGGCCGGAATCCCGCGCATTCGAACACTACCAATTTCGACATGATTTCGGGTGGTCTGGGTTATCGTTTCAATCCGGCGTTTGAAGTCACGAGCGGTATCTACTATTTGAAAGACCAGAACCATTCGGCGAACAAGTCGACCGAATATGTTCTTGCCGCTGACTACAGTCTTTCAAAGCGCACATTGCTGTACGCCCAAGTCGGCTATGTCGACAACAAGGGCGTCATGAATCAGTCGATCGAATATGGGCAACCCGTCGCACCAGGTGTCCCTACGACAGCAGCAATGATCGGCATTCGAGAGAAGTTCTGACGTTCGCGGTGAACTGTCTCTGAACGATTACGCAGCATGCGACACGCGGAGTGAGACTTTGTGCGTCGCGTGTGATGGGTCACCGCGTCGGCATTGCTGCGAGCCGGCCCATAGCTAAGGGCGTTTATAATTGTGCGAAGCATAGTCGACCAAGTACAACTGATTCAAGACAGGCAGGCAAAGAGAGATGAAATCCATTGTTACCCTTGGGGCGCTTAGCGTGATCACCGTGACCATCTGGTTGTTTGCAAACGCCCTCGAGCAAAGCGGCAGCCTATCCCTTTTCACTACGCTCAGTGCCGTAAAGAATCTTGTCGAACGTTAAGATCAATTGTGTAGCGTTGGGCTGGATGAGATATTCCTTGAGCGTGCGGCTAACCTGTGGCGTCTGCTCGCATTAGCGACTAGGACGTCGCGCTGAGCTCTTCGTATCAATCGAAGTAGGTTTTCGCTCAGGACGCCGACGGCAGCATCAGCTAAAGCGCACAAAAAAAGCGCTCAGTCAGGTTTCCGTCCGTCCTTGACGGCTCCGACCGTCTCGTCGCCCGCGGAGATCGCGGATACGACACGATTCCGTCCCATGGCCTTGGCCGAGTAGAGCGCGGCGTCAGATCGTGCCATCAAGTCCGCCAGCGGCTCGTCAGTTTGATATTCACCTACGCCGGCACTGAACGTGCACGTCACTTCTCCGAAGGGTGCGGCTAACGTCGAGGCGCCCAGGTGCAGGCGTACGCTGTTCACTAACGTAAGCGCATCCGCGCTGGATGTATCGGGGAACAGTATTGCAAACTCTTCTCCGCCAAGCCGCCCAAAAATATCCCCTGGCCGTATACCCTGCAACACGAGCGAGGAGAAGTGAGTGAGCGCGCGGTCTCCCGTTGCGTGGCCGTGACTATCATTGACCGTCTTGAAGTTGTCGATGTCGAGGATTGCAACCGCGAACCGGGACCTTGTGCGGTTTGCGCGCTCAAGCTGAATCTCGGCCTGAGCCATGAACTCGCGCCGCACTAGCGCACCGGTCAACTCATCGATAGCCGCCAGCCGTTCCATCCTCTCTGCCATGCGGTCATAGGCGAGCATGAGCGCGCCGATCGAAAGACATGGCAGGGTGATGATGCCGAGTCCGAGAAACGCAACGGTCATGGGCGTAGGCTCGAGAAACAGTGTGTGCTGTTCCCAGCCGAGGCCTACCGCGAACCCGCGAGCAATATGAACAAGGCCGCCGAGCCCTGCGGCAATCGCGACGAACTGGTAACTGTACTGCGGGCGATGTAGCGGCCTCATGGTGTAGGTCGTCCAGCTCACGGCCAGCCGGACATACGCGAGAAAAATGGACATCAGAACAATCCGCGCACTTTCGTCAGGCGTCAGACATGTCCAGTACACGATGCCGAGCACCAGAATCGCGTACGCCACAAACTCATGCGGCCGCGAAGGTCGAACGCCAAAGAACAGGCGGCAACCTTGCAATACAAGAAGAGCGGCGCCGGTGAAGAGCGAACTCGCGATCACAATAGTCAAAGGCGACGGCGGACTGCCGTTCAAAGCCAACGCGACAAATGCGGCCACGATCAGGGTATTTGCACCTATCCAGCGAGACAGACCGGGTATCCCGGAGCGCAAAAGCGAGCCGAATACGACGGCGCTTATCGCGCCACACATAATTCCGACAACGTAAAGAGCGGCGGGACTGAACATATGTTTCAGTAGGAAGATGACTGAGAAGATTTGTGTGAGCCGAATAGCGATAGCGCCCGACGCTCTCGTCGTCGTTGCCAGGATGCTCGACGGTGCTGGACGACGACGCTTGCGCCAGAGATGATACGCTCCGGCGTCAATTCGTCATAAGAAAATGATGCCGCCCTGTCTCGCGCTTGGGGAAGGGTTTTCCCTCATGAAAGGTTGAAAGCAAGCGAGGGACTATCTAAGTGCACCGGTCTGACTTCTGCTCGAAAGGCGCTGTTTTGAAGTTATGGTGCAGGGTTGCGCAGGGGGGCGATGAGAGACCCATCCACTCCGCATGCAGTCTCGCCGTCTTGGGACGCCTGTGAAAGAAGCGACCCCGGCCGATGCAGATCGGTCACGGAGGGTCAGTTATTTCCTTACAAGAGCAGCACAGGAGCAGTACCAGACCAGCACAAGAGAGCGCTTAAAGCGTCACGGTAAAACACGCCTCACTTTCCGTGAAAGTCGCACCGAGTGTAGCCCCGTGTCCTTTGATAATCGCATTGGCGATGTAAAGACCCAGGCCCATTCCGCCCTTGTTGTTCGGGTTCGCCAGCGAGCCGCTCTTGAATGGATCGACCAGCCGGCTGAACGACACTGTCTGCTTGCTGAGTAAGCGATTGCGTATTTCGATGGTTCGCACGGGGCCATCGCGCACGGCACCGATACGTATCGGCTCGCTCATGTCGCCGTGTTGGCGCGCATTGCTGATGATGTTGGTAATCGCTTGGGAAAAGCGGTCTTCATCAAGTTCGGCGTCGCCCAGATCGCCACACCTGTTTTCGATCGTGACGCCTGGATACGTCTGGCGAAGCTGCTCGACGGTGGCATTCAACAGTTCATTGAGCGGCACGCGCCGGCGCGCGAGAATGAGGCCCATGCCCGCCCTGATCCGGCTGACGTCGAGTATGTAGGTGATCAGCGACTGCATGCGGCGTGTCGAACCCTCCACTCGTTGCGCAGCGTCGTGCGTGCTTGCCAGGCCGCTGCGCATGAGCTGGATTGCCAGATCGACCGATTGCAACGGATCGCGAAGGTCATGGGCCAGCGTCGCCAACAAGATCATCCGTGCACGATCCGCTTCGCGTAGCCGCTGCAGCGCGACGTCCTGCAGGATCGACCTGAGCTCGCGTGCGGCAAAGCTGTCGATGGGGTTCCAGGCGCGACTGCTGCCAGTCACGATTTGCTTCCACGACTCGAATGAACCACGCGGCGTGAGGCGCGCGCCGCCGGGGCCTCGCGCGACCACTTTGTCCGGCGCTCCGGCCCAATTGATCGTTTGCACGAGCTCGCTGCGCAGCCATACGATTGTGACGCGCGCATCGCCATTCATTTGAATCGCAAGCAGGCCGGCGGCGGGACCGGCCGGTGTGATTGGCCTGAGTAAAGCGGGCAGATCAGCGCCGAGCGAAGCCGTGACGACCAGATCGATGCCCGCTTTGGTCATGTGTTCCGCGACGCCCAGCAAGGCCGCCCGATCCGTCAGCAAGGGAGCGTTAAGCATCAGGGTCTGACTATCGACAACAATGCCTATGGCGTCACTGTCGATCATCGCCGTAATTCCAGCTGCCGCCTCCACCAGACCCGCTACCGGATCATCAGCCTGACTAAGCGCGAGCGCGACCTTCGCGCTCAGGAAGCGGATGTTTTGCTCAGCCGCTATTCGCTGCTCCAGTTCGATTTGTTGAAGCAGGATGGTGACCACTTCCACGAACAAGATGCAGGAGAGGCGGACTGCATGAGGAACCCGGTGTTCGCTCATGTGATGGCAGGCAATCAGCCCCCACAAGCGCTCGTTGATGACGATCGAGATGCTCATGGACGCAGCAACGCCCATGTTCTTCAGGTACTCGATATGTACCGGTGAGACGCTGCGTAAAACCGCATGACTGAGATCATGGGGTCGTCCGGTTTGCGAGTTGAGCACCGGTTCGATCGGGACCGGCACAGCGGCCACCGAACATATCTGACGAACTGGACTGAGCACATAAAGCCGGCGCGCTTGCGGCGGTATGTCGCCGGCGGGATACCGTTGGTGGAGGTAAGGAACCAGGTCAGCGCGCCTGGCTTCGGCAACCACCTCTCCGCTATCGTCATCGAGGAAGCGGTAAGCCATGACACGATCGCATTCGGTCATGGTGCTCACCGTCTCCGCCGCGGCCTGGAGAAGCTCGTTGACTGAGCCATAGTTGCGCTCCTGCAAGCGCCGAATCGTTCGGCGCGCGAGAACGGCATAGTGGGCAAGCGAAGCCGTTTGATCCGCAATATGTTCCCATTCGACAATCAGGCTGCTGTCAGACCAGTGCATGACCAGGTCGAACCGCACGCCGTCGTCGTTCTCCCATTCGATGCTGTCGCCGGCGTGATTGGGGTCCTTAAGCGCTGCATCGATTGCATCCCGCGCAGATGCGTTCAAATGGCGCGGTGTCAGTGCGCCGCCGATTGGCGGCAAGGGGCCGAGCCATGTCGCGGCGGTGCTGGTGTGAGCCAGCACGCGCCCGTCCGCGGCAAAGCAAATCAGTGCCCCGTGCGGCTGAACGTGTCCGGGGGCTTGAATTGGCTCGCTTTCGCAAGCGAGCAGGGCATCGGTCAGAGAGCTTTTGTTCATGGGACAGCTTACGCGCTGCAAGATGAAGTTTTTATTGTTTTTCACTTTTCTGATGCCGTTCCGGCCGCTCCGCCCGCTCGGGTTACGCCGTATGCTTTTTCCTATGCACGGTGCGCGGTCTTTTGGTGCGCTTCTGATTGCCGTTTTGGTTCACCGTGGTTTGACGTATCGCAGCGGCAAATCGCTGTAACGCCGACAGCGAACCGCATACGCTTTTGTATTCCTCGCGGCCGATTCTTGCGTCTAGAAGGACCGCCATTCCTGATGCGCGAGCCATGTCGATGATGTCCATTTTGATGCCCCTTTTGGTGTCGCCCTACTGTGCAAGACTGCCGGTTGGGGGCGGTTATTCCTGGATTTATTGATTAATGTTTGCGCTCGGTCGGGGTTGGTGCTGGGTTGGTGCTGCTTACGTTAGTGCGGGTTATATGTTGGCAATAATTTGCGTTCGCACTTGGCGTTCTTAGGGGGCGCGCTACTGGCAGTGGTCGGGGTCAATGCTGGGTTGCTGCTGCGTACGTTAGCGCGGGTTAAATGTTAGATGTATTTTTTATCGCTATTAGCCACTGTGCGTGGCGGCACTTCATTTCTTTGTCCAACGGCGACAAAGAAACGAAGCAAAGAAAACGCCTCTCCACAATCTGTATTAAGTGTCCCCAGCGTGCAGACCACTGCTTTTGGTTCCCGCGTAGCACGGTGCTCGCTAGAACCTCGGATGTTTGAACCCCTCCTTCTCGCGAATCCCTACATCCCCACGCTTCGCCACTAGTGCTCTCGGGCAAGTTCGATGTCCCACAGACCAATACGGCCTCACACGTCTTTACGCGTCGCAGACTGCGTGATCCACGCGCCCATTTAAGCAAGGGCGCAAAGCGCGCAATACGTTTGGACACTGGCCGACTAGAAAATGGTGGAGCATCACGCGTTAGGCGCGAACAACCGCGCCTGAAATCACTACGCACCGAATAGCCTTGCCGCTAACCACAGCACGGGTAGGGCCGCACAAATTAATGGGCGTATCGATCTTGCCCGAGAGCACTGATGGCGAAGCGTGGGGATGTCAGGATTCGCGAGAAGGAGGGTTTCAAGTGTCCGTGGTTTTGCGAGCACCGTGCTACGCGGGAACCAAAAGCAGTGGTCTGCACGCTGGGGACACTTAAAACAGATTGTGGAGAGGCGTTTTCTTTGCTTCGTTTCTTTGTCGCCGAAGGACCAAGAAATGAAGTGCCGCCACGCACAGTGGCTAATAGCGATAAAAAATACATCTAACATTTAACCCGCGCTAACGTACGCAGCAGCAACCCAGCATTGACCCCGACCACTGCCAGTAGCGCGCCCCCTAAGAACCCCAAGTGCGAACGCAAAATATTGCCAACATACAACCCGCACTAACGCGAGCAGCAGCAACCCAGCCCCAGCCCCAGCCCCAGCCCCAGCCCCAGCCCCACCACCGACCCCGAAACCGCCAAAACCCACCCCGTCCACCTGCGCAAGCAAATAAAACAGAAGCCCATTCGGTTCAAAGCCGGAATAAAACCCGGGCGACTTCGGTAAAGACAAAAAGACCTGCCCGCGATCACCCCGATCGCCCGCCCGAAAATTCGCAAATCACCACAGCCCCCCGTGACGGGTTCCGCCACGCCGATCAACAGACTCCCAACAGGAACCACGTCGGATTCTCCGCAACATGTCAGCTATTCGAAACACAAGCTGTTCCTCACGCCGATACGTTTCCCTGTCCCGTACTCCTGTACGCCCGAGGTCGATGATGAAATCGCTGCTGAGTCACCATGAGATCGCCATTCTGTTTCTACTGCTGGATGCACCCAACCAGGTCGCTCCTGACAATCCGGATGCAATCGCTCTTCAAGAAGCGCGCCTCGTCGAAATCGTGTCTGCGCCTTTCTACGATGGCAGATTCCGGCTGACGCTGGAAGGGGCGGAACTACTTCGTCGCCTTGGCATGACTGGAGATTGAAGAACTCACGTACCTGATGCCAACCTCTGATCGCGGCTCCGAACCCTGTAACAAACAAATCGGTAAGGCTTGTGCGTGCAGGCAGACGGCTGCAATGCTCCCCTTGGGGCTCTTCGCGGAGCTGAGCATGGAACGTTGCCCGAACGCATCGTTCGCGAAAACCGAACCCCCGAGCGCACCGATTTCGATTAGCAAGCGCTCGTAGGCCGCAAACTACCCGCAACAAGACGGGATCGTTCAAACAAGGAGAAAGCGAAATATCGAAATGCGTCCGACTTTGTGACCCAATAAGTATCGCCAATCAATTACGCTTAACGGGTCCTCAAATGGGCGCGTCAGCCCGATTTTCCGGAGAGCTGAGAAGGCGTCCAGAATGCGTCGGTCTTCGACGCGCGGCTTGCGACGCTAAACCGTCTGGTTGCATGTTCATCCGCGCGCCCGGTCCTTGTAGCTAACACCGATTCACTCAATAAACGGAGTTCTGCGGTTGAGAGAGCATAGGACTCGGTCGCGGGAACTCCACCATAGTTATACAGTTAATGACGTGGTATCTTTTTGCACCCATTCGCACCTTATGTTCGCGCTGGCCTACTACAGCGTGTGAACGCGGCACGGCCATGGCGTTCGCAACGGGCGTACCAAAGCCGGAGGCGTTCTATGGATATTTATCTGAGTATTGAAGCATTCGTGCGGGTTGCCGAATCCGGCAACTTCGCGGCCGCCGCGAGGCAAATTGGCGTCGCTAAATCCGTCATCAGTACTCGGGTGCAACAGCTTGAGGAGCACTTGGGAGTCGCGCTCTTTCACCGCTCAAGCAGGGCGGTTAAATT
This sequence comes from uncultured beta proteobacterium, assembly GCA_963708695.1. Taxonomy (GTDB): domain Bacteria; phylum Pseudomonadota; class Gammaproteobacteria; order Burkholderiales; family Burkholderiaceae; genus Caballeronia. Next base: position 636,217 of record CAVPTS010000005.1, read on the forward strand.
GTCGGAGATCGGCGTCTCATACTATTCCGACTGCCATGATCTGATAGGGCGCATGCAATCCCTTTCTCAGCGGTCACGGGACACTTCTGCTGCCCTAAGCGGCACCTTGCGAGTCGCGGCGTTGAACGGCTTCGCATTGCAACATCTGCCAGGTGTCATTGCAACATTCAGGAAGAGTCACCCGCATGTCGAGTTTGACGTGTTTGCGAACGACCAGGTAGTGGACCCCGTGCAGGAGGGCTATGACGTCGTACTTCAAATATTTCCACCTGCGTCCGAATCGCTGATCGAGCGTCGACTGTTCCGGATGCGGGGCGTGTTCGTTGCCGCTCCGCAGTATCTTGAGGAGATATCGCCTATCTCAACTCCCGATGATCTCCGTCTTCACGATTTCGCGTGCTACCGTTATTATCCTTGGCGCAATCGATGGACATTAAACAATGGCCCACAGCGTAGCGAGGTCACGTTGGTGCCCGCGCTTCGCTCCAACAGCGTACATCTGGTGCAGGAGTTTGCACGCAGAGCAATGGGCGTCGCTTATCTACCAACGATGGTCGTTTACGGTGATCTTCTGGAAGGGCGGCTTGTTCGTGTTCTCACCGACTATGAGACGGACGTTCCGTATTTTTCTGCGGTGTATCCGACGTCACATCGTGCAACGGCGAAGGTAAAGTTGTTCCTCGATTTACTGTCGTCCACTTTTTCTATGGACCCGGAATGGGATCGACTGCTCGGCCTGACAGAGGGGAAGGCCAACTGAGTTTTATAGCAATCAAACCGACCACAATCCGCATCGGTGACGGTGTCAGGTCATCAGGCCGTGAAGTACGGACAGCTTAGCTGGCGGTGATATCTGGTGGAGGCGCCGGGATCGAATTTAGCGCGCTCGCCAGCGATTAGAACCGTGTTTGAATTCCGATGCGCCCGATGCATTGGGAGCGACTGCTTGATGGCCCAAACGTCCCATTGATTGACGCCGGCGCACCTGCGTTTGCGATCTGATAGACAACGTTGACATAAGCCGTCGTGCGTTTCGAAAGAAGGTATTGCGCAACCGCCGTCACCTGATGCGCATGGTTTCGATCAACAACGCTATTGCCCCACATGTACATGTAGTCCGCGCCGACAGCGACCGAGGGAGTAAAGCGGTACAGCCCGCCAGTCTGAATCATGCTGACTGTTGCTCCGTTCGAAGTATTGTGAGTATTGGTGTAAAGGGCCGAAACCTGACTCGTTCCGATCGAATATCGCACGCCGACACCGATGTTCTGAATAGCTCCGTCTCCCAACTGCGCGTACCGCACGGACGTGTAAGCAGCACCAATAGCGAACGGACCGGAAGTGAAACTGGCCCCAGCACTGGATGCGCTATTCTGCCTGAAATTTCCTGCTTTATTTCCGAAGGCAAAAAGATACCCGGCCGTCACCCCGCCTATAGTCGGCGATTTATATTTTATTGAGTTTGACAGTGGTTCACTGCCATTCATGTGATCGAAGTCGTATGCCTCGTTCGGAGGCGAATCGGGGAGTGCCAGTCCACTGAATGGACCGTCGCGGAAATTGTAGAACCCGCCTGCATACGCCGCCGCGTCCGCATCGACGTCGCCCAAAAGCGTGTCCACCATGAAATCTTGCTGGCGACCGAAGGTCAAGGATCCTAAATGATCATCGGAAAGACCCACGAACGCTTCCCTCGAAAATAACGACCCGGTCGATTGATCTGTGTTGCTCTTAAAGCTTACGATCGACCCAGTGCCTAACGAATACTGCGTGACGAGTCTAAAGATAGCTTTGGTGGTGCTGTCGATCTGCTCGCTACCTTGAAATCCAAAGAGATTGGGAACCGCAACGCCATCGTCCATCTTCCATGACGACGAACCTCCGCGATTGCTTATGTATGAGACACCTGCGTCGAGAAGCCCGAACATGGTGACACTATTCTGGGCTTGCGCAAACGGCGAGAGGGTAACCAGGAATGCCGTGACAATACTCGTATTTCTCATTTATTCCTTCCGTGCTGTTCTGCAAATCGGAGGCGAGGAAAAGCTCGAGCGCCGCGAGAGGATTTATTTCTTGCGTCGTCCTTCGTGCCCTTGGAGGAACAGTAACAAGCGTGTCAAGACGTCTCCGCCACGGCCGAGACACGGTCGAAGGCGCTGCACCTTCAGACCGTTAGACACCTGTATGTCAAGCTGCGAGCAGTTGTGGCTTCAGAAACTGTCGGCCATTAAGTTTTTCGAAGTCGAGGAGGATTTGCCTCATGACGGATCGATCGGTGCCCGCGTGTTCAAACATGGCAGTGTCTCGAGCGCGTTGAGCCGGGTCGCTCTCCTTCATCCAGGTGAAATTGGCGGTAGCGGTTGGAGAAGTGAACTCGAGGAAGACTTTTCGGCGATCCACTGCGTATTCGTCAAGAACCTTATGCGACGCGGCATCCTTGATCACGGAGATCAGCGCTTCGGCAAGGTGTTCTGCATCCAGCACCCCTCCGGACAATCCGAGGCCGCCCATCGGATTGGTTGCATGGGCCGCATCTCCGGCCAGAATCACGCGTCCCCGCCGGAACTCGGGTGCGCATCGTTGGTGAACGCGATACGGGTTGAGGTGGTCAACGCGATACTGATCGGGTGTCGGTGCACCGGGAAGCAGCCGCTTGAAGCGTTCGGGCAGGCGCTGACGGACTTCGGCATCTGACAGCGACGGATCCTCTCCGTAACAGACTCGCCACAGGCCAGTCTGATCGAGCTGGACTACAACAGCCCAGTCGATTGGATCGTGAACGAAGTTGGCGCGTGAATAGCCGTGCAGGGAGAAGTCGTAAAAGACGTTGGTGGCAACGAGGCGATCAGGCCAGGTGATGCCGTCAAAGCCAAGGCCGATTTTTTCGCGCACAGTGCTGCGAGCGCCGTCGGTAGCCGCGACCCAGCGCGTACGCAAACTCGCCGTGCCGCCAGGGCTGCTCGTCTGAATCGTTACATATGACGTATCCTGATCGATGCTCTCGACACGATGATTCCAGCGGATATCAACGTTGGGCAACGCGCGCAGGTGCTGCACGATGACATTGGACACATGATTTTGTCCGAGCAGCAGCATGTAAGGGTAATGCGTGTCCCGGGCGAGGACGCTCCAGTCCATCGTCGCGATAAGCGAACCGTCACCATGGCGATAGGCGAAGTCCGGACACCACACCGCGCGTTTGCGAATGTCGGCGAGCAAGCCGAACCGGTCCAGGGCGGCAGCGGTCGGCGGCATATAGGCTACGGCTCGCGGCGAGGGCGAGACGCCCGATTCAGCTTCAAGCACAACAACCCGGATGCCAGCTTTGCCGAGTTTCAAGGCGGTCAGGAGTCCGACGGGGCCTCCACCGACTACAACCACTCCATCTAGCGTTTCCATGACGTGTCTCCTTTCAATATTCGTCTGCGGGGGAATGGCCCGCCACCTGGGCGTCGAACTATGCGTGGCCGGGTTACCTGAACCAAGCGTAATCAACCGGATTTATGGACGCAATGCGAAGCAGTTTGCCAATCCAGAACATACCGGTCGGTTTTTGAGAGCCTTGTCATCGCGCGGCTGGAGGGTAATTACGGTTGACACGACCTTATGTCTGTCCGCGGGTGGGCGGAGCTTCTTGACATTGAGGAGGGTTTTAGATCGCTGAGGGGGTGTGCCACTTGGGCGGTGCGGAAAAAGCGTGTCGCACGCGGCCGCTTCTAAGTCGATCACGAGTTTGGCGGACGCAGGTTCTGGTTTATTGAAAGAGGGCGCGTAAGTCGCCGTTTGGTTTTGGCAATCGCATGGTTCGCAAATTCTGAACGATAGCGTCGTTGTTTTGCTTTCTGGTCCTGCTTATGCTCAAGCGAGCAGACGACGGGTCTTAGGCCCAATCGATTGCACTGCTCCCGGGACCCTTAGCGCAAACAAAGATCGTTCACTCAAGTTAGCGCGTGCAGACAATGGGGGCCGACGAGGCTTAAGGAGAATGCGCCAGGATGGCGCGCTTCATAAGCCACATTTAATTCAGACAGAGAAAGCAACCCAGGGAATCAACATGGCAACCAAGATTCAGATCGTTTTCTACAGTTCCTACGGCCACATCTACAAGATGGCCGAGGCCATTGCAGCCGGTGCGCGAGCAATCGGCGATACCGAAGTAACGCTGTTGCAGGTTCCCGAGTTAGTGCCTGAGGACGTTCTGATCAAGAGCGGCGTGAAGGGATACCGCGCCGCTTTCGGAAGCGTTCCTTACGCTACGCCGGACATGTTGGCCGAAGCCGACGCGATCATTTTTGGTACCCCTACACGTTTCGGAAACATGTGTGCGCAAATGCGCAATTTCCTGGATCAGACCGGAGGCCTTTGGATGTCGGGCGGACTGATTGGGAAGGTCGGCAGCGTGTTCACAAGCACCGCTTCACAGCACGGAGGTCAAGAGACGACTATCACCAGCTTTCACACGACGCTGCTTCATCACGGCATGGTTATCGTCGGCGTTCCTTACTCCGAACAGCGCCTCGTGAATATGACCGAGGTGTCGGGCGGCACTCCCTACGGAGCATCGACGCTAGCCGAAGCTGACGGTTCACGTCAACCAAGCGAAAACGAACTGCAAATTGCAAGGTTTCAGGGCGAGCATGTCGCGACGATCGCCAAGCGCCTGACCAGCAAGGCAAACTGATTTCACCACTGCCCGTTAGATGGGCTGCGCCTGCTTGCGTGTGAAGATTCTTTTTTTTGAGCAAAGCGCATATGGCCGTCATGCCGTGACCATTCGGGGGACTGGCGTGCGGTCCCCTGGCTACACATGCAACGGCGTCGGCTTCTTATGTATTGCGCGAGCGGGCTTCTCGCTAGCTCGCGCACACTTCCTGCCGGCATCGATCAGCCCAAACATCGCGAGCACGCTTACGTTCCAGGTTGGCAACCGTGGTCGATATGCCGAACGTTTAAGTTGTATCTGTAGTACAGAGGGTTAGACACTAGGTATATTTCCTAGCGGCTTCTTCAAGTACGCAAGGTTCGTGTTTCCAGAACAGGTTGAGCATTGATGTGCAGGTCTTCGCGCTTTAATCTTCATTGGCACAAACATGTTCACGAGATAACGGAGGCAGAGATGCAACAGACAATGTTCGGTAGCCTGAATAGTTTTAAAAAAGGAGCAATCGAGATCATCAGCGGGAAACCCGAGCATTACGCTATGTCGAATGTGTTCGAGGTCGCGAGCCTGGCTCAACCTTACGAGAAAATAGTTGTAGGAAAGAATCTCAAGTACGTCATAGAGACGCTTCGTGCAGAGGGCATCTCACCGTGGTTTAGCGCGTCGCACGACGAATTTGTGGTGGTGCTGGATGGTGAGATCGATGTGCATTTCATCAAGCCAACTGACGGCTTGCTCGTCGACACTAGCATTGAAGGTACCGTGCGTCTCGAGGACCAGCCGGCGGGACAGGCAATGGGACGCGTACGACTGCGCCGGGGGCACCAGGCGCTGCTTCCCGCTTCATCCGCGTATCGCTTTGAAGCGGTCACTACGGGCGTGCTACTGGTGCAGACCATCCATGGACGCTATTCGGTCGAGAAGTGGGCTGATATCTGCGCGCGCTGATTCACGCTTCCGATCAGTCAATTATGGAGTTAATTGTGGAAACCAAAAGCAATCTGCAACATGTCGTTGCGAGCGATTCAGACGCAGTCTCCGGATATCGCAAGTTCCAGTTGGGCGATTTCGAATTTAGCCGCGACGCGTATTTCGCCACCATAAAGTGGCTGGCTAAAGGGCAATCCCGCTCGCATCAGATTCCCGCTGACGATTTCCTCCGCGCGATGATGCGTGACGTCGCCTGGGGTTTCTTTTACGGCTGGGTCAATTTCGACCACGTCTTAGGGACTCGCAATCACTACGGCAGGGTGGATCTCTATGCCGGGGCGTACAACGCGAGCTTCAAGGAAGCGGGTGTCGACTATGTGCAGCAGTTCGACACGCCGCTCATCATGGCAACCTTCAAGGCGATCCTGAGAGACTGGGTCAACGAGGGATTCGATCCGTTTGCCGCGCCCGGCGAAACCGGGTCCGCATTTGGCAGCAAACATGGGGACAACATAGAAGCAATCGAACGCTTTCGGATTGCCACAAAACGAATGCCCGGAATGGAGGGCGATTCCCCATTGCGGGACGATCTGCCGGTCAATCGTCACTTTGCGGATGTTGAGCAGGACGAGCCCGAGATCCACGCCGAGCCGGGTTTCGAGAAAGCGCTGCACGCTTTCAGCTTGTTCAAGTATCTGTCACGCTCGGATGTGACGTGGAATCCCTCCGTCACGTCGGTTTGCCAGCAAAGTCTGTTTTGCCCGACTACAGAGGAATTCGTGTTACCCGTGTTTCACGGCAACGATCGGGTCGAATGGTTTCTCCAGCTCTCCGACCAGATCATCTGGGATGTCGCCGACAAGGATAGCGGCGAGCCGCGCGCCCGCATCACGATGAACTCGGGTGATATCGCAGCAATGCCCGCCGATATCCGGCACAAGGGCTACTCGCAGAAGCGCTCGATGTTGCTGGTGTGGGAGAACGCCACGCCTGATCTGCCGAAGCGGTATGAAAGCGGCGAGCTGCCCGCGCATCCGATCCAGATGTAGATCTTCGACTCCCGCCCATCGAGCGACGCCCGGCCGCGGGCGTCGCAAGGGGAGAGCTTCGCTAATCGCGACGCCGGTTTTATCCCAGAACGACTTTGGGGTAGCGCCTGGGCTCATGGCCTTCGAGTACGTCACGTCCACGGGCCGTATCGGCGTAGATCCGGCCATATACGATCTTGCCGTCCTTCACCCGGAAGAGGAACAGGTGTTCGTTTTCCATCGAGAATCCCTGTTTTGTCCGGGCACGCGCGATCACCGGCACGATGATGTAATCGTCTGCCTCAAGCACTGCACGGGCGTCGTAGTTGAAGTACTCGTACTCCTTGTACACATGCGCCCAGAAGGCCTGAAACTCCTGTTTCCCCTGGTAGGTGCCCCCATAAGGCAGAGAGTCGGAAAATTCGAACACCACATTGTCAGACAATGCCGCAATCAGGTCCGATTTGTCATTGCGCTCAAACCCGCTGAACGCCTTCCTGCACGCATCAATAAGGTTCTTGTGTTGCATGTCTCGTCTCCTTGCGCATTTCACATTTGTTATATATGAGCATATGCGCATATTTCAGTTAAAAAAAATGGGCTTTCAGCCCAACCGTCACTCTTTCGCCGGAGTGGATCCGGAGAAGGTCGGCTATTTCTTGCGGACCCTCTCCGGCTTGACTAACGTCAAGCACTCTCCGTAGATTCGTTCTCTGCCCAGGGCTCAAAACCGGTGCCGAGTACCGTTCGCAATGCATTGCGCAGATCGGCCGCGGGTTTCTTGCCGTACGTGCCCTCAAACTGCGCCTGAACGTCGCTCCAGAGCGGCAGCGCCATCCGGTACCGCGCGAGCCCCGCCTTCGTAATCACCGCCTGCTTCACTCGACGATCTTCTCCCGGCACGATATCGACCAGTCCATCACGTTCCAGCGGCTTCAGGTTCGACGAGAGGGTCGTGCGATCCATCGCCATTTTGCTGGCAAGTTCGCCGATCATCAACGGACCATTCTTCACCAGCTTGTAGAGAATCGAAAACTGCGTGATTCGCAACTCAACCGGACTTAACGCCTGGTCATATACGGCTGTCAGGTATCGCGATGCCTGACGAGCCGCCAGGCAATTGCAGAGCCCGTCGATATCGTCCAGTCGTTTTGGTTGCGCTGCCATCTTTCATCTCACAAGAATTTCCGTGAGGAAAAATATAGGCCCATATACTCGTATATGCAAGTCCGCAAGAGGTTAGATTGCCGCTGAGAGCCGGAGGACATCGGGCTGCCATGTTCAACTCAACCGAAGATGACTCACGAGCGCTTCCGCCGTTCTCTCCGGCTGTTCCAGTTGTGGCCAGTGCCCCGAACCGTCGATCAGCCCGAAGTCGGCGGAAGGAAACCGGCTCCGCCGGATCTCAGCCACCAGTTCGGCTGGTATGACGGGATCGTCCGTTGCGCCCAGAACGAGCGTCGGCCCGCTGTAGGTGCACGGGGCATGGCCTCCCGGATCGCCTTTGGTGAAGGCATCGTAGTAGTCGCGTACGGCCTCCTTGCCCATCAATACAGATGGGTGCACCAGTTGATCGAGCCGATCATCATTCAGGTTCCGTGAGAACAGCTTGCGGATGTTGCGTTGGGCGAGCGGGTCGGCGCCGCTCTCGCGCAGTAATGTCCGGGCATCGTCAGGCAGGATGTTGCCCGCTAATGGCGTGGGCGTGAGGAGCGTCAGCGAAGTGATACGTTGCGGCGCCTCCGATGCGACGAGTTCAGCGATCTGCGCGCCCATGCTGTGGCCGACAAGCGCCACGCACGTCAACTCGTGCTCGTCGAGCAGCGCCAGAATATCCGTCACCGCCTGCTTTAACGTGTAGGGCCCCGCATGTGCCTGCCGATTCCCGGCGCCGCGCAAGTCCGGCGCGATCGCCCGGGCAGCGTGTTGCGGAAGTGCGTCTATCAGCGGTCCCCAGGTGGCGTGGCTATCCAGAAAGCCGTGGATGAAAACCAGCGCTTGATGCCCTTGTCCTGAAATCTGCCGCCTGGCCGATCCCGGGTGGGCGTCATGTGAATCAATCGCCATGTCGTTTTCCTGATAAAGAAATCCGCTTGTCAGAAGCGTATGAGCGACATATTATGAGCATATACTCGTATTGAAAAGTTAAGGAATACCCGATGATCAACAGGCTCGACGTGGAGTTTGCAGGAGAGGGCGGTGTGACATTGCGCGGCTGGCTATTCGTGCCCGAAGGCGATGGTAGACGACCCGCGGTCTCGATGTGTCACGGCTTTGCCGGGGTCAAGGAGCATCGGCTTGAGCCCTTCGCGCGTGCATTTGCCGAGGCCGGATTTATTGTGCTCGTTCACGACCATCGCAACTTCGGTGCGAGTGAGGGCACGCCGAGACAGGACATCGATCCGTGGGCGCAGATCGCCGACTGGCGCCGGGCGATCTCGTACCTTGAAAGGAACCCGGAGGTCGATCCCGACAGAATCGGCATATGGGGCAGCAGTTTTAGCGGTGGCCATGCACTCGTGCTGGCAGCAACTGACCGGCGGGTCAAATGTGTGGTTTCGCAGGTTCCAACTATCAGCGGTTTCGAGCAGAGTCGCCGCAGGGTGTCGCCGGATGCGCTGCCCGGCTTTCTCGCGACGCTGACCGATGACCTGCGGGCGCAGCATAGTGGAAGTGCTCCACGACTGCAGGCCGTGGTCAGCGCCGATCTGACCGAACCCGCGGCATACCGTTCGCCGGATGCCATCGCCTTTTACTCCCAGGATCTTGGCGGAGCTGACTGGACCAACACCGTGACGCTCAGGTCTACGTTCGCGGCCCGTCTGTACGAACCGGGTATCTGGGTCGGCCGCATCTCGCCGACGCCACTTCTAATGGTCGTCGCCACAGACGACCGGCTGACCATGACCGATCTGGAACTGGACGCCTATGAGCGGGCACTTGAGCCTAAACACCTCGTACTGGTTCCGGGTGGTCACTTCGATCCCTATGACGCAGGGTTCGCTGTCGCCAGTAAGGCTGCCACCGACTGGTTCACGCAACACCTTGCGCAAAAATTCTCGACGCCATAATCATCTGGAGAACAAACCATGCCTGTATTTCATGCCCATATCCCGAAAGGCCGCTTTCTGAAGGAACAGAAGATTGCGATCGGCAATGCGCTGAATCAGTCGCTTGTGGAAGCCTTGAACATTCCCAAGGGAGACCGCTTTGTAATGATCAGCGAACATGGCGATGACGAGCTATTCATCGACCCCACGTTCATGGAGATGAATCGAACGGCCAGTGCCATGATCATCACGGTTCTGATTGGCGAGCATCGTCCGGCGTCGGACAAGAAAGCGTTGCTTGCCGCGATAACCCGCCTGCTGGAAAAGGCCGCCGGGATCTCGCCCGATGACGTGTTCATTGCCCTCGTGCCGGTGCCGAACGAGAATTTCTCATTTGGACGAGGCATCGCTCAGTTGGCGGATACCGCACCGAAGTGGTGATCTGACCGTGCAGTAAGGAGTCCAACTAATAACGATGAGCGGACTAAATTTGTGCTCGATCCGTACGCGTATAAACGCCTCGAATAGTGGAGCAGCACGTCGTTACGGTGGGAAAGGTTATCTGCTAACTGAAACGGAAGGCGCTCTTACCAGCGCCGCCTGCTGACACAGTCCGCAGTTAGCGCCCATCTGCGGCGTCTGGAAAAGCAGGCCGGCCGCGACCCGCTCGCGCGCACCAAACGCTCAGTCACGCTCACAAGGTGGCGAACTGCTGCTGGGTTGCGCGCGTGCCATCCTCGCGCTCAACCATGATGCGCAGGCGCAATTGCTTCACAATGTTCGCAGCGCCCCACGTTGCCGACGAGCTGCCTAACGCGATCGTACTGGCGTTCGCGCACAAACGATCACGCCAAGCGCACCGGTCATTCATCCGACCTTGATCCCCAGCAGCGCCTTGCGGGTCGTATTACTTGCTAGCCTGATCGTCTGCCATCTGCACCGGTTGGTCGGGGACTACCGACGTCAACACCGTTGAAGGCAGATGCCGCATGTCGTTCGGGCTGACCTTGCCGGCGAACTTCCAGCCGCCCGGGAGTTTGACGAAGGTGAAGCCAGTCGGCTTGTCGACGAAGACGTCGAAGTTTTTCGCGGCCGTCGCGGCGACCGTGTGACCGGCTTCGGGGGCCGTCTGCGCGAAGGCGGCGGACGACGCCGCCACGATTGTGGCGGCAATTAAGGTGCGAAGTACTGGTTTCATTCGAACTCCATTCCGATTGAGATAGGCCGCATGCCGATGACGGAACAGCCAATCCGTCACAGCAATCCACCATTTATGTGTTGATCGATACAGAATATTAAGCCTGTAAATTGACCCGTGTCCAGTTTTTTGTTATGGTCGTTACAAAATAGAAGTTTGAGGTCCTGACCGGATCCGGGAGACGGAGAAATATGATGAATGAGTCAGTGAGTGAGTCACTTGAGGCAGCGGCTTCGAGAGGGCGGGGCAGGCCTAGGACATTCGATCGGCAAGTCGCGCTGACGCGCGCGATGGAGATGTTTTGGCTGAAGGGTTTTGACGGCTGCGCGATCAGCGACCTGACTGCCGCCATGAACATCAACTCGCCTAGTCTCTATGCCGCCTTCGGCAGCAAGGAAGACCTGTTTCGCGAGGCGGTCGATCTCTACGGGACGCTTGAGGGAGAAGCAACCTGGCATGCGTTGATGGGGCCGCGCAACATCCGCGATGCGCTCGGCACGATGCTCAAGCGCAGTGTCGAAATGTTCACGCGCGGTCCGCAGCCACGCGGCTGCATGGTAATGCTCGGCGCGCTGAACGTCAGCGCCGATCAGAAGGAACTTCGCGCGCTGCTGCACAAACGGCAGAGGCAGATTCTCGACGTGATCAGGAAGCGCATGGCGCTGGCGGTCGATGACGGCGAATTCGCGCCGTCGGTGGATATCGACGGATTGTCGATGCTGTGCGCGGTATTGTTCACGGGGCTGGCGGTGCACGCCCATGACGGCGCCGGCCGGGCCAAGCTGAATTCGGCCATTGATGCGTTTGTCGCCGCTTTGCCGGTGAAAGCCAAGGCCGCGCCGCGCGCCGCGAGTGGAAAGCAGGTGCCATGATTGCGCCATGCTCGTCCTGGTCGACTCGTTGCGCGCGAGTATCGCTCTCAGTCGATCTCAGTCGGTCTCCGCTTGCGCGCGGATTTTGGTGAACTACACTGAATGGCGTTGGTAGCAGCCGCAGCAAGATTTTGTCGCGAGTAGTGTCGAGAGATTGATTCGTCTGCCAAAACGCCGCTCGGTGGCTCGACATTTGGTCAGACCCGTCCAACAACCATTCGCGGACCGGCGATGCGACTACGATCACTTTGGGTATGTCTTCGGGCTCTGGTGATCGCATCGATCGTCGCTCGTGCAGAGGCGCAAACCGCCGACACCATCCTGATCGGATTCGCGGCGCCGCTCACGGGACCATCGGCTGGTGACGGCAAGGAAATGGAGAACGCGGTGCGCCTTGCCATTGACGACGCCAACGCGCGTCATCTGGCAATCAACGGACATCCGATCAGGTTTGAGATCGACGCCCAGGACGACGAGGGCGATCCGCGCATTGCGACCCAGGTCGCGCAGCGCTTGGTTGACCGCAAGGCGGCCGGCGTTGTCGGGCACTTCAATTCGAGTTGCAGCATTGCTGCGTCGGCGACTTACCATTCCGCGGCAACCGCTGAAGTGAGTCCGAGTTCGACCAATGCTGCTTACACGCTTCAGGGCTACAACACGACCTTCCGCGTGGTCGGGCAGGATGCAATGGCGGGGCGCGCGCTGGGGCAATATCTCGTCACCTTGCCGGGTAACAGGCGCTTCGCGATTGTCGATGACCGGTCTGATTTCGGGCAAGGGCTGGCAGATCGTGTGCAGCAAACGATCATCGAGGAACACGGCACGGTCGTTGGACGGGAGTTCATCACCAGCAAGACGATCGATTTTAGCGCGGTGCTAACAAAGATCCGTTCGCTGCAGGCGGACGTGATTGTCTTCGGCGGTTTCGATGCGCAAGCCGGTCAGTTCGTCCGCCGCATGCGAAGCCTTGGCCTTCAATCCACGCTCGCGGGCGAAGGCTTCAACAACAGTATTTTCACGACGATGGCACAGGGCGACGGCGACGGATCCGTGTCTGTCCAGCCCGGACGTCCTCTCGATCAGATGCCGGGCAAGGGCTTCTTCAGCCGCTACGAAAGTCGATTTGGTCAAAGCCTGCAGGGATTCCAGGCACCTTACGCTTACGACGCTGCGAGCGTGATCATTGAAGCCGTGCTCGCCGCCCAGTCTTCCGAGCCGTCCAGGGTGTTATCGGCCGTGCAGAACACACATCTTGACGGCATTACCGGACCGCTCTCGTTCGATGCACACGGGGACCTCACGAACTCGCCTTACACTTTGTATCGACTGGAAAAGGGGCGCTGGATTGCTGTGAAAACGACCACGGGCGCGCATTAAGCGGACGCGGCAGAATCATCCAGGGAGGTGCAATGATAGTGAGGGACGTCGCCACGACCACGGGAACACTTAGGCATGCGCATGGAGTTGGCTGGGACAGCAAGCGGCTCATTGTGGCATCCGATCAGGTCGGTTTCTCGATGCACGACACGACCGTGCCGGAAGGAAGTGTGCTCGAGATGGAGTATCGGCACCATGTGGAGGCCAACTATTGTTTCTCCGGCGAGGGCGAACTATTCGATGTAGCCGCGAACCGCACGTATCCGATCACGCCCGGAACCCTTTATGTGCTCGACAAGCATGATCGGCATATTCTCCGTGCGATCAGGGGCGACCTGCGCCTCGTCTGCGTGTTCATGCCGCCGCTTTCAGGCAGCGAGACGCACGACGCTAATGGAGGTTTTGAACCAGGCGGCGATGCCTGAGAAGCGACAGTTCCATCATGCGTCATCGCGGTGAATGACTTCGCGCGTCTTTTCAAATGACAAGGCTGGCGGATGGCGAGTGATGATGCAGTACGTCGGTAATCTGCTTCAGGCAGCGCTCGAGATCGGCGCGGGTCTCCGGGCCGCCCAGGCAAATTCGCACGGCTTCCGGCGGATCGGATACGGCGAACGCGTCGCTCTCGGCAACCGAGATACCACCTAGTCGCAGTTGGTGCGCAAATGCGCCACGCGTCCACGGCTTGGGAAGCGAAAGCCAGAGGTGAAAGCCCTGACGAAGCGGCGCGCCCAGCTCACGTTCCAGGTAGCGCTGGGCGATGAGCTGACGGGCATGGCTTTCCACGCGTATCGCTTCAAGCACAGACTGCGCGATACCCGACTCGACCCAGTGCGAAGCCACAGCAGCGTTCAGCGGCGACGCCATCGACGTCGTCGCCCGGATCACCACCGCTGCGCGCTCTGCGGCCGTGAAATCGGGTACGGCGAGATAAGCAATGCGCAGCGCAGGCGAAACACATTTCGCCAGGCCGGAAATATAGAACACGCGCTCAGGCGCCAGCGAGGCAAGTGTGGGAAGTCTCGCTTCGGATTCGACGCCGTATTCCCGCGACGCAAAAAGCGGCCAATAGTTGTCGTCTTCAATGACAGGAAGTCCGTGCCGCCTTGCCACCTCGACGAGCGCAACACGTCGTTCAAGCGGCATGGTCACCGCGGTGGGATTGTGGAGAATGGGCGTACAGTAAAAAGCCTTGGGCCTTTCGACGCGGCAAATGGCATCGAGTGATTCAGGCTTTGCGCCGTGCTCGTCCATCTCCACCGGCAGCAAGCGCAAGCCGAGCTCTTTTGCGAGCAGGAGAAAACCGGGGTAGCACAAGGCTTCCACGCAGATCGCGTCGCCGGCGCGGGCAAGCATCATTGAAACAACCAGCAACGCGCTTTGCGTCCCGGGGCAAACCAGGACGCGCTCGCGTGCAAGGTCCGGAATGCGCGGCGAAAGCCAGTTGGTTCCAATCGTACGGTCGTGCAACGCGCCTGCGGGATGCTGGTAGCGCATGAGCATTTCCATGCCGCGGCTTGATAACGCGGCGGGGATGTCTTCCCACAGCCTCGCTTCAAGCGCGGGATCGCTGAAGCGGGGCGGGTGATTGATCATCATGTCGACAGCCGGGTACGATGCGCGACCGGCCGAAGTGGTTGGCTGGGGTTTTACATAGGTGCCCTGGCCGACCCGCGCTTCAGTCAACCCACGCCGTTGTGCTTCGGCATAACCGCGACTCACCGTGGTGAAATCGAGTCCAAGCGCGGCGGCAAGCACCCGTTGCGGCGGAAGCCGGTCGCCCGCAATCAGATCGCCATTCCTGATGCTCTGAGCGAGCGCGTTCGCAATGGCGAGGTAGGCCGGGCCATCCGCATTGTCCAGCTTCGGCGTCCAGTTCGAGATGCGATTCATAGTGCCTCGCCGCAAGTGCTTTATTCATTGTATGCAATCCGCCGAAAATTGCTTCATCTTATTCACTGCCGCTTGCAACGCATTCCATACACTTTCGACATGAGGCGTACTGCCTTTATATCGTTTTTGCGCTTTTCCAGAGTCAGTGTTCCTCTTGAGATAACCAGACGAATCCATCGTGTCCATAGCCGATGAGGAGATGAGCTCGCGTAGATGAAACACCACGGTTGGATGTATGTATTTACTATAGAAGCAATGCAGGCAATCTGCATTCAATTTTAAAAATCGCCTTGAATTTTCAATGATTGCTTGTATTGTATGGATACGGTCTTCGCATTTCCAAACGCCAGCCTTGTCCAGCGAATGGCGCTCACAAAGCGCTCCTCGTGTAGCGCTGACCGGCTGCTTGCATCCGCAAGGTCCCTTCCGCTCTTTGCAGACGTCTCCTTCTGTCTGCCGCAATGCGCACCACCGAGGCATTGTTCTCCGTTGTTGTAATAAGACAGGTGGTCCCGGGAACCCTGGCCATCAGCATGTCACCGGGAAAGCGGCGGAATAAATTCGGAATCCAAAACATTTGATACTCAGTGAAGGAGTCTTCCATGTCTCAAGATTCAGAATCTGTCCCGACCGACAGTCCAGCCGGTGCTCGCTCTTTTGTTCCCATCGCGCAGGAGTCCGCGTGGCGGCAATACTCTCCGCCCTCCGAAGACGCCACGCAAGGCATTCGCGTCGGATACTGGCGCGATACTGCGGCGCACGAGCGTGACTTGACTGCCCCGGTCAATCAGACGCACTACACCATCGAGGTTCTGCTGCGCGAGGCGGTGATCGATTGTTATCGTGACGGAAGGCTGATCAAAAGCGGCGCTGCAGGCTTTGGCGCTACTCAGATCGCGGCGCCGGACCAGAAGATAACCTGCATCTTCAAGCGACCGGTCGAGTCGCTCCATATCTTTGCGCCCGTTTCAATCGTCGGCTCGACTTATGAGGACCTGTATGCGCGACGATGCCCCTCGCCGTATGTTTTCGTCGACCCCGGTTTCGCGGCGGACCCCGTCATGGGCAAGCTGGCGTCTACGCTGGTTGAAGCCAACAACATGCGCAGCCCGTACGCGAGCCTTTATTGCAAATGCCTGGCGCTTTCTGTCTTAGTGAGGGCAATGGAAGCGGGCAATGGCGATCCCGCGTCGTTCAACTCGCGCATTGGGCTGGTTCCCTGGCGCTTGCGCCGCGCGATTAATTTTATCGACGACAACTTGAGCGAGCCATTGACCTTGCGCGACATTGCAGAGCATGCCGGCCTTAGCCGGATGCATTTTGCTGCTCAGTTTAAACAGGCGACAGGCTTGAGCCCGCATGCTTTCGTGCTGCACCGGCGGCTTGAAACAGCCAAAAAAATGTTGCTGGACGAACGCTTTCGTATTGTCGATATCGCGCTGTCAGTCGGCTTTTATTCTCAGGCGCATTTCACGACCGTATTCCGGCGAGTCCTGGGTACGACCCCTGCGCGATGGCGGGAACACGCGTCTGCAAGCCGCGCGGCGACGGCTAGTGAACGGCCCTAAGATAATCAAGCACGCACAGATTGGCTCCAGACGTGAATACGCCTCAAGCCGGATTCAGGATCGACTTGGGTTCCAGAAATGCTTCGAGCCCGAAGGTACCGTACTCACGACCGATGCCCGACTGCTTGAAACCGCCAAATGGCGCGGCGGGTTCGTGCGCGAGCGTATTGACCAGTACTCGCCCGGCATCAATACGCGCCGCAACGTCATGAGCGGCGTCATTATTCGCGGACAGTACGTAGGCCTGAAGACCATAGGGTGTGTCGTTGGCAATCGCGATGGCTTCTTCCAGATCGTCGTACGCGATGATCGACAGGACCGGCCCGAAAATCTCTTCACGCGCGATGGTCATCTGATTCGTGACATCGGTGAAGACGGTGGGCCGGACGAACCAGCCGCTATTCAACCCTTCCGGGCGACCCTCACCTCCGGCCAGGAGGCGCGCACCTTCATCGATTCCCACCCGGATATACCGCTGCACACGATCCCATTGCTTCTGGCTGACCATAGGTCCTATCGTCGTTTCGGAGTCCATGGGATCGCCGGTGCGGATTCGGCTGACCTCGTCCCTGACGTGCGCTTCGAAATCCGCCAGACGCTTGCGCGAAACCAGAATGCGAGTACCCGCAATACAAGCCTGGCCGCTGTTGATAAAGCCCGCCTGAATGGCGAGCGGCGCGGCCCAGCCTAAGTCCGCGTCATCCATGATAAGCACGGGCGACTTGCCGCCCAACTCCAGTGTCACGCGCTTGAGCGTTTCGGCGCCTGCGCGCAGGATCGTCTTGCCGACTGCCGTTGAGCCCGTGAAAGATATCTTGGCGATATCAGGATGCGCGCTGATCTCCGCCCCGACGGTTTCACCGCGCCCTGTCACGATGTTGAACACGCCCGGCGGCAAACCCGCCTCGTGCAGTGCCTCGGTCACAATGCGCGTCTGCAATGCGCTCATCTCGCTGGGCTTGACGACGGCCGTGCAACCCGCCGCAATCGCCGCCGCGAGCTTCCCGCATATGAAACCCGCGTCACTGTTCCAGGGTGTGATCAGGCCCGCTACGCCGAGCGGCTGCATCACGACATCGGCGATGCCGGCACGCCGGACGAATACATAGTCTTGCAGCACATTCGCTGCGTCGAGCAGCACGCTCGACGCGTGTTTTGCCATCCATCGCGCTCGTGAAACCGGCGCGCCATATTCCTCGACGATGGCATCAAAAAGTGCGTCCTCCTTCGCCTCGACCGCCGCGTGCATGCGCTTCAACATCGCAACGCGCTCAACTTTTGTGGTCTTGGAGAATGTCGCGAACGCGCGCTTGGCAGCAGCGATTGCCACGCGTGCATCGTGTTCGTCGGCGAGTATTACCGTGCCGATCACCTTCTCCGTCGATGGATTGAATAGATTGAAACGCTCGGTTCCGTGCGGCGTCACAAATGCGCCGTCAATATAAATCTGCTCGATTAAAACCATGAGTCCGCTCCTGAATTCGCATTCGATGCATGATGACGCACAAAAGAGGTCATACCAAATCGCCGTGCAAGTCCTTGTTTTTTGGACTGTCGGTGCTTCTCGCACAACTGAAAAGGCCGTACCAGCCGGGAAGCATCGAAGAAGGCGACGCACAGAAAGCCCGGCCAGCCTTGCCGGATATGCCTTTGCGGTTGTTTGAGGGAAGCAGCCTGGCTCTTTGTTTTTGGAACGCCGCACGCTACCCCAGTAGGGGATGCATGCTATACCGTTTCCCGAGTTAACACGCCCTGTGCCTGGGAAGCTGTTGGATGATCTGCTCGCTAACTCTGATGCACTTTAGCGATGTGCAGGCTTTGGGACGGGCGAAAAATCTGTTTCAGTTAAACTTTGTCGTCGATCGTAATGACCGATTCTTACCAGCCATAGTGTCAGTTAACACTACGGCTGTTAGAGCAGCGATGAGAATAGAAGGCACCGCTCTCGGAGTTTGCTTTGAGCTTTGCCACAGAGTTAAACTTACCCTGGTCGGCGTTGTTAACTACAGAAGAAGGCGCTTCACTCACAGCGAGCGTTGCGCTTGCGCGCATAACCGTATCTCATCGTTCATCAATTGTCGCCGCGCAGATACGCCAGCGAACTGGTGGCGCAGACGTCGAACATGTAAGTCAGGATCACATTGAGCTTTGCAGGCGCGACGGCGGAATTCCTCGTACTGACCTGGGAAGTGCGCAAACAAGAGAGCAGCGCTGCCTGAGCGTCAGCCGTCAGCGAGAACTGAGCGGTGACACGAACCGCTGCCACAGATATTCGGCGGCCTGATCGGCCGAGAGCTGCTTCATGTCGAACTTCTTCTCGGAAGCGTACATGCCCATCGCCATCAACGCCTGGAACTGCAGCTCTCCGCTTTGTGCGAGCGACAGCATCTCGTTGTAGCTGTTGCTGGACATGGAGCGGCCTTCCGAATAGCAGATGCCGTTATCGGAATGGAATCCGCCCATCCAGACGCGGCCGACGCACGTACTCTTGCCGTCGAGAAACAGTTCGGCACGGAAGTCAGTCGCCGTCGTCAGCTGGAAGTCGGTGTCGATGCGCGCCTCCTGACGGGATACGGCGTCCAGATTAGCCTCGAACAAGTTCTTGATGGTCGCAAACCCGGCCTTGACGAAACGGCGCTTGTCGGCGTCGGTGGGGGCGCTCTTCAACGTTGGAATGAGGCTGTCGACCCGCGATGCCACGACCGGCTCGACATCTCGGGCACTGGGTCCCGGAAAATCTTTGTGCGGAACTTGAGCTGCCGTGGCACCGGGGAAACGAGGTCGCTCTGGCGGCTTCGACCGCTTTTGATTGATGCCGTCAACCAGCACCTGGCGAGCCGCGCCTTCGTCGAGGCCAACGATCCTCATCTGCACGATAGCCTTGAAGAGGCCAGGCGTATCGCATTTGCGCACCATGACCGGGACCAGCTTCGCCTCTTGACCTTGGGGGTCCTGGCCGAAGGCGGCCGCCCATTCCGGGGACGCGAACTGTGATTGAAAATAGTCCGGCGACAGGACCATAACAGTTCGTTTCGCCGAAGTCGCGGCTTTTTGCATCTCCACCACAAAGTTGCTGCCCGGCCGAAAATCCCACGCCTGGATGACCACGCTGAAGCCTTCTTCTTCTAGCACGTAGCCGATCCATTGGGCCCAGTCAACGTCAGCATGGGTATAGCTGATGAAAAAGTCCGTCATGTTTTCCCGGAAAGTTCAAAGTCTGCGTTGGAACCGCGTAGGCAGCAATTGTAGCTGTCAATCCGGAGAGGCAATGGCGCACTGTCTTGGCTGCCCTCAGACACTTCGGGGAGGTCATCAGCAGAGAGCGAAGGGCGAGGAAGCGAAACGACCGCAATATCCCCGAGGGATTGGAGCGAAGGGAATTGCTCGTTACGGCGCGGCCAGATCGATCAGAAACGTGAAAGCCGCGCGCTCACAAAGCTTACCAAGGGCAGGGAAGGAAAGCCATCCTCTCGTCGATGGGAGAGCCCACCTGCTTCGGCGATCACGTTTCCCGCTTCTTAGCGCTTTCGCCTCACTGCGATCTACGTCGCGGTTTCTTTTGCGGCATCCGCCCTCTTGGCATTTCGCGTCGGCTTCTTCGCTGAAGTCGATGTTTTACGCTCTTCTGGCAACGCATCCGCGATGTTCGAAGCAGTGTTCGCAGCGTCGATTTTCGCTTTCGCGGACGAACGGCTTCTCGCGGGTTTAGCCATCGTTTCACAGGCGAGCATCAGCTTTTCAGCATAAGAGCGTCCCGCAGCCTGAACCATCTCTTCAGTGAAAAACCAGAACCAAATACACAACATCGCAACCGATACCGCTGCTGCAAGCCATTCGCCCGCGGACAACCAGTTTTCCACGGGGCCCGCGACCAATCGAGCCATGAAGTTGGCCACCCCTCTGTGAAAGCAGGCCCACGTAAGCGAAGCGATGGCTACAAGCATGCCCAAGCGCCGTAACGCGTAGCTATTGCGCCGGAAACCATAGGTTATGTTGTCATTCTTAAGCAAAGGAAACTTCTTACCATCGGCTGTGTGACTAACGAGCCAGCGCCCAGCGGAATGATAGGTCTGGTCGGCTGCGGCAGGGTCTGCCGCCTCAGTTTGTGCATTGGGAAGCGGGACGCCCAATTGGGCCGACAAAAATCGATGACATCGTGCCTTCGTATGCGAATCGATCGCGGCAGCATCATCGACATTGGAGAGCGCAAGCGCACTGAGCAGGCATTGCGTGCGAGTGAGCAGCGCCTTTCCACCATGCTGGCGTATTCACCCGATGCAATTACGCTACTGGACGTCGATACGCTGCGCTTTGTCGAAGCGAATGAACAAGCCGGGCGTCTTTATGGATATGACCGCGAATCGCTGCTGCGCATGGGACCGGTCGAGCTGAGCCCCGAGCGCCAGCCCGATGGACGCCTCTCCAGCGAGGCGGCGCGCGAGAAGGTTCTGGAAGCGCTCAACGGCGCAGTGCCGGTATTCGAATGGATGCACGTGAGCGCTGCGGGCGAGCTCTTCCCGTGCGAGGTCCGGCTCGTCCGGCTGCCCGACGCCGCGCGCCGGCTGATTCGAGGCAGCGTGATCGACATCAGCGAACGCAAACGTGCCGAGGCTGCACGGCGGGAGAGCGAGGCCCGCATGCGAGGCATCCTGAATGCGTCGATGGATTGCATCATCAGCATCGACCATGACGGGCGGATCATCGAGTTCAATCCCGCTTCCGAGCAGACCTTCGGGTACCGGCGGGAGCAGGTGATCGGCCGTGAACTGGCGGAACTTATCATCCCCCCGGCGCGGCGGGACGCACATCGCAGCGGACTCGCGCGATATCTTGCGACCGGCGAGGGACCGCTCCTCGGCAGAAGGATCGAGGTCGAGGCGATGCGTTCTGACGGCACGGAGTTTCCGGTTGAAATCTCGATTACGCCAATTCTCGGCGGACCCAAGATGGTTACCGCTACGGTGCGCGACATCACCGCGCGCAAGCGCGCGCAAGCGGAATTGCACGAAGCCAAGGAGGCGGCGGAAACCGCCAGCCGCGCGAAGTCCGAATTTCTGGCCAGCATGAGCCACGAACTGCGCACGCCGCTAAATAGCGTCTTGGGGTATGCGCAGTTGCTGCGGCGCGAGAAGGGCCTCTCAGCTCTGCAATGCAAGGCCATCACCATCATCCACCAGGCGGGAGAGCATTTGCTGGGGTTGATCGACGAGATCCTGGACATGGCCAAGATCGAGGCGGGCACGCTGGATATCCTTGCCGAGAATTTTGATCTGCACGGCCTGCTTGAAAGCATCGCGGTGCTCACGCGCGGCCGCGCCCAGGCGAAAGGACTCGCGTTCACCTGCGCGCAGTGGTCGGACATTCCGTCCGTGGTTTGCGCCGATGAGCGCCGCCTGCGCCAGGTACTGACGAATCTCCTCGATAACGCCATCAAATACACCCGGCAAGGCGGGGTCGTCCTGAAGACAGGAATGCTCGACGGTCGGGTCTGCTTTGCCGTCGAGGATACGGGCATCGGCATCCGGCCTGAGCACCTGTCCGAGATTTTCGATCTCTTCCACCAGGTGCGCGACCCGACGGCGGTAGTGGATGGTACGGGACTCGGGCTCGCTATCAGCAAGCGGCTTGTCCGGCTGATGGGAGGAGAATTGCAGGTCGCGAGCACGCTGCACGAGGGCAGCCGCTTCTGGTTCGAGCTGGACCTGCAGCCGGTTTCAACGCCTGCGCCAATGGCACCCGGGCGGTCCGTGACGGGCGTGGAGGGTGACAGGCGCCGCGTGCTGGTAGTAGACGATGAGGACGATGGCCGCAGCCTGTTGCGCGACCTGCTGACACCGCTCGGCTTCGAAGTGCACGAGGCGGCCGACGGCGTGGCGGCTGTGCACGAAGCCGCGCGCCTGAGGCCCGATGCGATCCTGATGGACATGCAGATGCCGCGCCTCGACGGTCTGGCGGCGACCGCGCAGATACGCGCAATGCCGGAGCTCGTGGGTACAGTCATTTTCGCTATCTCCGCAAGCGCGTTTGAACACAACCGTGCGCGCTGCATCGAATCCGGGGCTGACGAGTTTATTCCCAAGCCCTTCCGGCAGGAGAAGCTGCTCGAGCATCTGTGCAGCCATCTCGGACTCACGCTTCTCCACGCGTCGCCGGGTGGGACGGGTGGGACGGGTAGGACGAGTGGGACTGGCAACACACCCGAGCCCGCAGTTGTGCTGACCGCGCCTTCCACCAAAGACCTCGACAGGCTCATCGATTTCGCTTCCCGCGGCGACATCCGGCAACTCTTGCGAGAAGCAAATGAACTGGAGGCGGCCGATCCGGCCTACGCGCCGCTTGCCGTCCGGATCCGGACACTGGGCGAGGCATACCGGATGAAGGAGCTGCGCCGGTGGCTCAAGAGTCTTGCGGGCGCACCATGAGTTCCGACATGAAACCCGCCATGAGTTCGCCCGGCGTCGGCAGACCGTTGATCCTCATCGTGGAAGACGTGCCGGCCAACCTCTCCATTCTGCTCGATCTGCTGAGCAGCGACGGCTTCGCGGTCGCGGTCGCTGAAGACGGCGAAAGCGCGCTTGAGCAACTGAGCTACGTGCGACCGGATCTCATCCTGCTCGACGTGATGATGCCGAGGCTCGATGGATTCGCGACCTGCCGGCAGCTCAAGGCGAATCCCGCAACCCGCGACATTCCCGTTATTTTCATGACCGGCCGCACCGACACCGTCGACAAGGTGAAGGGCCTTGAACTCGGTGCGGTCGACTATATTACCAAGCCGTTCCAGCATGCAGAAGTACTCGCGCGCCTGAGTACCCATCTAGAGTTGCAGCAGTTGAAACAGCGCTTACAGGAGAGTGAGGAGCGACTGTCCAGGATCATCGAATCGGCGATGGACGCAATCGTTGCGCTCGATCACGAAGGCCGCATCACGCTCTTCAACTGTGCTGCCGAACGAGTCTTTCGCTGCGCTCAGAGCGCTGCAGTGGGCCGGCAGTGCGGGCAGTTTCTTTCGCCGCATCTTTGCCGCATGCTCGGTGACTACATGAGTGGCGCGCAGCCACCCGCACCCATCTGGGTGCCGGAAGGGCATAGCGCCGTGCGTGCCGACGGCGAGTCGTTCCCGATCGAAGCCAGCCTCTCGTGCGCGGAAGCCGGTGGCAAGGCGATCTACACGCTGATCCTGCGCGATATCGAAGAACGCAGGAAGGCCGAAGCCGAGGTGGGTCAGTTGCGTGGTTTGAATCTCTGCCTGCAGGAAGAATTGCGCGAAGTCGAGGCCGGCGAAGAGCTCGTTGGCGCGGCCGGCTTGCACCAGGTCATGCAGCAGGTGCGTCAAGTCGCGGGTACTGATGCTTCTGTGCTCGTGACCGGGGAGACGGGCACCGGTAAAGAACTGATTGCTCAGGCGATCCACCGGAAGAGCCGACGCAGCAGCAACCCGCTCGTCAAACTTAACTGCGCGGCGCTGCCGGCGAACCTCATCGAGAGTGAACTGTTTGGGCACGAGAAGGGCGCGTTCACTGGCGCGGTCGCGCGCAAGGCGGGCCGCTTCGAACTGGCTGACGGCGGCACGCTGTTCCTCGATGAGATCGGCGAACTCGCGCTCGACCTTCAGGCCAAGCTCCTGAGGGTACTGCAGGACGGTGAATTCGAACGCCTTGGCGGTACCCGGACGCAGAAGGTCGATGTGCGCATAGTCGCGGCCACCAACCGGAATCTGGCCGACGAATCAGCGGCAGGGCGGTTTCGCGCGGACCTTTACTACCGTCTCAACGTATTCCCTATTGCGCTGCCGCCACTGCGCGAGCGCACGGAAGACATTGCGCCGCTGGTCGCCTATTTCGTGTGCCGCTATGCAGCGAAATACAGCAAGCGCATCGACGTCGTCCCCGAAGCGAAGTTAAGCGTGCTTCTGGGCTATCGGTGGCCGGGAAACGTGCGGGAATTGCAGCATGTCATAGAGCGCGCCGTCATCCTCACGCAAGGCAGCGAGCTCGCGCTCGGCGACTGGTTCGGGAGTGTCACGCCGACGGCTCGTGGTCCCATGACCCTTGATGAAGCGGAGCGGGCTCACATCCTCGACGTCCTTGAACAGACCGGCTGGCGCGTCAGCGGCAAGGCCGGCGCAGCCGAGCGCCTCGGGCTCAGACCCACGACGCTGGAGTCGCGCATGAAGCGGCTCGCCATCAAGAGGAAGGCCTGACGAGTCCCGAGATTTCGGGAAAGTCCCGAAGATCGATCGTGAAGGCACGTGCCGGCGGGCGGCGAAAGCGGCGCCTCAGTGCGGTTATCTGCGTCAAAAAATCCTGGATTTTCAAATACATAGCATCTCCTTCGGCGTGCGTCCCCACGCCTGGCACAGCTCTCGCAATAAGAGGCTCACAAGACGCGCCGCTGCCATTGCCTGACAGCATCCGTTGATCGATTCATCTGCGGGCGTGGCTTGTATTTCTCACGAACCCTGAACGAGGAAACTGAAATGAGCATCTCTTTGCGTATTTGTGCCGCATTCGCCGGCTTTATCGTGATCAATTCCGTCGCTCTTGCCGACGAGCCGGCCGTGAGCGCGGACATGATCGCCTCAGTCGCTGACACGGACGTGTCGGTGAACAGCAAGGGTGCATGCAGCGGGCCGTGCACGATTGCGTCGCCGACCTCTTTGTCCACGCCCAATATCGCGTTGCCGACGGGTTCGAGCGCGCTGCACACACCCACGACGACCAGCGCGTATCGCGGCGGGTACTAGCACGGGGCATGGTCATGGAAATGAATCAAGGCTCCGGCTACAGCTACGTAAGCGGCGCGACGAACGTACCATTGTCGGAAGAAACGATTGGCGCGTATGTCGACAGGATTGTCGAGCAGCATGCCGATAACGAAGCGCTGGTGGTCGCCCATCAGAACGTGCGATGGACCTGGCGGGAACTCGCACGCCGGGTCGACAACCTTGCGGTCGGGTTGATGCGGCTCGGCCTCGCGCCGGGCGATCGCATCGGTATCTGGGCGCCGAATTGCGCCGAGTGGGTCTTGACGCAATTCGCCACGGCAAAAGCGGGACTGATCCTCGTCAATATCAATCCTGCTTATCGTCACGCAGAGCTGGAGCACGCTCTCAACAAGGTGGGTTGCAAGGCGCTCATCATGGCGCCGAGCTTCAGGAGCACTGACTACATTGAGATGCTGCGCGAGCTGGCGCCTGAACTCGTAACATGCGCCCCCGGTGAACTCAAGTCCGCGCGCTTGCCCGAACTCAGGCTGGCGATCCGGCTCGGCAGTCGGGTAAGCGCGGGCATGATGAATTTCGACGAACTTCTCGCGCCGGCAAGCGAAGACGATCTGTTTGAGCTTGCTGCTCTCGGCACGACACTGCGCTGCGAGGATCCGGTGAATATTCAGTTCACGTCCGGTACGACCGGGTCACCGAAGGGCGCGACGCTGACCCATCGAAATCTCCTCAACAACAGTTTTTTTGTTGGTGAAGCGATGAATCTGACCAGTCGCGACCGGCTATGTATTCCGGTGCCCCTTTATCATTGCTTCGGTATGGTGATCGGCAATCTGAGCTGCGCGACGCACGGCTCGACAATGGTCCTTCCAGGCGAAAGCTTCGACGCGAAGAGTGTGCTCGAGACCGTTCAGACGGAGAGATGCACCGCGCTGCATGGCGTGCCGACCATGTTTATCGCTGTGCTCGATCACCCGGATTTCGAGCAGTACGACCTGGGCACGCTGCGCACCGGCATCATGGCGGGGTCGCCGTGTCCGGTAGAAGTCATGAAGCGCGTAATCGATCGGATGAATATGCGGCAGGTGACAATTGCCTACGGCATGACCGAGACCGCGCCGATCTCCATTCAGAGTTCAGTCGACGATCCGCAGGAACGGCGTGTGTCGACGGTCGGACGAGTCCAGCCTCACGTTGAAGTCAGGATTGCCAACGAAGAGGGGCGTACTCTACCGCGCGGCAAAACGGGCGAGCTGCTCACTCGCGGGTACTCGGTGATGCTTGGCTACTGGGGCGATCCCGATAAAACGGCAGAGGCAATCGACGAAGACGGTTGGATGCATACCGGAGATCTGGCCACTATCGATAATGAAGGCTATTGCAGAATCGTTGGCCGATTGAAGGACATCGTCATCCGGGGTGGCGAAAACATCTACCCGCGTGAAGTTGAGGAATTTCTCTACGGCCATTCGAAGATCCAGGACGTGCAATGCGTCGGTGTGCCCGATCCGAAATACGGTGAGCAGGTGTGCGCCTGTATTGTCCTGCGTCCCGGAACTCAGGCTGACGCGGAAGAGATCCGGGCGTTCTGTCGTGGCCGGATCGCGCATTACAAGGTTCCACAATACGTGGCATTCATGGACGGCTTTCCTATGACCGTGACCGGCAAGATTCAGAAGTTCGTTCTTCGCCGGCAGATGGCTGAAGCGTTTGGACTACGAGAGCAAGAGGCAGCATGATGAAGTGGGCCAATGTCGACGAGATGACTGCCAGGGTGCCGCTTCCTGACGGCTATCGCTTTGAACTGCTGAAGCGTTCGGATATCTCCAAGGTTGTTGACTCGATCAGGGGATGGTTTCCGGATATTAGCGTCGGCGGTGCAAGCGTTTATCTACGGGATGACTTCCTCGGCGAAAAGGTCTTTCTCGCCGGCGAAGCCGAAAAGGATGTCCTCGTCGTCCTGATCAAGGCAGGCGAGGAGCTGGCGGGCCTGTTCTCCTGCGAGCGGGATCACGACACGCTGGCCCTTTATGCCCGTCTGGCTGTGGTTGCCCCGGAGCATCGGGGCGTACGTCTGGGCCACAGGTGCATCATGCTTGCCGAGTTCATCGGGCGGCAGATTGGTATGGGGATGATCTATGGAATGGCAACATTGAAGATCCCGCATGTGCAACTGGCTTTTGAAGCGTTGGGATGGAAGCTGATCGGCATCGCGCCGGGATACGACCGCGAGATGGTTGCGCCCGGTGTGGTTAAACGCGTCTACGAGGCGCTGTATGCAAAGGTACTGGTGGGTGAAGCAGATCTTCTGCGCCCTCAACCCCGGAACCTGACACGCGGAACCAGAGCCTTCTTTTGCCAGCTGTTTCCGGAGCAGATGTAAGGTCCGAACCGGAAGCTTTCCGGGCAACTGGCGCGGCGAGCGGCATGGCTTATTTCAGCCAAGACGGTTTCGCCTGGATGCGGGTTTCGGACACTTCGCCGGCTTGCAGATTGGTCATGCGGGTCCATCTGGAGCACGGCGGTCGCGCGCGACGCGGCGTCGGGGTCAACGGTGTCGGCATACGCTTCACGAAAAGCTCAATTGAGCTCACAGGAAATGTCGGTTGAAGCATCACCGCATTCTCGCTATGTTTAATAGTGTGGCTCCAAACCATCATGGTGTCCCTTAGCAATGAACGAACCGGTCAGCCGCCGAGTCATACTCAACCAGTGGAATTCGATGAAGATGAAAGCACCGCGCATGCGGAACAAACATCCTGTCCGATGGACTTTTCTCTAAAGAATCCTGCGCATTGAATTATTGGTGAAATCATTTCGAGCACTTTTTTCGAAGGAACTGTTTTATGGAATTGTACGAAGACCCCGCATTTTTCAAGCTGCTCACGCAGAGCTACGAGCGTC
Organism: uncultured beta proteobacterium; assembly: GCA_963708695.1. GTDB lineage: Bacteria > Pseudomonadota > Gammaproteobacteria > Burkholderiales > Burkholderiaceae > Caballeronia. The sequence goes on from CAVPTS010000005.1 coordinate 664,422, forward strand.
TGCTCGGGCGTTCTCTGGTGCCCGAGGGATTGAGCACCCAGGCGGCGGCGAAATGGCTGTACGAAGATGCCCCGTTCGGAATTCTCGCCCACACGTCCGACGCAGATCCCATCTTCATGTATGGAAACAAGGCTGTGCAGAAACGCTTTGAATACTCCTGGGAGGAGATAATCCGCCTTCCTTCACGCCTGTCGGCAGAAGCTCCTAATCGCGAGGAACGGCAACAGTTTCTTGACCGCGTTGCGCGCGAAGGCTATTCGTCGGGGTATCGAGGCATACGCGTCACGAAAACCGGCAAACGATTCATGATTGAAGACGCCACGCTCTGGCAACTGTTCGACGAGCATGGCACGGCTCGCGGGCAGGCGGTGATCATTCCCAAGTCAAGCGATCTTTGAACGCACGCGCGGCCGTCCGCTTTCATTTTTTCTGTCGGCGACGTCGCCATTCCGGCCGGCCTTATACCAACCTCTCTTACCGCGAAGGGTCTCTTTCTTTACCACCTTTTTACTTGTCTCTGACTTTGATGCTCACCTAGAATATTCAAGAATATCAAACAGAGAAGCGGTGCCTTGATTATTCGATGTCGTGGGTGCTCGAACAGTTTCGGGCCTTGACCGTCAGGACGTCTGCGCTTTCGGCGTCTTGGACGCCGGCTTGGCGTCGCCAATGCTGCGTAGCTACAGCACATCTAAAGTACTCTAGACATGTTGACACCCGTATTTGAGCGACCGGGCCCAGGATCAGGATCAAGGCAAGGCAAACGGTCGCACAACAAGCTACTCTCCTTGCCGATAAACCGCGCATCGGCCGATGCCATGTCCCTGCGGTATCACGTCTCACTGGAAGCCCTGCGATTGGGCCGCGGTTATGTCGGCGCCGCCCAGGCACTTGCCACAGCGATGATCATCGCTTTTTTCCTGGCGGATGCAGGATACGGATCAATGTCGCGCGAGGCGTTTTCGAAAAGTGAAGACATTCTCGCAAGATGTATTAAGGCCGGTCGGACCACCGATGAGTGGTATTTTGACGATCGCGGCTACCAGAACTTTTCCGCGCTTCTCAAGCTGCATGATAGGCAACTTCGCAAGGCTCCGTTTTCGGCGCTTTTGCGTGCGAACAATCAATTCAAAGCATTCATGAAGAGCAGGGCGAATCGCACCGGGTTCGCCGGAGGGGCAGTATCAACGCGTGGAAACTCACAAAAATTATCGGATTGAAAATGAGAAATCCCTCACGCTCGAGTCAATGCTCGCGAGTTTTTTCCAGCGATGCATATTGGTTGTAACAGCGGGTTGTACCAGCGAAAAATCATTGCCGGAGATTTACCGTCATAGATCATAGGACACGCGCAGCGACTTGCCGAACGGCGCCTGCAGCCTAACCAGCGGGACCGCGACCTTAGGTCAAGTATTTGCTTGCATAGACCCGTCACCAAGGAGGATGCGCGCACGGCTAACTGCAATGCCCGTATTCTCCGCGACGATAATAGAGCGGAAGCAAGCCTTGCTCAAATCAGTTGTCGTGCGCGGACGATTCAGGACGCGCACCTGGGCATTGCTTGCATGACGCTCCAATACTATGTTTCACCGAAGACACTCGATTGCCTCCAATCGGAGTCTCGGAGATCAGTACTATCCTGGAAGAGCTGCAGTGATGCGACCGGCGCGAGCAATAGGGACGAGCCGGGATCTTCTGTGACCATTGATGCGACGTCGCCGCTCGTGAAGATCGACGATGCCTGAAACAAACGACGCCGCCCCTTGCTGCGCTCTCCGCGAAGCATGTGCTTGACGGTGGCGCATCAGCCGTCAAAAAGCCTGGCAGTTGGCATAACTGAGCAATGCCACGGATTCCTCGTAGCTATCTGCATCATGGACGACCGTGCCGGCAGCACTCATGCCACTTTTGGTCGAGCCGGATGCGGTGTGATGCGGCCGTCATCGACTACTCCAATTAGCAGGTAGGTTAGGACAATGGGGAGTAGTCTGTTGACTCACTTAAAAGTTGACTTAACTGTTCCTCGGGAGAAATTGTATTGGCGCGATTCTCTCGCCCTGTAGCTAACCGGAATTCGCCATTGCCTGGCTTGTTATCAATGCAATTGCCTCTGACCGGGGTCTTCTTGGTGTCAAGGTCTATTATTCGTTCACCTTCACCTCAAGCGTAGGAGAAACATCATGGTCGATGTCACGAAAACGAAAAATAGCTTCAAGCGTGTCTGGTTTATCACCGGCGCGTCGCGCGGCCTGGGGGCGCTTATCGCCAAAGCCGCCCTGGCTGACGGCAATGCGGTGGTCGCCGCCGGTCGGAATATCGCAACGATCGCCGAGCAACTCGGTGACTCGCCAGCACTGCTGCCCGTGGCACTGGACGTGACAGACGAAGGACAGGCGAAGAGCGCGGTCGAAGCCGCGGTCGAAAAATTCGGCCGTGTCGACGTTCTGGTCAACAACGCGGGCTTCGGCTTGCTGGGCGCCATCGAGGAGTCCAGTGATGCCGACGTGCGCCGCATGTACGACACCAACGTATTCGGATTGCTGAATATAACGCGCGCAGTTCTGCCGGTGATGCGCTCGCAGCGATCCGGCCACGTCATCAATATGTCGTCCATTGGCGGCTATCGGGCAGGTGCTGGATTCGGTGCCTACAGTTCAACGAAGTTTGCTGTCGAAGGGTTGACGGAGGCACTATACGCAGAGCTGAAGCCGCTCGGGATCCACGCAACGGTCGTGGAGCCTGGATACTTCCGTACGGATTTTCTGGACAAGTCGTCGCTCGTGGTCGCTCGGGAGGTGATCGAAGACTACAACCAGACGTCGGGAAATGTTCGCCGGGTCGCAGCAAGCCTGAACCACAACCAGCCGGGAAATCCCGACAAGCTGGCGGCGGCCATGGTTGAACTGGTCGACGCAAAAACGCCTCCGTTGCGACTTCCTCTTGGTACCGACACGCTGAAAGCCATCGCTGAGAAGAATGCCTATGTCACGCAGGAAACCGAGACCTGGAAGGAGTTGTCGGAATCGACTGACTTTCCCACCTGAGCAGGTTATTTGCGTTCGCACTCGGGGTTGGGAGTGTGCTGTCGGAAGGGTGCGGCCGTACCCGTCTGCGGGGCGTACCGATCTTGCCCGAGAGCACTGGTGGCAAAGAGGGGGGATGTCGGAATTTGCGAAGGAGGGATTCAAACATCGGTGGTTCTGGCGAGGTCCGTTCTACGCGGGGACCAAAAGCGGTGGCGTGCACGCTGGGGACACTTAAGTTGGACAAAGAAATGAAGTGCCGCCACGCACAGCGGCTAGTAGTGATGAAAAAAATTGCCAACATTAAACCCGCGCTAACGTACGCAGCACCATCCCGACCCCGACCCGAACCCTTTAGCACCGCGCGAGAACTCCCCGGCTAAAACCGCTCAATACCCCGGCGGCGGTGGCGGCGGCATCCCCGGCGGAGGCGGCGGCGGGAGGCTTTGCGTCGAATAGGCGCCTGCCGGCGCTGTGCTCGTCATGTGGCCGCGCATCGGCACACGGTCGCCGGCCGCATACATGCACTGCAGGTACGCGTAGTCGTAGCGGCGCTGTACCTCGTAAGCCGAACCTTGCGAGGCGTTGACGCCGAATGCGCTGCCCACCAACAAGCCGACGCCCGCACCCACGGCGGCGCCAGTACCCCCGTTGAACGCTGCACCGGCTGCGGCGCCGAGCGCGGTGCCAACCGCCGCGCTGCCCACTGCGCTGTTTGCCGCGGCCTCATTGGTCGACACGCCGCCGACCTGTCCGACGGCGAACTGACGGCACGAGGTGTCGTCCGCGCGGAATTGATCGAAGCTCTTGCCGGTGCCGGGCAGGGCCATGACGCTTGGTCCGCTCGGCACGACGGCGCATGCGCCGAGAATGCCCAGTGAGATTCCCATTGAAACGATTAATGCAAGTCTTGAGTGCTTCATGACGCTGTGATCTTCCGTTCAATGGTTACTGGGCTGGACCGGGCTGGGGTGCGACTGGACGCCAGCCGGCCGGACACTCCCTGACATACGGATAATAGGCTTTGGAAGCATCGCAGTAGTACCAGGAACCGCTGGGCAGCCCGGAAGCATCAGCCGATTGGCCGGGACCCTGCGCCGGCCCCTGTTCCACGTAATTGACTGGGGGTGCCGGCACGGCCACCACCGGCGGGTAGTAATAGGGAACGGGCGCGACAGGATAATACGGATAGTAATAAGGCGCTCCAAATGGCACTCCCACTCCGACGCCGACAACGACGCGTGTCGCGTTCGCCGGTCCACTGATACTGATTGCTGCAAGCGCCACCGCCGCCAGCGGCAAGCAAAACTTCAGGCGTTTCACGACGTTTCTCCCGACTTTAATGAAGTAATTCTTGCGGCATTTCGCGCCCGGAAAACCACGATCGGTCACGCTGTGCGACGCTTTCATGCCACACACCTGAACGCTAAATCAGTTCGATGCGAAGCGCCACTACAGACATCGCGCGGCATTTTTCCGATCGTTACAAGTTAATCATGCAAGCGTCATACCAAGCGGCCAGGCAGTCGACATCCAGGTTTATTACAATACTTTCGAAAGGAAGTCGTGGGTAATACTGAGTGGTTTTCGCAACGCCAGGGGAGTCTCCCGACGGGCCTTCGGGGCGGGGGTGGGGCGGGGTCGGCGCTGGGTTGGTGCTGCTTACGTTAGCGCGGGTTATATGTGATCTGATTTTTTTATCACTATTAGCCACTGTGCGTGGCGGCACTTCATTTCTTTGTCCAACGGCGACAAAGAAACGAAGCAAAGAAAACGCCTCCCCACAATCTGTATTAAGTGTCCCCAGCGTGCAGGTCACTGCTTTTGGTTCCCGCGTAGCACGGTGCTCGCAAAACCACGGACACTTGAAACCCTCCTTCTCGCGAATCCTGACATCCCCACGCTTCGCCACCAGTGCTCTCGGGCAAGAACGGTGGACCCGCGAACTTCTACGGCCCCACCCGTATTTGAGGTTGGTGAACTAAGTGATCCGCGTGACCGTTTAGGCGTGGGGTGCGCGTAGCGTGCATTACGTTTGGGCACCAGCATGCCAGAAGAATAGTGGAATGCCGCCGCGCTACGCGCGAACAACCGCCCCTTAAATCACCACGCACCGAATAGCTTGCGGCAACCGCAAATACGGGTCAGGCCGCACAAGTTCATGGGCGCACTGAACTTGCCCGAGAGCACTGGTGGCGAAGCGTGGGGATGTAAGAATTCGCGAGAAGGAGGGTTTCAAACATCCGAGGTTCTAGCGAGCACCGTTCTACGCGGGAACCAAAAGCAGTGGTCTGCACGCTGGGGACACTTAATACAGTTTGTGGAGAGGCGTTTTCTTTGCTTCGTTTCTTTGTCGCCGAAGGACCAAGAAATGAAGTGCCGCCACGCACAGTGGCTAATAGTGATAAAAAATATTGCCAGCATTGAACCCGAACTAACGTAAGCAGCAGCAACCCGGCATTGACCCTGACCTCCGACCATCACCCCGCGCCCAAAACCCCGCCCGAGTGCGAACGAAAACAACCTGGCTAATAGTGCTAAAAAATCCAGAAAACATAAACCGCGCGCAGGCGTAGGCAGCACTAACCCTTCCAGCTCCCCATGCCCAGCCCCGCGCAGATCAGCCCCATTACTGCCTCACCCCCTCCCTGATCGCATCGGCGAATTTCTTCACATACACCGGCGATGCATCGGTAATCGCCCAGAAAGTCATCCCATCCTGCCGCCATTCGGCCAACGAATAACCATCGCTCGACTGCGTAACAAGCGGCGTCGCAGAAGAAGAGGATACCGAAGCACCCTTCCCATGCTCATCGGGAAAAACATACAAATCGATAGGGTGCTTAAGGTACCGGTAAATCATGACAGCAACCGGCCGATGATCCACGTAATCAAGCCGGCCGCCGACCAGCGGAAAACCCTTCGCCTGAGGATCGACCACCGGCGGTGCGTAATCAATGCGGCCATTGAACCACGGCTTCACCGTATGCTGATCGCTCGACAGCACATCCATCGTCCGCGACGACATCAGCGCACGCACATGGCTCGCGACAATCTCCTGCTCCAGCCCACCCGGACCGGATGGCCGCTGCATCAGCAACACCGCCATGAACACCAGCGAGCAAAGACCAATCCCCGCAATACCACCGCCGACAAACGGCAGCCCGGCCGCGCGCCACGACCAATTCCACGGCGACGGGCGTTTTTTCTTCGCCTGTTCCGTAAGCCTCGCCTGCACTTGTGCCCGCAGCGACGATGGAGCCCGCTCGTAAAGCGAGCCGTCGCGCAGCTTCTCACCGAGCGTTGAGTTGGGTTTAGTTTCCACGCTTGGACTCCTCCGAACCGCCGGACGGTGCCTTTACCAGACGAATGGCAGGTTGCTCCGGTTCGCCCCGAGCCACCCGCACGGCCGTACATAACAAGCGCCGCGCACGTGAAAGCCGCGACATGACGGTGCCAAGCGGTATGCCCGCTACTGCCGCTACATCCTTGTAGCTCATGTCCTCCAGTTCACGCAGCACAATCACCTCACGAAATTCCACAGGCAACGTAGCCAATGCCCGATGCACAAGTTCGGTCTCATCCTGGCGGACCGCAAGCTTCTCAGGGTCGTCGCCGCTTTCATCGGACCAGCCGGGAAGCTGATCGTCAACGTGCAGCGAGTCGTCGTACGGCGTGGCCTCCGCGCTATGACGCTGCTTGCGCCATTCGGTGAACCACGTGTTGCGCACGATCGCCAGCAGCCAGGCGCGCGGGTTGTCGCCCTGGTAGCCATCGAAGAAACGAAAGGCTCGCAGAAACGCTTCCTGCACGACATCGTCGGCGTCGGTGGCGCTGCCGCTCAGCCAGCGGGCAAGGTTATACGCCGCATCCAGATGCGGCAGCATCACCTCATCGAAACGGTTCGGCAGCGCCTTCCCCATCGGGGTTCTCCATAACATCGCCGGTTGCGCGAACGCGCATGGCACTCAACTTAAGCATGGCACTCAATTCACGCTCGGCACTCAACCTTACTTACCGGCTCTGATCGCCAATTTATTCCCGATCGAGCGCCTTTGCCGAAAAAATTTAGCAGGGAATAAAGCGGGGAGTCCCTGAGTTTGATGGGCATGGGGCTGTCAAGCCCATCCACGACGACCATAAGGAACCCACCATGCCCGACTTCGACATAAAGACCCCGCAATCTGAAACGCTCGATGAACACGGCGCCAGACGACGCACGGCGCTGACCTGCATGGCATGGGCCGGTGCCGGCATGCTCTGGACGATGAGCGGCGGCGTACCCGGCTCGAAGCTGCTGGGAGGCACCGCGCAAGCTGCTGAAGTGGATCGTCATGCGTTCAGCTTCGTGCAGATCAGCGACAGTCACATCGGCTTCAGCAAGGACCCGAACCTCGACCCGGCGAGCACCCTGCAAGAAGCCGTCGACTTGATCCGGACGTCATCGGAGAAACCCGCGTTCATGATTCACACCGGCGACATCAGCCATCTGTCAAAGCCCGGCCAGTTCGATACCGCCACGCAAATCATCAAGAGCGCCGGGCTCGATGTGCATTACGTACCGGGCGAACACGATGTTCTGGTCGACGACGGCAACTCGTATTTCGAACGCTTCTCAAAGCCATCGGATAAGAAATGGTACAGCTTCGACCAAGGCGGCGTTCATTTCATCGGCCTCACCAACGTGCTGAATTTGCGGGGCGGCGGCTTGGGTTTTCTCGGCGATGAGCAGCTCGCCTGGCTGCAACAGGATCTGCACGCGCGCACGGCCAGCACACCGATTGTGGTGTTTGCGCATATCCCGTTGTGGTCGTTGTATCCGGAGTGGGGTTGGGGCACCGATGACAGCGCACGCGCCATGAGCCTGATGAAACGCTTCGGCTCCGTGACGGTGCTCAACGGCCACATTCATCAGGTCGCGCAAAAGGTTGAGGGCGAGATCAGCTTCTATACGGCGATGTCCACGGCCTTTCCACAGCCCGCGCCGGGCTCGGCGCCAGGCCCCGGTCCGATGAAAGTCCCCGCCGATACGCTGCGCAAGCTTCTGGGCGTGCGTACCGTGAACTATGTTCCGGGAAAGGCGCAGTTGGCCGTGGTCGACAGGAGGCTCAGCGTATGAAACTCCTTTCACACATCCGGCCCGCTTTAGCAGTGTCGTGTCCTGATACGCAACGAGTGGTTGTTATGGCTCCCGCGTTTGCGGACGTACCGAAGGCGGCCACCGTGGTCATCGACAACTTTTCTTTTACTCCGGCCCAGTTGTCCGTGGCAGCGGGGGCGACCGTGACGTGGGAGAACCGCGACGACATCCCTCATACCATAGTCGAACGATGCAACGCCGCGCAATTTCAAATCACCGCCAGTGGATTCCGGCGAGAAGTTCTCGCAGACGTTCGTGAAACCCGGAACATATCGCGTATTTCTGCTCGCTGCATCCGCACATGACCGGGACCATCGTTGTGAAATAGGGCATGACGTAACCCTTGAAACAAGCCTCTGCGGCTCACGCCCCATGCCGCACATCGAGGCGATACCACGTGACCTGCCGATACGGTTCGCCCGGCCGCACGATCACGCTTCCGGCATCGGCCATGTTGACCTGATTCGGGAACGCGCCGGCCTGGAGACACAGGCCGGCGTGCTTGCCATAACGCCGGCCATGCCGTCCGACGATGCCATCCAGATGATTGCCGGTATAGAACTGTACGCCGGGCGCGTTGGTGCCCATCGTCAGTTCGCGGCCGCTGCCGGGATCGTAGAGCCGCACGACGGGCTTGAGCGGGTCACCGCTTTCACCTACGACATAACAATGGTCGAAGCCGCCGGCACGCGCCAGTTGATCGTGCGGCCAGTCGAGCCGCGCGCCAAGCGGAGCGCTCGCGCGGAAGTCGAACGCATGGCCCGCGACTTCCGCGCGGCCTTCGGGGATCAGCGCGGCATCGACTTCGAAGAAGGTATCGGCGTCGATGGAAATGACGTGGCCGCGGATGTCGGCGGTATCGTCGCCTGACAGGTTGAAGCATGCGTGGTTCGTCAGATTGAGCGGCGTAGGCGCATCCGATACCGCTTCGTAGGCAAGCGTCAGCGTGCCGTCGTCGTCGAGCGTGTAGCGCAAGGTGGTCGACACCGTACCCGGGAATCCGGCGTCGCCCTCCGGCGATTCATGCGTGAGTTCCAGCCCGCCATCGACTTCCTGCGCGTCCCACAGCGCGCGATGAAAGCCCGCCGCGCCGCCATGCAGCAGGTTGTCGCCCTCGTTGCGATCGAGCGAATACGCGACGCCGCCGAGCGTGAAGCGCGCGTTCTCAATACGGTTCGCCCAGCGTCCGATCACGCCGCCCAGATACGCATGGCCGGCGAAGTATTCGGCGGGCGTGTCGTGACCCAGCAGGACATCAGCCACGCGTCCTGCGCGATCGGCGGCATTCCACGAGACCAGCGTCGCGCCGAGATCGCTGATCGCAACCCGCATGCCGTGCACATTGCGCAGCGTGAACAGCCGCGCAACGTCGCCGCCGGGCAACGTCCCCCAGCGTTCAACGCTTACGCGGGCAGAGCCTGGGCGGACGATGGTAGGCATATCGGCGAGATTCATGAAGCAAGAGGGATCAGCCCGGTTGAGCGCTGGACGCGACTGACAGGCGTTCCTGATATTCGCGCGGCGTGCAGTCCAGTTCGCGGCGGAACACGGCGTACATGTATTGCAGCGAGGTGAAGCCGCAGCGGATGGCGACTTCGGCGCTGGATAGATCGTGACGCGCGAGGAGTTGTTTCGCGACATCGAGTTTGTGATTCAGGATCTCCTGATGCACCGTGCAGCCGAGTTCGCGGCGAAAGTAATCCTCGAGCGAAGAGCGCGACACGCCCACGTAGTCGGCCACCTGTTCGGTCTTGATGCCCTGACACGCGTACTGCCGGATGTAGTGGCGCGCACGCATGACATAGGGGCTCGATACCGGTTGATGACGCGTCGATTCCAGCACGTTGATGCCGACCGGCGGCACGAGAATGCGCCTGCCGTGAAAGCGCGCGCCGCCCAGCATCTGATGCAGCAAATGCGCCGCGGTTCGGCCCATTTCCTCGGTGCCCTGAATCACCGAAGAAAGCGGAATGCGGGTAAGCGAGCGCGTCAGCGGATCGTTGTCTATGCCAATGATGGCCACTTGCTCGGGCACGGGAATGCCGGAGATAAGGCACGCCTGCAGCAAATGCCGCGCGCGGGCATCGGTCACGGCAATCACGCCAACGGGCTTCGGCAAGCTCTCCAGCCACGAGGTCAGTTGCGCGCTCGCCTGGCTCCAGACCGGCGCGCTGGTCGGCAGGCCGCGATGAATATCGGCGTTCGAGGCCGTCGGCGGCAAGCAGCGCCTTGAATGCCAGTTCGCGTTCTTGCGCCCAGCGGTTCTCGGGCGCTTCCGGCAGGCTGTATAGCGCGAAGCGCTGCAGGCCCGCGCCGATCAGATGCGTGTACGCAAGCGACATGAGCTTGGCGTTATCGGTCGCAATATAGGGCAGCTTTGCCGGATAACGCGCTGGCATCTGCGTAAGACGAACCCACGGCGACCACGGGCAATTGTGAATCGCCGAGCGCTTCAGCCACCGCGGGATCGTCGAAATCCGCGATGATGCCGTCGCCTTCGAAGCGCTCGATGCCGTTCAGCCGGCAGCGAAAATCCTCTTCGAGGAACAGATCCCACGCCACGCGCGTGGACAGCAGATAATTGCCGATGCCGGTGATGACCTCGCGGTCGTACACTTTGTTCGCGTTGAACAGCAGCGCGATCCGGTGCGAAGTCTGTGCGGTCTGTGGTCGTGTCATCGAACTCCGGGCGGCTTTGCCGCTGCAATGCAGCAATAAGACCGTCGTCTCCGTTGCGGCGCAATGCGCCTTGCGTTTATCGTTTATTTATATGTTCCAGCAGCCGCTTTTTAGCGTTTGCTGATTCTAGGCCCGGCCGACGGCTAGCCGCCAGCCTGATTTCCACTTAGCTCGAGAATCACCATGAGCGCTGGCGGATTTCGCAATTGCTGGGTGCAGTATGAAGCTGGCAGCATGAGGTCACATTAAAAGAAGGAGACGTCCATGTCGTATTTCGAACATCTGCCCGCCGTGCGCTATGAAGGTCCGGAGTCCGACAATCCTCTTGCGTACCGCCACTACGACCGCGACAAGCTCGTGCTCGGCAAGCGCATGGAAGATCACTTGCGGCTCGCGGTCTGCTACTGGCATACGTTCGTGTGGCCGGGCGTGGACATGTTCGGGCAGGGCACGTTTCACCGGCCGTGGCAGCAACCCGGCGACGCCATAGAGCGGGCGCATCTGAAAGCCGACGCGGCGTTCGAATTTTTCTCGAAACTGGGCGCGCCGTATTACACCTTCCATGACACCGACGTCGTCACCCGAAGGCGACAGCATCAAGCACTACGTCAACAACTTCAAGGGCGTCACGGACTACCTGGCGGCCAAGCAGGAAGAAACCGGCATCAAGCTGCTATGGGGTACGGCGAACCTGTTTTCGCACCCGCGTTATGCGGCCGGCGCAGCGACCAGTCCCAACCCCGAAGTGTTCGCTTTCGCGGCCACGCAGGTGTTCCAGGCGCTTGAAGCCACGCATCGCCTTGGCGGTGAGAACTACGTGTTGTGGGGTGGCCGCGAGGGCTACGACACGCTGCTCAACACGGACCTCAAACGCGAGCGCGACCAGCTCGGGCGCTTTCTCAACATGGTGGTCGAGCACAAGCACAAGACCGGTTTCAAGGGGGCATTGCTGATCGAACCGAAGCCGCAGGAGCCGACTAAACATCAATACGATTACGACGTCGCGACGGTGCACGGCTTTCTCGCGCAGTTCGGTTTGCAGAATGAGATCCGCGTGAACATCGAGGCAAATCATGCCACGCTCGCCGGTCATTCCTTTCATCATGAAATCGCGACGGCTTACGCGCTGGGCATCTTCGGCAGTGTCGACGCAAATCGCGGCGATCAGCAAAATGGCTGGGACACCGACCAGTTCCCGAACAGCGTCGAAGAGCTGACGCTGGCGCTGTATGAAATTCTCAGGCATGGCGGATTTTCCACCGGCGGCATGAATTTCGATGCGAAAGTGCGGCGTCAGAGCGTGGCGCCGGAGGATCTTTTCTTCGGCCATATCGGCGCTATCGACGTCATTGCGATCGCGCTGGAACGTGCGGCGAAGCTGGTCGAGAACGACAAGCTGGCCGAGCTGAAAAAGCAGCGATATGCCGGGTGGGACACCGAATTTGGCCGCAAGATTCTCTCCGGCGGTTACTCTCTCGAATCGCTTGCCATGGACGCGCTTGGACGTCGTGTTAACCCGCAGCATGCGAGCGGGCAGCAGGAGTATCTCGAGAATATCGTCAATCGGGCGATTTACGGGTGATGGGCTGGCTGTAATAAATCCATGGAAAAATCCCTGGAAAAACATCCATAGAAAAACCGTGGAAAAACATTAGGCGGCCCGGCCGATTTCGCAATTGCGTGAAGCGTGAATGAAGGCCAGGCTAACTAAAAAATCAAGAGACGACCTTTCGTAAAACCGACGACCGCGAACACGAATTCGCGGCGCAAGCAGTATTCCGCCGACGTCCCTTTCTCTCGCACATGCGTGGCCCTGACCGGCCGCGCAGGGAGACGCATCGGCTAATCAACCATAAGAAGGAGTGAGACATGAAGTCTGCAATGCGCCGTTCAGTCCTGGGATCGCTCGTCTGCGGAGCGATGTTCGCGAGTGTGTCCATGCTTCCGACGCTGGCCCATGCGAGCAAGGACAAGCCCGAGATTGGTTTTTGTATTGATGATTTGCGTGTAGAACGCTGGTCGCGCGATCGCGATTATTTCGTTGCCGCCGCGACGAAGCTGGGCGCGAAAGTATCGGTTCAGTCCGCCGATGCCAGCGAAGCACGCCAGATCTCGCAGATCGAGAACCTGATCTCGCGCGGCGTCGATGTCATCGTGATCGTGCCGTTCAATTCGAAGACGCTGGGTAATGTGGTAGCGGAAGCGAAGAAAGCCGGCATCAAGGTCGTGTCATATGACCGCCTGATTCTCGATGCGGATGTAGACGCCTACATTTCCTTCGATAACGAAAAAGTCGGCGAAATGCAGGCGCAAGGCGTATTCAACGCGCAGCCCAAGGGCAACTACTTCATGCTTGGCGGCGCACCGACCGACAACAACGCGAAGATGCTGCGTGAAGGACAGATGAAGATCCTGAAGCCGGCCATCGATCGTGGTGACATCAAGATTGTCGGCCAGCAATGGGTGCCTGAATGGAGCGCTGCGACCGCGCTGCGCATCACGGAGGATGCACTGACCGCGAATAACAACAAGATCGACGCCATCGTCGCGTCCAACGACGGCACCGCCGGCGGCGCCATCCAGGCGCTTGCCGCGCAGAAGCTGGCAGGCAAGGTACCCATCTCCGGCCAGGATGCGGATCTCGCGGCAGTCAAGCGCCTGATGGACGGCACGCAGACCATGACCGTCTACAAGCCGCTCAAGCTGATAGCCGGCGATGCAGCCAAACTCGCTGTCGACCTGGCAAAAGGCCAGCAACCCGCCTATAACGCGAAATACGACAACGGCAAGAAGCAAGTCGACACCGTGTTGCTGCAGCCGACGCTCCTGACGAAGGCCAATGTCGAAACCGTGGTGAAGGACGGCTTCTATACACAAGCCCAGCTGGCTGGAAACTAAGCCGCTTCATCACGTAAAAGCGCGAAGGCCTGATCATGGCCTTCGCGGATTCATTGTCCGGGATAAAAACGCATGGCAAACGCGCTGCTGGAAATGCACGGCATCGTCAAGACGTTTGGCGGCGTAAAGGCGCTCGACGGGATCGACCTTGTAGTCGCGCCGGGCGAATGCGTTGGCTTGTGCGGCGAAAATGGCGCGGGCAAATCGACCCTGATGAAGGTCCTGTCAGGCGTATACCCGCACGGTACCTGGGACGGTGAAATCCGCTGGGAAGGTGAGCTTTTGCGGGCGGCCAATATCCGCGACACGGAGGACGCCGGCATTGTCATCATTCATCAGGAACTGATGCTTGTGCCGCAGTTATCCGTGGCGGAGAACATCTTCCTGGGTAACGAAATCACGCTGCGCGGCGGGCGGATGAACTACGCGGCGATGTATCAGCGTGCCGACGAACTGCTGCGCGAACTGAACATCAGCGGTATCAACGTCGCTCAACCCGTGATGAATTACGGCGGCGGCCATCAGCAATTGATCGAGATCGCCAAGGCGTTGAACAAGCGCGCGAAGCTGCTGATTCTGGATGAACCTTCGTCATCCTTGACATCGAGTGAGATTAAAATCCTGCTAGATATCGTGCGCGACCTGAAAAAACGCGGCGTGGCATGCGTATATATCTCGCACAAGCTCGACGAAGTGGAGGCCATCTGCGACACCATTACGGTGATTCGCGACGGCAAACATGTGGCCACGCAGCCAATGAAGGGCTTGAGCACTGACAGCATCATCGCGATGATGGTCGGCCGGGAAATCAAGAACCTGTTTCCGCGCGAGCCGCATGACATTGGTGAAGTGATTTTCGAGGCGCGCAACGTCACGTGTTTCGATGTGACCAACCCGCGCCGAAAGCGCGTGGACAACGTTTCGTTCTCGCTGCGCAAAGGCGAGATTCTCGGCGTTGCCGGGCTCGTCGGCGCCGGGCGGACCGAGCTGATGCAGGCCATCTTCGGCGCGTATCCCGGCATCAGCGAGGCGGAGGTTTATCTGAACGGCAAGCGGCTCAGGATCAAGACGCCGGGCCATGCTATCGATGCCGGCATCGGCATGGTCCCGGAAGACCGAAAGCGCCATGGCATCGTACCGCAGCTTGGCGTGGGGCATAACATCACGCTTGCGGTGCTGAGCCGTTTTGCCAAGGGCGGGCGCATTGATTCCGCCGCCGAACTCGACACGATCCATACCGAGATGAAGCGCCTCTCAGTGCGCGCCGCCACGCCGATGCTGTCCATCGCCAGCTTGTCGGGCGGCAACCAGCAGAAGGCCGTGCTGACGAAGATGCTGCTTACCGACCCGGCCATTCTTATCCTCGATGAACCCACGCGCGGCGTCGACGTAGGCGCCAAGTTCGAGATATACAAGCTGATGTTCGCGCTGGCCCGGCGGGGCGTGTCGATCATCGTGGTGTCGTCGGAGCTCAATGAAGTGCTGGGTGTAAGCGACCGCGTGCTGGTGATAGGCGAGGGCGAACTGCGCGGCGACTTCATCAACGAAGGGCTCACGCAAGAACACATCCTGGCGGCTGCCATTGGCGCGGCATCTCAGGCAACCCCTATTCCAGCGAGCGTCGCATGACACCTGACGTCACTTCGTCTTCGAAGCGCAGCGCCACCGGCAGCGCGCACACCTCCTCCGGGCAACGCTTCAGGCAACTGTTCACGCGATATAAATTGCTTGCGCTGCTGCTTGCCGTGACCGTGATCTGGGTCTTCTTTTCGTTTCTCACCGATGGCGCATTTGTCACGCCGCGAAATCTTTCAAACCTGCTGCGGCAGATGTCGATTACCGGCATGCTTGCATGCGGCATGGTGTTCGTCATCATCTCGGGAGAGATCGATTTATCGGTTGGCTCGCTGCTTGGCTTGCTCGGTGGCGTGGCGGCCATTCTCGATGTTTCGCATCACTGGCCGATCCAGTACACCGTGCCCGCGGTGATGTTGCTCGGTGTTGCGATCGGCATGTTCAACGGCTGGTGGTCAACCTATTTGCGCGTGCCCTCGTTCATAGTCGGGCTGGGCGGCATGCTCGCGTATCGGGGCGTGCTGCTTGGCGTGACTGGTGGCTCGACGATCGCGCCCGCCTCGGAGCATTTGGTCTTTATCGGACAGGGTTATTTGCCGCGCCTGGCGGGCAATGCGCTTGCCTTTGTGTTGTTCGTGATCCTTGTGGCTCTGACGGTGCGTCAGCGTCAGAATCACCAGCGTTACAACTTGCCGGTCGTGCCGCTTTGGCAGGATGGCGTGAAGATCGTGGCAGCGGGGCTCGTGCTGGTTGCGTTCGTGACCACGTTGAACCGGTACGGCGGGATTCCTGTTCCGGTGTTGTTGCTGCTTGCGCTGCTTGGTGTTTTCACCTACATCGCGACGCAGACCGTGTTTGGGCGCCGCATTTATGCGGTGGGTTCGAACCTTGAAGCGACGCGGTTGTCGGGCGTCAATACCAATCGCGTGAAGCTGATGATCTTTGCGTTGATGGGGCTGATGTGCGCGCTGGGCGGCCTGATCAATACGGCGCGGCTTGCCGCGGGGTCGCCGTCGGCGGGGACGATGGGCGAGCTTGATGCCATTGCAGCGTGTTTCATCGGGGGAACCTCCATGCGGGGAGGTTCTGGGACGGTGTATGGCGCGTTGATTGGGGCGCTGGTGATGGCGAGCCTTGATAACGGCATGTCGATGCTCGATGTCGATTCGTATTGGCAGATGATCGTTAAGGGAGGGATTTTGGTGCTTGCCGTTTGGATTGATGTGGTTTCAGGGTCGAATAGGAGATGAGGGGTGCTCGCGCGGGGGGCCTGGGGCTTAGGCCGTTCGCACTCGATTTTTTGGGGCGCGGGCTACCGGCGGTGGTCGGGGGTCGGTGCCGGGTTGCTGCTGCGTACGTTGGCGCGGGTCGAATGTTGGCAATATTTTTTCGTTCGCACTCGGGGGTTCTTTTAGGGGCGGGCTACCGGCGGTGGTCGGGGGTCAGTGCTGGGTTGGTGCTGCGTACGTTGGCGTGGGTTTTATGTTGGCTAAATTTTTTATCGCTATTAGCCACTGTCCGTGGCGGGACTTCATTTCTTTGTCCAACGGCGACAAAGAAACGAAGCAAAGAAAACGCCTTTCCACAAACTGTATTAAGTGTCCCCAGCGTGCAGACCACTGCTTTTGGTTCCCGCGTAGCACGGTGCTCGCTAGAACCACGCTGCGTTGAACCCCTCCTTCTCGCGAATCCTGACATCCCCACGCTTCGCCACCAGTGGTCTCGGGCAAGTCCAAATTGCCACTGACTGACACGGCCAAACGCTTTGGTAAGTGGACTAGAGAAATAGTGGAATACCCGCGCTACGCGCGAATACCCGCGTCCGAAACTACTACGCGCCATGTCTCCTTTGTGCCGGCCACAAACCAAATACGAGTGAGGCAATACCAATTCGTGGAAGTATTGAACTTGCCCGAGAGCACTGGTGGCGAAGCGTGGGGATGTAAGTATTCGCGAGAAGGAGGGTTTCAAGTGTCCGTGGTTTTGCGAGCACCGTGCTACGGGGGAACCAAAAGCAGTGGTCTGCACGCTGGGGACACTTAATACAGATTGTGGGAAGGCGTTTTCTTTGCTTCGTTTCTTTGTCGCCGTTGGACAAAGAAATGAAGTGCCGCCACGCACAGTGGCTAATAGTGATAAAAAATATAGCCAACATGCAACCCGGGCTAACGTAAGCAGCAGCAACCCAGCATTAACCCCCGACCGCCGCCAGTAGCCTGCCCTCAACGGTCCGAAGTGCGAACGGAATAACCTGGCTAATAGTGATAAAAAATATAGCCAACATGCAACCCGGGCTAACGTAAGCAGCAGCAACCCAGCATTAACCTCGACCACCAATCTCCTAACCCCCATCCTCCTGACCCCCACCCCCATCCCCCTCGCCACCGCCCCATTTGTGCGCACGCACAAGAACCCCGCCGATTCCCGGTGCATAATCCGACCACACTAACGTGCTCGCTGCCCGGGAGAACACCATGCTTACCAAAAACGAACAGCGCGTAGCGCACCTGCTTGACGATGTTGTCGATTTCGCGCGGGCCCGGCTGCCCGAGCCCACGTTCAACATCATCGAACCGCTCCTGCGCCACTACTACGAACTCGCGGACCCCGAAGACATCCAGAACCGCGATCTCGCCGATCTCTACGGCGCCGCCATGGCGCACTGGCAGACAGCACAAAAATTCGCGACGGGCCGCGAGGTCCTAAGGGTTTACAACCCCAATCTCGAACAACACGGCTGGCACTCCGACCACACGGTCGTGGAAATCGTCAACGACGACATGCCATTCCTCGTCGATTCAGTGACCATGGCAGTGAACCGCCTCGGCCTCGCCATGCACTCCGCAATCCACCCGGTGTTTCGCGTCTCCCGCGATGCAAGCGGCGCCATCACGCGCATCGCGTTAGGCCACGTCGACGGCGGCGATCCGCAATCGCGCCTTGAATCGTTTATTCATTTCGAAGTGGACCGCTGCGGCGAAGCCGCGAAACTAGAGGAACTGCGCAACGATATCGCGCGGGTGCTAGGCGACGTGCGTGCATCGGTTGAGGACTGGCCGAAAATACTTGAGGTGGCGCGCTCGACCATCGTAGAAATGAAAGCGCGCGAGACCAGCGCGGACGGGGTCGAGGCACGCGCGTTCCTGGAGTGGATGGTCGCGGATCATTTCACCTTCCTGGGTCATCGCGACTACGAACTCATCACGCAAGACGGCGCGTTCGCGCTGCGCGGCGTGCCGGGCTCCGGTTCAGGTTTGCTGCGCGAAAGCCTGCGGCCGCCGGCAGCAAATAACGTCACTCAATTGCCTCCGGCTGCTGCCGCGATCATTGAAGGCTCCGCGCCTATTTTCATCACCAAGGCCAATTCACGCGCGACCGTACACAGGCCGGGCTATCTGGACTATGTCGGCGTGAAGCGCGTCGGGCCGGATGGCAAGGTGAATGGCGAACGGCGTTTCATCGGCCTGTACACGTCCACGGCGTATCTGGTTCCCACGTCGGAGATCCCGATCGTGCGGCGCAAATGCGCGAACATCGTCAGACGCGCGGGCTTCCTGGCAAAAGGACATCTGCATAAGTCGTTGCTGACCGTGCTCGAACAATATCCGCGCGAAGAACTTTTCGAAGCGGACGAAGATGATTTGTTCGATATCGCGCTTGGCGTCCTGCGCTTGCAGGAACATCAGCGCACGCGCCTGTTCATACGCCGCGATCGCTTCGACCGCTTCGTGTCGTGCCTCGTTTTTGTGCCGCGCGACAAGTTCAACACGGACCTGCGCAAACGCATCGCGAAGGTCCTGATGGAGGCGTTTAACGGCAAGAGCATCGAGTTCACGCCGCTGCTTTCCGAGTCTCCGCTTGCGCGTATCTACATCACGGTGCGAGCCGATAAAGGCACGATGCCCGAAGCCGACACGCGCGAACTCGAACAGCGCATCGTGCAGGTCGCACGCCGCTGGCAGGACGATCTCGCCGACGCGCTAATCGATAGTTTCGGCGAGGAGCAGGGCAACCGGCTCTTGCACCGCTACGCCGATTCGTTCCCGGCGGGTTATCGCGAAGACTATCCGGCGCGTACGGCCGTGCGCGATATCGAACTGATCGAGCAGACGCAAGTGCGCGCCGGCGGCCTCGCGATGAGCCTTTATCGGCCCATTGAAGCAGGGCCGCGCGCATTTCGCTTCAAGGTGTATCGCGTCGGCGATCCGATCGCGCTCTCGCATAGCTTGCCGATGCTCGAGCATCTTGGCGTGAGAGTCGATGAAGAGCGGCCTTACCGCATCGAACCGCTAGGCGCGCCTCATGCCTGGATACACGACTTCGGACTGGAGCTTGCGGATGATGTGGAGTTCGACATCGATCGCGTCAAGGAGCTGTTCGAGCACGCATTCGCCAGCGTCTGGACCGGTGAAGTCGAGAACGACGGTTTCAACCGGCTGGTGCTGCGCGCGCAACTCGGCGCCCGCGATGTCACCATCCTGCGTGCTTACGCAAAGTACTTGAGGCAAGTAGGATCTACGTTCAGCGACGCGTATATAGAACGCGCATTGACCGGCAATCCGGCGATCGCGCGCAAGTTGCTCGAACTGTTTTTGGTGCGCTTCAATCCGGCTCTTCCCGGTTCGGTAAGTTCAGTAAATTCGGACAACCCCGAAGCCCGCGAACTCCGCGATACCCGCACGAAGCGGGTGCTAGACGAGATAGAAGCCGCGCTCGACACCGTACCGAATCTCGACGAAGACCGGATCCTTCGCCAGTTCCTGGGTGTCATCAACGCGACGGTACGCACCAATCATTTTCGTAAGGATGACGAAGGTCGTGCGAAGCCTTACTTGTCATTCAAACTCGATCCGTCGATGGTGCCGGGCTTGCCGGAGCCCAAGCCGATGTTCGAGATCTGGGTCTACGCGCCGCGCGTGGAAGGCGTGCATCTGCGTGGCGGCAAGGTTGCGCGCGGCGGCTTGCGCTGGTCGGATCGGCGGGAAGACTTTCGCACTGAAGTGCTCGGCCTGATGAAGGCGCAGATGGTGAAGAACACGGTGATCGTGCCGGTCGGATCGAAGGGCGGCTTTGTCGTGAAGAATCCGCCGCCGGTCACCGACCGCGAGGCATATGCGCGGGAAGGTGTTGCGTGCTACCAGATGTTCCTGCGAGGTTTGCTCGACGTGACGGACAATCGCGTGGCCGGCGTGATCGTGCCGCCGCCCGACACCGTGCGCCACGATCCCGACGACCCGTACCTCGTGGTCGCCGCCGACAAAGGCACGGCCACCTTCTCGGACTATGCGAACGCCATCGCGCACGAATATGGTTTCTGGCTCGACGACGCGTTCGCCTCGGGCGGCTCGGTGGGCTACGACCACAAGAAGATGGCGATCACCGCGCGCGGCGCATGGGAATCGGTCAAGCGGCATTCTCGCGAGATGGGCGTCGATACCCAGACGACGGATTTCACTGTGGTGGGTGTGGGTGACATGTCGGGCGATGTGTTCGGCAACGGCATGCTGCTCTCGCGCCATATCCGGCTGATCGCGGCGTTCGATCATCGCCATATCTTCCTCGATCCGAACCCCGATACCGCGGTGAGTTTCAACGAACGCGAGCGGCTGTTTGCATTGCCGCGTTCGAGCTGGGCTGACTACGATACGTCGCTGATTTCAGCGGGTGGCGGCGTATTCCCGCGCACCGCGAAAACCATCGCGTTGTCGACCGCAAGTACAGGCCGCGCTCGGCATAAGCGCCGCGACGCTTGCGCCGAACGAACTGATCCGCGCGATCCTGCTGGCGGACGTGCATCTGCTGTACAACGGCGGCGTGGGCACGTATGTGAAGTCGAGCGCGCGAGACGCACGCGCAGGTCGGTGACCGCACGAACGACGCCGTGCGCGTCAACGGTTCGGAACTGCGCTGCAAGGTGGTGGCGGAGGGCGGCAATCTCGGTGTGACGCAGCTTGGCCGGATCGAGTACGCGCAGCATGGCGGCCGCATCAATACGGATGCCATCGACAATTCCGCAGGCGTGGATTGTTCGGATCACGAAGTGAACATCAAGATACTGCTGGGTCTTGTGGTAGCGGACGGCGAGATGACCGAAAAGCAGCGCAACGCACTGCTGGCCGAGATGACCGACGAAGTCGGTCTGCTCGTGCTGAAGGATAACTATGCGCAGACCCAGGCGCTATCGATTGCGAACCGCTACGTCGCCGAGATGCTCGACGCCGAAGCGCGACTGATGCGCTGGCTCGAACGCGCGGGCCGGCTGAAACGCAAGATCGAATTTCTGCCCTCGGACGAAGACATCGCCGAGCGTCAGGCGGCCAAGCAAGGTCTCACATCGCCCGAGCGCGCCGTGCTGCTCGCTTACAGCAAGATGTGGCTGTACGACGAACTGCTCGCCTCCGATGTACCGGAGGACCCGCTCGTCGCCGGCATGCTGCTCGACTACTTCCCGCTGCCGCTGCAGGCGCGCTACAGCGAACCCATGCAGCGTCATCCGCTCAGGCGCGAAATCCTCGCTACGCACCTGACCAATGCGCTGATCAACCGGGTCGGCTGCACGTTCGTGCATCGGCTGATGGAGGAAACCGATGCGTGTCCCGGCGAGATCGTGCGTGCCTGCATCATGGCGCGCGACGTATTCGATCTGAATGAAATCTGGCGCAATATCGACGCGCTCGACAATCGCGTCGCCGACGAAGTGCAGGCGCGGATGTTCGTCGAGGTCGTGCGATTGCTGGAGGGCGCAACGCTCTGGTTCCTGCGTCATTTGAAGGTGTCGACGGAGGAGGCGAGGCGTAGCGGCCGAACGCGTCGCGCGTTGTCGCGACGCGGCGCAAAGGCTCGCCCCGCAGTTGCCGGCGTTGTTGCCGGCCGGCGAACTCGACGCGAGTGGACCGAACGGCGTCGCGTGCTGGAAGAGGCGGGCGTGGCAGAAGCGGCTGGCGGCGCAGGTGGCGAGCGGCGAGATATCGACTGCGGTGCTCGACAGCG
The DNA here is from genome assembly GCA_963708695.1 of uncultured beta proteobacterium. Taxonomy (GTDB): domain Bacteria; phylum Pseudomonadota; class Gammaproteobacteria; order Burkholderiales; family Burkholderiaceae; genus Caballeronia. Next base: position 686,727 of record CAVPTS010000005.1, read on the forward strand.
CTGAAGTGGCGGCAAGTTGCGGCCGCAGCCTGGAGGTCGTCGCGAGCGTTTATTTCGCTATTGGCACGTTGCTGAACTACGGCTGGATCGCCGAGCGCGCGATGGCGTTGCCGGCGTCCACGCACTGGGACTTGCTTGCTCGCGCCGCCGCGCTGGAGGAACTGGCGCGCCTCAAACGTGCGTTGACGATCAGCGCGCTCGAGCAGACGCGCGATATCGATACGACCGGAAGTGATCGTTGAAAACTGGCGCGCGAAAAGAGAAGCCGCAGTCGAACGTTATGGGCGTCTGCTGGCGGAATTGCGTGCGACGAGCGGTGCGAGTCTTTCGATGCTGCTCGTCGTGGTCCGTGAGATAGCGACGCTGGAGCGCGCGTAGCGCACGTAGTGGCCGGGGCTGAAGCATGCACATGACTTCGGCCCGGCAGCGAAAAAATCAAACGGTCCAGTCCAGAATCACCTTGCCGCTTTGGCCTGAGAGCATGGTGGCGAACGCTTGCTCATAGTCGTCGACCGGAAAGCTGTGCGTGAGGATAGGCGAGAGATCGAGCCCGCTCTGCAGCATCGCGACCATCTTGTACCAGGTCTCGAACATCTCGCGGCCATAGATGCCCTTGATCTCCAGCCCCTTGAAGATCACCTGGGTCCAGTCGATCGCCATGTTGCGCGGGCGGAATGCCGAGCAACGCGACCTTGCCGCCGTGGTTCATCGCTTCGAGCAGGCCGGTGAACGCGCTCGGCACGCCGGACATTTCCAGGCCCACGTCGAAGCCTTCCGTCATGTGCAGCTCGGCCATCACATCGCGCAGCGATGTCTCGCGAGACATTCACCGCACGCGTCGCGCCCATCTTGCGCGCGAGTTCGAGCCGGTAGTCGTTGACGTCGGTGATCACCACATTGCGCGCGCCGACGTGTTTCGCGATCGCCACGGCCATGATGCCGATCGGTCCGGCGCCGGTAATCAGCACATCTTCGCCGACCAGGTTGAACGACAGCGCCGTGTGCGTCGCGTTGCCGAACGGATCGAAGATGGCGGCGAGATCGTCGGAAATCTCCGGCGGAATCTTGAACGCGTTGAACGCCGGAATCACGAGAAATTCGGCGAACGCGCCTTCGCGATTGACGCCCACGCCGACCGTATTGCGGCACAGATGGCGGCGTCCCGCGCGACAGTTGCGGCAGAACCCGCAGGTGATATGGCCTTCGCCCGACACGCGGTCGCCGATCGCAAAGCCGCGCACTTCCTGCCCCATCTCGACGATCTCGCCGACGTATTCGTGGCCCACATGCATGGGCACGGGAATCGTCTTCTGCGCCCACTCGTCCCATTTCCAGATATGGATGTCGGTGCCGCAGATCGCCGTGCGCGTGATGCGGATCATCACGTCGTTGTGGCCGACTTCAGGCTTCTTGACGTCGCGTCAGCGTGAGGCCCGGTGCGCGTTCGAGTTTTGCCAATGCTTTCATGTGTCGCCTCGACTGTTTCAGATGATGCCCAGTGAACGGCCGACGCGCGCGAACGCATCCACCGCGCGATCGATCTGCTCCGGCGTATGCGCGGCGCTCATCTGCGTGCGGATGCGCGCGCGGCCTTTCGGCACCACCGGGAACGAAAAGCCGATCACGTAGACGCCTTCCTGCAGCAGCGCGTCCGCCATGCGCGATGCGAGCTGCGCGTCGCCGAGCATCACCGGGATGATCGGATGTTCGCCGGGCACGAGCGTGAAGCCGAGCGCGCTCATGGCGTGCGCGGAAATGCGCGCCGTTGGCGCGCACGCGCGCGCGCAGTTGCGGCGCCTTCGTCGCTTGCCAGCAGTTCGAGCACCTTCAGCGATGGCGGCGGCAATGCTCGGCGTCAGCGTGTTCGAGAACAGATAGGGGCGCGAGCGCTGCCGCAGCAACTCGACAATCTCGCTGGCGCGCGGCCACATAGCCGCCCGATGCGCCGCCCAGCGCCTTGCCGAGCGTGCCGGTGATGATGTCGACGCGCGACAGCACGCCGCAATGCTCCGGCGTGCCGCGTCCGTGCTCGCCGATAAAGCCCACCGCGTGCGAATCGTCGACCATCACCAGCGCGCCGTAGCGATCGGCGAGATCGCAGATGCCGGCGAGGTTGGCGATGATGCCGTCCATCGAAAACACGCCGTCGGTCGCGATCAGCTTGAAGCGCGCGCCGGCGGCATCGGCTTCGTGCAGCTTCGTTTCGAGATCGGCGAGATCGTTGTTCTTGTAGCGAAAGCGCTTCGCCTTCGACAGACGCACGCCGTCGATAATGCTCGCGTGGTTCAGTTCGTCGCTGATGATGGCGTCGGATTCGTCGAGCAGGGTTTCGAACAGGCCGCCGTTCGCGTCGAAGCAACTCGAGTACAGGATGCAGTCGTCGGTTTGCAGGAACGCGGCGAGCGCTTGTTCGAGTTCCTTGTGGACGGTCTGCGTGCCGCAGATGAAGCGCACCGACGCCATGCCGAAGCCGTCGCGGTCGAGGCCCGTTTTGGCGGCTTCGATCAGGCGCGCGTCGTCGGCGAGACCGAGGTAATTGTTCGCGCAGAAGTTCAGCACGTCCGTCGCCGTTCGCGAGGCGGATGTCAGCCGATTGCGGACTCGCGATCACGCGCTCGGTCTTGTAGAAACCGTCGGCGCGAATCTGATCGAGCGTGCTGCGCACATGCGCAATATAAGAATCATGCATGGATTAGTCTCCTGTGTAGTACGAGGTCCGCCCGGCCACTTGTGATGGCGCTGCGGCCGATGTTAATCGACTGCCAGCTTAGCGGATTTTGTCCGCGGTTCCGAATTCCATTTTGCTGGCTCCAGACGGCTAACGAACTTGAGTTCGTTTAACCACGAGGATAAGACACGCGCGCGAGTCTTTGGCGGATCGTGCGGTCTGACTTCAGACTATTGATTTAATATGGATTTTTTGCAGCGCGGCGAACGAATTTGTTTTGGCGCGTAAGGAGAGAAGGGCGTCCGGGGCACCAGGCGCTTAGACTTTAGCTCCTCGCGATTGCTGTCATGGGCTTGTGAAAGTAGCCGACACTATCGCTTGTAGCAGGTTGACGGTCTGACGGGTTATTTTGGGCCGACCGCGGTTGACTTATTGCGTGCCGCGTCACTCGTCAAGCGCCGCAATTTACGCGGCCCTTCGCCGCATCGTACCCAATCAGGGCTCACGCTTTCACGGCTTGGCGTAAGCTATCTTGCCCAAGACCTCTTGAAGCGCTCGAAATCATCTGGACCGGACCGCCACCTCCCCGCGTCGGATATATCGCTTTGCATTGTGCGGATGCGTCCCCAACGGCATTCGCTTAGCGGTGAGATTGCGAGGCTGGTCGAAAGATGTCGGCGAGTTCAACGCCGATTTGCTCGATCATGCAACCACGAATGGCAACCGACCGGTCTTCGGCCAAGCCGAACCGGTTCGTCGAAGAGGGCGCATTGTTTAGAGCGCGCAGGTTTTCATAAGGGGCGTGCGTCAGACGGAAAGCATCGGGAATGCCGCATGCGGTCATAGCTAACATTATCCAACGGAGCGCATCATGCGAATCGAAACATCATTCTTGTTTGACCTTGACGGCACGCTGGTGGATAGCGTCTACCAGCACGTTTTAGCGTGGAAGGAGGCGTTGGATTCAGAAGGCATCGAGTTGTCGGTATGGCGAATTCATCGCAAGATCGGCATGAGCGGGGGACTTTTCACCAATCAGCTTTTGCGGGAAACGCATGGCGAGATTAGCGAGGACCGCGTGGAACGCTTGCGCCGTGCGCACGCCGATGCCTATCAGCGTCTGCGAGCCCAGGTCTGTCCGTTGCCTGGTGCTCGCGAGTTGCTTGCCGCACTGACGCAAGCCGGCACGCGCTGGGCAATTGCAACGAGTGGTCGGATGGAAACCGCTGCTGTCAATCTGGAGGCGCTCGGCGTCGATCCCGCGAAGGCTGTGGTCGTCACCCGTGATGATGTGAAATATGCGAAGCCTGATCCGGACTTGTTCATTGCGGCGGCGGAGCGGCTGAGCGTGCCGATAGAGCATACCGTTGTTGTTGGTGACAGCATTTGGGACATGCTGGCCGCGCGTCGATGCCGCTCGCTCGGAGTCGGTTTGTTATCGGGTGGGTATGGGACTGAAGAACTGGAGCGCTCGGGGGCATTGCGGGTGTATGAGGATCCGGCGGACCTGCTGTATCACCTTGATGAGGTCGCAGCGCGGCCTTGAGATTTCGCTCGCGCCGGTGGACGGGTTTTGGCGGTCGGGGTCGGTGCCGGGGTGTTGCTGCGTTCGTTAGCGCAAGTTATTTCGTTCGCACTCGGGGTTAGGATGTGTGCTACCGGCGGCGGTCGGGGTCAGTGCCGGGTTGCTGCTGCGTACGTTAGCGCGGGTTGTATGTTGGCTATATTTTTTATCACTATTAGCCACTGTGCGTGGCGGCACTTCATTTCTTTGTCCAACGGCGACAAAGAAACGAAGCAAAGAAAACGCCTCTCCACAATCTGTATTAAGTGTCCCCAGCGTGCAGACCACTGCTTTTGGTTCCCACGTAGCACGGTGCTCGCTAGAACGACGGACACTTGAAACCCTCCTTCTCGCGAATCCCTACATCCCCACGCTTCGCCACCAGTGCTCTCGGGCGAGAACAATGGCCCACGGACCAATGCAGTCCTACGCGTCTCTAAGGATGGTGGACTGTGTGATCCGCGGCCATTTTCGGTGAGAGATGCGCACAGCACGAAATACGTTTAGGCGCGAGCACATCAGAGAAAATACGGGAGTGACCTGCGCTGCATGCGAACAGCCTGCGTGAAAATACTTCGCACCGGATAGCTTCAGTCAACCTCAAACAGGGGTGAGGCCGTACCGGTCTTTTGGCGTATCGAACTTGCCCGAGACCACTGGTGGCGAAGCGTGGGGATGTAGGGATTCGCGAGAAGGGGGGCTTCAAGTGTCCGTGGTTTTACGAGCACCGTTCTACGCGGGAACCAAAAGCAGTGGTCTGCACGCTGGGGACACTTAATACAGATTGTGGGGAGGCGTTTTCTTTGCTTCGTTTCTTTGTCGCCGTTGGACAAAGAAATGAAGTGCCGCCACGCACAGTGGCTAATAGTGATAAAAAAATTAGCCAACATTTAACCCGCGCTAACGTACGCAGCAACAACCCAGCACTGTCCCCGACCCCGACGAACCCCGGTCACCTTCCAGCACCGCGCCAACCCCCCCCTCCTAACCCAGCGCAAAGGCCCCGTGCGCCCCATCCCGGTCCGGTGCCTCCGAAACGGCACTCCCACACACCCGATTACGTCCGGCGTTTTTCGCCCGATATAGCCGTGCATCCGCCTCGCCGACCAAACTCTCCTCGGTCACCAGACTGCTGTCACGCGCGCAATCCACCGCCACGACACCAAAACTAGCAGTCGCGCGGACCTCCCGTCCATCCCAGACCCTTGCCGCCGTGAGCTCGAACGATTGCCGCAGTCGCTCAGCAATCGCCATAGCGCTGACAAGGTCCGTTTGCGGAAGCAGAATAAGAAATTCCTCGCCGCCGTAGCGGATGACGCTATCCACGTCGTGCCGCGTATGGGCAAGAAGCAACGCAGAGAACGACCGTATGACCGCATCGCCGGCGGGATGGCCGTAGCTGTCGTTGATCTGCTTGAAGAGGTCGATATCGCACAAGATGACCGCGAGTCTGGATTTGCTCTGCCGGGCGCGCTGCAATTCGGCGTCGAAAAGCACATCGGTCAAATACCGACGATTGAAACAACCGGTCAGGTAATCACGTACCGACAGGTTTTTCAATAAGGCATGCTGGCAAAATTCATCGCGGGCGAGGCGGTTGTGGCGGCGAGCCGTCACATAACCCAGGGCGTTGGTGAAAACAAGAAGCATCGACGAAGTGAACAACTCCGACGGGGTCAGCGCATGCGACGCGGCGGATATGACGATAAACGCGCCCGTCGCGGCCACGGCTATGCTTAAGGCATAAACCAGTTTGTTCGGAATGAAGTTGTAAACAACGATCAGCATGATGCACATCGACATGTTATGTACCGGCATTCCGCTGCTACGAAGCCATGTAATCAACATGAATACCGCCCAGCCGATAACTTCCACCACGCTTGCGGCCCCGCGCAAAGCGGCGACGGTATTCTGCCTTGCGCTTGCTGCGCGCAAGCAGACCGCGCACGTCAGCGCAACCAGGCAACGCGCTAGAAAAAGCACGAACGTGGTACGGGAATAGCCGAGGGCGCCGACATCGGTAATGGCGAACGCGACATAAAAAAGGCTGCAAAAAACGAGCGTGCGCGTGAGGGCAGTGTGGTGCTCGAGCCTGTGATGGCTTTGAAACTCCCGTTCCACCGACGCGTCCTCGAACTCGGACCATAGCCGGTCAAGTTTGAAATTCGTCCCGGCGTCAAACCGTGAAATTTCGGTCAGGTCAGCCATCTCTCGCCATTTTTGATGTCGCAGTTTGGGGCCACATCATAAGGCATTTTCTGGTTGTTTTCTGCAGAGTAAAGGTCGAGAGGGAAAAGTCGAATCGAAAGTTTTACAAGCAAGATCTCGCGCGCTATAGCCGCCTAAAGGATTTCAGAACGCGCAGGTAAACAGCGGTCCGCGAACGAGCTTTGCGCCTTCCAACCACAGGAGGGCTTCCGCTGGTTCTCCCGATTCTCGAGACTGGCAATATAGCTCGGCCTTAAATCCTGCTCGGTTTTTGCTGCGACGCTCTTGTTGATTTTTCACAGGCATCCCTCCGTGGCATCTATTCATTGAACCACTCGATCGCGCCGACGGAACGACCGTGCAGGAGAGCGTGGCGAGCGAACCGATGATCTCGGCAATGCTGGTGACCAACTGCATAGCGGGGAATTGGCGGTGACCTAGTACGCGAACGATGTGGCTTGTATCGACGAGTACCAAGCCGCACTCCAAAATCGCAAGCTGACGGTCGATGCGCTTGCGGCCGATCTAAAAATCCAGTTGGTTAGAGGCGAGAGCCGCGGCTTGATCGAAAGATTCTGCGTCTTACAGTGTGCGGCGTCAGCGTCGTCGCTCCTCGCTACGGTTATGGCGTTGCGCTCGTGAGCAAGGAGCGGCAGCCCATCTCGAACTCGACACGAGCGACAAGATGCCGGAACGAGCATTTCATGACTTCGAAGACATGCATCGCTCCAAGCAATCAAATTTAACATAAGATAAATTATCACCATTATTTTTGTCGCGTCTTGCCACGGCAAGATCACGCCTCGCCCTCGGACCACTCCGGGCTATAGCCGCGCAGCGTCGGGTGATACATTTCATCGCCGGAATGCTGGGTGAACTCCACATTGAGGCGGTCTTCGCGCAGTCCGAGGATCTCGATGCAATCGCGGCATAGCGCCTTGGCCACTTCCAACCGCAATTCGGCCGAGCGCCCGCGACGAATGTCGAACATCAGCACGGACACTGGAACGGGTTCGCATCTACCATGCGCCACACGCCATTGCCGCCGGTTTCCCGAACGGCAATGCTGATGCGCCGGATATCGACGCTCATCGGAAACATTTGGGACGGGATTGCATTTAAGTTGCACAATGCAACTACGCGCAGCGTAGACGTAATGGTTTAAAATTGCAACTGGATAAAATAAGTCAGATACCTAAGTGGCTTTAGCTGGGTGAATACCCTAGGCGGAGCCTGCTCGCAACGGGTCGTGCAGGCCACACTGGGGAACCCATATACCGGATGCCGCCCCCACGGTGCAAAGCATTCGCCGGTGATGAATGGAGAAAAAAAATGGCTAAACGAAGGAGCCTGAAAAGCGACGACTGCCCAATGGCACGCGCGCTCGACGTGATTGGCGACCAGTGGTCGCTGCTGATCGTGCGCGACGCATTCGACGGCATGCGCCGCTTTGGCGAATTTCAGGCAAGCCTCGGCATTGCCCGGAACATTTTGACGGAACGCCTGCGCAGCCTCGTCGCCGAAGAGATCCTCGAGCTGGCGCCGGCATCGGACGGCACCGCGTTTCAGGAATATGTGCTTACCCCAAAAGGCGAAGGCTTATTTGCGGTGGTGGTCGGATTGCGACAATGGGGCGAGGACCACTTGTTCGCCAAAGGCGAACGCCATTCGAAGATGATCGAGCGAAAGAGCGGGCGGCCGATTCAGCGGATGGTGCTGCGCTCGGCGGACGGTCAACCCGTTGCGTCGTCGGAAACCTATGTGAAGAAGTTGCCTGCCAAAGCTGCTGCGACTAGCTGAGGCCGGTCGTAACATGCGTTGAAACCGAATTTCAGCGCGCCGCGTCAACCCGATTTTCTCCCTTCCTTCATAGCGCGGGCCGCCATTGATGCAATGGCGGCCCGCCGCCGCCCGTAGTTAAGGCAACCGTATCAGTCGCTGCAAACGCGCTGTTCATTGGTACATCTCTATCTGGTTGCAAATTGAAACTTCAATTGCTAACCTGCATTAAGTTTTATTTTGCAACCATCCGGTACGAGCCATAAACCCGGACCATCAGAGAGAGGCAAATCATGACTGATCCAAACTATTCCTCCAACACGGCCGCAGACCCCCGCGCCGCAGGTGAACTACGCGCCAGCCCTGTCAAAGTTGCGGTCGTGCAGTTCGATCCGCAAGTGGGCGTCGAAAACCTCGAGTCGAATGCAGCCGCCGTGCGTCATCGGTTGAGCGCCGCTGTCAACGCGGGCGCGCAGTTGATCGTGTTGCCTGAACTGGCGACCACTGGCTACTGCTTCATGGGCCGGGAAGAAGCGTATGCGCATGCGCAAGCCGTGCCGAATGGGCCGACTGTCGCGGAGTGGAAGAAGTTTGCCGCGCGGCATAACGTGTTCATCGTGGGCTGCCTGGTCGAACAGGATGGTCTTAAGTTGTTCGATACGGCTGTGCTGGTCGGACCCGAGGGGTATATCGGCCGCTATCGCAAGACGCATCTGTGGAACAACGAGAAGCTGTGGTTTACGCCAGGCAATGAAGGCTATTCGGTGTTCGAAACACGCATTGGCCGGATCGGGCTGCTGGTGTGCTGGGACATCTGGTTCCCGGAGAACCCGCGGATCTTGGCGCAGATGGGCGCTGACATTATCTGTATTCCGACCAACTGGGTGTGGACGCCGCCGCCGCTTTACGACGAAAGTGGCGTTTGCATGGCCGCCTATCTGACCATCGCGGCGGCGCACTCGAACAACGTGTTTATCGCCACGGCGGACCGGGTCGGTCAGGAGCGCGGCGCGGGATTCATGGGCAATTCGATTATTGCCGGAACCAACGGCTGGCCTATCGGCAGGATCGCAGGTCCGGATGAAGACACCATCCTCTACGCCGATATCGACCTGACAAAAACTCGCACCGCCCCGATCTGGAATCAGAACAACGACTTGCACCGTGACCGCCGCACGGATCTTTACGATCAAATGCTGGGGTACACCGGCGCCAAGCCACACCCGCGGTAAGCGGAATCGGCGGTACGCATTCGAACGATGGCGCCTGAGGACAGGCTGCCCTCGTTCCGAACGTTCAGATTTCCATTCGAGTTAAAGACTCGCGGAGGTATCGCTTTTATGGGGCGCGAAATTCGTGGTGCGACGAGGCAAGACATCATCAAGCATCAGATTGCGAGGTCGATCACGGACCTCATTTCAGTACTGCCACTGCACCGCACAATATATCTGCGAAACCACATGAGCTTTCGACTGCGCTTGCCCGTAGCGTAAGGGACGCACTGCATCGAATAATCCCGCTCAGGCGAACCTGTGCTTGCCGGATGCCGACTGGCATAGATCCAATTTGTGCGACGCACAAGTACTTAACGTTGTCAGCAGCGAGGGGAGGGTTTACGCTTGACTCACTTCCTCACGAGACGACTATGGGCACACCTGCACTTCTGGACCGCTCCGAACTGCTCGCCGCGTGGCATCGCCTCATTCCGGAGGCAGAACTTGCCGGACGCTATCGATATGAGCTGGACGAACTTGGCGAAGCGATACTGAATCCCTCCCCCTCGGCCAGGCGTCAAATAGTGCTCACGGACGTCTACTGTCATCTGACCGAACAGATTGGTCACCTTGCCGCCATGTCGGTGGCCGTTACGACCTTGTCATTTGGCATCAGGGTTCCGGACGTTGTCTGGATGCCGTGCGACAAGTGGGAAGGCTTTGATCGCGACAATCCTGTGCCGTTCGTGCCCGACCTTTGCGTCGAAGTGCTTCTCGACAGCGACCGGGCGCGGGACGTGGATCGGAGGATCGAGGCCTATCTGGAAGGCGGCGCTCGTGAAGTCATTGTCGTCGGCCAGTACGGACAGGTCGAGTATTGGGGAGCCGGCGGCCGGCGGCAAGCTTCAGATTTCTGCAAAACGCTATCCCTTGATCGCATGTATTTCGAAGAAGCGGGCGCGCCCCGTTTGCAATAGCTCCGTCACGCCTCTCCACCCCCACTGCTCCATCTCCCCTTCCCTTTAGTGCCCTGGAAAACCAGGGCGCTTCGCCGATTTATGCAACCACACCGCATCGTTCATACTTGGCACCGGGACCAGGACCCGGACCAAAAGTGAACAGTCTTTTTCGCAGGAGACTTTGATGCGAGTTTTGATTCTTGGAGCAGGCGTGGTCGGCGTCACGAGCGCGTGGTATCTGGCGCGCGCCGGCCATGAGGTGGTGGTGCTCGATCGCCAACCCGCCGCGGCGCTCGAAACCAGCTTCGGCAACGCCGGCCAGATTTCGCCCGGTTATGCGTCGCCGTGGGCTGGCCCAGGTGTTCCCGCCAAGGCCGTCAAATGGCTACTGCAGAAGCATCCGCCACTGTCGCTCCAGCCGGACGGCACCTTGTTTCAAGTGCAATGGCTGACACAAATGCTGGCGAACTGTACTAAAAGACGCTATGCCGTCAACAAGGCGCGCATGGTGCGACTTGCGGAATATAGCCGCGACTGCTTCATGACGCTGCGCAACGATACCAACATCACCTACGAAGGTCGCCAGCAGGGCACGCTGCAAGTCTTTCGCTCGCAAAAGCAAATGGACGGTACCGCTAAAGACATCGATGTTCTGAAGGAAATGGGTGTGTCGTACGAACTGCTGTCGCGCGACGAGCTGGCTCGCGCCGAACCGGCGCTCGAGGGCTCAAAGAACAAGCTGGTTGGCGGCCTGCGTTTGCCCGGCGATGAAACCGGCGACTGTCATGTGTTCACCACCAAACTGGCCGAGATGGCGCAAGCACGGCAGGTGCAGTTCCTGTTCAATCGCAGCATCGATGGCCTGCTAGTCGAAGGCGGCGCGCTAAAGGGCGTACGTTCCGACGGCGAAACGCTGACCGCGGACGCTTATGTTGTAGCACTGGGCAGCTACTCCACCGCGCTGCTGCGCGGCTTGGTCAGTATTCCGGTCTATCCCGTCAAGGGCTACTCAATCACGGTGCCGATCAGCAGCCCGGCACAGGCGCCCGTCTCGACCATCCTCGACGAAACCTACAAAGTTGCGGTCACCCGTTTTGAAGATCGAATTCGCGTGGGCGGCATGGCCAATCTGGTGGGCTTCGACAAGGAACTGCACGGCACCCGGCGCGAGACGCTGGAATATGTCGTCACCGACCTGTTCCCGAATGCCGGGGACGTGACCCAAGCCAGCTTCTGGACCGGCCTGCGGCCTATGACCCCGGACGGCACGCCGATTATCGGCCCGACGGCAATCGGGGGTCTTTGGCTTAATACCGGCCACGGCACGTTGGGCTGGACCATGTCCTGCGGTTCGGGACAACTGCTGGCGGATTTGATGTCGGGCACTACGCCCGCGATTACCGCCGACGATTTCGCGGTCAGCCGGTACAAGAACTGACGGTTTTGTCGGGTTAAGGCTGGATGGTGCCGAAATCTCACAGCGCCCTCGATTCGTTTCATTCGATATCCCGCCTCCTCGCGTCTTGACTCCGAATGCGGCCACTTGACCGCGAAATCTGGTCGGTGTTAACCCGCTAAAGCTCTTCTGACTCTTGCAATACTCTTTGCCGCGACTCAAAATGTAAGCGCTAACACGGTATTCGCAACGCACAAAATAGCCTGATAGTGCCGTAATCAGGGCTATAGCCTTTATAAATGTAAGCGCTACCATGAAACCAGATTGACCGAGGTAGACGCGCAAATTCCGGCCGCCTGACATCGCATCGGCGCGGCTCGACGCATCTCAACCAACATGAAACGGAGACAACGATCATGAGCGCAACCCCCAGCCACGAGCAGGCGCCGCCGCGCGTTCGCCGCGCCCAGATCGTGGCGCTGACGCTGCTGATGGTGAGCGGCATCGTCAACTACCTGGACCGCGGGACGCTCGCCGTGGCCAATCCGCTGATCCGCCATGACCTCGGTTTGTCGCTCGGTGAGATGGGGCTGCTGCTGTCCGCGTTCTCCTGGAGCTATGCACTCTTCCAGTTGCCGGTGGGTGGCCTCGTCGATCGCATCGGGCCGCGCAAGCTGCTCGGCATCGGCCTGATCATCTGGTCGCTCGCGCAGGCCGCCGGCGGCTTCGTGTCGACCTTCGGCTGGTTCATCCTTGCGCGGATCGTGCTCGGCATCGGCGAGGCGCCGCAGTTTCCGTCAGCGGCGCGCGTTGTCAGCAACTGGTTTCCGCTGCGAGCGCGCGGCAAGCCAACTGGCATCTTCAACTCGGCGTCTCCGCTTGGCACGGCGCTCGCGCCGCTCTGCCTGTCAGTGATCGTCGTGAATTTCCACTGGCGCTGGGCGTTCATCGTTACGGGCATCGCGGGACTGATCGTGGCAATCGTATGGCTCGCGGTGTATCGCGATCCTGCCAAGGCCACCATGACCGACGCCGAGCGGCGTTATCTGGAGGGCGACGAGGCGGATCGAAAGCCCGCGCCCACAGTCACTTTCGCCCAATGGCGTTCGCTGTTTTCGCACGGCACGACCTGGGGCATGCTGATCGGCTTCTTCGGCTCGGTCTACCTCAACTGGGTGTACCTGACGTGGCTGCCGGGCTACCTGACGATGGCACGCCACATGAGCCTGATGCACACGGGCATCGCGGCATCGATTCCGTTCTTCTGCGGCTTCCTGGGCTCGCTCACGGCCGGATGGTTCTCCGATCTCATCACGAGCCGCAGCACGAACCCGGTCGGAAGCCGCCGCAACGCGGTGGTGATCGCGATGCTCGGCATGGTCGCGTTCACGATTCCGGCGGCGCTCGTCGAGAGCAATATGCTCGCGATCGCGTGCATCTCCGTGGTGATCTTCCTGGCCAACGCGGCATCCGCGAGTTCGTGGGCGCTGGCGACCGCGGCCGCGCCGCCTAACCGCGTCGGTTCCCTCGGCGCGATCCAGAATTTCGGCGGTTTCCTGGGCGGTGCCCTTGCCCCGATCCTGACCGGCTACATCGCGCAGACCTGGTCTTTCGTACCCGCGCTGCTGACGGCGGCAGGCATCGCGTTCGTCGGGGCGATGAGCTATCTGCTGCTCGTGCGCAAGCCGATCGAGGACCAGCCCGCGCACGTCGAAGCCATCCAGGCTCAGGCGTGATGAGCTCACAAGCCGCGACCCATACAACCCTTTCCAAGAGATAACCATGACGAGCGCCAGGCAATCCACCACCTCATCCACCACCTCCATTCAAGGCATCGTTCCCGTGATGCTGACCCCGTTCGACGCCACCGGTGCGATCGACTATGCCGGGCTCGAGCGCCTGGTCGAGTGGTACATCGTGCACGGCGCGGACGCGCTGTTCGCGGTCGCGCAGTCGAGCGAGATGCAGTTCCTGACCCTCGCCGAGCGCGGCGAGCTGGGCCGCTTCGTCGTCGAGAAGGTGGCGGGCCGCATTCCGGTCGTCGTCTCCGGCCACATCAGCGACGACCCCGATGCCCAGGCGGAAGAACTCGGCGTTGCTGCATCGACGGGCGCCCAAGGCATCGTGCTCGTGACCAACCGGCTCGACCCGAAGCGCGAGGGAACGGCGGTGTTCACGGCGAATCTCAAGCGGCTCCTCACGCGGCTTCCGTCGGATATTCCGCTCGGGCTTTACGAGTGCCCGGCGCCGTACCGGCGGCTTCTCTCCGACGACGAACTGAAGATGTGCATCGATACCGGCCGCTTCATCATGCTCAAGGACGTGAGCTGCGATCTCGAGACGGTTAAACGGCGCGTCGCGCTGGCGCAGGGTTCGCCGATGAAGATCCTGAACGCCAACGCGGCGATTGCGTGGGACGCGATGAGGGCCGGTTCGGCAGGCTTTAACGGCGTGTTCACGAACTTTCATCCGGACCTGTACAAATGGTTGCGGGAGGATGCCGCGCAGGATCCGGCGCTCGCGGCCGAACTGTCGACGTTTCTCGTGCTCGCCGCCGTTTCGGAAGCGCTTGGCTATCCGGCGCTGGCGAAGATCTACCATCAGCGCATCGGCACGTTCGAGTCGATTCGCTGCCGCGTGATCGACTATGACGTGCGCGAGCGCTTCTGGGCGCTCGATGCGGTGCTCGACAAGATCGTTGCCGGCACTGAGCATTTCCGCTCGCGCATCGCCGCGCTCGGCGCTCCCGCATGAGCGCAAACGAACGCCCCCGCGACGGTATGATGGCGGGCCTTGGCTCCTGCCCTCTAACTCAACGCTAGCCTTCTGATCCGATGCCCCGCTCCCTTGACCCTCCGGCGCCTGCCGCCCGAATACCGACGGCCCGCACTCGCCGCGGCACAGGCCGCACTGTGCTCTCCGATGTCGCGAAGCTCGCGGGCGTGTCGACCGCAACCGTGTCGCGGGTCTACAACGAGCCGGATAAAGTCTCGGTCAGCGTGCGTGAGCGCGTCGAGCACGCAGCCCTCACGCTCAACTGGTTCCCGAATGCGGCGGGACGCGCGCTCGCCTCAACGCGCAGCCACATTGCCGGCATCATCATTCCGACACTCGACGACCAGGTGTTCGCCTCGCAGGTGAGCGGTATGCAGGCGGCGTTCGCGGCACGCGGCATCACGCTCGTGCTCGGCTGCTCGAACTACGATCCCGCGCAGGCGATCGTGCAGGTGCGCGCGATGCTCGCACGCGGCGTAGAGGCGATGGCTATTGTCGGCGAAGCGCATCCACCCGAACTGTTCGATGCATTGCGGCTCTATCGGGTCCCTTATGCAGTCACGTATGCGTATCGCGAGGGCAGTCCGCACGACTGCATCGGCTTCGACAATCACACGGCCTACACTGAAATTACCGAACATCTGATCAGCCTCGGACATCGCTCGTTCGCGGTCTTCATCCAGCCGACGCGCGACAACGATCGTGTGCAGGCACGCGTCGCGGGCATTCGCTCGACGCTCGAACGCCACGGCCTCGCTGTCAGGCCGGAGCACATGTTAGAAGGCGAATCGACAATCGGGTTCGGGCGGCGCAGCTTGCGTTCGATCTGGCAATCGGCGGGCGAGCATCCAACTGCGATCATCTGCGGCAACGACCACATTGCTCTGGGCGTGCTTCGCGAAGCGGAGGATCTGGGGATCGCGATTCCAGGCGAATTATCGGTGACGGGTTTCGACGACCTCGCGATTGCGAAAGAGATGCGCCCGGCGCTCACGACGATGCGAGTCGACACCGCCGAGATTGGAAGACTGGCCGCGCAACACCTGCTCGATGTGCTCGACGGCAAGCAACCTCAACATGGCCACGAGGTGCACGCGCAACTACAGATTCGCGAGTCGACAGGGCCGAGCCCCAAGCCAGATTCGCGGCCGTCCTGATTGTCCATGTGGGCCCGATGGTCCACTTTCTGATTGGGACCGCCCGAGTATATGTCGTTCTCGACGCACGGGTTGCTGCGCCGATGAGCCGGGCACGAAGAGAAACGTTACAGGTCCACTAGTTCGGCGAGCCCTCCGCAGCGGAACCTGTACCACCCCCGCCACCCGGTGTCCCACCACCCGGTGTCCCGCCATCGTGCTTGCCGTGGCCATCGTCACCGTGATGAGGCATCTTGTGCGACACCTCGTCGAGCTTGTCGCCCAGCAATCGCCTTACGACCACATAAAACACCGGAATCAGCAGCAGACCGAAGAATGTCGCGAACAGCATCCCGCCGATCACACCGGTGCCAATTTCGTGACGTGAAGCAGCGCCTGCACCCGATGAAATAACGAGCGGGAACACGCCGAGGATGAACGCCATCGACGTCATCAGGATCGGCCGCAATCTCAGCCGGGCCGCGCTCAGGACGGCGTCGCGCAGCGTCATGCCGCTGTTGCTGGCCCTCCACCGCGAACTCGACAATCAGAATCGCGTTTTTCGCCGCGAGACCGATCACGGTCACGAGGCCGATCTTGAAGTAGATATCGTTTGGCACACCGAATGAGAGACAGAACGCCAGCATGCCGAGCATGCCGAGCGGCACGACCAGCAGCACCGCAGCCGGAATCGACCAGCTTTCATACAGCGCGGCGAGACACAGGAACACCACCACAATCGACAGCAACAGCAGCGTGATCGCCGACGAGCCTGACAGCAATTCCTGGAACGACTGCCCGGTCCAGTCCGCCGCGAAACCCGCCGGCAACTGGTGGTCCACGATGTTCTGCAGCGTGTCGATCGCCTGTCCGGTCGAATAGCCCGGCGCGGAGTTGCCGACGATCTCGATCGCCGAATAGCCGTTGTAGCGCGGCAGCACCGTCGGTCCGAAGGTCCATTTGGCATTGACCACGCTGGACGAGCGGCACCATGTTGTAAGGGCTGATCGATGTATTCGCCGGCGACGGGTCGACGGGCGTCGTGAAACCGTTCGACGTAGTCGTGCCGGCCGATGACAACCGGCTAGTGGCCGCGCTCGGCGCTGTTCGTGAACAGGCTCGGCGTATACAGGTGCTGGAACGCGTCGAGACCCATCCGGTACGGCGCATCCGCCTGGATATAGACGCGCTTCACGCGCCCGCCATAAGTGAACTGGTTGATGTAAAACGGCGCGAGCTCCGTCTGAAGCGTGCTGTAGACATCGCTCAGCGACAGGCCCATCGCTTCGGCCTGGGTACGGTCCACCGCGATGTCCAGTTGCGGTGCGCTGGGCAGCGAGTTGGGGCGAATGCCGAACAGCACCGGGCTCTTCGTCGCGCTCCCGAGCAGCGTGCGCGTGGCTTGGGCAAGCTCCTGCGCGCGACTGGCCGGCGCGTGCCTGCAGATACATGTCGATGCCGCCGAACTGGCTCAGACCGCGAATGGTCGGCAGATTCACCGCGAAGATCTGCGCATCGGGAATGCTACGAAGGATCTGGTTGATCTGCGGAATCAGCTTCATCGCGGTGTCATGAGCGCTTGTCCCAGTCTGCCAGCTTGATGAACGACATGCCGACGTTTTCGCTCGTGCCGACAAAGCTGAAGCCTTCCGGCTGGAAAATGCCGACGATATCCTTGCCGAACGCACTGTGCGCGAGCTTGTCGCGCACCTCGGCCATCACGTGATCGGTGCGCTGCAGCGTCGAGCCGGGTGGCAGATTGATGAGGGCGAGCGCGAAGCCCTGGTCTTCGTCGGGCACGAAGCTGGTCGGCAGTTTCGTATACAGGAAACCCGTCAGCACCACGACCAGCACGAACACGATCATCCAGCGCGGCGCATGGTTCACGGCCCGGCCGGCATGGCCGAGATACTTGTTGCGTCGTCCAGTCGAAACTGCGGTCGAACCAGCGGTAGAACCGCGTTCTTCTTCGTCGCGTGTTCGGGCTTCAGGATCGCCGCGCACAGCGAAGGCGTGAAGGACATCGCGAGGAACGCGGAGAATCCCATCGACACCGCGATCGTCAGTGCGAACTGCGCGTAGATGATGCCGGTCGCGCCCGGCTGCAGCGCGGACGGGACGAACACGGCGGACAGCACCACCGTGATCGCGATGATGGCGCCGGTGATCTGGCCCATCGCCTTGCGGGTCGCCGCCCTTGGCTCCAGATGCTCCTCGGTCATGATGCGTTCGACGTTTTCGATCACGACGATCGCATCGTCGACCACGATGCCGATCGCCAGCACCATGCCGAACAGCGTCAACTGGTTGAGCGTGTAGTGCAGCGCCGACAGGCCGATGAAGGTCCCGAGCAGCGCCACCGGAATCACGAGCGTCGGAATGATCGTGGCGCGCAGATTCTGCAGGAAGATCAGCATCACGAAGAACACCAGCACGATCGCCTCGATGAGCGTGCGGATCACGTCGACGATCGACGCGGTGATGAACGGCGTGGTGTCGTAAGGCACGCTCCACGTGACGCCTTCCGGCAGGTCCCGCGCCAGCATCGCCATCTCGGCTTTGACCGCCTTCGCGACCGAAAGCGCATTGGCGCCCGGCAGCAGGAAAACGCCATGCCGCCGGCCGCCTTGCCGTTATAGACCGGCGCGAAGCCATACGTCTGCGAGCCGAACGAAACCCGCGCCACGTCGGAGAGCTTGACCGTGGTGCCGTTGTTGTTCGCGACCACAATGATGTCCTGGAACTGCTTGATCGACGAAAAGAGGCTGTCGCCCGTCACGTTCGCCGTAAACACCTGCCCCTTCACGGCCGGATCCGCGCCGAGCGAGCCGGCTGCGAACTGCGCGTTCTGCGCGCTCACGGCATTGAGCACCTGGGTCGTCGACAACCCGTAGCTCTGCAGCTTGTCAGGGTCGAGCCAGATGCGCACTGCGTACTCCGAGCCCAGCAGCGTGGTATTGCCGACCCCGTTCACACGGCCGATATTAGGCTGGATCTGCGACGCGAGAATATCGGAGAGACGCCCTGCATCGATCGGCGGGATTGTCCGACTGCAGCGCGACGAACATCAGGATGTCCGGGCTCGCCTTCGCCACCACGACCCCTTGCTGCGTGACCTGCGAAGGCAGCAGCGGCTCGGCGAGCGTGACCTTGTTCTGCACCTGCACCTGGGCGATGTCCGGGTTGGTGCCGGTCGCGAACGTGAGGATGATCTGCGTCTGGCCATTCGAGCTCGAGTTCGAACTGAAGTACAGCAGATTGTCGATGCCGGTGAGCTGCTGCTCGATCACCTGGGTCACCGTCGATTCCATCGTCTGGGCGCTCGCGCCCGGATACTGCGCGGTGACGGTCACTTCCGGCGGCGCGATGTCCGGGTACGAATCGATCCCCATGCCGTGCACCGAGATGATGCCGAACAGGCGAGATCAGGATCGCGATGACCCAGGCGAAGACGGGGCGGTTGATGAAAAAACTCGGCATGTGCGGTCTCCTACTTCGCCGATGCCGGCCGAAGCCGCTGACGCTGTGGAAACCGGCGCAGCCGACGCAGCCGCGGGCCTGTCGACACCGGCATTGCCGGCGCCGCTGGCGCCATGGACGTGGCCGTGGCCGCCGATGCACCCGACGCCGCCGCAGGCGGCTGCCACGCGACGGTCTTCACCGGCGCGCCTTCCCGCGCCATCTGCACACCGCGTCACGATGATCTGGTCGCCGTCCGCCAGCCCCTGCGTGACGATCCAGTTGTTGCCGAGGCTGTCGGTCGCCTCGACGTCCTTGCGGCGCCACCTTGTCGTCCGCGCCGACCACGAGCACGTACGCGCCGACCGTGTCGCGCTGCACGCCCTGCTGCGGAATCAGGAACACATTGTTCTGCTGGCCGAAATTGACGGTCAGCGTCACGTACATGCCGGGCAGCAGACGCCGCTGCGGGTTCGCAACGAGCGCGCGCAGATTGATCGCGCCGGTCGCCGCATTCACGGTTACGTCGGAGAAATCGAGCGTGCCCGGCGTGCCATAAGACGCGCGATTGGGCAGCGCGATCCGCACCGTGGTGTGGTTCTGCTGCTGCAGATCGACCGAGCCGTTGGTCTGGGAATGCTGCAGCGTGGCCAGATCGGCCGAACTGATCGTGAAGTTCACGTACATCGGATCGATCTGCTGGACCGTCGTCAGCAGCGTGCCGCTGCCACCCGTATCGGACGTGCTGCTGCCGACCACCGCGCCCGCCGTCACCTGTTGTTGTCCGGCGATACCGCTGATCGGCGCCGTCACGCGCGTGTAGTTGAGCGAGACCCGTGCGCTCGCGACGGTCGCCTCGTCGGCCTTGACCTTGGCCGCCGCGCTGCGTTCGGCGGCATCGGAGTTGTCGACGGTTTGCTGCGAGACCGAACCGACCGGCAGCAGCTTGCGATTGCGCACGGCCGTGATGTGGTCGTTGACGTAGGTGGCCTGATCCTCGGCCAGCACCGCGAGGTCGTTATTGAGCTGCGCGCGGTAAAAGACCGGATCGATCTCGAACAGCAGTTGCCCCGCGCGCACCTGCGAGCCTTCCGTGTAGGTGCGCCGCAGCAGCACGCCGGACACGCGGGCCGTCACATTCGCGCTGTAGTAAGGCGACAGCCGGCCGACGAACTGACGCTCAAGCGGCACCGATTGCGATTGCGCCTTCACCACGGCCACCTGCGGCGGCGGAGGCGGCGGCGTGCTTTTCGAGCAGGCGGCGAGTACGATCAGACACAGGATACGACAGCGACGCGCGCTGAGGACGTGACGTCATGAGAACTCCGTTCTTGCTTGAGGCCGGCACACGCGGGCTGCCGCGGCATGCCGGACATCGTATGGAACAGCAGGTGACGTCAGTCGGCGGGCGGCTCCGACGGCAGGTCGTGCTGCATCCGAGGCGGGCGATGAAGCGGCGGCCGGCACCGACGCGACCTCCGCGTCATCGCGCTGCCAGCCACCGCCAAGGTTCTTGACGAGCAGCACGTTGCTTTCGGCGAGCAGCGCCTGCGTGTCGCGCAGACTCTGCTCCGCCTGGAGCAAGGTCAGCCGTTGCGTCAGCAAGTTCTGCTGGCTGACCGCGCCCGGCATCGAACTGCGCCTGCTCGCTCGCGAACAGCCGGCTGTTGCTGTCGTACACCTTCGCGAACGCGCTTGCCTGCGCCCGCAGGTGATTCATCGACGAGAGGCTGTCCTCCACGCTCTGGAACGCCGTCAGCACCGTATTCCGATAGTTCGCGACGTCTTCGTCGTAGGTCGCGCGCGCTCCGCGCACCGCGGCCGTGCGCGCGCCGCCGTCGAAAATCGTTTCCGCGAGTTCGGGGCCGAGCGTCCAGAAGCGGTTCGGCACAGTGAACAGATGCGCCAGCGTGTTGTGCGCGAAACCACCCTGCGGCCGAGAGCGTCAGCGACGGATAGAACGCGGCTTCGGCAACGCCGATGCCCGCGTTGGCCGCCGCTGCCGTGCGCTCGGCACTTACCACGTCGTAGCGCCGCTCGAGCAGTTGGGAAGGCAGGGCCGGCGGCACGGCAGGCGTAAGGAAGGGATAGTCCGGATCGGGGTCGATGGTGAATGACTCCGGCGGCACGCCGGTCAGCACGGCAATCGCGTGCTCGTCCTGCTCGCGGGTCGTTTCGGTCGACCTGCAGGTCGGCGATGATCGATCTCGAGGTTCTCCTGCGCGGTCAGCACGTCGTCGTTCGACGCGAGGCCTTCTTTGAAGCCGGTTTGCATCATCGCGAGAATCTGGTTGTCGATATCCTGCTGCTCCTTCAGCGCGTGAATATCGAAGTCGGCCTGGCGCAGCTGGAAGTAGTCAGTCGCGACACTGGCCGCGATCGAGATGCGTTCACCGGCAAGCTGCGCATCCGATGACTGGGCGTTCGCCTTCGCCTGCTCGATCTGGCGCCGTATCTGCCCCCACAGGTCCAGTTCCCAACTGACGGTCCCGGTAGCAGCCACGCTGTTGCCCGCCGCGGCAACGACGAACCGGAACTCGCCGCTAGCGCTCCGATGTTGCCGCCGGAACGCGCGCCGGACACACCTGCCTTGACGACCGGAAACAGGCCCGCCCGATTGCTCCTCCACGGTCGCGAGCGCGACGCGATAGGCGGCTTCCGCCGACGCGATCGACTGGTTGGCCTGCAACGCCTGCTCGACGAGACCATTGAGCTTGTCGTCGCCGTACATGCGCCACCACGTGCTCGAGATCGCAGCCTGCGGATTCGCCTCGGCGCGCTGCCAATCGACGCCTTCCTTGAAGCCTTGCGGCACCTGGACCTCGGGCTTGCGATAGTCCGGGCCGACCATGCACGCCGCAAGGGACGTGGCGACGACAAGCGCGACGCCACCCTTCACCACGCGCCGCGATCGAGAGCGTGTAGTCTTTTCGTAAGCAAGCCACCGGGTCCGCGATGTACCTTTCAAGCGTATTCTCCTGTCTTATCGGATCAGCACTCCGACAACGGGACGACACTTAGTTTGTATATTTAACTACCTTATAAAAAATTTCAATCTCGACCGGCGTGACGCGAATGCGCCTTGGTGCAGATCTTATAGCTGAACGTTTGGCTTGTCCTTTTACACCCCGAGGCACGACTCTGCTTGAATGAACTGGTTTTAAAAGAACACTTCACTGAAGGGCTCGGGATGCGGTCTGCCCGTGTCTGGATTCTTAATTAGAGGGGTAGTCGTGCGAGCGTTTTGCCACAGCACGAAATTTACAGAGAGGCGGGGCAGGACGAAGAGGAATGCTTATTTTGGAAGATTATGGAATTGTTCGGAAGTTGAACGATGCGGTCCATCTTCACACTTGCTCTGCCCTTTCAATTGCTGCCCTGACCGAAGCAGCAAGCTGATTGCAAACTCAAATCACAGAGAAGCACCGATCACGCTTCTTTGTCGACACTGTTCTCTATCGAATTCAATATGGCTCGATCTAGTGCGAGGCGCATCTTGGGGAACGGTTTCGATCGCTCCGCGGTCCACTTTCCCCTGCTCGGTTTGTGGCACTCGATCTACCGCGATAATGCGCACCCGGCTCGAAATGGAAGCGCCGAATACAGACTGGAGAATGCTCGCGCAGCGCGCAACCTGCACCCGCCTTCCTGCCCATGGCTCAACCAGTGCGTTCCATATATATCCTGCTGAAAGGTTTCCCGTTGCATACGCCGCGGCATAACGCACGTCAGGCAGCCAGCAAAGG
Organism: uncultured beta proteobacterium; assembly: GCA_963708695.1. Classification (GTDB taxonomy): domain Bacteria; phylum Pseudomonadota; class Gammaproteobacteria; order Burkholderiales; family Burkholderiaceae; genus Caballeronia. The sequence continues at coordinate 709,631 of CAVPTS010000005.1, forward strand.
ATTTCTTCTATCTTTGTCGGGCAGATATAAATACCATCAATCAAAGCCACATCGGACGCACGCCCGAGAACATGCAGGTTGCCGTCCTCGTCGATGAACCCGGCGTCGCCCATCCGGCACCAGCCGTTGCGAAACTTGTGCGACTCCGCTTCCGGTTGCCGGTAGTAGCCTTGCGCCACGCAACACGACTTCACCTCGATATTGCCGACCTCCCCTACGCCCGCGAATCGTTCGTCTGCGCGGCGAATGCGGACCTCGACGCCGTCCATGATGCGCCCCGCGCTGAATGGCATATTGACGCTCGCCTCGTACCTCGGCTGCGCCAGCACGCTCACCAGACCCGCCTCGCTTGCGCCGTACATATGCTTGAGCACCGGGCCGAAACGCCTGATTGCGCGTAGCCGCAGAACCGCCGGCGCCGAGCCGCCGATATGCGCAATCGAACGCAACGACGACAGGTTGCGCCAGCGTGCGTCCGGATGATCCATCGTTTCGAAAAGTTGCGGCTCGACTAAAGTCAAGTCGGTGATGCGTTCCGATTCGATCATCGAGAGCGTCGCGGCAGGGTCGTATTGGTGATCGAGAACGACTGTGCCTCCTCCGGTCAACGTGGAGTCCACAAGGACTTGTGAAATGTATGCGAGCGCTCCGTTGATGAGTTGCCGCTTATCGTCTGACCTCTCTGCTCTGACCATTGCCGAATAAGCCGCGAATGACCGCCTGCTGAATTTCGGCAGGCCCGTCGTGCCACCGGACGATACGATTACAGCAAGGTCGTCGGGCATGGCACGGTTAGGCAAGGGCTGATCCGACTGTGCTGCTGCCAACCGATCGAGCCGTAAGGTATCAGCGCCGATACCCACCAGCACGACGCGCGCGGTCACGTCATCGGGCACCAGGTGCTCTGTTTCTCCGAATACGACGAGGAGCGTCGGCTGGATTCGGGCAAGCATTGCCTTTTGCTGATCACGTTTCGGTAGCGCAGGCATGAACACCGTCGCCGCACCAAGAAGATTGGCCGCATAACGGATGGCGAGCGCATCGGGACAATTGGGCGCAAGCAATGCGACGAGACTTCCCCTGCCAATGCCGAGTGCCTCAAGCGCACGTGCATAGCGAAAGATCGAGCGACGCAGCGCGCCGCCGGTAACGTTAGTCCGAAGATAGCGCAGTACCGCTTTATCAGGTTTGTTACCAAGCTGGTCGAGTAATGCATCGACATAAAGCCGCTCGGTTGTTTGGCTATAACTTGTCATGATCGATCCTCTCTCGTGAGTTATTTGTTCATTTCCGCGTGATGCAAAACGGTCTTCAGCTTGCGCTGGCATGAATTGCCGGATGTTGACGGGTGCGCTCTTGCCTCGCATGCTCAGGGGTCGTCGCGATCATTACTGCACGGCTCGTGCAACGCGCAACGGCATCGCTGGTCCTAAGCTTCCAGAAGCACCAGCTCGATTCCTGCCCGGCACCGATCACGATGAGATCGGCGTCGAGTTCGTTCGCGGCCTTGGCGATAGCGCGGCCAATACTAATGTCGCGCAGCGGCAAGGTAACGGTTTGCGCGGGCGTGTCGAGCGCGGCGCGTTCGAGTGTTTCCTTGCAGTGCTGTTCCACTTCTTGCGCATGCTGTTCGAGAGCAACGAGCAGGTCGCCGCAGCCGTGCTCGCCCGCTGTAAGTGCCCACCACGGCATGGGATCCACTATGTGCAACAAGGTCAGCCGCGCGCCATTTTCACGCGCCCGGGCGATGCCCGCCGACACTGCCCCTTCGCTCAGATCCGCGCCAACCGCAACCAGTACATGCTTGACCATTTCGTGTGCCTCCATCAATTGTGTGTTGATGACTGCATGATCGGCCGTGAAAGTTAGCGCCGAATGAGCGCGTGGTGGGTTACGAAATTTCATTGAGGGTGGTGGCCTGACAGCTCTCCTCCTCATTCAACGCTCATAGTCGATGGATAAACTTGCCGTGTTACGTCGACTATCATCGCGTCAAGGAGCGTCCACATGAATAAGCCGCTAAGATCCACGGCACTCGCGATTGCATTGGCATGTGCCGCACTATCGAGCGTCGCTCACGCGCGAACCGCGAGCTATCCGCATGAAGCGGCATGCGTGGCGCCGCCCGCTACATCGTCAATCCATGCAGATCGGCGCGAACAGATCGCGGACACTTCTCGCGGCCCGCTCGCCTACTACCGGTTCGGTCACGGCAGCCCAATTCTGCTCGTCACCGGCTATCGCGCGACGATGTCCGAATGGGACGCAGCCTTCCTTGCCGAACTCGCTAAACATCATGACGTGATCGTCTTCGACAACCGCGGCATCGGTCGTTCCATGCCCGACGCGTCGAGCTTCACCATCGACGACATGGCAAGCGATACTGCCGCGTTGATCGACACGCTGGCGCTGAAGCACGCGACGGTGGTGGGATGGTCGATGGGTGGCTCGATCGTGCAGCAACTCGCGATCGACAAGCCTCAGGCGATTGGCAAGATGGTGTTGATGAGCGCTCTGGCGCCAGGCCGAACCGGTGTCCCGGTGCCTGCGGATGTCATGGCGAAACTGGCGGGCAAGCCCGGCGTCACGTTCAATGACGTCATGGCGGTTCTCTTCCCGGCATCGAGCGTGAAAGAAGCCGAGCGGTGCTTCTCGAAGGATATGTTCAAGCCGTCCGACTACCGGTCGTCCGCTATTTCCAGGGCGGTCACGGAGGGTCAATCCGCCTCGCTGAAAACGTGGGAAACGGACGATAAAGCCGCCGACGCGCTGCGCTCGGTGCGTATCGATACGCTGGTGCTGTCAGGCACTGACGATGCCGTCGTCGCTCGAGAGAACGCCACAGCGCTCACGCGCCTGTTGCCCCATGCGCATCTACTGCTGGTCAGGCACGCGGGACACGCGATGATGTATCAATACCCGGTAGCGGTAGCGCGTGCGATCGATTCATTTGCGCGCCGCTGATGGGCTTCATAAGAGGAAACGATTTCAAGCCTTGGCTGAATCGCCCAGCATGACGGTCCAGCCGAGGCCGCGCACATTGCGGATAACCGACTGCCCGAATTTCTTGCGCACCGAATGAATCAACACGTCGACCGCATTACTCTCCACTTCCTTCCCCCAGCCGTACAAGCGGTCTTCCAGTTGATCGCGCGAGAGGATCGTGCCGGGGCGCTCGAGAAACGCGAGCATCAACGCGAATTCGCGCGCCGATAGCACCGACGTCACGCCATTGCAGCACAGCGTGCGCTTGTCGAGATCGAGATTGAAGGAATCGTCGCCGAGGCGCGACACCGCATAGCCTGCCTTGCGGCGCAATACCGCGCGAATGCGCGCTAGCAGCTCGGGAACGTCGAAGGGCTTGAGAATGTAGTCGTCCGCGCCGACGTCCAGGCCTTGCACGCGCGCCTCCAGTTCGTCGCGCGCGGTCAGGATCAGCACCGGCACTTTGTTGCCGGCTGCTCGCGAGGTTTTCAGCAAGTCGATCCCGCTCATGCCCGGCAAGCCGAGATCCAGTAGCACGACTGTGTATTCGGCGGCCGCGATTGCCGCGCTGCCGGCGGTGCCGTCGCGCACCCAATCGACGCTGTAGTCCGCGTCCTGCAGCGCACGCAGCAGGCTTTGTCCGATCTGCAGGTCGTCTTCAACCAGTAGAACTCGCATGATGTTGTGTCCACAGCAACGAATGTTGTCGTTGGCCGCGCGCGAGGAACGGAACCACGGGATACGGTTCCAGGCCGGAGCCCGCCAGTGCGGCCGCTATGCGGGCACGGGTCAAAACGCATGATAACTGACGCGCGCCTGTGGTGGCCACCGCGCCCATGACGCAATAAGCTGGTGAATGCGGCCTACGATGCTGGCGGAAATCCGATCGACGCGACTATCCCCGGGCGTCCGTCATCGCGATTCCGAAGACTCGCCGCACCGCCATATTTACTCGCAATCGCCTTGACGATCGACAGTCCGAGGCCACTGCCCTCGATTTCCGTATTCGCTCGAAAGAAGCGGTCGAACACCCGTGGCAGCAGCTCTTCCGCAATGCCGGGCCCGGTGTCGGTCACGTCGATCCATACCATCTCACCGCGTACCTGTACGCTCAGATCGACCTTGCCGCCGTCCGGCGTGTAGCGGATCGCATTGCTGACCAGATTGCGCACGGCAATGCAGATATCGGCTTCGATCGCGCGGACAAAGGTGCTGGCCATTTCGTCGGCGCCGATGTCGATGCCGCGCTTCATCGCGATCGGCAATACTTCGGTCACCGCGTCGACGACCACCGCGGGCACGTCGACACGCGTCAGCATATTGGCTTGCAGAGTCGCGTCGGCGCGCGCAAGCCTGAGCAGTTGCGTAATCAGGCCGCCGCTGCGGGTGATGCCACTGCGCAATTCGCAAAAGCGCTCCTGGTTGCCGGGGGCAATATGCGGCTGCAGATTGTCCGCCTGCAATTGGAGCGCGGTGAGCGGCGTGCGCAGTTCGTGCGCGGCGTCGGAAATAAACTTCCGTTCCGACTCGATCGATTGTGCGAGCCGCTCGATCATCAGATTGATCGAGTCGATGAAAGGACGTATTTCGATCGGCACGCCCGAGCTCGACAATTGCTGAAAATGACTCACGTCGATGCCCTGCACTTGCGCACCCAGACGATTCAACTTGCGCAACGAGCGGCGCACGACAAGCAGCACGGCAATCCACACCAACGGCACCAGAATGATCATCGGCCAAAGCGTATTGACCGCACGTTCTTCCGCAAGCTCGTGCCGCACCTCCGAGCGTTGCGCGACCTGGATCACCATCGACGGCTCGCGCAACGTGTAGATGCGCCACTCTTCGCCGCCAACGGCTGTCGTCACGAAACCCGCCGGCGCCTCGCGCGGCAGCGCCAGGGACGGTTCGGTCGACCGGTAAGGCGTGGCCTGATCGTCCCTCCAGATCGTAATGACAATGTCGCGCTCCGGTTGCGAGCCGCGCGCGGGAATGGCGGGCAATGAATCCGCAAAACCGCCGCGCATACGGCTGGCGACTTGCTCGAGCCGAAGGTCGAGCAACGCGCTCATGCCCGCTTTCGACAGCTGATACGAACTGATGCCCTGCACCACGCCGACGATGCTGACCAGCACGCAGAGCGCGAGCACAAGCTGGTTTCTTAGAGACTTGATCATGGAGACGCAGAAAAAGTGTTTCGTCCAACGAGTGATTTGGACGCCGGGACACTCAGTGCAACGCGAGAGACGGCTTTTTTGTGAAGCGATTCTACACCCGGGGCCCGGCGCTTTTTGGCGTCAAGACGGTGGCTGAGTTAGCGCCAGTAGCCGTATCCATATCCGTAGTGCCCGTATTACCCGCGCGGCGGTCCGTAATAGCCCGCGACCACGGGCGGGGCGTACGCGGGCGGCGCATACACAAGAGGCGGCGGCGCGTACACGAGAGGCGGCGGCGCGTACGCGAGAGGGGGGCGCGTAATAGACGGGCGCGACGGGCACCATCGGCGTGACGCCGACACCGACGAACACACGCGCCTCGGCAACACTCACGAGGCCGACGCTTAATGCAGCGGCGACCGCCGCCGGGTAAATCCCTTTCATGTTTTTCTCCCTGAGCTCTGGCGCAGCGAATTGGCTGCATTGATCGACAGCATTCTGGCCGCTAAGAATGAGGAAAGAATGAGCCGATGTTGTTATATGAGGCAGGCTGTGGCTCACAACATGATTCATTGCGGCGTGACGCACATCGCGCTCATTTCCGCCTAATTCACGGCGCCTACGATTCAATCGTCGATGCAGAGGTTCAAGTTCGAACCGCCAGTCTGACGCGAAGAACGCGTTTGGCAAGCATCGGACTGAAGCGACGATGCGGACCGCCGGCCCGACATGCGTCGCGCCACTCAAGGAGCACATCATGTTTGCCGCATTTTCTGAAAAACTGGGGTCGTTCTTCTCGCCTACTCTCTACGACGAACGCGAAGAGTACCTGGCGTCATCGACCGATCTTGTGGATCTCGAACGCCGCATGCGTCATCTCGACAGCGGCGGTTATCCGTTCAGTCTGCATTCGAGCGTCATGCCGCGCGATAACGAACTTTGAACGATCAACGGACAAGGAGAATCAATATGCGTCACTATCAATGCGACAGCCCTGAAGCCGCAGCGCGCATCGTTGCGGCCTGCTTACTGTCGGACGGACACGTAAGCGCGGACGAGATTGAAGCGCTCGATCGCCACGGCATTGAACAGCGATTGTCGTTGCGCCCGCGTCAGTTTATGGCCGTCGTGCAGACACTGTGCGAAGACCTGACTTCTGCCGCCTACCTGAATTGGGGCGACGTGTGCAGGCTGGATCCCGACATCGTCGCGCAACTTGCGGCCGACGTGCAGGACTGGGACCTACGGCGTGAGGTCATCTGGCTATGCAAGGAAGCCATCCATGCGGACGAGCATATCTCCGCGGGAGAAGCCGGATTTCTTCGCCTGCTGCGCGCTGCGTGGCAATTGCCGGAGCATGCGGATTGGTCGCGTCCACGCGAGGTGATCAGGCTCGTGCGCGCGCACCGATGAAATGACTGAAGGGCCGCCGTGTTGGATTTCAGGCGGCCCTTCTTCTATTGCCCTATGAACTTGAGCGCATCCGTCATCGGCGTCTTCGACGCATTGATCGTTTCCTGAGAGGGCGTATCGAGATTGAGGACAACAGACACGGCAGCTGCGGCCGATAAGCCGCAAGGAAGAAATACGACGCACATGAATCGACCGCATATAGTGAACTTCACGCGATCTCGGGACGGGACGTCAGTATTGCCAGTAGCCGAAAGCTGGCGGATAGCCATAGACGGACGGCGGTGGTGCGTACACTGGCGCGGTCGCATAGGCGGCCGGGTGTGTGATTTGATTTCCCTTCGATGCCATGCATTGCGAGTAAGCGGCGTCGTAGCGAGCTTGCAGACTGGCCGAGGTGGCCTGAGCGCCGTTGGCGCCCACGGCGCTGCCAAGCAGCAAGCCGGCGCCGGCGCCGATCGCCGCGCCGATACCGGCATCGCCCGCTGCCGCGCCGAAAAGCGCGCCTGCCGCCGCGCCGCCTACGGTGCCGATAGCCCCGGTGCGCAGACCTTCGTTGGCCGCCGCCGATGGTTGTGGGGTATTGCCGGAGCGGAACGCATAGTCCCTGCACGCGTAATCTTCCTGCTGGAATTTGCTCAACGGTTCTCCGCTCGGCGGCAGCGCGACCACGGTCGGGCCGGTGGGAGGAACGACGGCGCACCCGGTCAAGGCGAGCGCGATCAAGCATGAAGGTGCTGCCGCGCACGCGAGTCTTAAACGTTTCATGATATGGATATCCGGTGATTACACGGATGCCATCGTGACGTCGAAGAATTAGCGCTGAATTACTTCGCGGTGAGTGAAAATCTCTTACCAAGCCCGATAACGGCTTTTGACCGTCGCCGTCTGTCACTCAGCGACGGACGGCATGGACCACCAATTCAACGGGTTGACCGCGGCAATGCCTCGCTACTCCACGCTCACACTTCCCGCGGCCAGCAGCAGACCCAGGCAATCGAGTGCGCGAACGGTGTTCGCACTTGCGTCACGGAAGCGGATCCACCATTGCCGCCGGCACGCTTCGCTGCTTCTTACTGACCGATACCGCTACAAGCAATGCCATGGCTGCGACAAATGCGGGCGCGGACATCGACGTCAAAATAGTGATCATGCTATAGCCCGCAGCCGAAAGCGCTCCACCACCGAGCGCGCCGATAATTCCCCCCAAGCGCCCAACGCCCAGCATCCACGCAACGCCTGATGCACGACCGTGAGTCGGATAGAACAACGCCGCGAGGGCCAGCATCGACATTTGCGCGCCCGTCATGCAGACACCAGCCACGAAAGTCGCCATTCCAAGCGACTGAACGTCCGCAGTACCTTGTCCCATTGCATAGACAGCGGCACTCAGCAACAGAAACGCCAGGGCGACCACTCGCCATGGATCAAAGCGGTCCATCAACCACCCGCAACCCAATGCACCGATTACTCCGCCCGCCGGAAACAGCGCTGACACCAGCGACGCCTGGCGTAGTGTGAAGCCGGCGTCATGTATCATCGTCGGCATCCAGCTTGTAAGCATGTAATAGACAAGCAGGCCCATAAAGTACGCTAGCCACAGCATCAATGTGCCGAACCTGTAGCGTGGAGAAAGAATTAGAGCAAGCGGCGCGCTGTCTTTCTCGCCCATTCGGTCAGACACGGAGAACTTTGCAGCCGTCACCTGTTCTCCATTTGCAATTCTTCGAAGCACCCCGCGAATCTGTTCGTCCGGCCAGCCCTTGATCACCATGAATCGCACCGACTCTGGCAGCGCGACAAGGGCACACGCAAGCAGGACAGGGGCAATGCCGCCCGCGAGAAAAATAGAGCGCCATCCGAAGTCAGGTATCAATGCAGCCGACACCACACCACCGGCCGATGCGCCTAACGTGAATCCGCAGAACATGACGTTCAGCAACAAGGACCGACACCTCGCAGGGACATATTCCGACAACAAGGTGGTCGAGTTGGGGAGCGCTGCGCCAAGCCCTATTCCCGTGAAAAAGCGAAAGACCGCGAGTTGCCAAACACCCGAAGCGAATACGCACGCGATCGTCCACACGCCAAAAAAGCAGACTGATCCCACCAGAACCCTGCGACGCCCCACTCTATCGGCAAGGGGTCCAGCGAGAAGCGCGCCAATCGCGAGACCCAGTAGCGCCGCACTGAAAACTGGCCCAAGCACTATTTTCGTTATGCCCCATTCTTTTGCGATTGCGGGCGCGACGAACCCGATCGCGCTGGTATCGAATCCGTCTAGCGCAACGATCAGAAAGCAGAAAAACAAAATCATCCATTGGTAAGGCGAGAATTTACGTTCGTCAATGAACTGCTCAACGTTGAGTACGTTTTGATCGCCGATATCCTTTGTGCTCATGCAAACTCCGTGATGAAGCACGTGGAACGTTCGCTAGAACATCGTCCACCTGCCTTGGTTAATCATTACCGCGTGGATTCACCGAGCGCGACGCCCGGCGCACGACTCTTCGCCAGGCCAACTCGCATCTCGTCGACGTGTCCAGCTAGAACGAATGCCGAATCCCTGCCATCGCACCGAGTTGGCCCATACCTGCTGCGGGCGTTGTGCCCCCGCCGCCAGCGCTTGCGGAAAAACGCGCTTTATCGCTGTTCCACAAATACGTACCGTTGATATAGACGCCGGTCGCTTTCGACAGGAAATAGGTGACGCGAATCGTGGTCATCGTTGCCCGCGCATCTTGCTCTCGCACAACGATCCGATACCCTTCGCTCTCGATAACAAAGCTCGGTGTCACAAAATACTGTGCGCCCAGGTAGTACAGATTCGACCGGACATTGACTGCAGCCACGGAGTTTGTCTCGACGTGTCTTCCCAGCCATCCCGCCCCGACCTTTAACCCGGCAAACCGCACGTAACCATTCGCCTCGATGCGCGTGTCCTTGTCCGCCCCTGAAACGATGGGAAAACTCCCCGCGCCGTCAAAGAAATTCGCTGCGGCATTTGCACCGCCTCGCTGTTCGCCGTACGCAGTCGCCACGCCAAAACTTGCCGCGTCGTACTTGAGCATTGCACTCCACTCCCGGCATTCATTGAACTGGCCGGGAACCTGACCAGCGCATGTACCTTGTCCGGGCGAATTGCCGGTGCCAGCCGCGTCGCGTCCGAACGAATACGAGGCGCCGACTGTCAGCCCTTTATAGGTGCCTTTGTAGACGACACTGTTGTCGCTGCGCGCGTTTGGCAGATAGTTATCCAGGGCGCCGATCCCGTGGACATCGGGGCCAAGTATGTCCGCGTCAGACAAAGCCCAGAAAACCATGTTGTACTGGCGCCCGAAAGTGAGCGCCCCCCACGGCCCATCAAGTCCCACCCACGCTTGGCGTCCAAATAGCCGTCCTCCTTGCCCAAGGTCTCCGCCTCTCGTATTGAAGCCATTCTCAAGGGTAAAAATAGCCTTCCATCCGCCCCCGATGTCCTCGGCTCCATGCATCCCCCACCGGGATGGCAGTTCTCCGCTGATGGCCGGCATTCGTGCGACATGGTCGCCTGCGGAATTTGCATGAGACACGTACTCGACGCCGGTATCGATCAAGCCATACAGCGTGACGCTGCTTTGTGCGAAAGCGGATGCACTCAACATTCCGAGCCCAAGCGCCGCAACCGTTGCACGCTTCATACTCCTCCCAATGATTTTCTATTTAACTTCGGTATGCCAAGTACATTAAATGGTACGGATCACTGGTCCGGAGCTTATGGTTGCAAATTGAATGCAACAACACGGTGAAACACGGGGTGACGAACATCCGAGCTAAAGGCTCTCCGCTCTCGCAAAAATTAAATTCTATTGTTGTCGCACAGACGTACGTAGCCTTCTTCCAACAATGTGATCGGCGGTAATTTTATTGCGCTAATGCTCGTAAGAGAGCGCAGCCCACCACCTCGAAAACCGGAATGAAATCTGTTCATATGCCTATTGAACGCAGCAACTCGTAGCATCCTCGGCGTCCCGGCCAACGCCTACCCGGAGCGAGCTACTTGAACACCATTCAATGTGATATTGAAAACTCTCCCCTTCGTCCGCAAGCGGCGATGTGGCATCGTGACCGCAGCAGTGAGCGGCCTGTTGCCGTATGTCGACAGGCAAAGCTGGCTATCTCCGATGCGGCGTCGTAGCTCCGCGCCGCACGCGCATCCCTTAAGATCAGTGAGGACCAACGTGTCACAAGCCAATATCCCCAGCAGTAGAGATGAACTGATAGCGAAGTGTCTGCCCTTTCTTGAAGAGGTCAAGGACCTGACCACAGGCAACGAGGTCGAACAGTGGCTCAACGACAAATACGGCACATCGAGCGAGTTCTATAAGGAACTGAAACGCCTGATCACAATCGGCGTAGTGGAGGAAGGCTGGGCGGCGAACGTCGAGATATCTGGACGCAAATATCGGCGCGCGCGTCTTGTAGATCCCTCTGAAGAGACCTTTGGTTTCAGCATTACAGCGGTCTATATGGATAGTACCGGCAATGACCAGAACAACCCGGAAGGAAGCTTCCGAGGTGATTACCATGCCCATCCCTACGGCGAATTCAACATGGTGGTGTCGCTAAGCGAAGGTGCAGCCCTCGCCGGGCCGAACGGCTGGTGTTATGGCGGCTGGACTGCGCCGGCGCCGGGCAGTCACCATTATCCGGAAGCAAAGGGCGGCGCAATCATCGCTTTGTTTTTTCTGCCCGCAGGGCGCATTGCATACAACGTAAAGGCGCCTGACGAAAACTGATCTTGCGCGGGACGCGCCGGGAGCGGCATGTTCTGCGCTCCCGGTACGTCGGCACCAACATTCCTTAAGTCCCGCGTGACCTTATCGCCTAGGAATGCGGGAATTCGCGTGGCTTACGTGTTTGAAATTGCGGCTTCGTGACTTCGTGAACTGCGTGTGTATATGGGCGCATAGAATTGCGCCCATATACACACGATCAGATTGCGCTCAGTTGCTTCGTCACGCCGACGAGTCCAAGACCTACGCGTCGTACTTCGGCGTCCGCTTTCTCGTCGGTGAGCCCGCCGCCCTCGGCAAATGCTTGATGAGCAAGACCCAGCGAGAACCCCTGAGGGATCAGGATCGCTCCCAGTTTCTCGAGGACACCTCGCATTCCGAGCATTGCCCGAATACCGCCCATTGGCCCCGGTGATGCAGAAACAACTGCGGCTACCTTACCCGCGAAGAGTGTCTGGCCGGGGTTGCCCGTCACGGTCGGCCGGCTGACCCAATCAAGCATGTTCTTGAGTAAAGCGGTGTAGCCGCCGTTATGCTCGGGAGAAGCGACCAGCAGCGCGTCATGTCCGGCGAACATTTCCTGGAGTGCTCGAGCCCGCTCGGGGACACCGTGCGCACTCTCGAGCTCAGCGTCATAAATCGGCAAGGGATAGTCCGCAAGCGTGATTAACGTTACCTCTGCTCCATCGTTTCGCGCCCCGGATGCGGCTATTTCCAGGAGTTTTCGATTAACGGAGTCACGGCGCGAGCTCCCACAAAAGGCCAGGATTTTTACGGTCATATTTGCAAAAGTAGTCGAATTAAATAATGGTTGAGGTGAACTGAATGAACAAGCGCTAGCTGATTTGCATCGCGTGCTCGGACGATCCGCGATCATGTCGTATCGACACATAGGCGGATCTATCCGGGCTTATGGCTTGCAGTCTCTACGGCAACGCGAATTCACACACGTAACTGCAACGTACGCGCATTCTGAAAGGAAGAACAATCGAAATGCGAAGGCCTGCGGCGCTAACCGTCTTCGTCGAAGCCCGCAAACGTTGCAAATCTCTCGACCGTCTCGCGCGGAATAGCGAGTCTGTTGACCACTGAATCCTGGTCTGCATAACCCAACGACATACCACACACCACGTCAAAGCCCGGTTCGAGTGACAGATGGTCTGCGATGATTGCCGGATAACGTGCGAACGACACTTGTGGGCATGTATCAAGGCCGCGTGCGCGGGCTGCGAGCATAACCGTCTGAAGAAAGAGGCCATAGTCGAGCCAGCTGTACTTCTTTAGTCTCGCGTCGATGGTGAAGATCAAACCGACCGGTGCCCCAAAAAAGCCAAAGTTCCTGCCAGTGGCCCATGCGCGGCCAGAGACGTCCGCCTTGTCGATGCCAAGCGCACCGTAATATCGGGCGCCGAACTCCTCCTGCATGGGGCGATAGGCCTCCGGCATGGGGTCGGGGATATGCTGGAGCGGCGGATGCAAATCCGCGAGATGAGCGCGCACAAGCGCTTCGCTAAGCGATTCCTTGCTTCGCCCGCTCAACACATGCACCCGCCACGGCTGCATATTCGAGTTGCTTGGTGCTGTGCGAGCGACATCAAGAATGTCAACGATGTCTTTCTGGGAGACTGCATCTGGACGAAACACGCGAACGGCTTTCCGGGACCGAATAACCGAATCGACGACGTGAGCGTCCGAATGCATTTGATGGCCGGTCTCCGCGGCTTCAAGGGTGTCTATATGCATAGTGTCCCCATGATGTCACAGCCAGAACGCCACCCGCAGTGAAAAGACTGCAAGACGATCTTGAAGGAAACGGGATTACCTAGCTTCTAACCTGTCTGCCGACGTCGAGTATCTGGGTGCGCAACCACTGCAATGCCGGATCGTGCGTATTCCGGTCGTGCCACACCGCTCTGACCGAAGACTCGGGAGGCGGGTAAGGTGTCGTACGCGTCTTGAGCTCGCCGTAGCGCTCGAACTCGCGGCCCAATGGAGAAGGCACGATGGCAAACATTTCGCTGTTACGCAGCAATGCGGGGATTGCCAGCGAATGAGCCACAGCGACCCTCAGCCGCGGCCGAACCGGCGCCCCTGGAAAGGCATCCTCCAAAGCCTGCCGATCGAACATTTCCGACTGTCGCGCCAAACCCCGTTCCACGATAAAGCCACCAACGGCCCCCTCTTCCGGACCACCCAGCGAGATGGTGACAAGCGGATAGCTCAAGAGATCGTCGTGAGTAATAGTCCGGTCGCCAATGGGATGATCGTGGCGCATTACCAGCACGTCCCGCTGTTGCCAAACCATCATCGACTGAAAGCGCGAGGGCACCTCCGCAAATATGCCGATGGCGATGTCGATTCGGCCAATGTCGATTTGCCCTGCAAGATCCAACCGCGTGGAAGGGCGTATGACAAGGTTCACCATGGGCGCTTCGGCAGCGAGCCGCTGACTAAGGCGGCCAAGAAGAAGCATGGTTATGTAGTCATTTGCCGCGACGACAAACTCGCGCTCGGCAACGTTCGGAAGGAACGGTTCGTCGCCTAGCGCCACCTGAATCTGTTGAAGCGCATTGCGCACCGGGACCGCCATAGCGACGGCACGTGCTGTCGGCTCCATCCCTTTGGACGTCCGCACGAAGAGGTCGTCCTCAAGTGTGTCCCGCAACCGCCCTAGCGCATGACTAATGGCGGACTGACTAAGATTCACTCGCTTTCCCGCAAGGACCAGATTGCGGTCCTCGAACACTGCGTCGAATACGCGCAAGAGATTAAGGTCAATTCGCCCAAGGTTCATATGTTTGACAGGTCAGCGTTGCGGTCGGTTTATTTTACTCGCTTCAATGCATGCTTCGCCCACCGCAGTACTAAGACATCGCTTGGAAGCGGCGTCACATCACATTGCGTTCGACGCAACGTAGGTGAGCTGGATGCGCTGTGGCCGCTGCCGGCCTGACCCGCAAGCGCCGCTGCGCCACCTTGATGCGGGTCGTGGTTTCTGGCCGGCGTGGTTGAGTGGCCGCTAAGAAGAAGATCGATTGACTGCCACGCCAGGAAACGTGCGGGCAGAGAGCAAAGAGCAGAAGGCAAGAAGTTGCGTAACGTTTTTCTTCGAAGGCCGTGATGAATATATACTCAGGATGACGAATTTCTCAGCAACTTGGGGTTACCGATTCGATACCAACGCCGATGCTTCATTCACCTTGCTCGCAACGTTCGGCGGCGGACTTCCCGGCGCCCCCGGTACCACTCGCACTCGAGCAGGCGTGCGCGAGAGCCGGTACGGCACTTTCAGCACCGGCCAGAAACCGCCGTCAGGACCCCGTCCGATCGTCAGCACGTCGGTGAGAAAATCCGCGTCTTCCATCAATTCATCCACTCGAACGACAGGGACCGCGCGCACGCCCAGCACGCGCATATCCGCAATCGCGCGCTGCCGCGTCGCCAGCATGCAGCGACTCTCCATTAACTGAAGCGCATTCGGATCAGCCCCCTCGACCCACACGTAACCATCCGCGCACGCGAGCGCGATCCCTTCCTGCTCCCGGTTACCCGCCGCGAACACGGCGCACCACGCAGCGACATCCTGCATCGATATCTCGACGAATTTGCCCGACTGACCACGCGCGGTATCGGCAAGCGCCGCGACGATCGCGAACAGGGCCGCCTGACCGCCGAGGATATCGGCACCCGACGCGCCAACTTTCACCGGTACGCCTGCCGCGCGTGTCAGGTCCATGAGGCCGCCCATTGCCTGGATCACAGTGTCGAAGGCGGGCCGGGTCGGATACGCCGACTCCACGCCAAACCCCGAGATCGAACAATAAACGAGGCGCGGATTGATTCCGGCAATGGCGTCGCGGTCGAAACCGAGCTTCGATAACGCGCCCGGGCGCAGGTTTTCTACGAGCACGTCGGCGTTTTTCAGCAGCGTGCGCAAGTGCTCGCGATCGGCGTCCTGCTTGAGATCGAGCGACAACGTCTGCTTGTCGGTGTTGTTCAGCGCGAAGAAATAGCTCGTGCCGTGTTGGCCAGGCATCCAGGTGCGTGCGACCTCTCCATCGGGCGGCTCGACCTTGATGACCTGCGCCCCGAGCGCGGCGAGATGCTTGCCGACCAGCGGCGCAGTCGTGTACTGGCCGATTTCCACCACCGTGATGCCGGCTAGCGGACCGGCATCTTCGGGGATGGTTGGGTTCAGGCAGGCGGCGGGAAGGGACGAGTGCGCGCGGGCTTCGGCTGGCGCTTCACCATGCGAGCCGGACGCGAGCGGCGAGACGCGGAACGTGGATATATCCATATACGTGCCGCGTTCGATTCCCGCCGTCCGCAGTCTTTCGGCCGCGTGAGGATGGCGCAGCAGGAAATTCGCTTCTTCAGCCAGATCGGCGATAGACAGTATCGGTCCCGCTGCAACTCCAATCCGCTCGCAGAGCGCGATGCATTCTTGTGTACCCAGCGTTTTCGTCCACGCGCCGATTTCCCTATCCAGCGCGTCCACGTGGCGCACGCGGGTTGCGAGCGTCGCGAAGCGTTCGTCATCGAGCGCAGTCAGGCCCATGACGCCCTTCAGTTTGCACCACTGACCTTCCGTGCTGGTGCAGATGAGGATCCAGCCGTCACGGGTCTGATACGCGTTCCAAGGCGCGCACGCGGGATGGCGGTTGCCGACGCGCCCGACCGTGCCGCGTGCGAACGCGTTGGGCAGGAATGTGGTCAGCGCGCCGGCGGCGCAGCCGAACAAGGTGACATCGATATTCTGTTGCAGGCCGCGTGCGTGGCTGACTCTGAGCGCCGCCGCGATGGATGACGCCGCGTACATTGCCGCGGAAATCTCGGTAAACGGGACGCCGATCTTGACCGGCTTGCCCGCGGCGAAACCGGTCGTGTCCATCAGGCCGGTAATCGCCTGCATCTGGCCGTCGGACCAGTGCGCGCCGGTGCGCGAGCTTTGCGGACCGGTCGCGGTGATATCGCACACGATGGCGCTCCCGCCCGCCTTCAACGCGGCGATCACGCTGCGGTGCACGGCTGACGACAAGTCGCTAGACACGATAATCGCGTCGTACGCCAGAAAGCCGGCGGCGGGAATGGTGCGGGAGTCGGCGGTATCGATCGTCGCGCCCGCGCGTTCCAGCAGTCCGGCACAGAGTTCCACCGCACTGCGCGCGCCCCAAGCAAGAATTCGCCTTCCTTCCAGCATGCCCGTCTCCTTCTCTTCTAATGTTCTGAACCATCAGTCCTGAGCCAACTCGTGAGCCAACTCGTGAGCTAACGATAAGGCGCGAACCGCGCCCCGACAAACGACATTTCCTGCCGCTTCAATTGACATTTGGTGATGCCGGAAAAGAGCGTTACCTGATGGCTTTCCCGATTCGCCGGCTCCACGCTGCGTGCTACCATTTTGTAATGCGAACCCTTCCGTCACTCAATGCGCTACGCGCGTTCGAAGCCGCCGGGCGACTGCTCAGCGTGCAGCTCGCGGCCGACGAGCTCAACGTCACGCCCGCAGCCGTCAGCCGGCATATCAAGCTGCTAGAGGATCAACTGGGCGTCATGCTGTTCGATCGTGGCCACCGGTCGATCACGCTGACGGTGATGGGCGAGCGCTACCTGACGGACATCGTGCGGGCCTTCGAATCCATGCGGACCGCGACGGTGCATCTGACCGAGGCCCGGCGCCGCCGCACGCTCAAGATTCGCGCGTACACCACGTTTTCCATGAAGTGGCTGCTGCCGCGTTTATCGACTTTTCACCAGCAAAACCCGGATGTGGAAGTGAGTTTGACGACCTCGCTGCAGGCCGTCGATTTCAATGCGGAAGACGTGGACGGCGCGATCCGGCTGTCGCACGCGCCTTCTTCCGATGTCGGTTTTGACCGGCTGGTGCCGAATGTGCTCGTGCCGGTATGCAGCCCGGAGTTCTTGCGCCAGCACCCCGATCTCAACGATCAAACCCCGGAGGCCTTGCGCGGGCTACCGCTTTTGCATTCGCTCGCGCGCCGCGAGGACTGGGCGAAATGGCTCGACGCCGCCGGCGTGCGCGGCGTGAATGCCCTTGGCGGACTGAGCTATGAAAGTTCGATCCTCGCCTACTTCGCAGCGACGCAAGGCCACGGCGTGGCCATCGCCCAGCGCGTGCTGGTGCAGGACGAACTGGAAGCGGGAACGCTCGTCACGCCGTTCTCTTTCATGCTCGACGAAGAGGCGTTCACCTACTACCTCGTTTATCCCAAGAGCCATCTCGCGAAACCGGAGTTCGCGGCGTTTCGCGACTGGCTGCTCGCGCTCGGCGCCGAGGCGTCTTAGGTTTATCGGCCGGTGTAGCGCGGTTTGCGTTTCTCTGCGAACGCCTTCCGGCCTTCCACTCGATCCTCCGATTCCCGCATCGCGCCCCACGCCAGCTCCGTGAATTCGATCGCCTGCGCAAGCGGCACGTTGGCGCTGGTCTCCGCGACCTTCTTGATCATCTGGATCGCCAGCGGACCGTTCGCAGCAATCGTGCCGGCGAGTTCCAGCGCGGTGTCCATCAAGGATTCGGGATCCGTGAGATCCGACACGAGGCCGACGCGCGCAGCGTACGCCGCGTCCACTTTGCCGCCGGTGAGCAGCAATTTCATCGCGATTGCCGATGGCACCGCTTTCTGCAGCGCCTGGATACCGCACACAGCCGGAATGCTCGCGACCACCGCTTCCGGCAGCCCGAACACGGCGTGATTCACGGCGATGCGCAAGTCGCATTGGAGCGCGAGTTCGAGACCGCCGCCGAGGCAATAGCCGTTGATCGCCGCGATGATCGGCTTGAAGATGCGCAGCGTGCTCAGGTCGATCAGCCGGACATAGATGCCCTCGGCCGCTGCCCGGTCTATCGATTTGACGAACGCTGTGCTGAATGCCGTCGACGGGGGCAGCGTGTTCTTGAGATCCGCGCCCACGCAGAACGACTTGCGGCCCGCGCCGGTGAGGATGATGACGCGCACGTGGTCGTCATCGCGGGCCTGCGCGAGGAGTGCGCGCAATTGCTTGAGGCTGTCCAGGTCGAGCGCGTTGAGCGCTTCGGGGCGATCGAGCGTGACGGTCGCGACGTGGTTCGACACCGAATAGTGGATGGTCATGACGGGGCCTCACACACTGGGCGATGCAAGCGAACGGCCGCCGCATACATAGAGCGTCTGGCCAGTGATGTATGACGATTCTTTTTGCGCGAAGAACAGCACGGCCTGGGCGATGTCTTCAGGCGTACCGATCCGTTTAACCGGCACGGAAGCTTTGAGCCGTTCCTGGAGGGCGTCGTCGAAGGTGCGAAAGAGGGGTGTATCGACAATGCCTGGCGCGACCGCATTAACAGTGATCCCTGCGCTGGCCCATTCGAGCGCAAGGCTGCGGGTGAGACTGATGACACCGCCCTTGGCGGCAGAGTAGTTCGCCTGGCCGACCCCGCCAAGCCAGGCGCGCGATGAGATATTCACGATCCGGCCATACTGCGAAGGAATCATGGTTTTGAGCACCGCGCGACAGCAGAGAAACTGCGACTTCAGGTTCACGTCGATGACCTTGTCCCAGTCGTCGTCGCTCATTTTGGTGATGCGTTTATCGCGCACGATACCGGCGTTATTCACGAGGATGTCGATGCGGCCCAGCTGTTCGGCGGCGAGCTCCACTGCGCGGTTGACGGATTCGCTGTTCGTTACGTCGACGGGCATGCCGACAACGTCGGGTGCGATTTTTGACAGTGCGGCCGTCGCGGTATTCAGCGCATCGCGGTCGAGATCGAACAGGACGATGCGCCGATGTGTTCGTGCCAGCGCCGACGCAATACCGAAGCCGATGCCCTGCGCACCTCCGGTGATGACTGCTACTTCCGAGTTGCCGACGGCATGTGTAGAGGTCATGGATTCAAGCCTTTTAGATGAGATTGCGGTTCTGTTGGGATGCACTGTATGACCTTCAGCCGCGGCTGCACAAACTAGTTTTTTTGCGTTGATCGTTGAGTTTTTTTACTTGCTCGCATAACGAGAAACAAAACAATTCCTGGGCGCCGGCGCGCAGAAAATGTAAATCAACGCCGCAAAAAAACTCGTTTGCACGCGACCCCGTGCTCCTCCTAGGATGCAATTACGCCACCGCACCGGTGCAGCCAAAATAACGGAGACATTCATGGAAAACACCTTATCCGCGGGCATTGAGGAATCCGTCAGTCCACTCACGCGCAAGCAAAAGAAGGCTATTGCAGCCGCGACGCTTGGCACCATCGTGGAGTTCACCGACTGGATCATCTACGCTACCTTTGCCTCGCTCTTCTCCCGTCATTTCTTTCCGGCCCATATCGATAAGGTTTCCTTGCTTTCGGCATTCGCTGTCTTCGCCGTCGGTTTTGTGATGCGGCCCATCGGCGGCGCCATCCTCGGTGCGTATGCGGATCGCCATGGGCGCAAGAACGGCCTCGCGCTCTCGGTCGCGCTGATGGCCGGCAGCTCGCTCCTCATTGCAGTGTGTCCAGGCTATGCGAGCATCGGCTTCGCTGCGCCGCTCATACTTGTCGTGGCGCGCTTGATTCAGGGCTTCGCGGCAGGCGGCGAGTTCGGCTCGGCCGCGACCTTCCTCATTGAATCTTCGGTTCCCTCGCGGCGCGGCTTCGCCGGGTCATGGCAGCACTTCGCCGTCAACGCAGGCGTTCTGGTCGCGGCCATGATCGGCTATATCCTGACCTCGCTCATCAGCGAACCAGCGATGGCAAGCTGGGGATGGCGGGTTGCCTTCGCCATTGCCGGCTTGATGGGATTCGTCGCGCTCTGGGTGCGTCTGTCCGTGGCCGAAACCGATGCGTTCGTGAAGACGCTTGCAACGGGCAAGCAGCGCCGGCATCCGTTCATCGTGATCATGCGGGAACACTGGTGCTCGGCGTTGCGGGTGATCGGCATAGCGATGGCGGGCAATCTTTCCGTGTATTTGTGGCTTGTTCTGTTTCCCACCTTCGCACATATGCGAACCGGGCTGCCGCTGCGCGATGGCTTCAGCGCCAGTGTCATCTCCATCGTTGCCTCGCTGATCGCGATACCGTGCATCGGCAAGCTGTCGGACCGGATCGGCCGCAAGCCCGTCCTGCTGGTTTTCGCGGGCGGCTCAGCGCTCTTCGCATGGCCCAGCCTGCATTTTCTCGCGAATGACTTCTGGACCGATACCGCCATTGTTACCATCGGCATGCTGCTCTCTTCCGGGTTCACCGCCACGTGTGCGGCCGTGATGGCCGAGCAGTTTCCGGCCGAAGTCCGGGCGACGGGAGTTGCATTACCGTATGCGGTCTCCGCGACGCTCTTCGGGGGCACCCTTCCCTACATCGTGACGGCGATGACCAACGCGGGTTGGTCGGGATATATATGGGCGTATGTCGGTGCGGTGTGCATAGTCGGGTTTGGAGTCTATGCCACGATGCCCGAGACTAAGGGCAAGGTTCTTGATTAAGACGGATGTTGCGTTCGCACTCGGTCGGGGTTTTTGAGGGCGTGCTTCCGGCAGTGGTCGGGGGTCGGTGCTGGGTTGCTGCTGCTGACGTTAGCGCGGGTTTTATGTGAGTTAGATTTTTTATCACTATTAGCCAGGGTATTTTCGTTCGCACTCGGTTTTTTTGGGGGGGTGGGCTACCGGCGGTGGTTGGGGTCAGTGCCAGGTTGCTGCTTACGTTAGCGCGGGTTGTATGTGAGCTAAATTTTTTATCACTATTAGCCACTGTCCGTGGCGGGACTTCATTTCTTTGTCCAACGGCGACAAAGAAACGAAGCAAAGAAAACGCCTCCCCACAATCTGTTTTAAGTGTCCCCAGCGTGCAGACCACTGCTTTTGGTTCCCGCGTAGAACGGTGCTCGCTAGAACGACGGATGTTTGAAACCCTCCTTCTCGCGAATTCTTACATCCCCACGCTTCGCCACCAGTGCTCTCGGGCAAGCACGGTACGCCCACAGACCAGTGCGGCCTAACCCTTGTTTGAGGTTATTGAAGATATTCGGTGCGTAGTGTTGTCAGGCGCGAGTTTTCGCACGCAGCGCGATGTATTCACCATTCGTTCTGGTGGTCAATGCCAAGTCTTATGACCGTGGAGGTCCGTGTTGGATGGAACTTGCCCGAGAGCACTGGTGGCGAAGCGTGGGGATGTAGGGATTCGCGAGAAGGAGGGTTTCAAGTGTCCGTGGTTTTGCGAGCACCGTGCTACGCGGGAACCAAAAGCAGTGGTCTGCACGCTGGGGACACTTAATACAGTTTGTGGAAAGGCGTTTTCTTTGCTTCGTTTCTTTGTCGCCGTTGGACAAAGAAATGAAGTGCCGCCACGCACAGTGGCTAATAGTGATAAAAAATCTAGACAACATATAACCCGCGCTATCGTAAGCAGTAGCAACCCAGCATCAACGCAGTGCCACGGACAAAGAAATGAAGTGCCGCCACGCACAGTGGCTAATAGTGATAAAAAATCTAGACAACATATAACCCGCGCTATCGTAAGCAGTAGCAACCCAGCATCAACGCAGTGCCACGGACAAAGAAATGAAGTGCCGCCACGCACAGTGGCTAATAGCGATAAAAAATATGGCCGACATTGAACCCGAGCTAACGTAAGCAGCAGCAACCCAGCATCAACGCAGTGCTACGGACATAGAAATGAAGTGCCGCCACGCACAGTGGCTAATAGTGATAAAAAATTTAGCCAACATTAAACCCGCGCTAACGTAAGCAGTAGCAACCCAGCATCAACGCAGTGCCACGGACATGGAAATTAAGTCCCGCCACGCACAGTGGCTAATAGTGATAAAAAATTTAGCCAAAATACAACCCGCGCTAACGTAAGCAGCAGCAACCCAGCGTCAACGCAGTGCCACAGACATGGAAATGAAGTTCCGCCACACACAGTGGCTAGTGATAAAAAACCAGAACTAAAACTCCCATCCGCCGAAGCGAGCAAAACACACTATTTCGTAATCCATATTAAATACCATCTATCCAGCCCAGGAGGGCAACCATGCGTAACGTTATAATTGGCGGTATCGGAATGACGCCATTCGGAAAGTTCCTCGACCGCAACCTCAAATCGCTATCGGAGGAAGCCGCGCGCCTCGCCCTGCGCGATGCAGGCGCAACCCCGCCCGATGTCGATCGCGTTTTCTTCGGCAATGCCGCGGCCGGCGTCGTCACCGGTCAGGAGATGATTCGCGCGCAGTCGTCGTTGCGTAACACCGGCCTCGCCGGAAAGCCGATGTTCAACATCGAGAACGCGTGTGCATCGGGAAGTTCTGCGTTGAACCTCGCGTGGTTGTCGGTCGCGTCCGGACAGGCCGAGACGGCGCTGGTCATCGGCGCGGAAAAGCTTTCGCATGCAGACAAGGCGGTTTCGTTCGGTGCTTTCGCCAAGGCCGTCGACCTGGAAGAACCGCTGCCTGAAGGACTCACCACCGGAACAGGTTCACTCTTCATGGATCTGTATGCGGCCAAGGCGCGCAAGTGGATGGAACAGACCGGCGCGCAGGCAAGCGATTTCGCCCGCGTGGTGGTCAAGAGCCGTCACGCGGCGTCACTGAATCCACTGGCGCAGTTCCGTAACGAGACGACCGTGGAGGAAGTGCTCGGGAGCCGCATGGTCAGCAATCCGCTGACGCTCTTCATGTGCTCGTCCATCGGCGACGGCGCCGCCGCGCTCTTCATATGTTCCGAAACATACGCGGCGAAGCACGATATACGCCCCGTATATATTCGCGCTAGCTCGATCGTGTCGGCATCGGCGGACGGTTCGGGAGAACTCGTCGCGGTGCGCGCCGCGAAGCAGGCGTATGAAGACTCGGGAATCGGACCTTCCGATGTCCACGTGGTCGAGCTTCACGACGCCTCCGCGCCCGCCGAACTCATCCACTACGAGAACCTCGGGCTGTGCGAACCCGGCGATGCACCGAAGCTCATTCGCTCGGGCGACACGGGAATCGGTGGGCGAATTTCTGTGAATCCGAGCGGTGGCCTGCTGTCACGCGGTCATCCGGTCGGTGCGACGGGCGTGGCGCAGATCGTCGAGTTGACACTGCAGCTTCGAGGTACGGCGGGCGCGCGTCAGCGACCCGCTGCAAAAGTCGCGCTCGCTGAAAACAATGGCGGGCAGTTGGCCGGCGACTCCGCTGTCGCACTGGTCACCATTTTGTCGCTATAACTGCTGCTTGCGCGCTTCCCGGCGCGTGTGAGTTGGGGTTCGCACCTGGGGGTCGGGGTTGGTGATGGGTTTGGCGCTCCTTACGTTAACGTACGCAGCAGCAACCCGGCACCGACCCCGCCCCTCGCCGGTAGCCCGCCCCGCCCCCCCAAAAAACCCGAGTGCGAACGCCAATACCTCGCACAGCCCCCTTACCACCTCCTCGCCGCCGAAGAAAGGCTCCCCTCGTCCAGCATGTCCGCATGCGAATCCTCGGCGCCTCGCCGCTCCTGCGCGAGTTCTTCCGTCAGCCGGTTCGCTTCCCACTCGCGCTGCCACGCCTCGACCTCGTTGCGACGCTCGATCGCTCGCCTCGCATCGTCCTCCTGATCAATCCACGCTGTAAAGATGGAAAACGCACGTTCTATCGCTTCATATTTTTCCGCCGCACCAACGGTCGAAAATAGCAAGCGATCGCCATGCCCCGGATGCGTCCAGTAAACGGCAATCTCGCGTTCGCCAGCCGTAACGGTATCGGCGGTGTCGGCGTTGTCTGCGCCTGTCGGCTCGCCCGTCGCCTCTTCAGTTGCTAACGACTCCGCCGCTTGATCGTTGCTCCAGCGCATCTGCGTGGTGGGTTCGACCGTCGATCTCACGACAGACAACGCGGCGCGCGGCTCGTGATCGATTGACATCGCCAGGAACGGCCAGTTGAAACTCCCGGAGCGCAAGCGCTGGAACTCGCCGGGGGCATCGTTTGAAATAAGCTGCTTCGCGACCCGGTTCACGTTGAGCGTGCGCGACGACAACCGCAAAACGAAGTCGACACCACCGCCCACTACCCGGATGCGGCGCTCGTCCTCACGGATCTCCGCAACACACTCCGCCGACGCATGCGACGGTTGCTTAGCCTGCCGATACCCATGCGCCCAAAGCGCCGCGAGCACCGCCAGCGATACCGCGATCGCAATGTCCCACGGCGGCGTGGAAACAAGACCGACATACATCACCGCCACCGCCAGCGCCGACGCGCTGATCTTGATGAGCCGTCCAAAGACGGTTCCGGCTTGGAAAAAGGCAAGCAGCCACATAGGTTTTCCCGGGATCATTTTTTCTTGGTTTAAGTTCGTACCCGCTGCGGGCTGACGTCGATGACGTCTCCCTTTGCAGCGCGTTTCGCCTTGAAACGTCGTGACGACGCTCCTCTCTCAGCAGGCGCATTCTTACTATTCGTACTCTATTGGTACTCTCGTTGCAGCGGCGCGCATGGCTCTTGAACCGCAGTTCGATGCAACCCAGCTGCAATGCTGAAAGTCCGGCAATGATGCCCTCGCCCAACGTCACCGCCCTCTCATTGCGTCCGCTCTTTCCTCCCATTTCGTTCGGAAGCGTCAGGGATTTTCTTACACCGGTTTACAACTGCTTATGCAGTGTCAGGCGCGCAGAGCGCGGATCTGCGCGGCGGTTTGCGCCCCGATGCTGCGTGCGCCAGGGTGCATGCCGGCGGCGCCCTTGACCGCCGTGACGCTGTAACCCGTAAAAATGGTGGCGCCCCGGCGCCCGCGCGCTTCTGTCGGCGTGCAGCCGAAGCGCTCCTTGAACGCGCGGTTGAAGGTCGATTCGCTCATGAAGCCGACCGAGCACGCGATGGCGCCAATGAGATCGCGCGAATGCATCGGGGACTCAAGGCGGCGCATGGCTTCGTCGAGACGGCGTGCGCGCACATATTCGGCGACGCCGCCCATCGGTTCGAAGAGTTCGTACAGCGCCGTGCGCGACACCTTCAACGTCTCGCGCAAGCGCTCCGGGCCGAGGCTGGTATCGGCAAGATTGCTTTCGATAAAGCTCAGCGCCTGCGCCCGCACCATCGGCGTGAGGCGCGGGTCGCCAGACTCTTCGCGGCGCTCGGCGCGGCGCAGTACGCACGCCGCCAGAAAGTCCAGCGTAGCGTCGCCGGCGATGCGCGATTGTTCATCGTCCATTGCGGTCGCGACGTTCGCGAGGCTGCGCATATGCGACGCGACCAGCCGTCCGATGGGGTCGGTCGCCTCCCAGTACAAACCGTGAAGCCGCAGCGATCCGCCCGTGCGCCGGTCGATCGCCTGGCGCGGAATGGTGAGCGTGAGCATGGGGGCGTCCCGGGTAGTACCCGTGTTTTCCACCGCCAGGTCGCGCATGACCACCGACCCGAGCGCCACCGTTTGAGAGTCGCGGCCGAAGGTCGACGTCAGCGTGCCGTCGAGCAGGCAATGCACGAGGTAATGGTCGACGCCGGAGGTCGCAATCTTGCGCTTGGTGCGATGAAACGCGACGTCCCCGTGCGTGACGTGGGCCGTCAGCAGCATCCCGCCCAACCCCCAGCTTTCCTGGCTCGCGCGAAACGGCGCGGGAGGATCTTTGGGGCGCTGGATCTCAAACACTGCATCGAGTCCTTCACGCCAGATCTCTTCGGCATCGTCCTCCGGGAACTCGGCACTGTCGTATCTGATGAGTGTGGACATGGCTTTATTCAGCCCTCTGGTCGGCGCAGAGCGTCGTACCTGCCGAGGTCACGGCAGGGTTTGAATTGGTTTGCCTGTATTCGGTATTTGCCTTCATGTTTTTAGATTACTTAACAACTCATCAGACATTAACGGCTCTTTGACGGAAAAACTTTAGCATGCGTATAAATCCGCGTTGAGCAAATCAATGCGATCGTGGCTTTCAGTTTGTTTATGTTCGCCCGCGATGATTATGGCCGGCGGTTTCTTAAAGCCGAGTTGGCGCACCATCAGCCTATGTTGCGGCGCTGGATTCGTTATTTGAACGGATTTGATAATGCGGCCGCTGCGGTGATTACCGGAAAACCGCTTATTACTTTAGTGATACGGTTAATCTGGATTACCGCCGCATAAATACCGCTCCACGGACTTCGCAGTGAAACCGCCATTGGCGAGCGTTACAGGCCGGTCAATGCCGGCGATGCCGGCATGCGGTCGGTACTGCGCCGGACCAGATGCCAGCGCACGCGTTCCTGCGCTTGCGCATCGAGTTCGGCCAGAAAGCGCGTTTTCCCCGCGATCACCGCGCCAACCGGCACGCCATCGCGATAAAGCACGCGATTTCCCGGAAGCGCCGGGACTTTCTCTCCCGGCAGTAACGTACCGGCGAGATTCAGCGGATCGACCGCGCTGACCGCGATCAGGCTGCCATCGGCGGATGGTTGCGCATATCGCGCAAAAGCGGCACCGCTTCGGGCAGCGCGAATTGCTCGCCCGCCAGTCCGGCGACAAAACGGCCGCCGCGAATCTCGCCGCGCGCTTCCAGCCGATGAAATACCCGCAGCAGATCGCGCCACGGCGGCAGCCAGTCGGCTTCGCGTTCGAGCAGGCGCCAGAACACCACGCCGTATCGGCGCAGCAGGGTCATGGCGACGTGTTCGAGCGCGAATCGCCGCGCAGCGGCGGGTTCTGTCGCGGCGCAGCAACAGCCCAGCGCCCGGCGTCGTCCATCCCGCCGATAAAACGTCCGCCGCGCCGTCGCCGGCCGAAGCTGTTGCGGCGCGCGGCCGGTGCCAGCAGTGCGCGCAGGCCGGCGAAGCTATCGGCGTTCACCAGTCCCAGCGACACCAGTTCGCCCAACGCCGTTTCAAGTTCCGTGTCCAGCAGACGGACGTCCGTGCGCAGTTCATCGAAGAACATGGCGCCGTGTCTGGTGAGCGCGTCGAACACGAGTTGGGCGCGCGAGGACGGTTCCGGCGTTTGCACCGGCTGCATCAGCGCATTCCATGCCGCGCAGGTTGCGGCGCGGCAGCAGCACGATCGGCGTGGTGCGCACCGGTCCGCCCGAACTGCGCGAGCGCGCGCCCGGCCGGCTCCAGACCACTTTGCCCGAGCGGCACAGATCGTCGAGACAGGTCATCGAATAATGGGGCAAACGTGCCGGCAATATCTCGTCTTCCCACGCCACCGCCGGCGCCTCGAAACCCTCCAGCTGCTCGATTGCCGACATCAGCGCGTCGTGGGCATCGCCGTGCGGATCAGCTGGAATCCGCGCTGACGTGCTGCCAGTCGAACAGGAAACGCATGAAATCCTGCAGCTCGACCGGTTCGATTTCGCGCCGCAACCGCCGCACGGTGTATCGATGGATACGCGCAAGCAGATGCCGCTCGCACCATTCTTCTTCCATCACGCCGGGCGTGAAGCGGCCGCGCATGACGTAGCCTTCGGCTTCGAGACGCGTCAGCGCAAGGGCAACCGATGAAGCCGGCATGACCAGCGCCCGCGCAATCTCGGCAACCGGCAGCGGACCGAATCCGGTCAAGCGCGCCCGCACGATCTCGACGAGCGCATCGTCTTCGGTCCAGGCATCGTCGAAACCGGGGAGCGCTTCCAATGGCGGCTCCATCGGCGCGACCGGATGGATGGCGCGCAAGCACGTCAGGCGTTCGACGGCACCCACAATCCCTCCGCCGATGTCACCCGCAGACGCGTCGCGCGTCCGGCGCGAGCGAGCGCATCGAGCCATGCCGGCCAGCCTTCGTTCGCTCGCGCCTCCGCGTCCGTGATGCAGGCGAGCGTGGACAGCGCCTCATGCATTTCATCGGCGTTGCGCGCCGACGGCCACGCTTCTTCGCGCACGCCGGCGATGGCGTCGGCATCGAGCGCGCCGAGATCGTCGGCGGATTGCGGGTCGGTCCAGCGGCGCTCCAGCACGGCCTGGGTGCGGCGTTCCTCGATCGGCGCGTCGTCGAGAAAAGCGTACGGACGCGCCGATAGAATCTCGGCCGCCAGCGGCGACGGCGCCGGCAGATCGCGCGTGACCAGCCGCACGTCGCCGGCTTCCATGCGACGCAGCAGCGCGAGCCACCCTTCGCTGTCCATGGCGTCGTGCAGGCAGTCGTCGATGGTCTGGTCGACCAGCGGATGACGCGGCACCTCGCGCTCGCCGACGACATTTTCGAGGCACGCGACCTGATCGGGGAACACGGACGCGAGCAAGTCGTCGCTTTTCATGCGCTGCAATTGCGGCGCGACCCTGCGCCCGCCTGCATAGCGCGGCAACGCCAGCGCATTGGTCGCGTTCCAGCGCCAGCGCACGCCGAACAGCGGCGCGTCGAGCAGCGCCTGGATCAGCAGGTGTTCGGCGGTTGCCGAGTGCAGGTAACGCCAGACTTCATCGAGCGGGAAACTATGGCTGCCCGTCAGCGACAGCACGATGGCGTCCTCGGTCGCGGCCGCCTGCAATTCGAAGTTGAACGTGCGGCAAAAACGCTTGCGCAGCGCAAGACCCCACGCGCGATTCACGCGGCTGCCGAACGGCGCGTGAATCACGAGTTGCGTGCCGCCGGATTCATCGAAGAAACGCTCCATGACGAGCGTGTCCTGCGTCGGCAGAACGGAGAGCGCCGCGCGCGCACGCGCCAGATACTCGACGATCTGCCGCGCCGCCGCCTCGCCGATACCGGTTTTATCGGCGAGTTTCGTGATGGTCGTTTCAAGCGGATAGTCGTTAAGCCACGCATCCACTTGCGCATGCAGACCTGCGATTGCCGCCGACAGTTCATCGCTGCGTCCAGGCGCTTCGCCGAGCCAGAACGGAATGTTCGGCGGCTGGCCGTGCGCGTCCTCCACGCGCACGCGGCCGCCTTCGACGCGCAAGATCCGGTACGACGCATTGCCGAGCTGGAACACATCGCCGGCCAGACTTTCGACCGCGAAATCTTCGTTGACCGTACCGATCTGCAAGCCCTGCGGTTCGAGCAACACCGCGAAGTCGGCGTTATCGGGAATCGCGCCGCCCGAGGTCACCGCGGTCAGCCTGCCGCCGCGCCGGCCGCGCAGCGTGCCGCTCACCGCGTCGCGATGCACATACGCGCCGCGCGGGCCGCGTCGGCTCGTGTAGCCTTCGGCAAGCATGCGCAGCACGGCGTCGTATTGCGTCGCGTTCGAGCTTGGCATAAGGCATGGCACGGCGCACGAGTTCGAACAGCGCGTCTTCGCTCCATTCGCGGCACGACACTTCCGCGACGATCTGCTGGGCGAGCACATCGAGCGGCGCGCGCGGGATGTGCAGCGCATCGAGTTCGCCGCGCCGCACGCAATCGAGCAGCGCCGCGCATTCGATCAGATCGTCGCGCGAGTCGGGAAAAAGCCGTCCTTTCGGCATGCCGCCGACCTGATGCCCCGAGCGCCCGACGCGCTGCAAAAATCCGCCGATCGATCCTGGCGAGCCGAGCTGGCAGACCAGTTCGACATCGCCGATATCGATACCCAGTTCCAGCGATGCCGTGGCAATCAGCACCCTCAGTTCACCGCGTTTCAGCCGCTGTTCGGCGTCCAGCCGATGCTCCTTCGCGAGACTGCCGTGGTGCGCGGCGACCGCCTGCTTGCCGAGCCGCTCGGTGAGATGACGCGCGACGCGCTCGGCCATGCGGCGCGTGTTGACGAACACGAGCGTGGTGCGATGCATGCGCGAGAGTTCGGCGAGCCGATCGTAGACGCGCTCCCACACATCGTTGGACATGATCGCTTCGAGCGGCACTGGCGGAATTTCGAGCGCGAGATCGCGCTCGCGCACATGGCCGACGTCGACGATCGAGCAAGGCCGGTTGCCCGCCAGGAATCGCGCGACGAGCTCGATGGGCTTTTGCGTCGCCGACAAACCGATGCGCACCGGCGCCTCGTGAGATGATCAGCACAGCGCGTCGAGCCGTTCGAGACTGAGCGCGAGATGCGCGCCGCGCTTGTTGCCGGCCACCG
Source organism: uncultured beta proteobacterium (assembly GCA_963708695.1). Lineage (GTDB taxonomy): Bacteria > Pseudomonadota > Gammaproteobacteria > Burkholderiales > Burkholderiaceae > Caballeronia. Next base: position 739,855 of record CAVPTS010000005.1, read on the forward strand.
CATGAATTTCATCGACGATCACCGTGCGCACTGTCGATAGCATCGAACGGCCGGAGTCGGAGCCCAATAGCACGTAGAGCGATTCCGGCGTGGTGACGAGAATATGCGGCGGCCGCTTTTTCACCGCGTTGCGTTCCTGCTGCGTGGTGTCGCCGGTGCGCACGGCCGTGCGGATCTCGATGGGGCGGACCCAAGCCGCTCGAGTTCTTGCGAGATGCCGGCGAGCGGTTCCTGCAGGTTGACGCGGATATCGTTGGACAGCGCCTTGAGCGGCGACACGTAGACCACCGTGGTCTCGTTCGGCAGCGGATTGCCGCTGGCGAGGCCTTCGCGCACCAGGTCATCGATAGCCGCAAGGAACGCGGTCAGCGTCTTGCCCGAGCCGGTCGGCGCGGCAACCAGCGTGGAGCGGCGCGCTTTCAGCAGCGGCCACGCGCGCGTCTGCGCCTCGGTCGGCGCGGCAAAGTGCCGGCTGAACCAACTGGCGACGGCCGGGTGAAAGCCATCGAGCGGTTTGGAGGGGAATGAATCCGCAGCGGTCATCGCGCTAGTTTATTAGCTGCGGGGAAAGCGTGCATGGGTTCGGATTGGTAGCGTGCGCGGCGCTATTTGCTCACCAGTGCGACGAGCGGCGGAGGTTTACGGCTAAGCCAAGATTGATCCGCAGATAGGATCGCGACCTCATGGAAAACTTGCTTCAGGCACCTTTCCCCTTCATCTCCGCCGCCCGCTCCAGCAGCAACTCGCGCTCGCGCGCATTGCGCGTCATGCCCGCGGCGCGTTCGAATTCCGCTCGCGCTTCTTCATGCCGCCCAAGCTTCGCGAGCAGGTCGCCGCGCACGCTCGGCAGCCAATGATAGTTCGCCAGCCGGCATTCGATCGCCAGCGCCTCGACAATCTCCAACCCCGCGGCCGGACCGAACGCCATGCCTACCGCCACCGCCCGGTTCAACTCCACCACCGGCGACGGCGCCACCATCGACAAGCGCGTCATACAGCGCGACGATCTGCGCCCAGTCGGTGTCTTCCGCGCGACGCGCGCGCGCATGGCAAGCCGCCAGCGCGCCCTGCAACGCATAAGGCCCACTGCGCGCCGCCCAACGCCTGCGCAGCGTTCCAGCGCCGCCAGTCCGCGCCGGATCAACAGCGGGTCCCAGCGGCTGCGATCCTGATCGAGCAGCAACACCGGCCGGCCTTGGCGTCGATGCGCGCATGCGTGCGCGACGCCTGGATCTCCATCAACGCGACGAGTCCATGCACCTCGCTTTCGTCCGGCACGAGACCCGCCAGGACCGGCCGAGCCGCAACGCCTCCTCGCACAAAGCCGGGCGCATCCAGTCGTCGCCCGCCGTGGCCGAATAGCCTTCGTTGAAGATCAGGTAGATCACCTCCAGCACCGACGCGAGCCGCGCCGCGCGGGCATCGGCTTGCGGGACTTCGAACGGCACCTTGGCCGCCGATCAGCGTGCGCTTGGCCCGCACGATCCGCTGCGCGATGGTCGGCTCGGGCACAAGAAACGCGCGCGCGATTTCGTCCGTGGTGAGGCCGCCGAGCAGGCGCAGCGTCAGCGCGACCCGCGCATCGAGCGACAGCACCGGATGACACGCGGTGAACACGAGCCGCAGCAGGTCGTCGCCGATATCGTCTTCGCGCGCGGCATCGAGGGCATCGACGAAATCCGGCGTGATGTGTTCCTCGCGCGCATCCAGGTCGAGCCCCAGCTCCTCCTGCTTGCGGGCATGCAACGCATCCTGGCGCAAGCGGTCAAGCGCGCGATTCTTCGCCGTGGTCATCAGCCATGCGCCCGGGTTATCGGGCACGCCATCCACACGCCAATGCTCCAGCGCCGCGATCAGCGCATCCTGCGCGAACTCCTCGGCGAGCGCGACGTCGCGCACCATCCGCGCGACGACCGCAATGACCTTCGCCGACTCCATGCGCCAGACCGCTTCTATCGCGCGGTGCGTAGCCTGCTTGGGCTCGTCAGATGCGCCCGGCGATCCGCTCACGGCGCGCCCGCCGCGTTCGGGTCCATATGCACGAATTCCCACGCGTGGCCGTCGAGGTCGTCGAAACCATGGCCGTACATGAAGCCAAGATCCTGCACCGGACGCGGCGCGGTGCCGCCGGCGCGCAAGGCCTTCGCGACGAGCTCATCAACCTCGGCACGGCTCTCGCACGAGAGACACGTCAGCGTTTCAACGTGCGTTTTTGCATCGATGATGGTCTTCGCCGTGAAGCCCTGGAAGAACGGGCGTTCGAGCAGCATCGCGAAAATATTCTCCCCGACGATCATGCACGCGGCCTTCTCGTTCGTGAATCTCGGTTCGAAGCTAAAACCGAGTTCGCTGAAAAACGCCTGTGATTTTTTCAGGTCCACGACCGGCAGGTTTACGAAGATTTGTTTATGCATTTTTACTGTCCTTAGTCATTAATGAGCTTGCACCAACACCTTCGACTCGAAACCCGAAACCCTACCCGGCATTCAACGCCGCGCGGATTCCAGTTCACGAAACCGCTCGATGGATTCGCCCGAGCCCAATTCGTCGAGTTCATACAACTGCCGCACTTCGATCTCGCCGCTTTCGCGCTCGCCCATCGGCGATGGAAAACGGCGTGCCCATTCCATCGCTTCTTCACGCGAGCGCACCTGGATCAACGTGTAGCCCGCAATGAGTTCCTTGGTTTCCGCGAACGGGCCGTCCACAATCGTGCGCCGGCCATCTTCGATAACGCACGCGCCAGCCCTTGGCGCTGGGATGAAAACCTGACGCGTCGAGCAGCACGCCTGCCTTGGCCAATTCTTCGTGGTACGTCGCCATTGCGCTGATCAGCGCGTCGTCGGGCAGCACGCCCGCCTCGGTCTTGTCGGTCGCCCTGACCATGATGATGAATCGCATCGCCGTTCTCCCTTATTGTCGCAATGACCTGAAAGCGCTGTGCACGCCCTCATTCCACGACGAATCGCGATAAGAGAAATCGACATTTTTTTTGCAGCCGAGGGTAAACCTTGCGACCTGTGCGACCTGTGCGACCTGTGCGACCTGTGAGATTACGCGGCTCACTCCCAGCAAGGCCCGACCTTGCGCACTTCGACCTCGCACCATTGCGCGGCGGGACACGCCGATGCAATCTCGACGGCCTCTTCCTTCGTCGCGCAATCGAGCATGAAAAATCCGCCGATCATTTCCTTGGCCTCGGCGAACGGTCCATCGACAAGACTGGTGTGCCCGTCGCGATTCTTGACGCGCACGCTGTTTCTTGTCAGCGATTCACTGGCGATCAGCAAGCCGCGCTCCTTCAGTCCGGCAGCGAATTCGGACATGCGGTCGTACAGCACACGGCCTTCGGATTCCGAGCGTTCGGCGCGCTGATTGACGGGTTCGGCAATGAGCAGCAGATAAGACATGACGTCTCCTGGAAAGAGGTGCAACGGACGTCCAAGGTATCAAGTGTGGTGCATGCTTTCAATCCCTTCATGCGCCGGTTCGCACCTGAGCGGCGCGAACGGCTAAGCTGTCGCCTCTTTCACGGCTGCCCGCGTTTTCTCTCATGGTCAATTTATCGGTATATGGCGGGCTTTTCGCGGTCGCTCTGGTCGCGGCGACGCTCTTTCCGCTTCAGTCGGAGGCGTTGTTGGCGGGTTTGCTGATCGCCGGCAAGCAGCCGGTCTGGACGCTCGTCGCGGTGGCGAGCGTGGGCAACGTGGTCGGGTCGACTATCAACTGGGCGCTGGGACGATCGATTGAAAGGCTGCGCGAGCGGCGCTGGTTCCCGATCAAGGGACGCGCGCTCGAGCGCGCCGAAAACTGGTACCGGCGCTTTGGCCGCTGGACGTTGCTGTTGAGCTGGACGCCGGTGATCGGCGATCCATTGACGATGATCGCCGGTGTCTTGCGCGAACCCTTGTGGTCGTTTTTACTGATTGTCGCGATCGCGAAAACGGCCCGCTACGCGGTGATCGCAGCGCTGCTGACGATGTGACGCGCTCGCCGTTGGAGAGTGGAACCCAACGGAACCTAACGGAACGCAGGGTTTATTTGAGCGCGGCGCGGCTCAGCCGACGCAAGCGCGCCCGATGATGCCGCGCGCTCAAGCGCTTGAACAGACTGCCGGCGTGGGGATCGCCGAAATGGAACAGCGCGGTGCAGCGCACGCTGGTCGGCAGGCATGGCTGATTCGCGTGCAGCGAACGCATGCCCCAGAAGAAATAGATGTTGCCCGGCTGCATGCGCACGGTGCGAGCGGGCATCATTTTCTGCACCACGTTGGTCTTCCATAACCGGCACGCGAGCGGACTCTCGACTATCAGCTTCTCCACAATATTAAGCATCGGCCAGCGGCGGACCCCGCGCAGGTTCGGATACATCACGAGATCGCCGGGCAGTTCGCCATGGCCATCGGGAATCTGCAGCGGGATCAGTGCAGTGACAACGTACGAATCGTAGTGAAAGAGCCAGGAATGCTTGGCTCCCGTGCCGCCGGACAACACGCGAATAGACGTGGCGATACGCGGCTCAGGCGGCAGCTCTTTCATCTCGTGACGATAAAGCGCGGTAAGCAGATGCTGCAGCGCCGGCGATGTCGAGAGCGCCGCGAGCGGGCTGTCCATGATCCACTCGGGACCGGACATGCCGAAGTATTCGCGGTTACGGCGCTGGAGTTCGTCATCCACATAGGCGCGCGCGTCTTCGAGCAGCGCGGCGGGAATCACGTCGCGGAGCACCGCGAAACCGGTGGTGTCGATAGCGTGCGCCAATGCCTCGATGTCCGCTGCGGACAAGGTGGGGAGCGGGTCCGAGGTGAACCCTGCGTCCAGATGCGCGGCATGCCGCGCAGGCGTCGCTACATCGATGCTCATGGTGTCCCTGTCAGTGTGGGCGGCGTTTGGAAAAGTCCGGAAATAATAGGTGAGCCGATCAAGGCATAGTGCGCGCTCACCCACACACCCGGCATGAACGGCTGCGCTGACTCAACTGATCCGACTCATGTGCGTACCGGTCACGTGCGTGCCGGTCACGTGCGTACCGGTATATCCGACCGACGAAGCTCATCGCATTGGTATGGTGAATGTACGCTCTGCGAAATTACTCCTGCGACTTCACCACAAGCTCTTTTCACCAGATTAGACTGACAAATGAGTAACGAACGAGTTTGCAAGATCAAACGTTTGCACTCGTCCACGCCTGCTACATAAGTTGGACAAAGGGGAGTTTTTGCCCTCTGTTTGCGGCTTAAACCACAAAACTAATTGGTAAGGTGCGTTATGTGGCAAAAACAAATCGCGTTGAAGTAGACTCGCGGCTTACTGGTAAGCCCGACCCCGTAAAAATGGGCTAAACCCGGAACTACGGTGTAATTAATACTGATTCTGCGGTCTCACCTGTTCGCGTTCAATTGCTGAAGCACTTCTCTCTAACACCATGGCCATGACTCTCGATTATCTTCTGGATCGGCAAATTTCTTCGCAATGGCGTGGGGTGCTCGTGGCCCTGGCGGAAGAATTCGACACGCAGATCGGCCGCGACGAACTCCGTCAGTTGATGCAACGGGTAGGACGCCGCTTTGCCGCCGCGCACCCGCTGCCGCCTTGCGGTACAACGCCTGAGCTTGGCGTGGCGCTGAATGCCGTCTGGAATAACGTCGATTGGGGATTTGTAGAAGTGGCCGACGAGCCGGATTATCTGCGCATTCTTCATTGCTGCCCGCCATTGCTCGCATTTGGCGCAGACGCACTTCCCTGGACGCCGGCGTTTCTTGAAGGCGCTTATCAGGAATGGTTGAGTGCGCTCGGCGCGCAAGGACTTTCAGTCGTTCAGGCAGGCGAATTCGACGAAACCGCTGCAGTTGAATTCAGGCTCGGCCGTTATACAAACACTAACTGATTGCTTCATGCGGCCTGCGTCGGATGTGAAGCCCTTTTTGATCAACCGTAGCTCAGAAGCATTAACACGCATTCGCACGCATTCGCACGCATTCACACGCATTAAAGCCGCAGCACGAGCCAAAGCAGTCAATCAGGCATTGCCCGCATAAGCGCCATAAGTGTCATAAGCGCGCAGACGATCACTGGCCAGTGATCGAGCGGCAAAGCCCAAGGAAAAACCGAGAGTACGAGGACGCAGCACATGAACCCTTCCCGCGATATCGAAAAGCTGTTCGACCAATTTGGCGGCGATGCCGGCATCTATCAGGAAATCGGCCGCGAAAACGAGGCGACCAATGCTCGCACGCGCTGGCCGCTGCTTGCGACACTCGACCTCTCGCAACCGACGATTCCCACCATCGCGCCACGCCGCGAGTCGCTGCTGTCCCAAACTCACGACCGCTCAGGCGAGAACCGCAACACGCCCAACAGCCTGACGCAGCCACCCGGCACAGCACAGGTCAACCGCAGCAAGGCGCCACTTTTCGCCCGTGCGCATCGGAAGACGATTCCGCCTGTCGCCAATGTGACGCTGCCCGGCGCACCCGTCGGCGCGGCACGCTTTTCTGCCTTGGCCGACATGGTCGAAGAGACATCGAACACGGCGCAAGCACCCGTGGTGCCGCCCGTCACTGCACAGCAACAACCGCAGCCACAAGCACAAGCACCGCAGCCACGGTCCCAACCGCTCGCCACGCCCGAGCCGCTTGCAGCATCTCTTTCGGCACCACTTTCGGCACCGCTCCCCGGCGTGACCGGAACGTTTCAGCTTAGACGTCCGCAACCTGCCGCGAATCCGCCATCGTTGCCGCGTACTCAGCCCAAGGCAATGCCCGAACAAAAAGGCCAATCGATTCTCGGCAAGGTGTTCCAGGCGCAAGCTCAGCCCATGGCCCAAGCTGGCGCACCGCGCTCCGGCTCGCTGCAATCCATGTTCGAGCGTCTGCGCGAACCCGACGCGGCCACGCAGACTCGGGCCGCCTCTCCTGCACACAAGCCGGCGCCGAACGCCGGTTCATGGCTTGCCAAGCGCGCGTCTGGCTCATGAAAGTCATCACCGTAGTGTCCGCAAAAGGCGGGGTGGGTAAAACCACGCTCGCGGCAAATCTGGCCTCCGTGCTCGCGGCGCGCGGGCGTCGCGTGATCGCGCTCGACCTCGATCCGCAGAACGCGCTGCGCCTGCATTTCGGCATTCCGCTCGACAGCATCGATGGCCTCTCGCGCGCCACGCTCGCCGGCGACCCATGGCAGAGCGTGATGTTCGACGGTGTCGACGACGTCACGGTCCTGCCCTACGGCGCGCTGGTGGAAGATGATCGCCGCCGCTTCGAGTCGCACATCGACCGCGACCCGCAGTGGCTCGCAGAAGCGCTGGAAAAGCTGGAACTCGATGCCGCGGATATCGTGATAGTCGATACCCCGCCGGGTTCATCGGTCTATACGCGCACCGCCCTCAGCGCCGCGAATTTTGCGCTGAACGTCGTGCTGGCTGATGCCGCTTCGTACGCCGCCATCCCGCAGATGGAACGCATGATCGACGCCTATGCCACGCCGCGCGCGAACTTCGGCGGCACAGGGTACGTGGTGAACCAGGTGGACCAGTCGCGCCAGTTGACCAAGGACGTACTGAAGGTGCTGCGCAACCTGCTCGGCGACAAGCTGTTTAGTGGAGTCATTCATCTTGACGAAGGCGTGAGCGAATCGCTCGCCTGCGACACCACGCTGATCCATTACGACCCGCTGAGCCAGGCCGCCGCGGATCTCCGCGCGTGCGGCGAATGGCTGACCAACGCCGTCGATTCCATGCAGGTCTCCCCAAGGAGCATCGCATGACCAAGCCACGCGCACGACGCCTGACCGAAGCCGACGAAATTCCGTCAGGGCTGGAACGCCTTGTCGATGCCGGCATCTGGAGCAGCCGGATCTTTACTGTCCTGCTGACGCTGTTCGCCATCGCGACGATGTACTTCGTCTGGACCGTGCCGCTCGAGTTCACCGAGCAACTCGTGTTCGCGTGCTGCTGCTTCGGCTTCGCGCTTCTGTTCCGGCGTCTGCGCGGCCAGTACGCCACGCTGGTGATGATCATGCTGTCCGTGGCGGTCACCGGCCGCTACATGTTCTGGCGGCTGACCGAGACGACCTATTGGGAACGACCGCTCGACGCCGCGTGGGGTCTGCTGCTGGTCGCAGCCGAGGTCTACTCGGCGATCGTGCTGATGCTCGGCTACTTCCAGACCGCGTGGCCGCTGCGCAGAAAGCCGATGCCGCTGCCGGCATCGCGTGATGAATGGCCCACCGTCGACATCTTCATTCCGACCTATAACGAGCCGCTCGGCGTGGTCAAGCCGACCATCTACGCGGCGCTTGCCATCGACTATCCGGCGGACAAGATCTCCATTCATGTTCTCGATGACGGCCGCCGTCCCGAGTTCAAGGCCTTCTGCGAAGAGGTCGGTGTTACCTGGACCATCCGCACGCACAACCGGCATGCGAAGGCCGGCAATATCAACGAAGCGCTGAAGATCACGAAGGGCGAATATCTCGCGATCTTCGACTGCGATCACATTCCCACTCGCTCGTTCCTGCAGATCGGCCTCGGCTGGTTTTTGCGCGACAAGCAGCTGTCGATGCTGCAAACGCCGCACCACTTCTTCTCGCCGGATCCGTTCGAACGCAATCTCGGCACCTTCCGCAAGGTGCCGAATGAAGGCGAGCTGTTCTATGGCCTCGTGCAGGACGGCAACGACCTCTGGAACGCCACCTTCTTTTGCGGCTCGTGCGCGCTGCTGCGCCGGACGATGGTGGAAGAGATCGGCGGTATCGCGGTGGAAACCGTGACGGAAGATGCGCATACGGCGCTCAAGCTGCATCGGCTCGGGTACACCACCGCGTATCTCGCGATCCCGCAGGCAGCAGGTCTTGCAACCGAAAGCCTGTCCGGTCACATCGGCCAGCGGATTCGCTGGGCACGTGGCATGACGCAGATTTTTCGTATCGATAACCCGCTTACCGGCAAGGGTCTCAAGCTCGGTCAGCGGCTCTGTTATCTGAACGGGATGATGCACTTCTTCTACGGCATCCCGCGTCTCGTGTTCCTTACCGCGCCGCTGTCGTATCTGTTCTTCGGGGCGCACGTGATCCACGCGGCGGCAGGAACCATCGCCATCTTCGCGCTGCCGCACATGATGCACGCAAGCATCACGAACTCGCGCATGCAGCGCTCGTTCCGGCATTCATTCTGGGCCGAAGTCTATGAGTCCGTGCTGGCGTCTTACATCACTGCGCCCACCCTGCTTGCGCTGATCAACCCGAAGCTCGGCAAGTTCAACGTGACGGCGAAGGGCGGCCAGATATCGAAGGATTACTTCGATTACGCCATCTCGCGCCCTTACCTCTTCTTGCTGGTGCTGAACCTGCTCGGGTTTATCGCGGGGCTCGTGAACATCTACCTGAACTGGGGCGACCGCGGCGAAGTGAGCACCATCGTGCTGAACCTTGCGTGGACCACCTACAACATGCTGATCCTCGGCGCGAGCGTGGCCGCTGCGAGCGAACGCCGGCAAGTGCGCACGACGCATCGGGTGGAAATGAAGATGCCCGTGATGCTCAAGTTTTCGACCGGCCGCACGCTCGCCTGCGAAACCATGGACTACTCGGAAGGCGGCGTGGGCGTGAAGCTGCCGGGCGGCCTGGAAGTGCCGTTGCACGAAAAGGTCACCGTCTCGCTGTTTCGCGGCGATGAAGAATATGCGTTCCCGGCGACTGTCGGTTTTACCGCTGCCGGACGCGTCGGGCTGCGCTTTTCCGCGCTTACCCGCGAACAGGAATTTGAGTTCGTGAAGACCACGTTCGCCCGCGCCGATGCGTGGACGAACTGGTCCGAAGGGCGCACCCCGGATGCGCCGCTGCGCGGCTTGCGGCATGTGCTGGTGGTGGGCATGGGCGGCATCGGCGCGCTGTTCGAACATCTTTTCACCGACGCGCGGACGTGGCTGACGACCCGCTCGCCCGACGTTAAAAAACTGAAGACAAAAGACTGACATGGGTAAGCGAATCTCGATGCTCCGCCTTGACAACGGACAAGGCGAACAAGCGGGCGCGATGCGCGTGCCGCTGCGCTCCCGCCCCATTCCCCGCGCGCTGATGCGCGGCCTCGCGTGCTGGCTAGCGTTGCAAACGGCGTTGGCTGTGCCGCTGGCATCGCTTGCAAGCGCAGCTAATGCTGCTAGTGCTGCTGCCGTAAATGGCGCTGTTAATCCGGCGTCGGCCGCAGCCACGACTGCATCAGCTAGTGCTTCATTCAGCGCAACGGCAACCGGCGTTGGATCAGTTGCGCCGCCCGGCCCCGCCGCGCCGTTCAACCGCGCGACCATCGAGCAACCGCCGCTCGCCGTGCCGGTGCCTGCGTTCGCGCAAGCCGCGTCGGGACCTTTGGGAACCGTAGCGGCGCCCGCTGTCCGCACGCTCGCATCCAGGACACCCACTACAGCTGAACCGGGCACGCTCGTGCCGGGCGGGCGTCGCCAGACGCTCACGTTCACCGATCTCGGCGCGCTTAATCCGCTGCAACTTCGCGGCACCGATGGCCAGAACGGCGTGCCGTTCTCAGTGCGCGGCGACGAAGTCGTGACTGCTGCCGTCCTGCATTTGATCTACAGCTATTCGCCCTCGTTGCTGCCATCGATTTCGCAACTCAAGGTGCTCGTCAACGGCGAAGTCGCTGCGACCTTGCCGGTGCCGCGCGATCAGGCGGGCATTCTGGTGGCGCGCGACGTTTCCATCGACCCGCGCTTCATCACCGAATTCAACCACCTGAATGTGCAGTTGATCGGCCACTACACGCAGCAATGCGAAGACCCGTCGAACTCCACGCTGTGGGCAACGGTCAGCAACGCGAGTTCGCTCGACCTGACGTATGCGTCGCTTGACAGCAAGCCCGATCTTGCCGCGTTGCCCGCACCGTTCTTCGATCGTCGCGACGTACGCCGCCTCGAACTGCCGTTCGTGTTCGCGCAAAAGCCGACTGCAGCGACGCTCGAAGCCGCGGGCGCCGTTGCGTCGTGGTTTGGTTCGCTCGCGGGTTATCGCGGCGCGGTGTTCCCGGCGCAGATCGACAATGTGCCGCTCTCGGGCAACGCCGTGGTGTTCGCGACCGGCGACCAGCATCCGACCGGCGTGAAGATCCCCGACATAACGGGCCCGACGGTCGCCGTGGTCGACCGCGAGGCGCCTTCGCGCGGCCGGCTGCTGCTCGTGATGGGCCGCAACGACGCCGAATTGAAGACCGCCGCGAAGGCGCTGGGCATTGGCCAGAATGCGTTTTCCGGCCAGAGCGCAACCGTCACGCAGTTGAACGACTTCGCGCCCCGCAAGCCCTACGATGCGCCGAACTGGCTGCCGACGGACCGTCCGGTGCGCTTCGGCGAACTGGCGGAAGCACGCGACCTTTCGGTGACGGGCTATAACGCCGATGCCGTGCGCGTGAACCTGCGCGTGCCGCCCGACCTGTTCATGTGGCAGACCAAGGGCGTGCCTATCGACCTGGGTTATCGCTACACAGTGCGTCCCGCGCTCGACCGTTCAACGCTGAACATCAACGTGAACGATGGCTTCGTGCAGTCGCTGCGCATTCCGGCCGTCGCTACGTCGACGTTCGATCTCGGCCGCTATTTCAATCGCGTGATGCCCGACCAGACCGCGGCCGCGCGCCACCAGATCTACGTGCCGCCGCTGCTGCTCACGCCGCGCGCGCAATTGCGCCTGCACTTCTACTACGACTATCCGAAAACCGGAGAATGCCAGGGCCGCGTGCTGGACAACGTGGTGGGTTCCATCGATCCGAATTCGACCATCGACCTGTCCGGCTTCCCGCATTACATGGCGCTGCCCGACCTGGCTGCGTTTGCCAATGGCGGTTTCCCGTTCACGCGCATGGCGGATCTGTCGGAGACGGCGGCGATCCTCCCCGACGATCCCAACTCCGCCGACTACAGCTTGTTCCTGCTGGAGATGGGACGCATGGGTGCATCGACGGGATATCCGGCGACCGGTGTCACCGTCGCTCAGGCCAGTCAAGTCGATACGCTCGCCGACAAAGACCTCCTGATTCTCGGTTCACCCGGCCGCCAGCCGCTGTTGCAGCGCTGGGCGAAGCAAATGCCGTTCTCCGGCGACGGAGAATCGCGCAACTTCGAACTCTCCGATGTCGCGTTCAAGGTAGTCGACTGGTGGCACGGCGATCGCGGCGTGGAACGCCTGCCGGCACGCGCCGACTTGTCGCTGGTGAGCTCCAGCGGCGATGCGCTCATTACCGGCTTTGAATCGCCGCTGAAGGGCAATCGCAGCGCCGTGGCGCTGATCAGCGCGGCGGGACAGTCGGACGCCGACCTGTCCGCCGCCTTGCTCGACAACGACGTTCTGCCCGAGATCCAGGGCGCCATGGCCGTGATCCACGGGCGCGACGTGACGGTGACATCGAATGGTCAGGCGTACTACGTCGGCCGCCTGTCGCCGTTCGAATATATGCGATGGGCGTTGTCGTCGCACCCGCTCCTGCTTGTGTTGAGCGGCTTGCTCTCGGCCATCATCATCGCAGCACTGTTCTACCGCGCGCTGCGTGCCGTTGCCGCGCGTCGTTTGAGGGATTGATATGCAGGATGGTTTCAGGCGTGGTTCGAAGACTGCATTCATGGCGCTGGCGCTGACCGGCATGGCGTCCGTTTTAAATGCTCAGGCGTCAACTCCGGCCACGTCGGCCGCTCCCCAATGCACCGACTGGGCCGCGTACCGGACCTTCACCGGGCGCTTCGTACAAGCCGACGGCCGCGTGGTCGACTACTCCACGCCCACGCAGCAGACCACATCGGAAGGCCAGTCGTACGCCATGTTCTTCGCGCTGGTCGCCAACGACCGCGCCACCTTCGACCGCCTGCTCGCCTGGACCCGCGCGAACCTTGCGGCGAGCCAGTTCGAACCGGGCAACGTGCGGCTGCCGTCATGGCAATGGGGCAGGAAACCGGACGGTTCGTTCGGAGTACTGGATCAAAATTCCGCCTCCGACTCCGATCTGTGGATAGCCTACGATCTGCTGCAAGCCGGGCGTCTCTGGAAGGAACCGCGTTATACGCAACTGGGCCAGGCGCTCGCCGCGCAGATCGTGCGCCAGGAAGTGACGAATCTTGCGGGTATCGGACCGATGTTGCTGCCCGGTCCGCAAGGCTTCAAAACGGGCGACGTGACGCGCCTTAATCCGAGCTATTCACCGCTGCCGGTGCTGCGCGGCCTCGCCCGCGAGATGCCGGATGGCCCGTGGAACAAGCTTGCCGAAAATGGCTACAAGCTCGTGGCAACCACTTCGCCGCGCGGCTTTTCTCCGGACTGGGCTGCGTACAAGGCGGGACAGTTCGTCGTCGATCCGAAGGAAGGCGACATCGGCAGCTATGACGCCATTCGCGTGTATCTGTGGGCGGGGCTTGCGTCGAGCGCCGATCCGCTCAGCAAGCCGTGGCTTGCCGCGCTCGGCGGCATGCGCCAGGCCGTCGCGCAGACCGGGGTTCCGCCGGAACGCGTGGCGGTATCGACCGGAGTTGGCAGCGGCGAAGGCCCGCTTAGCTACTGGGCGTCGCTCGCGCCGTATTTCAAGGCGCTCGGCGACGAACGCGGCCTCGGCCTCGCTCGCGCGCATCTTGCCGTGCTTGATGCGCCTGTTGTGGCGCTCGGGTCACAGCCTGGATTGCAGCCTGCCTCGAACCGTGAACCGGTTTATTACGACCGGGTGCTGGGCTTGTTCGGCGCCGGATTTATAGAAGGCCGATACCGCTTCGACGAAGCCGGCCGACTCGTGCCGAGCTGGAGAAGCGCATGTTGAAACGGTCCATGTTCCCCTTGAGGCCCCATGCCGGGGCTCGCGCGATCGCGCTGAGCGTGGCGGCGGGTTGCGTCGCCAATGTGCCGCTGACCGTGTTCGCGCAAGCCGCCAGCAGTGCGGTCAATGCTTCTGCTGCCAATGCCAGCACCAGCGCGAGCGCCAATGCGCCGCTTGCCGTGCTTATCGATCAGGGACGCTACTGGCAGGCGCATCGTCGAGGAGATCTGGCCGAGCAGGCGTGGTTGAAGGTGTTGCGTATCGACCCGAAGCAGCCCGATGCGCTCTACGGCATGGGCATCATTCTCTCGGACCGCAAGGACGGCAGCGGCGCGCAGCAGTATCTCGCGCGTTTGCGGGAGGCCGCGCCGCAGTATCCGAATATCGATGAACTCGGGCGGCGGCTCGGCGAAACCAGTCCGCGCGACCAGACCGTGAACGACGCGCGGCGGCTCGCGCAAAGCGGCCAGAGCGCGTCCGCCGTGCAGGAATATCAGCGCGCAATTGCCGGCAAGCCCGCCACGCCCGAACTCACGCTCGAGTATTACCAGGCGCTCGCCGCCACGCCGCAAGGCTGGGATCAGGCGCGTCAGGGGCTGGCGCAACTGGCGCGCGAGAACCCCAACGACCCGCGCTACGCGCTCGCGCTCGCGCAGCACCTGACGTATCGCGATACGACGCGGCGCGAGGGCATTGCCCGTCTCGCGCAGTTGAGCAGCGACAGCACCGTCGGCGATCAGGCGAAGAAGAGCTGGCGTCAGGCATTGCTGTGGCTCGGCGCCCGCGCGTCCGACGCCCCGCTTTATCAGGCCTATTTGCAAGTGTCTCCCGACGATCCCGCCGTCAAGGCCCGCTACGATTCGATGGTGCAGCAGGACAAGCAGGCCCGCGACCGCGCGGAAGCGAATGCCGCAGGCGATGCCCGCGGCCGCGCCGTCGCCGAGGGTTTCGCCGCGCTCGACCATGGCGACATCGCCACGGCGCGCGCGCGCTTTTCGTCGGTGCTGGCGAGCAGTCCGAACGATGCCGACGCGCTTGGCGGCATGGGCATCGCCGCATTGAAGCAGGAAAAATTCGAAGAAGCGCGGACTTATCTTGAGCGTGCATCGCGGGCCGGCAACGCGGCGCGCTGGAAGGAAGCGCTCACCAGCGCGACCTACTGGACCTACACGAGCGAGGGTATCGGCGCGCGCAGCAATGGCGATATCGCGAAGGCGAAGTCGATGTTCGAGCGCGCGATCGCGTTGAATCCGTCGGACACCACCGCGCAAATCCAGCTTGGCGAAACGCTGCTCGCGAGCGGGGACCCGCGCGGAGCCGAACAAGCGTATCGCATGGCGTTGCGCCGTCAGGCAGACAACCCCGATGCCATCCGCGGGCTGGTCGGCGCACTGGCCGCTCAAGGCCGTGGCGATGAAGCGCTTAGCTTCGCTAACCAATTGAACGCGGAACAGCAGGCGAAGGCCGGCGGCATCAACAAGCTGCGCGGCGAAGCGCAAGCCGCCCAGGCGCGTGCGGCCGAAGCACGCGGCGATCTTGGCGCCGCCCGGAGTCTCTTCGAAGATGCACTCCTGAACGATCCCGACGATGTCTGGATGCGCCTCGACCTCGCGCGCATCTACGTGCGTCAGGGGGCGGTGGGGACCGCGCGCAGCATGATGGACGGCCTGCTTGCAGCCCATCCCGACATGACCGACGCGCTCTATGCGAGCGCGTTGTTGTCGGCGGAGACGCAGGACTGGGCGACGGGTTTGTCGCAGCTCGATCGAATTCGCGTCAGCCAGCGCACCCCGGCGATGACCACCTTGCAACATCGGCTATGGGTGCATACCCAGGCCGATCTCGCAAGCCGGATGGCGCGTGCCGGTCAGACGCAACAGGCCGAAGCGATGCTGCAGGCAGCCATCCCGGTCGCGGAAGGCAGCCCGGAGCTGATTGGCGTGCTGGCATCGGCGTATGTGCAAGCGGGAGACACTAATCGCGCATTAGCGCTCGTGCGTGGCGCCATGGCGAACGCCCCCACCGATACCGGCTTGCTGCTGCAATACGCCGGCATTCTGACGGCCGTGCCCACGGCGGCGGGGCAGACGAATCCACAGCAGGAAGCCGAACTTGGCGCGGTCATGCGGCGGCTGGCGGCTTCCCCGCTCACGCCGCAGCAGCGTATCGATTTCAACAATCTGAACATCGGCATTGTGGTGAAGCAGGCGGACACCGTGCGCCAGCGCGGCGACCTCGCGGGTGCTTACGACGTGATCGCGCCATGGCTTGCCGCCATGCCCGACAACCCCGACCTGCAAGGCGCGCTGGCGCGTCTCTACACCTCTGCCGGCGACGACCGCAGCGCGCTCGCGAGCTATCGCACGGCGCTTGCCCGCCGTCCCGACGATATCGGCCTGCAGATCGGCGCGATCGGCGCGGCATCGGGTGCGAAAGACTTTTCCTTTGCCGAGGCCACCGCGAATCAGGCATTGCGCGCAGCACCCGACGATCCGGGCCTGCTCGCCGCGACCGGCCGCATGTATCGCGCTGAAGGCAAGCTCACGCTGGCGTCGCGCTATCTGCAGCAGGCGTTGATCGCGGCCAATACTCCGGTTGGTCAAAGCCCGCGTGGCGCGCGCCAGGATGCGCAGCCGAACGTGCCGCGCGGCTGGGAATCCGCCATGCAGCGGATTGGCACGACACCGCTGCCCGGCACCAATCCGTTTGAAGGCAAGACCGCCGTCGATACCGCAGCCAACGCGTCAGGCTCGCCGACGGGTGCGCTGGCTGGGGTCTTCACGCGTTCGACGGCGCCCGCGCCGGGACTGCCTTCCTCTACACAGCCCTACTCGCAGCCTTACGCTCAACCCTATTCGCAGCCCTACTCGCAGACGCAAAACGTGCCGAACTATTTGCCTCCTCCGCAAGCAGCACCTTATTCGACACCTTACGTCGCGCCTTATTCGACGCCTTATCCCGCTCCTTATTCGGCGCCTTCCCCTGCGCCGGGCGGCAACATGCGCCCGGGAGCGGGAAGCGGCGGGTACGGTCCCGATACCTACGGTTCAAGCCAGTCCGGTGGTCCGGTCGCGGCTCCCTTGCAACCGTATCCGGGTCAGGGGCCGGCTCAGGGATCGACGCAAGGATCGGCTCAGGACGCAGGGCAATATCAGGCGCAGTATCAGCAGCCTTACCAGCCGCAGCAGCCCTATCAGCAGCCTTACCAGCCGCAGCAGCAATATCAGCAGCCGTATCAGGCGCAGAACCAGCAGCAGTATCAACAACCGTATCCAACGCAGAACCAGCAGCAATACAACGCGCAGGAGATGGCAATCGGTGCGCCCTGGCCTATGTCGCCCGCTGCGCGCCAGGCACAGGCCAATGCGCAATCGGCTCAGCCGCGTGCGTACTCCAGCACGTCTGCCGCGAAGTCCAAACGTGCAACAAGTGCCACGACGGCGCGCAAACAGTCCACATCGTCTAACCCGCAAGCCGATGAAACGGACTACACGCGCCAGCCTTATCAGCAGCAGCCCTATCAGCAGCCTTACCAGCAGCCTTACCAGCAGCAGCCGTATGCGCAGCAGGGCTATCCGTATCCGCCGCAGCAGCAGCCGTATTACGCAAACCAGCCTTACATTCCACAACCGCCCGCCGGTTATGCGCAGGTGTATGCGCCCGCGCAATCGGGGCAACCAGTGCAACCAGCGTATGGGGGCATGGCGGGCAACAATCCGGCCAACATAGCGAATGCACAGACGCTCGGCGTCGCCGATGAACTCGCGCAGATCAATCGCGCGCAGGCGAGCACGGTTTCCGGCGGCATTGTTCTGCGCTCCCGGTCGGGTGAAGACGGGCTGTCGAACCTGACGGATATCGAGGCGCCTATCGAGGGACGGATCCGCGCCGGCAACGGGCATGTCGTGGTCACGGCGACGCCCGTTACCTTGAACGCCGGCGATGCGCAAGATACCGCCGACACGCTCATGCGCTTCGGTTCGGGACTGGGCGCACGCACGGTCACTAACAACTACGGAAACCAGACCGCGAGTGGCGTGGGCTTGTCGGTGGGATACGAAACGAGCAGTGTGAAAGTCGATGTCGGCAGCACCCCAATCGGCTTTCGTGAGCAAAACATCGTGGGCGGCGCTCAATACAAAGGCGGCATCACCGATAAAGTCTCGTACTCGGTCGCCGTCGCCCGCCGCGCGGTCACCGACAGCTTGCTTTCCTACGCCGGCGCGCATGATGCGCAAGCCGGTCTGGAATGGGGTGGCGTGACATCGAATGGTGTGCGCGCGGATCTTGGCTGGGACGATGGGACAAGCGGTGTGTATGTGAACGCCGCGTTCCAGTACTACGGCGGCACTAACGTTGCGAGCAACACTGCGGAAAAAGGCGGCGGGGGTTTCTATACCCGCTTGTTCTCCGATGGCAACCAGACGCTGACCGCCGGCGTGAACACCTCGCTGATGTTCTACGACAAGAATCTGTCGTACTACACCTACGGTCAGGGCGGTTACTTCAGTCCGCAGCAGTACGTGATCCTGAACTTGCCGGTCGAGTATTCCGGGCGCAATGGTGCGTTCACCTTTGACCTGAAGGGTTCGATTGGCGTGCAGAATTATCGTCAGGATGCGTCGGCTTATTTCCCGACCAACGGTAACGTTCAGCCGGTCGGCAATACCGGGCTGACGCCGACGCAGGGTGGGACGTATGGCAGTTCCACCAAGACGGGCTTCGCGTATTCGTTCAATGCAACTGGCGAATATCAGTTGGCGCCGCAGCTTGCGGTGGGTGCGACAGCGTCGCTGGGGAATGCGTACCAGTATCGCGAATATCTGGCGGCTGTTTATGTGCGGTATAGCTTTACGAAGCAAAGCGGTGCGCAGCCGTTCCCGCCGACGGCGTTGAGTTCACCGTACCTATCTCTTACTAATTAGGCCGTCACTGCCCCGGGCGGTTTTTTTGCGGGAGGTTTGCGGGAGGTTTGCGGGAGGTTTGCGGGAGGTTTGCGGGATGTGATGGGGGATGAGGGCGGGGTTGGTCAGGGGGCAGGTTGATGCCGGGTTGCTGCTGCGGGAACTGCTTGCCGTGCTGATCGCGTGGGAGCCGCAAGCCGATAACCATTATGTCTTCGCGGGCGTGGACGGCCAACCGCTCGCGCGCATTCCGGCTTGGAACAGTTTGCGCAAGGCGGCGGAACTGGTCGATTTCCGGTGGCACGACATCCGGCATGATTTCGGCTCGCGCTTGGTTATCGTGGGCGTCGCAATCAATAGCGTGCGGGATTTGCTTGGCCACGCCGATATAAAGAGGGCTCTCCGCGATGCGCATCTAAGCCCCGATCGCCGCGCGGCGGCGGTAGAAATGCTTTGTGCGCATGATGGACAAACCGCGCAAGCGGATCGCTACACAATGGCCGCGTAACGCCAGAATTAGAAAGGTTTCACTCACATACAGCCCTTCGCGCGAAGGGTTTTTTTTCGTCCGCCGCGCACTGATCGGGCTTGACCGCTAACGCCCGTAATAGCCTTTTGGGATGCGGCACGATACCCGCCGCACGCGCCAACCATCGAGCGCGCTAACACGCTACATTGAACGCCAGGCGCCATCAACACACAAGAGCGCTTACCAACGGACAAGGGCCGCGCCATGACAGACGAAACGCCGGAAAAGGCTGCTTACACGATCAACGAATTTTGTGCTCCCTATCACGTAGGCCGCACGCACTATTACGCGCTGCAAGCGAGCGGCGAAGGACCGGCGAACTACGCGCCGGGCCGCGTAAGGTGTTGATTACTCGAAGCAGCGCCGAAGCATGGGAACGGCGGTTTGAGAAGCGATCCGCGAACGACGATAGCGCTAGCGACGCGGCATAAGCCTCGCCACGTCGATAGCGACGAAGAAAGGCTGACGCGATGCGGGCCGATGACCTAAGCCTTTGGCGACTCTCCCGGCTCGCTATCCGTTGTGATCGACAGCTTGCCTATTAGAATCTGCGATCTGGACGCAAGCGTAAGCAAGATCATTCCGCCCAAACGTCGGGCGAAATCATCATCGAGTCGGTTTTGAAAATCATCCAACGGCAGGTCAAAGCTGGTACGCCTAGCCAGTGCCCCTGCAATGTCATCGACTGGAATATGAAACGTTGAAATCGTGTTCGTTTCCTCGTTGTACAGCGACACGCTGCATGTCGGACGTTTTGATGGCATTAATACTCTCTGCATCGCTGAAAGTTGGCGAAAGCACGCGTTTTACATTCTAAAAAATAAGCGGGGCTTTTGAACATCGCCCCGCCCGCCGAACATAGGTCCATGTCTGTTTCGTACTCTGCTAAGCATCGCGCTTCTCTTCCCTCGCTCACGCCGCGCGCCGCTATCGATATTACATCGTCGCCGGTCGCGCTCTTGACGTACTCAAACGGCGCGGCGTCGCCTAACGGCGTGCTGCCCGCGCCAGTGTGAGAAATGTCGCCAAGGTCTAGTGAATCGCTTTCGATTGACGGCGACGACGCGACTATCGACAGCGCCGCCGAACCAAGCGATGCAAGCCCGCCAAGTGCTGCCCACGCCGCCCGATTGCGCTCCCCAGCCTCGGTGACACTCTCAATGTGCCGGAACGGTTTCAGCGCGCTACGGGACTCCCATTCAATGCGGTCATCAATTGCCTTGTTATACGCCTGCAAATCCTCTGAATAGGCTATCGACCGGGCGGCATAACTGCTTGCACGTTCGGCTATATCCTTATCGTATGCAGCGTAATCGTCGCGCGCCGGGACAAAGCCGTCATGCGCGATATAAGCGGGCGCGGCTCGCACGATTAACGCCGCCCCGTTTCGCACCTCCCAACAAAGCGCGTTGATAACGTCACACGGACGCTCACCGTACTGACTGGGCCGATACGAAGGGAACGACTCGACAAGGAACTTTTGAACGCGTTCGACCAGATCCGGTTGTGTTCCCCAATGGTGGAAATTAGCGGCCTTGAACAAAGCTGTACCGGCGTCGAGCGCTTCCTTCTGTTCCTCAGTTCTGCCGTTCGGCGTGAAATCCCATCGTTTGTAAAGCAGATATCGATAGCCGCCATAGCGCATTAATTCGTATGTCATCCTGTCTTTTTGTTGGTTGCAACGGGATAACGCTAACGCACTTTTCCGCGCGTCCATCTTAAAAACAGGCGGGCACGCGGGCGGTGACTTTGCAAACGTGGTGAATCAACGGCTTTGCAGAAACGCCCGGGATAACATCGACGCGCCAGAAAACAGACCTGACGGATAAGCGTATGCCGCGCGGGGAGCACCCGCCTTTAACCCAGCGTATCGAGGCGGACATGGAGATAGGGATCAGCGTTAGGACTTGCTCGACCGTCAGCAATTTATCGGGCGGCAAGTCCAGAAGGTATAGCAGCGCCGCCACGGGGTCGCCAAGCGCTGCCTGCGGCAATATCAACGCAAGCGCTTGCGCGGGCCGTGGTCCGCTCCCAAGCGGATCTTCGGGTATGGGCCTTTCCGCCGCGGGTGTCGCTCCGGGGGCTTTACTTGTGCGTCGGGTCATCATGGCACGCTCCCGGTTATGTGCATCCCGCTTGCCACTGGTCGGGGTCTGCTAAGTCCGATTCACCCCACAAACAAACCCCGCGCATGCCACCCGCATAAACGACCTTGCAGGCCGGGGGCGCCGTGCCGCAATACGTTTGGGCACGAGCACACCGGAAAATAGTGGAATGCCTCCGCGCTAGGCGCGAACAACCGAGCCTGAGATCACTACACACCGGATAGCATCGGTAACCTAAACAAGGGTGAGGCTGTACTGGTCAGTGGACGCGCCGAGCTTGCCCGAGAGCACTGGTGGCGAAGCGTGGGGATGTCAGGATTCGCGAGAAGGAGGGTTTCAAACATCCGAGGTTCTAGCGAGCACCGTGCTACGCGGGAACCAAAAGCAGTGGTCTGCACGCTGGGGACACTTAATACAGATTGTGGAAAGGCGTTTTCTTTGCTTCGTTTCTTTGTCGCCGTTGGACAAAGAAATGAAGTGCCGCCACGCACAGTGGCTAATAGTGATAAAAAATACTGCTCACATTAAACCCGCGCTAACGTAAGCAGCAGCAACCCGGCACCGACCCCGACCACTGCACCTGCGCCGCGCCCAACCCCGACCGAGTGCGAACGAAAACAACCTGGCTAATAGTGATAAAAAATATAGCCAATATTAAACCCGCGCCAACGTCCGCAGCTGCAACCCGGCACTGGCACTGGCACTGGCACCGGCACCGACCCCGCCCCCTCCCGACCAAGCGCCAGCGCCCGCCCCACCCCCCCCCGCTCTAGGAAGCTTTCTCAATCAACGCCTGCAGCACCGTATCAAGTGAAACTCGCCCTTTGCGCACTTCGCTCTCACCACCTTCGAAGCAGATCCATTCCTCATTAAAGCCATCGATCATCTGCATGCGTGGCAGCGGATTCTTCATTCCTTGCGATCGGAACAAGTCTTCCCACGTATCGCGCGGCACGATGTTCATGCTCACCTCGCGGCCGAGCAACCTCGCCAAGCCCGCGGCAATCATGTCAGGCGAGATGCGCTGCGGCCCTTCCAATTCGACAATCCGTTGTCCCGTCCACGATTCACACAATAGCTCTGCCGCGACCCGGCCAATATCAGCAGTAGCGACCATCGGCACGAGTTTATCGAGCGGTTGCAGGAAACTCGGCACGATACCGGTTTCGCGCGCCGGCGCGACATCCCACGCGGTATTTTCAATGAACCACGCAGCACGCAAAAACGCGACGGGCATCGCCAGCGTGCCAAGTTCCTGCTCCAGGATCTGCAATTGATTCAGCAAGTTCGGCTGCGTGGCCTGTGCGCCGATGGTCGAAAGCACGACGACCCTGGACGGCTTCGCGGCGGCGAGTGCGGCACGCAACGTGGCGATTGTCTTACGCGCCTCAGGAAAACCCGGTGAAGGATCGAAGGTCGGTGGCAGAAGGACGAACACGCCCTCCATGCCTTCGAAAGCCCGCTGCAACGCTTGTTCGTCATTGACATCGGCAAGCGCGACTTCACAGCCCTGCTTCGCCCACGCTTCACCTTTTGCTGCGTCGCGCACGACTGCGCGGACGTCGTGTCCTCCAGCCAGCAACAAGCGCGCAACGACACCGCCAACCTGCCCTGTGATTCCGGTAACTGCAAACATGGTTTTTCCTCAAAGATCAGACAGCAAACGCTGCGTTGAGAAGGATTGTGCTTTTCAGGAAGGCGTTTGGCGATGACCCGGAGGTCATTTCATCGATGACAAAACGGCATGAATCGATAAATGGTGATGACGAGACGATTGCACAGACTAAAAGGCCGTTCCAACTCACGTTGGAACGGCCTTTTAGTATTGAACTCACGACAGCACAACGACGCTTGCCGTCGCTTGCCATCGCTTAAGATACCGAAACGATTTACTGCTTCACACCTTCTGCCTGGATGTGCAAAATTGTCTTCATGCTGAAGCCATACGCCTTGCCGTAGTCAACACCGAAGTCGGCGCGATCGAACGTCGCCGTCGATTCCGTGCCGCACACTTCCTTCTTCAGCATCGGGTTCGTAAAGCACTTGAACGTCTCGATCTTCAAATTCACTGGCTTCGTCACGCCATGGAACGTCAACTCGCCGATAACTTCCACCGGCACATCGCCCTTGAACTTGATTGACGTGCCCTTGTAGGTTGCTGTCGGGAATTTATCGGCATCGAAGAATTGCGCGCTTTTCAGTTCGCCGTTCAGTTTCTCGTTGCCGATGTCGATCGACGTCATGTCAATGGTCGCTTCCAGCGTACCTTTTTGCGTGGCGCGATCGAGCGTCACGGTGCCGCTGCTCTTGGTGAACTTGCCGCGCCATGTCGAGATGCCGCCGAAGTGGTCGGCTTCGAAGCTCGGGGACGTGTGGGCGGGATCGAGTTGATACGTGACTTCAGCAGCCATTGCATTAAACGATGCCGCTGCGACCAGCGCGCCTGCCGCTGCAATCAAAAGGTTCTTTTTCATGAGTTTTCCTGGATAAATTTTAAAGACGAAGACCGTTTATTTCTTGACGGCGACGAGATGAAACTTGATCACGACCTCATCGGCCACAACCGATGTGTCTTTCCACTCGCCCGTGCCGACGTCGAACTGCGTGCGTTTGATGGGCAATGAGCCATCGAAGGTTTGCGTCGCGCCTTGGCTCGTGACGGTAACCGGCACGGTGACGTTCTGCGACTTGTCCTTGATGGTGAGCTTTCCGCTGACGTTGTACTTGGTGCCGCCCGCCGGCGCGATTGCCGTGGAAGCGAAGGTTGCAGTCGGGAAATGGGCTGTATCAAACCAGTCCTTGTCGGTGGCTTGCTTGTTGTAGCTGTCGTCGCCGAGATCGTAGCTTGATGTATCGATGCTGATAGTCGCGCTACCGGCGGTCGGCTTGGCGGGATCGAAGTCGAGCTGCGCGGTGAACTTCTTGAATTTGCCATCGACCGGCACGTTCATCTGCTTCGATGTTGCGGTTACCGTGCTTTTTGCCGAGTCGATTTGCGCTTCGGCGGTGCTCGCGAATAGTGCGGTGACAGCGGTGGCTGCGAGCAACCATCGGTACAAAGGTGTTTGCATATCGGGATTGATCCGGAGATGGCGTTTCGGTACGGCATGGTAGGTCAGCAGGCGCGCGGCGGCTAGCCGTGGCGAGACAACACATCGTTCTGTGGATGAGCGTAATGAGGGGGAGGTGCTGGCGCGGTGTTGAGAGGGGCCGGAGGTATACGCTGGGTTCCTGCTGCGTACGTTAGCGCGGACGGTGCAGTGGTCAGGTTCAGTGCCGGGTTGGTGCTGCTTACGTTAGTGCGGGTTTTATGTTGGCTATATTTTTTATCACTATTAGCCAGGTTATTTTCGTTCGCACTCGGTCAGGGTTTTGCGCGCGGGGCTGATGGTCGGGGGTCGGGGTCAGTGCTGGGTTGCTGCTGCTTACGTTAGCGCGGGTTCAATATTGGCTATATTTTTTATCGCTATTAGCCACTGTGCGTGGCGGCACTTCATTTCTTTGTCCAACGGCGACAAAGAAACGAAGCAAAGAAAACGCCTCCCCACAATCTGTATTAAGTGTCCCCAGCGTGCAGGCCACTGCTTTTGGTTCCCGCGTAGCACGGTGCTCGCAAAACCGCGGGCACTTGAAACCCTCCTTCTCGCGAATCCTGACATCCCCACGCTTCGCCACCAGTGATCTCGGGCGAGATCGATGTCCCATGGGCCACTACGACCTCACGCGTCTTTACGGGTTGGTGGGCTGCGTGATCCGCGCGGCCATTTAAGCGAAGGTGCGTGTAGCGCGCAATACGCTTGGGCACTGGCACATCAGAAAAAAATGTCGAGCGCCCCGCGCCGCGCACGAGCGCCCGCCCTTGGGGTCACTACGTCTTGGAATGTCCTCCTTTCCCTGCAAATACGGGTGAGGCCGAACTGGTCCGTAGGCCAATAGATCTTGCCCGAGAGCACTGGTGGCGAAGCGTGGGGATGTAGGGATTCGCGAGAAGGAGGGTTTCAAGTGTCGGTGGTTTTGCGAGCACCGTTCTAAGCGGGAACCAAAAGCAGTGGTCTGCACGCTGGGGACACTTAATACAGATTGTGGGAAGGCGTTTTCTTTGCTTCGTTTCTTTGTCGCCGTTGGACAAAGAAATGAAGTGCCGCCACGCACAGTGGCTAACAGTGATAAAAAATATAGCCAATATTGAACCCGCGCTAACGTAAGCAGCAGCAACCCAGCATTGACCCCGACCCCCGACCCCCGACCATCAGCCCCGCGCCCAAAACCCCGACCGAGTGCGAACGAAAACAACTGACCAATAGTGCCAAGAAATACAGCCAAAATATAACCCGCGCTAACATCAGCAGCACCACCCCAACACCCCCCTCCCCGACCACCAAGCTCCGCGCCGCCAGAACCCCAAACCCGTCCACCGGCGCGAGCAAAAACCCCCTAGTGCCCCCCAGCCCCCGCCGCTGCCGCACTGCCTTCCTTGCTCGGCTTGGTGAGCCAGATCAGCGGAATGATCGCGATGAAAATGACCGCCGAAAGCCAGAAAATATCGTTCAGTCCAAGCATGGCGGCTTGCGTGTTGAGCGATGATTCAAAGAACGCCATCGCTTGCGCCGCACTTCCTCCAAGCGTGCTCTGCAACGCATTCACACTCGCACACGAAGTTCGGATTGTTCACGCTCGTTTGTTCAGCCAGTTGCGCATGATGCAGGATCGTCCGATCGTTCCAGCCGGTGCCACGAGCGACGTTCCAACCGCGCCCGCAAACACTCGCGCGAAATTTGACAGCCCTGCCGCAGCCGGAATCTTGTCCGCCGGCAAGCCCGACAAAATGATCGCCGTCAGCGGCACGAAGAACAGCGCGGTAGGAATGCCTTGCAACAAGGTAGGCAACGACCAGGGTCCAGGTATCGACGCCCGTCGTGTAAAACGAACGCATGAAAAACACGCCGGCAAAACCGACGAAAGCCAACGTGGCCAGCACCCGTGCATCGCTCTTCGGCATGATCTTGGCCATCACCGGCGCAAGCAACACAGCGAAGATACCCAGCGGCGCGGTGGCAAGACCGGCATCGACGGAACGATAGTTCAGGTACTGCTGCATCCACTGCGGCAAGATCACGAGGTTCGAAAAGAACACGCGCATAAGCCACTGAAATCGCGACCGTCCCGCCCAGGAAATTGCGCCCTTTGAAGAGCCGCAGATCGATGATCGGATTCTTTTCAGTCAACTCCCAGACCATGAAAAACACAAAGCTGATCAACGCAAACAGCCCCAACGCGACAATCACCGGCGAGGTGAACCAGTCGAGGTCCTTGCCTTTATCGAGCATGATCTGCAACGAGCCGACCCACGCGATCAACGAGATCAGACCCACCTTGTCGATAGGAATCCGCTTCACCGGCGTTTCGCGCGTCCGGTAGATCGCCCACGTCACGCCGGCGGCAAACAGGCCCACGGGAATGTTGATGTAGAAGATCCAGGACCACGAATAGCTATCGGTGATCCAGCCACCCAGCGCCGGTCCGACGATCGGGCCGACCGTCGCGGTCATCGCCCACAACGCCAGCGCGTGCGAGCTCTTTTCCTTCGGATAGGAACCGAGCAGAATGGCTTGCGACAGCGGGATCAGCGGACCGGCGACCGCGCCTTGCAGGATCCGCGCGGCAAGCAGCACGGGAAGGTTGGGCGCAATGCCGCACAACCACGAAGACACCACGAACAACAGGATCGCCCACACGAACAGCTTCACCTGCCCGACCCGTTGCGTGAGCCAGCCGGTCAGCGGAATCGAAATGGCGTTGGCCGCGGCGAACAGGGTGATGACCCACGTGCCTTCATCGACGGAGACGCCCAGATTGCCGGAGATGGTCGGGATCGCCACATTCGCAATCGACGAATCCAGCACGTTCATGAACGTGGCAAGCGCAACGGCAAGCGTGGCAAGCGCCAGCTTCGCGCCAGTGAGCGGCGCAGAGGCGCGTGCACCGGAGTTGAGACGACGTATTCATGGCTGCTCCCAAGGACACATTTAATCTGACTTGTCAGATAATTCGGTTAAAAAAATGCGCTTAGCCGGCGCGATGGGATTGCGGCTTGATCGCGCTTCGCCACGGTCTTGGGAGCGGCGCTATCGGCATATTGTCGGCGATCACCTTGGCGATCTCCGCATCGGCTTGCGTCGCCGTATTGCTCGAACACATCGGTCCGATAAGACGTGTTGGTGGCAGCGGCCAGTTGCGTGCCGGATTCGTCGCGCGTCTCGACTTCGACGTCCATCGACAAGCCGATGCGCAGCGGATGCGTGTTCAAGCTCATGCGGGTCGAGCTGGATACGCGCCGGCAAGCGTTGCACGACCTTGATCCAGTTGCCGGTCGCGTTCTGTGCGAGGCAGCACGGCAAACGCGCTGCCCGTGCCCGCGGAAAAGCCCACCACGCGGCCGTGATACTTGACGCTCGAACCGTACACATCGGCCGTCAACGTGACCGGCTGACCGATGCGCATGTGCCGCAGTTGCCCTTCCTTGAAGTTGGCGTCGACCCAGACGCCGTCGAGCGGCACGATCGCCATCAGCGGCGTACCCGGCGCGACGCGCTGCCCGACCTGCACCGAACGGCGCGCGACGTAGCCCGTCACCGGCGCGGGCAAGGTGTTGCGCGCATAGCTCAGGTAGGCGTCGCGAACCTTGCTTGCGGCGGCCTGCACGTCCGGGTGTTGTTCGACCGACGTGCGGTCGGTCAGCGCGTGGTTGGCTTCGGCTTGCTGGCGCGCGGCATCGAGCGCGGCTTGCGCGCTTTTGACGGCGTCGCGTGCATGCGACACGTCTTCGGCCGACACCGCCCCGGTGTTCTCCACCGCCTGACGGCGCTGCAGATCCGCGTTGGCGCGGGCCAGATCGGACTCGCGTTGCGCGACGCTCGCCGCATAAAAGTCGTTGTTCACGTAGAGGCTGCTCACCTGCCGCACGGTCTGGCCGAGCGTGGCTTCGGCATTGCCGAGCGCGACTTTTGCATCGGCCGCGTCCAGCGTGACGACCGGGTCGCCCGCCTTGACGATCTGCGTATCGTCGGCGTTCACCGCGACAACCGTGCCGCTGACTTGCGGCGTGAGTTGCACGAGATTGCCGCTGACGTAGGCGTCGTCGGTCGACTGGTAGAAGCGCGCATCGGTGTAGTAATACGCGCCGTAGGCCGCAGCCGAGACAACGATCGCTGCGCCGAGCAGCGAAAGCAGCAGCTTGCGTTTCGTGCGCGGTGCGGCGTCGGTCTTGCGGTAGAGCATCCTTGGCTTGCTGCTTCGTTCGAGTCCGCCGTCGTGCGGTCGGACTGGATGGTGTCGCTCATTTCAATTCTCCTGATGAGTTCGTCGAGTGCCGGCTCAGCGCGCGGCAACAGTTTGTGAAGACGACGGTGTGCGGTGCTGCGCTGGTGTCGATGTAGCCGCCGCCGAGCGCCGCGGCGAGCGCGATCTGCTGGTCGCGCCGGTTCATCTTCAGATCGACGACAGCCTGGTCGGCCGACAAGCGCGTTCATGTCGGCGTTGAGCACGGTCAGTTGATTCGTGAGGCCGCCCTTGTACTGCATGATCGCGAGTTCATCGGCGCGATGCGCGGCGTCCTGCGCGGTTTGCTGCATCGACAAGTTGCGCATCGGTCGAACGGATCTGCGCGAGTTGCGTCGCGACGTCGCTCAGCGCGGTGACGAGCGTCTGGTTATAGGTCGCGACGGCGTAGTCGAAATCGGCGTAACGGCCTTTCAGTTGGGCGCGCAATGCGCCGGCATCGAAGATCGGCAGATGGATCGCCGGACCCGCCGATGCCGTGCGGCTCGCCGCCGTCAGCAAGCGGCCAAAGCCGAATGCGTCCAGGCCGATCGCGGCGCTCAGGTTGATGTCCGGATAGAACTCGGCCTTCGCTTCCTTCACGTCATGCGTGAGGGCGTCGACGCGCCAGCGCGCCGCGACCATGTCCGGGCGGCGGCTCACGAGATCGGCGGGCAGGTTGTCGGGGAGCCGCACTTCGTCGCCGACGCCAAGCGCCGGGCGTTGGATCGACAAGCCGCGATCCGGTCCTGCGCCAAGCAACGCGGCGATCTGATAGCGCGTCGTGAGGATCTGGCCGTCGAGCGCGGTCAGCGAAGCGTGGCTCGTCGCGACGTTCGCCTGCGCCGTCTTGCGCTCGACTTCGGTATCGAGTCCGGTCGCGATGCGGCCCGCCGCAATGCGGTCGATCTGATCGCGCTGCGCGACTTCCTTCGCGGCGATATCGCGCAGGTCGTAAAGCCGCGCAAGCTGGTTATAGGCGCGGGCAATCGACGTCGTCAGCGTCAGCTTGACGACTTCCGCGTCGGCCTCGCTCGCCTGCAGTTGCGACACCGCCGCCTTCAGCGCTTCGCGATTCTTGCCCCACAGATCGAGATCGTACGAAGCGCTGGCGAGCAGCTTGTTCTCGGTCTGCCACGAACCTGCATACGGCGGCGGCACGAGCGCCGTGCCCGAATACTGCTGGCGGCGTCAGCGAATAATCCGCGCCGACTTTCGGCATGGTGTTGGCCTTCGCCGTCTCGCTATAGGCGTTGGCCGCGGCAACGCGGGCACGCGCCTGATCGAGCGTCGGACTGTTCTTAAGCGCTTCGTCGATCAGCGCTTTCAGTTGCGCGTCGCCGAATTGGTCGGCCCAGTCGGCTGCCGGCCAGTGACCGCTTTCTGCCGGAATGCTTTGTGTCGTCTCGTACGATTGCGGCTGGGCCATCTGCTGGTCGCTGTGAATGCCCGCGTAGTTCACGCACGCCGACAGCACCGCGGCAAACATCACCGACACGCCCACCTTCATCACGCGAGGCCCGATCGATTTCTGATTTAACTGTGATTGCATTTTCTGACCTGTCAGATAATTGGACAAAAAAATGCACTCGGCAGCTTTCAGCTCCACTCATCGAGGAATTTTCGAAGCAGGCGGCGCAGTTCTTCGAACTCGGCTTTGTGAAATTCTTCAGATGCGCGTTCAGCACGTCAGGTGCGATCTCCGGGATCTGGGCGGCGACTTCCTCGACCCTTTTTCGTCAACGTCAGATTGACCACGCGGCGATCTTCAAGGCTGCGCGAGCGTTGCAGCAAGCCCTTGTCTTCCAGCTTGTCGAGCATGCGCGTCATCAGGCCGGTATCGATCCCCAGCAGCTTCGACAACTCGAACGGCGTTGCGGCGACACCGATTTGCCAGCGAGAACAGGATGCCCATTTGCTGGCTGGAGATATCCAGTTCCTTCAGGGCCGCATCCAATTCCAGACGCAGAAGGTTGCGCGCCTTGTTGATCGCAAAACCGACACTTTGCGTCAGACGAAAATTGTCTTTCGTGTAGTGATTCATCGCGCTGCCTCCGTTGATGAAATGGACAATATCTGCAAAGTCAGTCTCTGTCAAGGGGGTTTCGTTCGCACTGTTTGGGGGTGGGGGGGTTGGGGCGCGTGGTCGGGGGTGGTGGCGGGCTGGTGCTGCTTACGTTAGCGCGGGGTGTATGTTGGCGATATTCTGCGTTCGCACTCGGTCGGGGCTTCGGGTGTGGGGCTGGCCGTGCTCGGTGCTCGGTGCTCGGGGTCGGTGCCGGGTTGCTGCTGCTTACGTTCGCGCGGGTTGTATGTTGGCTATATTTTTTATCACTATTAGCCACTGTCCGTGGCGGGACTTCATTTCTTTGTCCAACGGCGACAAAGAAACGAAGCAAAGAAAACGCCTCTCCACAATCTGTGTTAAGTGTCCCCAGCGTGCAGACCACTGCTTTTGGTTCCCACGTAGCACGGTGCTCGCAAAACCACGGACACTTGAAACCCTCCTTCTCGCGAATCCTTACATCCCCACGCTTCGCCACCAGTGCTCTCGGGCAAGTTCGATGCGCCCACGGACAGGTACGGCCTTACCGCTGTTTGAGGTTGACTGTAGCTATTCGTACGCGGTGATTTCAGGCGCGGTTGTTCGCGTGGGACGCGCGGAGTTCCAAAACTTTTTCTGGTGTGCCAGTG
Source organism: uncultured beta proteobacterium (assembly GCA_963708695.1). Classification (GTDB taxonomy): domain Bacteria; phylum Pseudomonadota; class Gammaproteobacteria; order Burkholderiales; family Burkholderiaceae; genus Caballeronia. The sequence goes on from CAVPTS010000005.1 coordinate 771,195, forward strand.
CCCAAGCGCATTGCGTGCTATGCGCCCACCCACTCAAATGGTCATGCGGATCACGCAGTCCACCAGGAAGCAAAGACGCGTTAGGCCGTATTGATTCGAGAACCCTCGTTCTTGCCCGAGAGCACTGGTGGCGAAGCGTGGGGATGTAGGAATTCGCGAGAAGGAGGGTTTCAAGTGTCCGTGGTTTTGCGAGCACCGTGCTACGCGGGAACCAAAAGCAGTGGTCTGCACGCTGGGGACACTTAATACAGTTTGTGGAAAGGCGTTTTCTTTGCTTCGTTTCTTTGTCGCCGAACGGCGTGTGTCAAGGTAGTTGTCGCGTGCACCGCTACGCAGCTTCTTTGTATTGCACCGCCGAGTCGTCCGTTTTTTCAGGGTTTAAATAAACCGCTTCTGCAAGATCCCAGTTGCGGGTCTTGCGACTCCAGCGGGCAGGATTTTGCGCCTTGGCTTGCTCGTACACAGCACGCCGTTTGACCAGCAACTCATCGGCGTGTCCGTTGTGGCGCTGGTTCGGCGTCAGGTATTTCAAGCCGCTGTGACAATGCTCATCGTTGTACCAAGCCACAAACGTCTCCACCCAGACACGCGCCTCCTCGACCGTGTCAAACGGGCGTTCGGGCCACATCGGACAGTACTTGGCCGTGCGGAACAGCGCCTCGGCGTACGCGTTGTCGTTGCTCACCCGCGGCCGGCTGAACGACGAATCGACCTTCAACGTGGTCATGGCTGCGTGCATCAACGCGCCCTTCATCACGCTGCCGTTGTCCGAATGCAGCACGAGCGGATGACCCGCCGTGCCTTCAATCAGACATGCTTTGGTCAGCAACGCGCTCGCGTGCTCACCCGATTCGGCCTCCCACACCTCGTTGGCCACCAGCTTGCGGCTGTAGACATCCTTCATCATGTACCAGTAAAAATAACGCCCACGGATCGTGGTGGGCATCCACGTGATATCCCAGCACCAGAGCTGATTGGGCGCATCGGCACGATGCGTGGTGGGCATACGCCGTCGCGCCACGCTGGCGCGCCCACGTCGCCGGCTAAGGTTCTCAGCCTTTAAGACCCGGTAGAACGTCGACTCCGAACCCAGGTAGATTCCCTCATCGGCCAGCTTCGGTACGATCTGGTGCGGCGTGAGACTGGCAAACTCCGCGCTGCAGGCGGCATCCAGCAGCGCCTGACGTTCAACGCCGCTGAACTTGTTGGGCGGCGGCGGGCGGACACTCAACGCCCGCGCGTCTACAGGCTGGTGCAGCCAGCGCTGCACGCTGCGCACACTCACGCCCGCATGCGCGCTCGCGGTCGCACGGCGAGCGCCGGCTTGGACTGCTTCATCGATCAACTGCATGGTTTCACTGCGATCCGGGGCGCTGATCACTCTTCCTCTTTTTTGGCCCAGATCGCATCGACTTTTTTTAACATCGTGACCAATGCTGCCGCCTCCGCACGCGCCGCTTCGCTGCGCTTGAGCTGACGTTCCAATTCACGGATACGCTTGGCTGCAAGCTTGGCCTGGGCACGCTCGGCCGCACTCAGCTTCGGCACGAGCGGCACGTTGGCCTGCTCGCAGGCGCCGCGCCATTCGCGGATCTGCTCCGGATAAATGCCATTCGCACGGCCGTAATAGGCGATCTCAGTTTCGCTTAACAACGCGGTCTCCAGCACCACCCTGAACTTGTCGGCGCTGGACCACTGGTCGCTCGTCTTGCCATTTCCCGGCATGTACTCCCCTGAATTACGTATGTTTCGCGCCTGGCGCCGCCACGTGTGCAGCGTCACCGTCGTCACGCCCGTGGCGCCTGACATTTCTATCACAGCTCGGTTTAAAGGCGGCATCATTTGACGCATCGCCCACTCTTTGAATTCCGCGGTGTAACGCTTCATCTTCCATTCGCTTGCCGCCCCCCAGTTTTGCATTAAAAGTAAAATCGGGTGACGCGACAACTAGCCTGACATGGGGGGCGAAGGACCAAGAAATGAAGTCCCGCCACGGACAGTGGCTAATAGTGATAAAAAATATAGCCAACATACAACCCGCGCTAACGTACGCAGCAACAACCCAGCACCGACCCCGACCACCGAGCACCGAGCACCGAGCGCCGAGCACGACCAGCCCCACGCCCAAAACCCCGACCGAGTGCGAACGCAAAATACTGCCAGCATTGAACCCGCGCCAACGTACGCAGCACCAACCCAGCACCGACCCCCGCCCGCCCAACAGCCCCGCGCCACCCTCCCCTGGTATGTCAAAATCCACCTTCCCGCCCCATCCAAGGAAACCGTGCAATGGAAATTCACGTGACCATTCACGGCCGCAATGACCTGAGCGGACAAATCTACAGGCAGTTACGCGCCGGTATTGTCGAAGGACGCCTTGCAGCAGGCGAACGCCTGCCCTCCACCCGCGATATGGCCACGCAACTCGGCGTCTCGCGCAAAACCACGCTCGATGTCTTCGAACGCCTCATCACCGAAGGCTATCTCCGTTCACGTCCCGGCGACGGCACCTTCGTCGCGGAAGGTCTGACGCGCGTCCCGTCCCATCCCGCCGATGCAATGAAGCATCAAGCCGAGACGCAGGCAATCTGGTCGTCCATGCCGGTCCAGCTCGCAATGCCCAAACATAATGCCCCGTACAAACTGGACTTCCTGGGCGGCGTGACCGACAAGCGCCTGTTTCCCTTCGACACATGGCGCCGCTGCATAAACCATGCGCTGCGATTGCAGGCGCGCGGACGCGGGGAATATCGCGATCCGGCCGGCGAACAGGAATTGCGCCTCGCCGTCTCGCGTTATCTGGCATTCAGCCGCGCAGTGCTCAGCAACTGGCAAGACGTGATCATCACGCAAGGCGCTCAACAGGCCATCGATCTCATCGCCCGCGTAGTCCTGCGTCCCGGCGACGTCGTTGCTATGGAAGAGCCCGGCTATCCTCCTGCGCGTGCGGCATTCACGGCGTCGAGGGCGAAGATCATCGGCGTTCCAGTCGACGAGCAGGGCTTGATCGTCGAGCAACTACCCAAGAAGGCAAGGCTTGTGTACGTGACGCCATCGCACCAGTTTCCGCTCGGCATGCCGATGAGCCTCGAGCGCCGCGTTGCACTACTCGAGTGGGCACAGCACGAGGGCGCAGTGATCCTGGAAGACGATTATGACGGGGAGTTTCGCTTCGAAGGCCGGCCGATGGAACCGCTCAAGAGCCTGGACCGCGCGGGCCTGGTCGCATACGTCGGCACGTTCTCGAAGACCATCTTTCCTGAGTTGCGAGTGGGTTACGTCGTGCCGCCGTCGTCGCTCAACGAATCAATACAGAAGGCCAAGCAAATCAGCGACTGGCACAACAACTCCCTGACGCAAGCGGCGCTCGGGAAGTTCATGCTCGATGGCGATTTTGCAAAGCATTTGCGACGCATGCACAAGTTCTATGAGGATCGGCGCAGGACGCTAGGCACGTATTTGCAGACTGAACTTGCAGAATGGTTCGAGCCGCTGATTCCCGCAGCGGGCATTCATATGACGGCGCTTTTAAAGGGCTCGCTAAAGGAAACAGACTTGACCGGCGGCGCAATTGATCCGTCCATCGGACTGTATGGAATCTCGGCGTTTTATATGAATCAGCCTTCGCGGGATGGGCTGATCTTTGGTTACGGCGGGATCGATTCGAAGGACATCGAGGTCGCCATGAAGACACTCAAGGCGCGCTTGTCTGCGATGAGATTCGCGGCCTAGAGCGTAACAAAGCTCATCGCGGGCAAGCCGGCCCTCTAGGGCCGCGCCCCGGCATAATAATCGGCGGCTGCATCGATCTCTTCAGGCGTCATATTCCGCGCGACATTACGCATCTGCTCGTTGATATCGTTATGCCGCGTGTCGTTCGCAAATGCGTGCAACTGCGCTTTCGTATAAGCCGCGGGCATTCCTTCCAGCCACGGACTGCCCGCCTTGTGATCGATACCGCCATGGCACGCCGCGCAAGAAGCAATGTTGCGCATCGGCGCGCCATGGGCCACGATAGCCGGCACGGGCGGCGATGCGCCCTTGCTCGACGCCACGAACCTCGGCAGATCAGCGTAGTAAGCCGAGAGATCCCGCATGTCCTGATCGCTCAGGTTCGCGACCATCGGCGACATCACCGCGTTACGACGCGCGCCCGACTGGAAATCGAGCAACTGCTTGTAGATCACGGACGAATATTGGCCGGCAAGATTCGGCGAGTTGGCGTCGCTCATGCCGCGCACACCGTGACACATCGTGCAGCGCAAGGCCAACGTCGCGCCACGGCCTACCGACGTACTGCTCGACTCGGCAAGCAATTGCGGCGTCATGGCGACCGCGCTGGTTTGCACCAGCGGCACAGGCGTGGCGGACGACATGCGCAGCCATTGCTGCGGCACGCCGGCCGCGCTGCAGATCGCATTCCAGACGCCCTGGAACGGCTGGTCCTTTTGCGCCGACGGCAACCAGATGAAACCCACCGCCGCCGAGAACACGGCCAAGCGCAAGCGTGCCGCCGACCGTGACCGTGAACCACCGGTTGCGTAACGAGAACAGGCGTTCTTCGCTCATCGCTGCGGCCCTCCAATCGGAATCGCCGGGACGGATGTATCGGAGCGCGAATAACAGCGAAGCAATCGGATAGCCGTAGTTGAAGAGCGTCAAGCCGATCATCAGCGCAAGCCACAAGCCAAAGCTGTTCAACGCGACCGGAATGGTCTTCGATTCATGCACCGCCGTGCTGAACCGGTACTCTTCGACCACACTGCGCGGCGCCACGATGCGCACGGATCAGCACGATGAAAAACATCACCGCCGAGATCACCAGAATGAATCCGCCAATAGTCGAGATGATCACCGACACAGCCTGCTCAGCGATCTCCGGGATCGGTGTAATCGAAGAAGGCCATGCGTCGCGGCATGCCGAGAATGCCGGCGAAATGCCACGGAAACGTCAGCACGATCATGCCGATGAACCACAGCCACAATTGCCGGCGCATCAGCTTGAATTGCGTCATCGCGCGGCCGGTCAGATGCGGCCACAGGTCATAGGCAATCGCGAAGTACATGATGACGATCGCGCCCGCGAAGATCAGATGGAAGTGACCGGTGATCCACTGCGTGTTGTGAATGGTCGAGTCGAGCTGATAGCTCATGTTGATGATGCCGCCCGCACCGCCGAAGCCAAGCATCACGAACGAAAACGCGAGCGCAAGCATCATCGGGTTTTCCCAGGGCAACGCCTTGATCCAGCCGAAGCTGCCCCGCCCGCCGCGCAAACGCGCCGCGATTTCAACCGACGCGCAGATGGTGAACACCGTCAGCAAGGTCGGCACCGCGACCAGCGCCGTGAACACCGAGTGCATGAACTTGAAACCGGAGCCGACTTGCGGATCGGCGAACAGATGGTGAATGCCGATCGGCATGGAAACCACGAGGAACAGGATGAACGAGATGCGCGCCATCGAATCGCTGTACAGACGGCCGCCGATCGCGCGCGGCATGATCGTGTAATACGCGATATAAGCCGGCATCAGCCAGAAGTAGACAATCGCGTGCAGCGTCCACGAAAAGAACACGCGGGACAAGGCCGGCGTCGATGGTCGTCTTGAAACCAAGCGCCACCGGCAGGATCTGGAACAGGATCTCGATCGCCGCACCGACCGCTGTCCAGCCCCATAGATAAGCGCCCGCCACGCTCGCGAACATCGCGAGAGGCACCGGCACGCCGGGATGCTCGCGCTTCCACACGGCCAGGTTGATCGACATCAGCGCGACCCAGATCCACGATCCGACCACCACCAGCACGATGCCGATGTAGTAGAACGCATTGCCGATCATCGGCGGATAGAAGGTGTAGAGCACCGAGGCGAGGCCCATCGCGACGGGGACCATTGCGGTGACCGTGCCGACGGCCACCAGGATGAAACCGGCCCACGCCCAGCGCGCTCCGACCAGCGGCTTCTTCAGCGCCAGTTCGGTGACCGCGTAACCAAAGCCCATTGCAATCAGCGTGGGAAACACATAGCCCATCGCCGAGCCGTGCGCGGTTACCGAGCGATAGTAGAGCTCCGGATTCTGCAGCCACGGATGCAGCGGGCTGCGCACCCACATCTGCCACGCGCCGAGCAGCAACGCGCCGCCGAAGCTGATGAAACCGAGCCAGAAATGCGCGAGAACGAGTCGCTTGCTATTTAACACAGCTGAGTCTCCGCGAACCGTTAGCGTTGGCCATCTGAAGGAAAGCCGCTTTGTCGATGACCTTTACATGCGCCCACATGCCCTGATGTCCAGTGCCGCAGAACTCATGGCACGGCATCAGATGCTCCGCCGGCTGCGTGAAAGTGCGTCTTGAAGGTGGAGATATAACCGGGCTCGAGCATCGAATTGATGTTGGTGTTCGTGATCAGGAAACCATGCACGACATCCGCGCTCGTGGCGCGAAACGTGATGGGCGTATCGGTAGGAATGAGCAGGCATTGCGGCGTGAACGAGTACTGCTGCGCGACAATTCGCACCGTCACCGAACCATCTGCTTCAACCGCGCTGCCCAGATTGCTTTCGATGAATTCGCCGCTTACGTTGAGCGTATCGGGCCGCACGGTCTCGACGCGCGACGGCGGCATCATCGCCCAATGCAGGCCGGTGAAGATCGTCATGGCGACCAGCACGCACAGAATGATGACGACGAGAATCGCCCATTTGCGCTCGATGCGCGCGGCAATATCCGCAGACGCATGCGACGGGTGTTCAGTGCTCATTGGATAACGCCGCGCGGCAGGAAGACAAGAAAGTAGAACGCAAACCACAAGCCGATCACAATGGCCGTCGCCGGCCCGGCAAGCGCAATGGCGCCGTGCGGGCCGTCTCGCACGATCTCATCGACGGCGGCATCTTCCTTTCTCGGAATCAGTCATGACGTCCTCAATAAAGTGGGGCTGAGCGCAACGCGTTGACTTCCTTGACGCTCACCGGCGTGCCGTGATTGCCCCAGGCCGTGCGGATATACGTGACGACCGCCGCGACCTCGACGTCGGAGAGCGACTGAGCGAACGGCGGCATGCCGTAGGGCATCGGATTCTTCTTCGTGCCGGGCGCATATCCGCCATTCAGCACCATGCGAATCGGGTTCACCGACGACGTCATCTGGATCGACTGATTGTTCGCGAGCGGCGGGAAATGCGGCAGCTTGCCCTGCCCTTGCGACGCATGACACACCGCGCATTGGGCGTCGTAGATCTTTTTGCCCAGCGGCGAAAGGCTGGTCTTTTCTTCGGCAACCGCGGCGGTGGACGGCGCAGGCTTTTCGCCGGCACGCGCAGGCAGCGTCTTCAGATAGACCGCCACCGCGCGAATGTCTTCGTCGTCAGATACTGGAAGCTGTCGTACACGACTTCGGCCATGGGCCCATACACAGCCCCGCGATTCGACACGCCCGCCTGCAGCAGGTCCGATATGTCCTCGATGCTCCAGTCGCCCAGCCCTGCTTCCTTATTCGACGTCAGCGAAGGCGCATACCAGTTCTGCACCGGAATCAAGCCGCCTTCGAAGCGCTTGGACGGTGAGTTGCCGCCAAGCGCATTGATCGCGGTATGGCACATCGTGCAATGCCCGAGCCCTTCGACCAGATAAGCGCCGCGATTCCATTCGACCGATTGCGTGGTGTCGGGCTTGTATTCGCCAGGCGCAGATACAACATGCGCCAGCCGTACAGCAACGAGCGCTGGTTGAACGGGAAGCGCAATTCGTGCGCGCGATTAGGCTGATGAATCGGTGGCGTGGACAACAGATACGCGTAGATGGCGTCGGAGTCGTCGCGCGTGACCTTGGTATAGGAGGCGAACGGCATGGCGGGATAAAGCAGCTCGCCGTCGCGCGACTTGCCGGTATGCATCATGGTGTAGAACTCAGCCGCAGGTCCACTTGCCGATGCCGGTCTCCTTATCCGATGAAATGTTCGGCGTATAGAGCGTGCCGAACGGCGTTTCCATCGGCGCGGCCACCGCCAAACAGTTTGCCGGCGGGCACCGTATGGCACGCGATGCAATCGCCGGCGCGCGCCAGATATTCACCACGAGCGATCACTCGAGGCATCGGCGGCCCGCGCATTTAGCGTCACGACAGCAAGCGCAAAGGAAAGCGCAAATAAGGACCAAGGTCCGGAAACTGAACACGTCTATTTCCTCGCCTATTGATTAGGGACGGTGCCGCAAGCAAGCGGCATCTTGAGCGACCCCGCCGCGACCGGTACCGGATCGGCCGGCGCGGGCAACGAAGCCAGATAAGCCGCAATTGCGGTGATGTCGCGGTCGGCCAGCTTGGTGGCAATGTCATGCATGCAATCGGGCGCAAGCGTCTTGCGCGTGCCGTAGCGCCACGCGCCCAATTGCGCGCTGATGTAGTCGGAGTGCAGGCCCAGCAAGCCCGGAATGGCGGGCTCCATGCCGGTGAGTGCCGCACCGTGGCACGCGGCGCACGCGGGAATCTTGCGCGCCGCAGCGCCGTTATTCACTAGCGACTTGCCTAGCGCAAGCGTCGCGGCATCCGCCGTTGACCGGCGGCATGTTCGGGAATGGAGGACGTTCGCCGGCAAAGTATTCGGCAATTTGCCTGCAGATACGGATCGGGGAGATACGCTAATAAATAATTCATTGGCGGGTACTTGGCGACGCCCGTCCCTAAACGCAAGCAACTGGTTGTAGAGATAGCCGGCGGGCTTGCCTGAGAGCCGCGGATAATAGTCGTTGCTCGTACCCTCGCCCTGCGCGCCATGGCAGGCCGCGCAACCCATCACGCGCGCCTGCATGGTGTCGGGTGCTTTCTCGGCGGGAGCCGTGTCGGCAGCAAATGCTCCCAAGCTCGAAAACGCGAGCAGCACTAGTGTGATTACGACTCTGCGTATGCCCACCGGAGTGTCCCTCGATCGGGTTATTGTGTCTGTAGTCATTTTCTACAGCTGATTTTTTACGATGACGCTACTGCAATGGGACGTCAGCTTAAAGCACTTGAGCCCGTTTGCCGAGCGCTAAGATTCACACGATTCCGCGCATTATTAATCAGTTGCGTAACGATTCGATATGTCGAAATAGCGAGCTTGAATGTTCAATGATTTGGATCAAGGAATCAGCAGGATTTTTCCCGGCTTATGTTTTTTTCCATCAAGCATTTCGTGAGCGAGGCGCGCTTGCGCCAAGGGCAATACATCGCCTACGCGGGGCTTGAGCTTGCCTGCATCGAATAGCCCGGCAAGCTTGGCCAACACTTCGCTATTGACGGCGACCAGCATGAAACCCGCGCGCACGTCATGAGCTTCTGCCTTGTGACGATCCGGCTCGGCCACCGCCGATACGAGTACGCCACCGGGCTTCAACACCTCGAACGATTGCTCGAGCGCATCGCCGCCAACGAGGTCGATAACGACATCGACTGAGCCCTTGTATGCATCGAAAGAACCTGTTCGTGATTCAATTATCTCGCTAGCACCCAACGAGCGGACAAAACTGGCTTGCTCACTCGACGCGGTGGCAATGACATGCGCGCCCACCATGTTCGCAAGCTGCACCGCATAAGCGCCGACATTGCCGGCGCCGCCAAGAATCAACACGCGTTGAGAAGGCAATATCCTGGCTTGATCGAAAAGCATCTGCCATGCCGTTACCGCAATCACGGGAGCAGACGCCGCTTCCTCATGGCTTAGCTTGGCCGGCTTCGCGCTAAGCATATTGGCGTAAGCGATTGCGTACTCAGCGTAGCCGTCAGTAAAACGGGGGTTGGTGACGCCAAAGACCTGATCGCCCGTTTTTATGGTCTGCACGTCCGGCGCGACCTGCACAACCGTGCCTGAAATGTCGGACCCGAGCGTGAGTGGCAAGGGCTGTGGCAGCACGCTCTTGCCGGAGCGAATCCAGGCGTCCCAAGGCCCCACGCCGGTGGCTTTGACCTGGACCAGCACTTGCCCGTTATCTGGAACGGGCATTGAAATGTCTTTGTAGTGCAGTGCATCCACCCCGCCATAGGAATCCACGCGCACAGCTTTCATTACAGTGGGGAGCGGGTGGCTGGCGTTCACGATGAGGTCGTCCTTTGAAGGCGCATCACTGAAAGCGGGTTAGACCACTACAAGCGCTAAGTCTAAGCGCCAGACCGGATCAATTCCATAGCCATTTTTACGTAATTTCAGAAGGCCGGTTCTTAATGCAGTATGACGATTTCATTTTTGTGAAAAGTCGTTATTTCAGGCCTAAGCGCTTTGCAAGCCGATTAAGGTTCGCGCGATCAAGTTCCAGCTCCCGCGCTGTAGACGCCCAGTTCTGGTTATTGCGTGCCAAGGCATCCATTAGTACCGTGCGCTCGAACGAAGTGACCGCGCTGCGGAAATCCTTACCGGTAAAGTCGAGTTTAACGGCGGGTTCAGTGGTACTTTCAACCGGCGCCTCATCCAGCCCCAGGTTCTTGGCGGTCAAGGTCAGGATGCGCGGGTGCTCGGTTTGCGCCGCCAGCGCCTTCAGCGAACTGCGGCCAATCAGATGCTCGAGTTCGCGCACATTTCCGGGCCACGCGTAATCGAGCAATGCCGTTTGTGCGTCAGCGGAAAGACGCAGGCTCGACAACCCAAGCCGCGAGCGGTTTTCTTCCAGGAAATTGCCGGCCAGCATCAATACATCGCGGCCACGTTCGCGCAGCGGCGGCACCGCAGCGGATAAACGCTCAGCCGATGGTAAAAATCCGCCCGGAGACGCCCCGCCTTCACCTCTTCCGCAAGGTCGCGATTGGTCGCGGCGATCAGGCGGACATCGACGGTATGCTCGCGGTCCGACCCAATCCGCTGAAGCTGGCCGTTCTGCAAGACACGCAGCAATTTCGCCTGCACGCTGAGCGAGAGCTCGCCGACTTCGTCGAGGAAGAGCGTGCCGCCATCGGCGAGTTCGAACTTCCCCCGGCGGTCCGCCGACGCGCCCGAAAACGCGCCGCGCACATGCCCGAACAACTCGCTTTCTACGAGCGTATCGGGCAGCGCCGCGCAATTCAGGCTGATCAATGGCTTGTTCGCGCGCGGTGACGACGCGTGAATCGCGTTGGCAACCAGCTCCTTGCCAACGCCCGTTTCGCCGGTAATCAACACGGTCAGGTCGCTGCCGGCCACAATGCCGATTTCTTCCATCAAGCGCTTGTGCGGCTTGCTATTGCCGATCATCGTGCGACGGCTTTGCCCGCTCGCCTGCCGGTACGCGTCGGCGCGCCGCCGCTCCTCTTCTCCGGTGCGCGCCAGGGTATCGATACGCTCGACTACGCTGACCGTCGCCGCTGCAAGGCTCAGGAATGCGGCGAGCGAAGGCATGTCGATACTGTCGAAGCGGGCTGGATCGAGTGCATCGAGCGTAAGCAGGCCCCACGGACGCCCGCTTATCAAGAGCGGACAACCCAGGCAATCATGCACTTCGAGCTTGCCTGAAACGCCTTGCACGAGTCCGTCGTAGGGATCGGGTATATCGGAATCCGAAGCAAATCGGGTGGGTTCTGGCGTAGCCAGCAGCTGCGCGAAACGCGGATGGTCCGCCACGCGAAAGCGCCGCCCAAGCGTGTCCAGACTCAAGCCTTCGATGGCAAGCGGCACCAGCGTCTCGCCTTCCAGACGAAGCAATGCTGCCGCGTCGGCGGGAAATAACGTCCTCATGGTGTGCAGCAGCCGCCGGTAGCGTTCGGCATCGCTTAAGTCCTGCGACAGATCCTGCATCAGCGGGATCAATGCGTCGAGCAAGAACCTTGAAGTCATTTTGACTTCATCATGGGTGTTTGTGACTAGAGTCTGTTTGACCATTCAACTTCGCAAGCCTTTGATTTCATTAGGATGCAAGTGTGGCACGAAAAGTGGATACAGGAGTGTAACGGGTGCTTTATTGGCCTGTGGCCTGACTTTTTTTATATAAGGAACTCGACATGCTTTCAGCAGAACACCGTGCCATCGTCAAAGCGACCGTCCCTCTTCTTGAAAGCGGCGGCGAAGCGCTCATCACGCACTTCTACCAACTCCTGATCGACGAACATCCGGAAGTGCGTCCGTACTTCAACCAGGCGCATCAGGCAAGCGGCTCACAGCAGCGCGCTCTTGCGAATGGCGTGCTGATGTATGCAAGGCACATCGACCAGCTCGAACAGCTTGGCGGTCTCGTTTCGCAGATCGTCAACAAGCACGTCGCGCTCAACATCCTGCCCGAGCATTATCCGCTTGTCGGTGGTTGCCTGCTTCGGTCCATTCGCGAAGTGCTTGGCGCGGAGATCGCCACGGACGCCGTAATCGAAGCCTGGGCGGCAGCTTATGGGCAACTCGCCAACCTGCTGATGGGGCTCGAAGAAACCATGTACGCCGAGCGAGAAAACGCACCTGGCGGATGGCGCGGCACGCGGCTGTTTCGCGTTGCGCGCAAGGTCAGGGAGAGCGACGAGATCACCTCGTTCTATCTGCGCCCCGACGACGGCGGCGAACTGATCGCGTTCCATGCGGGGCAATATATCGGCGTGCGGCTTGTTATCGACGGCGAAGAAGTACGCCGCAACTACTCGCTCTCGGCTGCCGAGAACGGGCGCGAATACCGCATCAGCGTAAAGCGCGAACCGAACGGCAAGGTATCGAATCATCTGCACGCGAATCTCCACGAAAACGACACGATCGACCTGCTCGCACCCGCAGGCGATTTCAAGCTGGAGCACAACGAAAAGCCGCTGGTGCTGATCACCGGCGGAGTCGGCATCACACCCGCACTTGCCATGCTCGAGGCGTCGTTGAATACCAAACGTCCGGTGCATTTCATTCATGCGGCGCGGCATGGAGGCGTCCATGCGTTCCGCGAGTTCGTGGATGCGCACGCCGAACAGCATCCGCAACTGAAGCGTTTTTATTGCTACGAGGAAAGTCGCGCAAGCGATGCGCCGGCTCATGGTATTGGCTATATCGATGAAGCGCGTCTTGCGACGTGGCTGCCTGAAACGCGTGACGTGGACGCCTATTTCCTCGGCCCGCTTCCATTCATGAAAGCAATGAAGCGGCATTTGAAAGCGCTTGGCGTACCGGAATCGCAGACCCGCTACGAGTTCTTCGGTCCGGCTTCCGCGCTCGAGTAATACGCGACGCTTAGGCGATGCAAACACGCACTGGAGGAGACTGCGACGCAAAAAACACTGGTTACCTGCAATTACTATAAATCGGTCATTTGCCGGAGCCAGTCAAGCGTCTACTCTTCCCCATGTCGCGCCACCAATGCGCATCGTTTAAATCAAAGGAGCCATCATGCAAACTCGTCTCGACTTCTACAAAGCCAACCCCTCCGCTATCAAGGCACTGCTTGCGGTGGAAGAACGCATTGGCAAATCATCGTTGGAAAAATCGCTGGCGGAACTGGTGCGTCTGCGTGCCTCGCAAATCAACGGTTGCGCGTTCTGCGTCGACATGCATGTCACCGATGCCCGCAAGGGCGGCGAGACGGATCGCCGGCTTGCCACCGTGGTTGTATGGCGTGAGACGCCTTTTTTTACGGACCGTGAACGCGCTGCGCTGGAATGGACCGAAGCACTCACGCTGGTCTCCCAAAACCATGTACCCGATGCGGTCTGGGAAGCCGTACAGCCGCATTTCACCGAAGAAGAAATAGTTGATCTGACGCTACTCGTCTCATCGATCAATACCTGGAATCGCTTCGCGATCGGCTTCCGGAAGATGCCCGCTTAATTAGCTGAGACAACTGAGACAACGGAGACAACGGAGACAACGGAGACTTCCTGCCATGAACTCAATCAAACTGACGGCCGCTGCGTTGATGTTCGCTTTGTCCGGTGTGGTCCATGCGCATGACGCGGCCGAAGAGAAGGTCCAGCCTGTCATGCGTCAGGCGATTCCCGAGGCCGCGGGCAAGAACGTACTCATTGCGACGGTCAGCTACACGCCGGGTCAGGCATCGGACGCGCATATGCATCCCGGTTCCATTTTTGCGTACGTGCTCGAAGGTCATGTGGTGTCGCAACTTGAAGGCTCACCCGCCAGGACGTATGGACCTGGTGAGTCGTGGTACGAAGCGCCGGGCGCGCACCATCTGGTCTCGCGAAACGCCAGCAAGACCAAGCCGGCGAAGCTGCTGGTGTTTGCGATTGTCGGTGAGCAGGATCCGGTGAAGCTGCCCATTCCGCACTGACCGGAACGACTGAATGGTTTCGGGGCGGCACCCGCCGCGAGCCCAGAACCTATGCGTTGCATCGACCATTTTGCTCAAGACCCGGAATAGATATTGCAGAAGCTGACGGGGCCCACGCAGGCTTCGCGGCTTTGCGATCCGGTCATTGGAACGCGCGGAGCGCTTGCGCTCGATCCAGCTTTAACGCCGCCGTACGCGTTGGTGTTTTGCTGCTGATTTCCGAACCGGCTTTGGTATGCCGGGCTGACGTCCGGATAGGATGCATCAGTGACGTACTCCGAACCATTTTGTTGAGCTTCAACGAGTTGCTGGCGGACTTCAGCGCGAGTCAGTCCCTGCGCGAAAGCGCTTGTGGAAATGAGGGCGGCAGCGGATAAGGTAAGCAAAGCAAGTGTCTTCATTTTCGACTCCAGTGTGTTTAACGGGTTGGTATAAGGGCAAACCCGTTTTGCTCCGGATTTATTCCCCAGTCCTCGAAAATTAATTTCATTCGCACGGCAGGTGGACGGAGGGTGCTTTGGGGGGCGTGGGGCCGGTCGGTTCCGGGTTGTTGCTGCTGACATTAGCGCGAGCTCAATGTTGGCTAAATTTCTTATCACTATTAGCCAACAGATAACCCGCGCTAACTTAAGCAGCAACAACGCCGCCCCCCCGCTCCCGAAAACCCCAACTCACCCCGCCAGTCCCCCACCCGCGTCCACCGGCGCGAGCGAACGCCCTACCGCCCATTCAAGTAATGACAAATGGAGACGGCGGTCATTCGGGCGCCCCTTCCACGCCAAAGAGCTTCAGCGTGAATGAAGTGCCTCAATACCTTTGCGATTGATACAGATCAATTGCTTCGAACGCTGGAAGGCTACAGTTATTTCAATCCCGGCCGTGCAAGCGAGTTTCAGCGGCTAAGCGCCGTTTGAGTGGCCTATCAAGTCTCGTAGATGTTTCACTCGCAACTTCATTCCGTGAATCGCGCGAGTCTCTCTGGCTCTCAAGACTTTGCGTGGGGCCGTGAGCGCCGGTGGTTGCAAGGCAAATAAAAGTATTCTGAAGGAAACCGATGGACGCTCGTTCCCGAACCGTTTCGATCAGCCCTCCCACGCATTCACCGCGTCTGGCCGCCCATCCTTCCTGCAACACCTTCCGCGCACTGGACTACATCAATCAGGCATCCGTCGCTCGTTGCAAGAGTGGCCTATCCGCCGCTGCGATGTCGGACCCCGGCTTACACGTGGTGGCCTGACGCAATGGACACGGTTCAACTCCACAAGACCGCTTCGCTTGAGCAGGTCGAACCCCATAGCTCGCCCGGCCGCGTAACGGCAGTGCGCGGCGCGGTAGTCGATGTCGCGTTCAATGCCGGCGCGTTGCCGCTGATCGAGGAAGCGCTGGAGATCACGACCGACGACGGGCCGCCGATCATCGCGGAAGTGCAGGCTCATCTCGATGAAAACACCGTGCGCGCGCTCGCCTTGCGTTCGACCAATGGCCTTCGTCGCGGCGCGCCAGTTAAAGCGTCGGGAGGGCCGATCAAGGTACCGGTGGGTGAAGCAATGCTCGGCCGCTTGATCGACGTAACCGGTGTACCCGGAGACAACGGCGCGCCGTTGCCGGCCGATGTGCCGCGCCGTGCCATTCATCGCAAGCCGCCGCCGCTCGCTTCGCAAGGCGCGGCGACAAAGATCTTCGCCACGGGCATCAAGGTAATCGACCTGCTCACCCCGCTTGCTCAAGGCGGCAAGGCTGCCATGTTCGGCGGCGCGGGCGTCGGCAAGACCGTGCTCGTGATGGAGTTGATCCACGCGATGGTCGAGCGGTATCAGGGCATCTCGGTCTTTGCCGGCGTCGGCGAGCGCTGCCGCGAAGGCCACGAGATGCTCCCGATATGCGCAACTCGGGCGTGCTGCCCCGCACGGTACTGGTCTACGGTCAGATGAACGAACCACCCGGCGCGCGATGGCGCGTGCCGCTGACGGCGCTGACGGTCGCCGAATATTTCCGCGACGAGCGGCATCAAAATGTTCTGCTGTTGATGGACAACGTGTTTCGCTTCGTACAGGCCGGAGCGGAAGTGTCCGGCCTGCTGGGGCGTCTGCCGTCAAGGGTCGGTTATCAGCCCACGCTTGCCAGCGAGGTTGCCGCGTTGCAGGAGCGGATCGTATCGGTGGGTGATGTATCCGTGACGGCCATCGAGGCGGTCTACGTGCCGGCCGATGATTTCACTGATCCCGCCGTGACCGCGATCGCGGCGCATGTTGACAGCATGGTCGTGTTGTCGCGCTCGATGGCGGCTGAAGGCATGTATCCCGCCATCGATCCGATCGCTTCGTCGTCGATCCTGCTCGATCCGCTCGTGGTCGGCGAGCGAGCATGCCGAGATTGCTACTGAAGTGCGGCGAGACCATCGAGCATTATCGCGAGCTGCAGGATGTCATATCGCTCCTGGGCGTTGAGGAACTGGGTGCGGATGACCGGCGTATCGTCGGACGCGCGCGCCGCTTGCAGCGTTTCCTGACGCAGCCGTTCACAGTGACGGAAGCGTTCACGGGCGTGCCGGGCCGTTCGGTCCCGGTCGCCGATACGCTCGCCGGCTGCAAGGCGATCCTTGCAGGCGAATGCGACGACTGGCAAGAAAGTTCGTTGTACATGATCGGCGCGCTGGACGAAGCACGCGAGCGCGAACAAAAAAACGCAAACGAGCACGCGACGCAAAAGGCCAAGCCATGAATCCTTCGCTCCGCTTAACAATCTCCACGCCAGCGAGCATCCTTGTCGATGCCAAAGCCATCGTCGCACTGCGCGCCGAAGACGAAAGCGGGTGCTTCGGCATCCTGCCGGGACATGCGGACTTCCTGACCGTGCTGACGCCGACGGTCTTGCGCTGGCGCGATGCGGGAAACGTCCAGCGGTTCTGTGCGGTGGAAGAAGGCGTGCTGAGGGTGTCGCAAGGACGCAGCGTGACTATTGCGTGCCGCAATGGCGTGCTGGGGGATTCGCTCACGGCGCTGGAAGCGCAGATAGAAGCGGCGCATGCAAAGCGAGTCGATGCCGCGCGCAACGCGCGTGTCGAACAGACGCGGCTGCATGCGCAAGCCGTGCGGCAGTTGCTGCGCTTCTTGCGTCCCGATCGGGGTGGCGCATGAACGAGCCTGACCGGGGACCTCCCGATGGCGACCGCATCACGCGCGCTACCCGGCAAGCCCGCTTGCGCGAGCGCGAGGCGCGCGACCAGCCCGAACCGTCTCTCGGCAGCCGTCTCGGGCAGATCGGCATTCTCGGCTGGTCGATCGTCATTCCGACGCTGCTCGGGCTTGTCATCGGCCACTGGCTCGACCGGCACTTCGGTACCGGCGTGTTTTTTCCGCCCCGCTGCTGATGGTCGGCGCTGCCGTTCGGACTATGGTCCGCATGGAAATGGATGCATCGGCAAACACGGAGTGAGCATCATGATTGAGCACTTGCCGTTGGTCGCGCAGATTCCCACAGGTTTGATCGTTGGCGTTATTGCGGCGGCGCGATTCATTTCTCGACGCTGCGCTGCAACGTCCAGTTGCTCGCATCTCCGGTACGCCGGCCAAGGCACTCGTCCATGCAAGGCGCACGTCTCGGGCCTGCTGGTCGTGTGCTCTTCGGTGTCCTGGCGAAACTCGGCGCCTGGACGCTGCTATGCGGCGCGCCGGGTTGCTCGTCGGCGCGCTGCGTCGTGCTGCGCCGGGTCCGCATGGCGCCATCATGATCCACTCTCCGCTTCTCACCACCCGCTCTTTCATATCGGCCCGATCCGGTCACGGCGCCGGTCGTCAGCCACATGGGTCGATCATGGCGATGCTGGTCGGGGGCGCCGCGCTGGTACACGCGCCGCTTGTCGCTCACGCCATCGAAAATGCAGACGGTGCTTGAACTGATGGTCACCACCATCGATGCGCAGATTGCGCGACACCATGCAGGCCGAACCGCGAGCGGTATCGGTCGCTGATCGGCACGCTCTTCCTGTTCATCCTGGTCAGCAACTGGTCTTCGCTGTTCCAGGAGTCGAACCGCCGACCGCGCACGTTGAAACCGACGCCGCGCTTGCACTCATCGTGTTCTGCGCGACCATTTTCTACGGCATCCGCACGCGCGGCGTGCTGCGCTATCTCGCCACGTTCGCCGAACCCACCTGGATCATGATCCCGCTCAACGTGGTCGAGCAGATCACGCGCACCTTCTCGCTGGTCGTGCGGCTGTTCGGCAACGTGATGAGCGGCGTGTTCGTGGTGGGCATCGTGCTGTCGCTCGCGGGTTTGCTGGTACCCATTCCGCTGATGGCGCTCGACCTGCTCACCGGCGCGGTCCAGGCCTACATCTTCACCGTTCTGGCGATGGTCTTCATAGGCGCCGCGCTCGCCGAAAGTTCGTCTTCAAGTTCAGCAACACCTTCCGCAAATCAAGGAACCTCATGACCAATGTCATCCAGGTCGTCAGCATTCTTGGCCGCCGCGCTTGCCGTCTCGTTCGGCGCAATCGGCCCCGCGCTCGGCGAAGGCCGGGCTGTCGCCGCCGCGATGGACGCGCTCGCGCGCCAGCCCGAATCAGCCGGCACCATTTCGCGCACGCTCTTCGTCGGCCTCGCGATGATCGAGACCATGGCGATCTATTGCCTCGTCATCGCGTTGCTCGTGCTGTTCGCCAATCCGTTCGTGAAGTGATCGGGCGAGACTGATCATGCACATCGACTGGTGGACGCTAGGGCTGCAGACGGTCAATGCGCTCGTGCTCGATCTGGCTGTTGGCGCGCTATTCTGTTCCGGCCGGTCGCGAAGATGGTCGGCGAGCGGCAGCAGGCGGCCGCGGCGCTGATGGCCGACGCCGCGAAAGCGAAGGCGGAGGCGCTCGCCGAACAGGCCCGGGCGGCGGACGAAACAGCGCGCATCTCGCAACAACGTGGCGATGCGCTCGCGGCGGCATCGGCGGAGGCGGACAAGTTGAAGATATCGCTTGAAAGCGCCGCTCACGCCGATGCCGAGCACCTGCGCGCGGCGGCAAAAGCCGAGATCGCGAGCGCGCGGCAAGCGGCCGCGATGGCCGATGCCAATCGCGCGTCGCGCCTCGCCGTCGATATCGCGGCGAAACTGATCGACCGGCTGCCGCAGGAAGCACGGATCGCGGGTTTCATCGATGGCCTCGCGAGCGAGCTCGCCAAGCTGCCCGAAACGACCCGCGCAGAGTTAGGCCGCGATGGCGCCACCGTCCGCTTGTCAGCGCCACGTGCACTAAGCGCCGATGAACTCGCGGCCTGCCGTGCTGCGCTCGTCCGCGTACTCGGGCGTGACTTGCCGTTTCTGCTCAGCGTCGATCCAACGCTGCTCGCCGGTCTTGAACTGGAAGCGCCGCACGCGATCGTACGCAACAGTTTCCGTGCCGATCTCGCTTATCTTCAAACCGAATTGCTCGCCCATGACACCGACCACGCTTGATTCCCCCGCTGATGCCTGGCTCGAGCGCAGCCGCGCCGCGCTCGCGAAAGCGCAGCCGGGTGCACACGCGAATGCCATCGGGCGGGTCAAACATGTCGCCGATGGCATCGCGCTCGTCTCGGGTTTGCCCGACGTGCGCCTGAACGAATTGCTGCGCTTCGACGGCGAGCGTTTCGGCTTTGCGCTCACGCTCGATGCCGACACCATCGGCGCCGTACTGCTGGACGATGGCGACGCGATCACCGCCGGCTCCATCGTCACGGGAACGGGACAGGTCGTGCAAGTGCCGGTTGGGCCGGGCCTGCTCGGGCGCGTGGTCGATCCGCTTGGACGGCCGCTCGATGGCGGCGAGCCGATTCAGGCCGAAGCGAGAATGCCGATAGAAAGGCCGGCGCCAAGCATCATCGAGCGCGATCTGGTGGCCGAGCCAATTGCAACCGGCATTCTGCTGATCGACGCGTTATTTGCGATCGGGCGCGGGCAGCGTGAGCTGATCATCGGTGACCGGGCGACAGGCAAGACTTCGATTGCCATCGACACAATCGTGAATCAGAAGGATACCGATGTGATTTGCGTCTACGTGGCGATCGGTCAGCGCGCGTCGGCGGTGCAGCGCGTAATCGAGGCCGTGCGTGACATGGCGCGCCCGAGCGCTGCGTGTTCGTGTTCGCTTCGGCGGCTGCGTCGCCGGGCTGCAATGGGTCGCGCCGTTCAGCGGCAATGACGATCGCCGAGTATTTCCGCGACCGCGGGCAGCACGCGCTCGTCGTGATCGACGATCTGAGCAAGCATGCGGCGACTCATCGCGAACTGGCGTTGCTTACACGCGAACCGCCCGGCCGCGAGGCCTATCCCGGCGATATCTTCTATCTGCATGCGCGGCTGCTGGAACGCGCGGCGAAGCTTTCGCCCGAACTCGGCGGCGGATCGCTCACCGCATTGCCGATTGCGGAGACCGACGCCGGCAATCTTTCAGCGTATATCCCGACCAACCTGATCTCGATTACCGATGGTCAGATCATGCTCGACGCCGCCCTGTTCGCGGCCAACCAGCGCCCTGCGGTAGATGTCGGCCTGAGCGTGAGCCGGGTCGGCGGCAAGGCGCAGATTGCCGGCGTTGCGAAACGTATCGGGGCGCTTGCGTCTCGACTATTCGCAGTTCCTGGAACTGGAGATGTTCACGCGTTTCGGCGGCCTGACGGACGCCGCGGGTGAAGGCGCAGGTCGTGCGCGGCGAGCACATCCGCGCATTGATTACGCAGCCGCGTTTTACGCCGCTGCGCCCCGTCGATGAAATCGCGCTTCTCGCCGCGCTAGCCGAAGGCGTATTCGACGACATTCCGATCGCTATTCTTCCGACGATACGAACCCGACTCCCGGCACATCTCGACGCGCATGGCGGCAATGCGGCAGCTTCGCTGAAAGACACAGGAACGCTCGATGCGCCCGCGCAAGCAATGCTTATAGCGGCCGTGCGCGATCTGGCTCAGGCATGTATATCGCCACCGCCCCCCACCCAGCCGACGTCATCATGAGCAACAAGCTCAGCGAAGTCCAGGGTCGCATTTCAAGCGTGCATGAACTCGAAGCGGTGGTGAGCGCGATGCGCGGTATCGCGGCGGCTCGCTCGCGCGAAGCGCAAAGCCGCATCGACGCCATCCGTGCCTGCGCCAATATGGTTGGCGCCGCCATCGGCGATGCACTCATGCTCGATCAGCGCGATGAAACCGAGGCGCGTCCAAAGAACGCATCAGAAACCGAGGTCGTGATCATCCTGTGCGCGGAGCAGGGTTTTGTCGGCACGTTTAACGAGCACGTGGTCGCGACCGCGACGCAACGCGCGCCGGCGCATTCCACCGAGTACTTCCTGATCGGCGATCGCGGCCTGGCAGTCGCCGCAGAAAATGGCCTGACGATCGGCTGGTCGGCACCGATGGTCGCCCACGCCGATGAGGTCGCAGCGCTCGCTGACCGCATCATCGAAGCCTTGTACGAGCGGCTGAACGCAGGCCAAGCTACGCGTGTGACGCTGCTGCACGCGGTGCCGAATCCATCGGAGACGATCGAGGTGATTGAAAGCGCGTTGTGGCCGTTCGATTTCAAGCGCTTTAAACTGGCGGTCCACACTGATCCGCCGCTCGTCACGCTGAAGCCGCAACGCCTATTGGCAAAGCTCGCCGAAGAGTACCTTTACGCGCAGTTATGCGAGGCGATCATGCTGTCGTTTGCCGCCGAAAATGAGGCCCGCATGCGCGCGATGATTGCTGCCCGCACCAATGTCCATAACACGCTCGACGGCTTGATCGGGGAGTCTCGCCGCCTGAGGCAGGACGAGATCACCTCGGAGATCGTCGAACTGTCGTCGGTCACTTTGGCGGCTGCGGCGCCCTGGAAAAGAAGACCCCGCGAAGCGAAGAACGAGTAACCTCATTAGGGATTTTTCGATCTGTTGCTATGCAACGCGATCGGTTATTGTCCGAGTGACTTCTTTCGATTTATATATTCAGAGTGAGTCGGGCAGTCCTACAGGAGCAGCCATGAACACCAAGCAAAGTAAAAAGGGGCATCTCGAAGCCGCTGCGTCGCATCACGAACAGGCGGCACGATTTCATCGCGAGGCGTCCAAGCATTTCGAGTCGGGCAAGGATTACGACCACGCCGCGCATCAGGCGGTCATGGCCCACGGTCATGCGTTGCACGCCATTGATGAGGCAAACTGCGCCGTCAAGCACAACGCCGGTTCAGCGCCGTTAGCGCCTGCCTCAACGGGCTCTGCGGACAGCAACCCGAGCGCGGCACAGCATCACGCAGCGGCAGCGGAGCTTCATGGGCAGGCGGCGACGCATTTGCGCCATGCAGTCAAGCTCTTCGACGACGACCGCAGCGCAGTCGCTCACGACACCCAGTTAGCGTTTTCCCTTGCATTGCGCGCTATGTCGCACAGCAATGAAGCGGCCAAGCAGCATGTGAGCGCGATGCGCGAGAAGGGTCCGGTGACCGGCGCGGCGTAAAGCCGGCCACGCCCGCACTCAGTTGCACAGTAGTTGCAGAGTTGAGAAGGCAGCGCCTACGTGCGCTGCGTTGAAGTCTTCACTTCCTGCATGCTCTGCTCGGCGCGCTTCGTAATCGCCGCCAAGGCATCGGCCTGTGATTTTTGTGCCATCTCAGCCATTTCCCGCATGTCGTCGAAGGCCTTCTGCAGAGAGCGCTGAACAAATTCTCCCTGCTTCGCCATGACCTCTGCCGGATTACCGCCGCTCATTTGCTGCGCCGCAGCCTGAATCTCCTGCACGCTTGCACTCAACATTTCCGATTGCTTTTGCACCAGCGCCTGCATTCCTTCGTATGCGAGCCGGTTGGCTTCGGCAAGCGCTTCAAGGTCTTTACGTCGTGAGTCGATCAGCGACGTCTTGTCGACGCCTGGAAAGTTGAAGCCTTCCAGCATCTTGCTGAAGTCGGCGACCGGATTAAAAGGTGTTGCCATGATGGATCTCCCTTCGAATAGTGGTTAAACAACGCGACGGACGGTGACGTCCGCCGCAAGCCGTCACAAGACAGCCGCGTGACCCCTGAAAGCCTTTGCCTCACCGACAGGCAATACGATCCGATCGTACACCTCATTGATCACGTCGGCTGCAGACAGGTAGAACGCAAACACCGCCGTCAGGAGACCACCATAACCACCCGCGACACGCAGCGCAGCCGAACCGGTCCACTCCCCGCTGGCAAGCAGGACGAACGTGATCCAGAGCGTCAGGAAAATAAGCTGGAGCGCGCGCGGCGAACGGAACGTTGCGAGCCACATATAAAAGGTGAACACGCCCCATAGAAAGAGATACCAGCCGACGAACGCCGCCGGCACCTTGCCGTGGAGAAACAGGACGAACAGCGCGAACGACCACCAGAACGCACCGAAGCTTAAAAATGCCGTCGCCCCGAACGTGTTGCCTCGCGGCAGTTCCATCACGCCCGCGATAGCTTGCGCAGTGCCGCCAAAGCAAAGGGCGCACGCCAGCACCAGCCCTGTCGCGTCGGTCGTAAACCAGCCTGCGTTGATCATGCTCAACAACCATGTTGTCAGTGCGAACCCTGCGAGACCCAGCGGCGCCGGATTCGCGAGTTTCCTTGGCATTGTTGTGGCGTAGTTCATTGTCTGTCTCCTGAAAATATCTATTAACTTGCAACCCATTGCGTTGCCGCCTTTAGCGGAGTTGATCGAGAATCGCCGGATTCTCAAGCGTCGAGATGTCCTGCTTGATCTCCTCGCCTGCCGCCAGCGAACGCAGTAAGCGGCGCATGATCTTGCCCGAGCGTGTCTTCGGCAGGTTGTCGCCGAAGCGGATCTCCTTGGGCTTGGCGATGGGTCCGATCTCCTTGCCAACCCATGCACGCAGTTCGCTTGCAATCTTGTCCGCTTCCTCGCCTTCAGGACGTGGGCCTTTCAACACCACGAACGCCACCACCACTTCTCCCGTTGTCTCATCCGGGCGCCCCACGACGGCGGCCTCGGCGACCATCGGATTAGCCACCAATGCGGATTCAATTTCCATCGTCCCGAGCCGGTGCCCGGACACGTTCAGCACGTCGTCGATGCGCCCTGTGATCGTGAAGTAGCCGGTCTCCTTGTCGCGGACCGCGCCATCGCCGGCGAGATACAGCTTGCCGCCAAGGTCTTCCGGGAAATAGCTCTTCTTGTAGCGCGCCGCGTCACCCCAGACCGTGCGCAGCATTGAAGGCCACGGGCGCTTGATGACAAGAATGCCGCCTTGCCCGTTGGGCACGTCCTGCCCCGTTTCATCGACGACAGCGGCCATGATGCCGGGCAACGGCAGCGTGCACGAGCCCGGCACCAACGGCGTGGCGCCCGGCAGCGGCGTAATCATGTGACCACCCGTTTCGGTCTGCCACCAGGTGTCGATGACCGGGCACCGGCCGCCGCCGACGTTCTCCTGGTACCACAGCCACGCGGCCGGATTGATCGGCTCGCCGACCGTGGCAAGGATCCGCAGCGTTGACAGGTCGAAGCTCTTCGGATGCACTTCAGGGCTGGCATCCGATAGCTTGATGAGCGAGCGGATCGCCGTCGGTGCGGTGTAGAAGAGCGTCACCTTGTGACGCGCGATCATGTCCCAGAAGCGTCCAGCGTCCGGATAGGTCGGCACGCCTTCAAACACCACCTGGGTCGCGCCGAGTGCAGTCGGACCGTATGTGATGTAGCTATGCCCGGTGATCCAGCCAATGTCGGCGGTGCACCAGAACACGTCAGAGGGTTTCCAGTCGAACGTCCACTTCATCGTTTGCGCGGCCCACAGCACGAAGCCGCCGGTGCTGTGCTGCACGCCCTTGGGCGTCCCGGTCGAACCGGACGTGTATAAAATGAAAAGCGGATGTTCCGCACCAACCCACTCGGGCTCGCAGGTGTCGGCTTCGTCTTGGGTGATCTCGTGCAGCCACAGGTCACGGTCTGCGTGCCATTGCACCTTGCCGCCGGTGCGCCTATAGACGATCACACTCTTGACCGCCTCGCAGCCGCCGGCCGCCAGTGCTTCGTCGGCGATACTCTTCAGCGGCAGGGCCTTGCCGCCGCGCATCTGCTCGTCGCAGGTGATCAGTGCGACCGCACCGACATCGACAATCCGCTCATTCAACGACTTGGATGAAAAGCCGCCGAACACCACCGAATGCGTCGCACCGATGCGCGCGCACGCCTGCATCGCGACGATGCCTTCAACCGACATCGGCATATAGATCACGACCCGGTCGCTTTTTTTCACGCCGCGTTTCTTGAGCGCATTTGCACAACGGCATACGCGTTGCAGCAAATCGCTATACGTCACGTTGGTGACCGTGCCGTCGTCGGCCTCGAAGATGATCGCGACACGCTCGCCGTGCCCCGCCTCAACGTGACGGTCCAGGCAGTTGTACGAGGCGTTGAGTTCGCCATCCTCAAACCAGGTGTAAAACGGCGCGTTCGACTCGTCGAGGACGGTCGTGAACGGCTTATGCCAACTCAGCGTCTCACGTGCGAGGCGTCCCCAGAAACCTGGATAATCGCGTTCAGCTTCGGCGACGAGCGTCCGGTAGGCGTCCATGCCGGAGATTGCAGCGTTGGCCGCGACATCGGTGGACGGGAAGAATATCTGCGTTTCTTGAGCAATAGATTCAATAGATTCGATGGCTGACATTTTGGATTCCGATGCAATTTCAAGCATGAAAGACCCGAGCGCCAAACCGGAAGGTCTGGCTAACTAACTCCAAGGCGTAATGCCAGGGCGCAAGCCGGTGTCCAAAATCGCATCAGCCCGCGAAGGGTGCAAACCCATCCTATGCGCCGTGTGAGCCGCATCATTGACCTGCATCAACCGTAACCCGCTCGTGTGAATCGAGCGTCAGGAGATTTTGCTTATCCCCTTAAAGCGCTTAAAGCAAACCCGATCTGGTTTGCCCCTCGTGCGGGGCAAACCATGGGCGGCTCATGCCAATCAGGACGCTTCGATGATTACTTTGAGCGCGTGTGTATCGGCCGCGTTGCCGAAAGTCTCATACGCCTTCAGGATTTCACCGAGAGGGAACCGGTGTGTGATCAATTTCGCCGGGTCAAGGCGGCCCGAGCGCACCGTCTTGAGCAGCATCGGTGTGCTCACGGTATCGACGAGGCGTGTGGTGATCGAAACATTGCGGTCCCACAGTGCTTCCAGATGCAAATCCACCTTCACGCCATGCACACCCACGTTCGCGATCGTGCCACCGGGCGCGACGATCGATTCGCACAGTTCGAAGCTTGCCGGCACGCCAACCGCTTCGATCGCACAATCCACGCCGACGCCCCCCGTCAGCTTCATGATCTGCGTGAGCGGATCAACATGGTCCATGTCGATGCAGTCCGTCGCGCCAAATGTGCGCGCCACTTCGAGGCGGTTCGTATCGCGATCCACCATGATGATCTGAGCCGGTGAATAGAACTGCGCGGTCAGCAATGCGGCCAGACCGATTGGCCCTGAGCCGACAATCGCGACCGTGCTGCCGGGTTGAACCTTGCCGTTCAGCACGCCGCATTCGAAGCCGGTCGGAAGAATGTCCGAGAGCATGACAAGCGCTTCTTCGTCAGCGCCTGCGGGGATCGGGTAAAGGCTGGTGTCCGCATGCGGGATTCGGACGTAGCCGGCTTGCGTGCCATCGATCCGGTTGCCAAGAATCCACCCGCCCGTCGTGCAATGCGAGTACATGCCGCGCCGGCAATTTTCGCATTTCCCGCAGGACGTGATGCAGGAGATCAGCACGTGATCGCCGGGTTTGAAAGTCGTAACGGCCGCGCCAACTTCTTCGATCACACCCACGCCTTCGTGCCCCAGAATCCGGCCTGGTTCACAGGTTGATACGTCGCCCTTGAGGATATGCAGGTCGGTGCCGCATATGGTTGTTTTGGTTACCCTCACGATAGCGTCGGTTGCCGCAGCAAGCTTCGGCATGGGCTTTTCATCGAGCGATTTCTTACCGGGTCCGTGATAAACGAGTGCCTTCATCCCATCCTCCTTGTGATGCGTGGTGATACGTATCAGATCGTCGATTTGTGACAAGACCTTAGACGCGTGGTTGACGTGACCATCGATGTGTATTGAATGATCGGGGTTGTAGAACCTGATCCGGTCACGGGAATCCTGCGGCGAGCGAAAACCTTGCAGGACGTTTAGCGGCTTGCGTAGGTGGATTAAAGCGGGCGGTTGGGCGCGTCACATCGCCGGATGGGGAACGGGAAACGTCGTATGATCTTCGACGCCCTTTACCCCGGGCACTTTTTCAGCGGCTACACACATCGCGCGCGCCTGCTCGAGCGAGGTCACGATGCCCCACAGATGAACCATCCCGTCCGTGACGATGACGTTTTCGGCCGGCGCCGCCCATCGGTGTCCGTTGAGTTCGCGAATCACGGCCTCGCGGATAGACTGGTCGTGATCGGAAGCCACGACGGACGATTCCTGAGGCAAGCTTGCCAACGCCTTTACAAGGTTTGCGCGGCTGACAATCCCGAGCAGCTCTCCGTCGTACATCACCGGAACACGCTTGATGCTGTGTCGTTCCATGAGATCCGCTATCTCGCTCACCGGCGTGGTCTCCTTTACGGAAATGACGTCGGTCGTCATGACGTCCTTGATCAGGCGCGCGTTTTCCTTGATGTAGACCGTAGCAAGATCCTTGGTCGATGCAAAAAATTCGAGCCACCATGAGCGTCGACGCGCCTGTGTACCTGTCTCGGTTCTATGGAGCAGGTCGCCTTCGGTGAGCATTCCGATCACCCGGCCCTCGTCGTCCACGACTGGTGCGCCGCTGATGTGATTTTCACCGAACAGGCGCGCGGCCTCCCGCACCGCCATGTCGGGTTTGACCGTGATGACAGCCTTGGTCATGACATCGAGTGCCCGCATTTCTCGTCTCCTTTAGTCTTTCGTTCTCGTATTCCGTTTGCTCGCGCATTTCTGCGGATGTCTATCTGTGATGCTATTCGAGAGTTGCGTCGGCGCATTGACTCAAGTCAATGGTTTTCGTTCGCACTCGGTCGGGGGTTTGGGCGCGGGGGATTGGTTGAGTGGTCGGGGGGCGATGTAGGGTTGCTGCTGCGTACGTTAGCGCGGGTTTAATGTTTGCTAAATTTTTTACCACTATTAGCCAGGTTATTTTCGTTCGCACTCGGTCGGGGTTGGTTGGGCGGGGCGTGCTACTGGCAGTGGTCGGGGTCAGTGCCGGGTTGCTGCTGCGTACGTTAGCGCGGGTTGTATGTGAGCTATATTTTTTATCACTATTAGCCACTGTCCGTGGCGGGACTTCATTTCTTTGTCCAACGGCGACAAAGAAACGAAGCAAAGAAAACGCCTCCCCACAATCTGTATTAAGTGTCCCCAGCGTGCAGACCACTGCTTTTGGTTCCCGCGTAGAACGGTGCTCGCTAGAACCACCAACACTTGAAACCCTCCTTCTCGCGAATTCCTACATCCCCACGCTTCGCCACCAGTGCTCTCGGGCAAGCTCACTACGCCTACGAATTAGTTAGTCATACAAATGTTTTCGGTGCGAAGGTGACTCTTCGGGGTGTCGTGACTTCAAGGGCGGTTGCCGCTCTTGGCGCGGGGCATTTCACTATTATTCCGCTGCGCTCGCGCTCAAGCCTATTGCGCGCTATGCGTGCCCTTCAGCTAAACGGTCGCGCGGATCACGCAGTCCACCAACCCGTAAAGACGTGTGGGCCGTACAAATTGGTGGGGCCATCGATCTTGCCCGAGAGCACTGGTGGCGAAGCGTGGGGATGTCAGGATTCGCGAGAAGGAGGGTTTCAAGTGTCCGTAGTTTTGCGAGCACCGTGCTACGCGGGAACCAAAAGCAGTGGTCTGCACGCTGGGGACACTTAATACAGATTGTGGAAAGGCGTTTTCTTTGCTTCGTTTCTTTGTCGCCGAAGGACCAAGAAATGAAGTGCCGCCACGCACAGTGGCTAATAGTGATAAAAAATATTGCCAACTTAAAACTCGCGCTAACGTACGCAGCAGCAACCCAGCACTGACCCCGACCAAGGCCGCTAGCACGCCCCTAAACACCCCGAGTGCGAACGAAAATACCCTGGCTAATAGCGATAAAAATATAGCCAACATTGAACCCACGGTAACGTAAGCAGCACCAACCCAGCACCCGTAGCACGCCCATAAGAACCCCCAGTGCGAACGCAAACAACCCCAACCACAAGCGCTGCAAGCACCAACCCCGCCCAACCCCGCCCAATCCCGAACGCCAGTGGAATAACCTACCCAAGTCTCGCCCGCAACCCCTCGATCTCCTCAAGCAAATCAAGCGCGAGCGCAACCCCTGCCGCGTTCACACCAAGATCCCGCGAGAGCCGCTGCGCTGTCGCCGCGCGACGCAACGCACTGCCGCTGAAGCGCCACACCTGGCTCGCCCCACCGCGAGGTTCGAACGCGCCTTCTGCCACCCACAGGCTCAACTCTTCCTCCGACGCACCGCTCGCCCGGCTCAATTCACCCAGCGTGAACTCGATGCTCTCTTCGACTATCTCGCCCTGCAAACAAACCGTTATCGATGATGCCATGTCGAATCACCCGTGAAAGTTGGCCCGCGGATCGAACTTGAAAGCGTCGCGCAGCGCGCCATACGCGGCTTTCGCCGCTTCAGTGTTGGCCGGAGGCAAAACCACATTGAGCACGACGTACAAATCGCCGGCCGGAGTGGTCGGCGACGAACCCGGAATACCCCGGCCTTTGAGCCGCAGTCGCCGGCCGTTGCCCGAATTGGGCGGCACCGTCATGCTCACGCTGCCGTCCGGAGCCGGAACTGTCACTTCTGCGCCAAGGGCCGCCTCCCAGGGCGCAACCGGCAGGTCAAGCGATACATCGCGACCATCTACCCGATAACGGGTCTGCTCCCGCCATTCAATTTCCAGATACAGGTCGCCAGCAGGTCCGTCGCCAAACGCGGCGCCGCCCTGACCGGCAAGCCGCAGGCGCTGACCCGCGCGAATCCCCTTGGGGATGGAGACGTTCAGCGTACGGGACTGCATGCTCACGTGCCCCTGCGCATCGGCCACCGGCATCTGCAATGTGATCGCGCGCTGGGCGCCCGTGAAGGCATCGCGCAGATCGATCATTACCTTGGCGTGATGATCCTGCCCGGCGGTATGCATGGCCGGGCGGTGCGACCGCGCGCCTTCGCGGCCGCGCCCGAACATCGATTCGAAGAAATCGCTGAACTCGCCCTGTGCACCGCTTTCGTCACCTCGTCCGCTGTACTCGAAGCCATCGTTCCAGTTCGGCGGCGGCCTGAAGTCTTCGCCCCTGTCGGGTTGCTCGCCCAAGCGATCGTACGCCGCACGCGTCTCGGGATCCTTGAGGACCTGATAAGCCTCCCCGACTTCCTTGAAGCGCGCTTCGGCATCCGGCTTCTTGTTGAGGTCGGGATGGAATTTGCGGGCGAGCTTGCGATGGGCCGCCTTGATCTCGTCCTGAGTCGCCGTGCGCGGCAAGCCCATCGTTTCGTAATAGTCTTTGTACTTCATCGGCGGTGCCGGCTCCGGCTAGGTGTTGCAGTGGGAATCCGCAGGGTTCGCGACGATTCAGTCTTTTTTAGCATGCGCCTCGCCGTCGATCATGTCACGGCTGAAATGCATCGCGGCAGAGTCGCCGTGCGGGGAAATTGCCGAAATAAGTGCCGATTCGACAGGCCGCTACTGTTGTGCTCGTTGTGCCTTAGCGGTTTCACTGAAGTAACAGACGACTAAAAATGGTTCAGGTCGTGACAGCCGCATCGCCTAGTCGCCTTATGGCTCGGCCATACTAATCTGATTTCGTCCCGATGCTTTCGCTCGATAAACCGCCTGATCCGCTGCTTTTATCAACGCCAGCGCATCTGCCGCGCTTTCGGTGTCCGTATACGCCACGCCGATACTGACCGTAACGACGCCGTACTCTCTCCCGGTGTGTTCGACGGCTAATGCGCTGACAGCCGAATGAATAGCCGCAGCGACGAGAGCGACGCAAAGGCCGTCCGTCTCGGGCAGCACCACGGCGAATTCTTCGCCGCCGAATCGCGCGGCAATATCCCCGTGCTGCTGACTGCTGCGCGCAATGGCTTGTGCAACGGCAGTCAACGCATCCTCACCGGACTGATGACCCTACGTGTCATTGTAAATCTTGAATCGGTCGATATCCACGAACGGAATCGCTAGCGGTTTTCCCGAGAGTTTCGACCTTTGCGATTCGAGCATGAGGCGGTCATCGAGATTGCGTCGATTGCTCACCCGTCAGACGTCGACGCGCGTCTTGTTGCGCAAATGCGCCTCCCCCCAGACGATGCCTGTTCTCTGCGGAAAGAAGCCGCGCAGAGCAGGCCTAGAATCAGCAAAGGCGTGACAATGCCGATACTGCGTCCGGCACGTCCAGACCGCGAACACATAGCGATTCGTCGGGGCGATGATGACGATCATTTGCAGATTGTCGAATTTCCTGAAGTTGTCGAGTCGTTCTTGACCATCCCTGCCGGACTCGCCGAAGGACGATGTTTGGTGAGTTCGTCTAGGTCGTCGAAATCAACGAAATTCTTGTGTCTGGAAAAGTTCTCTTCGACTAGCATTCCGTCGTTAGGATCACACAGCATTTCGTAACCGTCCTTTTTAAACAACGTGACGCTTCCGCTCGGCCCTGGATCAGGTCGCGACATTTGCCAGCTTTGCGAGAGCCGTGCGGTCCGGGTCGCCTTCGTAAGGCCTTGACTCACGCGATCGCCAATGTTCGCTTGCGCCCTATTTATCGCGGGGTCATTTCAGGTCAGATCAGAGTTAGCGCGATATTTTTCCGCATACACGCCTTGCC
Source organism: uncultured beta proteobacterium (assembly GCA_963708695.1). Taxonomy (GTDB): domain Bacteria; phylum Pseudomonadota; class Gammaproteobacteria; order Burkholderiales; family Burkholderiaceae; genus Caballeronia. Next base: position 803,193 of record CAVPTS010000005.1, read on the forward strand.
GCAGAGCAGGATTTTTATGGCCGTTACGTACAAAATACCGATCGCCTGCGCTTACGCCAATAAAGCCTGTGAGCCTAAAAAAACGCAAAAGCCGCTCCGGTATAAATCGGAACGGCTTTTTCAGAGACTATCTAACGCACGTTTCAAGCCTTAGGCAAGGTATTGCCCTTGCGGTCAATAACCCGGCGTGGGCTCTTCCCGGCAATTAGCGGCAGCGGTTTTCCCAATGGTGATGAACCCTTACTTTATGGCACTCACGGTGATGGTGATAGTCCGAAGCGTAAGCGGGAGCGATAGCGCAGAACGTCGATACTGCGATTGCAAGGGTAATGGCGATTTTCTTCATGGTGTTTTATATGGGTGGCGAAAAGTAAGTGGCGTCACGTTATGGATCATTCGGGTCCAGGTGGCACAGACGCCGACGATTTCGGGTATCAAACGGAGAACTTCATCGCCGAGGCGCAACGATGCAACGCTCGCCAAGCTACGTGGATGATGACTTCGTCGATCAAGCCTCTTCAGAAGCACCCGATCCGTCGATGGTTGCCCATCTTCATACATGTTAACGGCCGCGCCGCCGATTAGATAACAACTTTCGTCGATTTATTTGCAATGAGTGACGCGATTGACGCTCATCGGGTCATTCATAATGAATATGCAATAAATTAGATAGCTGTTTGTAAACAATTCGCGATTAAATTCAGGACGTGAAATTTCCTGCTTATTCCCGTTTACGTTAATTCGCACTCGGGCTCAAGGCGCGTTCCATCCGATTTCATCGAGTCCATTGTCACGCTGTGTAACGCATGTAAATGGCTCTGCAACGAACTTGGCGGCGGCTCCGCCTACACTGAATGTGCGTCTTCTCACAAGACGCGTTGTAAGTGGATGTGTGAGTGATTGCAGCTTGGCCCACCTTCAGCCGTGGGCCCTTTTTTCGCGCGGCGTTGCCAGAACAATTGTCATAACGACAGCGAACGGGCCTCCACCCAGAAAGCCCTGATTCGAACGCAAACTTGAGCGTTGAAACCAAAACTACAGGCCTGACTAATGAATCGCATACTGCTCGCGCCGGGCATCGCATGCCTGCTGTTTGTTTCTTCAACTTATGCGCAGGAAACGACCAATGGGGCCAATGGCGCCAACGCGTCCATCGCCCAAAACTTCCAGTTCATCAATCATCCCCCCGCGCGTCCCGTTCAAGCCAGTTCTCCAGCCGCTGCGGGGAGCGGTCGTGGCCATCGGCACAGGCAGACCACTACGGACGCCGAACAGCCTCAGTCGTAACTGGCTATTCAAACGGCAATGGTGGCTTCGGAACCGGTCGAATAAATTTCGAAGAAATATAGATCGCGCTATGACGATGATGAGTGACAGGTCGCACTCAGATACGTGGGTATCGGTTGACATCGTCCATCCCGCTGCCGGGCAACTTAATTTCGAATTCAAACTATTCGTTTCCGCCGATGGCCGGGCGCAAGACGAGATCGAAGATAGCGTCGCAAGCACGCGTGATCTCAAGGCGCAATTGCGCGTCGACGGCAACCCGGTGCTATCCGCTTATTGTCGGCGTTCCTCACCGCGCCCGCTGTGCTTACGGTGTTGTTGGAAGGCTCTGCCACGCGCGTTGAAATCCCCGCAGGCGTAACGCATGACAGCGCAGACTCGCGGGCCGGCACACCTCGCTTCGTGCTGCAGCGGCACGGGAAGACCGTGATCGACAAGACCGGTGAACAAGCCATCAGCGCCGACGACTTCTCCGGCGCATACAACTATTTTTCCGGCAGTGCACGTGCGTAGTGAGGCCTGCACACCGCTCGCTTCCCGTTCATCCATCCCATCAGGGGACGAGATGAGAAACGGCTTCCACGCGATTGCCCGCAGGATCGTAGAGGAACGCGGCGTAATAGCCGGGATGATAGTCGGGCCGTAGTCCAGGCGCGCCATCCGAGCGGCCTCCGGCCGCGAGTCCGGCCGCGTGAAAAACATCGACCTGTTCCCGGGATGCCGCTTTGAAACACCAATGGCGGCGACTCTCGCCGACGTCGCCCTTATCCACGTACACCGCGAGATAGGTCGATGCCGAATCGTCCGGCGTACATCTTTCGCCATATCCAAGCGCGTCAGGCCGATCGTAGACCTTCGCTGCGCCGAGCGCGCTCATGATCGCGTCGTAAAAAAGCCGGGCGATGTCTAGATCGGGAACGCCGATGGACACGTGATCGAGAAGCTGCATGCTCAAATCGCTCGCGATGGATTATTGAAGCGAAATTCCATCTTTACCGGAAGCGCTTTGCCGGATGTGATGTGCGCGCTTACGCCCCTTCGATCTCGGAGAATGTATAAAGCGATCTCAACTCTATCCCGATCCCTTCGAGCATTTCCTTGCCGCCGCTCTCGCGATCGATCACACACAGGGTTAGCGAGACCGGCACGCCATCGGCGCGAAGCTTGGCCACTGCGTCGGAAATAGCGCCGCCACTCGACACGATGTCCTCAATCAGCACGAGTTTTTTGCCGGCCAGCTCGGCGCCTTCCGCGTACTTGCAGGTGCCGTATTCTTTCGCTTCCTTACGAATGTAGGCGGCGGGCAGGCCGGTCACCTGGCTCAGCATTGTCACGATAGGGATTCCGCCCATTTCCAAGCCGCCCAATACTTCGGTGCCGGGAGGCAGCAGCGGCGCCATGGCTTCTGCGATTGCCTTGAGCAATACGGGATCGGATTCGAAGCGATATTTATCGAAATACGTATTGCTGCGTTTGCCTGAGCGCAGCAGAAAATCGCCGCTGAGTTTGGACACTTCGCGGATTCGCTTGGCGATGGACATGATGGATTCCTCTTACTTTACCGGGTGACAATTGTTTCGCGGTCGCAAATCTACGCGAAAAGTCGCGTTCGAGGAAGTGATTTTGTTCGCACTCGGTCTTTTGAGGGCGCTGGCTACCGGCGGTGGTCGTGGGTCAGTGCTGGGTTGTTGCTGCTTACGTTAGTGCGAGTTCAATGTGAGTTATATTTTTTATCACTATTAGCCACTGTGCGTGGCGGCACTTCATTTCTTTGTCCAACGGCGACAAAGAAACGAAGCAAAGAAAACGCCTTTCCACAATCTGTATTAAGTGTCCCCAGCGTGCACGCCCATGCTTTTGGTTCCCGCGTAGCACGGTGCTCGCTAGAACCACGCTGCGTTGAACCCCTCCTTCTCGCGAATCCTTACATCCCCACGCTTCGCCACCAGTGCTCTCGGGCAAGAACGATGGCCCACAAACCAATACGGCCTCACGCGTCTTCGCAGGCTGGTGGACCACTTAGTCCGGGTAACCATTTAGGCGGGGGACGCGGGCGCGCATAGCGCGCAATGCGCTTGCGCTTGCGCGCCAGCACACCAGCACCAGAAAAATAGTGGAACGCGAAGGCGCCCTGCGGGCGCAACAACTGCCTTTTAAGTATCCATGCCCCGTGAAAGTCCGCCTCACACCGTAAATGCGGGTGAGGCCGAACTAACCCATAGGTGCACCGATCTTGCCCGAGAGCACTGGTGGCGAAGCGTGGGGATGTCAGGATTCGCGAGAAGGAGGGGTTCAAGTGTCCGTGGTTTTGCGAGCACCGTTCTACGCGGGAACCAAAAGCAGTGGTCTGCACGCTGGGGACACTTAATACAGACTGTGGAGAGGCGTTTTCTTTGCTTCGTTTCTTTGTCGCCGTTGGACAAAGAAATGAAGTCCCGCCACGGACAGTGGCTAATAGTGATAAAAAATCCTGCCAACATTAAACCCGCGCTAACGTCAGCAGCACCAACCCGGCACCAACCCCGACCACCGCCGGAAACCCGCCCACCCAAGCCCCCGAGTGCTAACGCAAATACTCTGTGCATGTCGGAAAAAGGCACCGGCGCCGCACGCGCCGGCTTCGGCCGATACGAGTGGACGACGACGCAGGGCTCGGCGCTGGTGAGCTCACTCCGAATAACAATCGAAGAAATGACGACGTTGCCGGAGGAAAGCGCGGAACCGATCTTGCGATGGGCGCAAACCCTGCCCTATCCGTGGTGCCCCCGTGAACCGCTGGCGCAGGGAGCGCCGGAGATTGCAGCAATTGAGCGCATCAGTGCGGCGCTCGCCTAGCGCGGCAGCTTTCTTCGTCTCGCCCCGTTGCGCACCAAGGCGAGACTCACCCCTGACAAGTCAAAGGCTGTATGCAGGCTTATAAGCGCAATCGCGGATCAGCGCGGTGATGTCGTCGGGTCTCGGCACGCGTGCCAGCTGATTATCGAAAATGCATTCGGCCACGCGCACCGCCACATGCAGCGACGCCTCGAAGATCTTGCTTTGCGGCGGATAGATCAGGCCGGTCGCAAGACTGGCTTCCGATACCTGCTCGGCAACCGCTTTCGCCGCGACAATGAACATCTCGTCCGTCACGCGGCTCGCCTGCGTGGCAAACACGGCCATGCCGAGCGCCGGGAAAATATAGACGTTGTTGCCCTGCCCCGGCACAAACGTGCGCCCTTCGATTTCCACCGGCGGGAACGGACTGCCGCTGGCAAAAATGGCGCGGCCCGGACGACCATCGGTACGCCTCTTCCGCCGTGCATTCGGAGCGTGACGTCGGGTTGGAATACGGGAAGATGATCGGACGCTCGTTGATCTCCGCCATGGCCTCGATCACGTGCTGATTGAACAGCTTCGGCACGGTACTGACACCAATGATGCCGGTCGGTTTCAGCGCCTTCACCGCGTCGGTGAAATGTGTCCACGGGTGCGTGATCCACGGCGAAAGGCTTCTGGAAATCGGCCAGGTCCTGGCGCGATTTCACCATCAGTCCGTTCACGTCGAACAACGCATTGCGCGCGCGCGCTTCGTCGATACTCAAGCCCTCCAGCACCATCGCCTGGCTGATCAATTCGGCAATGCCGGTCCCCGCCGAGCCGCCGCCGAGGAACAGGAAACGCTGGTCGACGAGCTTTTGCTTCGAGATGTGCAGCGCTGCGAAAATGCCCGCCAGCGCGACGGCGGCGGTGCCCTGGATGTCGTCGTTATAGGTGCAGATCTTGTCCTTGTATCGGGCGAGCAGCGGCACGGCATTGAAGTTGGCGAAGTCTTCCCACTGGATGCAGCATTTCGGATGCAACTCCAGCGCCGCTTCAACGAACTCGTTCACGAACGCATGGTATTCGTCGCCACGTACGCGCTCCTGACGCAAGCCCAGATAGAGGGGGTCGTCGAGCAAATCGCGATTGTTCGTGCCCACATCGAGCATGACCGGCAAGCAATATTGCGGCGGCACGCCTGCGCATGCGGTGTAAAGCGACAGCTTGCCGATAGGAATGCCCATCCCGCCGACGCCCAGGTCGCCCAGTCCGAGAATGCGTTCGCCATCCGTCACCACGATAAAGCGAACGTCCTTCTCCGGCCAGTTCTGCAGCAGTTCTTTCACCCGTCCCCGCGCCGAGATGGGCACATACATGCCTCGCGTGGCGCGGAAAATATGATTGAATTTCTGGCATGCCTCGCCGACGGTCGGCGTGTACACGAGCGGCATGAATGTCGCCGGGTCGGACATGATCGTGGCGTAAAACAAGGTCTCGTTTCTGGCCTGCAGATCGGAAAGGAGGAGATATTTTTGCAGGTCGTTGTCGAGGGCGGCGAGTTCCGTGTGCGTGCGCGCGACCTGCAGTTCCAGCGAACTGCAGCCGGGCGGCAACAGTCCTTCGAGATGATATTGGCGGCGTTCGGCCTCGGTGAAGGCGGATCCTTTGTTAAGACGCGGATCGCGAAGGATGTCGCGGCCGGTAAGCTCGATGGTTTTTTGCATTGCAATCTCCTGCCTCGGTCACGGCGCAGTGAACGGCTGCGCCAAATAGCATTATGAAAACACAGGACCACTGCCGAAGCAGCGCAAACTTACGACGACAAAGCCTGCATGTGAACATACAAATCGCTCTTCCCTTCAAAGCCGATGCCGGGAAGCTCGGGCAAGGTCACATAGCCATTCTGTACTTTTACGCCATCCGGAAAGCCGCCGAATGGCTGGAACAGGTCCGGATACGATTCGTTGCCGCCGAGGCCGAGACCCGCTGCAATATTCAACGACATCTGGTGGCCGCCGTGCGGAATGCAGCGTGAACGTGACCAGCCATGCTGATGCAGCATGTCCAGCGTGCGCAGATATTCGACCAGCCCATAGCTCAGCGCGCAATCGAATTGCAGGTAATCGCGGTCCGCCCGCATGCCGCCATAGCGGATCAGATTACGCGCATCCTGCATCGAGAACAAATTTTCGCCGGTTGCCATCGGCTTGTCGTAGTAGTTTCTCAGCGTGGCTTGCAGTTCGAAATCGAGAGGATCGCCTGCTTCTTCGTACCAGAACAAATCGTATTGCGAGAGCGCTTTGGCATACTGGATAGCCGTGTCAAGATCGAAGCGGCCATTTGCATCGACCGCGAGTTTTTGCCCGTCCTGCAGCACTGATAGCACCGCGTCGATACGGCGCAGGTCGTCGTCGAGCGAACCGCCGCCTATCTTCTTCTTGACCACCGTATAACCACGGTCAATATAGCTGCGCATCTCGTCCTTGAGCTTGCCGAGATCCTGCCCGGGATAGTAATAACCGCCCGCTGCATAAACGAAGATCTCGCGGTTCGGCGTGCCGTTGCCATAACGATCCGCCAGCAACTGGAACAGCGGCTTGCCTTCAATCTTCGCGACCGCATCCCACACCGCCATGTCGATAGTGCCGATTGCCACCGAGCGCTCGCCATGTCCGCCCGGCTTTTCGTTGGTGAACATCGCGGCCCAGATCTTGTGCGGATCGAGGTTGTTACCCGAGGCGTCGAGCAGCGAATCCGGCTCGGCTTCGAGCACGCGCGGAATAAAACGTTCGCGCATCAGCTTGCCTTGGCCGTAGCGTCCGTTCGAATTGAACCCGTAGCCCACGACCGGTTTGCCGTCGCGGATCACGTCGGTGATTACGGCAACGAGACTCAGCGTCATCTTGCTGAAGTCGATATACGCATTCCGAATGGATGAACTGATCGGAATGGTCTGCTCGCGGATTTCCACGATTTTCATGTGACTGTCTCCTGAATGCCGCGAATGCGTGAATTAGGAACGCCTAAGCGGATAACGAAGCTTACGCGCGCCCGGTCGCGTTACACTTCACCGGTACTCATTTGATTATTCAGTTTAAGTGAAGAATGACGTCACCTCCGATCTCGAGTTTTTTGTCCAGCTTGCGCGCCTCGGCAGCTTGTCGGCGGCCGCGCGCGCGCTCGATCTGACGCCGCCTGCCGCAACCCGGCGGCTTGCGCTGATGGAGCAGCGGCTGGGCGTCAGGCTCGTGAATCGCACCACGCGCAGCGCGAGCCTGACTGACGAAGGCGACACGTATCTGCGTCACGCTACGCGTATTCTTGCTGCAGTGCGGGAGATGGAAGATGCCGTGTCGCGCAGCCGCGAAGCGCCGCGCGGCATCTTGCGCGTGAATGCCTCGCTCGGTTTCGGCCGCACGACCATCGCGCCGCTCGTCTCCGCGTTCGTGCAGCGTTATCCGCAAGTCGAGGTTCAACTGGATGTGACGGACCGGCCGGTGGATATTGTCGAGCAGGGTTTCGATCTCGCCATCCGCTTCGGCGCGTTACCCGATACGCGGCTCAACGCGCGCCGCATCATGTCGAACCGGCGCTTCCTTTGCGCATCGCCGGCGTATCTGCAACGGCACGGCAACCCGGCCGCGCTTGCGGACCTTGCGCGCCATCGGACTATCCTTCATCGGCAGAACGACGATGCCTACGGCGTCTGGCGTTTCACGCGCGATGGCGAGACGGTGTCGGTGAAGGTGCATGGCGGGCTCTCGAGTAATGACGGCGACATCGTGCTCGGCTGGGCGCTCGATGGACACGGCATCTCGATCCGCTCAGAATGGGATCTCGCGAAATACCTGGAAAGCGGCCGGCTGAAAGTCGTGCTGCCCGAGTTCCTGCTGCCGCCGGCGGACTTGTTTGTCTACTATCCAAGCCGCCGCAATCAACCCGCGCGTATTCGTGCGTTCATCGATTTCCTGGTCGAGAGATTTCGTTGAGGGATTCGTTGAGGGGTTCGTTCGCACTCGGGCGGGGTTTTGGGCGCGGGGCTGATCGTGAGCGGTCGAGGTCAGTGCTGGGTTGGTGCTGCCTACGTTAGCGCGGGTTGTATGTGAGCTAAATTTTTTATCACTATTAGCCAGGGGATTTTCGTTCGCACTCGGGCGGGGTTTTGGGCGTGGGGCTGATCGTTAGCGGTCGAGGTCAGTGCTGGGTTGGTGCTGCCTACGTTAGCGCGGGTTGTATGTGAGCTAAATTTTTTATCACTATTAGCTACTGTCCGTGGCGGGACTTCATTTCTTTGTCCAACGGCGACAAAGAAACGAAGCAAAGAAAACGCCTCCCCACAATCTGTATTAAGTGTCCCCAGCGTGCAGACCACTGCTTTTGGTTCCCGCGTAGAACGGTGCTCGCTAGAACCACGGACACTTGAAACCCTCCTTCTCGCGAATTCCTACATCCCCACGCTTCGCCACCAGTGCTCTCGGGCAAGCACGGTACGCCCACAGACCGGTACGGTCTCACCCTTGCTCGAGGCTGGATGAAATTATTCGGTGCATAGTCATTTCACGCGCGATTGTTCGCCGCTAGCGCGGGGCCTTCCACTACTTTTCTGATGTGCTGGTGCCCAGAGGTACTGCGAGCTACGCGCACCCCGCCTATATGGTCAGGCGGATCACGCACTCCACCAATCCGTAAAGAAGTAAAGACGCGCGAGGCCGTATTGGTCCGTGGGTCTATCGAACTTGCCCGAGAGCACTGGTGGCGAAGCGTGGGGATGTCAGGATTCGCGAGAAGGAGGGTTTCAACGCAGCGTGGTTCTAGCGAGCACGGTTCTACGCGGGAACCAAAAGCAGTGGTCTGCACGCTGGGGACACTTAATACAGATTGTGGGGAGGCGTTTTCTTTGCTTCGTTTCTTTGTCGCCGTTGGACAAAGAAATGAAGTCCCGCCACGGACAGTGGCTAATAGTGATAAAAAATATAGCTCACATACAACCCGCGCTAACGTAGGCAGCACCAACCCAGCACTGACCTCGACCGCTAACGATCAGCCCCGCGCCCAAAACCCCGCCCGAGTGCGAACGAAAATAACCTGGCTAATAGTGATAAAAAATATAGCTCACATACAACCCGCGCTAACGTCAGCAGCAGCAACCCAGCACTGACCCCCGACCACCGCGGCAGCCCGCCCCTAAACCCGAGTGCGAACGAAAATCGATTTCACATTGGCTTTTGCAGCACAGCAAGAACGGCCCCTACGGCCAACAACACCGACGAATAGACGAGTCCCCTCGCAAGTCCCTCCCCATCGGAAATCCACCCAATAACAATCGGCCCGACGATCTGCCCAAAGGCAAAAACAATCGTGAACGCGCCGATCCCGCGCGTCCAAAGCGCCACCGGAAGGTTGTGCCGGACGAACGCCGTCGTCGATGCCACCGCCGATAAAAACGTCGCACCGAACAGCGCGCCCGATACGAACGCCACGGCCGGTTGCGTGAATAGCGCCGGCATCAAAGTCGCAAACGCAAGCAACCCGTTGAACAAGGCAAGCGCCTGGCCACCCCTCATCCGGTTAAGCACACCCGACCAGATCTTCGCTGAGCCAATCGTCGCCACGCCAAGCAATACATAAAAGGCAGTCACCACCGCAGCACTCATGCCGGCCGCACGAAGCAGCGCAATCAGAAAGGTCATGTAGCCGATGTACCCCACGCCGAAGAGCCCGTACCCAGTGAGCATGAAACCAAGACGCCGCCACGGAAGACGATCCCCATGCGCGGAAGAAGCGGCGCTTGCAGTGCGAACCGCAGGGGCGCCATCGCTGGATTCAATCATGCGCGCCGCGGCAATTGCCGCTACCGAAGCCAACGCACACGCCGCCGCCAGCGCGAACCACGCCCACTGCCAGCCATGCGCGCTATCGAGCGTGGTTATCGGAACGAGCAGCGCCGCTGCGATAATCCCGACGCCCGCACCGCCGTAATAAAGCCCCAGAACGAGGCCGGCATCGCGTGGATGGGCTGACGCCAGGCGCGCCGCCAACACGCTGCCGCCGACGAATATCGATGCACTGCTAATACCGGTGGCGACCCGCTGCAGGAGTAACGCGTGGGTATCGGAGACCATACCGCCTACGGTCATCAACAGCGTCGTCACGATGCATCCCGCGATAAAACACACGCCCGCCGGCCAGCGACGCGACAGGAACGGGAACGTCAGCGCGCCAAGCAAATAGCCGAGCGCGTTCGCTGTGTTCATCGCGCCGGCCTGCGCGAAACTCCAGCCGAGATCGGCCTTCATGGCAGGCAACAGGAGCGCGTAGGAGAAACGAGTCAGGCCAAGCGCAATAGCGGTCCCGAAAGACAAACCAACCGCCAGCAAAAGCGTGTGCTGGCGGGAACGGGCTTCGTGAAGCGATCCTGCCGACACCGGGATAGGTTGTGCCGCGGTACTGCGTGTGTCGTCGATCATCGGATAAGGCGGCTGATGGGATAGAGGGAGTCAAGTACAACGGCCGGCAATGCGCCGCTATGGTAACGCGCGGCCCAATCCGCCGCGATAGTCCATATAGAAAGCCCCCGCCCTCCCCCGATACAAAGCCCGGATCCAAAACGCGAAAAGCGTGCCGAAGCACGCTAGTCAATTAAGCAGGATGACGAACAAAATGCCCGGATGCCTCCTATTTCTCGCTCGGCACTCTCGACGGATTGACGCTCGTACATGTCGCTACACATCCCAGCACGAGCGCCACGCCCGTCACTACCAGCGCGCCGTTTTCCAGCCCTACGCCTGCAGCAACAATCGAGCACGCCGCATATCCGTTCAACGCTGCGATGAACACGGGATACGCGCGATCAGCCATGGCCATCGCGAGATAAGCGCCGATCAAGGCCACCATCGCACCGATGATCACCACCGACACCGCACCGCCTTCGAACCCCGCCGTATAGGCGATGACGGTACACAACGCGGCGCAAGCAAAGTGCATCGCGCTGGCCGCCGTCGCATTCGACAAGCGGATGCGGGATCCTATCCGCACGCGCCCGAACGCGATGACCATCGCAATCGCCGCTACTCCACCGAGCGCCGTCCAGCCAAGCGACGAACTCGCACCGAAGCCGAGCGCCCGATCCGCTGATGCCGACGCCAGCGCGGCCAATGCAAGCGCACTCTGCAGCGACGCGGGCGTAGTCCGGCCGATCCTCGGCATCTGCATGGCGAACATACCAAACGAAGCGAACGTACCGAACGCAGCAATAGCCAGCGCAACGAGCATCGAGTCGAAGCCCGTGGCCATTGCATAAGCCACGATTACTGAGGCGCCCACACCGGCCGCATCGCGCAGTGCCTGCTGCCGTGCCGGCGATACCATCCCCGGCGTCCTGAGACTTTGCACCGATGTCATCACCGCGAGCGCACACCACACACCATCGAGCATCGATGTATCCATGTCAGAGAAGATGGCCAGTCAAAGTCCCGGATACTTGCAATCGAAGTTGCGGGACGACCGAATGTATCGAACTCTTTTGCACGGCGCCATTTCGGGAAAGTTCGGATTTTCCAATCTCTCCGTCTAGGCGCCGGACCTCCTAGATCGCCCCGAGGCTTCGCAGCGTCGCGACCTGATCGGCGGTATAGCCAAGTTCCGCCATCACTTCGTCGGTATGCTCGCCCAGAAGCGGTGAACGCACGACGTCCGTGGGGCTATCGGAGAGCTTGATCGGGTTGCCGACGGTCAGGTATTTGCCGCGCACCGGATGGTCCACTTCGACGATCGTGCCGGTCTTGCGCAGCGATGGGTCTTCGGCAATTTCCTTCATCGAGAGAATCGGGCCGCACGGAATGTCGTGCTGGTTCAGGATCTCCATGGCCTCGAACTTGGTCTTCGTCATGGTCCACTGTTCGATCTCGGCGAAGATGTCCTTGAGGTGCGGAAGCCGTGCGGCCGGCGTGCGGAAGTCGGGATGATCGATCCATTCTTCCTTGCCGATCACCTTGCAGATCTCGCCCCAGACCGGCGCTTGCGTGATGAAGTAGATGTACGCGTTCGGATCGGTTTCCCAGCCCTTGCACTTCAGGATCCAGCCCGGCTGGCCGCCGCCCGACGCGTTGCCGGCGCGCGGCACGGCCTCGCCGAAACGTGCCGTTCGGGTACTGCGGATATTCCTTCATCGTGCCGGTGCGTTCCAGGCGTTGCTGATCGCGCAGTTTCACGCGGCAGAGGTTGAGCACGCCGTCCTGCATCGCGGCGAGCACCTTCTGGCCGCGGCCGGTCGCGTTGCGTTGATAAAGCGCGGTGACAATGCCGAGCGCGAGATGCAGGCCCGTGCCGGAATCGCCGATTTGCGCGCCGCTGACGACGGGCGGGCCGTCGTCGAAACCGGTCGTCGATGCTGCGCCGCCCGCGCACTGCGCGACGTTCTCGTAGACCTTGCAGTCTTCGTAGGGACCGGGGCCGAAGCCCTTCACCGACGCCACGATCATCTTCGGGTTCAGTTCCTGGATTCGTTCCCACGTGAAGCCCATGCGATCGAGCGCGCCGGGTGCGAAGTTCTCGACCAGCACGTCGCATTTTTTCACGAGCGATTCGAGGACCTTCTTGCCTTCCGGATTTTTCGTATCGATGGTGATCGAACGCTTGTTGTGGTTGAGCATCGTGAAGTAGAGGCTGTCGGCGTCGGGGATATCGCGCAGTTGCTCGCGCGTGATGTCGCCTGCGCCGGCGCGCTCTACCTTGATGACATCGGCGCCGAACCATGCGAGCAGTTGCGTGCAGGTCGGGCCGGATTGAACGTGCGTGAAATCGAGGATACGCACACCGTCGAGGGCTTTGCTCATTGCCTGTCTCCTAGCCTTTAGGCAGGTTTTATATGGGTAATTTTTTGCGGTTCCGCGCGATACATCGGGCGTGGTTTTCGCCGATGCCGGCGGGGTGCGATTTCCGGAGTCCGAAGGGTAAATCGCGCTCTGTGATATACAATATTCCACACACAGTATTAGTCAAGGGGATTTGTGAAGTGGGTTTTTTGTGGTGCAGTGCACGGGGTTAGCGTCCTTGGCGCTGGGCCGTTTTTGAGTCGTTTTTTGCTGCAATGCACTTTCTTGACGTTGGCGCTCGGGATGGGTGGGTTCCTGCTGCCACGATCTCTGGCCGGCTTATTGGCTCTATTTTTCGACGCTTTTAGCTATTCGCTATTCTGTCCGCGTTCGCACTTTCGGGGTTTAGGGGGCTACCCGCGGAGGTCAGGGTCAATGCCGGGTTGCTGCTGCTTACATTAGCGCGGGTTCAATGTTGGCTATATTTTTTATCACTATTAGCCACTGTCCGTGGCGGGACTTCATTTCTTTGTCCAACGGCGACAAAGAAACGAAGCAAAGAAAACGCCTCCCCACAATCTGTATTAAGTGTCCCCAGCGTGCAGACCACTGCTTTTGGTTCCCGCGTAGAACGGTGCTCGAAAAACCACGGACACTTGAAACCCTCCTTCTCGCGAATCCCTACATCCCCACGCTTCGCCACCAGTGCTCTCGGGCAAGTTCGGTATGCCCACAGACCGGGACGGCCTCACCCCTGTTTAAGGTTGACTGAAGCTATTCGGTGCGTAGTAATTTCAGGCGCGGTTTTTCACGCCTGGCGCGAGGCGTTCCGAGATCTTTTTGGAGGTCGTGCCCAAACTTTTGCGCGTTGTCCGCACCCCTCATCTAAATGGCCGCGCGGATCACGCAGCCCACGAAGCCCACGAACCCGTAAAGAGGTATTCCCCGGATTTCACTGTGTGCTCGTGCCCAAAGGTATTGCACGCTATGCGCGCTTGTCACTTAAATGGCCGCGCGGATCACGCGGTCCATTAACCGTGAATACGGGCGAGGCCGTACTGGTCCGTGGGACATCGATCTTGCCCAAGACCACGGGTGGCGAAGCCTGGGGATGTAGGGATTCGCGCCTGAAATTGCTACGCGCACGGTAGCTTCAGTCAACCTTTAACAGGGTGAGGCCGTACCCGTTTAGGCATACCGAACTGCCCGAGAGCACTGGTCGCGAAGCGTGGGGATGTAAGGATTCGCGCCTGAAATTGCTACGCGCCGGGTAGCTTCAGTCAACCTTTATCAGGGGTGAGGCCGTACCCGTTTCTATAGGCATAGCGAACTTGCCCGAGAGCACTGGTGGCGAAGCGTGGGGATGTAAGAATTCGCGAGAAGGAGGGTTTCAAGTGTCCGTGGTTTTGCGAGCACCGTGCTACGCGGGAACCAAAAGCAGTGGTCTGCACGCTGGGGACACTTAATACAGTTTGTGGAAAGGCGTTTTCTTTGCTTCGTTTCTTTGTCGCCGTTGGACAAAGAAATGAAGTCCCGCCACGGACAGTGGCTAATAGTGATAAAAAATTTAGCCAACATTGAACCCGAGCTAACGTACGCAGCAGCAACCCAGCACTAACCCAGTCCCACGGACAAAGAAATGAAGTCCCGCCACGGACAGTGGCTAATAGTGATAAAAAATTTAGCTTACATACAACCCGCGCTAACGTACGCAGCAGCAACCCAGCAGACCCAGTCCCCCGGGACATAGAAATGAACTGCCGCCACGCACAGTGGCTAATGGCGATAAAAACTTAGCTAACGTAAAACCCGCGCCTACGTGAGCAGCACCAACCCGGCCAACCCCGCCCCCCTCAAGTGCGAACGAAATCCCCGTTCAATCAAGAAAATCGCAATTCTTCTCGACGAAGGCCGCCAGATCCAGCGAATGCTGCCTGACCAACCTCTCGACCAACTCCGTATCCCGCGCCTCGAGCGCCTCGATAATCCGCATATGATCCGCAATCGATCGCTCCGCCCGGTCACTCTGCGAAATCGTCATCTTCCGGATCGCGCGCACGTGCACAAAAATATTCTTGATCGTATCGAAGATAATCTGCGACTTGCTCAACTGCACAATCGCCTGATGAAAGGCAATATTCGCCTCTGAATACTCTTCGATATGCTCGGCCGGCGCCTCATTCTGGAAATGGTCGAACATGTGACGAAGCGAGGCAATCTCAGCATCCGTCGCACGTTGCGTCGCAAGCCTCGCAGCCATGCTCTCAAGCGCGGCCCACATGTTGATCATCTCGACAATCTCGTGCTTGGTCTTTCGCACGATGTAAATCCCGCGACGCGGCACCGTGCGCAGAAACCCTTCCTGCTCCAGCAGCGTCATCGCCTCGCGAATCGGCGTGCGACTCACGCCCAGCGCTTCAGTCAAATCTTTCTCGTCCAGCCGAATCTCTTCCCGCGAACGATAAATGTCCGCTTCCGATATGGCCTGACGCAAACGGGCATAAGCCTGATCCCGCAACGAAACCGTCGCATTGATCGGCGCCAGCGAAAGCGTCACACCCGCAGGCCTGCTTTCCGGCCGCGCTTCAAGAATATTGGCAGACGTTGCAGCAACTTCAGTATCAGATGGCATTGATGGTTTGATGTCCCAGGTTCCGCGCGCCCGTCGTCGCCCGTGTGCCCGTGCTGCCGCCCTGATCTTCCGCCGTCAATCCAGCGTACCGACCATTGTCCTGCGCGCGCTGCAACACAGCTTGCGGTAACGCCGACGCCAGTGCGAACGTCACACCAACACCGCCAGCTACCAAGGCAATCCCGACCACGACTAATAAAGCGATGCTCATTTCCGGCTCCTAGTGGTTAACTCCAAGAGCCTTCAGTATATGTTGCGTTGCAATGCAACGCAACATATTTCGTATGTGATATATCAGAAACAACAGTCCCTGCTTGTTCGAAGTTTAAGCGGCTTTTTGGGAGCGTGTGAAGGATTCGATTGTTTTGATACTCGGCCGCGCCGTTCCCTGATTGACGCCTTCCTTGAGTTTGATGAGGGCCAGGACGGCGTCGATCATCGGCGTGTCGGCGTGGAGTTTGCGGCCGATTTCCTGCACGACGGTCACGATCGGGTCTATTTCCATCGGCCGGCGGGCTTCGCAGTCCATCAGCATCGAAGTCTTGTGCGCCCCGACCGCGCCGGCGCCGTTGATGCGCTTTTCCACATCGACACGAAAATGAACGCCGATCTGTTCCGCGATGCCCTGCGCTTCCACCATCATCTGACGCGACAGCGCGCGCACGGCGGGGTCACTGGTGAGCACGTCCAGCGTGGCGCCCGTCAGTGCGCTGATTGGGTTGAAGCAAAGGTTGCCCCACAACTTCAGCCAGATTTCGTCGCGGATGTTGTCGCGCATCGGCACTTCCATATCGGCGGCGGCCATGATGTCGTGGAACGCCTGGAGACGCGGCGTCACCTGGCCGCCCGGCTCGCCGATAGGGAATTTCTTGCCATAGACGTGGCGGATTACCCCCGGCTCGACAATCTCGGCGGCGGGATTGAGCACGCACCCGATCGCGCGTTCCGGTCCGAGAATTTGCCATTGGCGGCCGCCCGGATCGACGCTTTCCAGCGTCGTGCCCGACAGCGCACCGCCATGCTCATGGAAATACCAGTACGGCAAGCCGTTCACGGCGGTGACGACGGCGGTATCCGGACCGAGCAACGGCGACATCTGGTCGACTACGCCGGGCACCGAATGCGCCTTCAACGCGACAACCACATAGTCCTGAGGTCCAAGCTCCGCCGGATTGTTCGTGCAGCGAACCTTGACGGTGTGCTCTTCTCCGTCAATCTGCAAACGAACGCCGTTCGCCTGCATCGCCGCCAGATGCGGCCCGCGAGCGATGAAACTGACGTCCGCACCAGCGCGGGCCAGTTGCGCGCCCATGTAACCGCCGATCGCGCCAGCGCCATATATGCATATTTTCATTGTCGTCTCCTGAAGCTATTTTGTCGTTTCTGATATACAAGATATTAGATTCAGTATTGGATAACAAGAGCGAAAGCGCAAGAAAAAAGCGCGACTCTTTTTACGGAGCCGCGCTTCATTTGCTGGGTGAAATCGGGTCAGGCGTCTGCAGTTTGCATCGGCTTGAGTTCTTCATGATGGCCCGAAACCACCTGGGTCCAGATCCGTGCCGCCTGCGCGCGAAGCGTGCGATGCCTGCATTTGGCGAGCAGGACGGTACGCGTGACCGTCGGCCATAAACGCACCGCTTGCACGAGGGAATACGTGGGCACGGGATTGGCGGCGTGCATCGGCATGATGCCGATTCCGAGGTTCGCCACGACCATCTGGACAACGCTCGCCGCTTGCGTCAGGCGTTGAAGCCTGACGTCCGATGCGCCGTGTTCGACGAGCGAGCGCGCGATGAGCTCGTAGCTGCCGGCGTCATCGTCGAGAAGGAAGAGATCTGTGCCGCTCAGTTCTCGCCATTGCACGCTCGCGTTCGATGCAAGCGGATGGCGCGCCGGCATGACGGCGCAGAGCGGGTCGGAGAACAGCGTCTCGACGGACAGATCGCCGATGTCCTGAGGCTCGATGAGTACGCCAAGATCGGCATCGCCGGAACGGAGCAGCTCCAGCACCGTGCCCGGCTGTGCGTCGTGCAATGTCAGCGCTATATTCGGAAAGCTCGCCCGGCACGATGCCAGCAGCGCGGGCACCACGGACGCGACCGCGCTGGAAGCACATGCAATCGATACGGCGCCGTTTTCCGCGCTGGAAACTTCCTGCCCGAACCGCAGCGCCTCTTCCAGTTCATCCACCAGCGACGCGATGCGAGGAAGCAAGGCGCGCCCGGTATCGGTGAGTGCGACATGGCGCGTCGTGCGATCGAAGAGCCTGAGGTCGAGCAGGTCTTCCAGCTCCCGGATACTCCGGCTCGCCGCCGACTGCGTGACGCCGAGCGCGTTGCCGGCCTGCGTGAAACTGCGATGCTGCGCGAGGGTGACGAACAGGCGCAACTGCTGCAACGAGACGCCTGCTCCCGCACTTGATCCCTTCAATCCGCGCTCTGCTTCAGCCGCCGGATTCCGGCTCATTGCGCCGACGAGTTACGCGGTGTTTCCGCCCATGCTGCCTGAAACGAAGCGGCATCGATCCGGCTCGACTCGGCAACGGTGTTCTCGATCCAGCGCTTCCTCATTGGCGCGAGGACGAACTTGGCGCACAGGCCGGCTGCGATCGAGACCGTGGCTGTCGCGATAAACACCGCATCCCACGAGCCGATAGCCGAGAGCACCGAGGCGAGCGGCACCAGCATCGAAGCCGTGCCCTTTGCCGTGTAGAGCGTCCCGGCGTTGGCGGCTGCGTATTTGCTGCCGAAGGTATCGGCACAGGTGGCGGGGAAGATCGAGAAGATTTCGCCCCAGCACAGGAACGTGATGGCCGCGAAGAACATGAAGAGATACGGGTTGTGACCGAACTCCATCAGCCCAAGCAATGCGAGTCCTTCGCCGATGAAGATGAAGAACATCGTGTTCTCACGACCGATCTTGTCGGAGATCCAGCCGCATAGAGGACGCGTGAAACCGTTGCAGAGGTTGTCGATGGAAAGCGCCATCGTCAGCAGCGGCAAGGTGACGCCGAGGAGGTTGACCGGCATCTTGGCGAAGCCGTATTCCTTCGCGATGGGCCCAAGTTGCGCCGTGGCGATCACACCGCCTGCCGCGACGAACACGAACATCATGTAGAGCACCCAGAAGAGCGGCGAGCGGACCATTTGCCCCGTCGTGTAATCGATCTTCGATGCCACCACGCGTCTTGCCGGAATGGCATGTGCAGGCGGCCTCGGACGAACCAGCATCAGCCCGAGCAGGAAGATGCAGACGCCCTGAAAGATGCCGAAGAACATGAAGGCATGCTCATAGCCCGAGCTCTGGATCATGTTCGAGATGGGGATCACCGTGACGGCCGCGCCCGCGCCGAAACCGGCGGCGGTCAGACCAGCGGCAAGACCGCGCTTGTCCGGGAACCACTTGAGCGCCGTGCCCACGCAGGTGCCGTACACGCAACCCGCGCCTACGCCCGCAATCACCGCCGCAATGTACAGATGGATGAGACTTGTCGCGTTGGCATCGATGATCCAGCCGATTGCCGCACAGATCGAGCCGCCGATCACCACCGGCCGCGGGCCGAATTTATCGACGAGCCAGCCTTCCAGCGGCACTAGCCACGTTTCCGTCACGATGAACACCGTGAACGCGGTTTGAATCGCCGCCTGCCCCCAGTGATGCTTGGCGTCCATCGGGACCACGAACAAGGTCCACGCGTATTGCAGATTCGCGACCAGGCCCATGCAAATGATGCCGATGGCCAGTTGCGCCCATCGATTGTTATGCCGCCCTAGTTTGGGCCGGCCTGCGGCGGATGCCGTCACCGTATCTGCGTTTGCCATGTCTGTCTCCGTTATGTATCTGCGCTCGTGCGGCGCGTAATCGACTGCGGCTTTCCGGTGCCACGAGGCACCGGTGCGAGACTGGTTTTGGTCGGTCAGGGTCCTGCTTCGTCTTGCTGCGTTTTCCTTCGGGCTGATTCGCCGCGCTGGTTGGTCATTCTTGCAGCGCCACGAAATCCGGACTCCGGCCGCGCATGAAACGCGGGCCACGGGACTAAGGGAACTGCTCGAAAAATCATGTACAGGCGAATCCGGTGTTCTGTTGCGTTCTGTTGTTGTGGGGCGCGTTCTTTTTCGCTTGGGCGCCTTACGAAACTAGCGCACTTTGAAAGCATCCTGCGGGAGAAAAACGATTAGGGAAAGTTAGAAAAATTTATTGTATAAATTCAGGATCGTTTATGGATGGAGAAATCGGTCATGATGCGCAATGCGACTTTGAGGCAACTGAAAATATTCGAAACCGTGGCGCGCCGCCTCAGCTTTTCCCGCGCCGCCGAAGAGCTCTACCTCACCCAGCCGGCCGTCTCCACGCAGGTCAAGCAGCTTGAGGAGCACGCCGGCTTGCCGCTCTTCGAGCAGCTCGGCAAGAAGATCTACTTGACGATCGGCGGGTCACGAAATGCTTCATCACAGCCGCGCGATCCTCGAACAATTCCGCGAAGCCGACGACGCCATGGCGCGTCTCAAGGGTATTTCCGGAGGCACGCTGAACGTGGCCGTGATCAGCGCCGGCGATTATTTCTTTCCGCGCCTGCTGGCCGAATTCACCAAGCGCAATACCGACGTCAAGCTCAACCTGGCCGTCCATAACCGCGAGGAACTGCTGCACCAACTCACCGACAACCTCACCGACCTCGCGATCATGGTTCGCCCGCCGAAGGACATGGACACCGACAACGTGTCGTTTGCGCCGCACCCGTACGTGATCGTCGCGCCGCCGGATCATCCGCTGGTCGGCCGGAAGAACATTCCGCTGGAGTCGCTGGCCGAGGAGCCGTTCATCGTGAGGGAACGGGGTTCGGACACCTGGAATTCCATGGAAGAAGGCTTCGCCGGACGGCTCAAGTCGCTCAACATCGCCATGGAGATCACCAGCACCGAGACCATCAAGCAGGCGGTTATCGCGGGCATGGGGATCAGCTTCCTGTCCGCGCACACGATCGCCATGGAGTTGCAGGTCGGACGCCTGGCCGTGCTCGATATCGAGGGTTTTCCCGTGATGCTCAACTGGTATCTCGTGCATCGTCATAACAAACGCTTGCCGGCGGTGGCGGTGGCGTTCAAGCAATTCCTGATCGATGAAGGCGCGGCGCAAATCTCGGCGATTACACATATCGGGTAAACCATCTATTAGGTATCTTTAATAGTTAAGCAAAAAAACTGTGACTATCGTCTATGGATCATTGTTTCTATCCTGCAGTTAGTAGCCAACACGGCCAACCAGGAGACGACCATGATCCGTTCACAAGCCACGTCCGCCGATGAGCGCGAACTCCAGACGCAGCTCTGCGCCTACAACAGCGCCTTCGAAGAACTCGACCTGATGTTCCGCTGGGACGTCGATACCCTGAAGGCGCTGGCAGGCGCGCCAAGCGATCAGGCGCGCATTGCGCGGTACATCGAAGTCCAATGCCCGCACTTGCTCAAGGCGTACAGCGCGGAATTCCTCTGCCAGGCGATCGTCGACAGGAAAAACGCTTACTACGACTCGTGCCGTGCCACGACCATCGCCCGCGCCGACGACACGCGCGGCGCACGGATGTGGCGTCCCGAATGCGACACCCCGCGTACAGCCGCTGCGTGATTGCGTCATTTTCAACATGCGTTTCTTATTCTTAAGGCAAGGAAGGCAAGGCCCGCTGGTCAAGCGGGCCTTGCCCATTGCTATTGCATAAACCTCATTGCGCCAAAGACACCCACACGCTCTTGGGCTCCGTGAAGTTTTCGATGGCGACATCCCCGTGCTCGCGGCCAAAGCCTGAGTCGCCCGCTGCCGCCCCACGGCAGCCGCACATCCGTATAGCCGTATGTATTCACCCAGACGGTGCCGGCTTTAAGCGCCGACGCCATCCGATGCACCCGGCCAATGTCCGCGCTCCACACGCCCGCCGCGAGGCTATACAGCGTGCCATTGGCGATGCGCACGGCGTCGGCTTCATCGTCGAAGGGAATCACGCTGACCACCGGTCCGAAGATCTCCTCCTGCGAGATCCGCATTTCGTGCTCGACGTTGGCAAACACCGTCGGCTCGACGAAATAACCGCGCTCGCCCCACCGCTTGCCGCCCGTGACGACCGAGGCCCCTTCGCTCTTGCCAATATCCACGTAATCCAGCACCGACTTCATCTGCTTGGCGGAGATGAGCGGCCCCATGGACGTCTCTTTCTTCGATGGGTCCCCAAGCGTGATCGACTTCGCCCGCTGCGCGAGACGCTCGACAACCTCGTCGTAGACCGGCCGCTGGACCAGCACGCGCGAGCCCGCCGAACACACCTGTCCCGCGTTGAAGAAGATCCCCGACGCCGCCGCGCGTGCGGCTTGATCGAGATTGGCATCGGCGAAAATCACGTTCGCCGACTTGCCGCCGAGTTCGAGCGTGACGCGCTTGAAGTTGACCGCCGCGCCTTGCAGGATGCCCCGCCCGACCGACGGCGAACCGGTGAACGTCACCTTGTCGACATCCGGGTGCGCCACGAGCGCGTCGCCGACCACCGAGCCCTTGCCGGTCACGATGTTCAGCACGCCCGGCGGCACGCCTGCTTCCAGCGCGAGCCGGCCGAGCATCAACGCCGATAGCGGCGTCAGTTCCGCCGGCTTGACGACCAGCGTGCAGCCGCACGCAAGCGCCGGCGCGATCTTCCACATGCCGATCATCAGCGGGAAATTCCACGGCACGATCGCCGCGACCACGCCGACCGGTTCGCGCACCGTGTAGGTCAGCGCATCGGGGCGCGTGGGCACGACTTGTCCGTTGATCTTGTCGCACCAGCCGGCGTAGTACGCGAGGGTATCGATGGCGGCCGGCACGTCCTGGCGCATCACGCCGGAAATCGGCTTGCCGGCGTCGAGACTTTCAAGCGCGGCGAGTTCGTCCTGATGCGTGCGCATCAGTTCCGCGAAGCGCATCAGGATCCGGCCGCGCTCGGACGCCCGGATCGCATTCCACGGTTTCAGCGCGGCGCGCGCCGCCTGCACGGCGCGGTCGACATCGCCGCAGTGCCTTGGGCGACGCTCGCAATCGGCGTCTCCGTAGAGGGATCGATGATGCTCGAATACGCGCCGCCGCCGGGCGGAACTGCTTCGCCACCGATCAGCAGTTCGTAACGTTTCACGTCCGCTTGGGCGGTCATGGTTGTCTCCTTTTATAGGGTGCGGTCCTGCGCGTAGCCGGCGGGTCTGGCCCAGTCATCTGGCAAACTCAAACGCCGGATTTTGCTTCGAGTTCGGCCAGACGCTTGCGCAGGTTCCGCTCTTCTGTGAAGCGGCTGGTTTCATCGCGGATAACAGCCACGATTCCACTCACACCAGATTCCGGTCCCGCTGAATGAAGCAGCGCCACGGTGAATGCAATCGATAAGGATCGCCCGTCCTTATGCACGGCCGGCACACGCAAAACATCATGCCCGTAGCGTGTTTCGCCGGTCGCCATGGTTTTCTCGTAGCCGCTCCAGTGACGCCCGCGCAAGCGCTCGGGAATGATGATGTCAAGTGATTGCCCCAGCGCCTCCTCGGGCGCGAACCCGAACATGCGAACGGCTGCGGGGTTCCATAAGGTGATCGCGCCGCTGGCGTCGGAGATGACGACCGCGTCGCCGATGACGTCGACCAGTTGCTCGAAATCGATGGGGGATTGTGTTTGCGAAGCGGCATTCATAAATAAATTGGTCTCATTGAGTCAGGCTGCGCTTGGTGGACAGTGACACGTCCAGCGCGCAGCCGTCCCGCGTTTAAACGGCCTGGGCGGTGTGGAGCTTGCTGATCTGCTCTGGGCTGTAGCCGAGGCTTGCAAGTACTTCGTCGGTATGTTCGCCGAGCAATGGCGACGCCGTTATTTCCGGCTTCATGTCCGAGAACTTGATCGGGCTGCCCACCGTCAGATACGAGCCGCGTTCCTTGTGCTGGACTTCCGTGATGGTCCCGCTCTCACGCAGCGACGGATCGTTGGCAAGCTCTTTCATCGTCAGCACCGGCGCGCACGGAATGTCGAACTTGCGCAGGATATCGACGGCTTCGAACTTGGTTTTATCGGCGAGCCATGTTTCGATGGTCGCGAAGATATCGAAGATGTGCGGCTGACGTGCCGACGCCGTGTTGTACTTCGGGTCGTCGATCCACTCCGGCTTGCCGATGGCCTTGCAGATCGGCGCCCACGCGTGGCCCTGGATCGTGAAGTAGATGTACGAGTTCGGATCGGTTTCCCAGCCCTTGCACTTGAGCACCCAGCCCGGCTGTCCGCCGCCGCCGGCATTGCCGCCGCGCGGAACCACGTCGCTGAATTCGCCGTGCGGATACTGCGGATATTCTTCGAGGAATCCGAGGCGATCCAGACGCTGCTGGTCGCGCAGTTTCACGCGGCAGAGGTTGAGCACGCTGTCCTGCATCGATACCGCCACCTTCTGGCCCTTGCCGGTTTTATCACGTCCGATCAGCGCCGTCAGAATGCCGATGGCCAAGTGCATGCCGGTGTTGCTATCGCCCAGCGCGGCGGCGCTGATGGTGGGCGGGCCGTCCCAGAAACCGGTGGTCGAAGCCGCACCGCCCGCGCATTGAGCAACGTTTTCGTAGACCTTCAGGTCGTCGTAATGGTGACCATCGCTGAAGCCTTTCACCGATGCCAGGATCATCTTCGGATTCAGTTCCTTGATGGTGTGCCACGGGAAACCCATCCGGTCGAGCGCGCCCGGGCCGAAGTTTTCCACCATCACATCGGATTCCTTGATCAGTTTCTCCAGCACTTCCTTGCCTTCGGGCTTCTTCGTGTCGAGCGTGAGGGACTTCTTGTTGCTGTTGAGCATCGTGAAATACAACGCATCGACGTCCGGTATATCGCGCAACTGGGTGCGCGTCACGTCGCCGGAACCCGGACGCTCGACCTTGATCACATCGGCGCCGAACCACGCGAGCAGCTGCGTGCAAGCCGGACCGGCCTGAACGTGCGTGAAGTCGATAATCTTGATTCCTTCGAGAGGCCTGGTCATGGGTTTTGTCTCCTGACTGACTGGCAAATGTTGATGTGCTGGGTTACGCGCATTCTTGTTGCGTTTCCGGCTGGCTGGCGGAGCCGGAGGAGCTCGCGGGTGATCGGTTTGCTTGTTTTATTCGTGCTGCGGAAAGGGTCGCTGTACCCGCTTCATTGGAGTGCTGACATGTTTCGATGCCGCAGCGGCGTGGCACGGTATCGCCAGAATTTGAGCAACAAGCGACTGCGACAAATGCCGCGAATGCCGGGTGACGTCTTTGAACATGGATGTCTCCTCCGCTAGGGGGATTATGTTTGCGGCCTTCGTGACGCAGCGAGGCCGGTTTCGTGTGATATACAATATTCCACACACAGTATTAGTCAAGCGTATTTATTGGATGTGCGGTGTCTGACGCGGTGCAATGAATAGACGGAGGCTTGCGGGGAGGCAGATTCGCGCTTTTCACTGCTGCGATGCAATGGAGGCGGTTTTAGCTCAACAACGGTACTGGACGCGCCGCCGCAAATTCTTGACGTAGCAGCACGGGCTACGAGGTCGATCCGCTTGCGGACTTCCCAACTGAGATTGATATGAAGAGATGCTCGCGGCGAAGTCGGCGATTTGCTGCGCTAACGCAAGGGGAATGTCGTCTCGCGGGGCCACATCGTTTGGTGGCGCGCAACTGTCACTCGAATCGCTACGCTACGGCAGTATGATTTCCGGGTAGCCACTCAATGAACCATCGAGGAGGAGCCCTTCCTATGCGACCCGACATGATTCCAGGGGCCACCTTCCCCGACTACGATCTGTCCGACCAGACTGGCAAGCATCGAAAGCTCTCAGAACTTCAAGAACAGCACCCGATGATTCTGGTCCTGAGCCGTGGCGGTTTCTGCCCCAAGGAACGCCGCCAGCACGAGGGGCTCGTGCAATTGCATCGTGAGCTTGAGGTCGGCTATTGCCGGCTGGTCACGATCAGTACCGACAACATCACCGAGACCAATGAATTTCGCAGCGGAATGGGCGCCCACTGGCCCTTTCTCTCGGACCCGCGGCGTACGGTGCAGAAGGACCTCGACATCGCCGAATACACCGACACTGGCCACAATCCGATGATCCCGTACACGATCGTCCTCGAACCAGGTCTTGTGATCTACAAGATCTACAACGGCTACTGGTTCTTCGGCCGACCCACTGAGGAAGAATTGCGCCAGGACATGCGTGCCGTGACCAGGAAATGCCGGCCGGACTGGGACATCACCACGCCCGAACTCAAGGCCGCATGGCAGCAAGGCCGAAAGGAACGCTTCTACCCGTACGGAAAGACGTACGCTCAAACGATCGGTGAACAGGATTAGCAGCGCCGATATGGTGTGGCGTCGAGCTTAGAAACCTCCGTCGACACGTCATAGCGCAGTTAGGCTTTTGTGGCGGTGACGTTGAGAGACCTAGGGCAAGTTCAACCAGCCCTAGCCCGCAACCGCCGTTAAGCCGAAGCACTCCACTCCGCCACCATCCTTGCATCGACGGTCATTCCGCCGCACACAACAATCACCACATCGTGCGCGGCTGCGATCGCCGGATGATCCAGATAGCCGACAGCCAGCGACACGCCGCAAGCAGGCTCGACCAGTTGCCGATGGTCATCGGCGAAACGTGTCACGCCAAGGATCGCATCGGCGTCCGGCAGCACGACCGATTCATGCGGAAACTGCTTGATGGCGTCAACTGGCCAACTCGCCACTTGCAGCGCGCCCAGCGACTTGGCGATGGTATCGATGCGATCAAGCTTCACCGGATGCCCCGCATCGAGCGCCGCGCGAAACGACGCTGCGCCCGTCGTTTCGCACGCGATCACCCGGCAATCCGTGCGTCCATGCCGCAGCAAACCGGTCAGGATGCCGGCCAGCAAACCACCGCCGCCAACCGACGCCACGACCGCATCGACTTGCGGCAGCACGGCGACAATCTCATCGATCATCGTGCTATGTCCTTCCCACAACACCGGGTGATCGAACGCGGGCACGTACTCGACCTCATCCGATGCCGACAGGGCCAACGCATGCTCGTTCGCCACGTCCCAGACATCGCCGTGCACGGTGACGGTGGCGCCCAACGTGGTGATTCGATTGCGCGTGCTTTCAGGAGTCGTAGACGGCACCACGATGTCAGCCGGCATGCCCAGCGCACGCGCGACGAAAGCGGTCGCGAAGCCCGCGTTGCCGCCCGATGGGCAGACGAGCCGGCGTTTGCCGGCCGCTTTTGCCCGCGAACACAGCAGGCCCATGCCGCGCATTTTGAACGAACCGCTCGGCTGCAGATTCTCGAGTTTGAGCCAGATGCGGCGCGTGGATGTGGACAGTCCGGGATGAAGGATCAACGGGGTTTCGATGTGAAGCAAGATCGGGCCTTTTCGAGCGGGAGGTTGTCAGGGTGGCAGCGCCTGGATTCAACCCGATAGTTTATTGCAGGCGGCGGCCGGAGATTCAGCGGCCATCACCGTGCGACCTAAAAAGCCACTCATCGATGCGTCTCGCTGTCCAGATGCGCCATTTGCGCGGCCGCATACCGGTCGCCGGCCGCAGCACCCTTCGGCACGGCTTGCTCTATCGCCGCAAGATCCTCCTTCGACAAAACGACATCCAGCGCGCCAAGCGCCTCCGTCAACCGATCCCGCCGCCGCGCGCCGATCACCGGCACGATATCCGCGCCCTGAGCCGCTACCCAGGCGATGGCGATCTGCGCCACCGACACGCCCTTGGCGTCCGCAATCCCTCGCAGCGCTTCGACCAGCGCCAGGTTGCGCTCGACGTTTTCGCCCTGAAAACGCGGGCTATGCGCGCGAAAATCGGTGCCGCTCAGGTTTTGCGCCGCCTGCCAATGGCCGCTGATCAGGCCGCGCGACAACACGCCGTAAGCCGTCACTCCAATCCCGAGTTCGCGGCAGGCCGAAAGAATATCCCCTTCGATTCCCCGCGAAATCAACGAGTATTCAATCTGCAGATCGGCGATCGGATGCACGGCCGCCGCGCGCCGGATGGTCTCGGCGCCCACCTCGGACAGCCCGACGTGGCGCACATAACCTGCCTTCACCATATCGGCGATAGCGCCCACGGTGTCTTCAATCGGCACGTTCGGATCGAGCCGCGCGGGGCGATAGATATCGATGTAATCCACGCCCAGCCGCTGCAACGAGTACGAAAGAAAATTCTTGACGGCCGCCGGCCTCGCGTCATAACCGACCCAGCCGCCCGACGGATCGCGCAGCGCGCCGAATTTCACGCTGATGACGGCGGCGTCGCGTTTCGTGCCCTTCAGCGCTTCGCCGATCAACGCCTCGTTGTGGCCGCTGCCGTAGAAATCGCCGGTATCGATGAGCGTGATGCCCGCATCGAGCGCGGCGTGAATCGTGGCGATGCTTTCGCTCCGGTCGGCCGGTCCGTACATGCCGGACATGCCCATGCAACCGAGTCCGAGTGCGGACACGCGCGGTCCGGTGGCGCCGAGTTGACGTTGTTCCATATCGATTCTCCTGGGTCTGGCATCGCTTGATTGCGAGCGGTGACGAAAGTATGCGAGGCGTTTTGGCGTGCGACAATCCGCTCTTCACAGAACGGGCTGTACGAAAAAACGCACAATGAACGACCCCGATCTCTCCGATCTCAGCGCTTTCATGGCGGTCACCGAAGTCCGCAGTTTCCGGGCGGCGGCGCGTTTGCGCGGCGTCTCGGCGTCCGCCTTGAGCGAGGCGATCCGCCGCCTCGAAGCACGTCTCGGCGTGCGTTTGCTGAACCGGACCACGCGCAGCGTCACGGTGACGGAAGCCGGGCCAGCGCTTGCTGGAACGGCTCGCGCCGGCGCTCGGCGAGATTGCCGGCGCGCTCGATGCAGTCAACAGTTTTCGCGACAGCCCGACCGGCAGGTTGCGCCTGAACGTGCCGAGTATCGTGGCCATGCACGTGCTGCCGCCTATCGTCGCGCGTTTTCTCGCCGCGCATCCGGGCATCACGTTGGAAGTGGTATCGAACGATACGTTTATCGACGTGCTGGCCGCAGGTTTCGATGCCGGTATCCGCTACGACGAACGGCTTGAGCGCGACATGATCGCCGTGCCGATCGGCCCGCGCACGCAGCATTTCGTGGCGGCGGGCGCGCCGGCTTATTTTGCGGCGCGCGGGTGGCCCGAGCATCCGCGCGACTTGCTGGAACACGCGTGCATTGGGCATCGGTTTGCGAGCGGCGTGCTGGCGGCGTGGAGTTTCACGCGCAATGGCGAGCAGGTTCGATTCACGCCGAACGGGCCGCTGGTGGCGTCGGCGATCGAACTGGAAGTGGGTGCGGCGACCGCCGGCCTGGGCATGATCTATACGTTCGAGGAGTTCTTGCGGCCGGCCATACAAAGCGGTGCGCTCGTGCCCGTGCTGCACGACTGGTGGGAGAGCTTTTCAGGGCCGTTTCTGTACTATCAGAGCCGCACGCACATGCCCGCGCCGTTGCGCGCGTTCATCGACTTCATCAAGGAAGCGTGAAGGTCGAGTCGAGGCGCGCGCAAGGCGGGTTTTATCGGGCGGAGAAGAACGCCTGGGCCGCGTCCAGTGCGGCTTCGACGGCCGCGCTGATTCACATCGAGATGCGTGACCCAGCGCTGCTTCGTCGCGCCGTAAGACGACGTGATCCCGATCCCGCGCGCCGCCAGATACGCCGAGAAGTCCGCGGCAATCTTGCTGTCCACTTCCACGAACACGATGTTCGTATCGGGCATCGTGACCTTCAATTGCTCGAACGACGCCAAGCCCTGCGCCAGGAACTTCGCGTTCGCGTGGTCATCGGCGAGCCGTTCCACGTTGTGCTCCAGCGCGTAAAGCCCCGCCGCAGCTAGAATGCCGACCTGCCGCAAACCGCCGCCGAGCATCTTGCGCGTTCGCCGCGCCTTCGCAATCAGCGGCGCGCTGCCCACCAGCACCGAGCCGACCGGCGCGCCCAATCCCTTCGATAAACACACGGACACCGTATCGAAGGACCGCGCCAGCGTCGTCACCGGCGTGTTCAGCGCCGTGGCCGCGTTGAAAATGCGCGCGCCGTCGAGATGGCACGCCAGACCGTGGCGACGAGCCAGCGCCGTCGCCGCTTCCACATAGTCACTGCGGCAAAACCTTCCCGCCGATCGTGTTTTCCAGCGCCAGCAGCCGAGTGCGCGCGTAGTGCGAATCGTCGGGTTTGATCGAGTCCTCGATCTCCGCAAGCAACAGCGAACCGTCCGCCTGGTTGTTCAGGGGTTGCGGCTGGATGCTCCCGAGCACCGCCGCGCCACCCGCTTCCCATCGATAGCAATGCGCCTGCTGACCGACGATGTACTCATCGCCGCGTTCGCAATGCGCCATCAAGCCGACCAGATTCGATTGCGTACCCGACGTCAGAAACACAGCCGCTTCCTTGCCGAAGCGTTCGGCCATCACGGCTTCCAGCCGCGTGACGGTGGGATCGTCGCGAAAAACGTCATCGCCGACTTCCGCCGATGCCATCGCGGCGCGCATGCCCTGGCTGGGTCGCGTGACGGTGTCGGTGCGGAAATCGTGCTGAATCGGGGTGCTCATTGCGGCTCCTGTTGGGTGGAGCGGGTATTTTGCCATCGCGGATGGAGGGCGTGTGCGGGGTCTTGAAGATCAATGCGCTAGGGGCGGAATTTCATCTGTTTTCGCAGCTGGTAGAGCAATTCAATTGGTCTAATTAAAACAAATTGCTTGAAAATCAATGAGGTTACGACTGAAATCGAACTTAAATTATGACTATTAAATTAACTTGTTAAAAATCAAATAGTTATGGCGAATGGTTCGTGTGAAACGTTAGATCGACCAAAGTTGATGTATCACTTTAAAAGTAATTTCAAGCTGTCGGAACTTTTCTAAATTAAATCAGTTGCTTATGATCTTCTTCGAAGTTAATTCCCGATTTTCTCCACGGTCGCCAGCATAAATATTTTCTTTCAATTCATGTGCTTGCGAACCACACATACCGTAAAACATGTAAATTGAAAATCGTTGACGGAAGCACCTAAGACCAAGCCGCTGCCAACTTCACACTTTCTGAGTTGAACACGTCGACCGTGTAAAGTTTCGAACATCCGACTTTCGCCTCTCCATCGCGCCAACGCCCCTAGACCAATGAACGCGCCCGAACCGCAAGTTGCAAGACGATCCTCACATCGGCCGCTATGAACGCTCGACAGGAAGGCACGCCGAGTGGTGGCGCGTGACGCTCTCCGACCGGCCGCAGATGTATCGGATCGAGCATGGACGCGGCGATGCGCCGGCCAATATCGATACGGTCGTCGATCTGGAAAACCTCAAGTCGAAGCTGCAAAAGTGGCATCGGGAGGGGTTTTTCCGCCCCGACGATCCGGCGCTGCGCTCCGCTGCCGGCTGCAGGACGAACCGGCTTTCTAAAGCACTTCGAACGCCGCTGCCGCCAGTCAAGACGCGCACACGGATTCAAACGAAGCAACGGCGGTCGATCGGCGCGCGTAGATATGCCCGTGGGCCAGCGCCGGTCCGCTCGTGCCGCGCCTGAATCCCGCCTATCTGTTCCCCGAGCGTTTCAGCGACATCCTTCAGGACATCGTGGAAAACCGGCGCGTGCTGCTGATCGGCCATACCGGCGCGGGCAAAACGAGCCTGATCGAACAGGTCGCGGCGCGTTCGCAACACGGCGTGCTGCGGGCGAATATGAACGGCCAGACGACCATCGGCGATTTCGTCGGTTTCTGGACCGTGAAAGGCGGCGAAACGCTTTGGGTGGACGGCGTGCTGCCCACGGCGATGCGCGAAGGGTTGTGGCTGGTCGTCGATGAAATCGACTTCGCCGAGCCATCGATTCTCGCCGTCCTCACCGCCGTGCTCGAACCCCACGGCCGTTTGCTGCTGAAGGAAAAGGGCAACGAACTGGTGGCGCCGCATCCGTCGTTCCGGCTGTTCGCCACCGCCAACGCGGTCGGCGCAATGAGCGTGTATCGGCATCTGTATCAGGGCGCGAACCTGATGAACGAGGCGTTTCTCGATCGCTGGCGCGTGTATTTGATGGATTACCTGTCGCCGGAAGAAGAGGCCGAAGTGCTGATGCGCACGCTCGGGGCGCGCATCACGCGCGTCGATGGCGCAAACCCTCGCCGCGATTGCCGCCGATTGCCGCGCGGCGTTCGCCCGCGAGGATCTGGCGAGCGCGTTTTCGACCCGGCGCCTGCTCGACTGGGCCGAGCTGATGCTGCGTTCCGGCGACCCCGAGCGCGCCGCCGGCCCGCGATCTACGCGAAAGTCAGTGCCGAGGACGCCGCGCTGATCCGCAGCATCATCCGGCATCACATCGCGTTCGATGAATAAAATGTGCTGCACCTGGCTAGATAACGCTCGACGCAGGTTAAACCGCGAACTGATCGCGCCCATCCGATGACCACCGTACCCGACTCAACCGCGACCCACGACGCGCTCGGCAAGATCGCGCGCGTGCTGACGGGTCGATACGGCGTGACGGTGACATTCGACGCAACCGGGCCTCGCGTGGAGCGCGAGCGCATCGTGTTGCCGGAAATCGGCGTTGATGCTGCCAGCCGTGCCGATCTGGACGCGCTCACCGGCCAGCTCGACTTGCTGGTGGCGCGCTCGAAGTTTTCCGCCATCGATGAAATCAGCGCGCTTCCGTCCGGCGCGACGCGGCAGATTGCGCAGGCGATCGAGGATCGGCGCGTGTGCGAGCGTCTGTTCAACGACTATCCGGGCGCGCGCGTTTTCGTCGGGAAATTGCGCGAGCAAGCCGCGCGGATCACGCATGAGCGCTGGCCTGCGCTGCCTTGGCGCGACCGGCTGATCTGGTTTATCGAAGCGCGCGCTCTGGGACGAAACGCCCGCCGTAACCGAGCGCACCCCTGCGCTGATGGCCACGCTCGGCGCCGTGGGCGAACTGCTGCAGACAGCGCGTTCAAGCCGTTCGACTCGCGAAAGCGTGGCGGGCGCGCGGGCGCTGGTCGCGCGGATCAGGTCGCTGGCCGCCGGCGACGTGAACACCATGATGTTTTCCGCCGATGCCGACGACACCGCTCGACGCCGAGCACGTGCCGGGCGATCCGGACGCGGCGGCCACTGCATCGCAGGAAAGTCCGACGCCGCATCGCCGATGCCGCAAGCGGAGCCCAAGCGCCGTCGGACGCCACGCGCAGAAGCGTCCGAAGCCCGCGACGCCGGCCGCAGCAATGGATATCGACATGGTCGACGGCCGCCCTCGCCTGTCGATTCCGCTCACGACCGAATTCGATCTCGTCACCGATCTCACCGGTCTAGGCGATGCCACCGCGTGGCGCAACCTGCGCGCGCTCGCGCGTGCGGAAACGGCGCCGCTTACGCACGCCTGGAACGCGCGCTGAAAGCCGACGAACTGACGCACTGGAAACGCGACCAGGAACGCGGAGAGATCGACCGGCCGGCGCTGGCGAAGCTGGTGGTATCGCCGGGATATCGGACGCCGTTTCGCGTCAAGCGCACGACCGAAGGACGCGATGCCGCCGTCACGCTGCTGATCGACCGCAGCGGCTCCATGGCCGGCCGAAAAATTGCTCTCGCTCGACTCTGCGCCGCCGCGCTCTGCGACGCGTTGATGCAGCTCTCCTTCAAGTGCGAAGTCCTCGGCTACAGCTCGATCGAATCCCCGGAAATGCGCGCGCTTTACGAGCAGAAACTGGCGGAAGGCGCGGATCTGAGACCGCTACAACCGCTCGTCGAACGGCTCGACCTGCAGATATACAAACGCTTCGGCTCGAACAATCCCGCCGGTTTAAGCGCGATCGACTGCGGCCACGAGAATCCTGACGGCGAAGCGCTCGCCTGGGCTGCCGGCCGGTTGGCCGCGCAACGCGCCGGCCGGCGCATCCTGATGGTCCTGTCCGACGGCTATCCCGCCACCGGCGATGGCCATCCGGTCATCTTGCGCACCGACTTGCGGGCGCGTATTGACGAGATCACGCATTCGGGCATCGAACTGATTGGTATCGGACTTCTTGACGACGCCGTAGAAAAGTTTTATGCGCATAACATCGTTGTGCGAAAACTTGATGAACTGCCCGCCATGGCGTTCACAATTCTGAGCAAACTCCTGCTTAAACGCGGCAACAGCACGCTAACGCCCAATCCGCGCTCGCGCCAGCATCGCTCAGAAAAATGGCAATTCAATAGCTTGCTAACGAATTGTTGACGAAATACAATGCGCGCCATGCCAACAATCGATGTCCTTCGCCAATCCGTCAGCAGCGCGCTCGTCATTGCTTCCCGCCAGTGGCGGCGCACAAGCCACGGCGTGATCGCCGCCTATAACGTCTCCGAAGCGTGCGCGACGCCGCTGCTGATCGCGGCGCGGCTCGACGCGCCGGTGCGGCAGGTCGTGCTGGCGGAGCTGACCGGAATCGAAGGGCCGTCGCTGGTGCGTCTGCTCGATCAACTGTGCGCGGCCGAATCTGGTGCGCCGCGACGAAGATCCCGACGACCGGCGCGCGAAAATCATCTCGCTCACCGACGAAGGCCGCTCGGTGACCGCCAAGATCGAGAAGGAACTGATCGGACTGCGCGCCGATGTGCTGAACGGCGTCAGCAGCGAGGACCTCGAAGCGACCTTGCGGGTGTTCGCTGCGTTTAAACTTGGCGCGTCCAGCGCAACACAACAAGCGCAACCCGCTTCACCGCAAGCAGCAAAGCCCGCCAAGGCCGCGCAAGCTCAAACGGCACAGGCGCTAGCACCGCCACCGGCACCGATACGGAAGAAGGCGTCTAGCGCACCATGACGTACCCCACTTCGCGCGACTGGCTGTTCTCGGTCAAGACCTTTGCCGCGGCCATGCTGGCGCTGTATATCGGCCTCAAGCTGGAGCTGCCGCGCCCTTACTGGGCGATGGCCACGGTCTATATCGTGTCGAATCCGTTCGTGGGCGCGACGCGCTCCAAGGCGCTGTATCGCGCGCTCGGCACCATGATCGGCGCGTCGGCCGCCGTGCTGTTCGTGCCGCCGTTCGTGGAATCGCCGTATCTGTTCAGCGTGGTGGTCGCGTTGTGGACCGGCACGCTGCTCTTTCTCGCCATGTCCGACCGCACCGCGCGCAGCTACGTGTTCATGCTGGCCGGCTACACCATGCCGCTGATCGCGCTGCCCTCGGTGATGAACCCGGCCGGCATCTTCGATCTCGCCATCATCGCGCACCGAGGAGATCCTGCTCGGCATCGTGTGCGCGAGCGTGGTCGGCAGCGCATTATTCCCGAGCCGCCTCGCGCCGACCATCATCGAACGCACCGATGCCTGGTTCCGCGACGCCGCGTTCTACGCGACCGAAACGCTGTCCGGACGTATCGCCGGCAAGACCGATTCTCGGCGCGCCGCCAGCGGCTCGCGGTCACCGTCAACGCGCTCGAATTCCTGCTGAGCCAGCTCGCCTACGACCACACCCGGCCCGACATCGCTGGCGCGCGCGCAGCAGTTGCGCGGCCGCATGCAATTGCTGCTGCCGATCATGTCGCGCTCGCCGATCCGCTGACGGCGTTATCAGCGCGCCAAGAACCCGCCGCCGAGGGCTCGCAGCCGCTGCTCGACGATGTCATCAAGTGGTTCGACGAACCGCCGTCGACGCGCACCGACCCCCCGTCCGCCGCCGATCAGCGACGCGCAGGCCGACGCGCTGCGCGCGCGGATCGCGAGCCTGCAGCCCGATGCCGACGGCGCTCGCGACCTGGGACGGCGCGCTGCTCTCGAACGCGTTGTGGCGGCTGAAACAGGTGGTCGATGTCTGGCAGGATTGCCGCTCGCTGCGCCTCATCATCACGAACGAAGCAAGGCATCGTGGCGCCCGCGTTTTCGCCATTGGCGGCTGGGCGGCACCGAGCGCTATTTCGACCGCGGCATGATGCTGTTCTCGGCCGGCTCGGCGATGCTCGCCATTTTCGTTTCGCATGCAGCCTCTGGATCGTTCGGGCTGGAACGACGGCGCCGGCGCTGTGACGCTCGCGGCGGTGGCGTGCTGCTTCTTCGCCGCGCTCGACGAACCCGCGCCGCAAGTCTTGTTCGTTCTTCATCGGCACGTGCATCGCCGTGGTGCTGGCGGGACTCTATCTGTTCGCGATCCTGCCGAACGTGCATGATTTCCCGATGCTCGTGATCATGTTCGCCGTGCCGTTCATCTTGGTCGGCACGCTGATCCCGCGCCCGCAATTCAACCTCGTGACCATGCTGGTGGCCGTGAACACGGCCACGTTCATCAGCATCCAGGGCGCGTACGACGCCAACTTCCTGATCTTCATGAACAGCAATCTGGCGGGCCCCGCGGGTTTGCTGTTCGCGTTCATATGGACCCGCGTGACGCGCCCGTTCGGCGCCGAACTGGCGGCCGCGCGGCTGTTCGATCAAGCTGGCGCGGACGTGGTGCTGAGCGCATCGACACGGGTCGATCGACGATCACGCGCAATCTCGCCTCGCGCATGCTCGACCGCCTGATGCAGATCGATCCCCCGCCTTGCCGCCACCGACGACCACCGTCCATCCGTCGATCGAAAGTTTTCGCGACCTGCGCATTGCGTTCAACGCGCTCGACTTGCGCCGCTTGCGGCGCAGGCTCGCGGCGATGCGGACTTGCCGTCGGTCGATCATGTGCTCGACGGCGTGCGCGCCTATTTCCAGCAGTGCGTGGATCGCGCGATCGCGGCAACCGGTGCCGGCGAGCCCTGGAAACCGTCTATCGATACCGCGCTGACCCGCATCACCCGGCGCGGCGGCGCGGTGCAAGCCGAGGCGGACGCGGCGGCGGGTCAGATCGCGGCGCCTGGCCGCCAGATTGCGCGATGCGCTGCATGCGCTGGTCGGCTTGCGTCTGTCGCTGTTTCCGGCCACGCCTCGCGTCGGCGTTGCCGCCCGAACCGGAGCCTGCCGCCTGATGTGCCGCTCCATTACCTGCCCCCTAGCACCTCATTTAAAAGCACCCCGCGATGATCGGTGAAATCGATATCTTCGGCGTGTTCGTGCCCGCCGTGCTGGTGCTGATGTTGGTCGCGTATCTGATCAGCCTCGTCGTCGCACGCGTGTTCGCACGCGTCGGCCTTTACCGTTTCGTCTGGCATCGTTCCATCTTCGATCTCGGCATCTATGTGATCGTGCTGGGCATCGTCGTCATCGTTTCGCATCGGCTATTACCGTGAAAAAAACCTGGTTCTCCGTTGGTCAAATCCTGCTTGACCCTGGTCGTCGCGGCTATCGCAGCATTCGTGCTGTGGCGGCTCATCGATTACTACATGTTCGCGCCGTGGACCCGCGACGGCCACGTGCGCGCCGACGTCGTGCAGGTGGCGCCGGACGTGGGCGGCTTGATCGTGAGCGTGGACGTGGTCGACAACCAGCAGGTGAAAGCGGGCCAGGTGCTGTTCGTCATCGATCAGGCGCGCTACGCGCTCGCGCTTGCGCCAGGCGCAGGCAACCGCGCAGCAACGCCGTGCGACGCTCGATCAGGCGCGCCGCGAAGACGCCCGCAACCGCACGCTCGGCAATCTCGTCGCGAGCGAGGTGACCGAGGAAAGCCGCTCGCGCGTGCAGCAAGGGGAAGCGGCGCTCGCCGATGCGGAGGTCGCGATCGATACCGCACGCCTCAATCTGCAGCGCACGACCATGGTGAGTCCCGTCGACGGTTATCTGAACGACCGCGCGCCGCGCACGGGCGAATACGTCGAGCGCGGGACGCTCGGTGTTGTCGGTGGTGGACATGCATTCGTTCCGCGTCGACGGCTACTTCGAGGAAACGAAGCTGCATGGCATCGATATCGGCCAGCCGGTGGATATCGACGTCATGGGCGAACCGAGGGCGCTGCGCGGGCATGTGCAGAGCATCGTGGCGGCGATCGAGGACCGCGACCGCGTGCAGGGATC
Organism: uncultured beta proteobacterium; assembly: GCA_963708695.1. GTDB lineage: Bacteria > Pseudomonadota > Gammaproteobacteria > Burkholderiales > Burkholderiaceae > Caballeronia. The sequence goes on from CAVPTS010000005.1 coordinate 840,664, forward strand.
GAACCTGCTGCCGAACGTGAATCCGGCGTTCAGTTGGGTGCGGCTCGCGCAGCGGATTCCGGTGCGCATCGCACTGGATGAAGTGCCGGCAGATTTCCGCATGATCGCGGGACGCACGGCGACGGTGTCGGTGCGGGATCTGACGCCGATCGGGAGATCGGATGCGGCGGCGGGCGCTAGTGGCGCGGTCGGGGCTTCGGGGGCTTCGGCTGCGTCGAACGCTTCAGGCACAAGCATTGCCAGCACTCCAGCCAATGCCAATGCCAATGCCAGCGCCGTGGTCCCGGTCTCCGGCGCCGCAGCCGCCTCCGCACCGGGTGCGAGCCGATGAAAATGCCGCGCGCCCTCGCCCTGACGCCGTTCGTGCTTGCGCTCGCCGCATGCTTCACCGTCGGCCCTGACTACTCCTTGCCGAAAGACGCCGCCGTCAACGCGCCGTTCGCCAACGCGCCGCTCGACGGCGCAGAGGGCCAAAAAATCTCGACCGGCGCGGTGCCAACGCACTGGTGGCGTCTCTACGATGACCCCGTCCTCGACGACCTGGTCCAGCAGGCCATGACATCGAATACGGATCTGCGCGTGGCGGCCGCCAACCTCGGCCGCTCGCGCGCCGCGCTTAACGTGGCGCAACAACAAGGCGGATTTTCGGGCGGCACATCGGCCGCATTCAAGCGCGCGCAGGAATCGGCCGAGCAATACCTGATCTTCGAAAAGATTCCGGTCGCGAACGAAGGCGACATCGGCATCAACATTTCGTATGAACTCGATCTCTTCGGCACGATCCGGCGCGGCGTAGAGGCCGCACGCGCCGATAGCGACGCGACCCAGGCCGCAGCCGATGTGGCTCGCATCACGGTAGTCGCGGACGTGGTGCGTGCGTATGTGCAGAATTGTTCGGCGGCGGAAGAACTGATGATCGCCCAGCGCTCGCTGGCGCTGCAGCGCGAGCGGGTATCGGTATCGCGTCGATTACTGCAGGCAGGCCGCGGCAATGCGCCCGATGTCACCAGCGGCCAGACGCAGGTGGAAACGCTCAGCGCCAGTATTCCGGTCTTCACGGCGCGCCGGAAGATCGCTCAGTATCAACTTGCCACGCTGCTGGCGCGCGGACCTGCCGATCTGCCCAAGGCGGTGTTCGCCTGCAACAAGACGCCGACTATCGAGCAGCCGCTGCCCGTCGGCGATGGCGCCGCGCTCCTGCGCCGCCGTCCCGATGTGCGCGAAGCCGAGCGTAAGCTGGCCGGATCGACGGCGCGCATCGGCGTGGCGACCGGCGCGCTGTTCCCTACGGTGAGTATTGGGGCATCGGCGGGGTTGACCGGCGTGCTCGAGGATCTCGGCACGCAGCCGACAGCGCGATGGGGCTTCGGCCCGCTGATCAGTTGGACGTTTCCGGTCAACGGCGCGCGTGGCCGGATCCGTGAAGCCAAGTATGGCGCCGATGCCGCACTGGCCCAGTTCGATGGCGTCGTGCTAAAAGCATTGCGGGAAACACAAAGCAGTCTCGCCACCTATGCCGCCGATTACGCCCGGGCCGATGCCTTGCGCGCCGCGCAGAAATCGGCCGCTGAATCCGCCGATCAGACGCACCGGCTCTACCTCGCCGGGCGCGAGTCGTTCATCGCCGATCTGGATGCCACGCGCACGCTGACGTCCACCAATTCGCAACTGGCTGCCGCTGAAGGGCAAGTTGCCATCGATCAGGTCAACTTGTTCCTGGCGCTTGGCGGTGGATGGGAGATGGCCGGAGCCGCCGCTGCACCGGCTGCGACGAGCGTCAATGCGCCAAGCGATTAACGCGGGTCCGCTTACACCCTCCGTGTAAGCCCTGTAATCTGAGCGTTCCCTCACATCGAACGCTTACTGATGCGACGCATCCCTCAGCAAGAACGCGCCGAACGGCGGATGCAGGACATGCTCACGGCCGCGGGCGCGGTCATCGCCGAACGCGGCCTCGATGCCGCCACCATGACCGAAATCGCCACGCGCGCCGGAACGTCCATTGGCGCGGTCTACCAGTATTTCCCGAACAAGAACGCCCTCGCCATCGCCTTGCGCACCGAGTACGGCACGCGCATGGACCTGCGCTGGAGTGCGCTTGCCGAGCAAGCCCGCACCGCTGCCACGCCCGATCTCGCTGCCCAGCTGATCGATCTGCTGACCGGGTTTATCAGCGAACACCCGGCTTATTTGTCGTTGTTCGCGGCATCGGTTCCGACCGCTCGAAGCGATGACGATCGCAACCGCCTGCGGCAACGCTTCGCCGAATTGTTCGCGCACCGCCGCGAAGATCTCGCCGCCGCCGATGCACTGCGCGTGGCCGAAGTGCTGCTGCAGATTGTGAAGAGCCTCGCCCCGCTCTACATGGCCGCGAAAGCGAAGGAGCGGCGCTTGCTGGTCGATGAATATAAGGCCGTTGTAACGGCTTATCTCACCGCGCGCTTAAACTAGGTGTCAGGGCCGCCCTTGAAAATAATTTTTTCCGGCGGCATGCAGCTTGTTTCGAAGCGCTTTTCGCGTGCATTCCTCGTGTGCATTCCCCTCTCAAGAGAACCTGCGTCAAGCACTTCATGCGTATCTTATTGCGCTCCTCAGTGCGCACCTCAGTGCGCAACTCACCCCTCGGCCCATGAAAACCTTTCATTGCGATCACTGCAATCAGTTGGTGTTCTTCGAGAACTTTCGCTGCGAACGCTGCGAATCCCTGCTTGGCTTTATCCCGGAACTGGCTGAAATCACCGCCTTCGAGGACGCCGGCAATGACGTCTGGCGCAGCCGCCATCCCGAACATTGCGCCGGCCTGTACAAACGCTGCCACAACTACGCAGTGGAAAAAGTATGCAACTGGATGATTCCCGCCGATTCCGCCGATCCCCTCTGCCACGCCTGCCGCCTCACCCACACCATTCCTAACCTCGACGCGCCGAACCGCCGTTATTACTGGTTCCGCCTGGAAGCGGCGAAGCGCCGCCTGCTTTACACGCTCGGGATGCTGGGGCTGCGCGTCGATTCACGTCAGGACAATCCGAAAACCGGCTTGCAGTTCGAGTTTCTGGAGGACCGGCGCGGCAAAAGAGTGCTGACCGGCCACCACAATGGCCAGATCACGATGAACATCGCGGAAGCCGACGATGCGCAACGTGAACGCACCCGGCTCGCGATGGGTGAGCCGTACAGGACCTTACTCGGGCATTTCCGGCACGAAATCGGCCACTATTACTTCGATCGGCTGATTGCCGGCACTCCGTGGATCACGCGTTTTCGTAAGGTCTTCGGCGACGAGCGGGCCAACTATCGAAAGTCGCTCGCCGCGCATTACAAGGACGGCGCGCCGCCCGACTGGGGCAAATCCTTCGTGAGCGCCTACGCCACCACGCATCCGTGGGAGGATTGGGCCGAAACCTGGGCGCATTACCTGCACATCGTGGACACCATCGATACCGCCCGGGCCTGCGGCGTCGCGCTCACCCCCGGGAACGCACTTGACCCCACGCTGGACGCGCAGCCGCCCCCCGGCGAAGCGACCTTCGATCATCTGATGAAGCAGTGGTTTCCGCTCACCTACGCGTTAAACAGCCTGAACCGGAGTCTCGGCATGCCCGACGCCTACCCGTTCGCGCTCGCGCCGCCCGTCGTCGAAAAGCTGCGATTCGTGCATCGCGTGATCGCGGCGGGACATGCGAAGCGCTAGCCGGGAGCGCCCGCGGGCGCTCAAACCGCGCGTCCTGGCGCGGCTTCCAACGCGCTGCCGGCGCTTGCATCGGCGGGCGCGGCGTGCGCGCCGTGCAGCGACACCTTCGATGTTTCCGGCAACATCAAGCCGCCGATCAACCCCATCACCGCGATCACGATCAGGTACAGCGCCGGCGACATGGTGTTGCCTGTCGTCGTGATGAGCCAGGTTGCGACCAACGGCGCCGTACCGCCGAAAACCGTATAGGCGAGGTTGTACGTGATGGCAGACGCGGTATAGCGCGTGCGGGTCGGAAACACTTCGGACAACAAAGGTGCAGTCACCACATTCGACAGCACCGCGCCGACGGCCAGCATGCACACGCCGATCACCGATGGCAAAAAGTGCCCCGAGCCCGCGAGCGAGAACGACGGATACACCACTGCGATCAGGACGATGCAGGCCGTCAACACGGTTTTCCTGCGACCCGCGAAATCGGAATACAGCCCGGCCAGCGGGCACATAAGCGCCGCGAACAGCAACGCGATCACCGTGATCAGGAGCGATGTCGCCCGGGTCAAACCGCCCGCAACCTGCAGATACGTCGCGAAGTACGTGGTGAACATGTAGAACGACAACGCCGTCACCGAGATGAATGCGCCCAGCTTCAGAATGCCGGACGCCTGCGTGCGCAGCGTGTCGCGCAACGGCGCGTGCGCCACGTCGTGTTCGCCTTCGAGTGCGCGGAAAGCCGGCGTTTCGTTGAGATTCATCCGCAAGTACAACCCGATCAACCCGATCGGCGCGGCGGCCAGAAACGGCACGCGCCAGCCCCAGGTGCTCATGGCATCGGTGGAAAGCGAGGCGTCCAGCGCGTACGCGACCACCGCGGCAGTTGCGAAAGACGAGAACGTCGATACCGGTATGAAGCTGCCGTAACGCGCCCGCTTGTGCTGCGGCGCGTGCTCCATCACGTAGGCACATGCGCCCGCGTATTCGCCGCCGGCGGAGAAACCCTGGACGCAGCGAATGACCGTCAGCAGCAAGGGCGCGATCGCACCGATCGCGGCATACGTCGGCAATAAACCGATCAGCGTGGTGGCGCCGGCCATCAACAGGATGGTCAGCGCGAGCGTACGCTTGCGGCCAATCCGGTCGCCGATCACGCCGAACACGATGCCCCCGAGAGGCCGGAATGCGAACGCCACGGCGAACACGGCGAAGGTTTTCAGGAGCCCGATGGTTGGATCGCCGCTCGGAAAAAATTCGCGCGTGAGGATGGTCGCAAGAAAACCGTAGGCGGCGAAGTCGAACCATTCGACGAAGTTACCGATCGACGCCGCGATGATCACCTTGCGCAGCGTTTTCAGATCGACTTCAGGGGGCGATGCTTCCGGCGTTTTCGACATTCGATGACTCTCGGGAAAGGGAACGGCGTTGCGGGATGTTTTTATCGAGCCGGCTCAGCGAGTTCGCGCTGGATGGGTCCCTTCGAGTAGATGCGACCATAAGTCATGCTCCTAGAACAATCGCGTCATAGTGCTAGGACCTGAGCGACACGCGGCCAGGTCGTGGCCAGGCGTTGTCTGCGCAATCCTGACGCCGTTTCACCCCGCACGGCCAGGCATCGGTTACGACTTCCCTCTCAACCCCGCATATTTGAAAGTCCCTTGCGCACTCGCGATCAAAAGCTTGTCGTCCACCCACGCTTCGCCGCGCGAGAAGAAAATGCTGCGCCCTTGCCGTTCTATGAACCCTTTCGCCGTGACGCTCTCACCGAGGCCTGTGTCCAGATAGTTGACCGTCAGCGACAGCGTGAATCCATGAATGGCAGGTTCGCCCTCAGCGGCATACAAACCTGCGTAACCGCACGCTGCATCGAGTAGGGTTGCCACCGCGCCGCCTTGCAGCACGCCGCGCCGGTTGAGGTTGCGCGCCTGGATCGGCATGCGGAATTCGGCGTAGCCGCTCCTCCACGCGACCAGCCGGGCATCGAGGAATTCAAGAAAAGGGTTATCAAGAACGAAATCGGGCATTGAGGGAACTCCTGCTTGGAAAGATGGGCGGCGCATACGCGTTCAGCCACGACTTTGCCATTAACACGCGTTTGCCGTACGGAGCCGCAAGCCTTTCCAATTTGGAAACGGTCGTGGAAAAACCAGCGATTTTCAGTGAGCGAACACGAGTCCATCATGTTGTCATGTCCACCTAGCCGTCACCATCCGACATGAGGATCTCCCTATGAAACGCCTGTACATCCAGGAAGTCGCGACCCGCGACGGTTTTCAGAACGAAAAGCAATTCGTCGATACCGACGCGAAAATCGCCCTGATCGATGCCTTGAGCGCGTGCGGTTTCGCGAAGATCGAGGTGACGTCGTTCACATCGCCGAAAGCCATTCCCGCGCTGCGCGACGCCGAAGCCGTGATGCACGGCATCGCGCGGCGTGACGGCGTGGTCTACACCGTGCTCGTGCCCAATGTGCGCGGGGCGGAGCGCGCGCTCTCGTGCGGTGTCGATGAAGTCAACCTCGTGATGTCGGTGAGCGAAACCCACAACCGCGCGAACCTGCGCATGAGCCGCGACCAGTCGTTCGCGCAATTGCAGGAAGTGATCGGCGTGGTGAAAGCCACGCCTGTCGCCATCAACGTGTCACTCTCGACGTCGATGGGCTGCCCAATGGAAGGTGACGTGGCCGTGGAAGAAGTGCTGCGTTGGACCGAGCGTTTTGCCGCGCTCGGCGTGCATGGCGTGACTCTCTGCGATACAACCGGTATGGCGTATCCGTCGCAAGTGAAAGCATTGAGTGAGCGGGTGCGCCACGCGTTCCCCGGGCTCGAACTCACATTGCACTTCCATAACACGCGCGGGATGGCGCTTGCGAACACGCTGGCGGCGCTGGACGCCGGCATCGACCGGTTCGATGCGTCGCTTGGCGGTATCGGCGGCTGCCCTTATGCGCCCGGCGCGACCGGCAACGTGTGCACTGAAGAGCTTGTGCATATGCTGGCGCTGGATGGTTACGATACAGGCGTCGATCTCGCCGCTGTACTCGACGCTTCGGCGTTGCTGCCGGCGCTTATCGGCCACGACGTACCTAGTCAAATCCTCAAGGCGGGCCGCAGGCTCGATCTCCACGCCTCGCCGGCACAACCCGCGTTGGCGAACGAAGGAGCCTGATATGGCCATCATCGATCACCTGGACCACCTCGTTCTGACTTGCTTCGACGAAGCGGCGAGCCGCCATTTCTATACCGAAGTCCTGCAAATGCAGCTCGAAACCTTCGGCGCGGGACGGAGCGCATTTCGCTTCGGCAATCAGAAGATCAACGTCCATGTGCGCGGGAAGGAGTTCGAACCGAAGGCGCACTTGCCCGTGCCGGGCGCGCTCGATCTGTGTTTTATCGCTGCCGTGCCGCTGGACGACGTGATCGCGCATCTGCAGCAATTCGGATGGCCGATCATCGAAGGGCCAGTCGAGCGGACCGGCGCGACGCAGAAAATCCGCTCGATTTATGTCCGCGATCCCGATCTGAACCTGATCGAGATTTCCGAGCTCATCTAGCGGGAGACGGCATCGCGCTCATTTCGGCATGCTAATTCTGGCAAGTGACCGCTCGATCTGCCGGAGCCCGAATGCCATGAATGTTTCGTCTCCTAAAGATCAGACAAATAGTGTCCACGTCGAAAAAACATGACCGCATGCGTCATGCTGCGCGGAAAGTACTACAAATGAAGGTTTGCTTCACGCCCGCGCTCAGCTAAAGTATTCGATCACCCCCTTGTTTCGAGTGAGCGGATCATGGACGTTCCGGAGCACCAAACCGAAATTGCCAGGCCTGGGCCGTCACGGCTTTTTTCGGCGTCCGCACGCGACGCGGGCTTAAGCCTGGTCCGCAACCTGTCCATCCCCAAGGCATTCCCCGACGCCGCCCTCGAATCCCAATTCCTCGAAGATCACAGCCGGCGCTTTTGCGCGTTTCGCCGTGCATCGGCGCTTCTTGCGCTCACCGTATGGGTCTGCTTCCTCTGGTATGACTTCAGCTTCGGGCGCGTCAGCGCGCTGCTCGCGCCGGTCTTCATGCAAATCATGGTGCTGCGGTTTTGCGGCATCTTGTTGCTGGTGTTCGTCGGCAGCCTGACGCTCAGGGCGTCGTTCGAAACGCATGCCACGTCGCAGCGCGTGATTCTCTTCGGCATCTACGGCTGCAATGTGTTGCTGGTTCTTATGGTCGTCCTGGCTCCGGCCCCGTTCAACTACACCTGGTATTTCGTCGGCCTCTATCTGGTCTTTTTCTTCCAGTCCGGGTTCTTCTATCTGAAGTCGAAGGTCGCGCTGACCGCTGCCGTGATCACGTTTTCAGCCGTCATCGTTCTTCAGTTCACCAACAGGATTCTCTCGCCCGAAGACTTCTACATGGGCATGTTCTATCTCTTCAACATGGTCGTGATCGGGCATGGCGTGTGTGTGCACGCGGAACGGGTATCGCGTGAACGGTTCGCGGCGGAACGCGCGCTCGGCGTGCTCAACAACGAGTTGCTCACCGCGAACGTGCAGCTCGAGCACAAGAACCTGGATCTGCTGGCATCGAAGAAAGATCAGGACACCAAGACACACGCGCTGCTCGCGCTGAAGGAGCAGCAGATGCTGGCGGCGGAAACCGCGAGCAAGGAGAAGTCGAATTTCCTGGCCGCCGCCACGCACGATCTGCGCCAGCCCATGCACGCGCTCAATCTGTTCCTTCAGGCAGCCGCCGAAGCGCTGCGTCACGAAGACGTGACCGAGGCGGCACGGCTTATCGATGAATCCGGCCGCTCTTCCGTGATCCTTGCGCGCTTTTTGAACGCGGTGCTGGATTTGTCGCGGCTCGAATCGGGCCGTGTCATGCCGCGCTATCACGTATTCGATCTCAAGCTGGCCGTGCTCGAAGCCGCCGAACAATTGCGCCCGCTCGCCGCCATGCACGGCGTCGAATTGCGCCTGCGCATGCCCGAAGCACCGGTGTACGTGCGCAGCGACGCGCACTGGCTCGGACGCGCAATCGTCAATCTGGTGTCGAACGGCATTCGTTACGCCGATGCCAGCAAGAAAACCAGGCCCGTGGTGATTGTGGGCGTGGTGCGCTCGGCCACGCGCACGCGCATCGATGTGGTGGATAACGGCATCGGCATTGCGTCCGAGCATTGGGACGCGATCTTCCAGCCGTTCTTTCAGGTCGGCAACGCCGAACAGGACAATGACCGGGGACTTGGGCTGGGCCTGTCGATCGTCAACGCCGTGATGTCGATGCTGGAAGAGCATCGGATCGAATTGAAATCGGCGGAAGGGCTCGGTTCGCGGTTCTCGCTCGAAATGCCCATTTGCGGTTCGCCCGTTGGCGAATCCACACAGCGTTCCCGGGGCGATACCGCCGATTATCTGGAGGTGCCGCTCGACGGACTCTATGTGCTGCTGGTGGAGGACGACAGCCTCGTGCGGGCATCGACTGAAGCGTTGCTCGTGCAATGGGGTGTGCTATTCGATTCATCGAGCAGTTTCGAGGAGTTCGAGCAGACGCTGGGTTCCATCGAGCGTTATCCGGATCTCATCATCACGGATTTCCGCTTGCGCGACCTGAAAACAGCGCGCGAAGTGGCAATGCTCGGGGCAACGCAAGCTCGGGCGGCGCTGCCCGTGCCTGGTTGTGACCGGCGAGCCCGCTGCGACCATCGTGCCGCTTGCCTGCGATCACGACGTGCTGAGCAAGCCGGTCAGCCCGGCTGAATTGCGCAGGCAGATTGCATCGCTGATATCGGGGCGCTCGTTTGCTGACAGCGCGAGGGCGTGTTGATTGAAGGAAGAGAAATCCGCGTACCCATCCGGGCCGCTCAGGATTTCACTTTTGGTGTCCCGATGAGAGCGATCATCTTCGCCCGTACGTCTGCCAGTTCACTCGATTCATGGACATCTATCTTGTCGTCCAGATTCAGGCTGATCGCTTCCATCACAGCGGCGGGAATACGCACCGCCGCGCTGTTGCCCCACTTCTTGTAGTTACACGCATTTGAAGCCCCTGTATCGTCAATGGCGATACATTGCGACGGCTAGGGCCGCGTAGCAACATTGTCGATACACAACGCGTGTTTTTTTAATGGCTACGTAACGCAGCAAGCGCCCGATGCCTTGGTAAAGCCTCTCAGGTCCAACACTGCCCTACCGCGCCGCAGCCACCGCCGCCACCGCATTACCCATCGGCATCTCGATTCCGCGCCGCGCCATTTCCACGATCAAAAATGTGCGTCGCGTCACGTGAAACCGCGCGAGGAGATCGCTTGAATACTCCTTGGCGGTGTTCTCGCTGATATTCATTTTTCTCGCGATCGCCTTGTTCGACAAACCCTGCAACAAATAGCGCAGCGTCTCGGTCAGGCGTGGCGGCAAGTTCAGCGACTCGACCGTCACCCCGGAATGCGTGGACACCGGCTTAGGGCTGTGGCCGCCCTTTCCGAGCACGCTGTTAGGCAGATACACGCGACCGCTCAGGATGGTCTTGAGGGCCTCGCGAAACACGCCCGCGCCTTGCTCGCTTGCTTTCGAAATGAAGCCGCATGCGCCGCTCTTGATGCATTCCAGCACCGTATCGCGGTCATCTTGTGCGGACAGCATGATGGTCTGTACCTCGCGCTCCTGCTCCCCGATCCAGTTCAGCAGATCGAGTCCCGTGGAATTGCCCCGCAAATGATAGTCGAGGAAAACGAGATCGTACGAGCCGGCAGAGAGCTTCTCCTTGGCCTGTTCGAGCCCGTCGGCCTCATCGATATCGAGCAACGGTTCGTTGGCGAGGATCAGGCTTTTCATCGCGCTTCTCGTGAGCCCCTCGTCCTCTACCAGCAACACTGTCTTGAAATTGCCGTTTTCCATTGCCGTTCCCTTAAATCACGCTTCGATGGTACCGGTATGGAGGCCTCCCGCCACCCCTCCTTTCGCAGGGATACGAAGGAGGGTCCCGGCCCCCCCGAAAAGTGCGTGATTCCCCTCCTCGCGCCGGGTTTTGCGGCGAACGCTTAACGGCGACACTGTGTCATCGATTCCACAGCACAGCCATCGCCGGATTCGAGACTGCCGTTGATGGAGGTGACACGGCTCCGGCGCCCCGCCCAGTTTTATGAAACCAGGAGGAGGACACCATGAGCAGTCGTTTAGGCACGGATGACGAGAGGCATTTTGCATTGTGGAGCCGCAAGCGGGCACGCATGCCGATTGGCTCGCCACGTGTGCTGATCGCCCATCAGGACAAGTTGATTGGTGAATCGCTTGCCGCGTTATTGCGGCTGACCGGGCTGCAGGTCATGCAGACGCAGAGCCTCAAATCGGCCCGCTCGCTGCTGCAGAACTGGAAACCGCAGGCACTCATCCTGGACACGCGGCTCGACTGCGAGTCCGGTTACTCGTTTATCAGCACGCTGCGCCCCGACGCCGATATCAACGGCCGTCTGCTGGTGGCGATCAGCAATGTCTGGCCGGCGGATCCCGTCGAAACCCTTAAAGACGCCGGATTCGATGCTCATTGCCGGAGGCCCTGCGCCACTTGGCGTTTGGCCGAAATGCTCACTACCTATTTTTCGATACCGCAGCGGCGGCAGTCTTGATTTGCTGGGTGCGGCCAGCTTTGGGCCGCTTTTGGGGGTGGTTTGCTGCGCGTGGCGGTTATTTGCGTTCGCACTCGGGTTTTCGGAGGGGCGGGCTACCGGAGGTGCTCAGGGTCAGTGGTGGGATGCTGCCTACGTTAGCGCGGGTTCAATGCTGGCTGTATTTTTATCGCTAATAGCCACTGCGCGTGGCGACAGGTTGTTTGCGTTCGCACTTGGTCGGGTTTTTTGGGCGCGGGGCTGATGGTCGGTGGTCGGGGTCAATGCTGGGTTGCTGCTGCTTACGTTAGTGCGCGTTCTATGTTGGCTAAATTTTTTATCACTATTAGCCACTGTGCGTGGCGGCAGGTTGTTAGCGTTCGCACTCGGTCGGTTTTTTGGGGCGCGGGGCTGATGGCCGGCGGTCGGGGTCAATGCTGGGTTGCTGCTGCTTAGGTTAGCTCGGGTTCAATATTGGCTAAATTTTTTATCACTATTAGCCACTGTCCGTGGCGGGACTTCATTTCTTTGTCCAACGGCGACAAAGAAACGAAGCAAAGAAAACGCCTTCCCACAATCTGCTTTAAGTGTCCCCAGCGTGCAGACCACTGCTTTTGGTTCCCGCGTAGCACGGTGCTCGCAAAACCACGGACACTTGAAACCCTCCTTCTCGCGAATCCCTACATCCCCACGCTTCGCCACCAGTGCTCTCGGGCTAGTTCAATACGCGTAAGAGGTTGTTCGGCCTCAACCGCATTTAAGGTGTGAGGTGAAGTTTCCAGGGCGTGGTAATCTCTGGCGCGATTGCTCGCGCCTGGCGAGAAGCGTTCTATTATTTTTCTGGTGATTCGCTAAACGTATTGCGCGCTATGCGCGCCCCTCGCGCAGGATGGTCACGCGGGATCACGCAGTCCACTAACTTGCAAGGCGCGTGAGGCCGGATTGGTCCGTGGGCTATCGAACTTGCCCGAGAGCACTGGTGGCGAAGCGTGGGGATGTCAGGATTCGCGAGAAGGAGGGTTTCAAACATCCATGGTTCTAGCGAGCACCGTGCTACGCGGGAACCAAAAGCAGTGGTCTGCACGCTGGGGACACTTAATACAGATTGTGGAGAGGCGTTTTCTTTGCTTCGTTTCTTTGTCGCCGTTGGACAAAGAAATGAAGTCCCGCCACGGACAGTGGCTAATAGTGATAAAAAATATCGCCAACATTGAACCCGCGCTAACGTCAGCAGTAGCAACCCAGCATTGACCCCGACCGCCGACCATCAGCCCCGCGCCCAAAACCCTGACCGAGTGCGAACGAAAATACCTTGGCCAAAACCACTTCTTAGCCGCGGCTATCGACCCAATTCCGGGCCCACTTCCGTGAATGACCAAGCGCTTGCGCTTCATCCTTGAAATAGTCAAGAACGTGAAACTGATAGAGATTGCCCTTTTCGCTGCCGCTATTACGCTCAAGCAAAAGGTTCGACGCAAACGAGCCATCAGGCAAACGATGCGCGGAAGGAACAACTTTATAGCCGTTGTACTGGTAAATATTAGAGTTATGCATGATTGAACCACACGAACAAACGCTGCCCGACAAACACGAATGTCGAACGCGTTGATGATTGGCACGAGGCCGTAAAATTCGCAGAGGCGCAGCAGAAAACAGCAGACAGCAGCCCAAAGCACAAACGCGGCGACGAAAAAAAACGCTCGAAGCTATATCGCGACGTGTGGCAGCGGAGTTGCAGGAGATTGCAGGGGGACTAAAGCGACCGACTAAAGTGGAAGTGCAAAACAGATGCAAGCAGAGGCAGACAGGTGCAATGCTGGTGGTGGCGGCGCCGTTCAACTAAACAACAAAAGCGGCTTCCGCAACCGGGAGCCGAAGCTCCGCGAAAACGTGTACTGCTCGTGTGAACCGGCGCAAACCAGCTCACACGTTAAATCAACTACACCACCAATTACAGCGGGGTAATGTTCGAAGCTTGCAGACCCTTCGGGCCTTGCTTGGTTTCGAAGCTAACCTTTTGGTTTTCGGCGAGCGTCTTGAAGCCGTCGCTACGAATTTCCGAAAAGTGGGCGAAGAGATCGTCGCCGCCTGCGTCAGGCGTGATAAAGCCGAAGCCCTTGCTGTCGTTGAACCACTTAACGATACCGGTATCCATAAAAATTCCTTGAAAATATAAAAATGATGCAACCTCTGAATGAGGCGAGAGAAGCTTCAAGGAAGTGAGAGGACAACAAATACCGCGGAGATAACGAGGCAGAATGATGAACAGCAATCGAGCTTCTTGAATACTTCGACCCTCAGATTACGTGCCAAGGGAAGCGGTGTCAAGCTATTTCGGATAGCGCTTAGACAACTTATGTAACTATCTCAGCCGTAGCTCGCGCTGCGGCTTGAGAGAAACACGTCATTCCGGCACTGCGATGTCGCCATCCACCAGGCTTGCACCATAGCTCTGGGCGTAGTCACGCGCGCTTTGTGCATCGGGGAAAAGCGGCATGTCCGCGCAGCCGACAAACGGATAGATCACCCGCTTGTCATTCAGCCGCGTCACGCGCAGCGTGGGCATGGTCCCGCCCGTCGCGCGCCTGGACGAAGCCGCTACGTTGTAGTTGGCCCATGCGGCCGGCTTATCGGCCGATTGCGTGTCGCGCGGGGCGGCCGACAGCGAATGATCGAGCGAGTAACTCATAGGTCGGCGATCGATTCGCCCACGACGTTCCCGTCGATGAGCCGTTCGGCATAACGCGTGGACGCAAGCCGCGCTTCACCCGAGCCGCTGAACGGACCCGTGCCCGGCACGCGATACACGCGGCTGGTCGTAGTGCTGTCGTCGACACCGCGGCGGGAGATCTTCACGGCGGCGTCGAAGCCTGAGTCGTAATGGCGCGAGCCGTCCGGACCGCGAGGCTTGTGCGGATAGATCAGCGGATAGATTTCGAGGCCGCGGTAGCTTCTTACAGTGTCGTTCATGATGTTGCTCTTTCGGTTATTGCGCGATGCCCCGAGGCCTTGTCACGCTGGGTGCTTCGAGCGTTGCCGCTTGCGGCGCTGCTCATGCTTCATTACTTATGCTGCGTTGTTCATGTGGCGTCATGTGGCGCTCATGTGCCTTTCTCGCTGTCCGGCTGCGAAGGCACGGACGCGGCAGGCGATGCCGGCGCAACAGCCGGTTGAAACCGCCGTAGCGAGCGCGAAAAGCGCCCGCTTCGCGCGTTATAAAGTGCGCCGGCCTGAACCTTGCCGTCGATGATGTCGCGGCCATACTGCATGGCGAGCTCGATCGCGTCGTCGGCGTTGGCCGGCTCGGCGCCCTTCAGGGCCGGCGAGTAGCGCTTCGACGTCGCGCTGTCGGACGGTACCGCGTCAATCTGGACAATCGCGGAAAACCGCTTGGGGCCTTTGGCAAATGGATCGCCATGCGGCGGGAAAATCTGCTGCGAATAAGCGCGCAATGCATAGCCGCGATATTCGGTCATATGGATGGTCATAACGCACTCGCTGGACACACTGCGCTGACCGTCGTGGAAATCATTTTCTGAAGGCCCGATATGCAAAAAGGCGGTCATCGGCATCGGAACGATTAAGAATGCGCCCAATTGTTGCTTAGGGCAAGGCAAATCGAAGGTCAAGCGCTTCTGCGACGACCGCGGAAGTGCTTGCGGGACGGATGCGCCGCGACGATTTTTAAAGAACTGCTTGAGGTATGCCGGTCGCAATTTCCAGGCGACTTACCAATGCAGATCACAAACGGTACTTTTGGCCTGATTCCGGATGAACTTTTAATTTTGATCGTGTTGACATACTGAAAAACTAATCGTCACACGTTAATACACGCGATTAACCAAGCCCAAACTATTCAATAAAGGTTTCCCGGTTTTTCATAGCTATCTGATCGCGGCCGGATATTTCGAACATTTGACTTTTATATATTGGAACGTGACGGCGCTTCATCCGCGAGAAATGCGGCCTGCATTGCGCGAGGACAACGGGCGGCCGGCACGCACGGCAAACCGGTTCGTTTCCGTTGCCACCCTGACGGTCGAAGCATAAAAAAGCGCCGTTTCAACTCACATTGAAAACGGCGCCCTGGCTAGCAACGCAATCGAACCCAGCGCCTTTTTACGCGCTCGAAGCGCGAGACTCCGACGGATCCTTCTGCCGCAATGTCGCCGGCAGGCCGAACATGAGGATCAAGGCGCAGATCAGGCTCATCGCACCGATCGCGTACAGCGCCGGTGTCGTGCTGCCGGTCAGATCGCGGACCCGCCCGACCATCACCGGACTGACTATGCCGCCAAGCTGCCCCAGCGTGTTGATCAACGCAATGCCGCCCGCCGCGCCGGCTCCCGTCAAAAGCTTGGGCGGCAGCGCCCAGAATGCCGGGATGGAAGCCACCACGCCCCCGCCCATTACGCCGAGCGCGACAATCAGCAAGCCGGTCTGTTTATCGAAGATGCCGGCGGCGAAAAAGCCGATCGCAGCCATCAGCAGGAGTCCGCACACGAACTTGCGGCGCTCGCCGGAGGCATCGGATAAACGTCCCACCACGACCATGCAAATCGCGCCGCAAATATATGGAATAGCCGTCAGCAAGCCGATGGTGGTCGGATTGTGTGTGCCGGCGCTACGGATCAATTGCGGCGCCCAGAAGTTCAGGCCATACGATGCGACCTGGATCAGGAAATAGATCAGGCCAAGCGTCAAGAATCCTGGCGTCTTGATCGCCCCCAGCAATGAACTGCCGGCGCCGGCGTGCGAGGTAGGCTGGACAATCCGGCTCGCCAGCAGCGACTTTTCCGTGGTGCTCAACCATCCGGCGTCCTCGATACGGTCCTTCAGAAGCTTGAGCACCAGGATGCCGAGCACGATGCACGGCAAGCCCCCGAGCAGGAACAGCCAGTGCCAGCCGCGAATGCCGAACACGCCATCCATATGTCCGAGAACAAGACCCGACAGCGGCGCGCCGACAAGTCCGGAAAATGCCGAAGCGAGAAACAGCATCGAGGTGATGCGGCCGCGATGACTCGCCGGAAACCACAGCGTGAGGTAGTACAGCACGCCCGGCGCGAAGCCCGCTTCCATCGCCCCGATGATGAAGCGCAGCGCGTAAAACTGCCATTCGTTGCCGACCAGCACCATCGCGCTGGTGGCGAGTCCCCACGAAATCATGATGCGCGCGATCCAGCGGCGGGCACCGACTTTGTAAAGCATCAGATTACTTGGTACTTCGAACAATACGTAGCCGATCACGAAGAGGCTCGCGCCGAGACCGTAGGCGGTGTCAGAGAAACCCAGGTCGCTTTGCAACTGAAATTTCGCGAAGCTGATGTTGATGCGGTCGAAAAAAGCGAACAAATAGCAGATCATGATCAGCGGCATCAGCCGCCACGCGACCTTGCTGATTATCGCTTTCAAGTCGTTTTCGCTCTGTGCCTGCGGTACGGCCGCGGTGGCGCCAAGATCGCTCATGATCGTCTCCTTGCCGGACTGGCGTGGCCGTCCGGTCATATGTGTTTATCGTGGTGTTGAAGGGAGGGTATGACGTGTGTTGCGGTGTTTATTGCACCGCGCCTTCGCTGCGAAGCCGCGCGACATCCTCTGAATCGAATCCCAGACTGGATAGTACGGAATCCGTATGTTCTCCGAGCGTCGGGCCTTGCCAGCGAACTTCGCCCGGGGTATCGGAGAGTTTGGGCACAATGCCCGGCATCTTCACCGATACCCCGCCGGGCAACGCTGCATCGAGCAGCATGTCACGCGCCTGATAGTGCGGGTCCGCGACAATGTCGGCGGCGGAATAGATCCTTCCCGCAGGCACTTCCGCCGCCTCGAGTGCGATCAGCACGTCGTCGGTCGAATGATGCGAGGTCCACGCGGCGATCGCTTCATCAAGCAGCGCGTTCTGCGCGACGCGGCCGTCGTTGCGGGCGAGCGCGGGGTCATCGGCGAGATCGGGACGGCCCACTACGTGCATGAGGCGCTTGAAGATCGGATCGCTATTACCGGCGATCACGACATAACCGTCATCTTCTGTCGGGTACGTGTTCGACGGCGCAATGCCCGGCAACGCGCCGCCGCTGCGTTCGCGCACGTGACCGAGCAGGTCGTATTCGGGAATAAGGCTTTCCATCAGATTGAAGACACTTTCAACAAGCGATACATCCACCACTTGCCCTTCGCCCTGCCCCGTCTTTACGCGCAGGATCGACATCAGCGCACCGATCACCCCGTGCAGCGAAGCCAGCGAGTCGCCAAGACTCACGCCCACACGAGCCGGTGCGCCATTGGCTTCGCCAGTCGTATAACGGATACCGCCCATGGCCTCGCCGATCGCGCCGAATCCCGGACGATCGCGATACGGCCCGGACTGACCGTACCCGGAGATGCGGACCATCGTGAGTTTGGGATTGAGTGCGTGCAGGACGTCCCAGCCGAGGCCGAGTTTTTCGAGCGCTCCAGGACGAAGATTTTCGATGACAACATCGGCGTCCGCAGCGAGACGCTTGACGACATCGACACCATCCGGGGACTTCAAATTCACGCATACGGATTTCTTGTTGCGCGATTGCAGATACCACCAGAGCGACGTGCCTTCGTGCAGCTTTCGCCATTTGCGAAGCGGATCGCCGTTGTCCGGCGCTTCGATCTTGATGACGTCCGCGCCGAATTCCCCCATCATGCGGGCGGCGAACGGTGCTGCAATAAGAGTGCCGATCTCTATGACGCGAATGCCTGCGAGCGGTCCAGCCATGGTGTTCGTCTCCGGTTGTATCTGATCTGGAGACAGCTTAGGAGCGAGCGGCGCCCCGCGTCCAACCGCATTTCACCAACGACCGTTCGCGAATGGCGAACGCTGACGGCAAACACTCAACTAGCACTGCCCCGCTCACGGCCCTCCACCGCCAGCAGATGATCGAACAGCATCCGGCTCACCGGTGGCAGTGCGGCGACATCGCGCACCACGACGATAAGATCGCGCTGGCTCCACGGTTCATCGAGCGTGACGGCGGCGAGTCCGAGCGGACGGCCCACGGTGTTGAAGACCTTGAGCGGCAGCACGCTCACGCCCAGACCGGCCTGCACCATGCGGCAAACCGCATCGAAGCCCGGCACCTGAATGCGCAGCCGCAATGGTTTACCCGCCTGGCGCGCAGCCATATGGGTGCGTAGGTTGATGGAACTGGCCGCATGCAGCCCGACATGATCGCCGTCGAGCGTTTCCACGAACGCGACTTGCTCGCGGCCGGCTAGCGGATGATCCTCGCGCATCACGACGACGAGCGAGTCATGCCGATAATGCGAGACATCGAGACCGCGCGTGTCGGCTTCGCCTGAGCAGATGCCGACATCGGCGAGGCTGTCGGCTATGCCCTCCACCACGCCGCTGCTTGGGCGCTCTTCAAGATCGAGCTTGATGCGCTCGTTCATCGAGAAAAACGCGCGCAGGTCTTCAGGAAGGAACTCGACGATAGCCGAGAGGTTCGCCATCATGCGCACGTAACCCCGCACGCCGGTCGCATGCTCAGCCAGTTCAATGCCGATATTTTCAACATCGCGCAGCACGCGGCGTGCGTGATGCAGCAGGGTTTCGCCGGCGGGCGTGAGCTCCATGCCGCGTGCGCGGCGCACGAACAGCGTCGCGCCCACGGCCTGTTCGAGTTCGAGCAGCCGCTTGCTCGCCGCCGATATCGCGATGGCCTCGCGCTCGGCCGCGCGGGTCAGCGTGCCCTCCTCATAGACGGCGAGGAAGAGTTGCAGCGTGGTCAGGTCCAGCCGTCTCAACAGGTTTTTGAGTGCCATGCGGGTGGTGGGCAACTTATATCCGGACGATGCCCGATGTTACCCGAGCGAGGCGCGACGCATATGCGGTGCATCACTCCTGCTTCGTCTCGCTCCAGCCGCCGCCGAGCGAACGGTACAACGCGACCGCCGCCAGCGCGTGTTCGCGCCGCGCCTGATTCAGCGCATCCGAGTCCTGCAGATACGACTCTTGCGCCGCGAGCACATCGAGAAAACCAGTCGCACCGCCCTTATAGAGTTGCGTGGAGAGGCGCAGCGACTGGTCGGAGGATTGCAACGCGTCCTTCAGGCGCTCCGCCTGCTCCGACGTGCTGACGAGATCGCTTCGCGTATCTTCGACATCTTTTAATGCCTGCAGCATGGTCTGCCGCAAACGGAGATCAGATTCGCGCATGCGGCTTTCACTCTGCTCGATACCTGCCGTGATGCGCCCGGCGTTGAAGATCGGACTGGTTGCGTTAAGGGCGGCGCTAAAGAGATTGTCGGTGAGCGTGGGCAAGCCGAGATACGACGACGCCAGCAAACCGTCGGTCAGTTGCAACGAAAACTTCGGGTAGCGATCCGCATTCGCGACGCCCACTTCCGCTGCCCGCTGCGTAACTTCGGCGTAAGCGGTGCGCACATCGGGACGACGCAGCAGCGCTTCTGAAGGCAGCATCTGCGGCACGGCGCTGGAAGGCGTCGGGATGGTCGCGGGCGTGGCGAGCACGAGGGTATCGACGGATTCCGGCGTGCGTCCCGAGTACACGGCGATGAGGCTCAACTGATGTTGAATGGCCGATGCCGTACGCGGCAAGCGCGACTGCAACTCGCTCAGTTGATTCTGTGCGCGCGCGACGTCGAGTCTTGTCGAAAGGCCGTACTGCATGCGTTCCTGCGTGAGCCGCAGCGCGCGTTCGCGGATCGCGACGTTGTCCTGAAGGATCTCTTGCTCGCTCTGCGCCCAGCGCAAATCGACATAGGCGGACGCCGTGTTGGCCGCGAGTGCAAGACGAAGTTCATCGACGGCATGTTGGCGGCCCGTCAATTGCGCCTCGGCTGCCAGCAGTTCCAGACGTTCGCCGCCGAATACATCGGGAGTCCAGCTAAGCGCGAGGCCAAAACCGGCCTGACGCACATACCCTAGCGGCGGCGGCGTATTCTGGCGCACATCCGCGGCTGTGGCGGTTGCATCGAGTTCCGGCAAGAGCGCCGCGCGACGCTGCGTGGTGACGGCCTGGGCCTGCTTCACGCGCTCGAGCGCGGCTTGCACATCCAGGTTCTGGCTCAGCACCGATGTCACCAGTTCGTGCAGCACCGGGTCCCCGAATTGCAGCCACCACGTGGCGGCGTCGGCACTATCTTGCGGGGCGTCGACGCTCCAGTTCGATGGTGCAACCGACTTCACCGTGGACGGTAAATCCGCGTGACTTGCAGGTTGAACGGCACACGCCGCAAGCGCGAGGCTTGCTGCCAGCGCCAATAAAACTTTATACATGGTCGACCTCAATGAGCGTCAGGAGAAGGCGGCGCGGCGCCAATCGGCCGCGCGAAAATCAAGCTGGCAATGCCGATAACGAAGCACATCGCGAGGACGTAGAAGGTGTCGGAGAAGGTCATCACGAGCGCCTCGCGGTACACCAGCGCATGGAGATTGGCGAGCCCCGCGTTGGTGACGTTGAGCGCGTCCCCGGCCACCGATCCCCAGTGCGCGAACTGTCGCGACAAGAACGTCGCGGTTTGCGGGCTGCCCGTCGTGACGCTTTCACTGAGCCGCTGATAGTGAAAATTCAGGCGATCGTTGAGCATGGTCGCGCTGACCGCGATCCCGATTGCGCCGCCGAGATTGCGCATCAGGTTGAACAGGCCGCTTGCGGACTTGAGACGCGATTGCGGCAATGAACCGAGCGCCATCGTGACAATGGGCGGTATCGCGAATTGCTGGCCAATCCCGCGTAGTGCCTGCGGCAACAAGAGTTGTTGCCAGCCCCAATCGTTCGTGAGCGGCACATAGAAATAGCAGCCGAGGCCGAAGCAAACGAGGCCGAAAAGCAGGCACCAGCGCATGTCGATAAGACGTGAGATGAACGCGTAGGCGCTAATGGAAAGCAACTGGAACACGCCCACTGAAAGCAGCGCAATGCCGATCTGCAGCGAATCCAGTTCGCGCACGCGACCGAGGAACAGCGGCGTAAGAAACACCGCGACGAAGATGCCGATGCCCGTGACGAACGACAGCAAACTGCCGATCGCGAAGTTCCTGACAGCCAGCGCGCGCAGATCGACGACGGGATCTTTCGCGGTGAAGGCGTGAACTAGAAACAGGAAACCGCAGATCGCGGAGATCCAGGTGCAGATGATGATGACATCGTCGCCGAACCAGTTCTTGCGCGGGCCTTCCTCGAGCACGTATTCGAGGCAGCCGAGAAAACCCGACATCAGCGCAATGCCGATGTAATCGCCCTTCTTCAATAGCGACAGATCCGGCTCATCGATATGCACGAACTTCGGTACGAGAAACGCCACCACGAGTCCCGGCACGAGGTTCAGATAGAACAGCCAGTGCCACGACCATTGCGATGTAATCCAGCCGCCGATCACCGGACCGATGGCAGGCGCGAGCGAAGCGAGCGCGCCGATCGTCGTGGATGCAATCACCCGCTGCTTGCCGGGAAACAGCACGAACGCCGTGGTGAAGACGGTCGGGATCATCGCGGCGCCGAGCGCGCCCTGCAAGCCGCGGAAGATGATCATCGAATTGATGTCCCATGCAAGGCCGCACAGCATGCTCGTGATGGTGAAACCCACCGCCGATGCCGCGAACAGCCAGCGCGTGGAGAACACTTTGGAGAGCCAGCCGGACATGGGGATCACGAGGATTTCCGCGATCAGGTAGGACGTCTGCACCCACGAGAGTTCGTCCTGGCTCGCCGACAACCCGCCGCCGATATCCTTCAGCGACGACGCCACGATCTGGATATCGAGCGTCGCCATGAAGAAGCCGAGGCACATCAGCGCGAAGGCGAGAATGCGCTGTTTTGTGGGCTGATCGGCGGGGTTTCGCGCAGCGGCGGAGGTCATGAGCGGCTCGCGCTGTCGAGGTGAACCTTGACAGTCGCCGAGAGCCCGGCGCGCAGCACGTTCTGCATATTCGCAGGCACATCGAGGCGGACCCGCACCGGCACGCGCTGCACGATCTTCGTGAAGTTGCCGGTGGCGTTCTCGGGCGGCAGCACGCTGAAGGTCGCGCCGGTCGCGGGCGCCAGGCTTTCCACATGACCCTGGATGATCTCGCTGGAGGCATCTAGCGAGACCTCCACGCGGTCGCCCACCTGCATCTTCTTGAGCTGGTCTTCCTTGAAGTTCGCATCGACCCACAAGCCGTCGGCGGGCACGATGGTGAGCAGCGACGCCCCCGTGTTCGCGAGCATGCCGACACGCGCCGTCCGGTTGCCGACATAGCCGTCCACGGGCGCGCGGATGGTCGTGTACTCCACATTCAATTCAGCCACGCGCCGCAATGCTTCAGCGGTGGCGACGCGCGCACGGGCATCGTCGATCTGCGCGGCCAGCACTGCAAGCTGGCGCGTGGCGGCAAGCGATGCCGCGTTGCTGTTATCGAGCGTCGCGCGGGCCTTCAGGTAATCCGCGTCGGCGCGTTCGACCACCTGGTTCGACACCGCTTCGTCTTTCACGAGTTGCCGGTAGCGTGTCTGGTCCGACGCGCTGCGCGTCACTTCCGCCGATGACGCCCGTACTTCCGCCTGGCTCTGGTTGATCACGGCGGCTTGCAACTGCTCCTTCGCCTGGAGTTCGGCGACAGCGGCGCGCGCGCTTTGCACTTCAGCATTGGCTTGCGCGAGTTTGGCGTCGTAGTCGCGGGAGTCGAGCCGGATCAGCACTTGGTTTGCTTTTACGCGCTGGTTGTCGGTGACCAGGAGTTCAGTCACAAAACCGTTTACCTTCGGTGCCATTACTGTCACGTTGCCGCCCACGTAGGCGTCGTCGGTGCTTTGCACGAAGCGCAGCACGGTGAGCCAGTAAGTCGCGGCGGCGAGCACTACGATCAGCACCACGATGATCGCGAGCGGCATCCAGCCGATGCGAAAAGGCCGCCGCGCGCCGCGCTCGGCCGTGGGGGCGGCAGTGGACGGTAGCGGCGTGGAGGGAGTGGTCATGGCGTTTCCTGTTGGTTGCATCGAATTGTTTTAGGTGCGACTCGGCGCTAAGGGCCGGCTCCGGGGGGGGCGCTGAGGTTCGGCGCTGAGGGTTCTGCGCGGAGGTTCGTCTCCGGGGTTCAGCTCTTCACTCGCCTGTCAGGCGAAACAGCTCGCGCCTTAGACGCGCGGCTTCCCGGCGCCCGAACTTCGTCTCGAACTCGTCTTGCGCTGCTTGCCAGTGACGAAGGGCATCGGCGAGCTTTGTGTGGCCGCTTTCGGTCAGCGTCAGTTGGAGGCGCCGCTGGCACGGCCCGCCCAGCTCTGCCAATACGAGGCCGCTGCGCAGCAGCGGCTGCAGCACGCGGACCAGCGTGGTGCGCTCCATCACCATGGCTTGGGCGAGATCGGCCATCGTCATGTCGGGGGCGCGTTCGAGCGCGGACACGATGCTGAATTGCGTGGGCGTGAGGTGAACAGCGGACAAGTGCCGCTCGTATAGCTGGGAGATGTGGCGCGCGGCCTGCCGGATGGCAAAACAATCGTCATGGCGGGGAGGACGTGTGTGCATGTGCACAGGTTATGTGTGTATATGCACGAGGTCAACTGTTTTTATCTGAATCAGATTGATGACGGATTTGTTATCAATCGAGGGAGCGCGCGGTTGGGGCGCGCGCGGGGGGTGGGTTGGTGCTGCTGCCGGCGGTGGTCGGGGTCGGTGCCGGGTTGCTGCTGCTTACGTTAGCGCGGGTTCAATATTGGCTATATTTTTTATCACTATTAGCCACTGTCTGTGGCGGCAGGTTGTTAGCGTTCGCACTCGGGTTTTTACGGGGTGTGCTACCGGCGGCGGTTGGGGGCAATGCCGGGTTGCTGCTGCGTACGTTAGCGCGGGTTCAATGTTGGCTAAATTTTTTATCACTATTAGCCACTGTCCGTGGCGGGACTTCATTTCTTTGTCCAACGGCGACAAAGAAACGAAGCAAAGAAAACGCCTTCCCACAATCTGTTTTAAGTGTCCCCAGCGTGCAGACCACTGCTTTTGGTTCCCGCGTAGCACGGTGCTCGCAAAGCCACGGACACTTGAAACCCTCCTTCTCGCGAATCCTGACATCCCCACGCTTCGCCACCAGTGCTCTCGGGCAAGATCGATGCTTCCACGAACTTCTGCGGCCTGACCCGTATTTGCGGTTGCTGCAAGCTATTCGGTGTGTCGTGATTGCAGGGGCGGTTCGCGCGTAGCGCGAGGGGCATTCCACTATTCTTCTGGCGTGCTGGTGCCCAAACCTATTGCACGCTACGCGCAGCCACGCCTAAAAGGTCGCACGGATCACGCAGTCCACGAAACCCTAAAGACGCGTGAGGCCGTATTGGTCCGTGGGCCATCGATCTCGCCCGAGAGCACTGGTGGCGAAGCGTGGGGATGTAAGAATTCGCGAGAAGGAGGGTTTCAACGCAGCGTGGTTCTAGCGAGCACCGTGCTACACGGGAACCAAAAGCAGTGGCCTGCACGCTGGGGACACTTAATACAGATTGTGGGGAGGCGTTTTCTTTGCTTCGTTTCTTTGTCGCCGTTGGACAAAGAAATGAAGTGCCGCCACGCACAGTGGCTAATAGTGATAAAAAATATAGCTAACATTGAACCCGCGCTAACGTAAGCAGTAGCAACCCAGCATTGACCCCGACCACCTACCATCAGCGCCGCGCCCAAAACCCTGACCGAGTGCGAACGGAAATACCCTGGCTAATAGTGATAAAAATATTGGCAACATTAAACTCGCGCTAACGTACGCAGCACCAACCCGACACTGACTCCGGCCACTGCACCGCCCGCGCCCCAAAACCCTAACCGAGTGCGAACGAAAAAACCCCGCCCGAGTGCCAACGAAAAAAACCGCCCTTTACTCTTCAAAAAACTCCGAAGCGTGCTCAATAAACGCACGCACCTTCGCCGGTAACAAAGTCCGGCTGCTATAAGCCAAACGAATCTCGATCGCCCCATCGACTATTTCGAAGTTGTCCAGCACCGAGACCAACGTCCCGGCCGCGAGCTCTCCCCCCACGAGCGCCATCGGCAACAAGCCCAAACCAAAACCCTGCAGCACCAGTTCGCGATTCAACACCGCATTGTTCGATGTCACATCCGACTTCAACGGCACCGTGATTTCTTCGCTGCCACCAAGCCGGAAGGTCAACATCGGCTTGCGAACCGATGCCTGCATGGCAACGAACTCATGCTCGGCGAGCCCGGATGGATGCACAAGGCGCGGCTTGCCTTCCAGATATCCCGGCGTCGCCACAATCGAAAGCGGCATGCGTTCAAGCAGCCGCGTGACGGTGGTGTCGCTCGTCAACATGAACGGCAAGACAATACCGAGGTCATAACCGTCCGCCACCAGATCTACAGGACGCTCGGTCAGGGTCACATCGAGTCCGACCAGGGGATAACGGCGGCGGAAGGTCGCGATCAGCGGCACCAGCCGGTTAACCGTCGCCGTGGTGTGAGCAACAATACGCAGCATGCCGGTCGGGTCGGTCGCACGATTCGAGGCCTGCGATTCAAGCGCCTCGAGTTCGTCCAGCACTCGCGAACAGCCCGCGAAAAATTGCTCGGCGGTTTCCGTCAGCGAGATGTGCCGCGTGGTGCGGTGAAAAAGCCGGTTGCCCAACCGCTGCTCAAGCGTGGCTATCGCGCGGGAAACCACCGGCGGCGATACACCAAGGATATCGGCGGCGCGCGTGAAACTCTTCGCCTCCACCACCGCGCGGAATACTTTGAGGCTGGTCAGATAGTCCATGGCTCGATCCTTGAGGATGCCGCGCGCTTTCGCATTCGCATTCGTATTGGCACTCGTTTTCGTCTAGCACTCGGGCGGGTGCGTCGCCCGGATTCTCCTGCATGCTGCGTTTTTCTGCCCGTCAACTCGTCGCCGCATCGAAAACGCGGTCCGTCCCGAATTTATTTTCCCACTGGATAAGAATTAAATTCCTTTTTTGAGAATTGGCGAGTGAGACTGTCGCTCATGAAGCAACCCTCCGAATCGTCTTCCGTTATTGACCGCGTACTTTATGCGCTGACTGCGGTCGCGCGCGCGGGACGGCCAATCGGCGCCAAGCAGATCGCGGCGGAAATCGGCGCGCCGCTGTCGACGGTGTACCGGTTGCTGACATCGCTCAAGCACTGGGGATTCTTGCAGGAGCATGCGAGTTCCGGTCTGTTCGAACCGGGGCCGTCCAGCGTGCAACTCGCATGGGGCTTCGACCAGAACGCGCAACTCGTGACCCAAAGCCGCGACGAGATCCGCGCACTCGTGCAGCGAACCGGCGAGAGCGTCGGCCTGCTCGTGCCGATCAATGACGATGTCGTGTGCCTTGCAATGATCGAAAGCGACCAGCCGCTGCGCTGCTCGTTTGCGCGCGGCCGCACGCACCCATTGACACGCGGCGCATCGGCGAAAGCATTGCTCGCGTTCCTGCCCGAAGCCCGCGCCAATACCTTGATTGCCGACCACACCGCCGACGACCCGAAAGCCGCTGCCGCGCTGCGCGCGCAACTCGACGACATCCGGCGCCGGCGCTTTGCAACAAGCGAGAGCGAAGTCGATATCGGCGTGTGGGGCGTAAGCGCGCCGCTTGTATCGGATACGGGCCGTCTGGAAGGAACCATTACATTGATGGCTCCGGTCGCGCGCATTGCGGGACGCGAAGCCGAACTGGCGCAATTGACGCGCGCCGCCGCGGACCGCATCAGCTACAAGCTCTGAACGCTCACCTTCACTTTTAAACAACTTGCCCACGCTACAAGGAAAACCAGCATGAAACTTACCCAGGCACTTTGTGCATTCGCGCTCGCCATCGTCTTTGCAGCTCCCGCCGCGCGAGCCGCCGACGACACCATCCGCGTCGCTACCGATGCCACTTTTCCGCCGCTCGAATTCGTACAGGACGGCAAGCGCACGGGGTTTGATATCGAGTTGATCGAGGCAATGGCCAAGACAATGGGCAAGAAAGTGCAATGGGTGGACATCGACTTCAAGGGGCTGATTCCAGGGCTGATCGCTAATCGCTTCGACGTGGCTGCTTCCGGCATCTACATGACGGATGAACGCCGCAAGGTCGTCGATTTCACCGATCCCTATTACAAGGGAGGCCTCGCGGTACTCGTGCGCAAGAACGACACGTCGATCAAGACGCCCGCCGATCTCGACGGCAAGAAAGTGACCGTGCAGGTCGGCACGAAATCGGTGTCGTTCCTGAAAGACAACTACCCGAAAGTGCAGCGCGTGGAAGTTGAAAAGAATCAGGAGATGTTCGATCTGGTGAACATCGGCCGCGCCGATGCTGCTGTCACGGGGCGCCCCGCCGCCGTGCAGTATGCGAAGGTGCAGCAGAACGTGCGCGTGCTGGACAAGGGCCTCACCACGGAACTGTACGGCTTCGCGCTGCGCAAGGACGAAACCGCGCTGACCGCGCAGATGAACAAGGCATTGCAGACCTTACGTGCAAACGGCACCTACGACGCGCTGACGACCAAGTGGTTCGGCAAGCAGTGAGCGCCGCAGCATTGAGGAATAAACGATGACGCTCGACTTTTCCCCGGTATGGGGCGGCTGGGAAGCGCTTGCGGCCGGCGCTGCGACGACCATCGAAGTCACGGCATGTTCGCTCGTGCTCGGCTGCGTGCTCGGCCTGATGGTGGGTATCGGCAGACTCGCGCCGCAGCGGCGCGTGGTCTATGGCATCTGCACCGCCTATCTCACGTTCATACGCGGCACGCCGCTGCTCGTGCAGCTCTTCATTTTATTCTTCGGACTGCCGCAGTTCGGCATCATGCTGCCCGCGTTTGCGTGCGGCGTGCTCGGGCTCGGCGTCTATAGCGGCGCGTATGTGTCGGAGATCGTGCGGGGCTCGATTCAGTCTGTCGACCGTGGTCAGATGGAAGCTGCACGATCGCTTGGGATGCCTTATCGAATGGCGATGCGCAAAGTAATCCTTCCTCAGGCGTTCGTGCGCATGATTCCGCCGCTTGGAAACGAGTTTATTGCGTTGATCAAGAACTCGGCGCTAGTTTCGCTCCTGACGATCAACGACCTGATGCACGAAGGCGAGAAGATCATCAGCGTGTCGTACCGGTCGCTGGAGGTGTACATAGCCATCGCATTCATCTACCTGATCCTCACGAGCGCCACGTCGCTGGTGCTGCGTAAAACCGAAAAGTCGTTGCGTGCCGACGGGAGAGTCTGACCATGAACACGACCGTGAAAGAACCCATTGTTTCTGTCAGGCAACTGGCGAAGTCGTTCGGTGCGAACCGCGTTTTGCACGGTATCGACATGGACGTGCAGCCGTCGCAGGTGATCGTGGTGATCGGTCCGAGCGGATCGGGCAAGAGCACCTTTTTGCGCTGCCTGAACGGGCTGGAAACGGCCGAAGAAGGCACGGTCCGGATCTGCGGCCATGCGCTGGTGGACAACGGCCGGATGATCGACGAGAACGGGCTCAACCGGATCCGCAAGGACGTCGGCATGGTGTTTCAATCGTTCAACTTGTTCCCGCATCTGACGGTGCTGCAGAACATCACGCTCGCGCCACGCTCACTGGCTCGCGTGAGTGCTGCCGAAGCCGAGAGTCAGGCGCGCGCCCTGCTCGCGAAGGTCGGACTCGAGCAGAAGGCCGACGTTTATCCGGGCACGTTGTCCGGCGGCCAGAAACAGCGCGTGGCGATTGCACGCGCGCTTGCGATGCGCCCGCAAGTGATGCTCTTCGATGAACCCACTTCCGCGCTAGATCCGGAACTGGTCGGCGAGGTACTGCAGGTCATGCAGACGCTGGCGAGCGAAGGCATGACCATGCTGATTGTCACGCACGAGATGAATTTCGCGCGCGATGTCGCCGATACGGTCGTGGTCATGGATCACGGCCGCGTGATAGAAGCAGGACCGCCGCAGCAAATCTTCGCGGCGCCTCGGGAAGCCCGCACACGCAGTTTCCTGCAAGCCGTGTTGTCGCGCGAGCAGGCAGCGTGACGAAGTTGACGGTCGAGGATCGCAGGCAGAAGACAGTCAGGACGCCTTGGTTACGTCAGGCCAGGGCCAGCGGGTCATACGCGATTCCGGCGCTTTTGGTTCGGCGCCGGCCGGCGGCTCCTGCAACCCTTCTGCAAACCATGCCACCTCTTTTCTGCGCTCCTTGACGTACGCGTCCCAGCCCTTCGGATTGCCGGCAAACAGATCGTGCTGCACCGTCGATGCCAGCGACGACCGGTTCAATTCTTCATCGAGCAAGGACTTGGGCCAAAGGAAAAACGCCGCGGTCGCACGCTCGGTGACTTGCTGCGGCGACATGCCGGCATCGAGAAAACCGAGCACGGTAAAGCCAGCCAGCGAGTCTTCGCGCGTCAGCGCATCGCCCAGCGTGGCATAGCGCTGGCCAGTACGTGACAGGCAAAAGAGCGCTTCCAGCACATCGCCCAGGTGCAGCAGCAGCGAGCGTCGTTCATAGGCATCGTTCATTAAAATCTCCAGATTCATTGTTTCCGGGTGCTGCAAGGCATTGACCAAAACCAGTGGCGCTCAAGCGCGCTCCAATCGATTGCGCCCTGCATGCTTGGCGCGATACAACGCGCCATCGGCACGGCGCAGCAAGCCCTCTACTTTATCGGATGGTTCCATAGCAGCCACGCCCGCCGAGAACGTGTAATGGATCTCGGCGCCGCCCGGCACCTTGGGCCGCGAATCGGCCACGCCCTGCCTCAGCGCCTCCATCACGGGCCACGCCTCGTCAACCGACGCTCCCGGCAGGATGATAAGAAACTCCTCCCCGCCAATCCGTCCGACAGTATCCTGGCGGCGCGTGAAATTCCGGCACAGCCGCGAGAAGTCGGCCAGCACGGCATCCCCGGCGAGGTGTCCATGCTGGTCGTTGATGCGCTTGAAACCGTCGAGATCAATCAGCGCGATCGAAACGGGTGCATCGGGCCGCACGAATTCACGCAGCGCGACATCCAGCATTTCGAGCGTATGGCGCCGGTTCGACACGCCGGTCAGCACATCCGTTCGCGATTCGAGCCACGCGGCATCGCGCGAGCGTTTGAGTTCGTCTTCACCGCGTTTCATCTGCGTGATCTCGGCGCCCATGATGGTGATCCAGCCGTTGTCCAGCAGCGTTTCCGTCATCCAGAACCAGCGGCCATCGACGAGATCGGTCACGAATGTGCGCTGGCCCGGGCGTGCGCGACGCCGCTGTTGGGTATCGGCGATGAACGCAATCGGATCGCCCAGGTCGATACGCGTTCCGCAACCATGCGTCACGCCATGCAGGATCAGGTCGGCGAATGTAATGGGCTTGGTGATGCCGGCAAGGCCGAACGCGTTCGTGAACGTTACGTTGGCGAACACCAGCACGTCGGCCGCGTCGTACACGCCTACGATCATCGCGCCTGCCGCGAGCGATTCGAAAAGCGCGGCCTGAATGGGAGACTCGTCGGGAGCGTCGGGGAACACATTCATGAGTAGATAAGGACGGCAGCTTTTTGACCGCCATCGTCTGACAGGTACGCCTGGTCCCAAGGATATTGAAAGATGGCGGCTCGTTGAACCGACCAGGTTCTCAGTGTGAGCATGAAGTGGTCCCGCACGCGCGTCGCAAGGCTGCGATGAGCGACCCGGATTTAGGTCTCGTACCCGGAAGACAGCATTCACCGCTGTCGATGGGCTACGTCCGTTCTGCGAGTATCGGAAGATATTGCTGGCGCCTTGGCATCAATCGCGGCGCGCACTTACTGCATGCAACGAAAACCCTGCTCATCCCTCCGTTCCGATCTTCTGAAAGCTCAGTCGATAGTCATTCGGCGACACCCCCAGACGCTGCCTGAATACAATCCGCATCCGGTCCGCCGTCCCGAAGCCGCATTCATACGCGATCGTCTTCAACGGCGTCGTGCTGCTTTCGAGCGCATTACGCGCTGCATCAATACGCGCCCGCTCCACAAAGTCATGCGGCGTAAGTTCGGTCGCCTCGACGAAGGCACGCGCGAAATTGCGCTCGCTCATGCCGGCGATCTGCGCCAGCTTTTCGACCGTCATCCGCTCGCCGATATGTTCCATCACGTACGCCTGCACCTTCGCCGCAGGCGACGTCTCGTCAGCGGGCGCGCTCAGGTATGGACTGAATTGCGACTGTCCGCCACGGCGCTGTGCAAACACCACGAGCCGTTTCGCCACCGCCAGCGCGATCTGCGCGCCGTGATCTTCGGCCACAAGCGCGAGCGCGACATCGATACCCGCCGTCACCCCCGCCGATGTCACGAGATTCCCGTCGCGGATATGAATGCGGTCGAGCTCGACCCGGGCCAGTGGAAATTGCCGGGCGAGTTGCGGCGCGTTTTGCCAGTGCGTGGTCACCTGACGTCCATCGATAAGACCGGCATGGCCGAGTGCAAACGCGCCGGTGCAGATCGAACCGTAGCGCTCGCAGCGTGACGCGACCTCGCGCAGCCAGGCGTTCAAACGCGGGTCAGGAGGATCGACGGGCAGCGCGGGACCGCCCGCGACGAGCGCAATGTCATAGCGCTGCTGTGCTTGCGCGAAGGTCAGGTCCGCGAGCATGCGCGTGCCGTTCGAGGCGCGCACGGGCGCGTCGTCGGCGCCGACCAGCGTGATTTCGTAACCCTCGTCCGGCGCCAGGAAGCCGTTCGCTTCGGCGAATACGTCGAGTGGACCGGCTACATCGAGCGCCTGCACTTGCGGAAATATCGCGATGGCGACGCTGCGCATGGGGTCGTGCTCCTGATGAAGAAGGCTGTTTTTTCACGCGTTTTGCGCGTCTGGCAGGAGACGCCGTGTGGTTGGCAGACTTCGACGCACCGCGCCGATTGCAGCCATGACGGTGCGCCGCCACACTGGATTCGTCGTCCAACCCCTTCAGCTTCTCCCGATGAACCGCCTGAACGCGCACATTTTAGCAAGGCGCCCACGGTATCGAGATCAAGCTCAACATCAAGGAGCATTGAATATGACCACCACGATCGCCGGCATCCAGATTCCCGACAGCGCCATGGCGCGCGCCGCGACAGAACTCGTCCGCGATACCGAGCCGGACCTGCTCTACCATCACTCGCGCCGCGTGTTCCTGTTCGGCGCGCTGGCAGGCGAGCGCCGTCAGTTGAAGTACGACGCCGAGCTGCTTTACATCGGCGCGATGTTTCACGACATGGGCCTGACCGAAGCCTACAGCAGCGCCACCGAGCGCTTCGAAGTGGACGGCGCCAACACGGCGCGTGATTTCCTGAAGGGCTACGGCATCGGGGAGCAGGATATCGAGCAAGTGTGGGATTCGATCGCGCTGCACACCACGCCAGGCATTCCGCAGCACAAGAAACCGGTGGTCGCGCTGGTCACGGCGGGCGTGGAGATGGACGTGCTCGGTCTCGCCTACGACGAGTTCACCGATTCCCAGCGCAAGCAGGTCGTTGCCGTGCATCCGCGCGAGGTGAATTTCAAGGAGGGCATTATCGATGCCTTCGCCCGCGGGACGATTAAAAAGCCGGAGTCGACGTTCGGCAATGTCAAAGCGGATGTGCTCGCGCTCAAGGACCCGACGTACAAGCGCCTGAATTTCTGCAGCCTGATTCTGGGGTCGTCGTGGAATGACAGCCCGGGAGCATGCGCCCATTGCAGCGATCCGACGCATAACCACCAGTGAACCAGTGAGTAGTTAAGGCCGCTCCTCCATTGGAGCGGCTCGTTTATCGCTAAAACAGATAAGCGTATGGGATTTGGTTCGTTGACGTTGTTGGCACGGAATCTTAAATTCGGCGTCTGAGTTGGTTTTCCGGCGTATTGCTTGGTTGGTTTGGTAACAAAGTACATAAGTACCAACCTAAGCACCAACGCCGGAAAGCCCGCATGCTTCCTCCCGAATCGAACTACGAGTCCCGCGTGACGACCTTATCCCCACACCAGACCATCGAAATCACGCCGTTCGACGGCCCGTTAGGCGCTGAAGTAACCGGTCTCGACCTGAGCCAGCCGCTCGCCGACGACGATTTCAAGCGCATCCATCGCGCGCATCTCGATCATCACGTGGTCGTGTTCCGCGACCAGCGCATCACGCCCGAACAGCACATCGCCTTCAGCCGCCGCTTCGGTCCGCTGCAAATCCACGTGCTGCACCAGTTCCAGTTGAGCGGCCATCCCGGAGATCCTGATCGTCTCGAACATCATGGAAAACGGCAAGCCGATCGGTCTCGGCGATGCCGGGCATTTCTGGCATTCGGATCTGTCGTACAAGGAAACGCCCAGCCTCGGTTCGCTGCTGCATGCGCAGGAATTGCCGGCCGAAGGCGGCGACACGCTGTTCGCCAACATGCATCTGGCGTGGGACACGCTGCCAGCAAGCGCTGCGCGACGCGGTCGAAGGGCCGCTCCGCCGAGCACACGTATCTGGCGAAATACGCCGAGCTGCAGAAGCGCAGCCCGTGGCGCCCCAACCTGTCCGCTGAACAGATCGCGCAGGTAAAACCGGTCGTGCATCCGATCGTGCGCACGCATCCGGAAACCGGCCGCAAGGCGCTGTTCGTCAGCGAGCATTTCACCACGCGCGTGATCGGCTTGCCCGAAGACGAGAGCCGCGACCTGCTGCAAGCGCTCTTCGCGCACAGCGTGCGCGAAGAGCATCTCTACCGGCACGTATGGCGCGAACACGACCTCGTGTTCTGGGACAACCGCTCGCTGATGCACCTCGCGGCCGGCACGCCGGATCATCTGCGCCGAAAGATGTATCGGACGACGATTGAAGGCGACACGCCGTTCTGACGCGCCCGCTTCGGCTTAAATTCTAAAAACATTTCTTCGGACTCCCGATGCCGCTTACGCTCTTTTCACGGCGGGGACCTGCGCGTCCCCGTTCATCGTCGCGACGCTTTGGCGCGGCGCTTGTCTCTCTATCGCTTGCCATCGGTTCGCTTGGTACGACCGCCGCCCGCGCAAGCCGAAGGCACGCTTCGCATCGCCGAGCAGTTCGGCGTGGTGTATCTGCTGCTCAACGTGGCGCGCGACCAGAAACTGATCGAGCAGGAAGGCAAGAAAGCCGGCATCGATATCAAGGTGGACTGGCTGAAGTTGTCGGGCGGCGCGGCGGTGAACGACGCGCTGTTATCCGGTTCCGTCGATATCGCCGGCGGCAGGCGTCGGCCCGCTGATGACGATCTGGGACCGTACGCACGGCAAGCAGAACGTCAAGGGCGTGGCGTCGCTGGGGAATCTGCCGTACTACCTCGTATCGAATAATCCGAACGTGAAAACCATCGCGGATTTCACGGAGAAAGATCGCATCGCGGTGCCGGCGGTATCGGTTTCCGTGCAGTCGCGCATGCTTGCAGTACGCCGCCGCGAAGCGTTGGGGCGACAAGGATTACGACCGGCTCGACAAACTGACCCAAGCCGTGCCGCATCCTGATGCGGCCGCTGCGATCATCGCCGGCGGCACCGAGATCACCGCGCACTTCGGCAATCCGCCGTTCCAGGACCAGGAACTCGCGGGCAATCCGAAGGCGCATATCGTGCTGAATTCCTACGATGTCCTCGGCGGTCCCAGTTCGGCCACCGTGCTGTACGCCACCGAAAAATTCCGCGACAACAATCCGAAGACGTATGGTGCTTTCGTCGCCGCGTTGGCGGATGCCGCGCGGTTCGTAGCCGCCAATCCAGAAGCCGCCGCCGATATCTATATTCGCGTGAACAACGCGAAGATCGATCGCAAGCTGCTGATCGGGATCATCAAGAACCCGGCCGACGCAGTTCAAGATCACGCCGCAGAACACGCTCGGGCTCGCGCAATTCATGTATCGGGTGGGCGCGATCAAGAACGAACCGAAGTCGTGGCAGGACTATTTCTTCGCCGATCCCCTGCTCGGCGCCGGCAGCTGATTTCGCCGGCTGTGTATGCTTGATGAAAGCGCCCGCTAAGTTAGCGGGCGTTTTTTTGTTCATCTACTGAAACGGCAAAACTGCTGCTTATGCGTCGGCGTGTTTTGGATATGCGTAATGATTGGTTCACGCGCACATGAGGCCCCGCTAAGGTCGTGTTTTATGCATGAACGCACAACCATGGCCGCCAATCTCTCCGTTCTATATCCGCCGCAAACGCGCAGTGACGTGCCCGCGACCAGCGGCAAGCTTCTCAGTGTCGATAACGTCAGCCTCGAGTACCGCACGCGCGAGCGCATCGTGCGCGCGACGCACCAGGTCAGTTTCGATGTCTACGGCGGCGATCGATTCGTCCTGCTCGGCCCGTCCGGTTGCGGCAAGTCGACGTTGCTGAAAGCGGTAGCCGGATTTATCGAACCGACTGCGGGAACGATACAGATCGACGGCAAGCCGGTGCATGGCCCGGGCGCGGATCGCATTGTCGTGTTCCAGGAATTCGATCAGTTGCCGCCGTGGAAAACGGTGCTGCAGAACGTGGCGTTCCCGTTGCGGGTCGCGAAGAAACTGAGCCGCGCGGAGGCTCGCGAGCGTGCACTGCATTTTCTGGACAAAGTCGGCCTCGCCGCTTTCGCCGATGCTTATCCCCACACCCTTTCCGGTGGCATGAAGCAGCGCGTGGCGATCGCCCGAGCGCTTGCAATGCAACCCCGCGTGCTGTTGATGGACGAACCGTTCGCCGCACTCGACGCGCTCACGCGCCGCAAGATGCAGGAAGAACTGCTGCGCTTATGGGAGGAAGCAAGTTTCACGCTGCTGTTCGTCACGCATTCGATTGAGGAAGCATTGATTGTCGGCAACCGGATCTTGCTACTGACGCCGCATCCCGGCCGTGTGCGCGCGGAACTTAACAGCCATCAATTCACCAAGGACAGTTCGGGACGCAACGACTTCCAGCAAAGCGTCGCGCGTATTCACCGGTTGCTGTTCGAAGAAACCGAGGTCGCCCAATGAGCACGCCGACTACGCCTCCTTTCAAGCCTGTCGCGCTCGTGCCGCCGGTTCGCGAGGAATACGAACGAATTCCCGAACCGCTGCAGGATGTTGCCGTGGAAGCGCCGTTGCCGTTCGCCAAGCGGCTTGTAAATCAAACGTGGTTGCGCAAGACGCTGATTGCCATCGTGCTGATCGGTATCTGGCAAGCGGCTGCGCGCGCGGTCGGCAACGACCTGCTGCTGCCCACTTTCACTGATACGTTCATCGCATTTGTGCAAGGCATCTGGTCAGGCGAATTGATCACAAAGACGGCTATCTCCATGTCCGTGCTCCTGCGAGGCTATCTGCTTGGCGTGCTGCTTGCGTTCGTCCTGACCACGCTCGCGGTGTCTACGCGCATTGGCCGCGATCTGCTCTCGATGCTGACCGCAATGTTCAACCCGTTGCCATCGATTGCGCTGCTGCCGCTCGCGTTATTGTGGTTCGGTCTGGGCACCGGAAGCCTGTTGTTCGTGCTCGTGCATTCGGTGCTCTGGCCGCTCGCGTTGAACACCTATTCGGGCTTTCAATCCGTGCCGGAAACGCTGCGCATGACCGGCCGCAATTACGGGTTGAAAGGGCTTAGGCACGTCTTGCTGATTCTCGTGCCGGCAGCGTTGCCGTCGATCCTCGCCGGGCTTCGCGTGGGTTGGGCCTTCGCGTGGCGCACGTTGATTGCGGCAGAGCTTGTGTTCGGTGCAAGTTCAGGAAATGGCGGTCTCGGCTGGTACATCTTTCAGAACCGCAACGAGCTTTATACGGATCGCGTGTTTGCGGGATTGGCGGCGGTGATCGTGATCGGGTTGGTCGTGGAGCATCTCGTCTTCGATACCTTCGAACGGCTCACCGTGCGCCGCTGGGGCGTGCAGCGTTGAGCGTTCGTTCAGACGCAAAGCTAGTGTGCGGCGCTTGTCACGCCGCACATCGCCCGGTTAAAACACGTTGACCGGGACGTTCACCATCACGCGATAAACATCGCTGGTGGCGTCGGGATAATACTTACTGCCCTGGTGGTGCATGTAATAGAACTTCGCGGTCGTTCCCTTCAGCTTTCCAGAACCAATGGTGTAAGACGGGATGAAACCGAACTCGTAATGGGTCCCGTGAACCGGCTCGCCATTTTTCCAGTAAAGGTCGTGGAGCGAGCTACCCGGATCGGAATAACGATTCGCCATGGATGTGCCATCCGCGCCCCATCCATAGGCGGTCCAAAGCGTCATCTTGAGACCAGGGACACCGTATTCGCCCATGTTGACCGTATAACCGAGCTGCAAGGATTTTTCGTGCGGCGCGTTGTAGTCCACATCGAGCGAATTCGCCAGATAATCGCCCGCAGACTGGCCGACATAATCGAAGAACTGGTTGCTCGCGATCTGCTGAAATCCCACCGATACCGTATGCGCCTTGTGCGTTCCCGAAAGCAACAAGCTATACGCATGATTATTAATGGGACCATTCCTGCTTTGTCCTATATCGTGGGTGTAGTAATAAGTCAGATTACCTGTCCAGCGAATCTGCGACGGATCGCCAATACTTTGCGACGCCGTCAGGTAATACTGATCCCATACATTTTCAGCACGGCTTCCATATAACGACACGGCGGTATCGTCATTGGGCGTGTAGTCGCCGCCCGCGAACGTAAAGCGGCTGAAGCGCGTGCCGCCATATTCAGTCGATAGCGACGACACGCTCGTCTGACCGCGCGCCAGCACGGCGTCCACGCTGCCGGCCTTCAGCGTCAGGTTTTTTATCTCATCGCTTGCCAGGGAGAAACCGCGATAGGTCGGCGGCAGCGCGCGGTTATCGTGAGGAACGAGAAAGGGGTCATCGAATAACTGCTGGCCGTATTTGAGCACCGTGTTCGATACCCGCGCTTTCACGTCCCAGACGCCCGGATAGGTCCAGCCCATCTGATTCTGCCCGCTCTGGCCGTCGTGATTCAGGTGCACACGGTTACCCGCGCCCTGCCCGCCATTCAGTTTGAATGCACTGAACAGCGATGCATCGAAACCGACACCGAATAACCCGCGCGTATACCCCGATTCAAATACGACCTGATTTCCGAGAACCCAGGCGTCCTTCTTCTTGATTCCTACGGCTTCAAAGTGTTCGGCATAACTGCGAAACAGCAGGTTCAAATGCGAATCTGCAATGAACCCTTGCGACTTCGATTGATTGCTGATCGGCGCGTCTGCTTCGGAATTGGGTGGCGAACTCGGTGGCGCTTCGGTGTGTCGAGTTTCCACGCCATCGTCATCATCAGCAAAAGCGGACATGGCGGGGCTCATCAGGCCACTGAGGACGATTAAAGATAGCGCGAGGGAGCGTTTTTGTTGTTTCATTATATTTGTCTCTAAATTGTTTTTAATGGGGTTTAAAGGCCGGTGTTCATCTCATAAAAACCGGCGCGAGCGCATAGCTCGCGCCGGATTTCGGAACGAAGCATCGGAGGATTACTGCAGGGACTGCGGGACTACAGGAACTAAGGGATCGACCCGAGCCGCCGTTAAAACGGCGGCTCGGAACATGAGTCAGGGAGCTACGGAATCACGCCAGCAAACACGCTGCCGCAACTCCGTGTTCAAGCGTGCGCAACGCTGGCACTTCGCGTGAGCAGCGCGCTTCCGCTATCGGGCATCGGGTATGGAACACGCAACCCGTCGGCGGATTAATCGGGCTCGGAATATCGCCGGACAGGATCTGCACAACCTTCGTGCGTTCAATAGCCGGATTCGGCACCGGCACCGCCGAAAGCAACGCTCGCGTGTACGGATGCCGGGGCTGCGCATAGAGCGCGTGTTTGTCCGAAAGCTCCATGATGTGGCCGAGATACATGACCATCACGCGGTCCGCGATATGTTTGACCACCGCCAGATCGTGTGCAATGAAGATCAGCGCGAGCTTCATCTCCTGCTGCAGCGACTTGAGCAAGTTGACAATCTGCGCCTGGATCGAGACGTCGAGCGCGGACACCGGTTCGTCGCAGACAATCAGCTTCGGCTCCACGATCAGCGCACGCGCAATGCCGATCCGCTGGCACTGACCGCCCGAAAATTCGTGCGCGTAGCGGTTGATCATCTGCTCGCGCAAACCGACCTTCGCCATCATTTCACGCACGCGTTGATTCATCTCGTCCTTCGACATGCCCCGCCGATGTTCACGCAGCGGTTCCGCGATAATCTGCCCCACGGTCATGCGCGGATCGAGCGATGCCAGCGGGTCCTGGAAAATCATCTGGATGTCGCGCCGCACGCCATGCCATTGCTTAGCCGACGCGCCGCTGAGATCCTTGCCCATCCATACGATCTCGCCGTGCGTGGCGGGAATGAGGTTGAGAATGGCGCGCGATAACGTCGACTTGCCGCAACCGGATTCGCCCACTACGCCGAGCGTCTCGCCGGCCTTTAAATCGAAGCTCACGCCATCGACCGCCTTGAGCGTGCGTGCAGGCGCCCACGGCATCTTGCTCTTCGCCTTCACGCTGAAATGGACCTGGATGTCGCGTACGGACAGGATGGTTTGCTCAGACATGGGCCACCTCGTGCATCGACTTCATCTGCTCGACCGGGCGATAGCACGCGCGCAGCCAGGTCGTGTCGCCGGCGAATGGTTCGAGCGGCGGGGTTGAATCAGCGCAGCGCTCGCCGGCGTCGATGCAACGCTCCTGGAACGGGCAGCCTGAAGGCGGATGCGCCATGTTCGGTGGATTGCCGGGAATGCCGACGAGCGGCGCATCGCTTTGATCGAGACGCGGCAGCGCGCGCAGCAAACCGATGGTGTAAGGATGCGAAGGACGCGCGAACAAATTGTCCGCGCTGCAGTGCTCCATCACGCGCCCGCCGTACATCACCATCACTTGTTCGCAGAGACCGGCGACCACGCCGAGGTCGTGCGTGATCAGCACGATCGCCGTGCCGAAGTCGTGTTGCAGGTTGCGCAAAAGCTGAAGAATTTGCGCCTGCACCGTGACGTCGAGTGCGGTGGTGGGTTCATCGGCGAACAGCACTTGCGGCTCGCATAGCAGCGCCATGGCGATCATCACGCGCTGGCGCATGCCGCCGGACAACTCGTGCGGATATTGATCGATACGATGCGCCGCTTCGGGAATCCGCACCGATTCGAGCATGTCGATCGCGCGTTTTTTCGCGGCGCGGCGCGTCATGTTCTTGTGCAGTTCGAGCACTTCCGTCATCTGGCGCTCGATGCTCAGATACGGATTCAGCGATGTCATCGGGTCCTGGAAGATCATCGAAAGACGATTGCCGCGAATGCGGTTCAGCTTTTTCGCCGGCATGCTCAGGAGGTTCTCACCCTGATAAATGGCACTGCCTGTTGCGCGCCCGTTGGTTGCAAGCAGCCCGAGCATGGCGAGCACGCTCTGGCTCTTGCCCGAACCCGACTCGCCCACAATGCCGAGCGTGCTGCCTTCTTCCAGATCGAAACTCACGCCGTTCACCGCGCGAACCACGGCGTCGGGTGTATCGAAGGCGACTTCCAGATTACTTACCTTGAGCAATGACATGGTGCTTAACGATCCTTCGGGTCGAGCGCGTCGCGCAAACCGTCGCCGACAAAATTGATGCAATACAGCGTCACCGATAACAACGCCGCCGGGAACAGGAGAATCCACGGCGACGTCTCCATCACGCCCACGCCGTCCTGAATCAGCACGCCCCAACTGGTCATCGGTTCTTGCACGCCGAGGCCGAGGAACGACAATACGGACTCCGTTAGAATCACGCCGGGCACGGTGACCGTCGTGTAGATGGCGACAATGCCAAGCAAGTTCGGCACGATGTGGCGCAAGATGATGCCGCTTGTAGAAACGCCGATGGCGCGCGCCGCCTCGACGTATTCCTTCGAGCGGATCGCAAGCGTCTGCCCGCGTACGACGCGCGCCATGTCCATCCACGAGAACACGGTAATGGTCAGTACCACGAGGTAAAATTCACGACCCAGCAGCGTGACCATCAGGATGGCGATCAGCAGATATGGGATCGCGTACATCATGTCGACAATACGCATCATCGCGTTGTCCACGCGACCGCCCACGAAGCCCGCAATCGCGCCCCACACAATGCCGAGCGTCACCGATGTCAGCGTGGCGAGCGCGCCGATCATCAGCGAGACACGCCCGCCGACCAGGCAGCGCACGAGCAGGTCGCGGCCGGTTTCATCGGTGCCGAACAGATGCCAGTTCGCGAACGTCGGCGTGGAACTCATCATGTTCCAGTCGGCGGAATCGAAGGCGTTCGGCAGCAGCGCCGGGCCGATCACGCAGGCGAGCGTGATCAGCAGCAGGATCACCAGACTCGCCACGGCCGCCTTGTTGCGCGCGAAGCGCACGCGCGCATCCTGCCACGGGCTGCGGCCTTCCACCGGTACGGCCAGCACGCTCTCGAGCGCGGGGACGAGCGTTCCTTGTTTCATTGCGGACCTCATGCTGATTGACTCATTATTCTCATTATTCAGTAGCGGATTTTTGGATCGAGCCACGCGTAGGCGAGATCGACCAGCAGGTTGAGCAGCACCGCGACCTCCGTCACCAGCACGACCAGTCCAAGCACCAGCGTGTAATCGCGATTGGCCGCGCCGTTCACGATCAGCTTGCCGAGTCCCGGCAGCGAGAACACCGACTCGGTCACCACCGCCGCCGTGATCGAACCGATCGCAAGCGGACCGATCACGGATACCACTGGAATCAGGGTGGGCCGCAGTGCATGACGCAGCACGACCGTCCAGCGCGACAGACCCTTGGCATAGGCCGTGCGAATGTAATTGGTGTTCATCACCTCGATCAGGCTGCCGCGTGTGACGCGCCCCACCGTCGCCACGTTGATGATCGTCAGGAGCGCGACGGGCAGCACCATGTAACGCACATGAAAGCCGTTCCAGCCGCCGGCCGGCAGCCATCTCAGCAGGATCGCGAATACGAGGATCAACACAGGTCCGATCACGAACGATGGGAACGCGCTTCCCGCATTGCCGATGATCATCAGCAAATAATCCGCCGGACTATTGCGATATAGCGCCGCAAAAATGCCGAGGACGACGCCGAGCACGATCGCAAGCACCATCGATATCCCGCCGATAGTCAGCGACACCGGCAATGCACGCGCCACGAGATCGTTGACGCTCCAATCGGCGTATCGGAACGATGCGCCGAGGTCGCCATGCAGGAGACTGTTGAGATACAGCAGATACTGCTTCCACAGCGGTTCACCGAGATGGTATTTCGCCTGCAGGTTCGCGAGCACTTCTGCTGAGACCTTGCGCTCACCGTCGAACGGACCACCCGGCGTAGCGTGCAGCAGCAGATAGCAGACGGTGATGACAATCAGCAGCGTAGGCACCGTCAACAGCACGCGCCTCAACGTATAAGACCACATGGAACTTCTCTCCTGGCGGCGCTGTGACAGCGTTCGTCACGGCAACCGCCTCTTGCTGTTTGCGGGAACGGGAACGAGGGCGTTGCGCCTCGCTCAGTGCTTCACGATATACATGTCCTTGCTGCGGTAACGGTCCATCGGGTTCTTCAACGAATACCCGCCCACGTAGCTTTTTACCAGCCTGACGATGGTGTATTGCAGCAGCGGCAGAATCGGATAGTCGTCCATTACCAGCTTCGCGGCCTGCGTCTGCAACTGCGTGCGCCTGGCCTGATCCGTGGTTGCGTTCGCTTCCTTGACGAGCGCGTCGGCCTTGGGGTTGCAGTTGCCGTTGTCGTTCTGGT
This sequence comes from uncultured beta proteobacterium, assembly GCA_963708695.1. Taxonomy (GTDB): domain Bacteria; phylum Pseudomonadota; class Gammaproteobacteria; order Burkholderiales; family Burkholderiaceae; genus Caballeronia. The sequence continues at coordinate 883,573 of CAVPTS010000005.1, forward strand.
CTGAACCGCATTGCACCAGCTGCAAGAACGTGGTGGCGTCGT
>CAVPTS010000006.1:0-574385 GCA_963708695.1 uncultured beta proteobacterium
CCTCTGAGATCAGCGAGCTGATCAAGAGCCGGATCCAGGGTCTGGAAGCGAGCGCCGATGTTCGCAACCAAGGCACTGTGATTTCCGTGACCGACGGTATCGTGCGTATTCACGGTTTGTCGGACGTGATGCAGGGCGAAATGCTCGAATTCCCGGGCAACACCTTCGGCCTCGCGCTGAACCTCGAGCGCGATTCGGTTGGCGCCGTGATTTTGGGTGAGTACGAACACATTTCGGAAGGCGACATCGTCAAGACGACGGGCCGCATTCTCGAAGTGCCGGTGGGTCCGGAACTGCTCGGCCGTGTGGTCGACGCTTTGGGCGTGCCTATCGACGGTAAGGGTCCGGTCAATGCAAAGATGACCGACGCCGTCGAAAAGATTGCGCCGGGCGTGATCTGGCGTAAGTCGGTTTCGGAGCCGGTTCAAACGGGTCTGAAGTCCATCGACGCAATGGTGCCGATCGGCCGTGGCCAGCGCGAGCTGATCATTGGCGACCGCCAGTGCGGCAAGACGGCTGTCGCCATTGACGCGATCATCAACCAGAAGGGTAAGAACCTCTTCTGCGTCTACGTTGCGATCGGCCAGAAAGCATCGTCGATCATGAACGTGGTGCGCAAGCTGGAAGAGACCGGCGCGATGGAATACACCATCGTGGTCGCGGCTTCGGCTTCGGAATCCGCTGCGATGCAATACCTTGCACCGTACGCCGGCTGCACGATGGGCGAATACTTCCGCGATCGCGGTCAAGACGCGCTGATCGTGTATGACGATTTGACCAAGCAAGCATGGGCGTATCGTCAGATTTCGCTGCTGCTGCGCCGTCCGCCGGGTCGTGAAGCGTATCCGGGCGACGTGTTCTATCTCCACTCGCGTCTGCTCGAACGTGCTGCTCGCGTGTCGGAAGACTACGTTGAGAAGTTCACGAACGGTGAAGTGAAGGGCAAGAGCGGTTCGCTGACGGCACTGCCGGTCATTGAAACGCAAGCCGGCGACGTGACCGCATTCGTTCCGACGAACGTGATCTCGATTACCGACGGCCAGATCTTCCTGGAAACCGACTTGTTCAACGCCGGTATTCGTCCTGCTATTAACGCAGGCGTGTCGGTGTCGCGAGTTGGCGGTGCAGCGCAGACCAAGGTCATCAAGAAGCTGTCGGGCGGTATTCGTACCGACTTGGCGCAGTATCGTGAATTGGCCGCGTTCTCGCAGTTCGCATCGGACCTGGACGAAGCTACGCGTAAGCAACTGGAACGCGGCCGCCGCGTGACGGAATTGCTGAAGCAGCCGCAGTATCAGCCGCTGCAAGTCTGGGAACTGGCGATCGCGCTGTTCGCGGCGAACAACGGTTATCTCGACGATCTCGATGTCGCGCAAGTGTTGCCGTTCGAAAAGGGTCTGCGCGACTACTTGAAGACAAAGCACGCCGACATGATCAAGCGCATTGAAGATAACAAAGACTTGTCGAAGGACGACGACGGCGCATTGCACACCGCGCTGAAGGACTTCAAGAAGTCGGGCGCTTATTGATTTCGGTACTGATCCTCGGATTTGATCGAAATTTGAAGCGGCGCGGGCAGTTTTCAGAACAAACGAAGCATCCCGCGCCACTTCGATAGCTTTGCATGGGCCCCGCGGGTTACCGCTAAGGCGCTAACTCGGACCGACCGCGAAGCACGGGACCCGAGCAAGCGCTGAAGCGCTGACTCGGGTCGACAAAGGAGTAAGCAATGGCTGGAATGAAGGAAGTCCGCGGCAAGATCAAGAGCGTGCAAAACACGCGCAAGATCACCAAGGCGATGGAAATGGTGGCCGCGTCGAAAATGCGCCGTGCGCAAGAGCGCATGCGCAATGCTCGCCCGTACGCCGACAAGATCCGCGAAGTTGCTGCGCACATGAGCGCTGCGACGCCTGAGTATCGCCATCCGTTCATGGTTGAGAACAAGGACGCGAAAGCGGCCGGCATCATTCTCGTCACGACCGATAAAGGTCTGTGCGGCGGCATGAACACGAACATCCTGCGTGCGGCGCTCCTGAAGTTCAAGGAGCTGGAGCAGCAGGGCAAGACGATTGAGGCATCGGCGATCGGCAGCAAGGGTCTTGGCTTCCTGAATCGGTTGAAAGCCAAGACCGTGTCGCAAGTCACGCATCTGGGCGACACGCCGCATCTGGAAAAGCTGATCGGCGCGGTGAAGGTTCAGCTCGATCTGTACTCGGAAGGCAAGATCAGCGCGGTTTATCTGGCGTTCACGCGCTTCATCAATACGATGAAGCAGGAAGCCGTGATTGAACAGTTGCTGCCTTTGTCGGCGGAAGATTTCGCGCGCAAGGACGGTCTCGATAAAGACAGCGAACTGGTCACGCCGAAGACATCGTGGGATTACATCTACGAGCCGGATGCGCAGACCGTTGTCGACGAACTGCTCGTGCGTTATGTCGAAGCCCTTGTCTATCAGGCCGTGGCGGAAAACATGGCGTCGGAGCAATCCGCACGCATGGTCGCCATGAAGGCAGCTTCGGACAACGCGAAGACCGTGATCGGCGAATTGCAGCTTGTGTATAACAAGAGCCGGCAAGCAGCGATTACGAAAGAATTGTCAGAAATCGTCGGTGGCGCTGCAGCGGTCGGTTGATCGCAGGCGTCGAATCGAACTGCGCCTGTCGCGCGTATGAAGAATTTGAATCTTAAGGAAATGCGATGAGTACTACTGCTTTGGTAGAAGGCAAGATCGTACAGTGCATCGGCGCGGTTATCGACGTGGAATTTCCGCGTTCCGACATGCCGAGAATTTACGACGCGCTCGTTTTGGAAGGCTCGGACCTGACGCTGGAAGTCCAGCAACAGTTGGGCGACGGCATTGTCCGTACCATTTGTCTGGGTGCATCGGATGGATTGCGCCGCGGCACGATCGTGAAGAACACCGGTTTGCCGATCAGCGTGCCAGTCGGCAAGCCGACGCTCGGCCGGATCATGGACGTGCTGGGTCGTCCTATCGACGAAGCCGGCCCGATCAACTCGGACGTGACGCGCGGGATTCACCAGAAGGCGCCGAAGTTCGAAGAGCTGTCGCCGTCTACAGAATTGCTCGAAACCGGCATCAAGGTTATCGATCTGATCTGCCCGTTTGCCAAGGGCGGTAAGGTTGGTCTCTTCGGTGGCGCGGGCGTGGGCAAGACCGTGAACATGATGGAACTGATCAACAACATCGCTAAAGCGCACGGTGGTTACTCCGTGTTCGCCGGTGTTGGCGAGCGTACCCGCGAAGGGAACGACTTCTATCATGAAATGAAGGATTCGAACGTTCTGGACAAGGTCGCGCTGGTGTACGGCCAGATGAACGAGCCGCCGGGCAACCGTCTGCGCGTGGCGCTGACCGGCCTGACGATGGCCGAGCATTTCCGCGACGAAGGTCTGGACGTACTGTTCTTCGTGGACAACATCTATCGTTTCACGCTGGCTGGTACGGAAGTGTCGGCTTTGCTGGGACGGATGCCGTCGGCAGTGGGCTATCAGCCGACGCTGGCTGAAGAAATGGGCCGTCTGCAAGAACGGATTACGTCGACGAAAACCGGCTCGATCACCTCGGTGCAAGCCGTGTACGTTCCCGCCGATGACTTGACCGACCCGTCGCCGGCGACCACGTTTGGTCACTTGGATGCAACCGTCGTGTTGTCGCGTGATATTGCTTCGCTGGGTATTTATCCGGCTGTGGATCCGCTCGATTCGACCTCGCGCCAGATCGACCCGAACGTGATTGGTGAAGAGCATTACGCCATCACGCGTGGCGTGCAGCAAACGCTGCAGCGCTATAAGGAATTGCGCGACATTATCGCGATTCTGGGCATGGACGAACTCGCGCCGGAAGACAAGCTCGCGGTTGCGCGCGCTCGTCGGATCCAGCGTTTCCTGTCGCAGCCGTTCCACGTCGCGGAAGTCTTCACGGGCTCGCCGGGCAAGTACGTGCCGCTGAAGGAAACCATCCGCGGCTTCAAGATGATCGTGGAAGGCGAATGCGATCATCTGCCGGAGCAGGCGTTCTACATGGTCGGCACGATCGACGAAGCCTTCGAAAAGGCCAAGAAGATCCAGTAAGGATCGGGTGTAACGCAGCGGGCGCTGGTTTCACGTGAGGCGAGCGCCTCGTAATACGCTCATGGAGTCGATATGGCAACTATTCAAGTAGACGTCGTCAGCGCGGAAGAGCAGATCTTCTCGGGCCGGGCGAAGTTCGTCGCACTGCCGGGCGAAGCGGGTGAACTCGGCATTCTGCCGGGCCACACGCCGCTCATCACGCGGATTCGTCCGGGTGCGGTGCGCATCGAAGCAGAGAACGGTGAAGAAGAGTTTGTGTTCGTCGCTGGCGGGATTCTCGAGATTCAGCCGGGCGTGGTGACGGTTCTCGCCGATACCGCGATTCGTGGCGCGGATCTCGACGAAGCGAAAGCCGAAGCTGCGAAGAAGCGCGCTGAAGAGGCGTTGCAGAACACGGGTTCGAACCTCGAGTACGCGACCGCGCAAGCGGAATTGGCGTACGCGACGGCTCAGATCGCAGCGATTCAGCGGCTGCGGAAAATGCGCGGTCAGCACTGAGTTTTTCGCGAGTCTTGCGATACGAAAAAGCAGCCTTCGGGCTGCTTTTTTTATTGGCTTTCGAAGAAGGGTCTCCGCGCATTTCCGCATATCGGACAGGTGCGCATTCGGGCGTTTTTGCGGGTAACACTGAATGCCCTAGATCCCCCGTGCGATGCACAATTAGCCTTCCGAATTGCTTTCATGGGCTGTGGTTTCACAGCCCGCCACCCTCATGCAGGAGACCTTCGATATGGCTACCCAATCGACGCACACCGCGACGCACACCGGGCCACAGATCGAACCACTCGACGGCCTATCCTACGTTCGCGGCTCGACCGACATTCCGCTGAGCGACGCCACCGTTTCACGCTTGTTGCGCGGCACGGCCGCGACGTACCCTGAGCGTCCAGCGGTGATCTTCCGCGAACAAAACATCCGCTGGACCTGGCGTGAATTCGCCCATGAAGTCGATATCCTCGCGTCCGGTTTGTTATCGCTGGGTATTGAAGCAGGCGACCGCGTGGGCATCTGGTCGCCCAATCGCGCCGAATGGCTGCTGACGCAATTTGCCACCGCGCGGATCGGGGCGATTCTGGTGAACATCAACCCGGCGTATCGGCTGGCCGAGTTGGAGTACGCGCTGAACAAAGTCGGTTGCAAGGCTTTGATTGCGGCGGAGCAATTCAAGACGTCGAAGTATCTGGAGATGTTGCAAGCGCTCGCGCCGGAACTTGTAACGGCCGAGCCGGGTTCGCTCGATGCCGCGCGTTTTCCCGGCCTGCGAGCGGTGATCCGGATGGGCGAAGGCGCGACGCCGGGCATGCTGCGCTTTCCCGATGTCATGTCGCGCGGTCTCGAACGCCTGGACACGGCACAGCTCGACGCGCTGGAATCGAAGCTCAATGCTCACGATCCCATCAACATCCAGTTCACGAGCGGCACCACCGGCAATCCGAAGGGCGCCACGCTCACGCATCACAACGTGGTGAATAACGGCCGCTACATCGCGCATTCGATGTTGCTCACCGAGCAGGATTCCCTCTGCATCCCGGTACCGCTGTATCACTGCTTCGGCATGGTGCTGGCGGTGCTTGCGTGTGTATCAGCGGGCTCGGCGATGGTCTTCCCCGGCGAAGCCTTCGATCCCGCCGCCACGCTCGCTGCCGTTGACGCAGAACGCTGTACCGCGCTGCACGGCGTGCCGACGATGTTCATCGCTGAACTCGATCTTCCGAACTTCGGCACCTACGATCTAAGCCGGCTACGCACCGGAATCATGGCCGGTTCGCCGTGCCCGATCGAGACCATGAAGCGCGTGGTCGCGAAGATGAACCTGCGCGAGATCACGATTGCCTACGGCATGACCGAGACGAGTCCTGTGTCGTTTCAAAGCTCGACCACCGATCCACTCGATAAACGCACGACAACCGTCGGCCAGATTCAGCCGCACCTCGAGGTGAAGCTCGTCGATGCGCTTGGAGAAATCGTGCCGGTCGGCGAGACAGGCGAGCTCTGCACGCGCGGCTATTCGGTGATGAAAGGCTACTGGGGCGATGAAGCGAAAACGCGCGAAGCGATTGTCGATGGCTGGATGCACACCGGCGATCTCGCGACGATAGACGCCGAAGGGTATTGCAACATCGTGGGGCGCCTGAAGGACATGCTGATTCGCGGCGGTGAGAACATTTATCCGCGCGAGATTGAAGAATTCCTGTTTCGGCATCCGAAGATTCAGTCGGTGCAGGTATTCGGCGTTCCCGATGAAAAATACGGCGAGGAAGTCTGCGCCTGGATCGTTCTCCGACAAGGAGAGCATGCGACGCCCGAAGAGATCCGCGAATTCTGCCAAGGGCAGATTGCGCACTACAAGATTCCGCGACACATTCGCTTTGTTGACGAACTGCCGATGACCGTGACCGGTAAAGTCCAGAAATTCATCATGCGGGCAAAGATGATCGATGAATTGAAGTTATCGGAGACTAAAACCGCGTGATTTTGCGCGAATAGCTGAAATCAAAAGTAAAAATGGCCGCCGGGATAATCACGGCGACCATTTAAATCCTTACGCAAACGTTTGTGCAGACGAAAAAAAAGCGGGCCTGGAGCCCGCTAAAAACCACACGCTACGGGGTTAGCGCGAGGAGACCAAGGGTGGGAAAGGACCGACTTACTTTCCATCGGCCAACGACCCCAACAAACATGTCCCTGAGGCTGGGATTCGGTACCAGACCGAACGTTGAGTGCAAGTCAGAATGTCGTTCTTTTCCAACGCTGAACTCGATCACATACGTGTTGAGACCGTTGAAGAGATTGTGGGCGAATAATCCGAGCGTCACCGTAACAAAGTGTTTCAGGTTGTAACCCTTGACATGCAGCGCTCACTGTTATTTCGTCGATATTTTGTCCAATGCTTCTATTTTCCAGACGTTATTCTCAAGTCATTTAATAATGGTTGCGCTGTTAAGCACGATCGAAAGATTTTAAGGACAATCTAAATACCCGTCAGCCTGATCGGGCGGCGCATTGCAATGGAGATCAACCGCATGACCATAGACGCAGACCTTCTCGCCTATTACGCCAAGGTCGCCGAAACTTTCCCGGAACTACCCGCTGACACTGACGTTGAACCGTTGGCCGTCCGGCGGCAATTTGCCAACGTGGCGCGGGCGTTTGCAACGCCGCGTCCTGCTGGTGTCGATGTCCAGGAAATGGTGCTGCCGCTCAGCGGCCGTGAATTGCGTGCGCGGGTTTATCGGCCGGCCCAGGCCAGCAAACCGTTGCCGCTGGTTATGTATCTGCACGGCGGCGGCTGGGTCGTCGGCGATCTGGACACACACGATCTCATGATCGCGCGATTCGCTGCCAACTCGCATTGCGCGGTGGTGAGCGTGGATTATCGAATGGCGCCGGAATTTCCGTTCCCCGCGCCCGTCGATGACGCGATCGATGCGCTTTGGTGGCTCGCCGAGCATCGGTCGCGTCTGGGATTCGCGACGAACCGTCTGGGCGTGGCCGGCGATAGCGCGGGCGCTCATCTGGCGGCCGTCGCGGCCCGTGCTGCGAATGACCGCGTCGCCGGTCTGGTCACGGCGCAATTGCTCCTTTATCCGGTGGCGCGGTGTCGCTTCGAGGGTGGCAGCTATACGGCCAACGCCGAGGGGCCGGGTCTGACGGTTGAAGAAATGAGGTGGTATTGGGCGCAATTCCTGACCGCCCAGCCGCCCGCCGACGACGATGTGCGCGCGTTCCCGCTCGCTGAGTCATACGACCGCACGCCGGCCCGGGCGTTGATTGTGGCGGCTGCGTACGATCCGCTTTACGACGATGCACACGAATTCGCGCGGTTTTTCGAAGCGAATGGCGGCCGCGCCGAAGTCATCGATGCACATGATATGACGCACGGGTTTGGCCGGGTGCAGGCGCATTCGAAAGCGGCGGAGGCCTGGATGAAAAAGACCGCAAACCGCTTCGGTGAAATGTTACACGCAGCGCGTTGACTTTTAAGTGCCCAAGGCTTAACAGATTACGTGTTTCTTACGATGAGTTTGTAAGATCGTAAGAAACACGCAGATGCCGCTCATTTATTTGAGCCATTTGTCCTGAACGGACTGGAACTCGCCGGTCGAACGTGACAAGTGCAGCCACTGATCCACGTATTGCTGCAACACGACGTCGCCGCGTGGGAGCAGATAGGCTTTTTCGCCGAACTGGAACGGCTTGTCTGGATGAACTGAGCACAGGCCGGGATTCAGTTTTTGCTGAAGCAGGGTTTCGGAGGCATCGGTGACCATCACGTCGGCGTGGCCATCGAGGATCTGTTTGAAGATTGTCACGTTGTCCGGGTACTGGATCAGTTGCGAGTGCGTGAAAAACTGCTTTGCGAACTTCTCGTTCGTGCCGCCGGGATTGACGATGGTTCGCACGCCCGGTTGATCGATTTGCGCCACGGATTGGTACTTGTCGACGTCGGCGCAGCGGACGATTGGCGTCTTGCCGTCCACCATGTACGGTTGCGTGAAGAACGCGCGTTTCTGGCGTTCAAGCGACGTTGAAACCCCGCCGACCGCGATGTCGCACTTCGCGACAAAATCGTTCATCAGGTTTGACCATGAGGTTTTGACGAACTCGGCTTTGATGTTCATCGACTGGGCGAGGTTTTGCGCCATATCGATGTCGATCCCTTCGAATTGGCCGTCGGGCTTCAGGAACGAGTACGGTTTGTAGTCGCCGGTTGTGCAGATGCGCAGCGTGCCGCGGGTGAGAATTTCATCGAGTCTTGATGACGGCGCCGCCGGGGAGGGTTTTCCTGCGATGGTGCCGGTCTCTATGGTTTGCGCTTGTGCGCCGATGGCGAAGCCGAGGAGGGCGGCGCAAGCGGTTGTGGTGCGGAGGATGGACTTTGGCGTGGCGCGGCCGGAGGTAAAAATTTTCATCAGTAGTTTTTCGTTCGCACTTGGTCGGGGATTTGGGCGCGGGACTGGCCGGTGGTCGGGGTTGGTGCCGGGTTGTTGCTGCTTACGTTAGCGCGGGTTGTATGTGAGCTGTATTTTTTTTCACTATTAGCCAGGGGATTTTCGTTCGCACTCGGGCGGGGTTTTGGGCGGTGTGCTACCGGCGGTCAGGTTCATTGCTGGGTTGCTGCTGCGTACGTTAGCGTGGGTTGTATGTTGGCTAAATTTTTTATCACTATTAGCCACTGTCCGTGGCGGGACTTCATTTCTTTGTCCAACGGCGACAAAGAAACGAAGCAAAGAAAACGCCTTTCCACAAACTGTATTAAGTGTCCCCAGCGTGCAGACCACTGCTTTTGGTTCCCGCGTAGAACGGTGCTCGCAAAACCACGGGCACTTGAACCCCTCCTTCTCGCGAATCCCTACATCCCCACGCTTCGCCACCAGTGCTCTCGGGCAAGTTCGAAGGCCCACGAACGAATGCGGCCTCACCCCTATTTGCAGTTGGCCGCAAAACTATTCGACGCGCAGTAGATTCAGGATCGGTTGTTCGCGCTTGTTGCCAGTGCGTTCCACTGTTTTTTGATGCGTTGGCGCACTGGTGCCCAAACGTATTACGCGCTATGCGCGCCCGTCCCTAACTGGTCGCGCGGATCAAGCAGTCCACTAACGCGTAATAGGCGTGAGGCCGAATTGGTGCGCGGGCCATCGTTCTAGCCCGAGAGCACTGGTGGCGAAGCGTGGGGATGTAGGGATTCGCGAGAAGGAGGGTTTCAAGTGTCCGTGGTTTTGCGAGCACCGTTCTACGCGGGAACCAAAAGCAGTGGTCTGCACGCTGGGGACACTTAAAACAGATTGTGGGGAGGCGTTTTCTTTGCTTCGTTTCTTTGTCGCCGTTGGACAAAGAAATGAAGTCCCGCCACGGACAGTGGCTAATAGTGATAAAAAATTTAGCCAACATACAACCCGCGCTAACGTAAGCAGCAGCGACCCAGCATCGACCCACGACCACCGCCGGTAGCACTCCCCCAAAAAACCGAGTGCGAACGAAAATACCCTGGCTAATAGTGATAAAAATTTAGCCAACATTGAACCCGCGCTAACGTACGCAGCAGCAACCCAGCATTGACCCCGACCGCCGCCGGGTAGCGCGCCCTAAACCCCGAGTGCGAACGCAAAAAACCCGCCGCCACGCAGTGGCTAAAAGTGCGAAAAATACAGAAAACATAAACCGCGCGCAGGCCCAGGCAGCCCGCCCGACCTCGCCCCCCGTCCCCCGGCGCCAGCACCCCTCCCGTCCGGTAGAATGCCTCTTTGCCCCACACCCCCCGAACCACGTGCCTTCCACCCTCCTGAACGACACTTTCCTGCGCGCGCTGCAGCGCCAGCCAACCGACTACACGCCGATCTGGCTGATGCGTCAGGCGGGACGTTACCTGCCCGAGTACAACGCCACGCGCTCTCGCGCCGGCAGCTTCCTCGGCCTCGCGACCAATCCCGACTACGCGACCGAAGTCACGCTGCAGCCGCTCGAACGCTTCCCCCTCGACGCCGCCATCCTCTTCTCGGACATCCTGACCATCCCCGACGCAATGGGCCTCGGCCTGAATTTCGTCCAGGGCGAAGGCCCGCGATTCGAACGCACGGTGCGCACGGAAGAGGACGTCGCGAAGCTGCACGTGCCGGATATCGACGCTACGTTGCGCTACGTGACCGACGCGGTATCGCAGATTCGCCGCGCACTCACCGACGCGCAAGGCCGCCAGAAGGTCCCGCTGATCGGCTTTTCGGGCAGCCCCTGGACGCTCGCCTGCTACATGGTGGAAGGCGGTGGATCGGCGGATCACCACACGGTCAAGGCGATGGCCTACACGCGCCCGGACCTGATGCACCGCATCCTCGATATCAACGCGCAAGCGGTCGTCGCGTATCTGAATGCGCAGATCGAAGCGGGCGCGCAAGCCGTGATGATCTTCGATACCTGGGGCGGCGCACTTGCCGATGGCGCGTATCAGCGCTTCTCGCTCGAATACATCGCGAAGGTCGTCGCGGGTCTGAAGCGCGAGCACGACGGCGTCAAAGTGCCGGTGATCACCTTCACGAAGGGCGGCGGCTTGTGGCTCGAACAGATCGCGGCTATCGGCGTGGATGCGGTCGGCCTCGACTGGACCGTAAATCTGCGCGACGCACGCGAGAAGGTGGGCGATCGAGTAGCGCTGCAGGGCAATATCGATCCGTCCGTGCTGTTCGCGTCGCCAGCGGTGATTCGTACCGAGGCGCGCGCCGTGCTCGACAGCTATGGCAATTTTCCAGGCCACGTCTTTAACCTCGGGCACGGAATTTCGCAGTTCACGCATCCTGAGAACGTGGCGGAACTTGTGGATGAAGTGCATCGGCACAGTCGGGCCATGCGGGTAAAGATCTGAAGTTTTGTCAAAAAAGATTGCTGCGCCGCGTCAGGAAACGCTTTCACCCGAGGTTTCGCAATTAAGCACAAGTGCCTCGAAATGCCCGCAGATCGGCCATCCGGCCAATGTCAAGAGTTGACTTATGCACATTTTGTACGTTGCGGCGCGCAATCATCAACTCAGACCAAATGGGGTTATCCGCAATACCGTTTGCATCTTCAAATGCATGATTAATAAGAGAAATTCAGAATTAATCGGCTGTGTGCGGTACCGCACACAACGAGCGAGATCGTCACTCTTTGCGCCTGTCAATCAAAGTTCTCAACAAAGTTATCCACAGGCCTGTGGAAAGTCTCGAAATCTCAAAATTAATCCGCAGCTTAGCGATGATTGTGATGTTTTACATTAACTGCATCGCGCTCAGCCCGATGTTCAGGTGGCGTCACTGCTGCGATGCCGCTTGCGGGCGGTGCGGCAATTGAGCGTCTTTGTTCGCGTCGCGCTGGACCATCCGCTGCTGACGCTTTTCGACTATCGATACGATCTCGCGCCCACGCCGCTACCTGGCATCTTGGTGCGAATTCCGTTCGGACGCCGCGATGCGGTGGGCATGATTTGTGAAGTCACGGACCACAGCGATGTGCCCGTAGATAAGTTGCGCGACGTCGCCGCCATTTGCAGCACGCTCGCGCCGCTCGCCAAGGAATGGCGCGCGTTGACGATGTTTGCCGCCGAGTATTACCAGCGCGGTTTAGGCGAAGTGGCGCTGCCCGCATTGCCGCAGGTTTTACGCGATGCCTCGCGCTGGGCGAAATTACTGGCGCCCGATGAGCGCTACCGACTGACGGCGGCGGGGCGCGCGAGCTTGCCCGATGCGCTGCCGGTGCGAGCGAGCGCGTTGCGCCGCCTCGCCGAGGCGCTTGCCGCGAACCCCACGCTACCCGCCGCCGATGCCCGCGCGCTGCATCCGAAGGCGCGCGTCACGCTTGATGAATGGCAGGCGCACGGATGGGTATCGCTGGAAACGGGTGATGTGCCGGAGCAGGACATTGCGCTGTCGCCGAAGGTCGAGAAGGCCGCGCTGCATGCCAGCGATGCGCTTTTGCCGCAACTGACGTCCGAACAAACGGAAGCCGTCGATGCCATTCGCAGCGCGAAAGGTTTTGCCGCGTTCCTGCTGCACGGCGTGACGGGCAGCGGCAAGACCGAGGTCTATCTCCACGCGCTGGCCGATTTGCTCACCGCACGCCCGGATGCGCAGGCGCTTGTGCTCGTCCCCGAAATCAACCTTACGCCGCAATTCGAAGCGGCATTCCGCACGCGTTTTGCGGCGCTGCCGGAAGGCGCCATCGTCACGATGCATAGCGGGCTGGCCGAAGGCGAACGCGCGCGCAACTGGCTCGCCGCACATACGGGCCGTGCGCGGCTCGTGCTCGGGACGCGGCTCGCGATTCTGGCGTCGTTGCCGAAGCTGGCGTTGATCGTCGTCGATGAGGAACACGATCCTGCCTACAAGCAGCAGGAAGGCTTGCGCTATTCGGCGCGCGATCTCGCGGTTTATCGGGCGAAGGAGATCGAGATCCCGGTCGTGCTCGGGTCGGCGACGCCATCGCTGGAAAGCTGGTGGCAGGCCGAGCAGGGCCGATACACCAAGTTGACGCTGACGCGCCGCGCGGTGGCGACAGCGGTCCTCCCGAGTGTCCGGCTGATCGATCTGGAAGAGGAGCGGCAGCGGGGGCGGGCGTCGGTGGAGGGGTTATCGGGGCCGCTCGTCGCCGCGATGAAAATGCGGCTGGAACGCGGCGAGCAAAGCCTCGTGTTCCTCAACCGCCGCGGCTACGCGCCAATCCTTTCCTGCGATGCCTGCGGCTGGGTCGCCGGCTGTCCGCGATGCAGCGCCTATGTCGTGCTTCACAAGCCCGAGCGCGCGTTGCGTTGCCACCATTGCGGATGGGAATCGCGGATTCCGAAATCGTGTCCGGATTGCGGAAACGTGGACATCGCGCCGATGGGGCGCGGCACGCAACGGGTGGAGGAAACACTCGCGACGGCGGTTCCGGGGGCGCGGGTCTTACGTATCGATGCCGACAGCACGCGGCGTAAAGGCAGCGCACAAGCGCTTTTCTCCGATGTCCATGCCGGCGAGGTCGATATTCTCGTCGGTACGCAGATGATTGCGAAGGGGCACGATTTTCAACGCGTGACGCTGGTGGGCGTGCTTAACGCCGATACCGCGCTTTTTTCCCACGATTTTCGGGCTAGCGAGCGGCTTTTTGCTCAGCTTATGCAGGTCAGCGGGCGCGCCGGGCGGGCAGGGTTGCCGGGCGAGGTGATGATCCAGACGCGTTACGCGCGGCACGCGCTTTATCACGCGCTGGCGCGGCATGACTATGTCGGATTCGCCAATTCCACACTCGCCGAGCGGCGGGATGCGCATTTGCCGCCGTTTGTTTATCAGGCAATGTTGCGGGCCGAAGGGCGGACGCTTGAGGCTGCGATGGACTTTTTGGGCGCGGCGGCGGCGGAGTTTGGTGCGTTGGCGGGGGCCGAGAGGGTGACTGTGTATGACGCGGTGCCGCTGACTATCGTGAAGGTCTTTAACGTGCATCGCGCACAATTGCTGCTGGAATGCGCGTCGCGGGCGGTTTTGCAGAATGCGCTAAGGGCTTGGCAGCCGGCGCTGCGCGCGCTCAAGGTCAAAGGCGTGATTCGATGGAATGTCGAGGTCGACCCACTCGATATTTGAGTTCGCTCGCGCCGGTGGACGGGTTTTTGGGTTCTGGCGGCGGAGGTCGGGTTTGGTGCTGGGTTGCTGCTGCTTACGTTAGCGCGGGTTGTATGTGAGCTATATTTTTTATCACTATTAGCCAGGGTATTTTCGTTCGCACTCGGGCGGGGTTTCGCGGCGCGGGGCTGACGGTCGGTGGTCGGGGTCAGTGCTGGGTTGCTGCTGCTTACGTTGGCGCGGGTTGTATTTTGGCTAAATTTTTTATCACTATTAGCCACTGTGCGTGGCGGCACTTCATTTCTTTGTCCAACGGCGACAAAGAAACGAAGCAAAGAAAACGCCTTCCCACAATCTGTATTAAGTGTCCCCAGCGTGCAGACCACTGCTTTTGGTTCCCGCGTAGAACGGTGCTCGCTAGAACCACCGACACTTGAAACCCTCCTTCTCGCGAATCCCTACATCCCCACGCTTCGCCACCAGTGTTCTCGGGCGAGTCCCAACCGCTACCAACCCGCACGGCCGTATGGCTCGGGTGTTATGTGCGGTCGCTTCCCCGCACGCGTGCAACCGTCAGGCCACCGACGTTCAGGTCGCGGTCATCACGTCCACTGTCCCGCGTATCACCCTCAGGACGCTCCACGTGTGGATGCGCGCCGCGAATGAACAGCACCACGCAAAACGCACACATCGCCCATATGCTCAAGAAAACCATCCAGGTACTCATTCCTATGCTCCCCGAAACCGCGGCTGATTTGTAAAACGGCCGCTAAGTATTCGTCGCTACTCTGGCCGTACCAGTTCTTATCGGCAGCGAGCGGGATTTAATTAGGGGAAGTGCGAAAAAAATCATCAACCCGCGGAATGCTAGGCACGTAGCGCTCCCGCCGCCATCCTCAATTACCCCTAATCCCTTGTTTCAAAAGGAGTTCAATAGGTGCAACCCATCTCTAAAAGTCGGTTGCACCTTTTTTATGCGCGGGTTACGATTCGGCCACTTTCAAGCTATCGCCGGTTCTCAGTTCCGGCAAGGACGGATATATGGCGAGCACCACCCTGGGCGTCAAAGTCGACGATCTGCTGCGCACCCGCCTCAGAGACGCCGCCACGCGCCTCGAACGCACCCCGCACTGGCTCATCAAACAAGCCATCTTCGCGTATCTCGAACGCATCGAACACGGACAACTGCCGCCTGAATTGTCCGGCGCACTAGGCTCCGCCGATGCAATGGAACCGTCCACCCAATCTGACTCCGACGAAGACGGCGCTCCACATCCGTTCCTCGATTTCGCCCAGAACGTGCAGCCGCAATCCGTCCTGCGCGCAGCGATCACGGCGGCGTATCGGCGGCCGGAGCCGGAATGCGTGCCTTTCCTGATCGGCCAGGCCCGGCTGTCTACGAGTGTCGCGAGCGAAACGAATGCGATGGCGACAAAACTCGTCGAAGCGCTGCGCAAGAAGCAAACGGGCGGCGGCGTCGAAGGGCTGATCCACGAGTTTTCGCTTTCCAGCCAGGAAGGCGTCGCGCTGATGTGTCTCGCCGAAGCCTTGCTGCGGATTCCGGATCGCGCCACGCGCGATGCGCTCATCCGCGACAAGATCAGCAAGGGCGACTGGCGCTCGCATATGGGCCAGGCGCCGTCGCTGTTCGTGAACGCGGCGACGTGGGGCCTGATGATCACCGGCAAACTCGTGACGACGAACAGCGAAGCGGGATTGTCGTCGGCGCTGACTCGCCTGATCGGACGCGGCGGTGAACCGCTGATCCGCAAGGGCGTCGATATGGCCATGCGCCTGATGGGCGAGCAATTCGTCACGGGCGAAACGATTTCAGAAGCGCTCGCGAATAGCCGCAAGTTCGAAGCACGCGGCTTCCGCTATTCCTACGACATGCTCGGCGAAGCCGCGACCACCGAAGAGGACGCGCTGCGCTATTACGCGTCGTACGAACAGGCGATTCACGCTATCGGCAAAGCGGCCGGTTCGCGCGGCATTTATGAAGGCCCGGGGATTTCGATCAAGTTGTCGGCGCTGCATCCGCGTTATTCGCGCTCGCAGCAGGAACGCACGATGACCGAGTTGCTGCCGCGCGTGAAAGCGCTGGCGTTGCTCGCGCGGCGTTACGACATCGGCTTGAACATCGATGCGGAAGAAGCGGACCGGCTGGAAATTTCGCTCGATCTGCTCGAAGCGCTTTGCTTCGATCCCGAACTGGCCGGCTGGAACGGCATCGGTTTCGTGGTGCAGGCTTATCAGAAGCGCTGCCCGTTTGTTATCGATTATTTGATCGATCTCGCGCGTCGCAGCCGGCATCGGATCATGGTTCGGCTGGTCAAAGGCGCTTACTGGGATTCGGAAATCAAGCGCGCGCAAGTCGATGGCCTCGAAGGCTATCCGGTCTATACGCGCAAGATCTATACGGACATCTCGTACGTGGCCTGCGCGAAAAAGCTGCTCGGCGCGCCCGATGCCGTGTATCCGCAATTCGCCACGCACAACGCGTTCACGCTGTCGGCGATTTATCACCTCGCCGGGCAGAATTATTACCCGGGTCAGTACGAGTTCCAGTGCCTGCACGGCATGGGCGAACCGCTGTACGAGGAAGTCACCGGGCGCGACAAGCTGAACCGGCCGTGTCGCGTGTATGCGCCGGTCGGCACGCACGAAACGCTGCTCGCGTATCTCGTGCGCCGCCTGCTCGAGAACGGCGCGAACACGTCGTTCGTGAACCGCATCGCCGATAAAACCATTCCAGTCAGCGAGCTCGTGGAAGATCCCATCGACGAAGCGTCGAAGCTCACGCCGCTTGGTTTGCCGCACGCGAAAATTGCGCTGCCGCGTCAGTTGTACGGCAGCGAGCGCCTCAATTCGATGGGCTTCGATTTGTCGAACGAGCATCGGCTGGCGTCGTTGTCGTCGGCGTTGCTGGCGAGCGCGAACTTTCCGTGGCGCGCCGCGCCCATGCTGGAAGTGAACGACGTGGCAGCAGGCACGCCACGCGATGTGCGAAATCCGTCCGATCTGCGCGATCTGGTGGGAACGGTCGTGGAGGCATCGTCCGAGCAAGTGGCTTTGGCTATCTCCAACGCCGTGGCCGCTGCGCCGATCTGGCAATCGACGCCCGTCGATGAACGCGCCGATTGTCTCGCCCGCGCCGCTGATTTGCTCGAAGCGCAGATGCACACGCTGATGGGTCTGGTCGTGCGCGAAGCGGGGAAATCGCTGGCGAATGCGGTGTCGGAGATTCGTGAGGCTATCGACTTCTTGCGTTATTACTCGGCGCAAATCCGCAGCGAGTTTTCCAACGATACCCATCGTCCGCTCGGCCCCGTGGTCTGCATCAGCCCGTGGAATTTCCCGCTGGCGATCTTCATGGGGCAAGTCGCCGCCGCGCTCGCCGCCGGTAATCCGGTGCTCGCGAAACCGGCCGAACAGACGCCGCTGATCGCCGCGCAAGCCGTGCGCATCCTGCGCGAAGCCGGCGTGCCGCCGGGCGCGGTGCAACTGCTGCCGGGCAATGGCGAAACCGTGGGCGCGGCGCTGGTCGCCGACCCGCGCACGCGCGCCGTGATGTTTACCGGTTCGACGGAAGTCGCGCGCCTGATCAACAAGACCTTGTCCGAACGGCTCGACCCCGATGGCCGGCCGATTCCGCTGATCGCGGAAACGGGCGGGCAGAACGCGATGATCGTCGACTCGTCGGCGCTGGCTGAGCAAGTGGTCGCGGACGTGTTGCAGTCGTCCTTCGATTCCGCCGGTCAACGTTGTTCGGCGCTGCGCGTTTTATGTTTGCAGGACGATGTCGCGGACCGCACGCTGGAAATGCTCACCGGCGCCATGCAGCAACTTTCGATGGGCAATCCGGACCGGCTCTCCACTGACGTCGGCCCGGTGATCGATGCGGAAGCGAAGCAGAGCATCGACGCCCACGTCGCATCGATGCGCGAGAAAGGCCGCAACGTCGTGCAATTGCCCATGCCGGATAGCTGCGCACAAGGCACGTTCGTGCCGCCGACGCTGATCGAACTCGATTCCATCGATGAGTTGAAGCGCGAGGTCTTCGGCCCGGTCCTGCATGTGGTGCGGTATCGAAGGGCGCATCTTGATAAACTGCTCGACCAGATTAAAGCGACGGGTTATGGCCTGACGCTGGGCATCCATACGCGTATCGATGAAACCATCGCGCACGTCGTAAGCCGCGCGCACGTGGGCAACATCTACGTGAACCGGAACGTGATCGGCGCGGTGGTCGGCGTGCAGCCGTTCGGCGGCGAAGGGTTGTCGGGCACGGGACCGAAAGCGGGCGGCGCGCTGTACTTGCAGCGGCTCCTCGCGAAGCGTCCGGTGGGCTTGCCGAAATCGCTGGAAAGCGCATTGATCGTCGATGAGACCGCCTCGAACGAAACGCCCGCTGCGCTGACCGCGTTACGCGACTGGGCTATCGCCGAGCGCGACCCGCAAACGGCGGCACGTTGCGACGGGCATCTGCAACACGTGATGGCCGGCGCGACCGCCGTGCTGCCCGGCCCGACCGGCGAGCGCAACACCTACACGCTCGGTGCGCGCGGCACGGTTCTCTGCGTGGCATCTACCGCCAGCGGCGCGCGTGCGCAACTCGCCGCCGTGCTGGCGACCGGCAACAAGGCGCTGTTTTCCGGCGCGGCCGGCGAGCAGCTTGCGGCGGCGCTGCCGGCATCGTTGAAAGCTTATGCGTCTGTGCGCAAGAACCAGGACGCAGTCTTCGATGCCGTTCTGTTCGAAGGCGACAGCGACGAATTGATGGCGCTGGTGAAGGACGTCGCGAAGCGTCCGGGACCGATTGTCTCGGTGCAGGGAGTATCGGCGGGAGCATTCGCCGACGAAGCCCACGACGGCGAGCAGGATTACGCGCTCGAACGGTTGCTGACGGAACGCTCGGTGAGCGTGAACACGGCGGCCGCGGGCGGCAATGCAAATTTGATGACGATCGGCTGAGCTGCATTCAGCAGAGCGGATCGACTCAAACAAACGACAGCAGGCACGGCGATCCCGGCACACGCTGTCATCTACTTGGAATCAGGAGATTTATGGACTACACGATGAAGAAGCTGGCAGCAGCAATGCTGGTCGCCGGTCTGGCGGTTGGCGCAACGGCTCAGGCGCAATCGGTCGAGGACGTGAAAGTGGGATTCGCCGGCCCGATGACCGGCGCGCAAGCGCACTACGGCAAGGATTTCCAGAACGGCATCGTGCTCGCGGTTGAAGATTTCAACGCAACGAAGCCCGTGATTGGCGGCAAGCCGATCCGCATCGTGCTCGATTCCGCCGATGACCAGGCCGACCCGCGCACCGGCACGACCGTCGCGCAAAAGCTCGTGGATGACAACGTCAAGGGCATGCTCGGTCACTTCAACTCCGGCACGACGATCCCCGCTTCGCGCATCTACGCGAACGCCGGCATTCCCGAAATCGCGATGGCGACCGCGCCGGAATACACGACGCAAGGCTACAAGACCACGTTCCGCATGATGACCTCCGATACGCAGCAGGGATCGGTGGCCGGCGAGTTCGCGGTGAAGACGCTGGGTGTCAAGAAGATCGCGATTGTCGATGACCGCACGGCTTACGGCCAAGGTCTCGCCGATCAGTTCGAAAAGGCGGCGAAGGCTGCGGGCGGCACGATTGTCGTTCGCGAATTCGCGAACGACAAGGCCGTCGACTTCAAGGCAATCCTGACCAAGATCAAGTCGATGAATCCGGACCTCGTGTACTACGGCGGCGCCGATTCCCAAGCTGGCCCGATGGTCAAGCAGATGAAGACGCTCGGCCTGCGCGCGCCGTTGATGGCAGGCGAAATGGTCAAGACCGACACGTTCGTGAAGATCGCCGGCGATGCAGCCGACGGCACGGTGGCGTCGCTGGCCGGCTTGCCTATCGATGAAATGCCGGGTGGCGCGTCGTACGTTGCGAAGTACAAGAAGCGCTTCAACGAAGATGTGCAAACGTACTCGCCGTATGCGTACGACGGCGCAATGGCCATGTTCACGGCGATGAAAACCGCCAATTCGACCGATCCGGCGAAGTACCTGCCGGTGCTGGCAAAAACCGACATGCAAGGCGTGACGGCAACGCATCTGGCGTATGACACGCGCGGCGATCTGAAGAACGGCGGGATCACGCTGTATAAGGTCGTCGGCGGCAAGTGGACGACGCTGCAAAGCGTGGGTGGCAAGTAAGGTTTGACGCTGCTGTGACGATGTAAAAAAACCCCGCATGCGTTTGACGCCGCGGGGTTTTTTTTGCGTTGCTTTTGCTAAGCCCCGAAATCCTCTTCCCAGTATTCGTTCTCGCGGCGCGCGTCGCTGCCCCGTGCTTCTTCAGTTTTCCTCAGCTCCACGCGACGGATCTTGCCTGAGATGGTTTTCGGCAATTCATAGAACTCGATACGTCGAATGCGCTTGTAGGGCGCCAGCTTCTGCGCGGTGAACTTCAGGATGTCAGCGGCGGTTTCCTTCGTCGGCTCAAACCCTTTGCGCAACGAGACGAACGCCTTCGGCACCGATAACCGCAACGGGTCCGGACTCGGCACCACCGCCGCTTCGCCCACCGCCGGATGTTCGATCAGCACGCTCTCCAGCTCGAACGGACTGATGCGGTAATCCGCAGCCTTGAAGACATCGTCGGAGCGGCCTACGTAGGTGAAGTAGCCGTCGGCATCGATTGACGCGACATCGCCCGTTCGATAATGCCCGCCGCGCATCGCGTCCTGCGTCTTCGATGGATCGTCCACGTAGCCGTCCATCAGGCCCAGAGGTTTGGGATCGAGGATCAGCGCGAGTTCGCCTTCCTGGGCGGGGTTGTCGTCGTGGTCGAGCAGCGTGATGCGGTAGCCGGGGAGCGGCCTGCCCATCGATCCCGATTTCATCGGTTGGCCCGGAGAATTCGCGATTTGCGCTGTGGTTTCGGTCTGGCCGAAACCATCGCGTAACGTGAGGTTCCAGGCCTTTTTAACGCGCTCGATAATCTCCGGATTCAACGGTTCACCCGCGCCGACCACCTCACGCAAGTTCACCTTATACGCCGATAAATCCTCCTGAATCATCATGCGCCACACGGTCGGCGGCGCGCACAGCGTGGTGATCTGGTGCTTGACGAGCGCTTCCAGCGTCGCTTTGGCGCTAAAGCGCGGCGTGTTGTGGATGAACACCGTTGCACCCGCGTTCCACGGCGCGAAGACGCAACTCCACGCATGTTTCGCCCAGCCGGGCGAACTGATGTTGAGATGGACATCGCCCGGTTTCAGGCCGATCCAGTACATCGTCGATAAGTGCCCCACCGGGTAACTCTGATGACTGTGCATCACCAGTTTCGGGCGGCTTGTCGTGCCGCTGGTGAAGTAGAGCAACAGCGGATCGGTTGCGAGCGTTCTGCCTTCCGGATCGAACGAGGGGCTTTCATTGAAGGCATCGGCGAAGTTCAGCCAGCCTTCGGGCAACGCGGCGCTTTGCGGGATGGCTACCGCGATGCGCGTTTTGTTCTTATCGACGGCATCGAACTTCGCCGCTTCACTCGATGCCACGATCACATGCTTCACCTCGCCGCGCGTTATGCGGTCCGCGATGTCGGCGGGGGTGAGCAGCATGGTTGCCGGAATGGTGACCGCGCCGAGTTTCATGGCGGCGAGCATGGTTTCCCAGAGCGCCGGCTGGTTCGGCAGCATCAGCAATATCCGGTCGCCGCGCTGGACGCCTTGTTGCCTCAGCCAATTGGCGAGTTGATTCGATCTCGCCGATAACTCCGCGAACGAGAGCTTGATTTCATCGCCATTTTCTTCGACCACCCAGAGCGCCGGGTCCATGTTGCTGCGCGCGTATTCATCGAACCAGTCGAGCGCCCAGTTGAACTCGGTCAGTTCCGGCCATACGAAGTCTTTGTAGGCGCTTTCGTAGTCGTCGCGATGACGTAGCAGGAAATCTCTCGCTTGCAAAAATGCTTGTGATGCCATGGTCTTGCGTCTCCTGAGTTTTGTTCGCTTTTGCGAGAGCCTTGATCTGGCTCCTTGGCGCGGGTCTTTGTGAAACCTGCTTATACGCGAGTCTTCGTGGCCGCCACGGCGCGTGGCCGACGCTTACTTCTGCCGCAACTTCTCTCCTTGTTCCCTGACTTGATCGAGCGTTGCCGCTGGCGTGCTTGCATCTTGGGGAATCCTTATTTCTATCACCGATGGCAATCCTATTTTCACGGCGCGTTCGAACGCCGGCATGAATTGCGCCGTGGTTTCCACCAGCTCGCCGTGCGCTCCGAACGCACGCGCGTAGGCCGCGAAGTCGGGGTTCGTGAGCCCGGTCCCGTGCACGCGATTCGGATAATGGCGTTCCTGATGCATCCGGATCGTGCCGTATTGCTGGTTATTCACCACGATGAATATCACGGCGAGGTTGTACTGCATCGCCGTCGCCAGTTCTTGACTGGACATCATGAAGCATCCATCGCCCGCAAAGGCCACCACCACGCGCTCGGGGTACAGCGACTTCGCCGCGATCGCCGCCGGTACGCCGTAACCCATCGCGCCGCTCGTCGGCGCCACCTGCGACCGGTAATGCCGATACGCATAATGCCGATGCAACCACGTCGCATAATTGCCCGCGCCGTTGGTCACGATGGCATCGGTGGGAAGACGCTCGCTTAGCTGTTCCATAATCTCGCCGAGCTGGACATCGCCGAGCATGGGGCGCGGTTTGCGCCACGCGAGATACGAATCGTGCGCCGCTTCGACAGCACCGCTCCACGGGATAACCGCCGGCGGCTTCAACGCGACCAATGCGGACACCATCTCCGGCATACCCGAAACAATCGGCAGATCGGCGGAGTAGACGCGGCCGAGTTCTTCCGCGCCTTGATGCACGTGAATCAGCGTTTGCTTCGTCTTGGGGATGTCGAGCAGTGTGTAGCCGCCGGTTGTCGATTCGCCCATTCGCGGTCCGAGGACCAAGAGCAGATCGGCGTCGCGAATGCGAGCGGCGAGTGCCGGATTGATCCCGAGGCCGACATCGCCGGCGTAGTTCGGATGGTTGTTGTCCAGCGTGTCTTGAAAGCGGAACGCGCAGCCTACGGGGAGTTGCCACGCCTCCACAAAACGCGCGAAATCCTGCGTGGCTTCAGGTGTCCAGCCGCTTCCGCCCGCAATCACAAACGGTTTCTTCGATGCTGCCAGCAGTGCGCTCAAGCGCTCGATCTGCGCCGGCGCGGGCGCGGCAGCGACGCGCTGATAACGCGGCGCGCCGGGAACCGCTTCGCACGCATCGCTCAGGACATCTTCCGGTAACGCGAGCACGACCGGGCCTGGACGACCCGACGTTGCGATGTGGAATGCATGGCTTAGATATTCTGGAATTCGCCGCGGGTCGTCGATTTGCGCCACCCACTTTGCCATCTGGCCGAACATCCGCCGGTAATCGATTTCCTGAAACGCTTCGCGGTCCATGTGTTCGCGTGCGCACTGGCCAATTAGCAGGATCATCGGCGTGGAGTCCTGGAATGCCGTGTGAACGCCGATTGACGCGTGCGTGGCGCCGGGACCGCGGGTCACGAGTGCGATGCCGGGGCGGCCGGTCAGTTTGCCGATGGCCTCGGCCATGTTGGCGGCGGCCGCTTCGTGGCGGCAGACGATGGTCTGGATGCGGCTGGTTTCATCGTGGAGGGAATCGAGGATGGCGAGGAAGCTTTCGCCGGGGACGCAGAAGACGCGTTCGACGCCGTGGGTCAGGAGTGCATCGACGACCAGGCGCGCGCCGGTGGTCGCGGGGGAATTGGATGGGACAGCAGATGCCATGCGATGAAATCTCCCTGAACGTTCGCGGTGGATTTCGTAGCTTACGCTTGGGCGGGGCGCTGGCGCTAGGGTTTGGATGGGGCGGGGGGCGGGGTTGGTGCTGGGTACGTTAGCGCGGGTTATGTGTTGACTGTATTTTTTAGCACTTTTAGCTACTGTCCGTGGCGGGACTTCATTTCTATGTCAGCGGGACTGGGTCGGTGCCGGGTTGCTGCTGCTTACCTTAGCGCGGGTTGTATTTTGGCTAAATTTTTTATCACTATTAGCCACTGTGCGTGGCGGCACTTCATTTCTTTGTCCAACGGCGACAAAGAAACGAAGCAAAGAAAACGCCTTCCCACAATCTGTATTAAGTGTCCCCAGCGTGCAGACCACTGCTTTTGGTTCCCGCGTAGAACGGTGCTCGCAAAACCACGAACACTTGAAACCCTCCTTCTCGCGAATCCTTACATCCCCACGCTTCGCCACCAGTGCTCTCGGGCAAGAACAAGCGCCCACCAACTTGTACGGCCTCACCCCTATTTGCGGTTGGCTGCGAAGCTATGGGGCGCGTAGTGATTTCTCGCGCGGTTGTTCGTGCTGGCGCGGGGCGTTCTGCGATTTTTCTTGTGTACTGGTTTCGCCACCAGTGCTCTCGGGCTAGAACCCGGGACCCACCAACTTGTACGGCCTCTCCCCTATTTGCGGTTGGCCGCGAAGCTATGGGGCGCGTAGCGATTCCTGGCGCGGTTGTATGCGTTGGCGCGAGGCGTTCTGCGATTTTTCTTATGTACTGGTTTCGCCACCAGTGCTCTCGGTCAAGAACCCAGGATTCACCAACTTGCACGGCCTCACTTCTATTTGCGGTTGGCTGCGAAGCTATGGGGCGTGTAGTGATTTCTGGCACGGTTGTTTGCGCTGGCGCAGAACGTTCCGCGATTTTTCCGGCCTACTGGTAGCCAAGCGTATTGCGCGGTATGCGCACCCCCCGCTTAAACGGTCGCGCTGATCACGCAGTCTGCTAACCCATAAAGGCGCGTGAGGCCGCATTGGTCCGTGGGCCATTGATCTTGCCCGAGAGCACTGGTGGCGAAGCGTGGGGATGTAGGGATTCGCGAGAAGGAGGGTTTCAAGTGTCCGTGGTTTTGCGAGCACCGTGCTACGCGGGAACCAAAAGCAGTGGTCTGCACGCTGGGGACACTTAATACAGATTGTGGGGAGGCGTTTTCTTTGCTTCGTTTCTTTGTCGCCGTTGGACAAAGAAATGAAGTCCCGCCACGGACAGTGGCTAATAGTGATAAAAAATCTAACTCACATATAACCCGCGCTAACGTACGCAGCAGCAACCCGGGACTGACCCAGCCCCACGGACATAGAACAGCCTTGCCGCCACGCAAGTGGCTAAAAGCGCTAAAAAATACACAAAACATAAACCGCGCACAGGCCTACGCAGCCCCAACCCCCGACCACCGCCCCGCCCCCCACCAAAACCACGACCGAGCGCGAGCGATCAACACTCAACGATGTTCACCGCCAGCCCCCCCCTCGATGTCTCTTTGTATTTGGTTTTCATATCCGCGCCGGTTTGCATCATTGTCTTGATCACGGAATCCAGCGAAACATAGTGCGTGCCATCCCCCCGCATAGCCATCCGCGCTGCATTCACCGCCTTCATGGAACCCATCGCATTCCTTTCGATGCAAGGAATCTGCACCATCCCGCCAACGGGATCGCAAGTCAGCCCAAGGTTGTGTTCCATCCCGATCTCGGCAGCATTCTCAACCTGCGTCGGCGTCCCGCCCATCACCGCGGCCAATCCGGCCGCAGCCATCGAACACGCTACACCCACCTCCCCCTGGCATCCGACTTCCGCACCCGAGATCGAAGCGTTCATCTTGTACAAAATCCCAATGGCCGCCGCCGTCAGCAAAAAATCTACGACGCCCTGCGCATTCGATCCCGGCATGAACCGGTCGTAGTAATGCAGCACCGACGGAATAATGCCGGCAGCGCCGTTGGTCGGCGCCGTCACCACACGCCCGCCCACGGCGTTTTCCTCGTTCACGGCGATCGCGTAAAGGTTGATCCAGTCGATCATGGAAAGCGGATCGCGCAACGCCTGCTCAGGCTTGTCAACCAGCGCGCGATACAACACCGGCGCACGCCGCTTCACCTGGAACGGACCGGGCAAACAACCGTCGGCGTCGGGGTTATCGATACCGCAACCGCGCTTCACACACGACTGCATCACGTCCCAAATGCGCAGCAGGCCGGATCGAATCTCATCTTCGCTGCGCCAGACACGCTCGTTTTCCCACATCAATTGGGCGACGGATTTGCCGGTTTCACGGCATAAAGCAAGCAATTCATCGCCGGACTGGAAGGCGTACGGTAACTGCTCAATCGCGGTGAGCACCTTCACATTCGATGCCCCCGCCGTCACCACGAACCCGCCGCCGACCGAGAGATAGGTCGCATCGCGCAACGACGCGCCGCTGGCATCGAAGGCGTGGAGTTTCATGCCGTTCGGATGCTCCGACAACGCCTGTCGCAGGAACGCGATGTGATCTTTCTGCACGAACGGGATCTCGTGACGGCCCAGCAGCGACAGCTTTTTCGTCGCGCGCACGGTCTCGATACGCGTGCTGATCGTGCCGGCATCGACGGTGTCCGGCGCGTCGCCCATCAAGCCAAGCATCACGCCGCGATCCGTACCGTGGCCCTTGCCGGTCGCGCCGAGCGAACCGTACAACTCGCATTTCACCGAAGCGGTGGCGTCAAGCAGGCCATCGCGTTCGAGCCCTTGCACGAACATCAAGGCCGCTCGCATCGGCCCGACCGTATGCGAACTCGACGGACCGATGCCGATTTTGAAAAGGTCGAAAACGCTGACTGCCATGACTGCTCCTGCAAGGTGCCGCTAGAAAATCATCGCGCCGGCAACGGTAGACATACCGCAAGCCAGGCGGGCGGCGTGGGCGCGAGGCGCAGCGCAATGGGCGCATAACGCCCGTCGAGCCGCGCCGAGAGATGAAACAATTCGGCGGCGTTCTTCGGATCCCACGGCCCTGTGAAGCCCGGTAAACCGGCCTCGCGGCGGGTGGCATCGAAGGGCACCGTCGAACGAACGAATTCGTCGTGCGTGCGCGTGCCGAGCGCATACGGCGTGAGCCAGTCCAGCCCGGCGGCAAGGGTCGCGCCGGACTGCGCGCGTTCGCTCAACCAGTTGCGGTTGTGGCGGCGCGCGGCAAGCGCGGCCGTGACGAGCGGCTGAAGATCGTAAGTGACGTAATGCAGCGCGTCGCGTTCGGCGAAATCGACTGTCGAACCATCGGGCGCGATGTTGTCGCCGATATGCTCCACATACAGCCGCTGCGCCGCGTTGATGAGCTTGCGGTCGTCGATGGTGAACGCGCCCATCGCAATCAATTTGATCCGGTGACTCTGCCAGTTGTTCCGATACGTGCCGGTCAGCGGCCGCTTCTGTTTATCGATATCCGCTATGTAACCCGTCGTCATCTTCGTGATGAACGCGTTCGCCGCATTGCGCGTTTTGACGGGCAAGGCGCTTGCCGTCAGGTCATAAGCGAGGATCAGCGACTCGAAATTCGTTTCATCGATAGGATTGAAAGTCGGCTGATACGTCGTTGCCCATGCGAACAAAAAACGATCGACGAGGCGTAAATAAGCTTCGTTGCCCGTTGCGCGCCAAGCGAGCGCAGCATCGCGCATCAACCCGAGATCTTTCTCGGCTTCTTCACTTTCGTCGCGAATGCCCTGATGCGGCAATGTGCCTTCGGTATGCAGCGTCGCCCGCGCCTTGGGTTGCTCGTTCAAATGCGACTGCACCATTTTTACCAGCGCCTTCACACCGGGATCCGCGTTCGTGCGCTCACTGTTCTGCATCGCGGGCGCGGCGCAAAAATTCATGGCGGCGAATGCGCCCGGCGCCTGCAGCGCCGTTGCTGCAAAGGCCGCGATGATCGCCGGAATACGCCACGTTTTACTCACCACTCGCACCTGTCGCGCCATGCAAAACTCCCTGATTGGCTTGGTTCGGGTGAGATGGTATCTGGTGTTGCGCGTATCCGGCAAAACTGTCCGGCTCAGCGAAAAGCCGGACAGTTGAAGGGCGTGCTTTTTCCTTCCTTATTGCTCACTTATTCGCCGTACTCCGACAGCGGAATGCACGAGCAAAACAGATTGCGGTCGCCGTAGGCGTTGTCGGCGCGGCCAACCGGCGGCCAGTACTTGCGCGCGATCAGCGAGCTCAGGGGATACGCCGCCGTTTCCCGCGAATAAGCGTGGCTCCAGTCATCGGCGACGACCACTGCTGCCGTATGCGGCGCGTTTTTCAGCGGATTGTCCTCGCGATCCGAACGGCCTTCTTCCACGGCGCGAATTTCATCGCGAATGGCGATCATCGCGTCGATAAACCGGTCCAGCTCCTCTTTCGATTCGGATTCCGTCGGCTCGACCATCAACGTGCCCGGCACCGGGAAGCTCATGGTCGGTGCGTGGAAACCGTAATCGATCAAGCGCTTGGCGACGTCATCGACGGAAATGCCGCTGGTCTCTTTCAACGGACGCAGGTCGAGAATGCATTCGTGCGCGACCAGTCCGCCCGTGCCGCTGTAAAGCACGGGGTAATGCGGCGCGAGCCGGTTCGCCACATAGTTCGCCGCGAGAATTGCGTTCTCGGTGGCGGCGGTGAGCCCTTGCGCGCCCATCATCGCGATGTACATCCACGAGATCGGCAGAATTGCGGCCGAGCCATAAGGCGCCGACGATACCGCCCCGATCCCCGCCACATCGCGTTGATAACCGGTCGAATGCTGGTTCGGCAAGAACTTGGCGAGATGCGCGCCGACTGCAACCGGACCGACGCCCGGTCCGCCGCCGCCGTGCGGAATGCAGAAGGTCTTGTGCAAGTTCAAGTGCGAGACATCGCCGCCGAACTGGCCGGGCGCGGTCAGGCCGACCATCGCATTCATGTTCGCGCCATCGACATAAACCTGGCCGCCGTGCCCGTGCACGATCTCGCAGATTTCGCGCACGTTCACTTCGAACACGCCATGCGTAGACGGATACGTGATCATGATCGCGGCGAGTTTTTCCGCGTGCTTTTCGGCCTTGGCCTTCAAGTCGGCGATATCGACGTTGCCTTGTTCATCGCACGCGACGACCACGACCTGCATGCCGGCCATTTGCGCCGATGCCGGGTTCGTGCCGTGCGCGGACGACGGAATCAAACAAATGTTCCGATGCCCTTCGCCACGCGACGCGTGATACGCATGGATGATCAGCAAGCCGGCGTACTCGCCCTGCGAGCCGGCATTCGGTTGCAGCGACACCGCCGCGTAACCTGTGCAAGCCACCAGCATTTGCTCGAGCTGGTCGATCATCGTGCGATATCCGACCGTTTGTTCCGCCGGCGCGAACGGATGAATCTGCGCGAATTCCGGCCACGTGACGGGCAGCATTTCGGACGTCGCGTTGAGCTTCATCGTGCATGAACCGAGCGGGATCATCGTGCGATCTAGCGCCAGGTCTTTGTCCGCGAGACTGCGCAAATAGCGCAGCATTTCGTGCTCGGAGTGATGACGGTTGAAGACCGGATGCGTGAGGTATTCGCTCGTGCGTTCGAGTGTTTTCGGCAAGGAGACTTTCGCATCGGCATCGAGTGCGTCTATGTCGAATGTTTCCGTCTTGCCCGCCACTTCCGCAAACAACGCGAAGAGCTTCAGCAGATCGTCGCGCGTGGTGGTTTCATCGACGGAAATGCCCACGTGCGCGGCATCGATGTGGCGCAGGTTCACATGCACCGCCGACGCCGCCTGATGCAGCGCGGTCGTGTCCGCGTCGCTTTGGATAGTGACGGTATCGAAGAAGGTTTCGTTCGCGAGCTTGAAGCCGAGTTTCTGCACGCCGGCGGCGAAGATCGACGCTACGCGATTCACGCGCAACGCGATGGTTTTCAGGCCCTTCGGCCCGTGATACACGGCGTACATGCTGGCCATGATCGCGAGCAATGCCTGCGCAGTACATACATTCGATGTCGCCTTTTCGCGGCGAATATGCTGCTCGCGGGTTTGAAGCGCGAGACGCAGCGCGTGCTTGCCTTGGGCATCGACGGTGACGCCGACCAGACGGCCCGGCATTTGACGCTTGAAGTCATCGCGCACGGCCATGTACGCCGCGTGCGGGCCGCCGAAACCGACCGGCACGCCAAAGCGCTGCGTGTTGCCAATAGCCACGTCCGCGCCCCATTCGCCCGGCGGCGTGAGCAGCGTGAGCGCGAGCAGATCGGCTGCGGCGATCACAAAACCGCCGGCCGCATGCACCGCTTCAGTCAATGCGCGATAGTCGTGCACATCGCCATTCGCGCCCGGATATTGCAGCAACACGCCGAACGCGTTGGCTGTGGCGGCATCGGCGGCGGGGCCGACTTTCACTTCAATACCCGCAGGCTTGGCCCGCGTCTGCACGACTTCGATGGTCTGCGGCAGCACGTCATCCGCGACGTAAAACAGGTTCGATTTCGGCTTGCCCGCGCGTTGCAGCAGCGTCATGGCTTCGGCGGCGGCGGTGGCTTCATCGAGCAGCGATGCATTCGATATCGATAGCCCCGTCAGATCGACCACCATCTGCTGGAAGTTCAGCAACGCTTCCAGCCGGCCTTGCGAAATTTCCGGCTGATACGGCGTGTAAGCCGTGTACCACGCCGGGTTTTCAAGCACGTTGCGCAAGATCACGGCCGGCGTATGCGTGCCGTAATAACCCTGCCCGATATAGTTCCTGAACACCAGGTTCTGATCTGCGAGCTTCCTCAGCGACGCCAGCGCTTCCGCTTCGCTTTTCGGCTGCGTGAACGCGCCGAGCGGCAGCGTTTCGTGGCGCCGGATGGACTCGGGAATCACCGCGTCGATGAACGCCGCGCGTGACGCAAAACCGAGCGTCTCGAGCATGGCGTGCTGGTCGGCCGCATCCGGGCCGATGTGCCGCTGGGCGAAGGCGTCGTGGCATTCGAGCGCGGCGAGGGACATGGATGAGCGGTTCATCAGACGGTCCGGGTGTTCGAGCTTCATGTGAGTTTCCTGCAGGTGCGGCGGCTTTTGCTTCTGAGCCCAAGCGCGCCGCACAGTCGTTGATAGATTTATTCGCCGATCGAGGTCGCGTATGCACCGGCATCGATCAGCCGATCCGTCTTGGCATCGGCGGCGGGCTTGATCTTGAAGAGCCAGCTTTCGTACGGCGTGCCGTTGATCTGATCCGGCGTGCCCGTCAGCGCGTCGTTCGCGCCCACGATTTCACCGGATACAGGCGCGTAGATATCGGAGGCTGCTTTCACCGATTCGATCACCGCGATGGCGTCGCCGGCCGCAACCGTCTTACCGACAGGCGGCAATTCGATGAACACGACATCGCCCAGTGCTTCCTGCGCGTGATCCGTAATGCCGATGGTCAAGGTGCCATCGGCTTCGGTGCGCACCCATTCGTGCGATTCGGTGTATTTGAGGTCGGCCGGGATGCTCATGCGGATGCTCCAGTAGTCTTTAAGGGTGGGACGTGCGTGGCTTTTTAGCAGGCGCTCGCAGACGCTTCAAAGCGCCGCCAGGACCTTGCCATTGCGCACGAAAGGCAGTTTTACCACGCTTGCCGGGAGTTGTTTGTCGCGGATCACGACGTGCACTTTATCGCCCGGTTTCACGCTCGCCGGCACCCGGGCGAACGCAATGGATTCCTGCATCGATGGCGAGAATGTGCCGCTCGTAATCTCGCCTTCGCCGTCGGCCGTGACCACTTTTTGATGAGCACGAAGCACGCCACCGGCGCGGCCGTTTTCCTTCTGCAGAATCAAGCCGACAAAGCACGCCTTCGAGCCATTCTTTTCCAGCGCGGCACGGCCGACGAATGCGCGATCGGGATTGGTGAGATCGACGGTCCATGCGAGGCCGGCGTCGAGGGGCGAAACCGTATCGTCCATATCCTGACCGTACAGGTTCATGCCCGCTTCCAGGCGCAGCGTGTCACGCGCGCCGAGGCCGGCGGGCTTCACGCCTTGCGCGATCAGCGCGTTCCAGAACGCTTCTACTTGCGTGGCCGGAACCACGATTTCGAAACCGTCTTCACCCGTGTAGCCGGTGCGCGCGAGCATGACGTCGCCGAATGAACTGGCGGGGAATTGCACGGCGTTAAAGGGCTTGAGTTGTTCGGTAGTGGCGCGGGTTTCCGGCAGCACTTGCCAGACTTTTTCGCGTGCGTTCGGTCCCTGCACGGCGACGATGGCGAAATCGCGGCGCGGCGAAATGGTCAGCCCGAAGCCGCCGTCGGCGTTCAACTGGCCGAACCACGCGATATCTTTTTCCGCCGTGCTCGCGTTCACTACGACGCGGTAGTTATCGTCGGCGAAGTAATAGACGATCAGGTCATCAATCACGCCGCCTTCCGGGTTCAGCAAACACGAATAGAGCGCTTTGCCGGGAACCGTGAGCTTGTCGACGCTATTGGCAATCGCGAACTTGAAGAATTCGCGCGCTTTGTCGCCGGTGAAATCGACCACGCGCATGTGCGAGACGTCGAACATGCCGGCATCGGTGCGCACGGCGTGATGTTCGTCGATCTGCGAGCCGTAGTTGACGGGCATGTCCCAGCCGCCGAAATCGACCATGCGTGCGTTGAGCGCAAGGTGAGCGGCGTGCAAAGGCGTGTGTTGAAGATCAGACATGGAGCGGGCCTCGGGCGTGCGCGAAAACAAAAAAAGGCCATGCGTTGAACCCGCTCGGGGTTTCGGCTTTTTCTTGCTGCATTGAATATTGCCAATGCAACATGCAAAGCCCAAACCGCATAGCGATTCGGTACATGACCCCTCTGTCCTCGGTACCTGAGAGATTGCACGCTGTGCCGTCGATAATCCAACGTTCAACGCGCGCCCCTTCGGTGGGCAACTGGCTAGTGATTCTTTTTTAGCCGATGCCGCTCTCCAGAGTTCGATTTCCCGTCCACTGGCGCTTGATGAAAGGCGCTTATATGAACGGAACTTCGACGCGGCCGGTCCTTTTGCCTGAGAGTTTGTGGGTGTGCCCCTTCGGCGGCGCGGCTTTGTTTTGTGTTGTTCGAACACAAACGATAAAAGCCAGCGCTCTCTCCCGACGCGTGCGGCGAATTTACGCGACCGAATTCAGCTTGTCAAACGGCGCGGAAGGGGTTTATCGAGCTTCGTCCGCAGTATCGTTCCCAAGTCCCGGATCAACGCGCTTGCCGATATCGCGCAAACGCGCGAGTTGATCGACCATCGCGGGCGCTTCGTCGAGGCTGCTGACAAAGGTCCAAAGATACGTCATCACCGCATAGACGTGCCCGGCCTTGATCGCCGGCTCCATAGCGAGTTGGCTGATGGCGACGACAAACAAAAGGGCTGCAATAGATCCGATAAACAAAAACGCCGTAGCTTCACGGTTGGAGAGGTGGATCCGTAGTTTGGACAGGACGCCATAGTGCCGTTGCAAGGTGGCCGGACCGACTTTCTCGACCAGACCGATCTCCTTCTCCAGCCGATCGTTCAGGCGCTCATGCAAGGCCTGATTGCGCCGGGCGAAGCGCGGTAACAAGGTCATGCAGAGCAGCAATGCGGCCAGTCCGGCGGCGCCAATCCACGGCTCGATTACAAGCAGCATTGCGACGGCTCCGACTATCGATACCATTGCAGTGACGATTGTGGGCACGTGTTTTTCGAAGAAATCGACAAACTCCCGGGCCAGCACCACGCGCGCCGCAGCTGTCGACGTACTTTGATTCTGCGAGCGCTGATTGAGAATCACCGGCACCGCCAGATCGGCGTATATGCGCGTGAAAGTGCGCGTATCCACGGCGCGGCGCGCGGCGCCGACCGTCCAGAACGCCAACACGACTACGGCATAGAACAATGCGCTGCGGGCGTCGCCACGGATGATCGAGTCGACGGCAAACCCGGCGAACAACGGATACGCGAGCAGCAACGCGTTCTCCAGGGCCACAAGTGACAGCGTGAAGAACAGCTTGCCGGAATAGTTTCGGGCGATGGCTTTGAGGGTGGTGCTGGCAGATTGCTGAGCGAGCTTTTCGCTTTCAACGATCTGGATTTCGGGTGTTATGGATGACATGACCGTGCCTTGATGGATAGCCGCTATAATTTGAGCGACTGCTCAATTATACTTGAGCAGTCGCTCAAATCGCAAGCTTGAACTATCCGGTGAGTGCTTAATAAGGAGTTGTATATGTCGCGGTCGTCGCCCGAACGCAAAGATCAGATTATTAGTGCCGCGCTCGAATTGTTCCGCAGCAAAGGTTTTGCCGATGTCTCCACCCGCGATCTGGCCGAGCATGCGGGGTTGTCGCGCAGCCATATCTATCACTACTTCAGCGACTGGAATGAGCTGCGCCGCGAGGCGTTCGTGCGCTATGCCGATGAGCAACTCGAAGAAGTCGGCGCGCGGTTGGCCGGCATGGCGCCGATTGAAGCGTTGCTCGGTTTTATCCGGGAATGCCTGCCGACCAGCAAGGACGATGGCTGGGCGTTATGGCTGGATGCCTGGGACGAGGCGATGCACGACACGGAGCTAGCCAAGGCGTACTTGATCGAGATCGGTCGCTGGCAAGGCATGCTTCGCGAGATCGTTGAATTGGGCTTGGCGGCGAACGTGTTTCGGTGCACATCGCCTGATCGTGCGGCCCGGCAAATTTTTGCCTTGGCGATGGGTTACGCCGATGATCTGTTGCTGGAGCCTTCGGTCGAAGCGGTGGAGATCGCGCTGGACGAGGTGGTGGAAGTGGCGGGGTTGTTGCTGGACTTTGAACTCGGCGTGGCCCAGTGATTTTCGAACGAACGAACGACAGGCAGTGACAGAGCCCAAGCCTGCCGTTCGGTGCGAGGCTTACTGAATCGAGCGCTGCAATCCGTCGAGTTCGCCATTGAGCGTGCGCTGTTCGTCGCCCGACAAACCGCCGCCGTGCTGAGAAGCCATATCGCGGGATTCCTGACGAACCAGATCCAGCCGATGATGCAACGCCTCACCTTGCGGCGGCGGATAAAAGCCCTGATTCACGTGCTGATCGATGTGATGCCAAAGTACATTGATCCGCCCGTTGACCTGATCCATCCGATGCGCCGCCTCGACGCGCGGGTCGGGGCGCGCAGGCGCTGCCTGAACGACATCGACTTGTCTCTGGGGCTCGACGACACACGCCGCCAACGATCCCGCGAGCGCCACACCAATCAGCGCACGCGCGCAACTTGCTTTGAGCGTAAGAATGGAAGTTCTCCTCGTTTGATTTTTAAGATAAGACGATTGAAGAAGAACGATCCGCAAGCGAATCCGGCTGACGCCGGAGCCGCGCGCAAATGTAACGCTGTGTGATTGAAAGTACGGCGTGGGCGGTTTGTTACCGGGTTTTTTACCCGTTTGTTACCGCGGCGGCGTGAAATCCAGCCTGCGCCCTTCCGCGTTGCTGCGGATGGCGAGATCGATGATCGTCATGACATCGACGGCATCTTGCGGCGTGACCGGAAACGGCTTGCCCTCAAGCACCGATGCCGCCAGCGCACGATAAAACTCCGCGTACGCGCCATCGCGAGTGGCGAATTCCTGACGCAAGTCGTGATCGCCATCGACTTCGCGCAGCAGGCCCGGCGGGTTGCGTCCGAAGTCAGGATTGCCCGGGCGCAGACCGGCTTTGAGCTGGTCTTCCTGTACGTCGAGACCGGTTTTCACGTAGCTGCCGCGCGTGCCGTGAATGGCGAATCGCGGCGGTTCCAGCGCGGCCAGCGCGGTTGCGTGCAGCACGATTTCCTTGTCCGGATAGCCGAGGAGCAGATGCACGTAATCTGGCGCGCTGGCGTGATCGCGATGCGCTCGGACGGTCGCGAATACGGTTTGCGGTGCGCCGAAGAGCGCGAGCGCCTGATCGATGAGATGTGGCCCCAGATCGAACAACAACCCGCCTCCGCGCGACGCTTCCTCACGCCAGCGTTGCGGCACTTTCGGCCGGAAGCGGTCGAAATGCGACTCGTAATGCGTCACGCGCCCAAGCCGGCCGCTTTCTATCAGCGCGCGTACCGTCATGAAATCGCCATCCCAACGGCGGTTGTGGAAAGGCGCGAAGAGCAAACCGCGGGTTCGGGCCAGATCGGTGAGGGTTTTGGCGTCGGCGCCGGATAGCGTGATCGGTTTATCGACGACTACGTTCTTGCCCGCTTCGAGCGCCTTTTTAGCTAGATCGAAATGAGTGTCGTTGGGCGTTGCGATGACGATGCATTCGATCTCGTCGAGCGCGAGTAGCGCATCGAAATCTTCGACTATCGTCGCGTTCGGGTAATCGGCTTGAGCGCGCTCCGGCTTGCCCGTGGCAATGGCGGACACCGTCGCGCGGCCGCAATGTTCGATCACCGGTGCGTGGAAGGTTTCGCCGGCAAAGCCATAGCCCATTAGGCCGACTTTTAGAAGTGCTGTCATGCGGGCATCCTGTTCGTGTTGGCGATGCCAGTATTGTGGCACGGGCCGCTAGCGCTTTTTGTGGCGGTGGTTATGTCTGTCGTCGCGGCTCACGGGCGCGTGGATCGAAACAAACAAACCCGTGTTAACATCGCGCTCTCTGAATTGCGCCTGCTTGGAAATTGCGCAATTTTGCCCACCATCGCGTGACTCCGGCGGCGAAACGTCCGCCCGATTTACGCATCTCAAAGTGTCCGAACGATGTCCGCAGCAGGTATGAACGCCGCGCAATCCGAAGCGGTGCGCTATCTCGATGGCCCGTGTCTCGTGCTCGCCGGCGCCGGCAGCGGCAAGACGCGCGTGATCACCCAGAAAATCGCTCATCTGATTGAAGCGAAGGGTTTCGAGCCGAAACACATTGCCGCGCTGACGTTCACGAACAAAGCCGCACTCGAAATGCGCGAACGCACCGCGAAGCTGCTTGACGGTAAAACGCTCACCACGCCCGGCAAGGAAGGCCGCCGCGTGCCGGTGAACCAGTTGACCATCTCCACGTTTCACTCGCTGGGCGTGCAGATCATGCGGCAGGAAGCCGAGCACGTCGGCTTGAAACCGCAGTTTTCGATCATGGATTCCAGCGATTGTTTCGGTCTGGTCCAGGAACAGCTCGGCACGACCGACAAGGGTTTGATCCGCAAGATCCAGTCGATCATCTCGCTGTGGAAAAACGGCATGGTGTCGCCGGATCAGGCATCGGCAAGCGCGTCGAACGACGACGAGATGCAGGCAGCCATCGTATTTCGAAGCTACGTGGCGACGCTGCACGCCTACCAGGCGCTCGATTTCGACGATCTGATCCTCAAGCCCGCACAGCTTTTCGCGGAAAACGAGCAGGTCCGCGAAAAGTGGCAGAACCGGCTGCGCTACTTGCTGATCGATGAATATCAGGACACGAATGCGTGCCAGTACGAGCTGCTGAAGCTGCTGGCCGGACCGCGTGCTGCATTTACGGCCGTAGGCGACGATGATCAGGCAATTTACGGTTGGCGCGGCGCGACGCTCGAAAATCTCGGGCAATTGAGCAAGGACTTTCCGAAGCTTCACGTTGTGAAACTCGAGCAGAACTACCGCTCGACGGTGCGGATTCTGACCGCCGCGAATAACGTCATCGCGAACAATCCCAAGCTTTTTGAAAAGAAACTCTGGTCCGAACACGGCATGGGTGACTCGATCACCGTGACCGGTTGCAACGACGAGGAACACGAGGCGGAATCGGTGGTGTTCCGGTTATCGGCGCATAAGTTCGAGCGGCGTGCGGCGTTTCGCGATTACGCGATCTTGTACCGGGGGAATTTTCAGGCGCGGATCTTCGAGCAAGTCTTGCGGCGGGAACGCATTCCCTATGTGCTCTCCGGCGGCCAGTCGTTCTTCGATAAGGCCGAGATCAAGGACATCGTCGCGTATTTGCGGCTGATCGCGAATCCCGACGACGACCCCGCGTTCATCCGCGCGATCACCACGCCGCGGCGCGGTGTCGGCAACACCACGCTCGAAGCGCTCGGTTCGTTCGCGGGTCAGGCGAAAGTGTCGTTGTTCGAGGCTGTGTTCATGGGCGGTATCGAGGCGCGTTTGTCGGCACGGCAAGTCGAGCCGCTGCGCGCGTTCTGCGACTGGATGCAGCGGTTGTCGGACCGGGCGGGGCGCGATCCGGCCACTGAAGTGCTCGACGACATGATGGAAGCCATCCATTACGAGGCCTATCTCTACGATGCCCACGACGAACGGCAGGCGCAATCGAAGTGGCAGAACGTGCTGGAATTCTGCGAGTGGCTGAAGAAAAAGGGCACGAAGCCGGAAGCGACGCCGTCGGAAGATTCGGAGGCCACCGGTTATGACACCGCCGATGGTTTCGGCAATGAAGGCAAGAACCTGCTCGGCCTGATCCAGACTGTCGCGCTGATGTCGATGCTCGAAGGCAAGGATGAAAATCCCGATGCCGTGCGGTTATCGACGGTGCATGCGTCGAAGGGACTCGAATATCCGCACGTGTTTTTGGTCGGCGTGGAGGAGGGAATCATGCCGCACCGGGGTAATCCTGACGCGGACGCGCCCGTGGACGATGGCCGGATAGAGGAAGAGCGCCGGCTGATGTACGTCGCGATCACGCGGGCGCAGCGCAGCCTGCACCTGAACTGGTGCAAGAAACGCAAGCGTGCGCGTGAGACGGTGGTATGCGAGGCGTCGCGGTTTATCCCGGAAATGCTTCTCGACGATGCCCCGCCGCCGACGGAAGAGGAAGCACCGATGTCGCCGAAGGACCGGATGGCGCGGCTGAAGGAGTTGCTGCAGAAGCCGGCTTGAACCTTGATAGTTGGCGGACTATAAAAAAACCCTGCGGAATTCGCAGGGTTTTTATTTGTATAGATGCAAACGGTTATTTAGCCGCAGCAACCATGTAATCGACGGCCGCTTTCACGTCGGCATCTGACGCATTCGCCCCGCCTTTCGGTGGCATCGCGCCTTTGCCGTGCAGCGCGTAGTTGTAGACGGTGTCCATCGGTTCCTTCAGGCGCGGCGCCCAGGCTGCCTTATCGCCGAATTTCGGCGCATTGAGCACGCCGGCCGCGTGACAAGCCTGACAGACCTGCGTGTACAGCGCCTTGCCAGCCTGCGACGCATCCGCGCTTTGTGAGCCTGCCGCAGCTTCGGAACTCGCTTGCGGCACGTTCGCCAGCGCTGCGACTGCGGCGGCTGCCTGGGCGTTGTCGGTTGCGCCCGCTGCTGCACCGCTCGCAGGCGCTGCCGCCGATGCGCCCGTTGCCGCACCCGCCGCCGGTTGGGTGGGTTCGGCGAATTTTGCGCCGCCGTCGTTAGCCATATAGACGACTGCCCGGGCGATTTCGAAGTCGCTATAGTCGTCGGGACTGGTGCCGCCGCGTGCCGGCATGCCGCCTTTGCCGGTTAGCGCGTTGTGGAGCAGCGTGTCGTAACCTTCCGCAATGCGCGGTGCCCAGTCGCCGGCGTTGCCGAATTTCGGTGCGCCTGCTACGCCCGCTGTGTGGCAGGTCGTGCAGACGGCCTTGAAGACTTGTTCGCCGGTTTTGAACACGTGCGGCGCGTTGGCGTCGCGTATGTCGACCTGCGCGACCGGGGCGATGCGTGCGGCAACTGCTGCCTCGGAAAGGGAATCGGTGCCGGCGCCCGTGCGTGTCGTGTTGTTGACATAGACGGCCAGCAGGACGATCACGACGATTGGAATGGCAAACCCTGCGACAATTGCCGCGATGAGTTGGCCAGGCGTTTTGATCGGGACTCCGTGGGGTGCTTCACTCATGCTCGTCTCGTCTCCCTTTTTATTTGTGAGTCGGTTCAGCGACAGCGTGACAGCAACGACGACTTTCCTGGGTGTTCTTGAACGTTTCCACCAGCACGGTCGATTATAGACGGAACGTTTACGTGGCGGCGCACCCTCCGAGGCCTGTCGCAGCGCGTGTTAACCCGCATTTCGGAAGGGCGGGAATGCGGTTTTGGCCGTTCGATTGTCGGATGGCCTGATCCTTGCGATGGACGGATGGGCCGAAAACAGGTATTGTTTCGGACTCGCAGCGGTTCTGGCTCCATGGTTTTGTATATGGAACGCGGTGCCACTTGCTCATATGCGCCCGTAGCTCAATGGATAGAGTACTGCCCTCCGAAGGCAGGGGTTGCTGGTTCGATCCCAGCCGGGCGCACCAAGATTCCGCATGTCTCCAAGACACTAGTGCTTGCTTCGAAGCCGAAGTTACGTTTGCCGGTATCAGGCAGCCTTTGCCTCCAACACAAACGGCCTCCTCAGCGAAGTCATGTTTCGCCGTCAGAGACACTATTCCCACTCATTATTTCCAAGTGTCCTGGCGATCCTGCGCCCCCGGTTTTGGCGTCCGATGGGTGCAACAAAGTTTTGGGTGGCCACTTTTGTCCGATATTTCAGGCAGAACGGACGTGTCGGGCTGAAGTATCGGACGACACGACGTTCGCGCTACGCGTGAAACATTCCAGCACCGATGACTAACTCGCCGGCACGCCGCGTCCCATAAAGCCCGCTTACAACCCCCCTCAAGCCTCCACCCCCGCCCAAGCCTGTTCCCGCAACTTCGCCCTTAACCGCGCAACCGCCTGGCTATGCAACTGGCACACGCGCGACTCACTAACTTCCATCACCGCGCCAATCTCGCGGAGATTCAAACCCTTCTCGTAATACAAGCTCATCAGCAGCTTTTCGCGATCGGGTAATTTATCGATGGCTTCCACCAGCGCCGAACGCAAGCTTCCATCGAGCAATGCAGAAAGCGGGTCGGCCTTGTCGACGCAATAACGGTCGAGAAACGGTTCGTCGTCCGAAGAACGGTCGAAGTCCTCGTAATAGATCAACTGGCTGCCATGCAGATCCTGCAGCATGGTCTGATATTCACCGAGCGGCATGTTGAGATGCTCGGCAACTTCCTGTTCGCTGGCCGAGCGCCCAAGATGCTGTTCAACCTTATGCACCGCCGATTCCACCTCGCGCGAAGTCTTGCGCATGCTGCGCGGCAGCCAGTCGTTGGCGCGCAGTTCGTCGAGCATCGCGCCGCGAATCCGCTGGCTGGCGTAGGTCTCGAACTGCGCTCCCTGATCTTCCTTATAGCGGCTCGCGGCATCGAGCAAGCCGATCATGCCAGCCTGGATAAGATCGTCGAGATCCACGCTGGCCGGCATCTTCGCGACCAGTTGCAGACCCAGCCGGCGCACCAGCGGCGCGTAGCGGGTCAGGACCTCGTCCTGTGACAGTTTTCCCTGGGCGTTATACATCGCATTCACCTTGATCCTTCTCTCTGCGTCACACCGATGCCGGGCTGCTCATCGCAAGCTGTATCGATGGTGTTTCGGTGCGGCGTGCCGCCCCGGGATTGATGGAGCGCTCGATATTGCGTGGCGTTTCCATATGTACGGCTTGCACCGGCCATTCAAATTGCGATGCAGGTGAAGCGCCCTGAGGCATCGGCCAGTAGAGCAATTCGGCGGCGATCTGCCGGTAATCCCGCGCGGCAGCCGTGGCCGGAAATGCTTCCACCGCGCAGCGCGACAGATCGTGCGCCCGCGCCACGAGCGGATCTTCGGTCACGCAGCCGGCCGGCATCAGGTGGACCGCGAGATAGCGGCTGGCGACGCCGGCGAGGTTATCGAAGGCGAGCCGCGCATCGGCGGCGTTTTTCACGTGATTCACGATCACCCGGAAGCGCGCAATGGCATGCGCGTAATGCAGGCGCTTGATGCATGCGTAGGCCTCGGTGATCGCGGCGGGCGCCACGCGCGTCACGACCACGAAGTCATGCGCCTGCGCGGCCAGCGTGGACAGCGCGCCGGCCCGGTCCAGGTGCGTGTCGATCAGGACGATATCGGCGGGACCGTCCAGCAGCACGCGGCAATGGGCGGCGTCGTGGCTGATGCGTTCCTCGCGAGGTGCGGCGATGACCGAAAAGCCGAATGGCGTACGCGTGACAACGTCCTGCAAAAAGCGCTTGCCGGACATCACAGCGGCCAGTGCGCCAGTGGTCGGCACTTTCGCCAGCCGGCTCGCCGATAACGCGTTCTGGCGTTCATCGATCACGAGCACGTCCTTGCCTTGCGCCACCAGCGCGGCGGCGAGGTTGACGACCGTCGACGTGCTTCCCGTTCCCCCCATTCCACCCGATGGTCCGCCGCACACGGCGACGACCCGCGAGCCGTTGCGCGTCAGAAGACGGCGCAAGCCTTCAGCCTGATCGGACTCGAAGTTATCCAAAGTGCACCTCATGCAGTTCGGTGGAAGCGCGCGCGGAGAGCGCGGACAGCAGC
Organism: uncultured beta proteobacterium; assembly: GCA_963708695.1. GTDB lineage: Bacteria > Pseudomonadota > Gammaproteobacteria > Burkholderiales > Burkholderiaceae > Caballeronia. The sequence continues at coordinate 42,270 of CAVPTS010000006.1, forward strand.
GGCGGCACGTCGTCGTCTTGCGGCACGAACGGCGAACCGTCGCGCGGAATGCAGAACGCGCTTTTAATCAGGAAGCGCTTGGTCGCCACGTACAGGTTTTCCGGGACTTTCTGACCCGTCGATACGTAATGCACTGGCAGCTTGTATCGAATCACGGTGTCGAGCACGCCGCCGAGATTCGTGGCTTCATCGAGCTTGGTCAGGATGCAGCCCGCAAGCGGCGGCTGGTCGGGCGTGCTTTGATACGCCTGCACGACTTCGTTGAGTGTGTCGCCGTGGCTGGTTGCGTTCAGCAGCAAGAGGCGCTGCACCGGATGACCGGCGCCGCAGAGCATCGAAATGTGGTCGGAAACGGTGCGGTCACGCTGGCTCATGCCGATGGTGTCGATCAGCACGATGTGCTTGTTGCGCAGTTCTGAAAGCGCGAGTTGCAGGTCGGCGGCGTCTTTCACCGCATGCACCGATACCCCCAGGATCTTGCCGAAGATGCGCAGTTGTTCATGCGCGCCGATCCGGTAGCTGTCCGTAGTAAGCAGCGCAACCTTGCTCGCGCCGAAGCGCATGACGCAGCGTGCGGCGAGCTTCGCGGTGGTGGTGGTCTTGCCCACGCCCGTCGGGCCCATCAGCGCAAAGACGCCGCCGCGGTTCATCATCGATTCTTCGCTGTCCATCACGGGCAGGTTGTTTTCGAGCACTTGCTGAACCCATTGCATCGATTCTTCTGCTTGCTCGATCTCCGGCATGTTGTCGATCAGCAAACGGACCAGTTGCGCGGAGAAACCGGCGGCGAACAGGCGCTTGGTCAGCGTGGCGTGATTGGCGCTGCGGCGCTGGCGGTCGCCCCACAGCAAGCCGGCGAAGTGCTCTTCCATCATGCCGCGCATGGAGGAGAGTTCCTGCATGACGGTGTCGTTGACGACTTGTTCCATGCGCACGCGAATGGCTTCCGTGACGGCCGCCGCAGCCGATGCCGGCAGACCCGCGAAGGCGCCTTCCTGGTGGCTGCTGGCGCTCTGTGCCGCCGATGCCTGGGCGTGCGCTTGTGCCTCGGCTTCCGCCTTGGCAATCTTCAGTTCTGCACGGCGGGCGGCGAGTTGCGCGGCTTCACGCGTCCAGCCGGGCGCATCCGATGATTCTTGCGGCGTGACGGTCACGGGATTTCCGAGTCCCTTCGCGATGGCCGTCGATGCGCTCAACGAGCGTTGCGGCGTGCTGTCGGCCACCGATTGCACTACGCGGCGAGCATGCTCGATCAGCCACGGATTCGATTCCGCCATCGTGCGTGAAGCCTCTTCCTGCTGAGGCGCGGCGTGGCTGCGCGGCAGCGGTTCTGCTTCGGGCTCGTTGTCGTCAAGCGGTTCCGGATTGGCGCCGAACACGGACGAGAAAACATCGCCGCTGGCGTACGGATTGGAGCTGGCATGCGAGTTGAGACTGGAGAGACTGGAACCGGCGTCGGACGCCGATGCCCTCAGTTTCATCTCGCGTTGCTGGGCTGCGGCCTTGGGGGAAATCTGTGCGAGGTCGCCGTCCGTGACTGCCACTATCTCGACACTGCCGTCCTCGGTCACCCGGTTCGACAACACCACCGCATCGGGGCCCAGTGCTTCACGCACGAGCCGGAACGCGTCGCGACTTGTAGCACCGATGAATTTGCGGATGTTCATTTACCCCCCAATGAGCTCGCACTCACATTGTTCTGTTGCGGTTGAACGGTCGCGCTGCACTGTGCTGTCTTGCGCTCAAGCGACGTGCCGTTTTCCAGTGAATGAATTATTGCAAGGGACGTGGGCGCGCCATCGGCTGATAAGAGCCGGGAAAGCGGGGCAATTCGCGAGATAGATGGGGCGTGCGCCGGTATTTCGACGGCCCGACATACGTCAGACAATTGCGCATACGGGCGTCGGCGTCTAGGTTTGGTTTCGCGTTTTTATTCATAATCCGCGCGGTTATGCCGCTGGCCGGTTTATCGCTGCGCAATACGCTTTCAACTCATTCGTGATAATGATTTGATTAAGTTTCGGAAACGAATGGCGTTAACTTTGTTAATTAATGAATAATCATGAACTCCTAAAAAAATCTAGTGTGGGTCGACTAGAACATCAATATAATAAAATCGAAAGATAATTCAGTTTATTTGCAATATCCAATTCAGAATTTCGGGCCCTGACATTAATCAAGGAATGCCATGACGCATCAACAGTTTCAAGCAGAGCCATTTCCGTTATCGTTCAATGCGAAAACAACCGCTTTGGTATTGATTGACATGCAGCGCGACTTTGTCGAGCCGGGCGGATTTGGCGAGGCTTTGGGAAACGATGTTTCTTTAGTACGCAGCGCCATCGAACCATGCAGGAAAGTGCTAAAGGCAGCGCGCGACGCGAAACTATTGGTGATTCACACGCGCGAAGGTCACCGGGCGGATCTGGCCGATTGTCCGCCAGCGAAACTGACGCGCGGCGGCAAGCGGTTCATTGGCACCGACGGTCCCATGGGCCGCATCCTGATTCGCGGCGAAGCGGGACACGACATCATTCCCGAGCTGTATCCGGCGTTGGGCGAACCGATCATCGACAAACCCGGCAAGGGCGCGTTCTATCAAACCGACCTGCAACTCATCCTGCAGAACCACGCGATCAAGACGCTCATCGTGTGCGGTGTCACTACCGAAGTTTGCGTGACCACAACCGTTCGCGAAGCCAATGACCGTGGCTACGAATGCATCATTCCGGCCGATTGCGTAGGGTCCTATTTCCCCGAATTCCAGAAATCCGCGCTGGAAATGATCAAGGCGCAGGGCGCGATATTCGGCTGGGTGAGTCACGCCCCGGCTATTGTCGACGGCTTGCGCGGCTAAGCCCGCGTTCCGGCAATGGCGCTCATCACGTTCGCTGTGTCTTCAATCGGTTATCTGGCGGAGCACGGGCCGCGCGAGACGCTGCGGTTCTGGGTGCACAGCCACTTTCCGCATGCGCTGAATTTATCGTCGGCGGGCGGCGAGTTGCTGACCTTGCTGAGTCCGCGCTATCAGAACCTGCCCACCGCGATCCGGCTCGTCACGCCGCCCGGCTGGGACTGGCGCCATCAGTCCCGCCCGCGCGAGCCAATCCTGCTGGAGAACAACGTGCTGCACGGCGCGCGCTGGCGCGCCGATCTGAGCCGGGCGCCTTGCTGGCGGCCGAGCGCCGAGAGAACGCAAAGCGGGCTCTCGCTGAACACGTTTCTCGGGGTTTATCCGGCGCTTGCAAGCCAGCTCGTCCTGTACTGCCGTCAGCGCGAAGTCCGCAGCAACTTGCAACTGCTGCCGGGGTGGCCCGCAGACGCACGCGCGCCGCGCCTGAACGTCGACCATACGCAGACGGAGCTGGAAAGCGGCGTGGCCGAGCTGATCGGTTACGGCGCGGGCTTGACGCCGGATGGCGACGATTACTTGCTGGGTTATCTGGCGGCATTGCGGTCCTGGCAGCATATCGACGCAATTGCGCGGCATCTGAAACTATTACGCCCGGCAATCAGGAGTCAGCTTCATCGGACCACGAGTATCAGCCGCCATTATCTCGGTCTTGCGCTGCAGGGGCATTATTCAGAACCCGTCGATCATTTGATAACCGTGTTGATTCGCGGCGGGGCTGCAGTGGATATCGCCTTGTCGGCAAACAAGGTCATGGAATTTGGTTCGTCTTCCGGCGTGGATTGTCTCGGCGGTTTCTTGCATGGAATTCGGTCGCTTGAATCAGTAGAACGGGAAGAGACGAGCTAGTTCGTCAAAGATCGGCGCAATCAAGGTTAATCAAGTTGATGGCATTCGGCGTTTCTAACGCCGGATTCGCCAGGCCGGTATTCGGCCGGCATTAGAGCATCGGGTGTAACGATCACCGGAATTGGATATGAGCATAAGAACCAAAGTCTTCAGAAACATGTATCAGGACTCCGTGTCGCTGATGCAGATCTCGGCCCAGATCGGCGTGCTGCCGGATATCGAGCAGGCCTCGGTCGCAATGGGAACCGAAACGAATCTGGCGCAGCTGCGAGAGGCGAACCTGGACGACGGCTGCAAGGCCGGTCCGAACGACCTCGTGATCGCGGTGCGCGGCGGGGACGCGGCATGCGATGCAGCGCTCGCCCTGGCGGAAGAGCGTTTGACAGCGAAGCCCGAAGAGTCGCGCGGCGACGGTGTGCGTCCGCCGCCGCTGGTCAGTCTCGAGATGGCGGTGGAACAGGAAAGCGCATCGAATCTTGCGCTGATTTCGGTACCCGGCGATTACGCCGCCGCCGAGGCGATCAAGGCGCTGCACCTCGGCATGTCGGTGATGCTCTTCAGCGACAACGTCACCCTCGAGCACGAACGCGCGATCAAGACCCTCGCCCGCGATAAAAACCTGCTGGTCATGGGACCGGATTGCGGGACCGCCATCGTCAACGGCATGCCGTTGGGTTTTGCGAACGTGGTGCGGCGTGGGGCGATTGGCGTGGTGGCGGCTTCAGGTACGGGGCTGCAGGAAGTGACTTGCCGCATTAACCAGTTGGGCGCCGGCATTTCCCAGGCACTTGGAACGGGCGGCCACGACCTGCATGAGTCGATTGGCGGGATTTCCATGTTGTACGGTCTCGACGCGCTGAGCCAGGATCCCGACACTCACGTGATCGTGCTGATATCGAAACCGCCTGCCCCGGCGGTCGCGGAAAAGATTCTGGCCAAGGCACGCGCGGCGGGCAAGCCTGTCGTCGTCCACTTCCTGGGGGCGCGCGCTCAGGACATGAACGTGCCGGGAATCACGCCTGCGCACACGTTGGCCGATGCCGCCGGTTTCGCCGTCGCGTTATTAGCCGGTGCCGCGTTGCCGGCTTCCGTTGCCACGGTCAGCACGCCGGACGCTGCGCGGCTGAACGACCACGGCCGTGCGTTGCCAGCCATCCGGCGTTTCATTCGCGGCGTTTTTGCGGGCGGTACGTTCTGCTACGAGAGCCAGTTGTTATGCCGGGAGCGCGGTTTCGCGGCTTCATCGAATACGCCGGTCGCGTCCAACAGCAAGCTGGAAGACATCTGGCATAGCACGGGACACACGCTCGTCGATATGGGCGACGACGATTTCACGCGCGGCCGCCCGCACCCCATGATCGATCCCACGCTGCGCAACCAGCGCATTCTCGCGGAACTGAACGATCCGCAAACAGCCGTGGTGCTGTTCGACCTCGTACTGGGCTACGGCGCATCGATGGAACCCGCCCGCGAGTTGTTAGCCCTGATCGAACACGCGCGCCTGCAGGCCGCTGGACGCGACTTGCCCGTGCTGATCTCGCACATCTGCGGCACCGAAGCCGATCCACAAGTCAGAAGCCGTCAGATCGATACCTTGCGTGAAGCCCGCGTACTGGTTGCCGATTGCAACGCACAGGCGGCGCTCTGGGCGAGCCATATCGCCCAACTTCAGGCGCAAAAATAACGGGACCATGATGAACACGCTATTCAATCAGCCACTGCACGTGGTGAACGCGGGCTTGAGCAGTTTCGCCGATAACCTCGCCCTCGCCGGCGGCGACGTCATTAACCTGAACTGGCAACCGCCCGCGCTCGGCGATGCCGGCGCGGGCCTTGCGCTGGCATCGCTTATTCGTCATCCGCTGGTCGAGCAGGCAAATGAGCTGGCGTTCCATCAATATCTCGCCGCGCAGCCCGTGCTCGTCGATGTCATGAGCGCGGCGCAAGCAATCGGCGCAATGTCGCAGCGCAAGCTGATCCTGCACGCGGGGCCGCCCATCGATTGGGCCGATATGTGCGGGCCGGTGAAGGGCGCGATTATCGGCGCGATCTTGTTCGAAGGATGGGCGACGACGCACGAAGCGGCCGAGCGGCTGGCGCAGGAAGGCGCGATCCAGTTCGAGCCGTGCCATCACTATCACGCGGTCGGGCCCATGGCCGGCATCATCAGCCCGTCGATGCCGCTGTGGGTGATCGAGAACAAGACAAACGGGCGGCGAGCCTTCAGCAACTTCAACGAAGGGCTCGGCAAGGTGCTGCGTTTTGGCGCTAACAACGCCGAAGTGCTGGAGCGTCTGCACTGGATGAAGCAGGAGCTCGCGCCGGCCTTGAAGGCTGCATTGAAGGTGCTTGGCGAAGTGGAGCTCAAGCCGATGATGGCGCAGGCGCTGCACATGGGCGACGAAGTCCACAACCGCAACGCGGCCGCCACCGGTCTTCTGATCAAGCGCCTGATTCCAGCATTGCTCGCAAGCGGCTTGCCGATCGAGCAGATTCAGCGTGTGACGGCTTTCATTGTGGGCAATGACCACTTCTTCCTGAATCTATCGATGGCGGCGTGCAAGGCGATGACCGACGCCGCTCACAACGTTCCCTTCAGTTCCATGATCACCGTCATGGCGCGCAACGGCGTCAACTTCGGCATCCGTATGTCCGGCACCGGCGACCGATGGTTCCAGGCCCCGGCTAACCCGGTGGAAGGGTTGTTCTTCCCGGGCTACGGCGTGGCCGATGCCGCGGCGGATCTCGGCGACAGCGCCATCACCGAAACGGCGGGCGTCGGGGGATTCGCCATGGCTTCGTCGCCGGCTATCGTCAAGTTTGTCGGCGGGACGCCTGCGGACGCCACCAGCAACAGCCGTCGCATGCAGGCCATCACGATCGGCGGCAACCCCGCGTTCACGCTACCCGCGCTGAATTTCGCGCCGACAGCCGCTGGTATCGATGCTCGCAAGGTGGTCGATCGCGGCATCCTGCCGATCATCAATACGGGCATCGCGCACAAGCAGGCCGGCGTCGGGCAGATCGGCGCGGGCATCACCACGGCGCCGATGCCGGGTTTTATCGAAGCTATCCGCGCGCTCGCGGAATACGTTTAAACCCAGCGGCTCGCCGAATACGATTTAAACCACATGGAACACGCATCATGACCAAGCCTCTCGCGATTGTCGCTGTAGGCGGCAACGCGCTGATTCGCGACGATCAGCACGATAGTATTCCTGATCAATATGAGGCCGTGGTGGAGAGCGCGCGGCACATCGCGGAGATGATCGATGCCGGCTGGGATCTGGTGCTCACTCACGGCAACGGGCCGCAGGTCGGCTTTATCCTCCGGCGCTCGGAGCTTGCCGCCGAAGAAGTCCGCCCGGTGCCGCTGGATTACGCCGTCGGCGACACGCAGGGTGCGATTGGCTACATGTTCCAGAAGGCGCTGAGCAACGCGTTGCGCCTTCGCGGAATTGATCGGCGAGTGGTCACGGTCGTGACGCAAACGCGCGTCAGCCTGGACGATCCGGCCTTCCAGAATCCCGCCAAGCCAATAGGCGCCTTCCTCGACGAAACCACCGCGCGCAAGCGGCAACAGGCACTCGGCTGGACGCTGATGGAGGATGCCGGGCGAGGGTGGCGGCGGACCGTGGCATCGCCTCAGCCGCTGGAAATCATGGAACGCGATGTGATCGCGACGCTGCTTGCAGAAGGGTGCGTTGTGATCGCGTGCGGCGGCGGCGGAATTCCGGTGACGATCGATGACCGGCAGCAGATATCGGGCGTGGAAGCGGTTATCGATAAAGACCTGGCGTCAGCGCTTCTCGCCGAACAACTGGGCGCCGATCTTTTGCTCATTCCGACGGGCGTCGAGCAGGTCGCGATCAACTTCGGCAAGCCGGATCAGCGTTGGCTCGACACGCTGAGTCTGGTCGAGGCGCAGAAATTGATCGAACAGGATCAGTTCGGCGCGGGAAGCATGTTGCCTAAAATCGAGGCCATCATGCGATTCGTTGCGCACAGCAAATTGCACGGTCGACAAGGAAAGGGCTTGATTACGAGTCCCGAAGCCATTCGTCGCGCGCTTGATCACCAGACTGGAACGTGGATCACGCAATAGCCATGTGAGCTTGTGCGCAACTTATTTAGCAATACCAATTTTGTTTAAAAAAACGAAGGTAGAAAGATGAACGAACCCACCTTGCTCGCCGTCAACGGCACGCTCATGCGCGGACTCGAATTGAACGGCAACATGATCGCGGCGCATGGCGTCTTCATACGCGAGGATCAGACGGATGCGCATTATCGGCTGTGGAGTATTGGCGATCGTCATCCGGGAATGATTCGCGTAGCGACCGGCGGAACTTCGGTCGCGCTCGAGATATGGGCGTTACCGCCCGCGTCGTTCGCTGCTTTGTTATTGAGTGAACCGGCAGGCTTGGCGATAGGCAAAGTCACGCTGCGCGATGGTAACCAGGTGCTCGGCGTATTAGCAGAACCGTGGCTGGTGGAGAACCAGAAAGACATTACCGCACACGGAAGCTGGCGCACTTATACCGGCCATTTCTATTCCGCGTGACCGCGCAATAACTGCAAGGAACACTCGTATGCGCAGCACTAGCGAACGCCCGAATACGGCGCCCGGGTATCGTATTGCCATGATTTTGCTGGGCATTGCGATCACGCCGGTTTTACTCTCTTCGTCGAGTCTCGGTAGTCAATTGTCCAGTTCGGAATTGATCAAGGTGGTCGTTATCGGCGGACTGATTTTGACTATCTTGTCCGTGATAACGATTTGCGTCGGCGAGAAGGCGCGATTGCCGACCTATGGAATCGTTAAATATCCATTCGGCGAAAAAGGCGCGATCGCTATCAACATTCTTCTTGCGATCAGTCTATTTGGATGGATTGCCGTTACCGCCAATATGTTCGGAAATTCCGTTCATGATTTGCTCGTGCAACATGGGATTGACGTGCCGGTTCCCATTCTGGTGGCAATCGGCTGCGTTATTTTTGTGGTCGCTACAGCGTTCGGATTTGAGTTACTTGGAAAGGTCGCGCAGTTCGCTATTCCGGTTATTGCGGTGATGCTTGCTTATTGCCTGTATGTGGCGGCTCAAGGGACGGTCGCCGTGCCCGCACAGCTCGCCAGCATGAACACCGGAGTGGCTGTTTCCACCGTGGTCGGGACCATTATTGTCCTGGTCGCTACGCTGCCGGATTTCGGCAGTTTCGTTCATGACCGCAAGCATGCGGTGATGGGCGCGGTGCTGACCTTTCTTATCGCTTATCCGTTGTTGTATTGGGCGGGCGCCACGCCGAGCGGTATTACGGGGCAGCATTCGCTGCTCGGTTCCATGGCCGTGTTCGGCGCCGTGTTGCCTGCGGCTTTGTTGTTGATTTTCGCAACCGTCACGGGCAATGCCGGCAATATGTTTCAGGGCACGCTCGTGGTTTCCACCTTATTCACCCGATTCCCGAAGTGGCGAATTACGGTCGCGTTGGGCGTTCTCGCGGTGATCGTCGGCAGCATGGACATCATGGCGTGGTTTATCCCGTTCTTGCTGTTTCTCGGGATTGCCACGCCGCCGGTGGCGGGGATTTATATCGCGGATTTCCTGCTTTATCGGCGGGGCGGGTATGACGAGCGTCTGCTCGCGGCGGACCCTCAAATAAAAGTTCCCACTTTTGTTGCGTGGATCATCGGATCGCTGGTCGGGTTCATGACTGTGAAGGGCATTTTTTCCTTCACGAGCATTCCCTCGCTCGATTCGATCATTGTTGCGTGCGTTTGCTACGCGATTTTCAGTCGGGTTACACGACTGCTCACCGCCGCTTCTGAGCTTTAACCCCATCCCTTTGTACAGAAGTCAGGCATCGTCTGCGCAGGGAGCATGAACGGTCGATTAGCGTCCATGGTTCGACGGACGCTAATTGAGACGGATTTCGCACCGAGTTCCCCGTCAGTCTTACGGCCTGAAAATCCGCCTACTAAAGCAATCAAGGGTGGTTTCCCGCAGTTGAGTCACAAGGTCTTTTTGACTTCGTGCGCATTTGCCTCCGCACAGCCCGGCAGAATGAAGCTGATCTCGCTCAGCTTGCGGTTGTGTTGAGAGCGGGTCTGCCAATTCGCTTGAAGCCCAAATTCATCAGATCGCTTCATTGCGACGATGTCGTGTTCGCGTCGGTGACACGGTTCACAGGCGTTTCGGGCATGGTTGCGCCTCATTCGGCCACAGACTCATCACTCTCGGTCCACGGGAAGCTCTCCCTGAGCCCACCCCTTTCTCGTTCTCGCCGGGCGCCTCCCTGGGCTTTTTAAATCATCAAAGAGCTCTTCAATACCCGGGGCTTCATCGTCCGTCGTTTCGTCGACCAATAGACGAAAGAGACGAAAAGACGAAAGGCAGCGCCTTTTCAGCAGGCCATGAAAGCGGCATCAACCATTGGTTATTGACGCGCCTCAAAGCAATGGCCTTGTGGTTATCCCTAATCTTCGTCGCATTTCGGATTTATCTCATTTTGGAAAGGTGAGGAGTCTTGCGATGCTTGGCAGATCATCTCGTGTTGAGAAACGTAAGAGGGGAGACGTACACAATGAGAAACAAAAACGCGAGGGACATTGTTCACATGGACGCCATGACCGACCACGCCAGAAGCCAGATGCGCGCCGACTTTGAATCTGACCCACATGGGTATTCAAGTCGCACTTAACGGACACTTCGTTTAGTACTCGAAATGCGCGGGTAGGTGTCCGATCGTCGCCTACAAGTGCGGCCGAAGGGACATATGCGCAGCCAGTCCTCTATTCAATAAAATCTCCATGTTCAAACCAATTCAGTCCCGCACACTGACTATCTCAGGAGCGTCACTGCCCACTTGCGGGGAAATTCCAGTTCTTAGTGCCGTGCGCATCGCCGGTACAGACAAGCTGGGCACGTTGTACAAATACACGCTAGATGTGATGACCGTTGATGAACCAACGCTTGGCGTCTGGCAAGCGAAGGAACTCGTGTCGCCGAACGCGTTAATCGGTACGGAAATTACGGCGGCAATCGAGTACGAGGGAAACGGTACATTCAAGCCGGGATTACCAGGCGATACGGCTAGAGCAAATCTGGGCGCGGGCAAGCGCGAGATTACCGGCCTGATAACAGCGGTCTGCAGTAAAGGCGCGGATGACCGTCACGCGTACTACCGTTTGACGATTCGTCCGTGGCTGTGGCTCGCTACCAGAAACCGCGAAAACCGCATTTTCCAGAATCAAAGCGTGGTTGAAATAACGGATTCCATACTGAAGGACGATCGCTACGGATTCCCCTGCGAATTTCGTCTTGCTGCGTGGGGTTTCCGGTCCGGCTTTCCGAAGCGCGATTATGTACGGCAGTTCTGGGAAAGTGACTTCGAATTCTTGTCCCGGCTCTGGCGCGAATGGGGCCTGTATTTTTTTATGGAAGGTTCGACCCTCGTGCTGTGTGATTCCCCCGGTTCGCACAAAGCTCATGGCGAGGCTTATGAAACTATTTCCTATCACCCGCCGGACGGCAAACGGATTGACGAAGAACATATTCGTAAGCTCGCTGTCGCGCACGAACTGACCGCAGGCACCGTTAGCCTGATCGACTACGATTACACGCGTGCTCGCGCCCAGCTTGGCGCATCCAAATCTGATCCGGGTGATACGGCATTCGCTAACGCTGAGCACTACGCCTGGGGTGATTATTCCCAGCCGCTTGCTGGTTCAATGGGGCTATCGGACGACCCTAATGATTTCCAGCGGGAAGCAGAGTACCTGGCGCGGGTTCGCGTCGATGCCCTGCGCTGCCGCAGTCTGCGCGCACGCGGCACGGGCAACGTGCGCGGGATGGTGACGGGTCAGACGTTCAGGCTACGGGGTTATCCGATAGAAAAGGCCAACATTGACTATCTGGTGGTCTCGACACGGATAGACATCCGCAACGTCGATGAAACCAGTCGTCCGTCTGACGCAGGCGCGCACTACCAGTGTGTTACCGACTTCGTACTACAGCCAGCTAATGTGTTCTTCAGGAACCGCGCGAAAGCAAAGCGGCCGCGTTGTGGTGCGGAGACGGCCATTGTCGTCGGACCGCAGGACCAGCCGATGTGGGTCGACGGTTACGCGCGCATCAAGGTCCAGTTCATATGGGACCGGCAAGGCACAAAGGACCAGAACGCGAGTTGCTGGGTTCGGGTTTCGTCGCCGTGGCAGGGAAACGGGTTCGGGGCGATCTATCTGCCGAGAGTCAACCAGGAAATCACCGTCAGCTACCACGAGGATGATCCGGACAAGCCGTATGTGTCGGACCGGCAGGTCAATCAATTCAATCAGCCGCCGTGGGAATTGCCAAAGAATCAGGCGCTGTCCGGTACTCGCACTCGCGATCTCGAAGGCAGTCAATCGAATCACATCGCGGCGGACGACACGCCGGGAAAACTCCAGGTGCAGGTAGCCAGCGATTACGGACAGTCGCGACTAGTGCTGGGCTACAACACGCGGATCGAGGGTCGCGAGGGCCGGCTGGAAGCGCGTGGCGAGGGGGCGGAGTACGCCACGAATTTATGGGCAGTATTTCGAGCCAATCGGGGCATGCTGCTTAGCACCGAGACTCGAGCGGGTGCAACGGCGCCGGCCAAGGACATGGGCGAGACGGTGCAGCGCCTGTCGCATGCATACGAGCAGCATGTGGACACGGCGCAGACCGCGCAGCGACACAAAGCACAGCAAGCCCAAGCTAGTCAGAACGACGCGGCGTTGGCGATCACGACGCAGAATGATGCAATCCGAGGCGGTGTGAAGACCCCCGAGAATCCATTTCCCGAACTAACCCGGCCCGATATGGTGATCGCCAGTGCGGCGGGTTTCGCCACAAGCGCGGCACAAAGCACGCACCTGGCGAGCCATCAGGACCATGCGGTGACGGCGGGCAGGGATGTGAGTTTTTCGTCGGGCCGCTCGTTCCTTGCCGCCGTCCGGGGCGCAGTTTCGCTCTTTGCTTACCAGCTTGGAATGAAGCTTATCGCGGCGAATGGCAAGGTCGAGATTCAGGCCCAGAGCGATGAAATGGCACTAGCGGCGCTGAAGGACATCACCATCACTAGTACGGACAGCAAGATCATTCTGACAGCGGACAAGGAGATCTGGATCGGCGCGGGCGGCTCGTATATCAAGATCAACGCCGCGGGCATCGAAAACGGCACGCCTGGACATATCCTCGAAAAGACCTCGTTCTGGGATAAACCGGGACCGGCCGCGATGCGCATGCCGATGCCGGTTCTTCCGCTTAGCACCTTGACGCAAAACCCCGTTCAAGAATACACGCAGGTTTTTGATATCAGCACCCTGCTTGGCCACGGAGCCTTCACGTCGGCGCTGGACGGCCAACCGTACCGCATCTATCTGCCGGACGGCACGATTCAGCAGCAGGGCATGTTGACTGAAGGCGCTACCGCGCGTGTTCAGACGGCCAGCTCTATGAAGGTCAAGTGCGAAATCGGTGCGGGTGCGTGGAGCATTGGTGAGGATACCTACGATCAACACGAACTGGACGATCACGCACACGCTTGATCGGCGGGCGATAAATTTGGATATTTGAAGGGAAATTTTTTGTGAATAAACCGCATCATAGAGGTGGATCGCCGGCGCATCCGAAACCACCGCCTAGTCCGCTAGTCGACGTGACGTTTGTGTTTAGGGATGCAGTGAACCAGCCGATCGAAGGGCTTGCCGTACAGATCAAAGGCGGAACTGGTGCACCAGCCGCACCGGCTTGGAAAACTGGCCCGGAAAGCGACGATTTTGCATTGATATCTGCACATGCATCGAATCTTGCTATCGCGTTAGGGGCAGTTGGAGCGGTAGTCAACAGCATTCAGGTCCGGACAGACAAGGACGGTTATGGCGTGAGGATTCGCAACGCCGCACGTAATCAACCGATTGACGTGCTTGTCAGGAACCGCCGTGGAGCCTATGTCCTTAAAGGGACGGTCACGCCGTCAAAGGACGTGACCGCGTACACAATCACTAGCCCCGAATACCACCTTGAAGCGGTGACGCAGCTCACGCCCAAAGATGCGTTTGAGCAGGACCTGAAGATTCCAGTGGTCAAGAATGGCGAGGTTATGACCGTTGACCGTCTGATTAACGAATTTGGTCCGTATCTTGGATGGGTTCAAAAGATCACGGAACAAGGCAAGGTCAAAAAGGACTTCCCGACGAAGAAAAAGGAGTCTCACACAGACGCCGCTACCGGAAAATCGAAAACCGATATCGTCATTGAGCATCATTACAAGGTAGTTGATACCGGCAAGCCACGAACGATTGTGGTTAATGTGCTGGGATCAAGACTGAATTATCCGAAGGCGATCGATCTTACCGATGAGCATTTTGCTTTTCTCGGGCGATCCTTGGGTTGCGAAGCGGCGGCGATCAAGGCACTGACCAGACAGGAAACCGTTGGCGATGGACCGTGGAAGCCTGACGGGGGATTTGACCCAAATGGTTTACCTAGGATTCTCTTTGAGCGTCATCATTTCTACGTATTTACGTTACCACCCGCCAACAAGAAAACAGGGGCGAAGGCGGTGCATCCGTATTCGGCTTTTCCCGATATATGCTTTCCAAAATCCGGCAATTTCGGTGCTGCAGGGATTCACCAATATGAGAGATTCGTAAAGGCCGCGAAGTTGAATATTGATGCTGCCATTAAATCGTGTTCATGGGGCGCTTTTCAAATTCTTGGCGAATACTATAGTGGATGTAATTGTAGTTCATCGATAGAGATGGCGAACAAATCCATGGAGAGCATTGATGGTCAGGTAAAAATATTCGAGGCATTCATGAAAAATGTAAAGCCCGGCGCAGTTAGAGCGCTCACCGCAAAAAAATGGGAAGATGTTGCGGCTAGCTACAATGGTAGATCCTGGAAAAAACATAATCCGACTTATGCAAGCAATCTCGAGAAATATTATAATGAGTTCAAGTAAGATATTTTCGTTTGCCGCTCTGCTTATCATTTCATTTTTTTGCGGCGTCAGTCATGCATCCAGCTTACTGGTATTTGACAGCCCGAGCTTGATTGTGATCAGGTCGGGCAATACGTTGTATGGTTATTATGGCGCGATAGAAAAAAACAATTCGTGCATGTTTTTCTTCGCTGGTAGCAGTGAAAGCCATAAAAAAACTAAAGATGACGTTTACTCGATTCTCGACGTAGAAACATATGCATTGGATAGCACCCAGTATCACTACAACCAGAGAGACAAGCAGTACGATAGACCGGGGAAAATATACATCTTGGGTGACCAATGGATCATACAAACCGCAGGTGAGCCGCCTGGTTGTGGCGGGGCAACTGGATTTTTCCACCTTGATCCCTATAAACTCGATGCGTTCCGTTACTACGTAAGTAACAGAATTCCGGCCGTTGGCATTCGTGTCGCTACAAAAAGAACATCCTTTTATGAGAAACGTGGTGCGTTATTTTCGAAAAGAAAAAGCTATATTACCCCTGGAGATGTTGTGGCCGTGCTAACGGTATCCGGCGATTTCGCTTTCGTCCGATATACGGACCCTGACTACTTCAACCCGGTTCCTGGAAGGGTCACTACCGGGTGGGTTCGGACAAGCAATTTAGAAAATCCGTTCCCACCATCTCTGAAGAAGTAATCGACCAGGAAGTTTTCGCCGCAAGTTCAATCTGAAAAAAGAACAAATGATGAACCTGATCCGACTCGGCGACGACACCGGCAGCAAAGACATCAGTGCGACGACAACGATGCATGTTCTTATTCATGGGGGGAATTGACAAAAAAAGAAAATTGCGTGGAATTATATAACGTGACAAATATAGAAACGTTTGCTTTTCTCTTTAGGCGACCGCAATTCAAGTTTGATCAACGTGATAAGGACTCGGACATTCCTGGGAAGATGTTTATGCACGGAAGCAATTTGATTTTGAAAACGGCGGAGCCACAAGGCGGATGCAATGGCGTTGCTGGATTATTTAACGCAGGTCCGGGTGAGACAGGGGCTTTGCAATATTCAACCACAAGAAAAATAAACGCGATGGGAATTAGAATTGCCAATAAAAAGACATTCTTTTTCAATAAAGTAGGTATCGAAAAAAGAAAAGGTTTTTAGTCGTCGGAAATATAGTTGTAGTTATTTCGGAACGCGACGGCTATTCCTATGTGCGATTCACCAACCCCAACTCCATGATTTCGAATCCGGGAGAAACCACGACAGGTTGGGTCAAAACGAGTGACCTGGAGAACCCGTTCCCGCCGTCGCAGAAGCAGTAAGTGCCAAGGTTCGGCAAGACCGTAACCGCAACCATTCGGCAGATGTGAGGAACCCAAAATGATGAATCTGATCCGACTCGGCGACGACACCGACAGCAAAGGCAAGGTCATCAGCGCTTCGACAACGATGCGCTACGACGGCCGGTTCGTGGCCCGCAAGGGCGACGAAGTATCGTGCCCGCTGCATCCTGACATCCAGCCGAATCTCATTATCGAAGGTGATGATTCCATGATGGACAACGGAACGCCTATCGCGCGCCACGGCCACCGGGCAACGTGTGGTTGTCATCTGCTTTCAAGTCTGTTGTGAAAGGCGAACGTGACAAACAAGACAAAGGCATGGAGTCGCTTTTCGGGGAATCAGCGAAATAAAACTGCTTTTTCGATTGATGACCGCAAACCGGTTAGCAAACGGCGGCTGTGCCCGAAACGGTCATAATGCCGCCGTGCCCGCCATTGCCGACCACGTAGTTCGTGTCGCTTTCAACGCTGATTAAAGCGCAACCGCTAATGAGCACGTCCGTAAGCGCAGCAGCTGAGGCTGAACGACAGGTTTTACCCCTGCGCCCCAATCAAGTTCACCACCTTCACGTTTCTCGTGTCCGGAACTTCCGCATACGACAACACTTTCAACTGCGGCAAGCTTCTCCTCAGGAACCGGGCGAGCATTGCCCGCAGCGAATGCTGTACCAACAGCACGGGCGGCAATCCTACATTTTGCTGGCGCACAATCGCGTTCTGCGTCGAATTCAACAACGTCTGCGCCAAGCCCGGTTCCAGCCCGGGATGAGCGCCCGTCGATAACGCCTGCGACAACACCCGCTCCAGCACCGGGTCCAGTCCCATCACCTGCAACTCGCCGCTGCCCGGATACCACTGCTGCGTAATCGCGCGTCCCAGCGACAAACGCACCGCCGCCGTCAAATCATAAGCATCCGATATCTTCGGCGCATGTTCCTGCAGCGAGTCCACGATCGTCCGCATATCGCGGATGGGAACGCCTTCTTCCAGGAGGTTCTGCAGCACCTTCTGCAGCGTGGTCAGCGCCATTGTCTTCGGCACCAGATCGTCTGTCAGCGAAGGCGTGTCCTTGCCGACCCGCTCCAGCAGCGCCTGCACTTCCTGGCGACCGAGCAATTCCGCCGCGTGCGTCACGACCAGATGGTTCAGGTGAGTGGCGACTACCGTGCTGGAATCGACGACGGTATAGCCGTACACCTGCGCCTGTTCCCGCAAATTCGTATCGATCCACACCGCCGGCAAACCAAACGCCGGATCTTGCGTCGGACTGCCGGGCAACGTTGCCGTAACCTGACCCGGGTTGATCGCGAGCCATTGGCCCGGGAACGCCTCGCCTACGCCGACTTCCACGCCTTTCAGCGCGATCCGATACCCATTTGGACGCAATTCGAGGTTATCGCGGATATGAATCACCGGCGGCAAGAAGCCGATTTCCTGCGCGAACTTCTTCCGGATGCCCTTGATGCGCTTCAGCAACTCGCCATCGGTATTGCGATCGACCAGCGGTATCAGCCGATACCCCACCTCCAGGCCCAATGGATCGATCATCGCGACGTCGTCCCAGCTCGCTTCCGTGTTCTCGACAGGCGCGACCGGCGCGGGAACGAGATCGGTTACCGTAGCCGCTTTCTTCTTCGCCGATGCGCGCTGGTTCATCGACCGCGCGGCGTAGATAAGCCCGCCGCCCAGCAGCAAGAACGCGAAGTGCGGCATGCCGGGAATCAGCCCCATGATCCCGATGATCACGCCCGTAATCATCAATACGCGCGGATTGCTGAACAACTGCCCCGTCAACTGCGTGCCGATGTCTTCTTCCGTCGCCACGCGCGACACGATCACGCCGGCGGCCGTCGAAATGATCAGCGAGGGGATCTGCGCGACGAGGCCATCGCCGATGGTCAGCAGCGTGTAGTTCGTGGCGGCGTGCGCGAAGTCCATGTCGTGCTGGAGCATCCCGACAATCAAGCCGCCCACGATGTTGATGATCATGATCATCAAACCCGCAATGGCGTCGCCGCGTACGAACTTGCTCGCGCCATCCATGGAGCCGTAGAACTCGGCTTCCTGCGCGACCTGCAAGCGACGCTTGCGCGCCTGATCTTCGTTGATGAGGCCGGCGTTCAGGTCGGCATCGATAGCCATCTGCTTGCCCGGCATGGCGTCGAGGGTAAAGCGCGCGCCCACTTCGGCAATCCGCCCGGCGCCTTTCGTGATAACCATGAAGTTGATGATCATCAGGATCACGAACACGACAATACCGACCGCGAAATTCCCGCCCACGAGGAAGTGCCCGAACGATTCGATCACCTGGCCGGCGGCGTCCGGCCCGGTATGGCCCTCGAGCAAGACGATCCGCGTGGAAGCCACGTTCAGTGACAAGCGCAGCAACGTGGAGAACAGCAGCACGGCCGGGAATGCGGCGAAGTCGAGCGGCTTCTGCGTGTACATGCTGACCAGCAGCACCATCACGGACAGCGCGATATTGAACGTGAACAGCAAGTCGAGCAAAAAGGCCGGCAACGGCAGGATCATCATGCCGAGGATCATGCAGATCAGGACCGGCCCGGCGAGAGCCCGCAAATTCTGCGATCCCAATGCTTCAGGGCGCTTCGAGAAAAATCCGGCGCGCGCGTTCATGCTTTGCTTCCTTTTATCGGGTCATTTCCAGCCTGTTCCGCAGCGAATGCTTCGGCGGCTTCCTGATCGGCTTCAGCTTCCGGCACGCTGCCTTTATCGAGTTCGGGAGGAACTTCGAGGTTCTCGGGTTCGTCCGGCTTCTCGCCGCCGTCTTTCTTGAATTTGCGCAACTGGTACACCCACGCCAGTACCTGCGCGACCGCGCCGTACAGCGCGCCCGGAATCTCCCGGTCGATGTCCACGTTGTGATACAGCGCCCGCGCGAGCGGCGGTGCTTCGAGCAGCGGAATGTTGTGTTCCATCGCCAGTTCGCGAATGCGCGTGGCCACGAGGTTCACGCCCTTCGCGACGACCTTCGGCGCGCGCATTTCGCCATCGGCATATTTCAGCGCGACGGCGAAGTGGGTCGGGTTGGTGACGATCACGTCGGCGGTCGGCACCGAAGTCATCATCCGGCGACGTGCGGCGGCGCGCTGCTGGGCGCGGATGCGGCCCTTGACGGCTGGGTCACCATCGCTTTCACGATGTTCACGCTTGACCTCCTCCTTGCTCATCCGCAGCTTCTTGGCGTGCGTCCAGAGCTGGTAGGGGACGTCGAGTGCGGCGACGAGGAAGAGACCGGCGATCGCCATGCCGCAGCACACCACGATCAGATGCATGGTGTCGGCGAGTGCAATGTTCAGCGGCTTCGTGACGAGCGAGAGCACTTCTTCCTTGCGGCTCCACATCGCCCGGCCGGCCAGTCCGCCGACCACGAGGGTCTTCAGGATCGACATGCCGAGGGCAATCGGACCTTGCGACGAGAAGATCTTGCCCAAGCCGCTGATGGGGTTCAGCCGGCCGAAATTAGGCGCGAGCGGTTTGGTGCTGAGCAGCCAGCCGCCAAGCGCCATCGGCGCGCCGACTGCGGCGAGACCCGTCAGCGCGAGGACCGGAACCAGGGCCATGAAACCTTCCCTGCCGGCGGAGGCCGCGCCGATCAGCATCTGGTTGGTATCGAGAACGGTCTTGTGGTTGAACGTGAGCGCGCCGCGCAAGATGGATTGCATGTGCTGGCTGATGGGACCGGACAAGCCCCAGATGCCGAAGAATCCCGCGGCTAGCAATGCGAACGACGTGAGTTCCCGCGAGCGCGCAACCTGGCCTTCCTCCCGCGCCTTTTCCAGGCGCTTGGGAGTGGCTGATTCGGTCTTTTCGACATCGCTCTCTTCTGACACTTCACTGCACTCCAATCCTGCCGGCCTTCGGTGAAGGCCTGACGCATTGATCCAGTGAAGCGATTATTGCGAAAAGCAGCCAGCGGCCATCGCTTGATCAGGACGGGGAAACGGGGGCAATTCGGGCGATGGAGCGAACCTCTGCGAACGTGCGGCGAGGAGAGTTGAAAAAGAAGCTGAAAGACGCCGGTCCTTGGGAAGGAACCGGCGCGTAATGCAGGGCATTGTCTGGACCGCTTCTACACTCAGTAACTGCCCGGGACGCGGCCATCGGGACCATAAAACGCCGACTTGGGCGCCACCGTCAACGCGGCGAGCGCATTGCGGTTGTATTCCATGCGCGAGCGGATCATCACACCGATGCTGTTATTGCCGCGCCGCGCACGTTCCGCCGCCAGCAGCAATTCATGCCAGTGCGAAGCCAGCGTTTCATCGGCAGTGGCGGCCTGCTCCATGCCGACAAAACCCTTCGGCAAGCCGAGTGCGCCAAGTTGCTCGTCGCGCTGGCGTTCCAGCGCGGCAAGCTGCTCGGTCAGGGCAGTTTTTTGTTCGATGATCGAAGGCAGCGTGTCGAGCGGCGAGGCCGCCGTGAGCGCTTTTCCTTCATAGGCAAGCAGTGACTCAAACGCCTGAACGGCAGCGGTTTCGTCGATAACAGTAGCAAGCAGGGCGTCTTTCATGGGCGACTCGCAAAAAACTCCGGCCCGCGTTCATCGCGGTGCCAAGGTCAAAAAAAGCCGCCCGGCGCTGCATCGTTGTAGCGATGCGTCTATCTGAAACCTATCGTCCCTATGTTGCGGGCTCGCTCTGGGCGTCGCCTGCAACATGTGGCCGTTATCTTCAGCCGCCGGCCGGCGGGGTATTTGTTTGCATCAATTCACGTGCGCTGCTGAGCATGCCGTCGGCGATCTTGCCCGAATCGACTTTGTAGCTGCCATCGTTCAGCGCGGCCTTGATCGACGCGACTTTCGCCGTATCGATGTCCGCGCTGCCCGACGTGCGCAAATCCGTCGATAACGCCGACAAGCTCACGGTCGAATTCGAACCGCTGGCGCCGGTGATACCGATGCTGCTGCCGCCGGTCGTGCTGGTGGCTTGCGTGTCGGCCTGAGCCGTACGTTGTTGTGCAGCTTCTTGCAACGCTGCGATCTGGCTGGTGCTGCTGGAATCGATTTTCACGATGGTCTTCCCTGACGATGTGATTCCTTTATCGGCGGACCCATGTAAAAACTTTAACCTGCCCACCGCCCGAACCACGCGTCAGTCAGTCTTACCTCCCGCTCAGCCTTTACTAGCAAGGCTCTTGGACAATTGCAACAATTTGCAACAAGTGAGGGATAACCCACATAGCGGCCTTCAGGCCGTTTCTCAAAGCTGGATCTCGACTGTCGAGCCATCCTTCACGACGCCTGAAATGATCTGTCCCCCGGCCGTTTTGACGCGGACCTGCTGACCGGGCGCGGCGTTGTTCATAGCGCTGCCTTCCGCCGATATCGAAAATCCCGCGCCGGCTGTGACCACCCGCACGGTCTGGCCGATCACGACGGCGCCCGCGCCGCGCAGCATATCGGTGCGCAGCGGCAAACCTGCCGCGATCCGCGACAGTGAGACCGCGCCAACAGCTTGTGACGGGTCCGTGACGATAGCTTGCGGCATCGTGGTGAGATCGCCGTCACGGGGAACCAGGTCGGCCGCGCCGAGTACTTCGCCGGGCGCGACGGCGCGAGCGGCAAGGTAATACGTGGCCATCACCGCGACGCGTGCTTGCAGGTAGAGCGTCCACGGCCGGTCGCCGGCGCAGCGCACGCCGACGGTGGTGCGGCCCCAGAGGCGCGAACCCGCCGGCAAGAACGGTTCGAGCGTCGCGCAGGCCGCGAGGCCGCGTGGGAAAACCGGCGTGACGGTGATATCGGCCTTGCCGGGCAAACCCGCCGCCTGCTGCGTCAGGAAGAGCAGCGCGGCGGCGCGCACGGCGTCGCCGTCTTGCGTTAGTTGGCCGGGTGCGCCGGGAGTGGCCAGTGCAGCTGCCGGTTGAAGCGGGGCGCGCACGGGCGCCGGGGCGCGCATCGAAACGGGAATGATGCCGGCGACTGGCAACGGGGAGGCGGCGGCGATTGGCTTCGCCTGGAATCCTCGCGTGGCAGTGGCAATGCGCGCGGCACCTTGACCCGGTGCGCCGGTGTCCGGCGTGACAACCACGGGCATCACGTCGCGGGCGGATACGGAAGCCTGGACCGCGACGCGCGGCAAAGTATCGACGGCGGCGGGGCGCGCGCTATTACTAATAGTGGCAGGCGCTTTCGGCTCGCCATTGCCGGGGATCTCGATCAGACCGCCGGCATCGGGTGCGTTATTCGATACAGCCGACCGGCTCGGCGACATCGCCAGCCTTGGCGCGGTTGTAGCGGTCGTCGTGGTCGGCGCCTTGCTGCCCGGGCCAGGAATCACGATCAGGCCGCTGGTATCGGCGGATGACGACGATGCATCGGCGGCGTCGGCGTGGGCATCGAGTGCGAGTGCGGCGGCGCGCATGGCGGCATCGGCTGCGTGGGCGGCTGCGGCGTATCCCGCCGGCCGAGATGATCTCGCGGGCTGGTTGGTGTTGGCATTGGCATTGACGTTGGCGTTGGCGTTCCCGCCCGCCATCATGCCGGCGCTTTTCGCCATGGCTTCGACGGCGCCCGGATCGGTTTCGGCGGTGCCTGTAATCATGATCGGGCCGCCCGCGTCCTGCGCATGCGCCGGGCTCACGCCGCCCGCCACAAGCACGAACGCAAGCGAACAAAGCGCCGCGCAACGCCTTAGCGCGACTCGGCAAGCCTCGCCTGCGTCGGCTCGCGCCAGGCCGTTCGCTGCCAGGCGATAACCCGCCTGCATACGAGCTGGCGCGGCGAAGCTGTGCATTGCGTTTCTCCCAAAACAAAACCTGCAGATCCGGCAAACATCCGGCAAAACCAAAAACGAGAAACCGCTCATTCGACGATTCGATGTCCGGAAATCCGATCGAAGATTGGCCCACGAGACCAATTCTAGGTTTCGGCGGCTAAAGGCAAGCGTCGAATAGAGGGGGGCTTTCCCTGTTATTCGTCTGATTGCTTCTTGCGTCCCGCTCCTAAGATTCGTCTCATGCAAAAGTCTTCGATGACCGATGGCAACCCGGTGCTTGCCTGCTTGCCCGGCGTCATCGGCCGCGAAACACGCAGACAAGATCCGAAGCTGAAGGAGAACCAGCCATGCTGGACAAGCTAGACCAGGAATTTGCCTTTGGCCGCGAAGCGCTGGATGTGCGCGCTTACCGGCAGGAACTGTTGTCGTCGAATATTGCGAACGCCGACACGCCGGGCTACAAGGCGCGCGACGTCGATTTCGCCAGCGCCCTTGCCGGCGCGCTGAAGAAGACCGGCTCGGCAGCGGACACGACGGCCACCGGCACGGGGTCGCTGCAGATGGCGCAGCCGGTGAGCGTCTCCAGCAGCGGCGGGCTCGCCGCGACATCGCTCCGGCATATGTCCGGCAACGCGACGCTCACGGCGAGCGGCGGCAACACCGACGACTACGGCCGTCTCGCGTACCGGATTCCGAGCCAGCCGGCGCTGGACGGCAACACGGTCGACATGGATTCGGAGCGGGTCCAGTTCGCGGACAACGCGTTGCACTTCGAAGCCGGCATGACCGTGGTGTCGTCGCAGATCAAGTCGATGCTCGCGGTGATCACATCGAACTGAGCTGAACGAGCCTGAATGAGCACGACGCACAACAGCCAAGCTAACGAGGATAAGCAATGCCCTCTTTGATGAACATCTTCAACGTAGCCGGTTCGGCGATGTCCGCACAGGCGCAGCGCCTGAACGTGACCGCCTCGAACCTGGCGAACGCGGACAGCACGACCGGCCCGGACGGCCAGCCGTACAAAGCGAAGCAAGTGGTATTCGCCGTCGATCCGCTCGGCGGCGCGCGCACGGCTTCCGGCCAGCAAGTGGGCGGCGTCCAGGTGACAGGCGTGATCGACGACCCGACGCCGATGAAAACCAGCTACGACCCGACCAATCCCGCAGCCAACGCGGACGGCTACGTGAACATGCCGAACGTCGATCCCGTGCAGGAAATGGTCAACATGATTTCAGCGTCGCGTTCGTATCAGGCGAATGTGGAAACGCTCAATACCGCCAAGCAGCTGATGCTTAAGACCCTGACGATTGGAACCTAAGGACAATCCCGTGACAACAAATTCCACGATCGGCAACAACGGCACGACCATGTCGCAGGCGCTGCTCGACACCATGAACGGCACGTCGAGTTCATCGTCGTCCAGTTCGAGCTCCAGCACGACGGGTCCTCAGTCAGCATCGGCCCTGCAGAACACGTTTTTGCAATTGCTCGTCACGCAACTGAAAAACCAGGATCCGACCAATCCGGCCGACAGCTCGCAGATGACGTCGCAGCTCGCGCAGATCAGCACGGTGTCGGGGATTGGGCAGCTCAACACGTCGCTGAGCTCGCTCGCGACGCAGTTGTCGGCGGGACAGTCGGCCCAGGCCGCGTCGCTGATCGGTGCAACCGTGCTCGCGCCGGGCAACACCATGACCGTGAGCGGCGGCAAGTCCAGCAGCTTTGGCGTGCAGTCGCCGAACGCGCTCAGCGACATGACCGTGACCATCACGAACAAGGCTGGCCAAGTGGTGCAGACACTCGATCTCGGGCCGCAGAACGCGGGCGTGGTGCCGATCAACGGCTGGACGCCAACCGACAAGACCGGCGCGACGCTCCCCGACGGCACGTACACCATCACGGCGGGCGGCACGATCAACGGCGCCGCGGCCACGGCGACCGCGCTGTCCGCATCGCAGGTGCAAAGCGTGGTGCAACAGGCCGACGGTACTGCGGGACTCATGCTTTCGACGGGCTTCACGGTTCCGTTGACCAGCGTCGCGTCGATTCTCTAAGCCCTCATTCATTAGCTCACTCTTCTAGAAGCGGAGACCGTCATGGGTTACCAACAAGGTTTATCGGGTCTGTCCGGCGCGTCGAACGACCTCGATGTGATCGGCAACAACATTGCCAACGCCAACACCATCGGCTTCAAACAAGGCCAGGCGCAATTCGCCGATATGTACGCGAACTCGGTGGCCACCGCCGTGAACAACCAGATCGGCATTGGCTCGCAGATGTCGGAAGTGCAGCAGCAGTTCGGCCAGGGCACGATCACCACGACGAGCCAGGCGCTGGATGTCGCGATCAACGGCAATGGCTTTTTCCAGATGTCGAGTAACGGCGCAAACGTGTATTCGCGCAACGGGGTGTTCAACCTCGCGGCCGACGGGACCATTGTCAACGCTGCCGGCCAGCGGCTCATGGGCTATGCGGCCAACGCGAACGGCATCATCAACAGCGCGACGACGGTGCCGCTGGTCGTACCGAATTCGAACTTGCCGCCGCAGGTCACCAAGAACGTGTCCTTTCAGTTCAACCTGGATTCGCAAACGGCGCTGCCGGCCGCGTCACCGTTCAATCCGACCGACTCGACCACCTACAGCGCGACCAACTCGATCGATGTCAACGATTCGCTCGGCGGCACGCATGCCGTGAACGTGTATTTCGTCAAGCAGGCGACGGGAACGTGGGAAGCCTATGCGACCACCGGCACCAATAGCCAGCTCGTCACAGGAACCGCGACAGGCAAGCCCGGCGATCTCGGCCCGGTCACGTTCGACGCATCGGGCAACATGATCCCGACGCCGCCGGCCACCAGCATTACGCCATTCTCGTTTTCGATTCCGGATGCCGCCTCGAACAGCGGCGGCGTGCAGACCATGTCGATGTCGTTCACCGGCACGACCCAGTACGGCGCGAAGACCGGCCTCGTGAACAGCGCCCAGGACGGCTATTCATCGAGCGAGCTGGCCGGCTTTTCGATCAACCCGGACGGCACCCTGACGGGCACGTACACGAACGGCAAAACCCAGACGCTTGGCCAGATCGCACTGGCGACGTTCGCCAACCAGAACGGCTTGCAGAACATCGGCGGCAACAACTTCGTGCAGACCGCGGCATCGGGCGTGGCACAGGTATCGGTGCCGGGTTCGACGAATCACGGCTCGCTGCAAGGCGGCGCGGTGGAAAACTCGAACGTCGACCTGACCAGCTCGCTCGTTGACCTGATCACGGCGCAGCGCAATTACCAGGCGAACGCGCAGACCATCAAGACGCAGCAAACCGTCGACCAGACGCTCCTCAACCTGTAAGCGCCGCCGCAATCCGGGCATAAGAGAGTCAAGCATGGACCGTCTGATCTATACCGCGATGACCGGCGCCGCCCAGTCGCTCGAGCAGCAGAGCGTGGTGGCGAACAACCTCGCCAACGCGTCGACTACGGGGTTTCGCGCGCAGCTTTCCGCGTTTCGATCGGTGCCGATGAACTTCGAGAACAGCGCTTCCGGCGACCCGAGCACGCGCACCTTCGTGCTGTCGTCCACGCCGAGCGCCGATTACACGCCGGGTCCGATCCAGCAGACCGGCAATCCGCTCGATGTCGCCATCCAGGGTCCGGGCTGGCTGTCGGTGCAGACGGCCGACGGCACGGAAGCGTACACGCGCGCCGGCAATCTTCACGTCGATGCCAACGGCCAGCTGGTGACGGCGAACAACCTGCCGGTGCTCGGCAACGGCGGCCCGATGTCGATTCCGCCCGGCGCGGAAGTCACGATCGGCAGGGATGGCACGGTGACCGCGTTGATTGCGGGCGATCCGCCGACGGCGATTGCGGCCGTCGACCAGTTGAAGCTCGTCAATCCTGAACCGGGAGCCCTGACGCGCGGCGACGACGGACTGTTCCACACCGCCGACAACCAGCCCGCCGACGCCGATCCGACAGTGACGGTGGCGCCTGCATCGCTGGAAGGCAGCAACGTCAATGCGGTGTCCGCGATGGTCGACATGATCACCAACGCCCGTCAGTTCCAGATGCAGACCAAGCTGCTCGATTCGGCCAACTCGAACGATCAGTCGGCTAACAAGCTGCTCGACTTCAGTTAATTCGCAGTTACCAGGACAGAAACCATGAATCGCTCTCTTTACATCGCCGCGACCGGCATGAACGCCCAGCAGTCGCAGATGGACGTGATTTCGAACAATCTCGCGAACGTCAGCACGAACGGCTTCAAGGGCTCGCGCGCGGTATTCGAGGACTTGCTGTACCAGACCGTCCGCCAGCCGGGCGCGAATTCCACGCAGCAGACCGAACTGGCGTCGGGTAGCCAGATTGGTACCGGCGTGCAGCAGGTCGCAACCGAACGCCTCTACACGCAGGGCAACCTGCAGCAAACCGGCAACTCGAAGGACGTCGCCATCAACGGCAACGGCTTTTTCCAGGTGACGATGCCCGACGGCACGACCGCCTACACCCGCGACGGTTCGTTCCAGACCAGCGCGCAGGGCCAACTGGTTACATCGAGCGGATATCTGGTGAGCCCGGCGATCACGATTCCCACGACCGCGACCGGCATGACTATCGGCTCGGACGGCACGGTCACGATCACGCAGCAAGGCAGTTCGGCGAACACGACCGTCGGCCAGTTGCAGCTCGCGACTTTCGTGAACCCGGCCGGCCTCGACGCACGCGGTGAAAACCTGTTCTCCGAAACGGCTTCGTCCGGTACGGCGAACGTCGTCACGCCGGGTTTGAACGGCGCGGGTCAGTTGCAGCAGGGTTATGTGGAAGCGTCGAATGTGAACGTGGTCCAGGAACTGGTGAACATGATCCAGACCCAGCGCGCCTACGAAATCAACAGCAAGGCCGTGACCACGTCGGACCAGATGCTGCAGACACTGAGCCAGATGCAGGTTTAAGCCATACCAACCGCATCGCCCGCATCAGCAGCGTAATTCCGAAGGACCACGAAGATGTCATCACAATTCTCCCGTATTCGCCGCGCGTCCTTGCTGGCGCTGGTCGCCCTGGCGGCCTGCGCCCTCATACCCAAGGAGCCGATCACCCAGCAGCCGATGACGGCGCGCCCGCCGGCGCCGCCGCTGAACTCGGCATCGCCGGGCGCGATCTACAACGCGGGCTACGCGGGACGGCCGCTCTTCGAGGACCAGCGTCCGCGCAATACCGGCGACATCATCACCATCGTGATAGCGGAAAACGTGAATGCGACGAAGTCGTCGGCAGCGAATGCGGCGCGCAACGCCAGCGAGGCGTTCGCCGTGCCGGTGACGCCGGGTATCTTCGGTGGCCTGTTCCACAACACCAACCTGGCCGGCAGCGGTTCGAGCGGCTTTAATGGCGGCGGCGGCGCGAGCGCGGCCAACACCTTCAACGGCACGCTGACGGTCACCGTCACCGCTGTCCTGCCCAACGGCAATATGCAAGTGAGCGGCGAAAAGCAGATGCTCATTAACCAGGGCAACGAGTTCGTGCGTTTTTCAGGCGTTGTCAATCCGACGACCATCTCCGGCAGCAACACGGTCTTTTCCACCCAGGTGGCGGACGCGAAGATCGAATACTCGGCGAAGGGTTATATCGATGAAGCGCAGACCATGGGCTGGCTCCAGCGCTTCTTTCTCAACCTGGCGCCCTTCTGATCATGAAACTCGTTCTTCGCTTGTTATTTACTGCGCTGGCGCTCGCAGCCATTCTTCCGCCGGCCGCGCAAGCGGAGCGCCTCAAGGACCTGGTCTCGTTCCAGGGCGTGCGTGACAACCCTTTGATCGGTTACGGCCTCGTGGTCGGGCTCGACGGCACCGGCGACCAGACCACGCAGACGCCGTTCACCACGCAGAGCTTGGTCAACATGCTCGGCAACCTCGGCATCACGCTGAATTCCGCGACTACGCAGAACATGCAGTTGAAGAACGTCGCCGCCGTCATGGTGACGGCCGTGCTGCCGCCGTTCTCGCGGCCAGGCGAAGCTATCGATGTGACGGTGTCATCGCTTGGCAATGCCAAGAGCCTGCGCGGCGGCACGCTGCTGATGTCGCCGCTCAAAGGCGCCGACGGCCAGGTCTACGCGATGGCGCAAGGCAATCTCGCGGTCGGTGGCGCGGGTGCGAGCGCCAATGGCAGCAAGGTCCAGGTCAACCAGCTGTCGGTCGGCCGCATTCCGGGCGGCGCGCTCGTCGAACGGGCTGTACCCTCCAACGTGACGCAAGCCGGCGGCGTCATGCAGATGGAGATGAACACGCTCGACTTCGACACCACGCAGAAAGTCGTGGCGGCGGTGAACAACGAATTCGGCATGGGCACGGCATTCGCGCTCGATGGCCGCACGATCCAGTTGCGCGCACCGACCGATCCTTCCCAGGTCGTCTCGTTCATGGCGCAGTTGCAGAATATCGATGTCAGGCCGTCGCAGGCCGCGGCCAAGGTGATCGTCAATGCGCGCACGGGTTCTATCGTGATGAACCAGATGGTCACGCTGCAGAACTGCGCGGTCGCACACGGCAATCTGTCGGTGGTGATCAACACGCAGACGGCGGTGAGCCAGCCGGGAGCGTTCTCCAACGGGCAAACCGTGGCGTCGAAGCAATCCAGTATCCAGTTGAAGCAGGACACGGGCGCGCTCAAGTCGGTGGCGGCAAGCGCGACGCTCGCGGATGTAGTCAAGGCGTTGAACGCCCTCGGCGCGACGCCGGCGGATCTGATCTCGATTCTTCAGTCGATGAAAGCGGCGGGTGCGTTGCGCGCCGATCTTGAAGTCATTTAAAGGCGACAGTCCATGAACGCGAACGGGACCGGTAGTGCGAGCAACGCGCTGGCATCGATGAACACGACGGACACGAACAGCG
Source organism: uncultured beta proteobacterium (assembly GCA_963708695.1). Classification (GTDB taxonomy): domain Bacteria; phylum Pseudomonadota; class Gammaproteobacteria; order Burkholderiales; family Burkholderiaceae; genus Caballeronia. Next base: position 71,997 of record CAVPTS010000006.1, read on the forward strand.
GCCTGAATTCGCTGTCGAACCGCTTCGCCCTCGATGTGCAAGGCTTCGACGCCATGCGCGCCCAGGCCAACGCCTCGCCGCAACAGGGGTTGAAGGCCGCCGCCAAGCAGTTTGACGCCGTGTTCACGCAGATGATGCTCAAGAGCATGCGCGACGCCACGCCGTCCGACGGTCCCTTCGATTCGCACGACAGCGCGACGTTCACGTCGATGCTCGACCAGCAGCTTGCGCAGAACATGGGCGCAAAGGGCATTGGCGTGGCCGACATGATGCTCAAGCAACTGATGCGCAACGCGGGTGCCAGCACGACGGCAGGCGCGGCGGGTGCAACGGGTGCGATGGGAGGGCTCGGCGGTAGCGGCGACAGCAGCGCCAACGCCGGCAACATGGCCGCCATGAACGCGATGGCGAAGGCCTATGCGAATGCGGCGGGGTCGTCGACGGCGGCATCGAAGGCATCGCTCAGCGGCAACGGCTATAGCGCCGACAGCGCGCTCGCGCCGCCTGCGCACGGCGAAGGCTCGGACAAGGTCGCTGCGTTCGTCGAGCGTCTGGCCGCGCCCGCGCAAGCCGCCAGTTCGGCGACCGGCATTCCGGCGCGGTTTATCATCGGCCAGGCGGCGCTCGAATCCGGCTGGGGCAAACGGGAGATCAAGAACACCGACGGCAGCACGAGCCACAACGTGTTCGGCATCAAGGCGACCAGCGACTGGACCGGCAAGACGGCGAGTGCGGTGACCACGGAATACGTGAACGGCAAGCCGCAGAAAGTGGTGGAAAAATTCCGAGCCTACGACTCGTATGAAGATGCGCTCACCGACTACGCCAGCGTGCTCAAGAGCAATCCGCGCTACGCACCGGTCGTGGAAGCTTCACGCGATGCCGCCGGCTTCGCGCACGGCATGCAGAAAGCAGGCTACGCAACCGACCCGCAATACGCGAAGAAGCTGATCTCGATCATGCGGCACATCGTTTGAGCGGGAGCATGATGGGATGGATGAGCTGATGCATGAGCTGATGCATGAGCAAAGCGTGCACTGGCGCGCTTTTGGCGCTATGTAATATCGGTAGACGAATGTATTACGAGTAAGGTGTCACGAGCGACGGGGCCAATGTCGCAATAGAAGACGGTGCTGGCCGGCTGTCGAGTCCGGGCGCGAAGCTGCGCGCCGGGCCGGCAAGCCGGTCAAGCCGCATCGAAATGGGACGAGAGGGCAGGTTTGTATTGTTCGTGCACTTTGAACCTTTTCGGTTGCCAAATACGGGAGCTGGGGAAATTTTTCGCCGCCAGCCCTAAATATTTGACTCCGGTTGCCGCTAAATGGAACATCGAAGTGCCGGACCCACAAGGTCCGGTTGGACGCTCAAGAGCCTCGACAATCGATGCCCGAGCGAGCAAACGAACACGGCAAGCCCCATGAACATGAATGAGTCGAACGGTTCTGACATCGCTGACGACGAGTCCGACCATCCCAATTTCGGCCGGCGTAATCCGCTGGAAATCGGTGTTTCATTACGCAACCTCGTCAATCGAGCTGATTTTCTCACCGCCGATCACGGCAAGGGCCAGATAGTGACCCGCCTGCTCGACGTGGATCCGCAGACCCGCACCTTCGTCTTCGACTGGGGTGGCGTTCCCGAGCAGAACGAGGCCGTGCTCGCCGCGGACAACCTGATGTTCCACGCCAACCCGGACGGAGTTCGCGTCGAATTTTCCACGGGCACGCCGCGCGAGATTGTGTTCGGAGGCCACCCGGCATTTGAAGCGGACTTTCCGCCGGTGCTGTTCTACATGCAGCGGCGCGAGTATTTCCGCGTGGAAGCGCCGGTGCTCGACCCCTACATTTGCAGCGGCGAATTGCCGAGCGGCGAGCGCTTTCGCTTCGAAGTCAACGATCTCTCGCTGGGCGGCGTCGCGCTGCGGACCATGGACGAGCGGGTTGCATCGTTGCAGGTCGGCGCGATCCTGCAGGCGGTGGAGCTGCACTTCAGCAATCCCGGCAAGGTGGTGCTGGATCTGCAATTGATGTCGAACCGGCAAACGGTGAATTCGAGGGGCGACCTGCGCTATACGCTCGGCTTCAAGTTCATGAGCCTGCCGGGGTCGGCGGAAAACACGCTGCAGCGCTTGATTACGCAACTTGAGATGAAGCGCCGGTCGGTAGCACGGTGAAAAGAGCCGCGGCGGCAAGCTTCCCGCTTGCCCGCTGTTTGTCGCGCGCGTCCACGATGTATCCCCCTTTCGTCATGCCCTGTTCATCCGGTGAACTGAGGCCCAATCTCCTCGCTGCTTCACCGATTGCCCCGTTAAACGCCGGTGAATAATCCGTCATGGCGCAGTGCGTGCGCGGGTTTCATCGGCGCGGAAGTCGGGATGGTGAGCGGAACGTAAAGCGGAACCACATTCGCTCAAGATTCTCTGCGCCGGGATTCAACTTTTTCTGCAATCGGCCGATATACACCCATTGTCGTCAAACAACGGCGGCCCGGGCTTCGTGCCTCTACCAGGATTCCTTGCATGTCCCTATTCGATATCGGCGTGAGTGGTCTCAATGCAGCCCAATGGGGACTGACGACCACCGGGCAGAACATCAGCAACGCGGCAGCCCCGGGCTACACGATGGAGAGGCCGGTGTACCAGGAGGCGTCGGGGCAATACACGACGTCGGGTTACCTGGGATCGGGCGTCATGACGTCGACCGTCTCGCGCTCGTACAGCAACTTCCTGACTACGGCGCTCAATAACGCGCAGTCCAACAGCAGTTCGCTGAACACCTATTATTCGATGTTGTCGCAGTTGAACAACCTCGTGGGCGATCCCACGACGGGTATCGGCGCCGGCATGACCAGCTATTTCACCGGCCTGCAGTCCGTTGCGAACAGCCCCAGCACGACGTCGACGCGCCAGTCGCTGATGAGCAGCGCGCAGGCGCTCGCCAACCAGATGAACGCGGCCGCCACGAACTACAACCAGTTGCGCTCGGGCATCAACCAGTCGCTCACCAGCGCGGTCACGCAGATCAACAGCTACACCAATCAGATCGCCACGCTGAACGGCCAGATTGCCGCCGCCAGCGCGCAAGGCCAGCCGCCGAACCAGTTGCTCGATGCGCGCGACCTGGCGGTATCGAATCTGAGCCAGTTGACGAGTGTGCAGGTCAATACCGTCAACGGCGCCTACAACGTTTCTATCGGCAACGGCCAGCCGCTGGTCTCGGGCACCACGGCGCATCAGTTGCAAGCGGTGACGTCGACGTCGGATCCGAGCGAGTTGTCGATTGCGTTCGCATCGCCCGATGGCTCGCCGCAGACGCCCTTACAAACGCAGTATCTGCCGGACTCTACTTTCGGCGGCGGCACGGTGGGTGGACTGCTCGCGTTCCGCAGCCAGTCGCTCGATCCCGCGCAGGCTCAGCTCGGCTCGCTCGCGACCAGTTTCGCCGCGCAGCTGAACCAGCAAAATGCGCTGGGCGTGGACCTGAACGGCAATCCCGGCACGGCGTTGTTCTCGACCGGCAGCCCGGCCATCTTTGCGAATGCGCGCAACACGGGCAATGCTCAGTTAAGCGTATCGATTGCGAATCCGACCCAGCCGAGCAGCGGCAACTACACGCTGTCCTACAACGGCACGAACTACACGCTCAGCGACCGCGCGAGCGGCGCTGCGCTCGGCACGCTCACGCCCGACCCGGTGACCGGCGCTGTCAGCGGCACGATTGCAGGCCTGAATATCGCGGTGGCAAGCGGCAGCATGAAGTCGGGCGATTCGTTCACCATCGAGCCGACCAGCAACGCGCTCGGCAGCTTCTCGCTGGTCACCACGAATCCGACGGCCATTGCGGCCGCTTCTCCGGCGGTGTCGTCGGCGGGAGCGAGCAACGCCGGAACCGCGAATATTTCGGCGGCGAAGGTGACTGCGGGGTATTCGCTGCCGAGCAGCATGACGCTCACGTACAACGCGACCACGAAGCAACTGACGTCGAATATCCCGGTCACGCTGCCGGACAGTACGGTGGTTCCAGCGGGTACGCCTTTCGCCTATGACCCCACCCAAGGTCTCACCGTGTCGAACGGCACGGGCGTCAGCGCAACGATCACCGGCACGCCGTCGAACGGTGATACCTTCACGATCGGGTCGAACAAGGGCGGCACGAGCGACGGCAGCAACGCGCTCGCGATGGCGGGTCTCGGCACGGCGAAGTCGCTGAACGGCGGCACGGACTCATTGACGAGCGGGTACGCGAACTACGTCAACCAGATCGGCAACGAGACCAACAATCTGAAGGCTTCGAGTACATCGGCGACCGCGGTGCTCACGCAAGCGACATCGGCGCAGCAATCAGTGTCGGGTGTGAACCTGAACGAAGAGGCGGCCAACCTGATTCAGTACCAGCAGTTGTACCAGGCGAACAGCAAGGTCATCCAGACCGCGTCCACGCTGTTCACGACCCTGCTCGGCATTTTCAACTAAGGCTTTCGCGATGCGCATCTCCAGCTCCCAGTTTTTCACGATGAACGTCGAGACGATGAGCAATCAGCAAGCGCAGCTCGCCAACATGTACTCGCAGGTTTCATCGGGCAAGGCCTTGCAGACTGCCGCCGACGATCCGCTCGGCGCGGCGCAGGCCGTGGCGCTCACCGCTCAGTCGTCCAACCTCGCGCAGTACACGACCAACCAGGGGTCCGCGCTGACCACGCTGAAGCAGGAGGACGCAACGCTCGGCAGCGTGACGACCGTGATGCAGAGCATCCAGGCGCTGGTCGTCCGCGCCGGCAGCGGATCGCTCAACGACACCGACCGTACCTCGCTTGCGACGCAACTCCAGGGTTATCGCAGTACGCTGATGACGCTCGCCAACACCACGGACAGCAACGGCAGCTACATCTTCGCCGGCTTCCAGGGCGGCTCGCAGCCGTTCTCCGACAACCCCTCGGGCATTGGCGCGACCTACGCAGGCGGACCGGGCCAGCGGCAAGTGCAGATCTCCGACTCCCGCACGATCAACGTAGGCGACTCGGGTTCGGCGATATTCCAAAGCGTTTCATCGAATGAAAGCGCGCCGGTTTCGTCGGGGTCGTCCGCTAACACGGGCTCGGGCACCATCGGTGCGGTCAGCGTGACCAACAGCAGCGATCCCGCCAACTCGTCGACCTACACCATCAGTTTCGGGACCACGACCACCGGCACGCCGCCCGCGACCACGACAGTCAGCTCGTACTCCGTCACCGCTCTAGATCCGGCGACCGGCACGACATCGACGGTGACTCCGCCGACGCCTTATACGGCAGGGGGCAACATCACGGTCGGTTCGCAGACTGTGGCTATTTCCGGCACGCCGGCATCGGGCGATACGTTCACCGTGGCGCCGGCGAACACCGGCAAGACCAGCGACACGGACATTTTCACGACACTCGATTCGCTGGTGAACGCACTGAAGCAGCCCGCCGATTCACCGGCCCAGCAAGCAACATTGCAAAATGCGCTGACCATGGCGGGCGCGAAGATCAACAACACGTACAACAATGTGCTGACGACGCAGACGGCCGTCGGCGGTCGCGAGCAGGAAGTGACGGCGACCCAGACGGCGACGCAGACGACCACGACGCAGACTGCCAACAGCCTGACTGACCTGGTCGGCGTCAACCTGGTCAGTGCAATCAGCCAGTACGAGATGACGCAGAATTCGTTGCAGGCTGCGCAGCAGGCGTTCGCGCAGATCCAGAAGATGTCGCTGTTCAACTATCTGAGCAGCTAAGCGCCGGGGGGCGAGTAGGGAAGGAATTGATGTGGGTTGTAGGAAGTGTTTTGGGCCGCCCGAATCTGGGCGGCCCTTTTTATTGCCGATGCCCACCGATGCCGATGCGCCTGCAAACCCTCTCTTTCTGAGCATATGCGGTGATTAACCCCCTTATTCACCGCAAATTATGCGGAGAATAAAAACCCGTTTGCGGAGAATACGCCTCATAATCACCGCATGAAAAGCGGAGATTGGACTTATATCTGGGAAGATTCTGACTGGCCTGCCTGGCGATACGACCTGTCGGTTGTCTCCGGCCCGCTGGCGGAGGTCAGTCGCGCCCAGGGATTGCTGCTGGGTCGTCTAGCCGATGTCGGTTTATCGCTACGCAATCAGGCAAGTTTGATCGCGCTCACGGAGGACGTGCTCAAGACAAGCGAAATCGAAGGTGAGCGGCTCAACGTGGATTCGGTGCGCTCTTCCATCGCTCGCAGGCTGGGGGTGGATATCGGGGCGCTTGCTCCCGTGGACCGGCACGTGGAGGGCGTCGTCGACATGGTTCTCGACGCCACCGGCCGTTGCCACGCTCCGCTGACTGCGGAGCGCCTGTTCGCATGGCACGCGGCGCTGTTTCCCACTGGTTTTAGCGGCATGTCCCGGATTCAGGTGGGTGCATGGCGCGACGACGCAAACGGCCCGATGCAAGTGGTTTCCGGTCCTGTCGGCCGGCAGCGCGTCCATTTCGAAGCACCGCCTGCCGAACGGCTAACCGACGAAATGACGCGATTTTTGGACTGGGTCAACACCGATTCCGACGCGTCCCCTGTGCTCAAAGCCGGGCTGGCGCACCTGTGGTTCGTGACGCTGCATCCTTTCGACGATGGCAATGGCCGTATCGCCCGGGCGATAGGCGATCTGCTGCTCGCCCGAGCCGATGGAAGTCCGCAGCGCTTCTACAGCCTGTCTGCGCAGATTCAGTCGGAGCGCAACGATTACTACAACATCCTTGAGCGTACGCAGCGAGGATCGCTCGATGTCACCGCGTGGCTCGCGTGGTTCCTCAACGCGCTGCACCGCGCGGCGGACAACGCGCAACACACAGTGGATGCGGTGCTGATCAAGACGCGCTTCTGGCAGCGCTGGGCCGCCGCGCCGTTGAACGAGCGCCAGATCAAGTTGCTGAACCGGCTGCTCGATGGCTTCGACGGTCAGCTCACCAGCAGCAAGTGGGCGGCCATCGCCAAGTGTTCGCCGGATACCGCATTGCGCGATATCAGCGAGCTGGTTGCTTTGGGGGCTTTGCGGAGGTCTGCCTCGGGCGGGCGGAGCACCTCTTATGAGCTGGCTGACTGAATCCCCGCACTCCCGGACAGAATCGCAATTCCCCGAGCCTTGAAGCGGCCACCATTAAAATAAATCCGGTGAGCGTAAGTTTCGGGGCCAAAGCTATTCGCGGAAATGCGTGCAGTGCGCATAAGAAACCTCTTCGACATCAGCGAGCTGTGGAAGAGCGACTTCCTCGATATGGAAGTGCCAGCGTTCATTACCATCCGCCATGACGGGAAGAGCGAGTTTCAGTTCGGTCTCGTTGAGGGGGCGCTTGATGGCCGGGATGAGCTGACGGGCAAATCGCCGCAGTTTAATTTCTCATGGTCTGGCGAGGACAACGGCCGCCCGAAGTCGGGGCGCGGTTGGTTACGGATCGGCGACAACCAGATAGAAGGCCGAATTTTTATCCATTTCGGCGACAACTCTGCGCTGATTGCGCAACGGTCGTGAACATCTCTCCCGGAGCTGTCCCAGTTGGGCCAACGCCGCCTCGACCCAGCCAAAACCAATCTTCTCCTGCTCAAGGCGCAGATTCCTGCGCAAGCGGTTATCCCGCAGATCGTTGTATAGCGCTTGTTCTTCGCGGTTGAGTCTCGGCAAATCGCGCAGCGTCTGCTGCTCTTCCCGATCCCATTGCGACGCGAACATCAGCAAGGTGTCGCGGTCCATCAGGAAAGACTCCACATGGGCGAACTGGTTGCGCAACTGATCCAGAATCGCGAAGCCGTGGGTATCCATGTCGCCCCAATAATGAATTCGGCGATCCGAAAACCATGCCGCACGGGCCAGCATCTCGAAGCCGTAACCCGCACCGAAGATGACCAGGCTGTCCTTGAGCGGCGGAAGAGCGAGGAAGTTGATCTCGTTCTCGGTGATAAAAATCCGGCGGACGTCGGGGTCAAGCTGGGCGAAACTCGCGGCATCGAGCGTAATGTCCTGCGTGGTGTCGGTGGTCCGGAATAACGCCTTGTCCGCGTCGAGCATGCGGAAGCGAATGCGCAGCGGTTTATCGCGCAAGCCGAAGCGGCCGGCGAATTGAGTGACGCCGGCGCGCGAGGCGTCGATCGCCTCCGGCGGCAACACACAATCCAGCAACTCCGCCAGCACCCCGCGATATCCCTCGATGAATTTGCTATGCACCTCGGGAATGTCCACTTGCCGCAGATACACATTGGCGCGCGGATGAGCCTGGAACCACGCACAGATGTCGAGCAGTTTGCTCCACACATCGGCGAGTTCGAGCGCGCGCAGCGGCCGCTTCGCGAGCCACGCCAGCAGGCGCGCTTCCCGCTCGCGGGTCACCGCAAGCATTGTCATGAAGCGGGCCGCCTCGCGCTGTTTGCCGATAAAAGCCACCGCATCCTCGGCGGTATCGAGCCATATTCGAGGGTGAAGTAGTCGAGGTTCATGGGCTGAGCACGTGAACCGCCGTATGGGCGATTATCAGAGGCATAACACCCGATGATAGCCGCCAAGCGCGTGACGCTGAATTGTCAGCTGCCGGCGGGAAACTAAAGCGCCGCCGCAACCCGCCCCATCTGGTCGATACCGTTCTCGAAGATGCGTTGAAAGAACGGTATGAGGTTGGGAATCATGAGCTGGATGAGCAGAAATCCCACCAGCATGGTGACGGGAAAGCCCACCTGAAAAATGCCGATCTGCGGCGCTGCGCGGTTCAAGATCCCGAGCGAAATATTCGCGATCAGCATCGCGGCCAGCACGGGCAACGAGAGCAGCAAGCCCGTCGAAAACACGCTCACGCCATAGGTCGCGACGGTTTGCCAGCCGCGGGCATGCAGCGCCGAACCCAGCACATTCGCGCTGACAGGCACGTTCTGGAATGTCTGGACGAGGGCGCCGATCATCTGCAGATGACCATCGAAGGTGAGAAACGCCAGGAACGCGAGGGTATTCAGAAAACGCGATATCACCACTGAATTGCCGCCTTCACGCGGATCGTAGAGCATCGCGAAACCGAGGCCCATCTGCTGGCCGATGAACTCGCCCGCGGCGTCTATCGATGCGAATGCGATTTGCATCGTCATGCCGAGCGCCGCGCCGATCAGAAATTGATTGACGAGGATCAGGACGCCATCGGCGGAAAACACAGTTACTTGGGGCACCGCGCCTAAAGTCGGCGCTACGATCAGCGAGATGAACGCGGCGAGCCCGACTTTGACGCGCACCGGAATGGAGAGCTGGCTGATCACCGGCGCGGTCGCGATCAACGCGAGAATGCGCGTGAACGGCCAGAGGAACGACGTCAGCCAGACATTGAGCTGCGCGTAAGTGACGGAGAACATGGCTAGCCGGTGATGGCGGGCGTGATGGTGAACACGTGGCGCATGTAGTCGAGCAGCGTTTCCAGCATCCACGGCCCGGCAATCACGAGCGTGAGCGCCACCGCGAGCAGTTTCGGGATGAACGAGAGCGTGCTTTCGTTGATCTGCGTGGCGGCCTGGAACAGGCTCACCACCAGCCCGACCACGAGCGCGACCAGCAACAAGGGAGCCGCGAGCAACAGCGCCACATACATGGCCTGATGCGCGATCGACATGACGGATTCGGGAGTCATCGTACGGTTCTTTTCTCTTTCTCTACGCTAGGAAACGAAGCTCTGCGCGAGCGAGCCGATCAGCAACTGCCAGCCATCCACCAGCACGAACAGCATCAGCTTGAACGGCAGCGAGATGGTGGACGGCGACACCATCATCATGCCCATCGACATCAGCACGCTCGCCACCACCATGTCGATGATGAGAAACGGAATGAAGATGGTGAAGCCGATCTGGAAGCCGGTCTTCAGTTCGCTCGTCACAAACGACGGCACCAGCAGCGAGAGCGGCACGTCTTCGGGGCCGTTCATGGGCGGCGCCTTGGAGATCTTGGCGAAGAGCGCGAGATCGGTTTCGCGAGTCTGGCGCAGCATGAACTGCTTGAACGGCGCGACGCCGCGCGTCATGGCCTGATCCATCGTGATCGTGCCGTCGGAGAATGGCTTGTAGGCGTCGGTGTAGGCGCGGTCGAGGACGGGCGACATCACGAACAGCGAGAGAAAAAGCGCGAGTCCGACCAGCACCTGGTTCGGCGGCGTGCTGCCCGTGCCGAGCGCCTGACGCAACAGCGACAACACGATGATGATGCGCGTGAAGCTCGTCATCATCAGCAGCATGGCCGGCAGGAACGACAGCATGGTCAGCAGCAGCATCGTCTGGACGCTGAGCGAATACGTCGTGCCGCCGTTCGGGCCGGGGCTGGTGTTGAACGCCGGCAAACCTGCCGTGCTTTGGGCGAAAGCGGTGTAGGGAAGGGCCAGCATGACGACCGGTAACAGCAACTTCACCAGCCGCTCGCCCGATGCAAAAAAACGATGCTGCCGAACTTGCATTACTTGCTCCCGCCTGCGAATTTTTGCAGGCGTTTGGTCGCTTCACCGGCGAGGGCATCGCGAAAACGTTGACCGAAATTGCCTTGCAGCGCTTGTCCCGGTGTGACGCCGGCTTCAGTGCCGGCCAGTTCCACCGACCCCGCGGGCATGGTGTGCAGCAGCCGCACATTGCCGGGCGCGGCGCCGAGCACGAGCCACGTATCGCCGATTTCCACCACCGACACGCGCTCCTTGTTTCCAAGCGACGCACCGCCGATCACCTTCACCAACCCTGTACGTTTCGTGCCCGCTACGCCGAACTTGCGGGCGAGCCACGCGCATCCGAACACGAACGCAATCACGATCGCCAGGCCGAACAGCGTTTGCAGCACCGCGCCCACGCCGAGCGACGGTACCGCCGTGCCGGCACCCACGCCCGACGCAATCTGCGCCGCGTGATTGACGGCGTTCATGTCGGCGGCGTGGGCGCTAAACGCGGCGGCGAGCGCTGCGAGTGCTGAAAGCGCGACGGCAAGACGTTTCATCGATTCAACTTCCTGATGCGTTCGGACGGCGTGATGATGTCGGTCAGGCGAATGCCGAACTTGTCGTTGACCACCACCACTTCGCCTTGCGCGATCAGGCAGCCGTTCACCAGCACGTCCATCGGTTCGCCGGCCAGGCCGTCGAGTTCCACCACCGATCCCTGAGCCAGTTGCAGCAGGTTGCGGATCGCGATCTTGGTGCGCCCGAGTTCCACCGTCATCTGCACGGGGATATCGAGAATCATGTCGATGTCATTGCGCGTGGTCGGCGCCGCGACCTTCGACAAAGGCTGGAACACGCCCGCCGATGACGACGCAGCCGGCGTCTCGTTGCCGTTCTGCTCGGCCAGCGCGCTTGCCCAGTCGTCCATGCCGAAGTCCTCGCTCTTGAGCGGGTCGGACGGCATCGTGCCCGGTTCGGTTACTTCACTCATATCCACCTTCCTTCATCGTGTCGCTTGCGCTGACCATCTTCTGGACCCGCAACGCGTATTGACCATTAAAAATTCCGTAGCCGCATTCCATCACCGGCACGCCGTCCACTTTTGCCGTGACCAGTTCGGGCACGTTGATCGGGAGGACGTCGCCGGCGCGCATGTTCAGGATCCGCTCGAACGTCGTGCCGATTTGCGCGAGATCCACCGTCAGTTCCACCTCGGCGGCCTGCACTTGCTGCGACATCACGCGGACCCAGCGGCGATCGACTTCGAGCGCTTCGCCTTGAATGGGCGAGGAAAGCATGTCGCGGATCGGCTCGATCATCGAATACGGCATGCAGATGTGCAGCGTGCCGCCCGTCGAGCCGAATTCGATAGAGAACTGCGTGACGATCACGATCTCGTTTGGCGTCGCCACGTTCGCGAATTGCGTGTGCATTTCCGAGCGCACGTATTCGAAGTTCAGCGACCGCACGGTTTTCCACGATGCCGCGTAGTGCTCGAACACGAGGTTCAGCAGCTTGCTGATGATGCGCTGTTCGGTCTGCGTGAATTCGCGGCCTTCTACGCGGGTGTGGAAACGGCCGTCGCCGCCGAAGAGGTTATCGACGACGAAGAACACCAGGTTCGGATCGAACACGAACAGCGAGGTGCCGCGCAACGGCTTCACGTGGACCAGGTTCAGGTTCGTCGGGATCGGCAGGTTGCGGGTGAATTCGCTGTACTTCTGCACCTTCACCGGGCCGACGGAGATTTCCGCCGAACGCCGCATGAAGTTGAAGATGCCCACGCGCAAGAGGCGCGCGAAGCGGTCGTTGATGATTTCGAGGCCCGGCATCCGGCCCCGGACGATGCGTTCCTGCGTCGCGAGGTTGTAGGGGCGTACGCCGTGGTGGCGCGTTTCGTCGGCGACAGTGTCGACTTCCCCGGTGACGCCCTTGAGCAGGGCATCCACCTCCTCCTGCGACATGAACTCTTCGTGGCCCATGAGTGTTCCTTGGTTCCTGTGCGCGGTGTTTGCCGCTTATTGCGCTTGGGGTTCGCTTCGTTTCGCTTCGTTTTGCGCGCTCGATCCGCGCTCCGCGAGCGTTACTGGACGACGAATTCCGTGAACAGCACTTCCTGGACATGCGCCGGGTCTTCGCGGCGTGCCGCCGAACGCTTGCACTGTGGTCAGGAGTTCTTTCGCCAAGCGCGCGCTTGCCGTCGATGCCGGCCAGATCTTCCGGACGCTTCGCCGATAACAACATCAGGATGTGGCTGCGTACCTCGGGCATGCGCTCGGTAAGCGCCGCCTGCGATTTTTGATCGGGGAGCTTTAGCGTCAGGCCGACGCGCAGATAATGCATGCCGTCGTCGGACTGGAGATTGACGGTCATCGACTCGAGCGGATAGAACACCGGCGGCGGCGTGGGTGCGGCCTTCGCCGGCGTTTGCGCGCCTTGTGCGTGGAGCCAGAAATACGCTCCGGCGCCGCCTGCGCCAAGCAATACGACAGCGCCCGCCGCGATCAGCAAGATGCGCTTGAGCTTGCCGCTCTTCGGCGTGACGATAGGTTGTTGGTTTGTTGCTGTGCTTGCCATAGTCGCAGACCTCTTTTCCGTAGCCTGAATTGTTGGCGATTTTCGAGATGCGCGATGGGGGGAATAGAGGGGGGAATTGGGGCTAACTCGTGACTTGGCTACTTGCTCGCGTCGGTGGAGGGCTTTACGTCGGCTTGGATATTTGAGTTGCCTCTAACGGAAAAGCCGCGCGGCCCAAAGGCTCGCGCGGCTTTTTCGTCGCCGTTTCGGTGAGGTTTGCTGAAGCGCGGCCGGGTTAGCCTTGCTTCAACGGGAACTCACGCGAACGTATCCACCAATCCAACCTGACGACGCAGCGGCATGCTGACCGTAGTCGGAGCATCCATTCCGCCGGCTTCAATGCCTCCGACACCACGCCCGCCTTGTCCAGAACCCGACGATGACTGCCTGCCGTCCTGCTGCCCCGACTGGCGTCCTGCGAAGCCATCGCTGACGCTGGTGCTGCCCAATCCAATTCCGCTTGCCTGCATCGCTTCACGCAACGTGGGCAATGCCGCTTCCACCGCCGCGCGAACTTGCGCATGGTCGGAGACAAAGAGCGCGTGCGCATGGTTGTCGGTCACCTGCAAGATCACTTGCAACGGACCGAGGTCTTTCGGATTCAACGTCAGCTCAGCGCTTTGCTGATGCGCATTCGATAAAAACACCACCTTCTGGCTGAACGCATCGTCCCAGCCGCTCGAACCGACGTGCGGCGCGATAGCGGCACTGTTAGCCGCCGTCGCTGTGCCTTGTACGGACGACGCACCGCTCGTCGTTGCCGATGCCGCTTGCAGAACCCCTGCATGTGCCGTCGCGTCGGCGTTGGCCTTGTAGGCGGCCGTGCCGTCATCGGGTTGAGTCGATGCCGCCAGCACCGCGGCATCGGCCTGCTGTGCGCTCACAGTCGTGGCCGCGCCGTTCTGCTGAGTCGGTGCAGCGGTGCCTTTACCCTTAGCTTGGCCGTCGCCCACCACCCCGGCCAGGGAGGTCTTCGACCCTGCGCCCACAACCCCTGCATTCGGGCCATTGGCCGCATGCATTGCGCTCGCGGCGGCAGACGCGGCTGTTGCCGTCGCTGCCGGGTCGATTGGCGGCGTTGCAGCGCTTTGCGTATTTGCCGCCGCAGCAAGCGCGGCCTGCGACGCGTCGGCGGCGGTTTTGGCGTCGCTGGATTTGGTGGTTGAGGCGGGTGTATCCGTGGAAGACTTCGTGTCAGTCGCGTCCGCGTTTGTACCTGCCGCCACCGCATCGGCCAGATCTTGAAGTGTCTTAGCCGGATCGGTTGTCACAACAGCACGCGCTTTCAACATTTGCGCATTCGTTGCCGCAACTGCTGCAGCTGTCGCCGCCGTCGCAGCGTCCGGCGCTGCCTTCGTCACATCCGGCTTCGGATTCTTATCGGCCGCGGCGGTGCCATCCACTGTCGAGGACGCCTGCGTTTTATCCGCCGCCGGAGCAGCCTGATCCGCGCTATCAGCCTGGCCCGCGGATTTATCCTGAGCAGTTGATTTTGTATCATCAGGCTTCGATGCGTCATGCACGCTGCCATGCGCGGCTGCCGCTTTCGCCGCTACCCGTTCCGCCTGTGCCTGCTCCTGTACCCTGGCTTGAGCGGCTTCGCGCTCGTTCGCCTTGGTGGTTATGCTTTGCAGCGTCGATCCAAACGACGCGGCCGCTGCATCGCGCGCAGTAGCCGTGGCCGCGTTCCGCGACGCGGACGACGCAGCGGATGCACCACCCAGCAGCGCACTGCCAGACTTGACTGATAACATGCGTAACCTCTTGTATCGTATATACGATAAAAATCGCTACCTGCTTACGCCCTTTCGGCGCGCATCCGCAGGATCTTGGCGGAGTGTTCGTCGGAGTCGCGCTGCTCGGTGCGCGCGTCCTGCTTCGCCTGCACCGCCTCGCCGCGCGCGGCAAGCACCTGATACGAACCCAGCTTCTGCTTGCGTTGCTGCCATTCCGGTTTCGCCGCTTCCAGCCGCTGCGTGGCGGCAGCCAGCAACCCGCGCTGCTGAGTGATGGCGGAATCGAGGGTATCCACAAACGCCTGAAAATTGCGCAAGGTCTGCGCGGTCGTGCCTTCCTGTGCCGATGCCGTGAACCGCGCGTGATATTCATCGCGATACGTGACCAGCGAATTCAACTGCGATTCCACCTCGTTGCGCTCCTGCTGGAGCTTGCCGAGCTTTTTCGTGGCGGCTTCGAGCTCTTCTTCTGCGAGGTTGATCAAGGTCTTGATCGGCAGATGCTTGGACATGGACGTCAGATTCCCGTTTATTTTTATGCGAACAACTCGTCTAGTTGGGCCAGGCTCGGTTCAAACATGGCCTGCTCACGAAATCCTTGCTGCAAAAACGCTTCTATTCGCGGATACAACGCAATTGCCCGGTCGAGCAGCGCGTCACGTCCGCTTGAATACGCACCCACATTGATCAAATCGCGGTTGCGTTGATAACGCGACAGCATTTGTTTGAACAAGCGCACACGATCCAGATGTTTCTCATCGATAAGCGCTGTCATCGCGCGGCTGATGGACGCTTCAATATCAATCGCCGGATAATGCCCCGCTTCGGCCAGCGAACGCGACAGCACGATATGGCCGTCGAGAATGGCGCGCGCGGAATCGGCGATAGGATCTTGCTGATCGTCCCCTTCCGTCAATACCGTATAAAAAGCAGTAATTGAGCCAGCCCCTTCGCGGCCGTTACCTGTGCGTTCCACCAGCGCCGGCAGCTTGGCGAACACCGACGGCGGATACCCTTTGGTGGCGGGCGGCTCGCCGATCGCCAGCGCGATTTCGCGCTGCGCCATGGCGTAGCGTGTGAGCGAATCCATCAGCAGCAGGACGTGCTTGCCCTGATCGCGGAAATATTCGGCCAGCGAGGTTGCGTAGGTCGCGCCCTGCATACGCAGGATGGGCGAGACATCGGCGGGAGCGGCCACCACGACCGAACGCGCGAGACCATCCTCGCCCAGAATCTGTTCGATGAACTCCTTCACCTCGCGGCCCCGTTCACCAATCAACCCGATCACGATCACTTCGGCGCTCGTATAACGCGCCATGGTGCCGAGCAGCACGGATTTACCAACGCCCGAGCCGGCAAACAGTCCCATGCGTTGCCCGCGTCCCACGGTCAAAAGCGCGTTGATCGCGCGCACGCCGACATCGAGCACTTTATGGATCGGCTCGCGATTCAACGGGTTGATGGTCGGCGCGGTCAGCGGTGCATCGATCTTCGAACCGAGGGGGCCGAGTCCATCAAGCGGTTTGCCCGATGCATCGACGACGCGACCAAGCATTTCCCAGCCGACCGGCAAACGCTTGGCGCCGGCCATCGGATCATTGATGGGTGCGCTTTCCAGCGGATACACGCGCGCCCCGGGCAACAGGCCGGAGACTTCGGTGGTCGGCATGAGGAACAGTTTGTCACCGGAGAAACCGACGACTTCGGCTTCGGCCATCGGAATCGAACTGCCCGCCGGCAACTCGATCATGCATTCCGAGCCCACGCCGAGTTTCAATCCGACGGCTTCCAGCACGAGGCCGGCGGCGCGCGTCAATCGTCCGCACGCACGCAATGGTTTCGATATCTGGCTGCGCGCCTTGCTGGCTTCGAGCTGCGCGCGCCAGCCATCGAGATGCGGATTGTTCGCCATGCCGGCGAGATCGACGATAGTCTGGGTCGCGATTTCTTCCACCGTCGGCTCGGCGTCGTCTGTAGCAAGCGGTCCGTACGATGCCCGCGCCAGCTCCTGTTCGAGTTCGCTCAAGCCTTCCTGCGTGACGCGCCGCGCGGCTTGCGCCGCGTGCGCGGGACTGCCGGGCACGGCGATGTGGATCGAGTTCACCACGGTTGCGACCTCCCGAGCGCCGCCGCCACACGCTCCCAGCGCGTGACATTGGTCGCATCGATTTCACCGCTTGCAGCGTGCGCGCGACACCCGCCGCGCTCAATATCCGGGTCCGTCCTGAATGACCATCCCGCTGCCTGCAGTTCTTCCAGCAAATACGCTTCGACAATCGGCAGATCCGCCGGATTCACGATCAGATACGGCGCGCCGGACAACGCCGGTTCGGCTGCGATCACCGAGCGCGCCACCGCCAGCACGGCGGTCGGATCGAGTGTCAAATGTTGCGATACAACTTGCTGCGCGATATCAAGAGCCAGCGCCGTCAACGCCTCGGCCACGACAGCGTCGGCGGCCTGGAGCGCGGTCTTGAACGCATCGGCCATCGATGCGAGCCGCGACGCTTCAGCCCGCGCATCGCGGCGGCCTTCATCCACGCCTTGCTGATAACCCTGGTCGTAGCCGGCCTGATAACCCATCGCCTGGCCCGCTACATGGCCCGTCGCCAGCCCTTGGGCATGCGCTTCGTCGCGTACGCGCCGCAGATGCTTTTCGAGCGCGGCATGATCCGCTGCGCTGCGATCCACTGGAACCGGATCGAACGACGCCATCTCCCAGCGCTGATACGCCGACATGCGCCCCTTTTTCTCGGCCTCGGCGGCGTGAGCCTTCTTCGCGGCTTCTGCGGTATCAGACATACGCGTCCTCTGCCTTGCCGCCTAACTGGATCTGCCCGCTTTCGGCCAAGTTTCTCACCACTTGCAAGATCTTGCGCTGCTGCGTTTCCACTTCCGACAAGCGCACGGGACCGCGAGAATCCAGGTCTTCGGCGAGCAGTTCGGCGGCGCGCTGCGACATGTTCGCGAGGAATTTTTGCCGCAACGGCGGCTGGGCGCCTTTCAACGACACGATCAGCGTTTCGGACTCCACTTCCTTCAACAGCAACTGAATGGCGCGGTCTTCCAGGTCCATCAAATTCTCGAACACAAACATTTGATCGATGATCTTCTGCGCCAGTTCCGCATCGAATTCCTTCACGTTTTCGATCACGGATTCTTCGTGCGCCGTCGACATGAAGTTGAGAATTTCGGCTGCAGTGCGGATGCCGCCCATCGGCGCGCGTTTCAGGTTGTCGCTGCCGGAAAGCAGGGCGGTCAGCACGTCGTCGAGTTCGCGCAGCGCGGCCGGCTGAATGCCGTCGAGCGTGGCAATGCGCAGCAGCACGTCGTTACGCAGGCGCTCGGTAAGCAGCGCCACGATTTCAGACGCCTGATCGCGGTCCAGATGCACAAGAATCGTCGCGATGATCTGCGGATGTTCGTTCTTGATCAGCTCGGACACGGCGGCTGAATCCATCCACTTCAGGCCTTCGATACCGCTGGTATCGCTGCCCTGCAAAATCCGGTCGATGAGCGCGCCGGCCTTGGTTTCGCCCAGCGCTTTCGTCAGCACCGAGCGAATATATTCGCTCGAATCCAGCGACAGCGCCGTGTGCTGTTCGGCTTCATGCACGAACTCGGTCATCACGTTGTCGAGCTGTTCGCGCGTGACGTTTTTCAGCTGCGCCATGGTCGCGCCGATCTTCTGCACCTCGCGCGGTCCGAGGTACTTGAACACTTCCGCCGCCTCCGATTCACCAATCGACATCAGCAGGAGCGCGGCTTTATTGAGGCCTTCAGCGTTCATCGGACACCCAGTTCTTGACGACCGTTGCGACGATTCTCGGGTCCTGACGCGCGACCATGCGCGCGTAGTCGAGATTGCGATCGAATTTGGCCTTGTTGCTTTCGTGACCGAGCAAACTTACCTCGGCGTCTTTTTCTTCGTCCAATGCCGATTTCGGCATGGACGGCCCGTCGAGCAGCGACAGTTCGTCTGGCGGCCCGAGCGCTTCCGGCTGTGGCTGGGGCGCCGGGAAGGCGCGGCGCAGCGCCGGCTTCACCATGCTGAAGTAGAGGAACAGCCCGACCACGCCAATCCCCACGTACTTCGCGAGCTGGATGCCGCGCGCGATCATGTCCGGCGTGCGCCACCACGGCACGTCGGGAATCACGGTCGTATCCACCAGGAACGTGCTGTTGACCACGTTCACCGAGTCGCCGCGCTTTTCGTCGTAGCCCATCGCGTCTTTCACCAACTGCTGCACTTGCGCGAGCTTGTCGGCGGCCAGCGGCTGCATGGTCACTTTGCCCTTGGCATCGACCAGCTTCTGGTAGTTCACGACCACCGCGACGGAGAGGCGCTTGATGCCGCCCATCGGCTGCTCGTAATGGCGCACGGTGCGGTCGACTTCGTAGTTGGTCGTGGTGTCCTTGCGCAGGTTGACGGGAGCGGCCTTCACGCCGTCCGGACCGCTCGCGGCAGCATCGATTGGCGCCGATGCCGCGGCCGGCGGCGAGTTCGACAACGCGCCGGGCACGCCGCCTACGCTCGCGCCGCCGCCTTCCTTCGATTCACTCGATTGCTGGCTGCGGATAGCCGTGGCTTGCGGGTTCGCGTTCGGCCCGTAGCTTTCGGCCGTCTGCTCGAGCTTCGAGAAGTCGATATCCGCGCTCACCTGCGAGTGCGCATTGCCCGCGCCGAACAAGGGCGCGAGGATGGTGTCGATACGCGTCTGCGTGTTGTGCTCGATCTGCTGCACGTATTTGAGCTGCGACGCGTCCAGGCCGCTCGAGCCGCTTTGCTGCGTGAGCAGGTTGCCGTCCTGATCGACGATGGTCACGTTCTTCACCGGCATGTCCGCCACGGCCGAACTCACCATGTGCTGGATCGCCAGCGTCTGGGATTCGTCGAGTGCGCGGCCGGGGTAGAGATTGAGCATGACGGACGCGGTCGGCAATTCCTTTTCGCGCACGAATACGGTCGGCTTGGGAATGGCGAGATGCACGCGGGCTTCGCGCACCGAAGATATCGACGCGATGGTCTTTTCCAGCTCGCCTTCCAGCGCGCGCTGATAGTTAACTTGTTCGGCGAACTGGCTGATGCCGAATTTCTGGTTGTCCATCAATTCGAAGCCGACCGAGCCGTTCTTCGGCAAACCCTGCGACGCGAGGCGCAGACGCGTTTCATGCACCGCTTCGCTCGGCACGAGGATCGCGCCGCCCGATTCGGCGATCTTGTAGGGGATGTTGCCTTGCTGCAGCGCTGCGACGATTGCGCCGCCGTCACGATCGGAGAGATTGCTGAACAGCACCCGGTAATCCGGCTGGCGCGACCACATCACGAGGCCGGCGATCACCACGGCAAGAATCGCCACGGCGATGATCAACGGCATGCGCGGGTTGTTGCGGAACTGGTTAAGCATCGGCATGCGCTGGCCGAAGCCGTTGCCGCTGAAGTCCGAGCCGCCCGCGTAACCGGCGCCGCCCGCACCTGCCGCGATCGACCCGGCCGCACCCGGCTGCGCGCCAGTCAGACCCATGCGGGCGTCCGGGTTGATCAGGTTGGTTGTGGAATCCATGCGTCGAAGCTCTCCGAGTCTTGCGTTTTCTGTGAGAAGCGCGGCCGTCGGCCATGCGGACTCACAGTCACTTTCATGAGAAGAATTATGCGGAAGGACAGGTAAGTCGATTCGACGAATAGAAGCGGGTTTTGGCGCCCTTTCCCGGCTTTGGTAAATGGCGCCGCTGCTAGACTTTTTCCTAATCGGTCAGGCCGTATGGCGAACCGCCCAGGCTCCGGCGCAGACGCCGGCCTGAGGCCCGGGACAGGCCCCGGTTCGATTTGTCCCAGTAGCACCGCCACCCATACGTTGCCGCCGGTTCCGGATTGTTTGATTTTCACGCTTGATCTTCTGGAGAGACCATGAATGCTTCCATCAACCCACTGAGTTCGGCGCTGCAGCACCTCCAGACCATGGCCACGCAGGCAGCAGGCGGCGCCGGCAATATCGCCAGTGGCAGCGTCGAGCCTGAATCGGGTGCGGCGAGCGCCGGCAGTTTTGCGGACGCACTGAAATCGTCCATCGACAACATCAGTAATTCGCAAAAAAGCGCGATGAGCGAAGCCAAGGCATTCGAAGTCGGCGCGCCGAATGTGTCGCTGAACGATGTGATGGTCGATATGCAAAAGGCGAACGTCGGTTTGCAGTTCGGCCTGCAAGTGCGCAACAAGCTCGTCGCCGCCTACAACGACGTCATGAATATCTCCGTCTAAGCCCTTGTGGCGCGAGCATCCGGCTTTTCGACTGACGACTATTGCACTTTCTGGAATCCGCTGTGACGCAAAGCACGCCTAAAGCTTTTGCCGCTTTCTCCGATAACCCTGATAACAGCATGACAAACGGTCAGACAAATAAACAGGTCGGGATCGCTTCGTCGGTATCGGTTCATCAGGTTTCCCGTGGATAAGCGCGGCGGCTCGCAGCGCGAACAGCGCTACGCCACCGGCGCTCATGACCCGGCGGAAATCGCATTAGGAGAAAGTCGGATGTTTTCCCAGGGACACGCGGGAGCCAACGCCTATGCGCGCGTCGGCGTTCAGACAGGAGTGATGGGTGCCAGTCCGCATCGGCTTATCGTCATGTTGTATCAAGGCGCGCGGCAAGCCATCGCCCGGGCGCGGATGCACCTGCAACAGGGCAACATTCCGGCGCGCGGCGAGGCGATCACGAAGGCGATCGGGATTATCGAAAGCGGTTTGCAGCAGGCGCTGAACAAGGAGAGCGGCGGCGAGATCGCAGCGCGTCTGGACGCGCTGTATACCTATATGGCGCATCGGCTGCTGCAGGCGAACGTGAATCAGAGCGAGCAGATGCTGGTGGAAGTCGATGGCTTGCTGGCGACGCTCGAAGACGCCTGGATGGCAATTGCGCCCGACGCAGCAAAAATGGCTGCGGCGTGACGCTGCGAAACATGTCTCCTTACAATGAAAACGACACAAGAATATTTCGCTCACTATGAAGCGATTGCCGAACTCTCCGCACGCATGCTGGCCGCGGCGCGTACGGGACAATGGGGTGATCTGAGGACGATGCAGGGCACGTATCGCGAGTTGATCGACGGCTTGAGGGAAGTCGATACCGGTTCAGGACTGGACGACACCTCGCGCGCCCGCAAGCTTGAGCTGGTGCGCCGGATTCTCGCCGACGACGCGGCCATTCGCGACCTCACCACGCCCAGCCTCGTGCGTTTGTCGGCGCTGTTCACGGCGAACAGGCCGGTGCAAGTTTTCAAGAAAATGATCGGGCTGCGCTAAACGCGATTTAACGCGCGTTCGCTGCCCGCTGAACGTCGGTGACCCGAGGAAGTTGGTATGACTGGACTGGACTCCGCGATCGCTGCGCTGCTTGCCAGCCGCACCGAGCTGCTGTTATCCGCGATCGGTCCGTCGAGCGGCGCGACCTCGGGCGCGACTACCGCGCAAACCGGGACATCGCAATTTATCGTCGATACCCCGCGCACCACCGCTCCCACGTCAACCGGCTTGACGTATGGGCCGCCGGTTCCGTCGGCGCAGACTGAAATCAGCGATGTCGCCCGCACACTCGATGCCATCTCCCGTTTTGGCGGCGGCGCGACGCCCGCTGTGATCGGCGACCTACCCTTGTGGCCGAACCCGCCGCGTGTCGTTGTGGCCGCGAGTGCCTTCGCCACGTTATCCGGTTCGTTGTTTTCATCGACGACGGCAAGTTCCAATGCCACTGCTAATGCCACTGTCAATGCCACTGCCGCGAGCACGGTCAATCCGCCCGCGTCGCTTCTGGCCACGGACGTGCTTGCATCGACGCTCGCTAAAACCGTGGGTGACAGCGGGCTTTTCTACGAAAGTCACGTCGCGCAATGGTTTGCCGGACAGCGATCGCTGGCGTCGCTTGACAATGAGCCGCAGGCCAACGTCGATAACCTGACCGCCGGATTGCCGTTCGGCTCTTCCCAGCCTTCGGCGCAAGCGCCGGTTGAAGTCTGGATCGATGAAACGCTGCTCCCCCCCACTTTTTCCGCCGATACCCCCGATCCGCAGAGTCCCATTCGCCTCGTGCCCGCGCCGCAGACGCCGCAGCAGGCGGCAGCGCTCGCGGCGTCCGTGCGCGAGGTTCAGGCGAACGTGTTTTCATCGGGGCGGCAGGCGGGACCGATGGGCTCGAGCGCAATGACCGCGGCCGCGTATGCACACGACTCCGCCGTGCAGGCAGCGACTGCGGCGGGCATACATCCATCGACTATTCCGCTGGTTCGCCAGCAACTCGATGTACTCGCCACGGATCAATTTCGCTGGTCCGGCGAAGCCTGGCCCGGCGCGAAATTCGAGTGGGAGATCCAGCCGCGCGCGCCGGGTTTCCATGAGCGCGATGCCGTACACGATGGCAGCGCGGGACCCGCTTCCGGCGATGAGCGCGCGTGGCATACGCGGGTCACGCTCGCGCTGCCGACGCTTGGCAATGTGGACGCCGATCTGGTGCTCACCGGCCAGCAACTCGTGGTGCGGGTCAACGCAAGCGCGAACGGCGCGCTCCTTCTTGCCGGCGATGGCCAGCATTTCCAGCAACAACTCGAAGCAGCGGGATTGCAGCTCGCCGGGTTGACGGTGCGCGCGATGGATGCGCTGGCTGAGTCGACGGCCGATCCGGCGTCCGCTCATTTCGCTTCCGATAGCGGCGGGTCCGCTTCGGCATCGAACCCGCCTGGGAGCGCAACATGAGCTTGCGAAACGATTCGCGCAAGCAGGCGACAGCGCTCACCTACGACACCAAGAACACCGACGCCGCGCCGCGCGTGGTCGCGAAGGGTTACGGGCTAGTCGCGGAAATGATCGTGCAGCGCGCCAAGGATGCGGGCTTGTATGTGCATGAAGCGCCGGAGATGGTCTCGCTGCTCATGCAAGTCGATCTCGATGCGCGCATTCCGCCCGCGCTGTATCAGGCGGTGGCGGAATTGCTCGCGTGGTTGTATCGGTTGGAGAGCGCGGTGGAGGAAGGGTTGCCGTCGGAGGTGGCGCCTGTGGATTCTGTGGCTGCTGTAGCTTCCAAGGCTTCCATGCCGAAGGGGCGCGGCCGTTCCGCCTAGCGTTTGTTGTTGCGGAAAAGCCCGCTGAAGTGGCGCCTTTGGATCCGATGGCTTCCGTAGCTTCCATGGGGAAGGGCCGCGGCCGTTACGCCTAGCCGGCCGCGGTTGTTATTCCGGGAAAGCCCGCTCGATCATCGCTGCGAAATCGTACTTCGCCGGTAACGTCCCATAGACGCGATTCGCGGAACCACGGGCATCGCCGAGCCGGGTATCGATGAACGCCGCCGCTACATCTGCCGGCGCGTGCTGCGCGAGCAAAACCCCCTGCGCTGTCAGCACCAGTTGTTGCGCGATCCCGCGCGCCGACGCTTCGCGCGTGGCCGGATCGCCTTGCAGCATCGCGACCAGCGTTTTCAGCGCGTCGCCCAATACCGGATGCCCGTTCGCCACTGCCTGCCATGAATCGAGCAGTGCACGCGCCGCGTCCGGTTCGCGCTCGAATGCCCGGAGCACGTCCAGACACATCACATTCCCCGATCCTTCCCAGATGGAATTCACCGGCGCCTCGCGATAAAACCGCGCCATCGGTCCCGTTTCGACGTAACCGTTGCCGCCCCAGACTTCCATCGCTTCGCCGGTGAATTCCAGCGCGCGCTTGCAGACCCAGAACTTCGCCGCCGGCGTCACGATACGACGCCACGCGCGTTCCACTGGATGCGCAGAATTTTCAAAAGCGCCCGCTAGCCGCATGAACAAAACAGTCGCCGCTTCCGATTCCAGGGCGAGATCGGCGAGGACGTTGCGCATCAGCGGCTGGTCGATCAGCTTCGCGCCGAATGCGCGCCGGTGCCGCGCGTGATGAATCGCCTGGATCAGCGCGGCGCGCATCAACGCGGCGCTGCCGATTACGCAATCCAGCCGCGTGAAGTTCGCCATTTCGATGATTGTCGGCACGCCGCGTCCTTCGTCGCCGATCATCACGCCGTAGGCATCGAGAAGTTCGACCTCGCTGCTCACGTTCGAGCGGTTGCCGAGTTTGTCTTTGAGTTGCTGGATCTGCACGGCGTTCTTCGATCCATCGGGCGCGAAACGGGGGACGTAGAAGCAGGAGATCGGACCTTTTTCGTCGCTGCTTTCGCCGGTGCGCGCGAGCACGAGATGCGCGTCGCATTGTGGCGCCGAGAAGAACCACTTATGCCCGATCAGCCGATACTCGCCGCCCCGCCCACCTGTGCCGAGCGGTGCCGCGTGAGTGCGGTTGCTGCGCACGTCTGAGCCGCCTTGTTTCTCGGTCATGCCCATGCCGATTATCATCGATTGTTTGCCCGCGCCGAGCGGGATATCGCGGGGATCGTGTTGTCGTGAGAGCAATTGCGTCCGCACGCTGGCGTACAAGGCGGGTTCCTGCTGCAAAACCGGGATGCTGGCGAAAGTCATGGTCAGCGGGCAGAGCGAGCCGCTTTCCAGTTGCGCGTGGAGAAAGTATCCGGCAGCGCGGGCGGCCATTGCGCCGGGCTTTGGCGTATCGGTTTCATACGGCAGCGCGTGGAGGCCTTGCTCGCGCAACATGGACAGGAGCGTATGCCAGGCGGGATGAAATTCGATGGCGTCGATGCGTTCGCCGCGCGGGTTGAACGGATGGTGTTCGGGGGTGTGTCGGTTGGCGAGATCGGCGAGCGCGAGGACCTCGGGTTGGGTGAGCGCGAGGCCGTCGCGGGTGAGGGCGTCGAGGTGCCAGGCGGCGTGTTCGCGGTCGAGTGCAGCGACGAGGGCTGCGTCGGAGGTTAGCGCGTTGTAGCGCTCGAGCGGAGGGGTCTGGTTGGTGACTTCGTGAGTCTGACCGCAGGTGGATGTGTTCATTGGGGCCTCCGGGTTTGGGGGGCGGTCGAGGTGTTGCTGCCGCTTACGTTTGCGCGGGTTCCATGGTGGCTGGATTTTTTCGTTCGCACTCGGGGTTTTAGGGAGCATGCTACCGGCGGCGGTCGGGGTCAATGCTGGGTTGCGCGGGTTGTATGTTGCCAGTATTTCTTCACTATAAGCTAGGGTATTTTCGTTCGCACTCAAGGTTTTGGGCGCGGGGCTGATGGTCGGTGGTCGGGGTCAATGCTGGGTTGCTGCTGCTTACGTTAGTACGGGTTTTATGTTGGCTAAATTTTTTATCACTATTAGCCACTGTGCGTGGCGGCACTTCATTTCTTTGTCCAACGGCGACAAAGAAACGAAGCAAAGAAAACGCCTCTCCACAATCTGTATTAAGTGTCCCCAGCGTGCAGACCACCGCTTTTGGTTCCCGCGTAGCACGGTGCTCGCTAGAGCGACGGACACTTGAAGCCCTCCTTCTCGCGAATCCCTACATCCCCACGCTTCGCCACCAGTGCTCTCGGGCAAGTTCGGTACGCCATGTTCGAGCGCGGCCGGAGGTGAAAGTGATAAATCAAGATATTGTGAAGCACTCCGTGCTAAGTGCGAACCAACCCGCCTGGAACGTGTACCTAAATCACCGCACGCCGAATCACTTTGCAATCCAGAACAAGCGCGGATAAGACCGTGCCGTGTTGGTCCGCGGGCCATTGATCTTGCCCGAGAGCACTGGTGGCGAAGCGTGGGGATGTAGGAATTCGCGAGAAGGAGGGTTTCAAACATCCGTGGTTCTAGCGAGCACCGTACTACGCGGGAACCAAAAGCAGTGGTCTGCACGCTGGGGACACTTAATACAGTTTGTGGAAAGGCGTTTTCTTTGCTTCGTTTCTTTGTCGCCGTTGGACAAAGAAATGAAGTGCCGCCACGCACAGTGGCTAATAGCGATAAAAAATATCGCCAACATACAACCCGCGCTAACGTACGCAGTAGCAACCCGGCACCGACCCCGACCACCGCCGGTAGCACGCCGCAAAACCCCGACCGAGTGCGAACGAAAACACTTTGGCTAATAGTGATAAAAAATTTAGCCAATATCAAACCCGCGCTAACGTAAGCAGCAACAACCCAGCACCGACCCCGACCACCGCCAGGTAGCACGCCGCAAAACCCCGACCGAGTGCGAACGAAAATACCCTGGCTAATAGTGATAAAAAACACACAAACATATAACGCCCGACAACTTCAGCAGCACCCTCCCACCCCGCCGCCCACCCCACCCCCCGTGCGAACACCCCACCCTTGAGGTATTTCCGATTTTTAGTCGGAAGTCCTTATTTCCCCAATGCCGAATCTATAATCGGCGCCGCTCACTGTGGGCAGTTGGCGAATTCACGCAAGTAAGGAAAAGGCAATTTAAATGAGCATCAACGTTATTCAGCTAGTACAGGGCGCTTTGACCGAAAGCGTGTTGCAGCAACTCGCCACCAAACTCGGTGTCCCGCCTGAAGCGGCGAAACGCGTCGTAGGCATGATCGCACCGGCGCTGGTCGGATCGCTGATGAACAAAGCCGCATCGCCGGAAGGCGCGCGCGGGTTGTTCGCATCGATCATGTCGGCAGATTCGAATGCCAATATCGTCGATATGCTGCCGCAACTCGTGCACGGCGACGGACTCCAATCGCTGCTCGCATCGGGCGCGCGCCTCGCAAGCGGTGTGGTCTCCGACGATCGCATCAATGCGCTGAGCAACGCCGTGGCCACGAAAACCGGCGTATCGGCCGGCGCCACGCACGCGCTGAGCGGCATCGTCACGACGACCATCTTCGGCGTGCTCAAGCACTACTTCACCAAGGCCGGCGGTAACGTGGGCCAGTTGCCCACGCTGCTCGGCCATCAGTTGCCAATGGTGAAGGCAAGCATGACGGAAGACATCTCCAGCGCGCTGGGTCTGGGCGGCGCGGGCAGTTTCCTGTCCGGCGTAGCGGCACAAATGAAGGCGGTGTCGTCGCATCTGGAACACCCGTCGAGCGCCGGCGGCGCGACATCGGCTGTGAACCCTTCGCTCGACCGCATCGTGGTGGAACAGAAGTCGGGATCGAAGAAATGGTGGTGGCTGGCCGTGGCTGCGGCTATTGCCTTGCTCGCGCTGCTGTTCGGCCGTAGCTGCACCAACCAGCAACCGCTCGCGACTGCACCTGCAGCCGCTCCGGTAGTCTCGTCCACGCCGGTGGTTGCGCCCGAGCCGGCATCGGCACCCGCTGCCGCTCCCGCGCCCACGAAGGACGCGCTGCTGACGTTCACTGTTGACAAGCTGGGTGCTCCGACCATCAATGCCACGGTTGGCACTGACGAAGAGAAGGCCACGCTGCTCGCCGCATTGACGGCGAAGTTCGGCGCGGATCATCTGAACGCGACCATTACCGTCGATCCGGATACCAAGCCTGCTAGCTGGCTCGACAAGCTCGACGGCCTGTTGCCGCTGATGCAATTGCCGGGCGCGGAAGCCAAGCTTTCGGGCGAAAAGATCGAATTGAGCGGCGCGGCAGCTGACGTGCGCAATGGTTGGATGGACAAGCTGAAGACGTTGTTCGGCGCGGGCTTCACCATCGGCACGTTCGATGTCAAACATGCCGTCGAAAGTGCGAAGGAATCGTTCATGAGTGCGTTCTCGTCGTTGAGCGATGATTGCTCGGCTGCCGATGTGACGAAGGTGCTGAACCTGCAAGTGATCAACTTCCGCACCGGTTCCGACGTGCCGCCGCAAGACGCGCAACTGGCGTTGGCAAAATCGGCGGAACTGTTGAAGGCGTGCGAGTCGAAGGGCAAGACGGTGAAGCTGAACGTCGGTGGGTATTCGGACAATGTCGGCCCGGCGAGCACGAATCTGGCGTTGTCGAAGAAGCGTGCGGAAGCAGTGCGCGCGTTCCTCGTGAAGCACGGTGTTTCCGCCGATGCACTGACGGCGCAAGGTTACGGCGACGCGCATCCTATTGCCGATAACGCGACAGCAGGCGGACGTTTTGCGAACCGCCGCATCGACTTCGCCGTGCAAGAGTAAGTGTCTGAGCGCACGCGTCTGAGATAGACGCGGCAAAAAAAACACCCCGTTCCGCGTAAGCGGGGCGGGGTATTTCTATTGGTGCGTGCATTGATCCCTACCTTGGCGCGCTATCCCGCGCATGCGCCGGAAACCGTTGCGCGGGTCCTTGCAGGAAGTCATCGCCGAGATTGGCTGGCAGCGTTTGCCGCGCGACCTCGAGCCAGGCGCGCGCCGCATTCGACAGATAGCTATTGCGCCGCCAGCCCACCGCCATGTCCCAGTGGATTTCCGGTTCGATGACTGGCCGGCAGGTGAATGCGTTGGCGTCGAGCCGCCGGCAATAAGGCGCGGGCAGCAATGCGATGCCGACACCCGCCTGCACCAGCGCCGCCATGAAATCCCAGTGTCCGCTGCGGCTCACGATAGTCGGCACGAACCCCGCTTCGCGGCACGCTTTGAGCACGACATCGGATAGCGCGAGGCTTTCGTCGTAGAACACGAACGAATCCTGCGCGAGATCGGCGAGCGACACGTTGGTCGCGGCATCCCAGCGCGAGCCTTTCTGCGCGACCAGCCAAAGCAACTGGCGGCTGACCGGGAGCACGTCGAACGTGGCGAGGTCGACGGGTTCAAGTACGCCGCCAAGTTCCATCTCACCTTCGATCAATGCCGCTTCGATGGCCTTTGAGCCTCGCTCGAACAGCTTCAACTCAACCTTCGGATAGCGCTTTTTGAATGCGGCGATGGCTGGTGTGAAGAGCGATCCGCCCATTGGCGGAATGCCGATAGTCAGTGTGCCGCGCCCGAGCTTGCCGAGATCGTTGAGTTCGGCTTCGAGTTGGGCGTGCGCCGCGAGCACTTCGAGTCCGCGTTGGTAGACGATCTGGCCGGCGTCGGTCAGTACCATTTGGCGGCTTTCGCGCAGCAGCAGTGGCGAACCGATTTCGTCCTCGAGGGATTTCACCATTTTGCTGATGGTGGGTTGCGTGACGAACATTTTTTCCGCTGCCGCGGTGAAGCTTTTTTGTTTTACTACTTCGACGAAGTATCGCAGCGATCGCAGTTCCATACGCGCCCCTTTGATTCCAGATTGGAATGCATTTTGTAAGTCTAAGTCATTTTTATTATGAGGAGGGGGGCCGGATTTTTTTCGTTCGCACTCGAGGGGGGGCGGGGCTATCGGCGGTGGTCGAGGGTCAGTGCCGGGTTGCTGCTGCTCACGTTAGCGCGGGTTCAATGTTGGCTAAATTTTTTTATCACTATTAGCCAGGTATTTTCGTTCGCACTTGGGCGGGGTGGGCAGCCGTCGGGTGAGCGAGGTTCGGCGATCGGGGTCGATGCCGGGTTGCTGCTGCGTACGTTAGCGCGGGTTAAATGTTGGCAGTATTTTTTATCACTATTAGCCACTGTGCGTGGCGGCACTTCGTTTCTTTGTCCAACGGCGACAAAGAAACGAAGCAAAGAAAACGCCTCCCCACAATCTGTATTAAGTGTCCCCAGCGTGCAGACCACTGCTTTTGGTTCCCGCGTAGCACGGTGCTCGCTAGAACCACGGACACTTGAACCCCTCCTTCTCGCGAATTCCTACATCCCCACGCTTCGCCACCAGTGCTCTCGGGCAAGATCGGTGCGCCCACAGATTCGTCCGGTCCCACCTTGCCCGAGGTTTACTGAAGTTTGTTTGCGTCCGCCGTACCAGGCGGCGGACGCTCCGGCCACGCGTGCTTCGGTGCGTAGCAATTTCAGGCGCCGTTGTTCGCGCCTGGCGCGGGGTGTTCCACTATTTTTGGGTGTGCTCATGCTAAGCGTATTGCGCGCTATGCACGCCCCTCGCTTAAATTGTGTCGGCGGATCAAGCAGCCCGCCAACGCGTAAGACGCGTGAGGCCGAATTGGTCCGTAGGACACGGAACTTGCCCGAGAGCACTGGTGGCGAAGCGTGGGGATGTCAGGATTCGCGAGAAGGAGGGTTTCAAATGTCCGTGGTTTTGCGAGCACCGTTCTACGTGGGAACCAAAAGCAGTGGTCTGCACGCTGGGGACACTTAAAACAGATTGTGGGGAGGCGTTTTCTTTGCTTCGTTTCTTTGTCGCCGTTGGACAAAGAAATGAAGTCCCGCCACGGACAGTGGCTAATAGTGATAAAAAATTTAGTCAACATAGAACCCGCGCCAACGTAAGCAGCAACAACCCAGCACCGACCTCGACCACCGCCGGTAGCACGCCGCAAAACCCCGCCCGAGTGCGAACGAAAATACCCTGGCTAAAGTGCTAAAAAATATAGCGGGCATACAACTCGCGCTAACGTAAGCAGCACCCCCACCCCCCGCGCACGGACCCCGCCCCCCCGTCCACCGGCGCGAGCAAAAACCCCAGTTACAATGCTTCGTTTGTGCGAACCGGTATCAGCCGGCTCGAACGCCTTCGCCCCGACATGACCGAAAAGCCTTCCCGACGCCGCGCCGCTTCATCGGCGGACACCAGCCGAGCATCGTCCGATGGCCGTCTCGCCACGCTTAACCTTGCCCCCGATTCACTCGCGTTCGCCCTCGATGCCGCCGCGCAAGCGGTCGGCGCCGTCCGCGCGGGCTCAGCGCTGCCAGCGGCGCTGCAAACGGTGATCGCGGCAACGCACGTGGCGGTATCGCGCGGGGCGACGCAGGACATCGCGTATCGCACGTTGCGGCGTCTGGCCGTCGCCGACGCGCTGCTCGCGAAACTGGTGCGCAAAGCGCCTCCGCCGCATGTATCGAATGTGATGGCGTGCGCCTTTGCGCTGCTGGTCGACGACGAAGCCAACGCCGCCTACACGCCGTTCACCATCGTCGATCAAGCCGTGAACGCCATCGCCGCGCGGCGCGAATTCGCGTTTGCAAAGGGCCTGGTCAACGCGGTGCTGCGCTCGTTCCTGCGTGAACGCGATTCACTGCTGGCCGAGGTTCAAAGCGATCCCGTCGCGCGTTTCAACTATCCGGCGTGGTGGATCGACGCGGTCAAACGCGGTCATCCCGACGAATGGGAAAACATTCTCGATGCCGGTAACCGCCAAGGCCCGCTGACGTTGCGCGTGAACGCGCGGCGGATGAGCGTCGATGACTATCTCGATCTCCTCAAGGCCCAGAATATAGAAGCCGATGCCGCCGGCCTTCACGCCGTGCGCCTCAAGACGCCAATGGCCGTCGATAAAATCCCCGGTTTCGCCGATGGCGTCGTCTCGGTTCAGGACGCGGGCGCGCAACTCGCCGCGCAGTTGCTGAACGTGCGCGACGGCATGCGCGTGCTCGACGCGTGCGCGGCGCCAGGCGGTAAAACCGGCCACGTGCTGGAACTGGCAAACGTAGAGTTGATCGCGGTGGAAAGCGACGCGGGGCGGGCGAGACGTATCGGTGAAAACTTGCAGCGACTGAACCTGCAAGCCGAGATTCGCGTGGGCGATGCCGGCGAGCCGTCGGCCTGGTCGGACGGAGATCCGTTTGATCGCATCCTCGCCGATGTGCCGTGCTCGGCATCGGGGATCGTGCGGCGTCATCCGGATATCCGCTGGCTGCGGCGTCCGTCGGACATCGGCGCGCTGGTCGATGAACAGCGCCGCATCCTCGCCGCGCTCTGGCCGCTGGTCGCAACTGGCGGCGAGTTGCTCTACGTTACGTGCTCGATCTTTCCCGAAGAGGGCGAGTTGCAGGCGCAGTGGTTTGGAGCGGCGCACGAAGATGCGGTACGATTGGACGCGCCGGGGCAATTATTGCCGACAGCCAGCCGCGCCAGCGCAGCTGGGTTGCAAGTTTCACCGGACCCGGTCACGAACTCGCTGACGGACAATTCAGGCGAGGCGCAACGTACCCGTTCAACACTGAAGCGGGACGTGGAAGCCTTTGCGGACCACGACGGATTCTTCTACGCGCGCTTTCAGAAACGGTGACGATCAAACGCTATTTTCCGCTGCGGCTCGCGCCTGCCGGCCGGGCCGTGCTGGCCTTGTGGCTGAGCTTCGTGCTGTCGTTCTTGCCGGTCGCTGCCGCGCAGGCCGATCCTATCGCTGTGCAGCGGGCATCGTTGCAGGCGGACGGCGCGGGCTGGAGCCTCGACGCGCGTTTCGATTTCGAACTCAACAACAGTCTGGAAGACGCCGTGAACAAGGGCGTGCCTTTGTACTTCACAACCGATTTCGATTTATCGCGGCCACGCTGGTATTGGTTCGATGAACAACCGGTAAGCGTGTCGCAAAGCATCCGGCTCTCGTTTCAGCCGCTGACGCGGGAATATCGCGTCTCCACAGGGGGCTTGCAACTTGGCTTCGCCACGCTTGCGGAAGCGCTCGCGGTCATCAAGCACGTGACATCGTGGCATGTCATCGAGCGTAATCAGGTCAGGCCCGGCGAGACATATACCGCGTCGGTGCGCATGCAGCTCGACATCGCGTTAATGCCCAAGCCGTTCCAGATTGACGCGGTCAACAACCGCGACTGGAATCTTTCTTCCGACTGGAAGCGTTTCACTTTTACGGCGGCGACCAGTGCTAAATAAACTCCGCCGCCGGCCGCTGCGCCGCACGAACATGACGAGCATCGTGGTCCGCGCGCTGGTGGTGACGGTCGCGCTCACAGCCATTTTGCTGCTCGTGATGCTGGCGCTCGCAAGCGCCAACACCGAGTTCTTCGATCGCTACTATCAGTGGCTCTACGCCGCGAATCTCGCGGTGGCGGTCGTGCTGATACTGATCGTGATCGGGCTGGTGCTGATCATTGTCACACGCGTGCGGCAGGGCAAATTCGGCACGCGGCTGCTCGCGAAACTCGCGTTCATCTTCGCGCTCGTGGGCGTGGTGCCGGGCGCGATCATCTACGTGGTGTCATATCAGTTCGTGTCGCGCAGTATCGAGTCGTGGTTTGACGTGAACGTGGAAACCGCGCTTACGTCGGGGCTGAATCTCGGGCGCGGCATGCTCGATGCATCGTTGTCCGATTTACAGAACAAGGGTCGTTTGATGAGCGACCAGCTCGCCAGCGCCGATCCAACCAGCCTCACGCTCGCGTTGCTGCGATTGCGCGATCAGTTCAACGTGCAGGATGCGACCATCGTCGAGCCGGCAAGAGGCGGTTCTGGCACCGCGCCCGATGTGCGCGTGATCGCGCAGGCATCGAGTAATTTCGCGGCGCTCGTGCCCGACAACCTGCCGTCGCCGCTGCAACTGAACCAGGCGCGAGGGCGGCCGTACGGGGCTATTGAAGGCGAGGTGGATGGCGATTCAAGTCTGACCGGGCCAAAGGGCGCATTGCGGCTGAGGGTGATCGTGAAGATTCCCGACAGTTCGACCACCGAATTGCAGCCGGCCGAACGATTCCTACAGATCGAACAGCCGGTCAGTACCGCGCTCGCCCGCAACGCGGATGCCGTGCAGCGGGCGTATCGCGAGTATCAGGAAAAGGCGCTGGGGCGGACCGGGCTGCGCAAGATGTACATCGGCACGCTGACGCTTGCGTTGTTCCTCGCGACCTTCATTGCGATGATGTTGGCGCTCGCGCTCGGCAATCAGCTTGCACGGCCGTTATTCCTGTTGGCGCAAGGCACGAAGGAAGTGGCCGAGGGCGATTACACGCCAAAACGCGAAGTGAAATCGCGCGATGAACTCGGTTTCCTCACGCAGTCGTTCAACGCAATGACGCGGCAATTGTCCGAGGCGCGCGCGGCGGTAGAGAACAATCGCATCGCGCTCGAGCATTCGAAGGCGTACCTCGAAAGCATTCTCGCGAACCTCACGGCGGGCGTGTTCGTCTTCGATCGCCAGTTCCGCCTGACCACGGCGAATCGCGGCGCCGAACGGATTTTCCGGCAGCCGTTCAACGCATCGCTTAACCTGCCGCTTGAGCAGATTGGCGTGTTGGCAGAGTTCGGCGCGATTGTGCGCAAGGCTTTCGCCGATCGCGACGCAGCGGCGAGCGGCAGCGGCCGGCCGATCGGCGATCGCGGTCACTGGCAGCAGCAACTGGCCGTACCGGTGGCGGGCGAAACCGACCCGCTGACCTTGCTGGTACGCGGCACGCAATTGCTGACCTTGACCGAAAGCGATGCCGACGATGCCGAAACGGCGGGTTACGTAGTCGTATTCGACGACATCTCCGACGTCATCTCCGCGCAGCGTTCGGTGGCGTGGGGTGAAGTGGCGAGGCGGCTTGCGCACGAGATCAAGAACCCGCTCACGCCGATCCAGTTGTCGGCCGAGCGCTTGCAAATGAAGCTCGCTGACAAGCTTTCTCCCGCCGATGCCGAGGTGCTCAAGCGCGGCGCGACGACCATCGTGAATCAGGTGCAGGCGATGAAGCAGATGGTCGACGACTTCCGCGAATACGCGCGCACGCCGCCGGCCGTTCTTGGCAACCTGCAGCTCAACGATCTCGTGGCGGAAGTGTTGACGTTGTATGGCATCGAAGA
This sequence comes from uncultured beta proteobacterium, assembly GCA_963708695.1. Taxonomy (GTDB): domain Bacteria; phylum Pseudomonadota; class Gammaproteobacteria; order Burkholderiales; family Burkholderiaceae; genus Caballeronia. The sequence continues at coordinate 107,107 of CAVPTS010000006.1, forward strand.
GGGTAAGAGCCATATCAAGGTCGAGCTCACGAAGTTGCCCGTGATTCGCGGCGATGCCACGCAGTTGCGGCAAGTAATTCACAACCTTTTACAGAATGCGCAGGATGCGGTGGCTGATGTCGCCGAACCGCGCGTGCTGCTTGAAACGAAGACAGTAGAATATGGCGACTCCGATGCCTCCGGACATGCCCGCGTAGCGGTGCGGTTGACGGTATCGGATAACGGTTCTGGCTTTCCCGCGCGCATTCTTTCGCGTGCGTTCGAGCCTTATGTGACGACGAAAGCCAAGGGCACGGGACTGGGTCTTGCAACGGTCAAGAAGATCGTCGACGAGCATGGCGCTCGCATCGACATTCGTAATCGTTCGAAGACCGCTGACGTGATCGAAGGCGCGCAGATTTCGATTCTGTTCCTGCAACTCGCGGACGACACCGCCGAACCGGGCGCGACATCGCCTGCGTCGGCAGCGAGCCACGGAACGACAAAAGCATTAGTGCAGACAAGGGCAGCGTAAATGGCAACCATCCTGGTGGTAGACGACGAAATGGGTATCCGGGAATTGCTCTCGGAGATCCTGAGCGACGAAGGTCACGTGGTGGAGACGGCGGAGAATGCGCAGCATGCGCGGGAGTACCGGTTGCGGCAGGCGCCGGATCTCGTGCTGCTCGACATCTGGATGCCCGATACCGACGGCGTGACGCTGCTGAAAGAGTGGGCAGCGCAGGGCAAGCTCACCATGCCGGTGATCATGATGTCGGGCCACGCGACCATCGATACGGCTGTTGAGGCGACGAAGATCGGCGCGCTCAATTTCCTTGAGAAGCCGATTGCGTTGCAAAAGTTGCTCAAGGCTGTCGAGCAGGGTCTTGCACGCGGCACAGCGCCGGCTCCGATCGCAGCGACGGCCTTGCGGCCGCCGTTGCCGCCGAGTGGTTCGACGGTACCGGCATCGGCTGCGTTGCCGGTGGCATCGTCGCTGAGTCTGGGCAGCGCCGATGGCAATGCGCAGGGCGCTGGCACAGCGGCGGCTCCGGCTGGCGCGACGGCATCCATTTCCTTCGATATTCCCTTACGCGATGCACGCGATGCGTTTGAGCGTGCGTACTTCGAATATCACCTGGCGCGTGAGAACGGCAGCATGACGCGAGTGGCGGAGAAGACGGGGTTGGAGCGTACGCACTTGTATCGGAAGCTCAAGCAGCTTGGTGTGGATTTGGGCAAGAACAAGAGTGAGGCTTGAGCGGCGGGGGTTATAGGATCGATACCTTGGAAAGGTGGCAAAAAGCACTTGAGCGACATAATCGCCTTTGATATACTCTCGTTCTCGTTGGCCCGGTAGCTCAGTTGGTAGAGCAGCGGATTGAAAATCCGCGTGTCGATGGTTCGATTCCGTCCCAGGCCACCAAAGATGTAAAAAAAGCTCAAAAACCGCAAGGTTTTTGGGCTTTTTCCATTAGACGATGGTTTGCGTTCGCACTCGGTCGGGGTTTTGGGCGCGGGGCTGATCGGTGGTCGGGGTCGGTGCTGGGTTGCTGCTGCGTACGTTAGCGCGGGTTGTATGTTGGCAGTATTTTTTATCACTATTAGCCACTGTGCGTGGCGGCACTTCATTTCTTTGTCCAACGGCGACAAAGAAACGAAGCAAAGAAAACGCCTTCCCACAATCTGTATTAAGTGTCCCCAGCGTGCAGGCCGCTGCTTTTGGTTCCCGCGTAGAACGGTGCTCGCAAAACCACGGACACTTGAAGCCCTCCTTCTCGCGAATTCCTACATCCCCACGCTTCGCCACCAGTGCTCTCGGGCAAGAACAATGGGGCCTACGAACTTGTGAGGCCTCACCCGTATTTACGGTTGGTGGACTGCATGATCCGCGCGACCATTTAGACACGGACCGTGTAGCGCGCAATACGTTTGGGCACGAGCGCACCGCAAAAATCGCGGAACACCTCGCGTCAGGCGCGAAAAAACGCGTCTGAAATTACTATGAACCGGTAGCTTCAGTCAACCTCAAACGGCGGTTAAGCCGTACCTGTCCGTGGGCACAGCGATCTAGCCCGAGAGCACTGGTGGCGAAGCGTGGGGATGTAGGGATTCGCGAGAAGGAGGGTTTCAAGTGTCCGTGGTTTTGCGAGCACCGTTCTACGCGGGAACCAAAAGCAGTGGTGTGCACGCTGGGGACACTTAATACAGATTGTGGGAAGGCGTTTTCTTTGCTTCGTTTCTTTGTCGCCGTTGGACAAAGAAATGAAGTGCCGCCACGCACAGTGGCTAATAGTGATAGAAAATTTAGCCAACATACAACCCGCGCTAACGTACGCAGTAGCAACCCAGCACTGACCCCGACCACTGCCGGTAGCACACCGCAAAACCCCGACCGAGTACGAACGAAAATACCCTGGCTAATCGTGATAAAAAATTTAGCTAACATTAAACCTGCGCTAACGTAAGCAGCAACAACCCAGCACCGACCCCGACCACCGCCGGTAGCACGCCGCAAAACCCCGACCGAGTGCGAACGAAAATACCCTGGCTAATAGTGATAAAAACACTGCCAACCTACAACCCGCGCTAACGTACGCAGCACCACCCCGGCACCAACTCCTCCCGCTCTCGCCCCGCCCCCCAAACCCCAACCGAGTGCGAACGACCCCCCCCCTCTCGTGGTAAAATCCTTGGTTCTTCAAAGACTTGGCTAATGAAGGAACGACGAAAACGGCCCGCCGCAAGGCCCTCGAACCACTAGCCAAATCGCGCAAAACCATCTCTCATGGAGTTTCACCGTGACTCGGACAGACGCTAAAGACAGTGCGCTGGTACTGTTTTCCGGCGGCCAGGACTCGGCCACATGCCTCGCCTGGGCGCTCGTGCGCTACACAAGCGTCGAGACGCTCGGCTTCGACTACGGCCAGCGGCATCGCGTGGAACTCGAATGTCGGGAAGGCTTTCGTACATCGTTGAAACAGCAGTTTCCGCACTGGGCCGAACGCCTCGGCGAAGATCACATGATCGACCTCTCCGTCCTCGGCGCAATCAGCCACACCGCCATGACGCGCGAGATCGAAATCGAAGCGAACGCGAACGGGTTGCCCAACACGTTCGTGCCCGGCCGCAACCTCATGTTCATGACCATCGCAGCGGCAATCGCGTTCCGGCGTGGGCTGAAGGTACTCGTCGGCGGCATGTGCGAAACGGATTTCTCGGGCTACCCCGATTGCCGCGACGACACCATGAAAGCGCTGCAAGTCACACTTAATCTCGGCATGGACAGCCGCTTCCTGCTAGAGACGCCGCTCATGTGGCTCGATAAAGCCGACACCTGGCGTCTGGCCGAACAGCTAGGCGGCGAGGCGCTGGTCGAACTAGTCCGCGTCGAGACGCATACGTGCTACGTCGGCGAGCGCGCCGAATTGCACGAGTGGGGTTTCGGTTGCGGCCAATGCCCGGCGTGCAAGCTGCGCAAGCGCGGCTACGAAGCCTACAGGTCAGGCGAGCAAGTCACCACCGAACCGGTTTAATCATGACGTATGCAGTAAAGGAAATTTTCTACACGTTGCAGGGCGAAGGCGCGAACGCTGGCCGTCCGGCTGTGTTTTGCCGCTTCGCCGGATGCAACCTCTGGTCGGGTCGCGAGGAAGATCGCGCGGACGCCGTCTGCCAGTTTTGCGACACGGATTTCGTCGGCACGGACGGGGAGAACGGCGGCAAATATCGCACGCCGGCAGACCTCGTTGCGATGATCTCGTCGCAATGGCCGGAAGGCGAAGCGCACAAGTTCGTGGTCTGCACCGGCGGTGAGCCGATGCTGCAAATCGACCAGCCTTTCGTCGATGCACTGCATGACGCGGGCTTCGAAATGGCTATCGAAACGAATGGGTCGTTGCCGGTGCTGGACAGCATCGACTGGATTTGCGTGAGTCCGAAAGCCGGCGCGCCGCTGGTCGTGACGAAGGGCAACGAGCTGAAGGTCGTCGTGCCGCAAGACAATCAGCCGCTGGCCGACTACGCAAAACTCGACTTCCAGTATTTCCTCGTGCAACCCATGGACGGCCCGTCGCGCGATATCAATACGAAGCTCGCTATCGACTGGTGCAAGCGGCATCCGCAATGGCGCCTGTCCATGCAGACGCACAAGTACCTCAACATCCCCTAACGCGAATCAAGCCCAAGCTGAGCCGACGTGCAGACGATTACCCGAAAACTTGAATTCGATGCGGGCCACCGCATCCCCGATCACCGCAGCCAGTGCCGTAACCTGCACGGCCATCGCTATGTGCTGGAAATCACGCTGCAAGGCGAACTCGTCGAAACCGAAGGCGCGCCGGATCGCGGCATGGTGATGGACTTCGCTGATGTCAAGGCGCTCGCCATGGAGCACCTCGTCAACCTGTGGGATCACGCGTTCATCGTCTACGCAGGCGACGAAAAAGTGCGCGGCTTTCTCGAGTCGATGCCCAATCACAAAACCGTCGTGCTCGACCGTATTCCGACCGTCGAAAATCTCGCGGCCGAGGCGTTTCGCATTCTCTCCAACGTCTATAACGCGCATTACGGCATCGACCTGAAGCTCAAGCGCGTGCGTCTGTACGAGACGCCGAATTGCTGGGCGGACGTCGAAGGCGTCTGAAGCCGGGGTGCATGCCGGCATCGCTTTTGTCACGGTATGATCGCTGAACAAGCCGCACACTTTGTTGCGGCGCATTCCAGCGACATCGCCTTATCGGAGCGAGACATGCGAGCCAATTCTCCCGCCGCGACGGATCCATACGGGATCACGCCATGAGCACCTACACCAACCTCCTCAAGCAGCGCTTTACAGAACCGGGCACGTTGTTTGGCCTGTGGTTGTCGCTCGGCAGCCCCGACATAGCCGAAGCCGTGGCGCATGCGGGCTTCGACTGGCTGTGTATCGACATGGAACATTCGCCGAACGACAGCCACGACGTCGTCGCCCAACTTCGATCCATCGCGGCCGCGCACTTGCCGACTGAGCCGATCGTCCGCGTTCCTGCTCACGAAGGCTGGCTCGTGAAGCGCGTGCTCGATGCAGGCGCGCGCACACTGATGTTCCCGAACGTGGAATCGGCTGAAGAGGCGGCGCATGTCGTGCGTCTCACGCAGTATCCGAACGGCGATGCCCGCGATGGCTTACGCGGTGCGGCTGGCGCGGTGCGTGCGGCCGCATACGGCATCCGGCGTGATTACGTGAATTCGGCGAACGCGCAGATATCGACGATCGTGCAGATCGAGTCCGAGCAAGCGCTGGCGAACGTGGAAGCGATTGCGGCGACGCCCGGTGTCGATTGCCTGTTTATCGGGCCGGCGGATCTGGCCGCGAGCCTCGGCCATCTCGGCGATACGAAACATCCCGACGTGCTGGCGGCCATCACGAAGATCATCGATACGGCGAAACAGGCGGGCATCGCGAGCGGCATTTTTGCGCTCGATGTCGCGAGCGCGCGGCAATACGCGGAAGCGGGCGTTAAGGTGATCGCGTTATCGGCGGATGTGGGCTGGTTATTAAAGGCGACGCGCCAGGCGTTGCAGGAGGCGAGGGCATGAAACCTGGAATATTGGGCGCAGTTTCCATCGCGTTGATGGTGGCGTGCAGCCAGCCAGGCGCGCAGACCGTGAAGGGCAGCGATATGGCGACGCAAAACGCTGTCGCCGATTACAACGCGGGCAATTTCGGCGCGGCGCGTTCGGAGTTCCTTCGCGCGGCGAAGCGAGGCAGCCGTCTCGCCGAATTCAATTACGCGATGATGCTCGTGAACGGCGAGGGCGGTCCTGCTGATGTCGAGGAAGGCAAGAAGTGGCTGCGCAAAGCCGCCGATGCCAACATGACGCAAGCGCAGTACGTGTACGGGAAGATGTTCGACGACGGCGAGTTTGTAACCCGCGATCCGGCAGAGGCGCACCGATGGTTCCTGCGCGCGGCGAGTCAGGGCCACGTCCTGGCGGAACTCGCTTTGGCAAATCAATTCCTCGATGGCCGCGGCACGCCGAGAGATAACGCGCAGGCGTTCGTCTGGTACAAGAAGGCGGCCGAAGGCGGCGATATGACGGCGCAATACGTGGCTGGATCGTTTTACGAACGCGGCGGCGATGGCGTGCAGAAGAACATCAACGTCGCGCGAGCGTATTACGCGGCGGCAGCGGCGCAGGGCGATCCGGCGGCGAAGCTGAAGTACCAGCAGCTCAGCGCGGAACTTGCGCGCGAACGGCCGCAATAAAACAAAAAGCCCGCGATGAACGCATCATCGCGGGCTTTGTTTTCGCAACCTATCGATCAGCCTTTCATCAAGCGCTTCTGTCGCGACACGCTCATGATCAGCCCGATCGCAACGCCGAGCGTGGTCAGCGCCGTTCCGCCGTAACTCATGAAAGGCAGCGGCACGCCGACCACCGGCAAGATCCCGCTCACCATCCCGATATTCACGAACGCGTACGTAAAGAACGCCATGGTGAGCGACCCGGCCAATAATCGTCCGAACAGCGTGGCCCCGTTCGCCGCGATGAAAAGCCCGCGCGCGATCAGCGCCATATAAAGAAACAGCAATACAAGGCCGCCGGCAAGCCCGAACTCCTCCGAAAACACCGCGAAAATAAAGTCGGTATGTTTCTCGGGGATGAACTCCAGATGCGCTTGCGTGCCCTTCAACCAGCCTTTGCCAAACGTGCCGCCCGAGCCAATCGCAATCACCGCCTGAATGGTGTGGAAGCCCTTGCCGAGCGGATCGGACGTGGGATCGAGCAGCGTGCAGATGCGGTGCTTCTGGTAATCGTGCATGAGCGGCCAGTTCACTTCCGGCTGGCAAATCCGCTCCTGGAATATGCCGATACTCGCCACCACCAGCACACCCGCCACCAATATCGGCACGATCAGCTTGAAGCTCAGGCCCGCGAAATAGATCACGAAGATACCCGCCGCGAACACGAGCACGGCCGTACCCAGATCCGGCTGCTTGGCGATGATCGCGACCGGCAGAATCAAAATTAGAAAGCCGACGATGTAATCCCACCAGCGGATTCCGCCCTCACGCCGCTGGAAATACCACGCGAGCATGAGCGGCATCGCGATCTTCATCAGCTCCGACGGTTGGATCACGACGCCCACGTTCAGCCAGCGTTTCGCGCCTTTGCGCGTCAGCCCGAACATGGCGACCGCGATCAGCAACGCCATGCCAACGGTATAAAGCGGCACGGCGAAACGCATCAGCGTGGTCGGCGGCACGTTGGCGAGTATCCACATCAGCGCGAACGTCAGCATGATGTTGCGCAACTGGTCTTCGACGCGCCCTGGCACGTCGAGACTCGCGCTATACAGCGTCACGATTCCCACGCACAGCAGCAGAAACACAATCAGCGCGAGCGGTTTATCGAAACCCGCAAACATGCGCTTCGTGCGGTCGATCCAGGCGCGTTTGTCGAACTGCAACGCTTGCATGGCGGTTCTCCTTTACTCGTCGATGCCGCCAGCCGGCGTCAACGTCTGGATGGGGCTTTTGCCGGAATTGCGAGGAAGCGCGGCGGTGGGCGCGGGTTCCTTCGGGGCTTTGGATGGTTTTGGCGGCGTGGGCTTGGCTGCATCGGCGGTACGCGCGGCTTCTTTCACCGATGGCGCCTTCTGGCCACTACTCGTAGCCGTACGCGGCGCTTCCCGCGTTTCCGTTGCGATGGGCGCGACCGGTGCGCGCGGCGTTTCAAGCGCGCGCAGCATGGTCTCAGCGGGGGAAGCGGGCGCGGGCGGCGCTGCTGGCGCGGCTGGTGCTGCCGGTGCTGCCGGTGCTGCCGGTGCTGCCGGTGCTGCCGCCGAGGCTGCAGTGCTCGCGGCAGCGGCTGCATCGGACGCCGCAGACGGCTTCAACGCCGGCGATGCGCCCACAACCGATGCCGGCAAAGCCGCATCCGCCGGGGTCGGCGCCGCGCCGATCACAGGCACCGTGGCATTTTCCGTCGCCGATGCCGCTGCCGCCACCGCCGCTGCTTCCGCGCCAGGTTTCAAGCGGTCGACGAGATAATAATCGAGCACTTTGCGCGCGATCGGACCCGCCGATTCCGCACCCCAGCCCCCGTTTTCCACAATCAGCGCAACCGCGATAGTCGGATGATCCGCCGGCGCGAATGCAATAAACAACGCGTGATCGCGCAAATGTTCCGCTATCGCGTTATGCGAATAGTTGGAGCCTTGCAGCGAATAAACCTGCGCAGTACCCGTTTTCCCGGCCGCGACATACGGTGCGCCGCGGAAAATCTTGGAGCCCGTACCGGTGGTGACCACGCCTTCCATCGCGCGCTTGATGAAGTCGACGTCCGCTTGCTTGACGGCAATCTTGTCGCTCGGCGCGCGGACGGTCAGGCGCATATCCTTGGTGATCGGATTCTCGATTTCCTTCACCAAGTGTGGCTTCATCACCACGCCGTCGTTCGCGAGCGTCGCCGTTGCGTGCGCGAGTTGCAGGATGGTGAACGAGTTGTAACCCTGTCCGATACCCAGGCTGATCGTCTCGCCTTCATACCAGCGCTGTTGCTCCGGCTTCCGATACGCCTTCTTCTTCCACTCGGTGGACGGAAGAATGCCGCGCGCTTCACCCAGGATATCGATACCGGTAATCTGTCCGAATCCCCACGGCTTCATGAAACCGGCCATCGCGTTCACGCCGAGATCGTGCGCGAGCATGTAGAAGTAGGTGTCGTTGGAGACCACGATCGCGCGATTCATGTCGACCCAGCCTTGCCCCGCGCGCACGTCGTTGCGGAAGGTGTGGCCACCGAACGTGTACGAACCCGGATCCTGGAAGCCCCAGCCCGTCGTGCGTTTGTGCAGCGTCAACGCGGCGAGCGCCATGAACGGCTTGTAGGTGGAGCCGGGCGGATACGTGCCGTGCAGCGGCCGGTTCAACAGCGGGTGATCGGGCGAATTGTTGAGCGAATCCCAGGTCTGCTGGTCGATGCCATCGACAAAAGAATTCGGGTCGAAACTCGGCGCCGATACAAACGCGAGCACATCGCCCGTCGACGGTTCGATGGCGACCAGCGCGCCGCGTTTGCCCGCGAAGGCCTGTTCCGCGACCTGCTGCAGGCCGATATCCAGCGATAAAACCAGGTTGTTGCCCGGCGTGGCCTGCGTGCGCGACATCGTGCGCACCGGCCGACCGCCTGCTGTCACTTCCACTTCCTCAAACCCCGTCAGCCCGTGCAATTCGGTTTCGTAGCTTTGCTCGACACCGATCTTGCCCATGTAATCCGAGCCTTTGTAGTTGTTCGCATCCAGACGCGGATCGTAGTGATCGGTATCGGCGTCGTTCTGGTCGCTCGCTTCGTCAATACGCTCCTGATCGCGCTGCGAAATCCGCCCGATATACCCGATCACGTGCGCGGCCGTCGGCCCCAGCGGATATTGCCGGAACAGCCGTGCGCGCACTTCCACGCCCGGAAAGCGGAAACGCTGCGCGGTAAAACGCGCGACTTCTTCGTCGGTAAGACGCGTGCGGATAGGCAAGCTTTCGAAGTTCTTCGAATCTTCCAGCAGCTTTTTGAAGCGCCGGCGGTCGCGGGCATCGACGGGAATCACGGTCGCGATCCGATCGATTTCATCGTCGAGCGTGGTGTCGATCTTCGATGGCGTGATTTCCAGCGTGTAAGCCGAATAATTCTTGGCGAGCACGACGCCGTTGCGGTCGGTGATGATCCCGCGATTAGGGACGATTGGCGCCACGGAGATGCGGTTTTCATCGGCTTGCAGCGAGTATTTGCTGAAATGCCAGACCTGCAGGTACAGGAACCGCACGCCGATCAGCCCGAAGCAGACGAACACGAACAGGCCGGCGGCAGCCACACGCAGGCGAAACTTCGATAACTGTTGTTCGGCGTTCTGAAATTCGGTCATGCAATTTTCGCGGGGACCGCGTGTGTGGCGTAGATGGCGGGCAGCGGTCGGGGCACGCGCTCAATTAGCTTAGATTGGGCGCGTGTCGTCGGGATCGGTCGCGCGGCGCTGCGGAATCAGCAGCAGGAAACTCGCGAGCGGCCACAAAATGGCTTCCACGAACCCGTCGATCAGATACCCCCAGCCGGGAAACGCCGCGCCGGTCAGCAGGCGGATCACGAACGGCACGATTTGCGCGCCGATCAGCAACGGCGCGACCACGAACGTTTGCACCGGCAGAGACATCCACAATACGCGCCTGTGGATCGTGATGGCGCCATACGACAACAGCGTATACGCGAGCGCGTGCTCGCCGAGCAGGCTGGCATTGTGCACGTCCATCAGCATGCCGAGCATAAACGCGATACCCATACCCACGCGACGCGGCTGGTGGACGTTCCAGAACAGCAGCACGAGGGCGACGAAATCCGGCACGCCGAAGGTCCGGCCCCAGGGCATAAGGTTCAGCAGGAAAGCGGCGGCCAGGCTGAACGTGATGAAGTACGGATTGACCGGCTGCAGGATGTATTGTGGGCGGTTCATTCTGCGGCTCCGGGCGCCGGTTTGCGGGCAGGTTCAGGTTTCCTGGCGTGCTCGGATCGTTCAGCTTTCTTCGTGGCGGCGGGCTCGGTTTTCTTCACGGGGGCGGGCGGTTCCGGTTTCTTCGCGGCTGGGGCCGGCTCCAGTTTCTTCGAGGCAGCAGCAGCGGCGGCGGTTGCGGCAGCTGCCGTGCTCGCAGCATTCGCCGCAGCGGCCGCGCTGGCGTTCTTCGCCGGCGATGCCTTTTTCTTGCCCTTGTTGTCCTTCAATTCCTTCGCGGCGGCCGCAGCTTCGATTTCCTCGGGATTCGGCGGCTGGTTGATTTCGTAGTGCAGCACGAGCAACTGGCGCGCGCCGCGAACCGGCGCGATCGGCAGGCAGACCACGCGCGCGAACGCGGTATCGGCTTGTTTATCGACGCGAACTACTTTCGCCACGGGCAATCCCGGCGGATAGATGCCGTCCAGACCGCTGGTCACGAGTTCGTCGCCGGTTTGCACATCGGCGCTGATGGGCACGAAACGCAAATCGAGCGTATCGCCCTTCGGCGTGCCGTAGATCACGCTGCGCAAACCGGTCCGCACGATCTGCACGGGTACGGCCTGATCCTTGTCGGAGAGCAGCGTGACTTCCGATTGCAGCGGAAATACCCGCGTGATCTGGCCAATCACACCGTCTTCGTTGACCACCGGCGCACCGTCCTGAATACCCGACTGCGAACCCTTGCCGATCACGACTTTCTGCGTGAACGGATCGCGGGTGTCGTACTGGACTTCGACGGGGATGGTTTGCGTGACGGCACGCGATTCAAGCTGAAGCAACGAGCGAAGATGCGCGTTCTCGGCGTTGAGCTGCGACGCATCGCCCGCTTTCACCGACAACGCCAGGTTCTTTTCCTTCAGCTTGGCGTTTTCATTGCGCAGGGTTGCGCTGGTCACGGCCAGGTCGGCGGCGCCCATGAAAATATCGCGCGGCACGAGCGCGGCGCGCTGCAGCGGATACAAACCTGCTCCGAGCACGCCGCGTACTATCTCGAGCGTGTTGAAACGAGCGTCGGAGATCAGTAAGGCAAGGGCGAGCGCCACGAAGAAGATCAATCGCGCGAGAGCGGATGGACCTTGCTTAAAGAGTGGCGGCGGACTGTATTCCATGGTCGGCGCCGAGGGCGTGAGCAGTTAATTCGATGCTGCGGGTCCGCGTGGAGGCGCGGCCCTGCCCGGCGCAGTGCGCAGCGGCCCGGACAACGCCGGACCACGTGAACACTTGCGCAAGTCGCATACTTCGCGCACGTCGCAGTTGTTGCATTGAGCGAGTGCGTGCTGTTGGCGCCTTCGTAAAAGGCGTCAAGACTTACTCGTAGGAGAAGATGCTGCCGAGCTTGTCCATGCGTTCGAGCGCCATGCCCGAACCGCGTACGACACACGTCAGCGGATCTTCAGCAACAAGCACCGGCAAGCCGGTCTCTTCCGCAAGCAGCCGGTCGAGATCGCGCAGCAACGCGCCGCCGCCCGTCAGCATCATGCCGCGCTCGGCAATGTCGGCGCCGAGTTCCGGCGGCGTTTGTTCCAGCGCGATTTTCACCGACGAAACGATCTGGTTCAGCGGATCGGTCAGCGCTTCGAGAATTTCGTTGCTCGAAATGGTGAAGCTGCGCGGGATGCCTTCCGAAAGGTTGCGGCCCTTGACTTCCATCTCCTTGACTTCGGAGCCCGGGAAAGCCGAACCGATTTCCTTCTTGATGGCTTCAGCCGTTTGCTCGCCGATCAACATGCCGTAATTGCGACGGATGTAATTGACGATGGCTTCGTCGAACTTGTCGCCGCCCACGCGCACGGAACCCTTGTACACGATACCGCCGAGCGAGATCACGCCCACTTCGGTCGTGCCGCCGCCGATGTCGACGACCATGGAGCCCGTGGCTTCCGACACCGGCAAGCCGGCGCCAATAGCCGCAGCCATGGGTTCTTCGATCAGATAGACCTGCGACGCGCCCGCGCCATGTGCCGCTTCCTTGATGGCGCGGCGTTCGACCTGGGTCGAACCGCACGGCACGCAGATGATGATGCGCGGCGAAGGCGAGAACATCCGCGATTCGTGCGCAGTCTTGATGAACTGCTTGATCATCTGTTCCGTGACGGTGAAGTCGGCGATCACGCCGTCCTTCATTGGCCGGATAGCTTCAATGTTGCCCGGCACCTTGCCGAGCATCTGCTTCGCTTCGCGGCCGACGGCCTGAATGGTTTTCTTGCCATTCGGACCGCCTTCCTGGCGGATGGAAACCACGGAGGGCTCGTCAAGAACGATGCCCTTGCCCCGCATGTAGATCAGCGTGTTGGCGGTGCCGAGATCAATCGCCAGATCGTTTGAAAAGTAGCTGCGCAAAAAACCGAACATTCAAAATCCTGTCTCGCTGGGAGCCGTGCCTCGCTTCGAGCGCCAAAGGACGGCAGCGGAAAAAAATGACAGCCTGCAGCGGACCCATTTGGTCGCGCAAATTGCAGACTGCGGAGAAATCTACCGGAGGATGCAAGCGAACCAGGCGCGCACTTTTCTTAAAAAACTGTAACTAGGAACAGGCCGCTGGTAAGTCGATCCGGATTTGGGTCGAACGCGTAATGATACCTTATAATTTTGGGGTGTTCGAAGGAAAAGGGCGGTACATTTTGCCATCGTCAGGCCTGCTTTTTAGGGCTCCTTCATCTCGAATTGCAGTCGCGCTCTTTCCGGGCGCTTGAGCGGAAAAAAATAGACCGGTGATCGAATGTCTCTGACCCTGACCGATGTAAAACGCATTGCTCACCTCGCGCGGCTCGAATTGCCCGAGCACGAGGCCGAACCCACGCTTGCGCGCCTGAACGATTTCTTCGGTCTCGTCGAGCAGATGCAGGCGGTGGATACCACGGGTATCGAACCGCTTGCACATCCGATCGAACAGATCGAGAAAGCCGAACTGCGTTTGCGAAACGACGCTGTTACAGAGCATGTAAACCGCGAAGAGTTCCAACGTCCTGCGCCTGCCGTGCGCGACGGGCTGTATCTCGTGCCCAAGGTGATCGAATGAACGCGGTGCCTTGAGGCCAGAGCAATACGCTCGAAACGCAATACACGCACGAAAACTAAAAGGCGCGGCACATCGGCGCCCATCAGGAAGAAACGCAATGCATCAGAAAAGCTTGACCGAACTGCGCGCGGCACTCGACGCAAAAACCCTCTCCGCCGTCGAACTCGCGCAGTTGTTCTTGCAGCGCATCGACGCCGCGAAGGATCTCAACGCGTTCATCAGCGTCGACCACGACCTCACGCTCGCGCAAGCCAAAGCCGCTGACGCGCTTATCGCGCAAAGGCGAAGCGGGTCCGCTCACCGGCTTGCCCATCGCGCATAAAGACGTGTTCGTCACGCGCGGCTGGACCTCCACGGCCGGATCGAAGATGCTCGAAAACTACGCGAGCCCGTTCGATGCCACCGTCGTCGACCGCTTGAAGAGCGCCGGCATGGTCACGCTCGGCAAGACCAATATGGACGAATTCGCGATGGGTTCGTCGAACGAGAATTCGTACTTCGGTCCGGTCAAGAACCCGTGGGACTTGAAGGCCGTGCCGGGTGGATCGTCGGGCGGCTCCGCTGCCGCCGTGGCTGCGCGCCTTGCGCCCGCTGCCACCGGCACCGACACCGGCGGCTCGATTCGCCAACCCGCATCGTTCACCGGCATTACCGGAATCAAGCCTACGTACGGCCGCGTTTCGCGTTACGGCATGATCGCGTTTGCATCGTCGCTGGATCAGGGTGGCCCGATGGCCCGCAGCGCCGCTGATTGCAGCGTGCTGCTCAACGCCATTGCGTCGTTCGATCCGCGCGACTCGACCAGCCTTCAGCGCGAAGACGAAGATTACACACGCTATCTCGGCCAGCGCTGGTCCGGCGACGACGCGGCCAAGCCGCTCGCGGGATTGCGCATCGGCTTGCCGAAAGAGTTCTTTGGCGAGGGCTTGAGTGCTGAAGTGCGCAGCGCTATCGACGTCGCCTTGAAGCAATATCAAGCGCTCGGCGCAACGCTGGTCGACGTGTCGCTGCCGAAAACCGAGCTGTCCATTCCGGTGTACTACATCATCGCGCCGGCGGAAGCATCGTCGAATCTGTCTCGTTTCGATGGCGTTCGGTACGGCCATCGCGCGGCTGAGTACACCGATCTTCTCGATATGTACAAGAAGTCGCGTGCCGAGGGTTTCGGGCCGGAAGTGAAACGCCGGATTCTCGTGGGCGCGTATGTGCTGTCGCACGGCTACTACGACGCGTATTACCTGCAAGCGCAGAAAATCCGCCGCATCATCGCGCAGGATTTCCAGGAAGCGTTCAATCACTGCGATGTGATCATGGGACCGGTGGCGCCATCGGTGGCATGGAATCTTGGAGAGAAAACCGACGATCCCGTGCAGATGTATCTCGCCGATATCTACACGCTGTCGATCAGTCTCGCCGGTTTGCCGGGCATGAGCGTGCCGTGCGGCTTCGGCGTCGGCGCGCATTCCGCAAGGCCGGTCGGCTTGCAGATTATCGGCAACTATTTCAACGAAGCACGGTTGCTGCAGGTCGCCGACGCGTTTCAGCGCGCGACCGACTGGCATTTGCAATCGCCGGCTCAGCGGGAGGCATGAACATGCAGTGGGAAGTCGTTATTGGGCTGGAAACGCACGCGCAGTTATCCACCGTCTCCAAGATTTTTTCGGGCGCGGCCACGCAGTTCGGCGCGGAGCCGAACACGCAGGCGTGTCCCGTCGACTTGGCGTTGCCGGGCTCGTTGCCCGTGATGAACCGCGGCGCCGTTGAGCGCGCGATTCGTCTTGGTCTTGCGGTCGGCGCGACCATCGCGCCGCGCAGCATTTTCGCGCGTAAAAACTATTTCTATCCTGATCTGCCGAAGGGTTATCAGATCAGCCAGTTCGAAATCCCGGTCGTGCAGGGCGGCAGCGTCACGATCCACGTTCCGGCCAATGAAAAAGCAGGCAAGCCAGCGTACGAAAAAACCGTCAACCTGACGCGCGCGCATCTGGAAGAAGACGCCGGCAAGTCGTTGCACGAAGATTTTGCGGGCATGACGGGTATCGATTTGAATCGCGCAGGCACGCCGCTGCTCGAGATTGTTACGGAACCGGAAATGCGCAGCTCCGCTGAAGCGGTGGCCTACGCCAAAAGCCTGCACAGTCTTGTGCAATGGCTCGGTATCTGCGATGGAAACATGCAGGAAGGCTCGTTCCGTTGCGACGCGAACGTCTCCGTGCGGCCGGTCGGACAAGCTGAATTCGGCACTCGCGCCGAGATCAAGAACCTGAACTCGTTCCGGTTCCTGGAAGAAGCTATCGAGTACGAAGTGCGCCGGCAGATCGAGTTGATCGAAGATGGCGGGACCGTTGTGCAGGAAACGCGTCTCTATGACCCCGACAAGCGCGAAACGCGTTCCATGCGCAGCAAGGAAGACGCGCACGATTACCGCTATTTCCCCGATCCCGACCTGATGCCGCTAGTCATCGACGAAGCGTGGATTGCGCGGGTTCGAAGCGAATTGCCCGAATTGCCGGAAGCCATGCAAACGCGTTTTGTCGAGCAATACGGGTTGACGCCGTATGACGCGGCAGGGTTGACGTCGTCGAAGGCAATGTCCGCGTACTTCGAGAGCGTGATTGCGGTTGTCGGACCGACGCACGCGAAGCTCGCGGCTAACTGGCTGATGGGCGAAGTATCGTCGCAACTGAACCGCGATTCACTCGATATTGCGAACGCGCCGGTGTCGCCCGCGCAACTCGCGCTCGTGATTCAGCGCGTGGCCGACGGCACGATCTCGAACAAGATCGCGAAGGATATTTTCCAGGCGATCTGGGAAGAGAAAGCCACCGATGAAGCCGCCGCCGACCGCATTATTGAAGCGAAGGGCTTGAAGCAGATTTCGGATACGGGCGCGCTGGAAGCGATCATCGACGAGGTTATGGCCGCGAACCAGAAGTCCGTCGATGAGTTCCGTTCGGGCAAGGAAAAGGCGTTCAATGCGCTGATCGGGCAGGCGATGAAAGCGACCAAGGGTCGAGCGAATCCGCAGCAGGTCACCGAGCTTTTGAAGAAGAAACTATCCTCTTGAGCTGACGACTGGACTATTCGCGGGTTGCTGCCGGATCGTCTGGCAGCAACCCGTTTCTTTTTATCAGCCGGGCTATCAACCCGGCTATCAAGCGGGAGCGCACGCGTGGCCAAAAAACCTGAGCTCGACGATTATCGCGTGCCGTATTTCGACGGTAAGAAACTTAAGCCGTTTGATCTTGCTTCCATTGATTGCGCGTCGAAGCCGTTTTCGTCCGGGACGAAAGATGGGGATCTCAAGCATCTGACCGAGATGACCACCGCGCTCGATAAATTGCAGGAGGAGCTGCACGCGCAACGGTCGCAGCGCATCTTGCTCATCCTGCAAGGTATGGATACGAGCGGCAAGGACGGCACCATACGCGGCGTCTTTCAAGACGTCGATCCGCTTGGTTTGCGCATTGTGTCGTTCAAGGCGCCTTCGGAAGGCGAGGCCGCGCACGATTTTCTCTGGCGCGTTCATTCTCAGGCGCCGGCCGCCGGCGAGTTCACCATCTTCAATCGCAGCCAGTATGAGGACGTACTGGTGCCGCGCGTGATGAAACAGATCGATCAGGACGAGTGTGAACGTCGCTACCGGCATATTCGCGAGTTCGAAGCATTACTCGCCGATAACGGCGCGACGATAGTGAAATGCTTTCTGCATATATCGAAGGACGAGCAGAAAGTGCGTTTGCAGGCGCGCATTGATA
This sequence comes from uncultured beta proteobacterium, assembly GCA_963708695.1. GTDB lineage: Bacteria > Pseudomonadota > Gammaproteobacteria > Burkholderiales > Burkholderiaceae > Caballeronia. The sequence goes on from CAVPTS010000006.1 coordinate 124,391, forward strand.
ATCCGGACAAGCACTGGAAGTTCGATCCCTCCGATCTCGATGCCCGCAAGCACTGGGACGATTATCAGCAGGCCTACGCGGATGCATTGGGCGCGACATCCACTGAGATTGCGCCGTGGTTTGTGATTCCCGCCGATTCGAAGACGCACCGGAACGTGATGGTGGCGGAGTTGATGGTGCGTACGTTGCAGGGTTTGAAGCTCGAATATCCGCCGGCGAAAGAAGCGCTGAAGGGGATCAAGGTCGAGTAGTTCACCAACATACAAGGATGCTTCATGTTTCGAGTCATTACCGCTAATTTGAACGGCATTCGGTCGGCCGCCAAGAAGGGCTTTTTCGATTGGTTCGGCGAGCAGGAAGCCGATGTTGTTTGCGTGCAGGAGATCAAGTGCTCGCAAGATGATTTGACGCCGGAGTTTCTCGCGCCGCATGGTTTTCAGGGGTACTTCCAGCATGCGGTGAAAAAGGGTTATTCAGGCGCCGGGCTTTATACGAAGCACGAACCGGATGAGATCATCATCGGGTTTGGGAGTGAGGAATTCGATCCTGAAGGGCGTTATGTGGAAGCGCGCTTTGGGAATTTATCGGTGATCTCGGTTTATGTGCCGTCGGGGTCGAGTGGTGAAGAGCGGCAGCAGGCGAAGTATCGTTTCATGGCGGAGTTCATGCCGCATCTTGAAAAGCTGGCTGAAAAGCGTGAAGTAATTTTGTGTGGCGATGTGAACATCGTGCACAAGGAAATCGACATCAAGAACTGGAAGAGCAACCAGAAGAATTCGGGCTGTCTGCCGGAGGAGCGCGCGTGGCTCACGCAACTCTTCGATGAGAAAGCTTACGTGGATGTGTTTAGAACGCTCGATCAGCGGCCGGAGCAATATACGTGGTGGAGTAACCGGGGGCAGGCTTACGCCAAGAATGTGGGGTGGCGGATTGATTATCAGATTGCCACGAAGGGTGTTGCGGATACGGCGCAGGCGACTTCTGTCTTTCGTGACGTTAAGTTTAGCGATCACGCGCCGTTGATTGTTGACTACAAATGGACGGTTTGAGTTCGTTCGCACCGGTGGACGGGGGAGGGCGGTGCTGCTGAGGCCTTTGCGCAGTTGGCCTTTACTGTCGTGGCGAACGCTATTGGCCACTGCGTGGCGGCAGGTCGGTTCATGCCTGCGGGGCTGGTCGGTGCCGGGTTGCTGCTGCGTACGTTAGCGCGGGTTGTATGTTGGCGATATTTTTTTATCACTATTAGCCACTGTGCGTGGCGGCACTTCATTTCTTTGTCCAACGGCGACAAAGAAACGAAGCAAAGAAAACGCCTCTCCACAATCTGTATTAAGTGTCCCCAGCGTGCAAGCCACTGCTTTTGGTTCCCGCGTAGCACGGTGCTCGCTAGAACCAAGAACACTTGAAACCCTCCTTCTCGCGAATCCCTACATCCCCACGCTTCGCCACCAGTGCTCTCGGGCAAGATCGGTGACCCACGGACGAATACGGCCTCACGCGTCTTTACGGGTTAGTGGACTGCATGATCCGTGCGACCGATGAGGGCGAGAGGCGCGCAAAGCGCGCAATACGCTTAGCATGGCACACCAAAAGATAGTGGAACGCGACGCGCCAGGCGGGAACAACGGCCCCTGAAATTGCTACGCATCCGAGCACGCGTGGCCGGGCGTCCGCCACCTAGTACGGCGGACGCAAACAAACTTCAGTAAACCTCGGGCAAGGTGGGACCGGACGAATCTATGGGCGCACCGATCTTGCCCGAGAGCACTGGTGGCGAAGCGTGGGGATGTAAGGATTCGCGAGAAGGAGGGTTTCAACTGTTCGTGGTTTTGCGAGCACCGTTCTACGCGGGAACCAAAAGCAGTGGTCTGCACGCTGGGGACACTTAATACAGATTGTGGGGAGGCGTTTTCTTTGCTTCGTTTCTTTGTCGCCGTTGGACAAAGAAATGAAGTCCCGCCACGGACAGTGGCTAATAGTGATAAAAAATTTAGCCAACATTGAACCCGCGCTAACGCAAGCAGCAGCAACCCGGCAATGAACCTGACCACCGACCATCAACTTCGCGCCCCAACCCCAAGTGCGAACGAAAATAACCTGGCTAATAGTGATAAAAAATTTAGCCAAAATAAAACCCGCGCTAACGTACGCAGCACAACCCGGCACCGACCATGCCCAATGGACATAAACCGACCAGCCGCCACGCAGTGGCTAAAAGTGCGAACGAAGACAGCCACGACGAACCGCGCGAAGGCCCAAGCAGCACCACCAGCCCCGCCCTCAAGTGCGAACGAAGCCTACATCCTAGGCTTCTTAAACCGTCCCATTCCCGCATAATTCGGCAACTGATCCACCGTCTTCCCGATCGCTTTAGCGTACAACGGCATCATATCCGGCAGCCGCTTCATCAAATCGTGAACCCGCGTAGCGCTATACGGATGCATCCAGATAAAACCATTCGGCGTGCGCGCCGTCCGCGCATCAACCTTCTTCCACAAAGTCACCGCGGCCCGCGGATCGTACCCCGCCCGCGACGCAATCTCGCTGCCGATCACATCGGCTTCAGTTTCATCGGCAGGCGTATATCGCATGGTTAACAACTGCTCGCCGATACCCACCGGCGGCGACCCGACATCGGCGAAACCGAAAAGCGGCGGAATCGTTCTCGCGCTCAATTGCGCGGCCTGCTGACGCCCCAACCGATCACGTGCATGCTCGCGCAACGCATGCGCAATTTCATGGCCGATCATCATGCCAAGCTCGTTGTCGTTGAGACGCAACTTGTCGATCAACCCGCTGTAAATCACGATCTTGCCGCCCGGCAGGCAATACATGCGAATCTCGTCGGAACGCACCACATTGATTTGCCACTTCCAGTTCTTCGAGCGGTCATTCCACTTGAGCGCAAACGGAATCTCACGATTGGCAATATCGCGTGCGCGCTTGACCAGCGGATTGTCATCGCCGAGAAGGTGCTTCGTTCGTTGGGCTTCACGCAAGATCTGCGCATATTCATCGGCGGATTGCTGTTCCAGCATCGCCGATGAAATCAAATTCCGAAACAACGCGGTATTGCCGAAGCGGATCTGATCGCTGCCAGCAGAATACGGAACCGGCTCCGAAGCCGCAGCCGCATCGGATGCGCCGGTCGCGGCGAAGCTCAGGCCGGCATGTAGCGTCGCGGCGTAGACCGTGGCGCGGATCAGGGCGTGCAGCTTCATCGGACGGCTCTCCAGGGCGCGATCTTCGGCAAAAGTAACATGCCCGGAATCGACAACGCCGCGCAAATCATGAAGTACTCGAACCACCCGGTTTGCGCAACCACAAAGCCGCTCGATGCCGACGCCAATGTGCGCGGCACGGAAGCAAGGCTCGTGAAGAGCGCAAATTGCGTCGCGGTGTAGCGCGGGTCGGTCGTGCTCGCGATGTAAGCCACGAATGCGGCCATAGTCAGGCCGGTGGCAAAGGTTTCGAAGCCGTACAACGCGGCCAGCGCCAAAGGTGACGGGCCGATTTTCGCAAGCCACGCAAAGCCAAGCGTGGAAACAATCTGCAGCACGCCGAAAATCCAAAGCCCACGCGCGATGCCAATTTTCACCAGCCACACGCCACCGACAATCCCGCCCGCCAGACTCGCCCAGAACGCCACCGTCTTCGCAATCACGCCGATCTGCGTCTTGTTAAAACCGATATCGAGGAAGAACGACGTTGAGAGCGTGGTCGCCATCGTGTCGCCGAGTTTGTACAGGAAGATGAAGCCAAGAATGAGCAGCGCGGTGCGCCAGCCGTCTCGAGCGATAAATTCGCGGAACGGCTGAATGATGGCATCGCGGAGATTCTTCGGCGGCGTGCCGTGCACTTCCGGCTCGGCGACCACCAGCGTCAACACCATGCCCGGCAGCATGAACGCCGCCGTGACGATGAAGACCGTGGACCACGGCAAATGGTCGGCGAGGATCAGCCCGAGCGACCCGGGCACGAGCGCCGCGATCTTGTACGCGTTTACGAAGACGGCGTTACCTAGCCCTTGTTCGGTATCGGCGAGGAGTTCGCGACGGTAAGCATCGATAGCAATATCCTGGCTCGCCCCAAAGAACGCGACGAGCGCGGTCAACGCGGCGACGGTCCAGATCGCATCTTTCGGCGATACAAACCCCAACGCGCCAATAGCCACCGCGACCAGCAACTGCGTGACGATCATCCAGCCGCGCCGCCGTCCGGGCCGCCATCCGGGCAGACGCGGCACGTAGCGGTCCATCAGCGGCGCCCAGATGAATTTCCACGTGTAGGGGAACTGGATCAGCGCGAACAGGCCGATTTCCTTGAGGTTCACGCCTTCGGTCCGCAACCACGCCTGGACCAGATAGACAAGCGTGAAGAGCGGCAGCCCCGACGTGAAGCCGATAAACACGCAAATCAGCATGCGTTTGTTGAGGAACGCACGCCAGCCGGGGTGATCTTCGTGTGCGGTTAGAGCGGGCGCCTCGTGTGGCGAGTTGGACATATTGAATGGGTCTGAAGCATTGGGCGGTGCGCGAGCGGCGAACCGGCAAGCTCAGTTCAGCTTCGCTTCACGCGATAGACCGCAAGGCTACCACGCCAGTTCGCGCCCCAACGGATCGACTGCCCGCCATGCAGCACGGCACGATCGAGGATTTCGATACCCACTTCCGGCGCAAGCGCCTCAAAATCCTGGATCGTGAGAACCCGCACGTTTGGCGTGTTGTGCCATTGATACGGCAGCGTTTTCGACACCGGCATGCGCCCTTGCAATACCGTCAGCCGATGCTGCCAGTAACCGAAGTTAGGAAACGACACAATGCATTCGCGTCCGACGCGCACGGTTTCACGGAGGATCGCGGCGGTTTGATGGATAGTCTGCAACGTCTGCGACAGGATCGCGAAGTCAAAGCTGTTGTCTTCGAACAGGCGCAGGCCGTCTTCCAGATTCTGCTGGATGACGTTCACGCCTTTTTGGGCGCAGGCGAGCACGCCGGCGTCGTTGATTTCAATACCGTAGCCCGTGACATCGAGTTCTTCTGCGAGCAGCGAGAGCAGCGAGCCATCGCCGCAACCAAGATCCAGTACCGATGAGCGCGGTTCAACCCAGCGCGCAATGGCCCGAAAGTCCGAGCGCAGGGAAAGAGAATCCAGCGTGATTTGGTTCATGCGCCCACCTCGGCGGCAATGCGTTCGTAATAGGCGCGCATCAGGTTGTGATAGCGGGCGTCGTCGAGAAGGAAGGCGTCGTGGCCGTGCGGCGCATCGATTTCGGCGTAGCTCACCGTGCGTTTGTGATCGAGCAGCGCCTTCACGAGTTCGCGGGAACGGGCGGGCGCGAAACGCCAATCGGTGGAGAAACTCGCAATCAGATATTTCGCCGTGGTGTGAGCGAGCGACTTGGTGAGATCGCCGTCGAAGGCTTTCGCGGGATCGAAGTAATCCAGCGCGCGCGTGATCAGCAGATAGGTGTTCGCATCGAAGTATTCGGCGAATTTATCGCCTTGATATCTCAAGTACGACTCCACTTCGAACTCCACATCGAAGTTGAAGTTGTACGCATCCAAAGCGCCTTCTGCACGGCGTAGCGCGCGGCCGAATTTGGCGGCCATGTCGTCGTCCGACAGATACGTGATGTGGCCGATCATGCGCGCAACGCGCAATCCGCGACGCGGCTTGATGCCATGCGCGTAGTAGTCGCCGCCGTGGAAATCGGGATCGGAGAGGATGGCGGAGCGCGCGACTTCGTTAAACGCGATGTTCTGCGCGGAGAGCTTGGGTGTGGATGCCACTACGATGCAATGCGCCACGCGATCCGGATACATCATGCTCCACGCCAAAGCCTGCATGCCTCCGAGGCTGCCGCCCATGACGGCGGCGAAGCGTTCTATGCCGTATTGGTCCGCCACGCGAGCTTGCGCGTGAACCCAGTCTTCGACGGTCACAACGGGAAAACTCGCGCCGTAGGGTTTGCCGGTGGCGGCGTTGACGCTCATGGGCCCGGTCGAGCCGAAGCACGAGCCGAGATTATTGATCCCGATGACGAAGAACCGATTGGTATCGAGCGGCTTGCCGGGGCCGACCATGTTGTCCCACCAGCCCACGTTCTTGGGGTCATCGGCATAGACGCCTGCTACGTGATGCGAGGCGTTGAGCGCATGGCACACCAGCACGGCGTTCGAGCGGGCGGCGTTGAGCGTGCCGTAGGTTTCGACGACGAGATCGTAGTCACCAAGCAAGCTGCCATTTTGCATGCGCAGCGGGTCGGTGAAATGCAGTGTTTGGGGAGTGACGATGCCGATTGATTCCATTCATTCCGCCTAGAGAAAACAGGGCGGCTAAACGGCGTCGGCGATGCGCGAGAGTAAAAGCGGCGCGGCTGACAACCTCTTTAGCCGCATTTATAGTGAACCGGGTCAGGGTTCGCGCGCCCGCAATCGAGTCAGCAAATCGGCGCGATGAAACAAATCAAGATAGCGGTGAAGTATATCGGAAAAACGGGAAAGGGCAGAAGGGAGCGAGCGCGGCGGTCATTAACGAAGGCGTAAGTTAGCCGAGATCGCGCAAGCCTTTCAAAGACCGGATCTTGAGATCGATGTAATGCGGCCGCCCGCTGTGCGTCCGAAGGGAAACTGCACCGCTGGCATTCAACACCGAAGGCAGATGCCCCGTAATCCAGACCGTGCGAATCCCCAGGCGTTTATAGCGTTTCAAATGCCCGCGCGTATCTTCGACAAGAACTGCATCGGCAAGCGGCACATGAGCGCGCCGCATTGCGCGCCGAAGCATTGCCGCATCGGGCTTCGCGCGCCAATACCCGCTGCGGTCCTGCATGTCCTCAATGGCGATCACGCGTTCAAACAGCTTCGCGATACCCAGTTCGGAAAGCACCGCGTGCGCATAAATGGAAGGCCCGTTCGTGATCACGATCTTGCGTCCTGGAAGACCGCGAATCATGTGCGCGAGGCCGCGTTCTGCCCGAACCATGGCACCGAGATCGGCGAACGTATGCACGACGTGCAGGAAATCGGCGGCATCGACGGCATGATGGCGCACCAAGCCAAGCAACGCAGCGCCGTACCGCTGGGTATAACCGGTGCGCAGCCGATTAGCTTCATCGATATCAACGCCCAACCGGTCGATGATGTATTGCGTCATCCCGCGATTGATCGCGGGAAAGATCTCATGCGACGCGTGATGCAGGGTGTTGTCGAGATCGAATAACCAGACCGGGCGGCCGCGCACATTCACGCGGCGCCGGCACGAACGCCCCAATCTACTTTGAGCGCTGGCGGAACCCACGTTCAATGCGAGCGAATCATCGTCCCGAACGGCTGTTCGGTCAGGATTTCGAGCAATACGGAATGCTCGATCCGCCCATCGATGATGTGAACCGAGCGCACGCCGCTCTTCGCGGCATCGAGAGCCGATGAAATCTTGGGCAACATGCCGCCGGAGATGGTGCCATCGGCGAAAAGCGCGTCAATTTCGCGCGCCGACAGATCGGTCAGCAGATTGCCGGCCTTGTCCATCACGCCGGGAATGTTGGTCATCATCACGAGCTTTTCGGCGTTCAGCACCACGGCGAGTTTGCCCGCGACCAAATCGGCGTTGATGTTGTACGACAAACCGTCTTCACCGAAGCCGATAGGCGAAATGACCGGAATGAACGCGTCGTCCTGCAGTGCCTTCACCACAGCCGGATTAATGGCTTCGACTTCGCCGACCTGACCGATATCGATGAATTGGCCCGGATTATCGCGATCCGGCATTTGCAGCTTGCGCGCGTGGATCAGTCCGCCGTCCTTGCCCGTGAGACCGACTGCCTGACCGCCGAAATGATTGATCAGCGTGACGATGTCCTGCTGCACTTCGCCGCCGAGCACCCATTCGACGACTTCCATCGTCTCTTCGTCGGTGACGCGCATGCCTTGAATGAACGTGCCCTGCTTGCCGATTTTCTTGAGCGCCTGGTCGATCTGCGGACCGCCGCCGTGCACGATCACCGGATTGATACCGACCAGTTTCAGCAGGATCACATCACGCGCGAAGCCCTGTTTCAGGCGCTCCTCGGTCATTGCATTGCCGCCGTATTTGATCACGATGGTCTTCCCGTGATACTGGCGAATGTAGGGCAACGCCTCAGCCAGAATTTCGGCTTTCAGGGTCGGCGCGATCTGCGTAAGGTCGGGAAGCTCGGACATGGCGGCGAAGGGGCGAAGGGCAGTTTAAACAGGCGGAATTGTACAGGACTGACGCGCTGCATCAGACGTTTTGGGTTGCATTGCGGCAACGGGCAAAAGTTGACGCGCGCTCACGCCGGTGCGGGATTGGCGCGTGAAATAATGATTCGAGTGGACGCGAGGCTGCCCGGCTTACCAAAGATTGACCTGGATCATGGACGACACCGATACCGCTACCCAATGTTGCGCTCGTTGCGGCGCGCAATTTCGTTGTGGCCGCGAAATGGGCGATGCCGAATGCTGGTGCGCGTCGCTCCATGCATTGTCGGCAAATGAGCTAAATCCGCGCATGACGTGTCTGTGCCCCGCGTGCCTGCGTGAAAAGACAGGGCGTGACGCGCACAAATGAAAAACGGCGATTCGGTTGCCCGAATCGCCGTTTTACGTGGTGAAAACCTCGAAATCCTTACACCGCTGCTTTCTTTGTAGCCCGCTTGCGCGACGTCGTGACGGTGTGGTTCGCGGCGAGCGCAGCCAGATCACGCGCAACGTCTTCCATGACCGGGTCCCACTGCGCGAACGTTTTCTGCCTGTACAGCGTTGCCGTCGGATACCAGGGGCTGTCGGTACGCTCCAACTGCCAGACCCAGTGCGGATTGACGTCGAGGAGAATCCACGTTGGCTTGCCGAGTGCCGCTGCCAGATGCGCGATGCTTGTGCAGACGGTAATCACGAGATCGAGTGAATCGATAAACGCTGCCGTGTCGTCGAACGTTTCGAACTTGCCGGTGCGGTCCGCGATCTCGAAGCCGCCGTCCCGAGCCGTCGATACCGCGCCCGACGCATCCTTTTGCAACGAGAAAAACGCGATATTTTCAATACCACTGAACGCCTTCGCATACCGTTCGATGCCCACGCGGCGGAACATATTGCGTTGATGGGTTTCGCCGCCGCTCCATACGAGACCGACGCGCAGGCGTTTGTCTGCGGCGAATTCCGTCCGCCACTCGGCAGCGAGATCGGGATTGGGAGAAAGATAGGCGCGCTTGGCCGGAATCGTTTCCTCTTCAATACCGAAATGCAGCGGCAAGCTCAACATCGGGAAATGGAAGTCGAACTCGGGCAACGGGCCGTCGTGCGGAATACATTCGACCGTTTTCGGCGCCATGCGCGCCATCAGCGGATACACCGCCTTGAACGCCGCCCACACCAGCTTGCCGCCCTGCGCGTGAACCTGTTTTGCGAGCATCGGGACGAAACGGGAGAATTGCAGTACGTCGCCAAAACCTTGCTCGCCCCATAGCAGCAGGGTTTTGCCGCGCAATGCTTCGCCATTCCAGCGTGGCGCAGAGAAGTTCGGATGCGCATCGCGCAGCTCGCTGGAACCATCCCAGCGCGACTCGAAGTTGACCCAGCCGCGCGCATAGTTGCCCTGCACGAGATCCAGAATGGAGAGATTGAATGGGAAGCGCGGCATTTGAGGAGCGTTTTCGGCGGCGGCTTGCGCGGCTGCCGTGGCCTCATTCCAGCGTTGCCCTTCCTTCAGCGCGAGACTGTAATTCGACAACGCAAGCCCATTCGACGGCTGAATCTGAACCGAGCGCTCGCCGGCCGCGAGCGCGTGCTCAAGTTCAAGGCGGCGCGGATACACACGCGACAAATTCGTCCACGCTTCGATATCGTCGGGATTCGCGGCTACGGCTTCTTCCAGCAGACCCAACGCATCGTTGTCCTGGCCGGTGAGTTCATACGCGACGGCCAGATTGTTGCGCAATGTGGGCACGGCTGCGTCGACAGCGTGAGCACGCTTGTAGAACGGAATGGCGTCGGCATGACGGCCGGCGAGCTGAAGCGCGTAGCCAAGATACCAGAGCGCAAGCGCGTGCTGCGGATTGGCATCGACGAGTTGAGCGGCAAGCTGAATGCCCTCGGCAAGACGGTTCTGCTTCAGCATGGCGTCGACCAGATCGAGCCCCGTATTTACGCGTTCCGGCTGGAGCATTGCCGCGGCCTGAAGCCAGACGGCGCGTTCGGCCTGCTGGCCTTGCGCGTCCGCATGTCGGGCGTGGTCGAGGAACGCGGGAAGGACGCGCGAGATAATGGTGTCTTGAGCTTGCGGCGCTTCGTTGGGAAGCGGATTGGGGCGGGAGGAGTCGCTACGATTCATGTGAGTGTGCGGCCTGGCCGCCCTGTACGAGACAACACTCGATGTTGCGGCATTCCGCCAAGTCCAGCCATTAGACTATTCTTAAATTTGAGGCGAAATTCACTGCGATGCATCGAATAACGAATACCGGCCGCGTCAATCTCGGTCACTTGTTTTGGCTTCGCAGCCTCGCGATCATCGGTCAATTGGTGACAATTGCCGTCGTACAGACGTTTTACGGTGCGCATCTCCCCATGGCGGCGATGCTGACCATTGTCGCGCTGGAAGTATTGTTCAATGCGTTGACGTGGGTGCGCGTCGCGCGCGCGCAGCCCGAAACCAACCTCGAACTGTTCGGACAACTCTGGGTCGATCTCGGCGCGTTGTCCGCGCTCCTGTTCCTGAGCGGCGGCGCGACGAATCCGTTCGTCACGCTTTATCTGCCCTCGCTGGCAATTGCTTCGGCCGTATTGCCGTGGAACTTGATGGTCTGGCTCGCGTTGTTCGCGGTGACCTGTTACGCCTTGCTGACGGTCAGCTACGTGCCGCTGAACATGGAAGATCCGCTGAATCTGTTCGAGTATTTCCGGATCGGGCTGTGGGTGAACTTCATGGTGAGCGTGGGATTGATCGGCTGGTTCGTGGCGCGAATGTCGCGCGCGTTGCGAGCCCGCGATTTTGCGCTAGCCGATGCCCAAGAGCGGCTTCTGCGTGATGAACGCGCCGTCGCGCTGGGTGTTCAGGCCGCAACGGTTGCACACGAAATAGGCACGCCGTTGTCGACGATTGCCATGCTCAGCGAGGAATTACGCGATTCCGCCCGCCACGACCCGCATCTCGCGCCTTATTCCGCCGACATCGAGTTGCTCGAGCAGCAAATGAGTTTGTGCACGTCAGCGCTTGCGCGCCTGCGCAGCCGCGCGACGGAACCTGCGCCCCGACAACCGCTGGACGACTGGCTGCATGGCTTTGTCGAACAATGGCGGCTGCGCCATCCGCATGTGCGCTTCGAGTTGATCGAAGCGGAGGAGCATGAACGCGCGGGGTTCTTTCTGAGTGATCCCGTGGCGGTCGGGCAAATCCTGACCATTCTGCTGGATAATGCGGCGCGGGCGAGCAGCGATTCGGTGACGCTTGCGACATCGGCGGCGCGGCATCTTGGCGAACCCGTGATTCAATTCGATGTCCGCGATCAAGGCCCCGGTATCCCCGCCGCATTGCGGGGTTCGCTCGGCGCGGCGCCGGTCGACAGCACGCAAGGCGGCCACGGCGTCGGCTTGTATCTGGCCTTCTCAGCGGCGACAAGGCTCGGCGGGTCGATCGAGCTGACTGCGGCCAGCCCGCGCGGCACGCACGCCATATTGCGTCTCGCCGATACCAGCGCCATCGAATCGCGGGAAAAAGCAGCAAGGACGGGCCGCGGCGGAGTTGCCGCTTCCGTCTCCACGGAGAAACGAGCATGAGCGACACAAATTTTTTGGTTATCGACGACGATGAAGTGTTCTCGGGCATTCTCGCGCGCGGCTTGACACGGCGCGGCTATACGCCGCACCAGGCGCATGACGCGGCCACCGCATTAAGGCTGGCGAACACACAGAAATTCGGGCAAATCACCGTCGATTTGCATCTCGGCAACGATTCCGGGTTGACGCTCGTCGCACCGTTACGCGACCTTCAACCCGATGCGCGGATTCTCGTGCTGACGGGTTATGCGAGCATCGCGACGGCGGTCCAGGCCGTGAAAGACGGCGCCGATAACTATCTGGCCAAGCCGGCGAACGTCGAGACAATTCTGTCGGCGCTGCAGGAAGAGGCCAGCGAGCAGACGGCGGAGGACGCCATCGAGCATCCGGCGTTGTTGTCGGTCGCGCGGCTGGAGTGGGAGCATATTCAGCGCGTGCTGGCCGAGAACAGCGGCAATATTTCGGCGACGGCGCGGGCGTTGAACATGCATCGGCGAACGCTGCAGCGCAAGCTGGCGAAGAAGCCCGTGCGGCAGTAAACGTCGGGCAGAACGCAAAAGAGCGGCTCCCAATTTCACGGTTTATCGTGAAATTGGGAGCCGCTCTTTTCTATTCAGCTTCAGTTTTTACAGCACGTAGCGCGACAAATCCTCGTCGTCGGCTACATCGTTCAGCGCTTTATCGACGTAAGCCGCATCGATCTTCACAGGATGTCCCGCGTGATTGCCTGCCGCGAAGGACACTTCCTCAAGCAGCTTTTCGATCACGGTATAGAGCCGCCGCGCACCGATATTCTCGGTCTTCTCGTTCACCGAAAACGCGATCTCGGCCATCCGGCGAATGCCGTCCGTGCTGAAATCCAGCTGGACGTCTTCGGTTGCCAACAACGCCGTGTACTGCTTCACGAGGCTGGCATCGGTCGTGTTCAGGATGGACTCGAAGTCCTCCACCGACAGCGAATCCAGTTCCACGCGAATCGGAAAACGCCCTTGTAGTTCAGGGATCAGGTCACTCGGCTTGGCCAGGTGGAACGCGCCGCTCGCGATAAACAGGATGTGATCGGTCCTGATCATCCCGTATTTCGTGTTGATCGTGGTGCCTTCCACGAGCGGTAGCAGATCGCGCTGCACGCCCGCCCGCGATACTTCCGCGCCGCCGGTTTCGCTGCGCGACGCGATCTTGTCGATTTCATCCAGGAACACGATGCCGTTCTGCTCGACATTGAAAACCGCCTTCTGCTTGACCTCTTCGTCGTTCAGCAGCTTGCCGGCTTCTTCGTCGGTGAGCATCTTCAGCGCGTCCTTGACCTTCACCTTTCGATGCGTCTTTTTGCCGCCGCCGATATTCGCAAACATCGAACGAATCTGGTCCGTCATCTCCTCCATGCCCGGCGGCCCCATGATATCCATGCTCGCCTGCGGGGATTCAATATCGATTTCCACTTCCTTGTCGTCCAGCAGACCTTCGCGCAGACGCTTGCGAAAGGTCTGGCGCGTGCTGTTCGCGCTGTCGTCTTGCAACTCCGCGGCACCAAAACCAACCGGGCGCGCGCTCGGCAACAGGATGTCGAGAATCCGGTCTTCGGCGCGATCGATTGCCCGCGAACGCACTTTGCGCATCTCGCTTTCACGCGTCTGCTTGACCGAAATTTCGATCAGATCCCGCACGATGCTATCCACATCGCGACCCACGTAGCCGACTTCGGTGAACTTCGTCGCTTCGATCTTGATGAACGGCGCATCGGCGAGCTTCGCCAGGCGACGCGCGATTTCCGTCTTGCCGACGCCGGTCGGTCCGATCATCAGAATGTTCTTCGGCGTGATTTCCTGACGCAACGGCTCGGCGACCTGCTGGCGCCGCCACCGGTTGCGCAGCGCGACCGCGACGGCTTTCTTCGCGCGGCCCTGGCCGATGATGTGTTTGTCGAGTTCCGAGACGATCTCGGCGGGAGTCATCATGGTGGTCATCGTTGGTCCTTGTCCTGTGCTCGCGAATACGCGAAAGCGCGTGTTACTCGATCGTCTCGATGACGCGATTGTGGTTCGTATAAATGCACATGTCGCCCGCAATAGTCAGCGCCTTTTCGACGATATCGCGTGGCGAGAGTTCGGTGTTTTCGGTGAGCGCCTGCGCCGCGGCCTGCGCATAGGCGCCGCCTGAACCGATCGCGCAAATGCCGTTTTCCGGATCGAGGACGTCGCCGTTACCGGTGATGACCAGCGTGGTTTGGGCATCGGCTGCGATCAGCATGGCCTCTAGCCGGCGCAGCATGCGGTCCGTGCGCCAGTCTTTTGCGAGTTCGACGGCGGCGCGCGTCAGATTGCCCTGATGTTTTTCCAGCTTGGCTTCGAAGCGGTCGAGGAGGGAAAACGCGTCGGCCGTGCCGCCCGCGAAACCGACCAGCACCTTGCCGCCGTAAATGCGGCGCACTTTCTTGGCGCCGCCCTTCATGACGATGTTGCCAAGTGTCACTTGACCGTCGCCGCCTAGGGCGACTTTGCCGCCGCGTCGCACAGAGACGATGGTCGTGCCGTGAAATTGTTCCATGTGCATTCCTTTGAAAGCGGAGTGGGCGCGGCGGCCGGTGAGGCATGTGCCGCCGCGTCGCCGGGGAATCCTGGGGAACGTGCGGAGTCCGGGCGCGTTGCGACGTTGCGCTCGGCGGGACTCACATCACGCCCGCGCTACGAGAGCGCGTCCAGCTAATTTTAGGGCGCTGCGGAATTTATCAAGACGCGTCCTGAGCCATCTTGTGTGCGATGACGTTTGCGGCGCGATCGTCTGACGGATTGGGCTCTTCGTGACATGAAAACGGTACACAAAGACAAAAAGGCACACGATTTTTCGTGTGCCTTTCGTGTGCCTTTTGTGTTTTCGAGCCGGCAAGTTTCCCGCCGCGGCCAAGGCCGCAGCGCGTGCCGCTTTCTCGTATCAGTCGCCGAACAGCTTTTGACGCAATTCGCGCCGTTCCTGCGCTTCGAGCGAGAGCGTGGCCGTCGGGCGCGCGATCAGTCGAGGAATGCCGATGGGTTCGCCCGTTTCCTCGCACCACCCGTAATCGCCGGACTCGATACGCGCAAGCGACTGCTGCACTTTCTTCAGCAGCTTGCGCTCGCGGTCACGGGTGCGCAGTTCGAGGGCGTGTTCTTCCTCGATCGTCGCGCGATCCGCCGGGTCCGGAACAATGACGGTTTCCCGCAGGTTTTCCGTCGTCTGGCCCGCATTCTTGAGAATGTCGGCCTGCAGCTGTTCCAGTCGGACCCTGAAGAACGCGAGTTGATCCTCGTTCATGTAATCCTTGTCGCCCATCTTCTGGATTTCGTCTTCGGTCAACAGTCGTTTCGTCGTCATCTGGCTTGCTTCTTCAATGTGGGGCGATGTTGTTCGCCATCTTCGCGGTCGCTCGCCGCGCTCGCCGCCGCCGTCGTCCGGATTACCCGCACTTCAGCGATACTCGCCAACAACTACTTGCATGCACGTACTGCGCCAAACGGGCTGCTACTTTCGCGGCGCTGGAAAACGCCTCGCGGCCGATTCCTCTGAAACTGATTCTCTAGCTTGATTCTCAAGCGAATCGTCCAGGGTCCGATGTTCGGCACAACACCTTACTTTTCACTTCCACCACCTTCGCGCACGATTTGTGAAACAACGCTCGCGGCTCGCTGCATCAACGGGGGCACGTTCGAGTGCCCCTTGCGCCGGGGCCTTGATGCCGGAAATTGACGCGAGATTGACTATTTACCGGCTTCTCCAGTGGGGCTGTATTGTAACTGAATCGCAATTGCGTACTACACCTGAGCAAAACACTGGTGCGATTCGTTCGTTATCTCAAAAATATAACGCGACGACGTTTAAAAAGCGATGCTTGTTGGAGGGTGCAAGCACATATTGCAACGATGGACATCGCGAGGAAGCGTCGGACTGGCGTCGGACTGTTCAAGCGCAGCGATTCTAGCCGCGTCGGCGGGTCGGGATGGTTGCGATACAGGGGAGAAATAGCGAGAACTGTGCCAAAAACGGAGGGTTTCGTGCGGGGATGCGCTCGAACAAGAGCGCAAAACCGCTTGGCGGCTTCGCGCTTTGTGCTTCTTCTTTCTTGACTAACCGATCATTAGCCGATCAGACCAGGCAAGCAGTAAGCCCGTCGATAATCAGATCCTGCGGCAATTCGATGCCGATAAATACCATTTTGCTGTTCTTCTTTTCAATGGGCTGCCATTTGGCTGCAAGATCGCTGCCCATCATTTGATGGACGCCCTGGAACACGACCTTGCGATCGACGCCCTTCATATAAAGCACGCCCTTGTAGCGCAGCAGGCGTTCGCCGTAGATCTGCAGAATGCCGCCGAGGAAATCCTCGAGCCGGTTCGGATCGAACGCGCGGTCGCTGCGAAACACGAATGACTTGATCTTGTCGTCGTGGTGCGCGTGATGGTGATTCGCGTGGCCATGTTCGTGGTCGTGGCTGTGATCGTGGCCGCAAGTGGCGTGGTCGTGATCGTCGTCGTGTGCGTGGTCGTGCGCGGCGTGATCGTGCGCATGATCGTCTTCCGCCAGGAAATCCGGATCGATTTCGAGCTTCGAGTTCAGGTTGAAGCCGCGCAGGTCGAAGATTTCCTTGATGTCCGCTTCACCGAAATTCACCACCTTGATCGCGGCGCGCGGGTTCATGTGGACCAGCCGGTGCTTGAGCGCATCGAGCGCGGCGGCGTCGACCAGATCCGACTTCGTGATGAACAGCCGGTCCGCAAAGCCCACCTGGCGCTGCACGACTTCATGCTCGTCGAGCTGATGATTGGCGTGCTTGGCATCCACAAGCGTAATGATGGCGTCGAGCAAGAATTCGTCGGCGATGGCGTTGTCCATGAAGAACGTCTGCGCGACCGGACCAGGATTGGCGAGCCCCGTAGTTTCGATCACCACGCGGTCGAAGTTCAGCGTACCGGCCTTCTTGCGGTCGGCGAGGTCTTCCAGAGCCCGCGCCAGATCGCCGCGAATCGTGCAGCAGATACAGCCGTTGCTCATCTGGATGATCTGCTCATTCGTTTCCTGAACGAGAATTTCGTTGTCGATGTTTTCTTCGCCGAACTCGTTTTCGATCACGGCGATCTTCATGCCGTGCTTGTCGTTCAGGATGCGCTTGAGCAACGTGGTTTTGCCGCTGCCCAAAAAGCCGGTCAGGATGGTAACGGGAATCATGATGGTCGCCTGTTCTTTGAAGTCGAAGGGTCGTGCGGCGTGTTTTCGGGTTGCGCGCGCTGCTTGCGCTGCTCTCGAAAACACACAGTCGGTCGATTATTGAAACATATTTGTCAAGCGGGCGCTTTGTGCGCCTTGAACGCCCACGGTCTGAAGCGCTCAACTATGGGCGATCACGCGATTTGCAACAATAGGCCTTTCAGGTATTCCCCTTCGGGAAACGCGGTCAAAAGCGGGTGATCGACGCCCGCGCCGAGGCGCTTGAGAATGCGCGCGTCGACTTTGGCGTCGGCGGCCGCGCCTGCCACGATCTTTTGAAACAAGTCGGCGTCGATCGCGCCCGAGCATGAATACGTGAACATCAGACCGCCCGGGCGCAACAGCCTGAAGCCGCACAGGTTGATGTCCTTGTAAGCACGCGCGGCACGGTCCACATGTTCCCGCGATGGCGCGAATTTCGGCGGATCGAGCACGATCAGGTCGAAGCGCTCGCCGTCTTCATGCAGGCGGCGCAAGGTTTTGAACGCGTCGGCGTCGAGCCACTCGGCGCGTTGCGGATCGAAGCCGTTCGCTGTCACATTTCGCTGCGCAAGCGCGAGCGCGTCGCCTGAAGAGTCGATCGACACCACGCGTTTCGCGCCGCCTTTCAACGCCGCAAGCGAAAAGCCGCCCGTGTAGCAGAAGCAATTGAGCACGTCGCGGTCGCCGGCGTATTGCCGGACCAGCGCGCGGTTGTCGCGCTGATCGATGTAGAAGCCGGTTTTGTGGCCCCGTTCTACGTCGATGTGATAACGGACGCCGCCTTCATTCGCGATCATCAGGGTTTCCGGCGGCGGATCGCCTGCCAGCACGCCGGTGATGGGTTCGAGCCCTTCTTTTTGTCGGATCGATACATCCGATCGCTCGTACACGTTCGGGCAACCAGTTGCGCCGATCAGCGCCTGCACGATCGCCTCTTTCCAGCTTTCCACGCCGGTCGCCATGAACTGGCAGACCAACTGGCCACGCCGGGTTTCATCGTCGGCGATGTAGTAGTCGACTATCAGCCCCGGCAGCCCGTCCGCTTCGCCGAAAATCAGCCGCGTGGCGCCCGTGTCATGCACCATCGTTCGCCGATGCGCGATTGCCCGCTGCACGCGCCGCTTGAAAAACGCGTGATCGATGGGCTCGGTTTCGTCGAAACTCCACACGCGTGCACGAATCTGCGACACCGGACTGTAGGACGCGCGCGCCAGAAAACTCCCGTCGTGGGCGCGGATCAGCACGGTTGCGCCGGGCGCGGGTTTGCCTTCAACGTGTTCGATCGCGTTCGCATAAATCCACGGGTGGCGGCGCGCGAGCGACTTGTCTTTCGCTGGTTTCAGCGTGATGATGTTCATTCGGGTCTTTGGTGAAAGCGCTCGCTATTGACGAAGAAGCGCGCTTTTGAGGGTTCGGACCGCGGTTTGATGTTTGTAATGCGTGAATCGATGTACGCCCGTTGTTGCAGCAACGTCGGGTCTAATCTCGTTTTTTTGCGCGTGGATGCGCCTGATCGTAGACGCGGGCGAGATGCTGGAAATCAAGCGACGTATAAACCTGCGTGGCCGTGATGCTGGCGTGACCCAGCAGTTCCTGCACGGCGCGAAGGTCGCCGCTGGATTGCAGCACGTGCGTGGCGAACGAATGCCGCAGCACGTGAGGATGCACATTCGTTGGCACGCCGGCCAGCAACGCCATGCGTTTCACGCGATCACGCACCACATTCGGCGACATCCGGTTGCCCCGCACCGATAAAAACAGCGCATGCGGATCGAGCTTCACGAATTGCTCGCGCACGTCGATCCACGCGCGTAACGCAATAATCGCCTTGCTTCCGACAGGCACCGACCGCCGCCGATTCCCCTTGCCCAGGACATTCACCTCGGTGCTGGCGAGATCGAGCCAGCCGGCCGACGAATATTCTTCCGATTGCACGAAATGCACGTCCAGCCCGACCAGTTCGGCCAGCCGCAATCCGGACGAATAGAACAATTCGAGAATCGCGTGATCGCGCAGCGCTTCGGGCGTATCCGCTTGGGGCGCTTCCATGAGGGCGTTGGCGTCATCGACGGAAAGCGCTTTAGGCAAGCTCTTCGCACGTTTCGGCGCTCGCACGGTTGCGACCGGATTCGCCGGCATCTCGACCTTCTCCGCGAGCCATCGATAAAACGCGCGCCACGCCGACAGGCGGTGCGCGATGGACCGCGCGGACAAGCCGCCGCCGTGAGCGCGCGCCACGGCGCCGCGCATGTCCGTGGCAGTCAGCGACTCGAGCGCACGGCCGTTGGCCAGCTTCTTCAGTTGGTCGAGTTCGTGCGTATAACCGCGCAACGTGTGTTCCGACAGCCGCCGCTCGTTCTCGAGCATCGACAGATAGGCGGCAATCGGATCGGCGATCATGTCAGTGGGGCAGCAAGCGGCTGAGCGCGGCGCTGGCAAGCGTGCCGATCTGCGTGAGAAAGTCGGTCGCCATGCCTTCGTGGAAACGGCGTGGATCAGGCGAACCCATGACGAGCAAGCCGAACGAGGGCGCATCCGGACCGGCCGCCGGATCGCGCAGCGCGAGCAGCGCGATGGATTCGGTGGTGTTCGCTGTATCGACGACACCATCCGTTGTAGCCGAAGCCACCGAGACCGAACTCGCCGACGTCAGCCACTGCGCCGCCTCGAAGCCGGTATTCGGCCCGCAATACGGCGTGGTCAGGCTGCTCGTGAAGGACCGCACTTCCTCACTCGTGGTCCGCGCGAACTCGGCCTGTGCGTAAGGTTCCGCGACATCCCACACGCGCAGCGCGGCTTGCGGCACTTCGAAGATTTCGCAGAGACCGGCCGGAATTGTCTTCGGCAGGGCGTGCGGATCGCGCTCGGACATGACGCGAATTGTCCATCGATGAAACTTCGCCGCGATGCTGTCGTTCTCATGCCCGTAACGCAGCAATTCGGCCAGCCGGCGTTCCATCTGCTTGTTCTTGTCGCGCAGCATTTCCATCTGCCTTTCCTGCAGCGACACCGCCGACTTGCCGTGCGGATTCGAAAGCCGGATTGCGCCCAGCAGCTCGGCGTGTTCGGCAAAGAAATCCGGATTGGCGATCAGATAATCGGCGACTTCACGTTCGTTCATGGTATCGGGCAGCATCGGGTTCCTGACGGTCAATCGGCGTTGGCGAGCTTGGGGTCAAGCTCGATCACACCTTCGAATACGGTAGTGGCCGGTCCGGCCATGAAGAGCGGCGCAGCGGGGTCGCGCGCGCCGTCCCACGTGATGGTCAGCATGCCGCCATGGGTCTGGACCTGCACCGGCGAGTCGAGCAGGCCGCGCCGGATACCTGCCGCAACGGCTGCGCAGGCACCCGTGCCGCATGCCAGCGTTTCGCCCGCGCCGCGTTCAAAGACACGCAGCTTCACCGCGCTGCGATTCACGATCTGCATGAAGCCCGCGTTCACCCGCTTCGGGAAGCGCGGATGATGCTCGATCAGCGGACCTTCTGTTAATACGGGCGCGGTCTCGACGTCGGCCACGATCTGCACTGCATGCGGATTACCCATCGATACCGCCGACACCCAGCGAGTTTCGCCTTGCACGTCGAGCGGCCAGAGCGTATCAGCGCCTTCGATGCGGCCTTCCAGTCCTTCGGAATTGAACGGCACGAGCGCCGGTTGGAACTCCGGACGCCCCATGTCTACCACTACGTCGCCGTTCTCCTGCATGCTCAGGACGATCACACCTTGCTGCACCTGCACCCGCACGCTCATCTTGCTGGTAAGTCCCTGGTCCCGCACGAACTTCACGAAACAGCGCGCACCGTTGCCGCAATGCTCTACTTCACCGCCGTCGCAATTGAAAATGCGGTACTTGAAGTCAACACCTTCGATGTCCGGCTTTTCAACCAGCAGCAATTGATCTGCGCCCACACCGAAGTGCCGGTCTGCGAGCGAGCGCACCTGGGCCCCACTCAGCGAAAGCGGTTTCGAGTAGCCGTCGAGAACGACAAAGTCGTTACCCGCGCCGTGCATTTTGGTGAATTCGAGTTTCATGGCGCTATTGTAAGTGACGCGCAGGGAGCGCATGCACTAGACCGAATGGGGGATGAGCCCGGTTTCGTGCAGCATTCGCCCGGCGTTTCGCGGATATTCAATAAAAGCCAGGCTCACCCGGCGGCCTCGTCTTGAAGCGCTTGTGCACCCAGTAATACTGCTCGGGCATGAGCCGCACCTGCTCTTCGAGAAACGCGTTCATGCGGCGCGCGTCGGCTGCGTCGTCGCCGGTCGGGTAGTTATCCCACGGCTTGAACACCTTCAGCTTATAACCCTTGTAGTTCGGCAGCACCTCGCCCACGAACGGCATGATTTGCGCGTGTCCCGTCTTGGCCAGACGCCCGACTGCCGTCAGCGTGCAAGCTTGCACGCCGAAGAACGGAACGAACGTGGAATTGCGCATGCCGTAGTCCATGTCGGCGCCGAGCATGACCGGCTTGCGGTCGCGAAGCCAGCGCAGCACGATTCGCGCACTGTCCGCGCGGCTCGCCATTTCGGCATCGAAGCGGCCGCGCTGCTTCTTGGCCACGTCGTCGAGCGTCTTGTTCGACATCGGTTGATATAGCGATCCACAGGGTCTGTGCAGCGAGTAGTTGATCCATACCGAAGCGGCTTCGATTGCCACGAAGTGAAAACCGAGCAGCAACGTGGGCGGCATGTCGGGATCGAGCAGATCGACCTCGCTGTCCACCTGGATCAGCTTCTTGAGCTTTTCGGCTGAGCCGAACCATTGCACGCTTCGTTCAACGTAACTGCGGATCGCGTGCCGGAAATGCATCTGCGCGACCTCTTCACGTCGTTCGGGCGCCCATTCGGGAAAGCACAGGCCGAGGTTGATATGCACGATCCGTTTGCGATGGCTCGGGATCTGATAAAGCAGCCAGCCGAGGCCATCGCCGAAACGGGCTGTGATGCCGTAGGGAATGAGGGCGAGCAGTTTAAGGAGGCCCACCGCGAGCGCGACGCCGATGCGACCTAACATGTAACGCTCCTGAAGGCCGGGACAGCGGGTTTGGGACTATGCCGGGGAGCGTTCCAGGCATCGCACGGAATTTGGTTTTTCTTGTTCGGCAGCAAACGTTCGGCTCTGTGACAAAAGTGAGAAGCCGCTATAATAAAACCTTCGCCGAGTTAATGGACAACTTGCGGGGCGAAGCCGGATGGCGCTTAACGGCGCTTTCCGGACCATGATTTCCGCTAAAGCGTCGCCGCTTCAGACTCCAAACGAAGTCGGCTACGTGAGCAACCTACCCGTACTCAAAATGGAGTCTGAAGCGTGTCAAACAATTACTTCTTTACCTCTGAATCCGTCTCCGAAGGCCACCCGGACAAGGTAGCCGACCAAATCTCCGACGCCATCCTCGACGCCATCCTGGCGCAGGACAAGTATTCGCGCGTCGCCGCCGAAACGCTTTGCAATACCGGACTTGTGGTCCTGGCGGGCGAAATCACCACGCAGGCCAACGTCGACTACATTCAGGTCGCGCGTGACACCATCAAGCGGATCGGTTACGACAACACGGAATACGGTATCGACTATCGCGGTTGCGCGGTGCTCGTTGCGTACGACAAACAGTCGCGCGACATCGCACAAGGCGTGGACGCCGCTCACGACGACAACCTTGATCAAGGCGCCGGCGACCAAGGCCTGATGTTCGGCTATGCCTGCGACGAAACGCCCGAGTTGATGCCGCTGCCTATTCATCTGGCACACCGGCTGGTTGAACGTCAGGCGAATCTGCGCCGCGACGGCCGCCTGAACTGGCTGCGTCCGGACGCGAAGTCGCAAGTAACGGTGCGTTATGTCGATGGCAAGGCGCACAGCATTGATACCGTCGTGCTCTCCACGCAACATGCGCCGGACATCGAATTGAAAGCGCTGCGTGAAGCGGTGATTGAAGAGATCATCAAGCCGGTGCTTCCGCCCGAACTGATCAAGGGCGACATCAAGTTCCTCGTGAACCCGACCGGACGTTTCGTGATCGGCGGTCCGCAAGGCGATTGCGGATTGACGGGTCGCAAGATCATCGTCGATACCTATGGTGGCGCAGCGCCTCATGGTGGCGGCGCGTTTTCCGGCAAGGACCCGTCGAAGGTCGATCGTTCGGCAGCTTACGCCGGTCGTTATGTCGCGAAGAACATCGTCGCGGCTGGTTTGGCTTCACGTTGCCTGATTCAGGTGTCGTACGCTATCGGCGTGGCACGTCCGACTTCCGTCATGGTGAACACGTTCGGCACGGGCCGCGTATCGGATGCGAAGATTCAGGAACTCGTGCTCGAGCATTTCGATCTGCGCCCGAAGGGCATCATCCAGATGCTGGACCTGCTGCGTCCGATCTATGAGAAGTCGGCCGCGTATGGTCACTTTGGCCGCGAAGAGCCGGAGTTCACATGGGAAGCCACGGACAAGGCGCTGTTGCTGGCTGAAGCTGCTGGTACGGAACCGGTGGCTGAAACGGCCTAAGTCTTTCTTAGACTAGTTTGTAAAAAAGCCCGCCGAGCATTGCGCTCGGCGGGCTTTTTGAATTCCGGGGGGCGGCGTGATAGCCAGCGCAGCGGTCGAAACGATCAACTTCATCGGCCGCTTACAGTGACAAAACGGCACATGCGCGCAACAAAGGCGGCCACAGCCCGCCTTGTCTTTCAATTAACGAATAATCACCCGACAGAAAAGGCAAACCAGCCATCGCTGGTGGAAAGCCGACGCGGACGGCGGCTCGACGTATTAATGACGCCGGGCGCAGATTTCAATTTGGCAACAGGCCCGCGCAATTGCGCCGGTTTTCGCAATAAGGCTTTAAATGCGGCCTGTCGCGATGCCGCCCTGAATCGCAGATTAGAAAAAAATCCGTGGAACCACGAGCGAATACCATCGACGGGATGGGTATTCCTGAATTGCCCTGCGAGCGCTTGAGTGCGCGCCGAGTGGTGGCGCAACGCGCGGACGACGCCGCGGCCCGTAGGACGTGCCGCGCGAACGGCGGCACGGGTGATACGTTTGGCGAAACGGATATTCATGGATCTCACAAGCTGGGGTTCGCAAAAAGCTGCAACCCGACAGTAGTCGGATCAAAAAAAGCATTCAACCGTTGGAACAATTGAACACATTTAAAGTTGCAAACTTGAAGCGCGCACTTATTTAATAAATTCTCATCGGCAGCATTTTTCCGATGTGCTCTCTCAACGCCCGGGAGGTTATCGAAGAATTGTTACTGCCGGAAGTCGGCGTTTTCCCGCAGGGGGTTTTTGTCGGCCGCGACTGCCGAGTCGACGCTCCGGCCCGGCGGAGCGATTTACAATCGATGTATTCGCCCTAATTACCTGGCTTTCTTACGGTTTGTTTGAGCGATGCAACCAGCTGGCCAAATGCTTTCCCTGTGAGTCGATATGCCGAATCAATCGAAGTTGGAACAAGTCCGTGCGCTGCGTGAAAACGGTTACGTGATAGTGCCGGGACTCGTCGCGCCGGAGCTTTGCGAAACCATGCGCCAAGTCGCGCAGCAGCAACTGAAAGAAGCCGCCGCGCCCGTGGAGTTCGAGGCCGATCTTCAATATCCCGGCGCGCCGAATTCGAAAGACGCGCCCGGCGGCCACACGGTGCGCCGGCTGCTTGACGCGTATAAACGCGATCCGCGATTTGCCGCGTGGGCCACGTCGCCCGATGTGCGCGGCTGGATGGAGATCTACTTCGGCGAGGCGCCCACGCTTTCGCGCGCTCATCACAATTGCGTGATGACGAAGCATCCGGCGTACGGCAGCCTGACCGGCTGGCATCGCGATGTTCGGTATTGGAATTTCGAGCGGGACGACCTGGTTTCAGCCTGGGTCGCGCTTGGCAACGAAACGGTCGAAAACGGCGCGCTGTGGTTCGTGCCGATGTCGCACAAGTTGCTGTTCACATCGGAACGTTTCGATAACGCCAAGTTCTTCCGCTCCGACCTGCCTGAGAACGAAGCGCTGATCCACAGCGCGGTATCGCCGAAATTGAATGCCGGCGACGTCGTTTTCTTCCACTGCAACACGCTGCATTCGGCCGGCAAGAATCTCACCGAACAGGTGAAATTCTCGCTGGTCTATACCTATCGCGGTGCCAGCAACGTGCCGTTGCCGGGTACGCGATCGGCGTCGATGGAAGACGTGCCACTCTGACCTGAATCAAACGCCGCGCGTCAGCGCTTGCCCGGCATCGCCAGGCCGATCAGCCCGGCGAGCATGGCTATCATTCCGCCCGCGATCAGCCAGATCGTCTTGTTGGTCGGCGAGCCTGTGAAGAAACGAGAGACGTCGTTGCTCAGCGAATGGAACGACTGGCCGCCGAAATACAGCAGCACGACGCCACCTACGATCAGTGCAATGGAAATCGCCTTGGTCATAAAAATCTCTTCAATGTGCGGACGGCAAGCTTATTAGGCCCGGGCCGGAGCGTCCAGCGCCGTCTCGGGCACAGCAGGCTTGATGCCCGGCTTGATCTGCCTTAGCAAATCAGCCTGCACGTTCGCGTAGTCGGTCCGGTTCGTCCAGACGGCGATGTTCAGCTTCACGCCGGTATCGGTGTAATCGGAGACGGCGATCCAGGGTTTGGTCTTGTCGTCATTGATGATGCGCGGATCGGTTTCCACAATCCTGTGCAGCGATGCCAGCGATTCCTCGATGTTCTGATCTTCCGGAATGATCACATTCAGCACCACGCGGCGGCGGTCGTTGGCGGTGAAGTTCGTAACCGGATTCGCCCAGATCGTGCTGTTCGGCACGAACATGATGACGCCGTCGCTTTTTGTCAGACGTGTGGAGAACAGGCCGATTTCGTTGACCGTTCCGGCCGTCGCGCCAGCACCTTCGATGTAATCGCCCACCTTGAAAGGCCGCAGCAGCAACAGCATCAGCCCTGCCGCAATGTTCTGCAACGTGCCTTGCAGCGCCAAGCCGATAGCCAGTCCGGCCGCGCCGAGCACGGTCAGGATGCTCGCCGCCGCGACGCCGAATTTACCCAGCGCAGCCACGATTGCGACGACGCGGATTGACCATTGCACGAGGCTCGCCATGACGGGCGTGAACGTGGCGTCCGCGTTGGTGCGGCCGAGCGCGCGCTTCACCGTGTTCGCGACCCGATTCGATACCCACCAGCCGACGATCAATATCAGTATGGCCATGAGTATGTCGAAGCCATACGTCACGCCGGCTGTCAGCAAGAAATTGTAAACAGGGCGTAGTTTGTCCAGCGGGTCCATGAAACTTCTCCTCATTCGAATGAACAGGGTTGGTCTGGACTCACGGGGGAATCGTTCCCCTTGCTGGCCATTCGGTCGCGTCCCGAATATCGGGATAGCCTTGAAGTCTTTCGGGTCAAGGCCGACGCGAGTTCGCGCGATTCGCTAACATGGCAGACCCGGCGCACGTCAGACGACATGTTCCCCGCGATTGTTTCTTGCTTGTACTCAGTGCACCCCTTTCCCTTTCATAAATTCGAGGATTCCGTCATGGCTTACGAAGCAGCTTCCGAGCGCTATTCGCAGATGGCTTACCGCACCTGCGGCAAAAGCGGGCTGAAGTTGCCGGCGTTGTCGCTGGGTCTTTGGCACAACTTCGGCGACACCACGCCGATTTCCACGCAGCGCGACATCCTGCGCACTGCGTTCGATCTCGGCATTACGCACTTCGATCTGGCGAACAACTACGGCCCGCCGTACGGCAGCGCGGAGACGAATTTCGGGCGCTTGTTCAAGGACGATTTCCGGCCGTATCGCGATGAATTGCTGATTTCGTCGAAGGCGGGCTGGGACATGTGGCCGGGACCTTACGGCCAGGGCGGCGGATCGCGGAAATACGTGCTGGCGTCACTTGATCAAAGCCTGCAGCGCATGGGTCTGGATTACGTGGATATTTTCTATTCGCATCGTTTCGATGCCGATACGCCGCTGGAAGAAACCGCCGGCGCGCTCGCGACTGCAGTGCATTCGGGCAAGGCGCTGTACGTGGGAATTTCGTCGTATTCGTCGGCGAAAACGCGCGAAATGGCGAAATTGCTGGCCGAACACAAGGTGCCGCTGCTGATTCATCAGCCGTCTTACAACATGTTGAACCGGTGGATTGAAGAAGATCTGCTCGATACGCTCGACGATATCGGCGCGGGCAGTATCGCGTTCACGCCGCTGGCGCAAGGGCTGTTGACGGGCAAATACCTGAACGGCGTTCCGGCAGATGCGCGCGTCAACAAGCCGGGCGGCGGGTCGCTGAAGCAGGAGCATTTGAGCGCGACGAACATCGAGCATGTGCGCAAGCTCAATGATCTCGCGCAGCGGCGCGGCCAAAGCCTCGCGCAAATGGCCTTGGCGTGGGCGATGCGCGGCGGCCGCGTGACGTCGGTGCTGATCGGCGCAAGTCGTCCGGAACAAGTGACGGAGAACGTCGGCGCGTTGAAGAACCTGGAGTTTTCCAAGGAAGAACTCGCCGAAATTGACCAGCACGCGACGGAAGGCGGGATCAATCTGTGGGAAAAGCCGTCGACGGATCAGCGGATCTGAACGGACGCTAATGGGGGCCGGGGTTGCGCGCTCTGGCCTGAGGGCAGCAGGGCCTTTGCCTTGCTGCCCGCATGGCATTGCTATCATGCGGACTCTTGAACGTTTGTGACGTTTATGCCGCAGCGCGTAGCTAAAGCACCGAGCGAGGAAAATCCGGCCTCGAACCCAAAAATCGCGTGTGCGGTAAAATGTCGGATTACGCGTGAGGAAGCGGGGAATGCGGAACATTCGCTCCGAACGCGCGGGCCTTCGCCGCAATCGGCCCAATTTTCGCGTATCGCCGGAAATTCCGCTTTAGCATCACGCATTGCTTTTCGTCGCGCCTTTCACGTGCGCCTTTTACGTGTTGTCGCTGGAATCGAGCCTGATGTTTCTCAACGGCAGCCGGAACGCACTACTGCGCCGCCCTGATTCCGCACTATCCATGAAGCTATGAGCAACCTTAATCCTCAAACCGTTCTGAGCGTCCATCACTGGACCGACACCCTGTTCAGCTTCACTTGCACGCGTGATTCCGCGTTCCGTTTCGAAAACGGCCAGTTCACCATGGTCGGTCTGGAAGTCGATGGCAAGCCGCTGCTCCGCGCTTATAGCCTCGCGAGCGCGAACTACGAAGAGCATCTGGAGTTTCTGAGCATCAAGGTGCAGGACGGTCCCCTGACGTCGCGTCTTCAGCATTTGAAGGTGGGCGATCCCGTGTTGATCGGCAAGAAGCCGGTGGGTACGCTCGTCGCGGACAACCTCTTGCCCGGCAAAACGCTGTGGCTGCTGTCGACCGGTACGGGCCTCGCTCCTTTCATGTCGATTATCAAGGACCCGGACGTCTATGATCGCTTCGACAAGATCGTGCTCACGCATACCTGCCGTTTCGTCGACGAACTCGCGTACAAGGACTTCATCACCGAGCATCTTCCGGCGCACGAGCACCTGGGCGAATTGATCCAGGAAAAGCTGGTGTATTACCCGACGGTCACGCGCGAAGAATTTGCAAACCGCGGCCGGATTACGGATCTTATCGAAACGAAGAAGCTGTTCTCCGATCTCGATGTTGCCCCGTTCTCCGTGGAAAACGATCGCGTGATGCTCTGCGGCAGCCCGCACATGCTGCGCGACACGCGTCAAATTCTCGATGAAATGGGCTTCCAGGAAGGCAGCAATAATCATCCGGGACATTACGTCGTGGAGAAGGCATTCGTCGGCTGAGCGGGATTCGTCGGCACGCTGGATCAAAAAAACCGAAGCCTTGCGCTTCGGTTTTTTCATTTCGCGACTGATCAACCCGCCGCGCTATGCAATCTGTGTTTCGCCAAGTGCGCCTGAAAGCGGCTTCGGATACTGATTCAGCTTACAAAAGCTGAATTCATCTCAAATTCATTTCAGTGCGCAATTTTTAAATGGATTTAATAAAATTGCGCTGAAGAAAAGAAGTCAAAATTCAGTTGCCTGCAACATTTTGCGACGCTTAATCCCCCTCCCTCCGATAAAATCTCCGGTTTTCCAATCGATTTAGCGCGCCGCGCTCGAGGTTTGAGGAGCCACCCTTTCATGTCCCTGTTCCGTAAGAAAAGCATCGAGCACATGCTCGCCGGCGCGCAGCGCGCCGGACTCAAAAAAACGCTGGGCGCGCTCGATCTGACGTTTTTGGGCGTTGGCGCGATTATCGGCACGGGGATTTTTGTGCTCACCGGGACGGGCGCCGTGCAAGCCGGTCCGGCGCTGATGGTCTCGTTCATCCTGGCGGCCATTGCGTGCGGTCTCGCAGCGCTCGCCTACGCGGAGTTTTCATCGACAATTCCTGTTGCCGGCTCCATCTACACCTACTCGTACGCCACGCTCGGCGAGCTGGCGGCGTGGATCATCGGCTGGGATTTGATGCTGGAATATGGGCTGGCGACATCGGCGGTGTCGGTTGGCTGGTCGGGTTATCTGCAGTCCCTGCTCTCGGGTTTCGGGGTTGGGTTGCCTACCGTGCTCACCGCCGCGCCGGGCGCCGTGCCGGGTCAGTTCACGCTGTTCAACCTGCCCGCGTTCCTCGTCATGATGGTGATCACGGCGCTGCTGTCGATCGGGATCAAGGAATCCGCGCGCGTGAACAATGTGATGGTGGCGGTGAAGGTCGCCGTCGTGCTGATGGTGATCGGCGTCGGCGTGTTCCACGTCACGCCCGCCAACTGGCATCCATTTATGCCGAACGGATGGAACGGCGTATTCGGCGCGGCGGCCGTGATGTTCTTTGCGTTTATCGGCTTCGACTCGGTGTCTTCGGCGGCGGAAGAAGTTAAAAATCCGAAGCGCGATTTGCCGATTGGCATCATTTCGTCGCTGGCTGTTTGCGCCGTGCTTTATGTGGCGGTGGCGGCGGTCGTGACGGGCATTGTCCCGGCGGCGCAGTTCGCCAGCATTTCGCATCCGGTTTCGTTTGCGCTGCAAGTCGCGGGACAACCGTGGGTGGCGGGTTTCATCGATCTGGGCGCGGTGCTCGGCATGCTGACCGTGATTCTGGTGATGGGCTACGGCCAGACACGGATCATCTACGCGATGTCCCGCGATGGATTGCTGCCGGCGCGGCTGTCGACGGTGCATCCGAAATTCGGCACGCCGTTCTTTACGACGTGGCTCGTGGGGATTTTCTTCGGGTTGATCGGCGCGCTTGTGCCGCTTAACGTGCTTGCCGAGTTGATCAATATCGGCACACTGGCCGCATTTTCGATGGTGTCGATCGCCGTCCTGATCCTGCGACGCACGCATCCCGATCTGCCGCGTGCGTTCCGTTGTCCGGGCGTGCCGGTTCTGCCTATATTGGCTGTGGCGGCTTGCCTGTTCCTGATGCTGAATCTGCAGGCGGTGACATGGGTTGCGTTCGCCGTGTGGCTGACGATCGGGCTGACCATCTATTTCTGCTATTCGCGCCGGCATTCGAAATTGGGGCGTGGGGTGGAGTGATGCGCCCGTAACCAATGGACGAGTCTTGAGGCTGAGCCTCGGAGCGCTGCGGGGTTATGCGTCGCTGGCCGAGGTAGAACTTCAGAAGTAAAAGCACAAAGGCCGTTTCAACATACGTTGAAGCGGCCTTTGTGCTTTTATTTCGTCTTCATCCCACCTTTAAGACTTGTCCGATTCACCGACGAAGACAGGTGCCGATAAAAGTCATGGTTCTGATTCAGTAAAGGAAAAGAACCGATGAGACGAGACTATCTTAGCGTTGGTGATATAGCGACGAACGGCGCAACGATCATTGAAGGGATCGATAAAGTCAAATACGGCGGTGTACACCTTACTTATCTTAATGCGAAGGTCCGTTGTCCCGTCTGCAAGACGATTGGGACCATCGTTCCGTGGGGGCCACGCCGTCCCGGAAAATGGATGAACAAAGAACCTGCCTTAGATAACGACCTCTGTGCCTGCGAATGTGATCCGAAGCCTCATTTGATTGCATCGCAGAGCGGCATGTTTATGTCGTTCGAGCCGCAAGAGTTAGCTGCAATGGGCTTTTCAGCGATGGGCATGCCACTATCAAAAGTACTGCCGATTGGGCAACAGGTGAAACAGCATCTCGCAGAATCGAGTGTTTCCAGCCCGGCACCCTCTTCTGACGATAGAACAACAACGGATTGTTCCTATCTCGATAATTCAAAAGGCCGAATCGACGCGCCGCCTGGTTTTTACGTTTCAAGGAATTCGGCCAGCGTGTCGGCAGGGAAACTGACTGAAGCAGATTTTCCGGCTGGCGGTGAAGCGCCGGCAACACAATACGATGTATTGATCGGTGATAAACGGATTCCGATTTATGTCCCGGCAGGTCCCGTCGCGGACGGCTTGCCGATGGTGAGAGAGGTCCAACTCGCGAAAGCGCTGGAAAAACTACCGCCACGGAATCTGGAAAATATCGGGCAAATCACCACCAATGCGGGCCCGAATCCCGAAGACTCGATCTGGCAGCGGGACTATGGGCAACCGGACTTTTCATCGGCGGCGACTGCCAGCTTGAAACAAGGTGTCGCGTTCTATCCTTGGCGTGCGTGGAAAGGACACAGCGAGATCCCGCAACGGTACATCGACAGCACGATGCTTCACGAGACGGGACATCAGGTTAGCGAGACGCTTTGGAAAGACCCCGTGATGAAGCAAAGATTTGAGGAGGCGATAGCTAGCGATGGTCAAGCTCCGTCGCAATATGCGCGGCGGAACGCAAATGAAGACTTTGCTGAGTCCGGAAATATGTATTGGTCGAGCAAAGGGACACCGTGTGAGGCAGAGGGAAGAAAACGCTATCCAGCGAGGTTTAACTACTTCGATTCGATTGCGACATGACGAAGTCAATCGAATCAATTGCCGGCGCACTGATGGCGGCCGTGCTGACCACTGCATGCTCGACCCAAACACAGGAAAAACCGATGTCAAAAGAATTCTCATTGGATGGTTTTCAGGCAGCAAGTTTGCCGCATCCGGGAACCATCACATTTATCGAATCCTGGAATGATCTGCCCAAACGGAAAAGCGCGGACGAGTATCCCGATTCGTTCAAATTCCTTTGTCTGGACGAGAACGAAAACGAAGCCACCCGGGACAAGGCAAAGTGGTGTATTCCAATCTTGGAATTCGATATCTTTTCGACGGGAGAAGATGGAAAGTCAGTTCCCTTTGAAAAAGCATCGTCCATTTCCATAACGGCGTATGGACCAAACCATCGGTTTGTCCGTTCGCTTTCAACCGCACCGCCGCCTCCGTTGCCGCCTGAATCGGCTCCGAAGCCTATGCCGGAAAGCGCTGTTCCGCCCGCACAAATGAACAGCGCGGCACAAGCCGCTTCGTTGAGTACTGACTGGCACAAGGCCGGCGTCGCCACGCGCGACCAAACTCAGCTCACATTCTGGGAAAAGCTTAAAAAGGCGATTCGAGGCGTTTAACCCGCTCCCCCACCCACCTTTAGCCCAATAGCGACCATCTTAATTTTGTGCTTTACTCATCGTTACAACAAATAAACGCGAACCCAGCCAGACACTCACAGTAGTGAAGTCCGCAAGGTCGGTGAAGAAAAGCGGTGAGTGAGCTTCGGCTGTTCCATCCCCGAAGGAGACAGAAAGAATGGCGCTCAGCATCAGTCTGACGGTCAACGGCAAACCCGTTACCGCTACCGTCGAACCTCACATTCTGCTAGTCCAGTTTCTCCGCGAGGAGTTATGTCTGACGGGCACGCATATAGGCTGCGATACCGCTCAGTGCGGCGCGTGCACGGTCCATCTGGATGGCCGGGCCATCAAGTCGTGCAACATCCTCGCGGTGCAGGCTGACGGGTCGTCGGTGACGACTATCGAAGGAATGGCGAAGGACGGCGAACTCCATCCCATGCAAGCTGCGTTCAAGGAGTGTCACGGTTTGCAGTGCGGATTCTGTACGCCCGGCATGGTGATGAGCGCGACCTCCCTCGCCGCGCAAAAACCCGATCTCACCGAAGCCGATGTCCGCGAGCAACTCGACGGCAACCTGTGTCGATGTACGGGGTATCACAACATCGTGAAAGCAGTGGTGCAAGGCGCGCAGGCTATGAAAGCCTCGCCTTGAGCCGCCACTCGCGCTTCAAGTAAAGCCTCAACGAAGCTGCACACCTTTCCGATGATGATTCGCGCCTGAACAGGAGTCCGCGATGAACGCCCCTGAGACACCCGATACACACCGCATGATTGGCGCCGCCGTCAAACGCAAGGAAGACTATCGCTTCCTGACGGGCAACGGCCAGTACACCGACGACGTCGTCCTCCCGCAGCAAACCTTCGGCGTATTTCTACGCTCGCCCTACGCGCACGCGACAATCCGCAGCATCGACCTCACCGCCGCGAAAGCCGCGCCCGGCGTCGTCGCCATCTTCACCGGCGCGGACATGGCCGGCGAAAGCGTCGGCGGATTGCCGTGCGGTTGGCTGATTCACAACATCGACGGCAAGCCGATGAACGAGCCGCCGCACCCCGTGATCGCGCATACCAAGGTGCGGCATGTGGGCGATCAGGTGGCGCTGATCATCGCGGAATCGGTGAAGGAGGCGAAGGACGCGATCGATCTGATCGAAGTGGACTACGACGTGTTGCCGGCCGTCGTCGATACCGCCACCGCGACCGATTCCGGCCAGGCGCTAGTCCACGATGAAGCGCCCAACAACCTCTGCTACACCTGGGGCCACGGCGACAAAGCCGCCACCGACGCTGCGTTCGCCAAAGCCGCGCATGTGACGACGCTCGACATTGTGAATCAGCGCCTGATTCCGAACGCGATCGAACCGCGTGCCGTGAACGCGAGCTACTCGAAATCCGATGACAGCTACACCGTCTACGTCGCGAACCAGAATCCGCATGTCGAGCGTTTGTTGATGGCGGCGTTCGTGTTGTCGCTGCCGGAATCGAAGCTGCGGATCATCGCGCCGGATGTGGGAGGCGGCTTCGGATCGAAGATCTATCTGTATGCGGAAGATGTGGCGCTGACGTGGGCATCGAAGAAAGTACGGCGGCCGATCAAATGGACGTGCGAGCGTTCGGAAGCTTTCCTAACCGATGCCCACGGCCGCGATCACGTCACCAAAGCCGAACTCGCGATGGACACCGACGGCAAGTTCCTCGCCATGCGCGTGCACACGACGGCCAACATGGGCGCTTATCTGTCCACGTTCGCATCGGCGATTCCGACTATTTTGTATGCCACGCTGCTCGCCGGCCAATACGCCACGCCCGCGATCTACGCCGAGGTGAAGGCGGTCTTCACGAACACCGTTCCCGTCGATGCCTATCGCGGCGCGGGTCGTCCGGAAGCCACGTATGTCGTCGAACGTCTCGTGGAAACGGCGGCGCGCGAGATGAATATCGATCCGGCAGAACTGCGGCGGCGCAATTTCATCCGGTCGTGGCCGCACACCACGCCGGTCGGCCTGACCTACGATTCCGGCGATTACGCGGGCTTGCTCGAGCGCGCGATGCAACTCGCCGATGTCGAAGGTTTCCCCGCGCGGCGTGAGGAATCGAAGAAAAACGGCAAGCTGCGCGGGCTGGGCTATTCCTGCTACATCGAGGCGTGCGGATTGGCGCCATCGAATCTCGCGGGCGCGTTGGGCGCGCGTGCGGGATTGTTCGAAGCCGGCGAAATTCGCGTGCATCCGACGGGTTCCGTCACCGTGTTCACCGGCTCGCATAGTCATGGTCAAGGGCACGAAACCACGTTCGCGCAAGTCGTGGCGGACCGGCTTGGGGTATCGATGGACAACATCGAGATCGTCCATGGCGATACCGGCCGGATTCCCTTCGGCATGGGGACGTATGGTTCGCGATCCATTGCGGTGGGTGGCTCGGCGATCATGAAGGCACTCGACAAGATCGAGGACAAAGCCAAGAAAATCGCGGCGCATTTGCTGGAGGCATCGGCGGAAGATATCGAGTTCAAGGACGGCATTTTCCGCGTGGCCGGCACCGACCGGACCAAGGCGTTCGCGGAGGTATCGCTGGCGGCTTACGTGCCGCACAACTTCCCGCTCGACAAGCTCGAACCGGGCCTCAACGAAAACGCGTTCTACGATCCGAGCAACTTCACATATCCATCGGGCGCGTATTTGTGCGAGCTGGAAGTCGATCCGGACACTGGCGAAACGCGGATTCAGAAATTCACGGCCGTCGATGATTTCGGCAACATCATCAATCCGATGATCGTGGAGGGTCAGGTTCACGGCGGGATCGGGCAGGGCATTGGTCAGGCGATGCTCGAGCGCGCCGTGTACGACAACGAGAGCGGCCAGTTGATGTCCGGCTCGTTCATGGATTACGCGATGCCCCATGCCTCCGATCTGCCGAATTTCACCGTGGAGACATCGAAGGGCACGCCGTGCGTGCATAACCCGCTGGGCGTGAAGGGCTGCGGTGAGGCTGGCGCGATCGGGTCGCCGCCGGCCGTGATCAACGCGATCATCGATGCGCTTTCGCCGCTTGGCGTGACGGATCTGCAGATGCCTGCGACGCCGCATCGCGTATGGGCCGCCATCCACGCTGCCGCTGATGCCTCCGCCGCTCGCGGCGCTTCGACTCCCGCATAAGAGGACTTCGACATGTACTCATTCGATTATCAACGGCCGGACAAGTCCGATGCAGCGGTGGCGTTTCTCAAGCAGCACGAGGATGCCAAATATCTATCGGGCGGGCAGAGCTTGTTGCCGACTATGCGTTTGCGTCTTGCGCAGCCATCGGCGCTGGTGGATGTGACGCGTATTGGCTCGATGAAGGACATTACCGTCACTGGCGACAAGGTGACGATTGGCGGCGCGGTGTGCCATGCGCAGGTTGCCGCGAATGCCGATGTGCAGCGCGCGTTGCCGGGGCTTGCGGATCTTGCCGGTCATATTGGTGACCGGCAGGTTCGGGAGCGGGGGACTATCGGCGGGTCGCTGGCTAATGATGATCCGGCTGCGTGTTATCCGGCGGCAGTGTTGGCGTTGAACGCGACCATTGTGACGGACAGAAGGCGTATTGCCGCCGATGACTTTTTTCTCGGCATGTATGAGACGGCGCTCGAAGCGGATGAGTTGATTACATCGGTCGAGTTTCCGATTGTGGAGCGGGCGGGGTATGAGAAGTTTCGCAATCCTGCGTCGCACTTTGCATTGGTCGGGGTTTTTGTTTCGAAGAGCGCCGGCGCTGGCGGCGTGCGGGTGGCCATCACCGGCGCTGCGCCATGCGTGTTCAGGGCTTCTGCGCTTGAAGCGGCTTTATCGAAGGATTTTTCTGTTGCCGCGGCGCGGGGTACTACGATTTCCGCCGATACGCTTAACGAAGATATGCATGCTAGTGCGGAGTATCGGGCGCATTTGATTCCTATTCTGGCCGGGAGGGCTGTGGAGCGGGCTAACGGGTTTTAGATCGTTCGCACTCGGGTTGGGGTTTTTGGGGCGAGGGATCAGCGGTAGTGGTTGGGGTTAGTGCGGGGTTGTTGCTGCGTACGTTAGTGCGGGTTCAATGTTGGCTAAATTTTTTATCACTATTAGCCAGGTTGTATTCGTTCGCACTCGGTCGGGGTTTTGGGCGGTGTACTACCGGCGGTGGTTGAGGTCAGTGCTGGGTTGCTGCTGCGTACGTTAGCGCGGGTTGTATGTTGGCTAATTTTTTTATCACTATTAGCCACTGTGCGTGGCGGCACTTCATTTCTTTGTCCAACGCCGAACGGCGACAAAGAAACGAAGCAAAGAAAACGCCTTCCCACAATCTGTATTAAGTGTCCCCAGCGTGCAGACCACTGCTTTTGGTTCCCGCGTAGAACGGTGCTCGCTAGAGCCAAGGATGTTTGAAACCCTCCTTCTCGCGAATCCCTACATCCCCACGCTTCGCCACCAGTGCTTTCGGGCAAGAACGATGGACCTACGGAACGTTACGGCACCACCTTTGTTTGAGGTTGACTGGAGCTATTCGGTGCGTAGTGATCTCAGGCGCAGATTTCAAGCGTGGTTGCTCGCGTGCCGCGCGAGGTGTCCCACCATTTTGGGTGTACTGATGGTTGAGCATATGACAGAGCATTCCGTGACGTTTGGACTTGCCCGAGAGCACCGGTGGCGAAGCGTGGGGATGTAAGGATTCGCGAGAAGGAGGGTTTCAACGCAGCGTGGTTCTAGCGAGCACCGTGCTACGCGGGAACCAAAAGCAGTGGTCTGCACGCTGGGGACACTTAAAACAGATTGTGGGGAGGCGTTTTCTTTGCTTCGTTTCTTTGTCGCCGTTGGACAAAGAAATGAAGTCCCGCCACGGACAGTGGCTAATAGTGATAAAAAAATGAGCTCACATATAACCCGCGATAACGTACGCAGCAGCAACCCGGCGCCGACCCAGCCCCACGGACAGTGGCTAATAGTGATAAAAAATATAGCCAATATTGAACCCGCGCTAACGTGAGCAGCAGCAACCCAGCATCAACGCAGTGCCACGGACGAAGAAATGAAGTGCCGCCACGCACAGTGGCTCATAGCCATAAAAAATATAGCCAACATTGAACGCGAGCTAGCGTAAGCAGCAACAACCCGACAACCCCCAACCGCCCCCAAAGCCCAAGCCCCAAAAACCCCCGTCCACCGGCGCGAGCAAAACCCTATGGAATCCATCGACGAAACCCTCGTGGCCCTCAGCGGGCAGCGCTACTTCGCTAGTCGCGAACTCGCGACGGGGCTCTTCCTCGCGCTGAAAATGCAGCGCCCGCTATTCCTCGAAGGCGAACCCGGCGTCGGTAAGACCGAGCTGGCAAAGGCCGCCGCCGGTGTCCTCGGCACGCAAATGCTGCGACTGCAATGCTACGAAGGCCTCGACACAGCCAGCGCGCTCTACGAATGGGATTACCCGCGCCAAATCATGGCGCTCCGCATCGCCGAGGCAGCAGGCGAACAACCATCGAACGATTCGCTCTATAAAAGCGAATTCCTCCTCAAGCGTCCACTGCTCCAAGCGCTGATGCCCGACCCGACCAATCCGTCGGCGCGACGCGTTCTGCTAATCGATGAAATCGATCGCGCCGATGAACCGTTCGAAGCCTTCCTGCTCGAGCTGCTATCGGATTTCCAGGTATCGATTCCTGAATACGGAACGGTCCGCGCGGAACGGCCGCCATTGGTTGTGATGACATCGAATCGCACGCGGGAGGTCCACGATGCGCTCAAGCGGCGCTGTTTGTATCAATGGATCGGCTATCCGGCTCGCGATGTGGAACTGCAAATCGTCGCGGCTCGCGCGCCCGAAGCGAGCGCGCAGTTGCAGGCGCGGGCGGTGGCGTTTGTGCATCGGCTGAGAACGCTCGACTTGTTCAAGGCGCCGGGCGTGGCGGAAACCATCGACTGGTGTCGCGCGCTGGCAGCACTCTCAGTCAGTGAACTCGATCCGCAATCGGTCCAGGACACGCTAGGCGTGCTGCTGAAATACCAGGACGATCTCGCACGCGTGGACGCCGCCGAAATCGCGCACTGCCTCACCGCGCCAGCGTAAGCCATCATCATGCCATCGCCATCGCCATCGCCATCGCCATCGCCAACGCCATCGCCATCGCCATCGCCAACGCCAACGCCAACGCCAACGCTTGCGCACAACGTCGTGCATTTCGTGAGGCTGTTGCGCGGCGCGGGCCTGGCTATGTCGCCGGCGCACAGCGTGGATGCGCTTGAAGCGTTGCGCTGGATCGATATAACCCGTCGCGACGATGTCCGCGCCGCGCTCGCCGCCCTGCTCATTCAAGCTCCCGATGAACGCGAGCTCTTTCATCAGGCCTTCGATATCTTCTGGCGTGATCCCGACTGGGAAGGCAAACTGCGCGCGCTATTGTTGCCGAAGGTGACGAGCGGCGCGCCGCCGCCAAAGCGCAATAACCGCCTCGCCGATGCCCTGGCCGCCCGTGCCGAGCAGCTCGCCGCATCGAAACCGCGCAATGACGATGAACAACCCGAACCGGTCCACGCGCGCATCACGTTCAGCGCTCACGAGCGCCTGAGTCATCGCGACTTCGACACCCTTACCTCCGATGAATGGCGCACGCTTCGCCATCAAATTCGCTCGCACAGAATGCCGCTTGCAACGGAGCCGACGCGTCGTTTAAAAACCGCATCGCACGGAACGCACGCCGATCTGCGTGCAAGCGCGCGCAGTGCCGTGCGATCTGGCGGCGACTGGACCACGTGGAAGTACAAGAAAGTGGTCGAACGCCGGCCGCCGCTGGTATTGCTTCTCGACATCTCCGGCTCGATGAGCGCGTATTCGCGCGCTGTGCTCTACTTCTGCCATGCCCTGCTGCAATCGCGCGAACGCCTGCAGGTGTTCCTGTTCGGCACGCGTCTGACCAATGCCACGCGGGCGTTGCGCGAGCGTGATCCTGACGTGGCCATAGCCGTATTATCGGATCAGGTGGTCGACTGGTCGGGCGGCACGCGCATTGGCGCGGCGCTTGCTGAATTCAACCGGCGCTGGGCGCGGCGGGTGTTGAACGGCCGCGCGACGGTTTTGCTCGTTACCGATGGTCTCGATCACGAAGCAATCGATATCCTCGATGCCGAAATGTTGCGTCTGCGCCGGTTTGCGCATCGGCTGGTATGGCTCAACCCATTGCTTCGGTACGCCGATTTCACGCCCCGCGCCCGGGGCGTGCGGGCTATCCTGCCGCATGTCGATGCAATGCTTGCGGCTCACAATCTCGACAGCCTGACTGCTGTCGGCCGGGAACTGGCGACGGTGACGCGTCGTCGGGACCGGAAATCAGCCGGAGACTCGTCATGGAACTGAACGAAACGCATCACTTGCCCGTGCCGCAAAACATCGCGTGGGAAGCGCTGAACGACACTGAAATTCTCCGCGCGTGCATTCCGGGCTGCGAAAGCATAGAAGCCGAAGGCGAAAACGCGTACGCGGTGGCAATGACGGCATCGGTTGGACCGGTGAAAGCGAAGTTCAAGGGACGTATGAACCTGGTGGACGTCGACGCGCCGCACACGTACACCATCGTGTTCGAAGGCTCGGGCGGCGTTGCAGGATTCGGGAAAGGTCAGGCGAAGGTTAACCTGGAACCGGGCGACAATGCCGAGTCGACCACGCTGACTTATACGGCGAACGCGCAAGTGGGCGGCAAGCTCGCGCAGATCGGCTCGCGGCTGGTGGACGGCGCGGCGAGGAAGATCGCCGGCGAATTTTTCAAGCGATTCAGTGAGCAGTTGACGAAGGTCGATGAACCCGAGGTTGAGTCGGATGCTGCTGACGGTGAAGGTGAAGCGAAGAAGGGGAAAAGATCATGGACAGCGTGGATCTCGAAGTCCTGAGAAACAGTGCGCGATGGCTTGAACGCGGGCATCGCGTGTTGCTGGTGACGGTGGTGAAAACGTGGGGATCGTCGCCTCGGCCAGAAGGCGCCATGCTCGCCGTGCGCGATGACGGCGCGGTCATGGGATCGGTGTCGGGCGGGTGTATCGAAGACGATTTGATCGAGCGTGTCAGGCAGACCGGCATTGAGCAAACCAAGCCCGAGAGCGTGAAATACGGAATCTCCGCTGAAGAGGCGCACAGGTTCGGGCTGCCCTGCGGCGGGACGATTCAACTGGTGCTCGAACCGTTGTCGCTTGCGAGCGGTATCGCTGATTTATGCGAAGCGGTTCTGGCCGGACGGCTGGTGACGCGCACCCTCGACATGACCAGCGGCGCGGTCACGCTCGAACCGGCGCAAGCAACGGACGGTGTTTTCTTCGATGAAACCATGCTGTCGACTATTCACGGGCCGCGGTACCGGATGCTCGTGATCGGCGCGGGGCAGTTGTCGCGGTATCTGTGCAGTATCGCGGTCGGGCTGGATTATCACGTGACCGTGTGCGATCCGCGCGAGGAGTACACGGACGAGTGGGATGTGCCGGGCACGAAGATCGTGCGCACCATGCCCGACGATACCGTGATGGAAATGAAACTCGATGAGCGCTGCGCGGTGATCGCATTGACGCACGATCCGAAGCTCGACGACCTGGCGTTGATGGAAGCGTTGAAGACGCCGGCGTTTTATGTCGGCGCGTTGGGGTCGCGCAGGAATAACGCCGCGCGTCGCGAACGGTTGAAAGAGTTTGATCTCTCCGATGCCGAGTTGTCGCGCCTGCACGGGCCGGTGGGGATTTATATCGGCAGCAGGACGCCGCCGGAGATTGCCGTTTCGATTCTTGCCGAGGTGACGGCGGCGAAGAACGGAGTATCGTTGCCGACAATTTTGCAGGTCGAAGGCGCGAAGGCGGCGCGGGAAATGGAAGGGACGGGCGAGGTTTGCGGCATCTAGTCAGCGTAAATGCCGCCGCGCTTTAACTGATCAAGCGCGGTGCTTCATCATTGGGTGACTTTGCCGCTGCGTCGCATGGCCTGCAAATATTGACCCGATACCTCCGACGCTCCGTAATGAACCACAGTCTGGTCGATCAACGCCCAAATCGGTAATCCCGCCTGACGCGCGCGCGTGCAAAACGACACGTCTTCGCCAGCGTAGACGCCGTCGTCTTCAATCGTTTCGAAGAATCCGTAGAACTTTCCGCCGGCTAGCATCGACTCGTATTGTTTCGGCGGCGCGTAGCAATCCGTGAAGGGTTTCATTGCCTCGAGCGCGTCTCGCCGCGCCAGGAAAACGCCGGTTCCAACATGCCGCGCTTCTAGAAATCCGTTGACGAAATTTACATCGCCATCTGCATTGGTGACGGGCGCGACCGTGTAGTCGGCGTGCTTTTCCAACCACTCGCGCATCGTCAAGCCGGTATCGGCGGGGGCTATCGGGCGGTTTAATTCGATGCGCCTGAATGGATACGCCACGCCCGCAATGGCTTTGTTCGCGGCCAGCAACTTGATGACGGCTTCGGCGGGGAACTTCATGTCGGTATCGAGGAAAAGTAGATGCGTGAATTCGGCACGGCTGAGGAAATAATTGGCGAAGAAGTTTCGCGCGCGAATGATGTGCGATGACGCGATGTGTAACGTTTCGTAGGTTATGCCCGAAGCGGTGAACGTGCGTGTTAAGTCGAGGAGCGAGAATGCGAAATTGATATGGACTTCTTCGCCGTAAGTGGGGAGGCAGATTAGTACGTGATGGGATGGCATGAGGTGGGTGTCCGGGGTTTTTGGTGTTCGAGTTTGTGATCGAAACGTTTCGTTGAAGTGTGTAAAAGAAGTTAGCGATGCAGAGGATGTGGGCGTTGATCGGGGATAACGATGGTACATGCTCGTTGAAGGCGGGAATGGTTTGATGCAGGGATTCGTGAGGACAGCGAGAATTTCAACCCACGCGCCCATGAAGAGCGCGACTTCGCGCGCCGCTCGTTCTGTCGGAGCCCATCGATGTTTCAATCCACGCGCCCGCGAAGAGCATGACCTACACAACGTCGGACAGCGGCAAACGTACGCGTTTTGACGCACGCGGCTGTGAAGAGCACGACAACAAACAATTTCGATCGAAGGCAAGCAAAGTCGTTTTAATCCACGCGCCCACGAGGGACGCGACTGCAACAAGAGGTGGTTCAACACCGTCGTGTATGCGTTTCAATCCACGCACCCTACGAAGGGCGCGACTCCATCCACGAGCTTAATATCGGTACCATCTGAAAACCTCGGATCGAAAGGTAATAATTAAACGCGTTGAAAGCCGCGAATGAGTGACCGTATATA
This sequence comes from uncultured beta proteobacterium, assembly GCA_963708695.1. Lineage (GTDB taxonomy): Bacteria > Pseudomonadota > Gammaproteobacteria > Burkholderiales > Burkholderiaceae > Caballeronia. Next base: position 167,120 of record CAVPTS010000006.1, read on the forward strand.
ATAATGATTCTCATTTGAACGCCTGAGATGCATGCGACCGAGGCCCGCATTGCTACCAGTCGTCCACGCCGCAACGCCGCTCTTCGCGCTCAGAAACGCCTCACCGCAGCCGACCCCAATGCTTTCTCCCCGTTCCCTTCGCACTTGGTCCTTTATCCACCGCTGGACGAGCATCGTTTGCACGGCTTTCATGCTGTTGTTATGCCTCACAGGCCTGCCGCTCGTGTTCGGCCACGAACTCGATGTACTCCTCGGCGATGCCATCGAAGCTCCCGAACTTCCCGCACATCAATCGAACGCTCGCGCGAACTACGACGCCATCCTGAATTCCGCGCTGTCGAAGAATCCCGGTCACGTTCCGCAATACATGATTTGGGAACCCGATGAGCCGATGCTGCCCATCATCGTCACTGCGCCCCGCGCCGATACCCCGCCCGACGATAGCCAAAGCACGACCATCGACGCCCGCACCGCGCAGGCCTTAGGCGCGCCGCCGGGAAAAGGATCGCTGAAATTCATCCTGCTGAAACTGCACGTCGATATGTTCGCCGGCTTGCCCGGCAAGCTGTTCCTCGGCGTGATGGGCGTGAGCTTCGTCGCGGCGATCGTGTCAGGCGTGGTGGTCTATTTGCCGTTCTGGAAGAAGGTCGGACTGGGTCGCGTGCGCACGAAAAAATCGCGACGCATCGCCTGGCTCGATGGCCATAACGCGCTCGGCATGTTGACGCTCGTGTGGGCGTTATTGGTGGGTGCAACGGGATCGATCAACACGCTTGCCGATCTTCTCCTCGATGCCTGGCGCAACGACCAACTCGCGCAAATGCTCGCGCCGTATCAGGGCAAGCCGCCGGTGAACGCGACTGCGTCCGTCGATGAAGCCATAAGGATTGCTCGCGACACAGCGCCATCGATGACGCCATCGTTCGTCGCATTCCCCGGCACGCGTTTCAGCAGCCCGCACCATTACACGGTGTTCATGCGCGGCGACGGCATTCTGACGACGCGCATGCTGCGCCCGGTTCTCATCGATGCTGAAACGGGGACGCTCACCGATTCACGCGAATTGCCGTGGTATCTGAAGCTGTTGCTCGGCTCGCAACCGCTGCATTTCGGCGATTTTGGCGGCATGCCGCTGAAGATCTTCTGGGCTGCGTTCGATGTACTGACTATCGTCGTTTTGGGTAGCGGGCTTTATCTGTGGCTCTCGCGCGGCAACAGGAACAAAAACAAAAGCAAACTCGCTTAAACAAAAAACCCCGCATTCCGCGGGGTTCTATTAAACAAAGGAAACCGCGAGAACACCACCCCTCACATCAACCCCAAACAAACCATCGCGACAATCGACGCCCCCACAATCACCGCGCCCACCGTCCTACGCCTATTCAACTCCGTCCACAGCAGCACGCCTGTCAGCGACAACAAAATAATGCTGCCCGCAAGCGTATCGATGAGCAGCACCCAGCCCACGCTCAATCCCACGCCTTTGTGCAGATTGGTCATGGTCGCGAGGAAACTGTTCTCGCTCCTCTTCACCGATACAAACCCGTTCCCCACCCAATATTCCGCCGATACCGATCCGCCCGGCGACGCCAGCGCCACCGTCCACAATTCCGGCTGCATGGTTTTCTGATCGCCCCAGCCCACGGCATGCGCGGGTTCGCGTTTCGCGCGGCCAAGATTGCCCTCCAGCTTGAGTTCTTTCTTGAGCCATTTGCCGAGTTCCATCGGCGACTTGAGGCCTTGCGCGGGCAACGCCATTTGCACTTGCGAAACCTGCGGCTCGCCGCTCGAAATCCTCAGCGGACCGCCGCGATGATTCAGCAGAAAGCCGGTCGTACCAAACAACAGCCCGAGCACGGCGCCCCACAGACCAACCCAGCCATGCACCTTGCGCAGCCATTTGATAAACGTCGCACGGCGCGAGCGCTGCTTGCGAACGATTTGTTCGGCATCGTCAATAAGGCGTGCGCCATGCGGCGCGTACTGCATCGTGGTCGCGTTGGACGCGGGTTCAAGAGTTTCAGGCGCGTTCACGCGTCTCTCCATGGGATGCTGCAAATCGGGATGGTTTGAATGGCGTGTTCACCGATGCGGCCAAGGCTGCTATCGGTGAAACCAATTATAGAATGAGAATCGTTATCATTACATGATCGATTAAATTCTTCAATAACTTTGTCGGAGAGCCGGCGCGGAGGGCGCGCCGGACAAAGCTATGAAGACAATCGATTCAAACGGGCCAGAGCGGCCCTTCTTCCATCGCGCCGACCTGCTCGCGCAACTCGAGAATCCGGTCTTCCCAATACCGTTGCGTGTTGAACCACGGAAACGCGGCGGGAAACGCGGGATCGTTCCATCGGCGAGCCAGCCACGCCGCGTAATGAATCAGCCGCAGCGTGCGCAGCGCTTCGACCAGATGCAACTCGCGCGGCTCGAAATCGCAGAAATCCTCGTAGCCGGCAAGCAGGTCGCCCAGCGCACGCGACGCCTCCGCGCGCTCTCCCGGCAGCAGCAGCCACAAATCCTGGATGGCGGGCGCCATGCGGCTATCGTCGAAATCGACAAAATGCGGGCCCGCGTCAGTCCAGAGCACGTTGCTCGGATGGCAATCGCCGTGAAGCCGGATGCTTTTTACATCGCCGGCGCGGTCGTAGCAGCGCTCGACGCCTTCCAGCGCCATCTTCACCACGGTTTCGTAAGCGTCGCGAACGTCTTGCGGAATGAACCCGTGCGTGAGCAGAAACTCTCGCGGCTCATAGCCGAAGGTCTGGATATCGAGCGCAGGCCGTTGGGCATACGGCTTGATCTGCCCGACCGCGTGAATCCGGCCGATAAAACGCCCGAGCCATTCCAGCGTGTCCGGCCGGTCGATATCCGGAGCGCGTCCGCCGCGCCGCTCGAAAATGGAGAAGCGAAAGCCGCCGAAAGTATGGAGCGTCGCGCCGTTCAGCACGCGCGCCGGCACGGCAGGAATTTCACGTTCGTACAGCGTCGTGACGAAAGCGTGTTCTTCGAGTATGGCGTCGTCGGACCAGCGCAATGGCCGATAAAACTTCGCGACCATCGGCGGCCCGTCTTCCATGCCGACCTGATACACGCGGTTTTCATAGCTGTTGAGCGCGAGCATGCCGCCGTCGGTACGCTCGCCAAGCGGCATCAGGACGCTGTCGAGCGCATCGAGCACACGCTCGGGCGTGAGATCGGCGAAGGGCGGAGCGGGGGAATTTATGTCGTCGCCGGAGGAAATAGGGCTGTCTTCGGGCGCACGCGATACATCGGAATGGTTCGAGTTCATCCCTGCATTGTGACGCGCATCGCCAGGGGAAGCATCAGCGATGCGCTATTCCAGCAAATTGAGTGTTTGAAACGCGCTCAATGCATCAGCGCGTTAGTCGGGCGAACGAGTTCGCCGGTATCGATGAGATCTTCCAGGAAGAACGGTTCCGTATTGAGCAATTCCGACGTGCCCGGCTCGTCTGCGTACCAGGCGACCATGGCCATGTCGCCGAGAATTCGCATGACGATGCCGCGTGCGCCCTGCGGCACGGCGATATGGACGGAGCGAACGATTGAACCGATTTGCATGATGACTCCCCGAAAGGTGCCGGCAGAAACGTGGTGACGTGATGCGTGCCGGTCGGTTCTGGATGAAGCACGGGATTTTAAGGCCCGTGCACGGGACTGCAATGCCGCGCTGGGATTCTGCAAACCTCAGCAAATTGCGGCGTATACCGATGATTTCGGCTCAATGGCGCTTCTACTTTAGCGCATCAATTCTCGTGGGGTTGAAATCTCGAACGGTACAAGCGCAATCGAATAAAAATCGAAAGTCGGTTGAAAGCCTGCAGCGCCACCTCCGGCGAAACCCTGACGATCACGCTATCGTTAACCGGTTAATCGCTTTGCCACAGGAGATTCCCTCGTGACTTCATCGCCGGCGCCGCACCGGTCAGCTTCAACCTCTTCGCTTTCCCCCGATCCCTCGCCGTACCTCGAACGCGGATCGCGTGCTTACTGGCACGCTTCAATTGCCTTGCTCTTTGCAGGCTACGCCACCTTCTCGCTGCTCTACTGCGTCCAGCCGCTCCTTCCGGAATTCACCAAAACATTTGGCGTGAGTCCGGCGCAAAGTGCGCTGTCGGTATCGGTGACGACTGCTTCTCTGGCAATCGCAATTTTTATCGCCGGCTTCGTTTCCGAGGGCTGGAGCCGGCACCGGTTGATGACGCTGTCGCTGACGGCTTCGTCGCTGCTGACGATCATCGTGGCGTTCTTGCCGAGCTGGCACGCGCTGCTGTTCGTGCGAGCGCTCGAAGGTCTCGCGCTCGGCGGCGTGCCGGCGGTGGCAATGGCTTATCTCGCCGAGGAAGTGCATCCCGATGGTCTCGGACTCGCGATGGGACTTTACGTCGGCGGCACGGCAATCGGCGGAATGGCCGGGCGCGTGATCAGCGGCATTCTCGCGGACTTCTTTTCGTGGCGTGTGGCGATCGGCGGGATCGGAGTGCTTGGGCTGCTTGCCACGCTCGCGTTCCGGGCGCTGCTTGCCGCCGTCGCGGCGCTTCGTGCCGCGTGTGGGGATGGCGTTTCACGCATCATCGGACGGCGCTCGCCGGGCATCTGAAAAATCGCGGCTTGCCGTTCCTCTTCCTGATGGGCTTCGTGCTGATGGGCAGCTTCGTCACGCTCTATAACTACGTCGGGTATCGGCTGATCGCGGCGCCGTTCAACCTGAGCCAGACGGAGATCGGCGCGATCTTCGTGGTGTATCTGACGGGCGTGGTGGCGTCGCCCTGGTCCGGAAAAATGGCCGATGTGTTCGGCCGTGGCCGCGTGCTGATCGCCGCGCTCGTGCTGATGATCTTCGGCGTGGCGCTCACGCTCTCGACGTCGCTGCCCATGGTGATTGCGGGTATTGCGTGCATGACGTTCGGGTTCTTCGCCGCGCATTCCGTCGCGAGCGGCTGGGTCGGCTTGCTCGCGAAGGGCGCGAAAGGTCAGGCGGCGGCGCTTTATCTGCTGGCGTATTACATCGGATCGAGCGTGATCGGATCCTGGGGCGGACACTTCTGGACCATCGACGGCTGGCACGGCGTGACTGGCCTCGTTTTTGTCTTGCTGGCGATTGGGCTGGGCGGCGCGGAATATTTGCGCCGGCGGGAACAGCGCGCGGCCGTTTAGATTCATCGGCGAACGTAACGAAGGTCATTCGTAAATGAGCCGAGATGAGGGTTTTTCCGTATTCGTTTAAAACATGCTGGCGGAAAGCCCCGTCTGGCAAGGCGCTGGCTTGGCGCGTCGTCAGGGTTTGCACGAAGTAGTGTGATTTAAGCGCGAAGCGAGGCCTATACTCATTTCGACAGTGCGACGTTCGCTGCAACCCGGTGGACGCTGAGCACGGACGATGGGAGGCGCGTATGACCACCTACTTCACGATCGGCGATTTCATCCTGATCATCCCGATGGCGCTTGCAGGCATTCTTTTCCTCGGCGCTGTGCCTTGCGCGACGCAATTCCGGAAAAACACCCTACGCGTATTTGGTGCGCTGCTCGGCGTGCTCGTTGCGTTCTTGCTGGTGGAAGGATTGCCGGCGCTGGTTTAGCAAACTGAAAAGTTGATTTGAATGGCGCGGTCGGTTGGCGGCGTTTGGCCGATCTGCCGCGCATGTTGGACAGGAACCCGGCGCCGGATGTGCGCCGTTCCTGCGTTCCCACGCATTCGCCGGGAATGTCCCATGCTCACGTTCGTTCCGGACGTCGACAATTGAATTGCTTCCCTCTACTTCTCCCGGCGCATCCGCCGAATGACGGCATGCGTAAATAACCGCAATTGCTTCCATTCGATGCCAACCCGGTTCCAACATATAAATCGACATCGAGGACTTCATGCCGCCGCTCACCGTTGCCGTTATCGCTTTTATCGCGCTCGTCGTTATTTTTACGGCGGGTTGGGCGTGGCAGGTTAAATCGAAGAATGCGGGCATGATCGACCCAATCTGGGCGATGTCGCTTGGCTTGGTTGCAGTGCTGATCGCGATGCTTGGACAAGGCGATCTGCATACCCGGATCATTGTGGGAATCGGCGGCCTCGTCTGGGGCATGCGACTCGGGTTTCATCTGTGGAAGCGCAACTCTGGTCACGCCGAAGATTTGCGATATCGCAAGTTCCGCGAACAATGGGGCGCCGATGCCAACAAGAAAATGTTCTGGTTCTTCCATCTGCAAGTCGTGATTTCGATGTTGTTATCGCTCGCGTTTTTCGTGCCGGCTTATCGCGCGACGCCGCCGGGCGCTGCCTGGGTCGCGCTGGCGGCGGTGATCTGGGCGGTATCGATTGCAGGCGAAGCCCTCGCCGATCAGCAATTGCGTGCGTTCAAAGCTGATTCATCGAATCATGGCAGCGTGTGTCGTGCGGGCTTGTGGCGCTACTCGCGGCATCCGAATTACTTCTTCGAATGCGTACACTGGATCGCGTACATCCCGCTGGCGATAGGCACTGGCGCGTGGATCTTTGCCATGCTGTTGCCGCCCGTGCTGATGGCGTGGTTGCTGATGAAAGTCTCGGGCGTGCCCATGGTCGAAGCGGAATCGGCTAAAAAACGTGCTGGATATGCCGATTACATGCGTACGACGAGTGCATTGATTCCATGGCCGCCGCGTCATCCTTAAATAATAATAGCGAGGAGCCTTTATATGAGCGACCTGCCAACCCAAGCCGTTATGTCAGAACCGCAACAAGAAGAAGTGCCAGCAGACGGCTGGTTGATCGACTGGTGCGAGCGCGGCCGGATTCCGGACGCGCTTGTGCGCATGGGGATGCGCCGGCTGATGAAACAGCGTCTGCGCGATGAAGGTATCGACGATGGCGAAGCGCGTTCCAAGCGTTTTAATCGTCTGGTCGATGAGCTGCGCGCCAGCCCGATCGCGATAGAAACGCAAGCCGCCAACACGCAGCATTACGAATTGCCGGCCGCGTTTTTTCTTGGGCATTTGGGGGAGCGGTTGAAGTATTCGTGCTGTTTGTATCGAACGGGGAAGGAGACGCTTGATCAAGCTGAGCGGGCGATGCTTGAGGAATACGCCGTGCGCGCGCAACTCACCGATGGTCAGCGCATTCTCGATCTCGGTTGCGGCTGGGGATCGCTCTCGTTGTGGCTGGCGGAAAACTATCCGCGTTCGCAGATTGTGGCGTTATCGAATTCGCGGGGGCAGCGGGGGTTTATTGAGGCGGAGGCGGCTGAGCGCGGCATTACGAATTTGAGCGTGGTGACGGGGGATATCGTCGATTATGAGTTTGAGCCGGCTCTTCTCGGCGAGGGTTTCGACCGCGTTTTGTCGATCGAAATGTTTGAGCATATGAAGAATTATCGGCTGCTGCTGAAGAAGATTTCAGGCTGGATGCGCGAGGACGGGAAGCTGTTTGTTCATGTGTTTGCGCATCGCACGTTGGCGTATCACTTTGAAGTGAAGGACGGCAGCGACTGGATGTCGAGGTACTTTTTCACCGGCGGGACGATGCCGTCGGAGGCGTTGTTGCTGCATTTTCAGGATGATCTGACGATTGATCGGCAGTGGTGGGTGAGTGGTGTGCACTATGAGAAGACGGCGACGCACTGGCTTGAGAATCTGGATGCAGCGCGAGGCGAGTTGATGCCGTTGCTGGTGCAGACTTATGGCGCCGTTGATGCCGCTGTCTGGTTTCAGCGGTGGCGCATGTTTTATATGGCCGTGGGGGAGCTGTTTGGCTATGCCGATGGGAATGAATGGGGCGTGGGGCATTATCGGTTTGCTAAGCGGTAAGGTTGAGGTTTCGTTCGCACTCGATCGGGGTTTGGGCGGTGTGCTACCGGCGGTGGTCGGGGTCGGTGCTGGGTTGCTGCTGCGTACGTTAGCGCGGGTTGTATGTTGGCAGTATTTTTTATCACTATTAGCCACTGTCCGTGGCGGGACTTCATTTCTTTGTCCAACGGCGACAAAGAAACGAAGCAAAGAAAACGCCTCCCCACAATCTGTATTAAGTGTCCCCAGCGTGCAGACCACTGCTTTTGGTTCCCGCGTAGCACGGTGCTCGCTAGAACCACGGACACTTGAAACCCTCCTTCTCGCGAATTCCTACATCCCCACGCTTCGCCACCAGTGCTCTCGGGCAAGATCGATGCGCCCGCAGACCGGTGCAGCCTCACCCCGTTGTGTGAGGTTGACTGAAGCTATTCGGTGGGTAGTAATTTTCACGCGTGGTTGTTCGCGAGTGGGGCGGGGCGTTCCGCGATTTTTAAGGTGTGCTGGTGTGCCGAATGTGTTGCGCACTACGCGCGCCTCACCTAAATGGCCGCGCGGATCACGCATTCCGCTAACCAGTAAAGACGGGTGAGACCGTATTGGTCCGTGGACCATTGATCTTGCCCGAGAGCACTGGTGGCGAAGCGTGGGGATGTAAGGATTCGCGAGAAGGAGGGTTTCAAACATCCGTCGTTCTAGCGAGCACCGTTCTACGCGGGAACCAAAAGCAGTGGTCTGCACGCTGGGGACACTTAATACAGATTGTGGAAAGGCGTTTTCTTTGCTTCGTTTCTTTGTCGCCGAAGGACCAAGAAATGAAGTCCCGCCACGGACAGTGGCTAATAGTGATAAAAAATTTAGCCAATATACAACCCGCGCTAACGTACGCAGCAGCAACCCAGCACTGACCCCGACCACCGACCATCAGCCCCGCGCCCAAAACCCTGACCGAGTGCGAACGAAAATACCCTGGCTAATAGTGATAAAAAATATCGCCAACATGCAACCCGCGCTAACGTACGCAGCACCAACCCCGCACCATCCCCGACCACTACCGGTAGCACGCCCCTAAACCCAAAGTGCGAACGAAAAAACCTACCGTGCTGTTATCAACCTTGGCCTCCGCCCAAACCACGGCCTCGCGGTTTCGAGTTGCGCTGCAAGCCTGAACAACGTGGCGTCATCGTTGCGCCGCCCAGCGAACTGCACCCCAATCGGCAGCCCGCGCGCATTCCAATACAACGGCACTGACATCGCCGGCTGCCCGGTAAAATTAAAAAGCTCCGTACAACCCGCCCAGTCAAACGCCTTCTTCGACGATACCGCCAACATCCGCCGCAACAAAGACTCCACCGGAACGGCCGTCAACAGACGCATCTGGAAACGCTCGAACTGCGTCGGCTGCTTCGCGCCAATCTTGAACGGCGCGGCCGCGAGCGTAGGCGTCAACAAGACGTCGTATCGCGTCATCAGCGCGTCCATCTTCGCCGTCACCTGACGCTGCAATTCAAGCGCCGCCGGCAAATCCTGCTCGCCAATCGACCGGCCGACATGCGCCATCGCCCAGGATGCAATCTCGAAATCGCCACGCTTAGGTTTCTGGCCGCTAATACGCTCAGCGTTCAACACGATGTCCTCGGCCAGCACCGACCACATCACGAGGAACGCATGAGCGAAGGCATCGAAGTCCAGTCCGAACGATGCCGGTTCAACGTGGTGCCCCAAAGATTCAGCAAGCTTGGCGGCATCGTCGAGAGCGGCTTTCACATCCGCCGATAACCCGCCCGCAAGCTGCGGCTCATCCATATAACCAATGCGCAACCGCGCGCACGGCTCGCCGGCAGCGCGAAAGAACGCGCCCGGCTGTCCGGACGATGACGAGGTGAGGTCGAGCAAGAGGGCGCTATCGCGGACACTGCGCGACACGGCGTGCTCCACCGATAAATCCCCGGGCGCGGGCAACGGTTGCGGCTGGACATCGTTGGATGGCTTATAGCCGAACAAACCACAACACGATGCCGGGATGCGGATCGAACCGCCGCCGTCGGCCGCGTGCGCGAGCGGCACGACGCCGCCCGCAACAGCCGCCGCCGCGCCGCCGCTGGAACCGCCCGTGGTGTAGTCGAGGCCCCACGGATTGCGCGTCGGGCCGAACAACTCAGGTTCGGTGTACGGCATCTGGCCGATCTCAGGCGTGTTGGTCTTGCCGAAAATGTTGAGCCCGGCTAGCTTCGAGCGCGCGACGATCAGCGAATCTTCTGTGGGCGTGTAATGCTGGAAATGGCGGCAGCCCATCGACATCCGCAAGCCCGCGACCGGCGCGCCAAGATCCTTGATGAGGTAGGGCACGCCTTCGAGCGGACCATCGCCGAGTGAACGGGCGCCATTGCGGCCCCCGCGGCTCGCGCGATGGCGCGCTGCCTGATAGTCCTTCAGCACGATAGCGTTGAGCGCCGGATCGACGGCTTCCGCGCGCGCAATTGCGGTATCGATAAGTTCACGCGCGCTCACCTGAGCACTGCGTACAAGCTCGGCCAGGCCGATAGCGTCATAGTCGAGATACTCGGACTGCACGGTTCCCCCTTGTCTGATGCGGTTTTGTTCCGTCTTCTCAGGCGGCCAACCGAGCAGCCAACCGTGCAACCAGCCGTGCAGTCCGCGACTCGATGTGCCTCGTGTTACGAATGCTCGCCGAGGAACACGAGCGTGCGGCCGTGCGCCAGCGCCGATGCTGCCTGATTGTACGAAGCACGATCCGTGCAATTGAAGCCGTGATCGGCGCCTGGGTACGTGAAGACCTCAGCGTCCTTGCCCGCGAAGCGCTGCTTCACCGCATCGACGGCGTCGGCGGGAATATGCGCATCGAGTTCGCCGTAGTGGAACTGGATGGGCGCCTTGATGTTGTCGGCCTGATCGAGCTGGGTGTGGATGCCGCCGCCGTAGTAGGCCACGGCGATATCGAATGCGCCCTGCGCCGTCGACAAATACGCAAGCCGGCCGCCGAGGCAATAGCCCACCGCCGCGACCTTGCCCGTGACTTCCGGCAACGCGCGCAATGCGGCGGCGCTGGCGCCGACATCGGCGACGGCCTTGGTGAGATCGAACTTGCCGAGCAACTCCATCGCCTTGTCGCGATCCGCGCCGTCATAGCCCAGTTCCACGCGCGGCTGGATGCGCCAGAAAATATCCGGCGCGAGCGCGACGTAGCCATCGGCGGCGTACTGATCGGCCACGGCGCGGATGTGCGAATTCACGCCGAAGATTTCCTGGATGATGACCACGCCCGGGCCCTTACCGGACTTCGGTAACGCGAGGTAACCCTGAAATGTATCGCCATTGGCGGGGATGTCGATCCAGCGGGATGAGACGGTCATAGTGAAGCTCCTGACTGAATGCCTGATGATAAGGGGCGAGGAAAAGAGACAAAAAGCGGAGACAAAAAACAGCCAAAAAAGCAGCAAGGCAGTTTGCCACCATTCCATGCGCCTTGCTGGCGGGCGCACCGGTTGTAAAGCGATCGCGGAACGACACGTTTTCAAGACGATCCTCTCATCCGATGCCGCTTTGCAGCCCTCACAAGTTAATTGCCTTCAAGTGTCACAACCGGCTCGAAAACAAGCGCGACGGATATTAACGGCACGGCGCTCTAAAACTAAAGCGAAGCCGTGACAATGCAGGGAACGTCCCTATCGCCAGAACTGCTAATCCGCTGAAGAACCGCATGAACAGGACGTTTGCGCGCTGCACCAGCACACTTTCAAGGGCTTCTCAACACATCTCTTATTAGTAGTCGCACCACTATCCTAAAAAACTTCCCCAAATTAATTTGACAACCCTACACTTGCGCGCAAGTACGGATGTCGACTGCCAAAAACGGTCGTCTGAAGGACTTGCCAAGTGCATGACGATGCATCCGGCGTGGTCGTCCACGGGGCTGAGCGATCGTGATGAAGACGGAGCACAGGGCGACACCGTTGTTTTTGGGACCGAAACTGGAGACTTACATGAACACCAAGCTTCACAAACTGTTGCCTATCAGCGCTGCAGCGCTGCTGTTCGCCTCGATGGCAACAACCGCCATGGCCGACGAGACTGTCAAGATCGGCCACGTTGCACCGTTGACGGGTGGCATTGCCCACTTGGGCAAGGACAACGAAAATGGCGCGCGGCTCGCTGTTGAAGAAATCAATGCCAAGGGTCTGACGATCGGCGGCCAGAAGATCACGCTTCAACTCGACCCGCAAGATGACGCAGGCGACCCGCGTACGGCAACGCAAGTTGCTCAAAAACTGGTCGACGACAAAGTGGTCGGCGTGGTCGGTCACCTGAACTCGGGCACGAGTATCCCGGCTTCGAAGATCTATAGCGATGCAGGCATCGTCCAGATCTCGCCGTCGGCTACCAACCCGACGTACACGCAGCAAGGCTTCAAGACGACGTATCGCGTCGTGGCAACGGACGCTCAGCAAGGTCCGGCGCTCGCCAACTTCGCCGCCAAGACGATGAAGATGAAGAGCGTGGCTATCGTCGACGACTCCACGGCTTACGGCCAGGGTCTCGCGAACGAATTCGAAAAGACTGCCAAGTCGCTCGGCCTGAACGTGATGTCGCATGACGCGACGAACGACAAGGCTGTCGATTTCCGCGCAATCTTGACGAAGATCAAGGGTGAAAATCCTGACGCCGTGATGTTCGGCGGCATGGACGCAACCGGTGGTCCGTTCGCCAAGCAAGCCAAGCAACTTGGCCTGCGCGCCAAGGTCCTCGCCGGCGACGGCGTGTGTACCGAAAAGCTGGCTGACCTGGCAGGCGACGCAGCCGACAACGTAGTCTGCTCGGAAGCCGGCATGGCGCTCGAGAAGATGGAAGGCGGCCCGGCATTCTCGGCCAAGTTCCAGAAGCGTTTCGGCCAGCCGATCCAGATCTACGCTCCGTTCACGTATGACGCGGTGTACATCATCGTCGACGCAATGAAGCGCGCCAACTCGACCGATCCGGCAAAGATCGTTGCTGCAATGCCGAGCACGGATTACAAGGGCGTGATCGGCGAAACGACCTTCGATTCGAAGGGCGACCTGAAGCACGGCGTGATCTCGCTGTACGACTACAAGGCAGGCAAGAAGACGCTGCTGGACGTGGTCAAGATGTAATCTCGCGGGCGGTCTTGATGTCTTGAGAAGACCGCCTTCGGTGATTTTCATCCGTAAAAAAACGCGCTGATTTCGGTCAGCGCGTTTTTTTTTAGCTTTTAGATAGCCAGCAGCCTGACGTTCACAGCTTGAGTTGCTTCATCATTCTCGGTCCCACGAGCGCGATCAGCGCCGCGCAAGCTGCGACCACCGACAACCCGATCGGCAACGTGCTCACCTGGGCCACGCCGCCTATCAGCACCGGTCCGAACAGCAAGCCGAAGTAAGCCAGCCCGGCGACCTGCGCGAGCCCTTCTGCCGGGCTCACGCCTTCCACGCGGGCCGCTGCGGCGAACAGCACCGGCATCATGTTCGCGAGCCCCAGGCCCATCAGCGTAAAGCCCGCGCAGCGTCACCACCGCGTTCGGCAACAACAGCGCCGCGACCATGCCGATAAACGCCAGCGCCGCGCTCGCGAAGATCAGTTGCGGCGCGCCAAAGCGGGCGCGCACGACATCGCCGCCGAAACGCCCCGCCGCCATGCCGCCCGTGAACGCCGCATACGCCGCGCTCGACAGCGCGGGGGTGGCCAGCACCACGTCGCGCATATAGACGGTCGCCCAGTCGTACATCGCGCCTTCCGCGATCAACGCGATCAACGCCAGGCTGCCGAGCGCCCACAGCGCTTTTGAACGCCACCGATTCGACGACGACCGGCCGCCGTGCACGTCATCCACGTGAGGCACATGCGGCAGTACGGCGGGCATTGATACGAGCAGCACGATCAGGCTCACCACCGACGCCAGCGCGAGATGCGCGGCCGGTGGCATGCCGTGCGCGAGCATCGCGCCGCCGGCTGCCGCACCGGCCATCCCGCCGACGCTGAACATGCCATGCAGCGACGACATGATCGGGCGCTCAAGCGCTTCCTCCACGGCGCTGGCTTCGGCGTTCATCGCAACGTCGAGCGTGGCCATGCTGAAGCCGAACAGCGCCAGCACCACCAGCAGCAGCCAGTAGAACGGCGCAACCAGTATCAGCGCCGCGCAAATCGTCATGCCGATACCGCCCGCGAGACACGCGCGGCGCGTGCCGACACGCCCGATCCACGGGCCGTTCGTGAGCATTGCAACGATAGAGCCGACCGCGACCGCCAACAGTGCAATGGACAGTGAGCCAGGGCTCAACTGGAATTTATCGCGCACCGTGGGTACGTGCACCCCCCACGAGGCGTACAGCATGCCCGCGATGAAAAACACAGCCATCGTGGCGTAGCGGGCCCGCTCGCGCTTTACAACAGGAAGCCGCCGATGCACGGCGCGCGCGGAGTCGTGCCCAACGGCGTGGGCGCTTGAAACAGATTCGGACACGGAAATCGCTCTCGTTATTTCTTCGTTTTGAAAGCCGGCCAGTATCCACTATTGGCCGGCGAAGCTTTCAATTCTATCGAACGGGTTGCGCACACGCTTGGTTTGAGTGCATTAAGATCGCAAAGCCCGTTCGCTTCGCTTTAGCTTCCATTGTGAGGTGCACTTTGAATATCCCGTCACATGCGCCGTTGCATCTATTGCATCAAGTGCCGCACGGCACGCTGGCCACGCATTCGCGTGAGCCGCGCGGTTTTCCTTATCCGACAGCGTTACCTTTCGCGCCGACTGCGCGCCATTTGCCAATGGTGCTCATTAGTCATTTGGCCGAACATACGCGCAATCTGCACGCGGACGCCCGCGCCGGTTTTCTGATTACCCATTGCGCCGGCGACGCCATTCTCGAAGGCCAGCGTCTCACAATGCTCGGCTCGTTTTCTCCAGCGCCGCCTGAATCTGTGGACGAATTGTCGCGCCGTTATTTGCGATATCACCCCGATGCCGCTCGTTATCTTGAACTCGGCGACTTCACTTTCTGGATCATGTCGTTGGAACGGATGCGTTATATAGGCGGTTTCGGTGCAATGGGTTGGCTGGATGCGGCCGCGCTGGATCCACTCGAACCCTTATCCGAACAGAATGAACTGCAGCTTCTGGCATTATTTGCCGATTCTCCCGCGCGGCCTGCGGAACTCGAACTAATGGGAGTTGACAAATATGGCTGCGACCTCCGAACCTCCGGAGTGCGCAATCGTTTCACCTTTGATAAACCGAAACAAACCCGGGCGGAGCTGAATGCCGCGTTGATCGATTGTATTGAACGGCATAGGTGATTGCCGTGACTCACGGTGATCCAGAGTGTGTCTTTATGTCGTTATATTACGAAATATTGTTACCGCGATGAAGCACGTTTCGAGGAAGCTCGCATCAAATGGAAGCTTCGTGATGCATGTTTAAGGTTATTCTCATTTTTTGAAAGATTCCTTGAACCAATTCAACCATGTAAGTACGATGAATCCCGACTTTGTAATGTTTAGCGATTCGCATCAATTGTTACGCCCACCTGCTTCGCTGAACCGATTTAAATCCGCAGTGTAGAAACGCGCGTAAAGCCATGGTTGTGTTAATCTGCGATCCATTGAGAGGCTTAACGTTATAACCGAAGCGGGCACACGACTCGTACACTGCAAACTACTAAGGAAAACATCATGACGTCTTACAAGGAACTTCTCGCACAGCGCGAAAATCTCGAGCGACAGATTGAAGAGGCGAAGTCGCGGGAATACGCTGAAGTTCTCAATGAAATCAAGCAGAAAATGGCTGATTACGGGATCACGCTCGGCGAACTCTCTGGTGGTCGCGGCAGCAAGAATCTGAAGAACGCGGCAGGGCGTCCGCGCGCTGGCGTTGCACCGAAGTATCGTGATCCTGAGAGCGGCAGCACGTGGTCGGGCCGTGGCAAGCCCCCAAAGTGGATCGCCGGTCAGGAACGCGACAATTTCCTGATCCAGAAGTAAGATTTGGTCTTATTAAAAAAGCCGCACAGTTAAAGCAGTGCGGCTTTTTTTGTGCGTGTACGGCGGTTCGCTTCGGCTCACCTTGCCGGCTGTGTGCTTCCTCCGATATTCAAAGCACGACTGAGAACGCGTCGCGTTTCTCTTAAATCAATGATTTTTAAAGATTTTTATCGTTTTCGGTCGCCTGTATTCTGCGCGGCTTGGTAAAATTCATCACACAAAGACTTTGAGTGATGACATGTCGCTATCAACGGCGCGCGCGGCGGAAAAGCAGGTTGTAGCCCGCAATACAACCTTTACGAGTATCGCGCTCAATTCGGTGTTGATGGCCGCGCAGATTGTCGTGGGCGTATTTGCGCATTCTCAAGCCTTGATTGCCGACGGTGTTCATTCGCTGGCCGATCTGGTCTCGGACTTCATTGTACTTTTGGCTAATCGGCAGAGTGCGGCCGCTCCCGACGACAATCATAACTACGGTCACAGCCGTTATGAAACGGTTGCTTCATTATTTCTCGGCGCATTGTTAATTGCTGTTGGCGTCGGAATGTTATGGCGCGCGGGCGAGCGGATTACCAATCTTCAGAATATCCCGGAAGTTCACGTAAGCGCATTGTTAGTCGCAGTGGTCGTTCTCGTTTCGAAAGAACTGCTATTCCGATATATGTTGCGCGCTGCGGAGCGCGTGCGATCGGCGTTGTTGATCGCCAATGCGTGGCATGCGCGTTCGGACGCGGCATCGTCGTTGGTTGTCGCAATCGGGATTATCGGCAGCATGGCGGGCTGGCGTTTGCTGGATCCGATCGCGGCGGCTATCGTTGGATTTATGGTCGCGCGGATGGGCTGGACTTTTGGATGGGACGCGTTGCAGGATTTGTCGGATCGCGCATTGGATCACGCCGAAACAGCTAAATTGCGCACTTTGTTGACCGATACTCCCGGCGTGCGCGACGTGCATGAGTTACGCACGCGAAAAATGGGAGATCTCGCCATTGTCGACGCGCATATTCTCGTCGATCCGTTAATTTCGGTTTCCGAAGGGCATTACATCGCGGAATCGGCGCGGGCGCGTCTGCTGAAGAATACGCGCGTTGTCGACGCGTTGATTCATGTAGATCCGGAAAACGATGAAATCAATCCGCCTCCTGCCAGAATGCCGACGCGTTCAACCGTAAGCGATGCCGTACGAGTCGCACTGAGCGCCCACGGTTTAACGTTCGACAACCTGAATCTGCATTATTTGAGCAGCGGCTTTGATATCGACGTGCTGCTTCCCGCTGACTTAAGCATCGATCAACTCGCGAAGTCTCGAACAAGTCGATTTCGATGCACTTAGACAAAAGCTCGGCGCACGCCAGATCAGGCTTGCCAGAAGCATGCGGAATGAGCCGGTTGCCGCCATAACGGAGCGCACCGGCGCTTTTCGATCTGATTAGTCACACTGATTAAGCGGCATCGTCCGGAGCGGCTCCGGACTAATGGTGCAAGAGCGAATGTTAAATGCAGACTAGAAGCATGTTTAAAGCGGCAATTGCGTATCGAATTTGATTTCGCGCAATACAACGCTGGTCCGTACTTGCGCCACTGCTGGAATCTTGAAGATGCGCTCGTGGAGAAAGGCGTCATACGCCTTGATATCCGGCGCGACAATTTTCAAAATGTAATCAGCCTCGCCCGTGGTGCTGTAACACTCAGTCACTTCAGGGCACGTGGTGATCTCACGTTCGAATTGCTCGACGCCGCCTTCGGTGTGGCGAGTGAGATGAATGTGAGCGAGCGCGCAAACGTGCAGACCGAGCTTCTCGCGGTCGAGCAGCGCGGTATAGCGCTGAATCACACCCGATTGCTCCATATCCTTGATGCGCCGCCAGCAGGGTGTGCTGGAGAGCCCGACCTGATCGGAGATTTCTTGCACCGAACGGCGAGCGTCCAGCTGCAGGAGTCGCAGGATTTTTTGTGAGAACGTATCTAGAGTCAACTGCGCCTCCTTTCGGCCGCTACCAACTCCAATAGTAGAGGCGGCAGAAAGGAAGCGCAATGTCAAACGCCCGCCGTGAGCAATATCGCCTAACTCAATGCCCAGACTGCGCGTTTTGTCCTTCGACGTTATTGTCGTCCGGCGTTTCGACAGCCGCTTTTAGCGACGCCAGCGTAGCCCGTTGCGTGCGCAATTCGGCCAGCATGTTGCAGAAAAGCGCGCCTTGTTCGACAGCGTCATCAAGCGCGACGTGCGTATGTGGAAGTTCGTCGAACCAGTGTTTCGGCAAACGCGGTTTGATGGCTTTCCGGTACGGCAGGTCGGTCAGTGCGAACGCGAGCGTCTTGATGTCGAGCGCCGACCATGAGAACGGGCAACGTTCGGCGAAGCGCATCATGTACCAGAACATATAAGTAAAGTCGAAGCCCGCCGGATACGCGACAAACACCGGCTTGCCGGGCAACGCCTCCACCCATTCCACATAAGCGCGCAACGCGGTCAGGGGCTGCTGCAAGTTGGTCCGGCATGCGGCCCACGCTTCAGGCTGCGTTTTCCACCAGGCGGTCTGCACAGGATGAGGCGCGGCGCCTTCCAGCGTCTCAAGATTGGCGGAGAACGTACCGATCAATTCCTTATGCTCCGTGTACGCCGCCGACGCAAAGCTCAGCATGGAATGAGGCCCGGGGATGGGGCCGTCAGCTTCAACGTCTGTGCTTACGTAGATTTCCGGGATAGCGGCGGTGCTCATGCGCTCACCCGGTCGCTGACAAACGGATTCGTACGGCGTTCGTGCCCCAATGTGGACGTGGGGCCGTGGCCGGGTACGAAGGTGACGTCGTCGCCCAGTGGCCAGAGTTTCTCCCGCACGGAGCGCACGAGGTCCGCGTGATTGCCGCGCGGAAAATCGGTTCGGCCGATCGAACCGGCGAACAGAACGTCGCCGACCAATGCCAGGCGATTCGCCCTGCTGAAGAAGATCACGTGACCGGGCGTGTGTCCGGGGCAGTGATAAACCTCCATGACCTCCTCGCCGAACTGAACAGAGTCGCCGTCTTGCAGCCATCGCTCAGGCGTGAACACTTGGGCATCACCGAACCCGAAGCGTTTGCTTTGCGCCGGCAACTGATCGATCCAGAACGCGTCCTCAACGTGCGGTCCGTGGATCTCCACGCCATAGTGATCAGCCACCGCCTTCGCCCCTCCGCAATGATCGAGATGCCCGTGCGTGAGCAGCACCTTGTCGACGGTTACGTTGAGTTGTTCGACCTCGCTGATGATCCGCTCGACTTCCCCACCCGGATCGACGATAGCTGCACGCCGCGTACTCTCGCAAACGACGATTGAACAATTTTGCTGAAACGGTGTCACGGGAATAAGGGTGACCTTCATGGATGAGCGACCGGACGCGTAAAAACGTTCATTGTAGCGGGCGAAAATCAAGGCTGCGGCCGCGTTCGCATCGTTAGCTAAACGATCAAAAAACGCTTAATAATTAGGCAAATCCCGCAATTTTTACACTTCTCGGCAAAATGCGTAACATTTTGTTCGTCACCGCCCGGTTCGCATCTGTTTTTGAGTACAATCAAGTCAGTGATGAATGATTTAAGCATGCCATCAATGGGCAATGAAGAACGCCAGTAGCGCGTTTTTACAATTGCCATCAACTACGCGGTTTGGAGCAAAGCGCCCCAAATCGCAATCAAGCATCGGTTCCGACCGATGCGCACGTCTTGTCCAGCCAGGTGCGATGCACCTGCAACGGCCTTAGCTGTCGTGACGCTGGATGGGGCCTACGCCGCCGTTCCTGTGCATCTCATCGCGCAAGAACGTGTTTGCCACGTTCGATGGCGGCATGTGGGGTCTGGTCAGGCTGCCGGGGACAGGTTGCGCCAGACGTGAAAACTAACCGGGCATTTGCGGCGAGGTACGCCGCTCCCGAGCACTGGCTCGCCGTTCGACTTTTCGAGCGGTGGTTGCCGTTGCGCGGAAAGCCTTGAGCTGCCTACCCCCGTCCGCTTCTGTCGGATGGAACAGGCGGCTCTAACCGTTGATTACACGTCTATGAATGTTCGACTAACTCGACATCTCGGGAGTCTTTTTATCGCTGCAATCCTCACGGGTTGCGCGATGCCACCAAGCGGTGGCGACCAGGCAAGTGCACTTAAGACCGGAACGCCGTTGGCTAACGTCAACACAGCCAGCACAGCCAATCCGAACCGCGGCGCGGCGCCGCTTGCTTACGACTCCCAGTTGAATGCATTACCTTCGTCGGGCAGCAATTCGTCCGACGCATCGTCCCTCGCCAACGCACAGCCAATCACCGGCGGTCCGAATGTCGGCGACTTTGAGCAGCAGGGCCGCGCTTCGTGGTACGGCCGTGGCTTTCATGGCCGCAAGACGGCCAGCGGCGAGCGCTACGACATGCACGCACTTACTGCGGCGCACCGCACGTTGCCGCTTGCCTCGTGGGTTCGTGTGACCAATCAGGACAATCAAAAGTCGGTGGTCGTTAAGATCAACGACCGTGGTCCGTACGCGCGAGGCCGGGTGATTGATCTGTCTTATGCCGCCGCTGCCGCGCTTGGCATGCGCAGCGCGGGCGTCGGAAAGGTGAAGATCGAAGGCTTGACGCAGCGGGAGGCGCGTCAGGCACAAGAGCAACTGGCATCGCTTACGCCGAACGACTGATAGTCGTCAGCTTCTGAGCAGCAAATCAACGGGCCGTTTCTACGGCCCTTTTTCTATTGCGGGCGCTATTCGCGCTCGTCTTCTTCCCCGCGCGCCTTGTCCATTGCCAGCGCCCGCGTATACAGCGCGTTGCGCGATGCCCCTGTCAATGTGGCCGCCAGTCTCGCGGCGCTGCTCACCGACAATTCCTCCAGCAACGTCGCGAGCAATGCGTCGTGAGCGTCGTCGGCGGCTTCTTGCTGCGGCGCGCCTTCCACTACCAAAACGAATTCACCGCGTTGCCGGTTTGCATCGCCGGCAAGCCACGTTGGCCCTTCGGCCAGGGTGCAACGGTGGATGCTCTCATGTAACTTGGTCAGCTCACGAGCAATCAGCAGTTGCCGCTCGCCACCGAACGCGCGGGCAAGCGCCTGCACCGTTTCCACAATCCGATGCGGTGCTTCGTAGATAACGAGCGCCTGCGTATGCGTGAGCAGTGACTGCAATTGCGTGTCGCGCTGCTTCGGTTTGGTAGCGAGAAAGCCTATGAACGAAAACGTGTGAACCCATGCGCCGGCTACGCTCAGCGCGGTGGTGAGCGCGCTCGCGCCTGGCAGCGGGATGACTGGAAAGCCGGCTTCGCGCACGGCATCGACGAGCTTGGCGCCCGGATCGGAGATGCCCGGCGTGCCTGCATCCGAGACGCAGGCAATGCGCTCGCCGTTGCGCAAATGCGCGATCACGTGCTCGGCCGCGCTGCGCTCGTTGTGTTCGTGCACGGCAATGGTCGGCTTCGAAATGCCGTAGCGCGACAGCAGTTGCGAGGTGTTGCGAGTGTCTTCGGCGGCCACTCGGTCGACGAGTCCGAGCACATGCAGCGCACGCACCGTGATGTCCGCGACATTGCCGATAGGTGTCGCGACTATATAAAGCGCGCCAGCCGGAAACTGCTGGCCCTGGGCAAGTTCGGAGAGTGGAGTCATGAGGGCGGGTGGCATGCGAAGAGCGCCATTGTGCCATGCGAAGCGGGACAACTTTTTGGGGAACGGGGTGTCGAAAACGATCGGAAGCGCGTTCGAGCAACGCGCGCTGGAATTCCTGCAGCGCCAGAGGCTGCGTTTTGTCGCGCGCAATTTCACGTGTCGAGGGGGCGAGATCGACCTTGTGATGCGAGAGATCGGCAGTCAGCGTGCGCTTGTATTCATCGAAGTGCGTGCGCGGCGCAGCCGGCAATTCGCGGCGGCCGCGGGGAGTATCGGCGCGCATAAGCAACGGCGGCTGGTGCTGGCAGCGCAGCACTATCTGATGACATGGCGCGGCGCGTTGCCCGTGTGCCGCTTCGACGTCGTCGCGTTCGATGCGGGCCGTATCGTTTGGTTACGCGATGCTTTTCGCTCCGATAGCTCGTGAAACCGCGCGCATCTTGAGTGATGCGGACAGCGAGTGCGGTAAACTGCGCGGAGCCTGGGCTTTAGGTGATCGACGCGTTGAAGCGTTGGAATGCTGAGTCAGCAAACCCCTGAAGCGACCCATCACTGAACCGCTGCGCACGGCGCGGCCGAGAACCGAGAGTCGATGTCCGTCGAACGTATTCAGCAGCATTTCCGCGAAAGCGCGGCCGTCCATCGCGAGGCAATCGACACGCTCGCTTTTCCTGTCGCCGCCGCTATCGACGTGCTGTTCGGCGCGCTTGCCAATGGCTCGCGAATCCTGGCGTGCGGCAACGGCGGTTCAGCGGCCAACGCGCAGCGGCTCGCGGCAACACTGGTCGGACGATTCGAGCGCGAGCGGCCCGGCCTGCCGGCCATATCGCTCGACGCGAACGCGCTGATGCTCACAGGCATAGCGAACGAGTCGGCTTTCGAAGAGATCTATTCGAAGCAGGTTCGCGCGCTCGGGCAGGCCGGCGACGTTCTTGTCGTTATCTCCACGTCGGGCAACGCGGTCAACCTGCTCGCCGCCATCCAGGAAGCACACGAGCGCGAGATGTTCGTGATTGCGCTAACGGGCAGCGGCGGCGGCGTGATCAGCGAAGTGCTCGCCGATACCGACATCCATATCTGCGTGCCGTCCGAGCGGGCGGCGCGAATCCAGGAAGTCCATCTGTTAACCATTCACTGCCTGTGCGACGGCATCGACGCGATGCTGCTGGGCGACGAATGATCCTAAGGGGAACGAGTTGATGAACAAGACACGCGTCAGGTCGACGCTAGCCAAAGCCACGCTGCTCGCAAGCCTGTTTGCGGGCGTTGCGCTGACCATGCAGGGTTGCGCGCTTGCGCTTGTCGGAGCGGCCGGTGGTGGCGCACTTGTCGCGACCGACCGGCGTACGCTCGGCGCGCAAACCGAGGATCGCGAGATCCAGGTGAAAGCTAAGTCACGCATCAACGAAAGTCTGCCGGATCAGGCAAACGTCAACGTGACCGTGTTTAACCGGCGCGTACTGCTGACTGGCGAAGTGCCCTCCGAGCAATGGAAGCAAAAGGCCGAAGACGCTGTGCGCGGTATCAACAACGTGAACAGCATCGTCAATGAACTGGGTATTCAGGGCGCCAGTTCGTTGTCATCGCGCGCGAACGATACGTATCTGGAAAGCCGCGTGAAGGGTGCAATGGTCGGCGAGAAGGACCTTCGCGCGAATTACTACAAGGTGGTGTGCGAGCGCGGCACGGTGTATCTGATGGGTCTTGTTACACCCGATGAAGGCGCGCATGGCGCGAACGTCGCGGCGCAGGTGCCGGGCGTCGATCAGGTGGTCAAGGTGTTCCAGTACATCAAGCCGGAGGAGGCGCAGGCGTTGACGGCGGCGGCCGCATCGAGCGCGAGTGCGCCGGGTGCAGCAGCCGCGAATACCGATGCCACGGTCGGCGCCGTGCCGGATTCATCGGTGAGTTCGAAGCCACTTGAGATGCAGGCGCCGGCGCCGGTCAAGAACTCGGATGTGCATCCGGGTCCTGCTTCCACGGTCAAATGAAGCAGCGGCTTTTGATGACCGTGATTGCTGCGGCGGTGGCAATCACGACAGCGATGGCGACCGGTCAACGCGCGTTCGCCGCTGACAGTGCGGTTTCGCCCGCCGACGCCATGAGCATCGCGCGGAAGAATGCCTGCATGGGGTGCCACGCGGTGGACCGGAAACTGGTCGGACCGTCGTTTCAGCAAATCGCCGAGAAGTACAAGGGCGACGCGAAAGCGCCGGCACGGCTTGAAACCAAGGTAAGGGACGGCGGCAGCGGGGTGTGGGGCATGTTGCCCATGCCGTCGCATCGTTCCATGAATGCGGCGGATATCACGACGGTCGTCGGCTGGATTCTGGCGGGATCGCCATCGAAATAAGGTGCGCGGCGCAGCGGGTTGACCCTTGTCAGGCGCGGTTAGGGCTGTGCTAGAATTAAAACGCGTCGGGGGGGTAGCTCAGCTGGGAGAGCGTCGCGTTCGCAATGCGAAGGTCGGGAGTTCGATCCTCCTCCTCTCCACCACGAAAGCCTTAAGGAACAACGCACTACGTCTCGCGGCGTAGTGCGTTGTGTTGCTTTGGAGGGCAGTATTCTGCACCCCATGCGCGGCCAATTTCAGGCGGGCAGGTTTGCGTGCAATTCGGACGCGCAATGCAAAGAATTGATCGGGAAAAGACCACGAGCCAGAAACGCGGAAGGCTGAAGCTTGCATATCCTGTCAATCGCCTGCACGAACTGCTGCCGCTCGACCGATAAAACTTCCACACCATGGACATTCTCGACTCGCTTCGGCAGGCACCCAGCGCCGAGTTGTATCGTCTCTATCTCGCCATTGGAAAAATGCTTGATGACCCCAGACGCATTCTGGAAGTGCGTCAGCGCCTGCATCTAGGAATGACCGTCAGCTACATCGGTGACAACCCGCTTGGACCGTCGGCACAAGGCACAGTAGTTTAGCTTCGGCAAACACAGGCTGTGATTCAGGACAGCGTAACTCGACGTCGTTGGGGCGTGCAATACGCCGCGATCATTCCGGATACGGCAAATGGTCCGGCTCACGTCGAACCGGCGACACCGCCGAGAACTCAACGCGAAGAGTTCTTCATCGGCGACACAGTCGGTTTCACCGACAAACACCTGAGCGAGCGCGTCGGCATCATCGTCAGGCTGAATGCAAAGACAGCCTCGATTGCCGTCGATAACACTGACGGTCACTGGCGCGTTTCCTACGCATTACTGAGAAAAATCATCGATATTTAACCGCTGCTGGCGGAAAAAAATGGGCTGCAAAAGGAGGTTCTGGGTGGTGCGTTGAGCAATTTCATTGCAGGCAACGCCAGTTCCTGCTCGCCCCATGCGCAACGCGTTACATAGGATTCGCAAAGATGTCCAGTCGATGATTTTCGTCAATGTACTGAAACGGCAATTTCGATAATCTCACCAAGGTCCCTGCTGTGCTCGACGAATAAGTGCACCGCTTGCCGGAAAAAGTTCCGCGCTGGATTGAGAAGTTTCACCTTGGAAGCCGCTGTTGGATGCGTTCGACCCGATGTATTCAAATCGACGTCGCGGTCGTCCATCCATCGGTGGTTTAGATCGCGCGTCCGAGAATTTCGCCAGTCCCAGGTGACACACTGCTTTACGTAGGGAGTTCGACGTGCCCCTTCCCAACTTGCCGCTGGCCGGCATGCGCGTGATCGATTTTTCACGCGTGCTCGCTGGCCCTTTTTGTACTGCCCTATTGAGCGACCTGGGCGCCGATGTGATCAAAGTAGAGCCGCCGGGCGGTGACGACTACCGTTCGGTCGGCCCTTTCGCAGACGGGGAAAGCGGCCTGTTCGCGGCGGTGAACCGGAACAAGCGGAGCATCGTCATCGATCTGAAAACCGGGGCAGGCCGCGACGTGGCGCATACGTTGAGCGCAGGCGCGGACGTCGTGGTCGAAAACTTCAGGCCGGGCGTGGCGGACAAACTCGGAATCGGCTACGCGTGCCTTAGTGCGTTGAATCCCGCTCTCGTCTATGCGAGCGTGTCGGGCTTCGGCCAGACCGGCCCTGAGTCGCATCGACCGGCGTATGACATCATCCTTCAAGCGATGTGCGGACTAATGGACGCAACCGGCTCGCCCGATGGTCCTCCTACGTTGGTCGGAGAGTCGGTGTCGGATGTTGTGAGTGGCCTGTTCGCGTCCTGGGGGGTGCTCGCAGCGCTGCTTGCGCGTGAAAAGAGCGGAAAGGGCACCCATGTGGATGTCTCGATGTTCGATGCCACTCTGAGCCTGAGCGCCACCCTCGTCGCACGCTTCACGACGACTGGTCGCGCGCCGCAGAGGGTAGGCAACCGCCATCCTTCTTCGGCGCCGTTCGGCGCATACCATGCTGCTGATGGCTTCTTTGTTGTCGCGGTGTTGAACAACAAACTGTTCGGGATGTTCGCGAAAGCAATTGGGCAACCACATCTCGCAATCGATGCACGCTACGCGGACGACGAATCGCGCTTGCGTTTCGAAGCCGATCTGCGCGCGAGCATCGAGACGTGGTCGTCCGTACGAACGGTCGATGAGGTCAACCGGATTCTTGGCGCGGCGGGCGTTCCAGTTGCGCCGATCCGCAACGTGAAGCAGGCGCTCGAAAGCGATCACGCGACGTTTCGGAAGTTGTTGACCGAGGTGCATCGGACGGATGGACGTCCGGTGAGCGTGACATCACAGCCTGTGAAATTCTCCGCGTACGACGATAACCGCGTCACGTCCGCGCCTGCACTGGGCGAACACTCTGCTTCGATTCTGGCCACCCTGGGCTTTGACGCACTGCGGATCGAGGCATTGCGTGCCAACGGCGCGCTGGGTCCTGACGCCGATGATGAGTCATGTCAGGTAGCTCGCCGAGCGTAGCGTCATGGGTGAGTCTGCCTGAGGTTTGGGGCGCTGCATCTCGCGATAGTTCTGTCGCTGGTCGACGCAAGATGTAGCTCACAAGCCGACCATCAACTCAGCACTTCCGTGCTGAGTACAGATTTTACGAGTTTCGTATATTCACAGTACGTAGGAATGCAAATAATATGAAAACAGTCCTGTTGACCGGTGCCACCGGCTTTCTGGGCGGCTCGCTTGCCGCCTCATTGCTCGCGCGCGGTACAAGGGTGATTGCTGTCTCGCGAAATGACAGCAACGCGGACCGTACAAAGCAGTCTGTTCTCGATGCCGCCTGTGGTTTTCAACTGCCCTTTCCGCGCGAGGTGTTCCAACGCCTGACCGTGATCGACGCTGGCGATGGTCCTCTTGCAGACGCGCTGGACGCAGAGTTATTGCGCGACGTAGAAGTCGTCTGGCACTGCGCTGCCGAAATGGCGTATTCCACTGACAAGCTTGCGCGAGCTTTTCGCACTAACGTGTGCGATACGGCAGATCTGTATCGACGGGTGGCGGAGAATGCACCTGGGTGTAGCCGGTTTTACTATGTCTCGACGGCCTATACCGCCGGTATGCGCGGTGGCGAAACGTTGGAAGCGCTACATGTCGGAAACCCATGCGTGAACAGCTATCAGGTCACAAAATGGGCGGCTGAACAAGTGCTTTCCGTCTTGCATACTCAGGGAAAATTGCCGGTCAGCATTTTCCGGCCGACTATCGTGGTGGGTCACTCGCGCACCGGTTGGGCACGGCGTAACGGGTTTGGGGTGTACATGTTCGTAGATGCGATCGACGCGGTGCGTAAAGCGGGGTTTGCCGACGTTACGCTCAATCTGGCAAGCGATGCACGCCCCGATCTCGTCACTGTCGACCGCCTCATAGACGACATGGTCGGCCTCACATTGCGACGGGATCAGGGTCGGGATTTCGAGGTCTTCCAATGCGCAGGCGGGCAGCATTTATCGACACAGCAGATTACTTCGGCAATCGGGCTCGTTGCCGGTGTGGAAGTGAACTATGGCACGCCGCAGAAGGCGCTTGATAGAAGGATCGATCGCGCAATCGGGGCTAACAGGCCGTTTGCGAACACAGACTGGACCTTCAGCCGCACGCGCCTCGATGCCGCGCTTGACCGTACGATAAGCCCCGCAATACCTGTGAGCGAGCCGTTGCTGCGGCACTTGGTGACGTGGTATTGCGCGGGTACGAATAGCGTCGAAGAACGAACGAAGGCTGATGTGGACGAGGCGGTTCAATGACGGCCCGAAGTCGGTCCGTCACACCTGACGCCAGGGGTTTGTCTATGCATCGATCCGAGCCTGTCGATGCGTTGACTGGTGGTCTTGCCGAACTTGCCCGTTACGACAACACGAATACCAATATGATCGTCGTCGTGAGCGGCGTATTGGATGCTGCGCGGCTTTCCGCCGCTGTAACGCGCGCTGCGCCGGCGTTTCCACTTCTTTTCGCCGGTTATCCGCCTCGCCGCAAACAGCCCACCGCCTTGGATATCGGGTGCCTGGCGGTATCGGTGCATAGATGGGAGGGCGCGTGCGATGTGGGCGACGCAGCATTCCGCGAACTTCTGATGACGCTGAATGAGCGCAATCGGCTTGATGTCAGGCGCCGTGTACCGGTCCAAATTTATTTGATCGTGGGTGAGGGCGGCGCAACCAGTTGCGTGTACTTGAGCAGCGCCCACGCGGTCGCGGACGCACACAGCGACAGCCTGCTCCTCGAGCGAATCATGCGCGAATATGGTGGCGATGGATGCACGGCTGCACGCATGCACGACTTCGAGCCGTTGCAGCATCTTCGCCCCCAATGGTACACATGGCCCAACCGCCCCCTGCGGTCGGTGCGGGCTGTCGTCAGTATCGCGCGCGATCTGATTACGAAGGATCGCGGCTTTCCTTGCACGCGTACCGCTGCTGTGTCGGTGCCGCAAATCGATTTCTATCGCAGGGTGGTCGAGGAGTCATTTTCCCGGAATATCTCTCAAATAGCGAAGGACGCGGGCGTCACGGTGAATACGCTCCTCGTTGCGGCGCTTGTGCGGGTTATCGAGCGCCGGAATCAGCGTAGCGGACACGTTCGCCTGATATGTGCAGTCAGCCTGCGCTTTGCGCTCGGTGACTCCTGTTCCGATACGTTTCGCAATTACCTTCTGCCGGTCGCACTGCGCGTTCCAGCCGACCTGTCGAATACGCGGCTGCTTGCGCGCGTGCATGAGTTAGTGCGCGGCGCGCGGCGGCCGGCCAACCTGCAACTGGAACTCGGCCGTCTTGAATCGCTTGCGACGCTGCTTCGCATTCCGGGGTTTTACCCAGTCACGCGAAGAATTTTGCGCCGGTCGCAGGGCACAAATGCCTGCCTCTCGAACCCAGGAATAATCGTCCAAGACTTGTCGTCGTTCACCAACGATAAAAGCGCGGACGCCCTTCATCGGGTGACGCAATACATAGGATTTGGTTGCCTTGTCGAACCGCTTGATTTCATTCTGTACACGCCAACGGTCAACGGGCGCTTGCAGTTCGACGCCGTCTACCGACGGTCCGCCTTCACTGACATTCGAAGTCAGCTAATCGAACCATACGTCAACGAGCTTCGACTGATACTTGATGATCTCGCAAAGAGTGGGAGATTACTGTTGGCGCGAGACTGAGACGATCCCAGGAAATCGATCCAATTGAAGCAGCGAAGAAGCCGCTTCCAGGGTCGCCCAATTGGTTGAATCGCGAAGTTGCGGCAGGACGGACGGTTCGACGCTCTGCAAGAAAGCGCCAGTTACCATCGCTGAACTACTTCGTCATGCAAAAAAAACCGCTCAGGGCCGGAGGCTGTGAGCGGAAAAGATCGGAGAGTTAAAACGACGTCATGCGCACTCATGGATTGCGCATGAGATGAAGTATGGAGCGACGAGCATCGGTAACGAATACGAAAACTCTTAAAACGCCGCTATTTCGATTCGTCTTTCTGCATTGAATCGAAAATTGAAATTCTCCTGTGACGAGGGATCGGCTCAACAGCTCAAAACTACGCGCTCACGCCTTTCTTCCGATTCACAATCGCCGTCTCAGACAAATCGATCTCGCGCATCAGCTTGTTCAAGGTTTCGTCGTTGATCGCCTGACGCGTGCGCAGCTTGAGCAACTCCGAGCGTTCCGCCCGCAGTGCGGCCATGCGCAGCTTCGTTTCCACTATCTCGCTTTGACGCGCGGCGCGGCGAGACCGTTCTTCGTCGCCAAGTCCTTCAAGCCGCCGCCGATACAAACTCATCACGCGCGCCGTCGTATCCGCGCAGCGCGCCGCGCCGGTCTCG
This sequence comes from uncultured beta proteobacterium, assembly GCA_963708695.1. Classification (GTDB taxonomy): domain Bacteria; phylum Pseudomonadota; class Gammaproteobacteria; order Burkholderiales; family Burkholderiaceae; genus Caballeronia. Next base: position 196,741 of record CAVPTS010000006.1, read on the forward strand.
TCCATTTGTTCGGTGAGCGCTTCCTGCGTGGCATCGATGGCGCGAATCGCGGCCTGCGCCGCATGCCGGCGCGCAATGCGCTCCTCGGCCGCGTGCGGATCGCCGCGACGCTTCAGGCCGTTCAACAGCAACGGCAAGCCGATCACGCCTATCAGCAGCGACATCAGAATTGTCGCCGATGCAATGAAGATCGCGAGATCGCGTCCCGGTAATTGCGTGCCATCAGGCAGCAGTTCGGGCAACGACAGCACGCCCGCCAGCGTGATCGCGCCGCGCACGCCGCCGATGGTGGTCATCGCGACCGTCCGCACACCCGGCACCGCGTTCGCCACGCCGTGCTTCGCGGCGCCACGGCTCGCGACCCAGCGCAGCACCCAGACCCACGCGAAACGCAGCCCATACAACGCGACCACCACCGCGGCCACATAACCGAGCAGCAAGCCGACTTGCTGGAGACCGTCGTGATGCGCCTCGATCAATGCGCGTCCGATGATGTGCGGAAACTGCAGCCCGAGCAAAATGAACACCATTCCGTTGAAGACGAATTCGATCATCGTCCAGGTGCTGGTCATGCGGATTCGCGCCGCCGTGGGAATGCCTTCGCGCAGGCTCTGGAAGTTCATCATCATGCCGGCGGACACGGCCGCGAGAATGCCCGAGCAGCCCAGGCGCTCGGCGATGAGATACGCCGCGAACGGAATCAGCAGCGTGAGGACGACGCCGGCGGCGGGATCGTCGTCTTCGGACATCTTCACGAGCCGCCCCGGAATCGATGTCACCAGCCAGCTGATCACCGCGCCAATCACAAGTCCGCCCACGGAGATCACCACGAAACTTATCGATGCATCGCGCAACGAGAACACGCCCGTGAGCGCCGCCGCGATGGCGAACTTCAGCGCGACAAGGCCGGACGCATCGTTCATCAGCGCCTCGCCTTCCAGGATGTGCATCAGGTTCGCCGGGATGCGCCCCTTGCCGGCGATGCCGCTGAGCGCGACGGCGTCAGTCGGCGACAACACCGCGGCCAGCGCAAACGCAACCGGCAGCGGCATGACGGGGATCATCACGTGCAAGAACCAGCCGAGCGCGCCCACGGTCATGAATACGAGGCCCAGCGCGAGCAGCAGGATCGCCCGGCGCTGCATGAAAAATTCGCGTTTGGGGATGCGCCAGCCGTCGGCGAACAAAAGTGGCGGGATGAAGAGCATCATGAAAAGCTCGGGATCGAACGTGACGTGCAGGCCGAGCTTCGGCCACGCGAGACACGCGCCAATCGCAATCTGGATCAGCGGCAACGGCAGCGTGAACGGCAACGCCGTGGGCAGCACGCTAGTGGCGAAGCCAGATAACGCGACGGCCAGCATCAGGATCAGTACCGTGAAAACGATTTCCATATTTTTTTGGATCGATAGGAGCGCGGACCCACACTTGGTGAGGACAGAGGAGCAAAGTTTAGCTTGGACGCGTGTGGACGCGCCCGCTGCGCCGAAACGTTACAGAGGGCGTGCACTATTGTGGTGCGGCACGCACGCCGGGCCTTGAACGCAACGTCTCGGTGCGGTGCACGTGATGGCGAATGGCCGGGCAGACGCACGAGCCGGTATAAGCCAGCGTGAGCACGGAGCTTGCTTTATCGAACGCGACGGGACACGTAGATTCCCCGCTTGAAGATAACGAGGGCAGTGTATGAAATCAGGAGTGAGGGCGCTATTTTTGCGGCACGGAGCGCAATCGATTGCGGTAACTGAACATGACTGGCTGCGCGATGGGGACACAACCGTGCGCATCCGGACGGGGAAGGCAAGATGGCAATAGCGAATCCGGAGAAGGTGAAGCCGATCTCGCCGCGAAAATTCGAACTGAGCGTGACATCGGGATTCGACCGGTATTCGGTCGAGCACGGCAGTTGGACGCTGACCAGCGTGTTTCAGCCGGTGTTCAGCCTGTCGCATATGCGGGCGGTCGGTTATGAAGGCTTGCTGCGTGCGCACGATGCGCTCGACCGGCCCGTATCGCCGCTCGATGTGTTCGGGCAGGCCGCGCGGGTCGGCGAGGCGATGCAGCTGGACCGGCTGTCGCAGGCGCTGCATCTCGAGAATTTCAAGGTGCTCGGCACGGAGAACGAGTGGCTGTTTCTTAACGTGCATCCGGGCGCGCTGACCGAGCCGTATCACATGGCCTCGTTGCTGGCGAATCTCAAGCGCTTGCAGATCGAGCCGCGCCGGGTGGTGCTGGAAGTGCTGGAGCAACGCGCCGACGATATCGAAAAGCTCGCGGAAGCCGTGCAGCATTTTCGAGAGCACGGCTTTCTGATTGCGCTCGATGACTTCGGCGCGGGGCATTCGAATATTGAACGGATCTGGCAGTTGGATCCGGATATCGTCAAGCTGGATCGCGTGATGCTGTCGCACGCCGCGCACTCGGCGCATAGCTTGCACGGGATGAGTCACTCGAAGCATCGGCGGAACATGGAGGCGATCCTGTCCGGCGTGGTGTCGTTGCTGCACGAGGCGGGCAAGCTGGTATTGATCGAAGGCGTGGAGACGGAGCACGAGGCGCAGCTGGCGCTGGCGAGCGGCGCGGACTTTGTGCAGGGGTTTTTCTTCGGCCGGCCGAATCCGGGTCTCGCCGATGGCCCTCAGGCGCACGCGTTGATGAGCGATCTGACTGAGCGTTTCCGGGTGCAGACGGAGGCGAAGGAGCGCCGCGTGGCGGCGCGGCTGCAGCCTTACGTGCGCTCGTTCGAGCGCGCGGCCGAGAGGCTTGCTGCGGGTGAACCTCTGGAAGAGGTTTGCTGGAATTTTCTGTCGCTGGATAACGCCGCAAGGTGTTTTCTACTCGATGCCAATGGCCGGCAAGCCGGGCGCAATGTGGTGCTTCGGGCGGATAGGGCGGCGCATGAAGCGCGGTTGCTGCCGTTGATCGATGCGCAGGGGGCGAACTGGTTGAGGCGGCCGTATTTTCGGGCGGCGCTTGGGGATCCGGACCGCGTGCATGTGACGAAGCCGTATTTATCGATTAACGAGGCGCTGCCTTGTGTCACGCTTTCGGTGGAGACGCGGATTGGCGGGCAGCGGTGCGTGCTTTGTGGGGATATTGACTGGATGGCGGAGGAGGAAGAGTAGGGGGTGCTCTCGGCGAGATGGGCGCATTGGTCGACGCGCCTATTTTCCGAAGCTCTCTATCTTCTCCGAGGCCTGCTCGAATTACGTACAAAACGAGGGCGGGCACTTCTCTAAAGCTGGAATAGATATCCCGCGCTTCGAAAAATCGAGGATAGGCGCCCGAGACTTTAACTGACTCCATTTTTCTTGAAGGCTAATGTCGCGCGAGGTATGTGGAAGTACTGAGTGATTACCATGACGCTGCTCATGTCGTGGGTCTTCATGTAAGCGACTGCATTCTTCGCGGTTGCCCAAGTATCGACGCCCAGCCTGTCAACGATGATCTTGTTCACTGGAACACCAGCGCGCACAAGATAGTCTTTCATAGCGGACGCCTCGTCGGTGCCGTGTTTGTCGATTCCTCCGCTTACGAAGATCATTGCGCATTGAGTCTGCTCAAAGCATTGAAACGCGCGGTCCAGGCGTGCAGCCAGCCGTGCAGATGGGTCGCCGTCTGGTCTGAACCGTGTTGCCAAAGACCACGGCGAGATCTGATTTTTGAGGTCTCGTGACAATCCCCATGGAAGCTACAATGAGCGAGGCAAATATCCAGGAAATCAGCAGCGCCTTTGTCATAGTGAACATGGAGTAAATAGAAGTAGAGTTGTGGTTATTGGGTTATTGGGTTATTGGGTCATTGGAAATCGGCATGACGTACTCCGTTGCGTACTACAGCTACGCTGTGGCAAAAGCGCTTATCGCTAGTTGACCCGGTCTCTCAGTCGAATCATCTTGAGTCTTCGTCGCAGAAAAGGTATTCCGTGATCGCGGATCGAGAATGACCAACGGTCTTTTTGATCCTCGAAAGTGGTAAAAAAAATGTCGTTCATCTGTGCACTGAATGTCTTTGAATAAGTACGAGGCGTAGGGAGCACCGACGCACCGCGAATCCAAAGTTCGGCGGATGTCCTTGCTGACAGCAATAAAGTAGACAGACTCTTCGAACGGACAATCATAGTCAGTCACTAGCAGATAGCATGACGGCGTCTCGAAGTGATGTAGCAACGCATAGCCCGGAAACGAAGAAATTTGTTCGCAGGCCATCGACAATCAAGCGTGACCGACGGGGCCGTGAATCGTAGGACTCGCTATGTTTTCCGATGGCGAATCTATTTACTTGAATCATCATTCTGGCATTGTGGCGTCAACCAGCCATCGGCTGGATTGCTTGCAAAGGTCGTAATAGAGGCACTCCGCAAGGACCCCTCCACTTACTCCCACATCAAAAACAGATCCTTGTTTGCCGTCTCCCGCGGTTTCTGATTCGCTGCAGCGACGCCGTAACCAGTCAATACTAGTGCCTGGCGCAAAGGCGTCTTGTCCGTTTCTTTAGTCGCTCATCACCAGCAACTCCAGCGGCAGCGTCAATCTTCCTCGATGTCCGTTGATATGCAAGACTAACTTTATATCGACGGGTGCCCTAGATACTTCAGTCTGGAAACATTGTCTCTACTTTTCGTTTGCTGGCCGATGCGATCAATCTCGCGAAAACGGGATATCTCCAAAAAGATCGAGAATAGGATAAGTCCGAATCGATGCCTTCTGCATCGTAAGCGCGACATATTGTTTGCAAACATTTCGCCATCGGCTAATGTGCCAGCTTAAGAAACGAATAGTACGACCATGCACAGGACTTCGCATGGTCAGCGAGGTTTCAAATGGAGAACTGAGGACCGAAACCGATGCAGGGAAATGTTCATCAAGCGCAATGAAAACGCTCACTCGCGGCGATCGCGCGTGGAAGGCTTGGATAGGTCGGGAAGGACCGGCGTTGCTGAGGCAGTCGATGGACATGTGGGAGTACGCCAAGCTCGATGAAGGGCTCATGTTGACTTGGCGGCGCGATGACAGCCCTGTCAGCAACCGCAAATTTTCGATCGCGCGAGAGGATGGCAGTGTGATTCGCAGCGTCAAGGACGCGACCGGCAACAAAAGGATTGCGAGAAGCGCGCATTTTCGCGGATGGACTGCGGCATCGCCTCGATCCGGAATGAAGTGCTTCCACGCCGGCGTTACTTGATGGCTGACGACATCCGCTACTCCAAAAAAACAGATTTACCAGAACTCAATTCGAGAGCTCGCTTTGACCACTATTGAACGAATTATTCCCGCCGTAATTCACGACGACGGCTCGGTCCATTATTCATCTGTGACCTCGCCCTCCGACGACAGTATCGCTATTTGCCACGTGGTTCCGGACCGGATCATTCCAGTGATCTTTGTGCCCGGGATCATGGGCAGCAATTTGCAGAGTTTGAAAGAAGACCCCGTGTGCAAAGGTGGTTAACCGCGACAAGCTGCAGGCCATGACATTGGAAGGTGAATTGTAACGATGCTGTGAAAAAAGCGTGAAGCGAAGATGAAGGAGACAAAGAGCTCGATGGGATCTTTCGGCTTTCTGTACGGCTACGGAGAGGTGCCGAACGTTGCGCAAAGTCAGTACTTTGTGTCACTAGGCAACTACGGATCGTCAAGCGACGCGACGCGAATAATCGATGCCTACAAATGGGATCAAGGTTATCAAATCAAGCTCAATCTGGAAGCAACGGACTTTAGCCATTCCGAACTCCGTGATATGCCAGCGATTAAAGAAATGCCGGTCCAGAACGATCTTCCCGAAAAGACGCAGATCGTGTTCGACCTGATTGCGCGCCTTCAAGGTCGCCCGAACGACGTGATACCAACCGAGCCAGGCGCGTGTTTCTTCGGCGGCTTTCTAAAGGGCAAGGCGCTGGGTCAGGAGAAAATCGATTCTTCATTTGTAATCCCGGACAAACCAGACGTGTCCTTTAACCTCCAAAGCTTCACCAATTTAAGCGCCCCCGACACGCTGTTACAACGCGTCCGCGGTAACGGACATGAATGAATTATTCAAGGCCACGAATGGCAGACTTATTCGATCAGGCACGATCACTCTTGACGGAGGCATGAAAGCGGATGAGGCGCTGATGTCTGGCAGAACTCCCGCGACTGCCGTCATACAGGGCAACCTGCTATCGCTCGAGGCCAACTACGCAGGCGGCCCGACGACGCCTTATCTGTTGCTGGACATGATGAACGGTTATCCGAACGAGCTTTTAGAGAGCTATGACATCAAGCACGCGTCGCTAACTGAAGGCGAATCAATCGGGATCTGGGACAAAGTTTCGCGCTCGCTTCGGGCGCGTCCCAACGGTTTCTGACCTCATGTCCTTTCAATTTTCTTCGATTCCGGCTGAATGTGCATTCCTGAAAAGGTCCTGTTCCAGCCCGACTTTACAGCCGGGTTCTTCACGTTCACCCGGTCTTTCAAAGGCGTGGAGCATGAAGGCGCGTACAACACTTCGCCCCAAGCACACCCCCAACAAATGTTCGCACTGTGGGCCATTACCAAGCTCGTGGGTAACGTCAAGGGCACGGCCACCATGGAATACGCGTCATGAAAGTGGCTGCAGCGGTTATCGGATGTGTCTTAGCGATCAGCGCGTGTGGGCGAACTCCGCCCCTGACAGAATTGGAGAAAAAGCAGGTGAGCGATATGACGATGGATATGAAGACCGAATGCGTGGGACGGAATTTGATTGATATGCCAGCGGTCGTGACAACAATGGGGACGGCCAAATTCGGCGAAACTCCGGTGCAAAACTCAAACCATGACATAGGGCGATTTCGACAATGCTGCGGACGAGCATGAAGCAAAGATGAAGGAGACTAAAAGCTCGATGGGCCTTCGCTTTCTGTACAACTACGGGAAGGTGCCGACTGTTGCGCGAACCCAGTACATTGTATCGCTTGGCGACTACGGATCGCCAAGCGATGTCGTTGTTAAGGCGCGTCCACAGTAGCGACATGCGCGAGCTTTCAAACGCTCAAAAATGGCAGAAAATACCGTCAACAGAAACTACAACGTCTTTGAGACTTCTCCTATTACTCAAAAAATCAAAATGTTTGCCGTCACTGAATCGAAGCGCCTAGTATCAGGATGGTGTCACTCACTTCGCCACTACCACCGGAATCCCCCTCAGCGCCCCCGCGCCCTTCACCTCATCCAGCGAAGCCTTCACATAGCGCCCCGTTTGAACCTCAATCCCCAGCTTCGCTCCCAAATCCCGTTCGCGCCTCTTCACCATCGACAGATTCGCGAGCTTCACATGTCCATATCCGCGAATGCGTTCGTGCAGCAGCGCGAGCGTTTCCACATCCTTGGCATTCTCCGGCGTCAGAACTTTAAGCGCGCGTCGAATAGTGACTTCGTAATCCAAAGGAAGCTCACGCTCCATCTTCCGCTCAAGCGATTTACCAAACGGATCTATCACCGTGCCGCGCAATCCACGCACCTTCGACAGCACCCCAAGCACCGGCCACAGCCACTGCCCGAATGTCATCTTGCGCGGCTGGCCGCCATTCTTCGCCTTCGATAAAACCGGCGGCGCCATATTGAATTTCACCGTGAAATCCTGTCCTGCCGAGCCTTCGAACTGCGCTTCCAGCGCAGCCCGGAACGCCGGGTCGGTGTGAAGCCGCGCGACTTCATATTCGTCCTTCACCGCCAGCAACCGATAAAACGTCGTCGCCACCGCACGCGTGATGGCATCGTTGGGAGACGCAGCCGCCGCCGAAACCAGCGACCGATACCGCGTCACATAACTCGAACCGCCATAAGCCAGCAATCGTGCTTCACGATCCGCGATCAATGCATCCAGCGTCATCGCATTCATCTCGACTCGTGGCGTGGATGCCGTTTTCCGCAGCGCGTCCAATCCTTCCAGATCAGCCGCAGCCAAGCGCCCGATAGCAAACGCCAACTTGTTCATCGGCACAGCGACGTTGTTCAACTCGATAGCGCGCATCAACGCCGCGTGCGACACGGGCACAAGCCCGAGTTGCCACGCATAACCCAGCATCAAGATGTTCGCGCCGATGGTATCGCCGAGAAAACGCGTCGCCAAAGCCTGTGCATCGCAGGTGTTCATGCGCTCCGCGCCCGCCGCGTGCTGCATTTTCTCCAGCAGCGATCCGGCGTGCAGATTCGCGTCGGGGTTCTGTACAAACGTCGCGTTCGGAATCGCATGCGTGTTCACCACAATCCGCGTGCGTCCATGCCGCACCGTTTGCAAAGCATCGGCGCTCGCACCGACGACCATGTCGCAAGCGAGCAGCACATCGGCTTGCTGGGTGTCGATGCGCACCTGGTTCAGCAACGCATCGGTCGCGGCGAAGCGCACGAACGACAGCACCGCGCCGCCTTTCTGCGCAAAGCCCATGAAGTCGAGCACGGACGCGCTCTTGCCTTCCAGATGCGCGGCCATGCTGATCAACGCGCCGACCGTCACCACGCCCGTACCGCCGACACCGGTAATCAGGATGTCGTAGGGCGCGTTATCGAGTTGAAGCTGCGGTCCCTGCAAAGCATCGACACGAGTCGCGAGCGCTTCGGGATCGAATGCATTGCCGGCAGCTTTCTTGAGCTTCGCGCCTTCGAGCGTGACGAAGCTCGGGCAGAAACCATTTACGCACGAGTAGTCCTTGTTGCACGACGACTGGTCGATGCGGCGCTTGCGGCCAAGCTCTGTTTCAACCGGTTCCACCGACAAACAATTGCTCTGCACGCCGCAATCGCCACAGCCTTCGCATACGGCTTCGTTGATGAAGAGGCGCTTGTCGGGATCGGGGAACTCGCCTTTTTTCCGGCGACGCCGTTTTTCCGCCGCGCAGGTTTGATCGTAGATCAGGACCGTCACGCCTTTGATATCGCGCAGACGGCGCTGTACATCGTCGAGTTCGCGCCGATGATGGAACGTCGTCCCCTTCGGAAACTGATCGTGATGACCGTCGTATTTCTCGGGTTCATCGCTGACGACTACCAGCGTGGCGATGCCTTCCGCTTCCACTTGCCGCGCGATTTGCGGCACGGAAATGCTGCCATCGACGGGTTGGCCGCCGGTCATCGCGACGGCGTCGTTGTAGAGGATCTTGTACGTGATGTTGGCTTGCGCGGCGACCGCTTGGCGGATAGCAAGAATGCCGGAGTGAAAGTAGGTGCCGTCGCCGAGATTCTGGAACACGTGCGGCGTTTTCGTGAACATGGAATGCGATGCCCAATCCACGCCTTCGCCACCCATCTGGATCAGGCCCGTTGTATCGCGTTCCATCCACGACGCCATGAAGTGGCAGCCGATCCCCGCCTGGGCGATCGATCCTTCAGGCACTTTCGTCGATGTATTGTGCGGACAGCCCGAGCAAAAATACGGCGTGCGTTTGACGGCATCGGCGGCGTTCGACAGGATTTGCGGCGCGACGAGATCGACGACTTTATCGCGGCGATCAAGCTCTGGTTTGTGCCGCGCGAGCCAGTCCGCAAACACGGGCAGCACGCGCGATGGACGCAGTTCGCCGAGCGCGCTGAGCAGCATGGCGCCGTCCTGGGCGTTCTTGCCGACCACAATCGGCCGTGCGCCTTGCGTCCGGTTATACAAATGGTCCTTGATCTGCTGCTCGATCACCGGCCCTTTTTCTTCGATCACCAGCACTTCCGACAAACCTTCCACGAAGGTATCCAGGCGCGTGGTTTCAAGCGGAAACGACAACCCCACTTTATAGATGCGCACGCCGGCGGCATCGAGGTCATCGACGGTCAGGTCCAGACGGCGCAACGTTTCCATCAAGTCCAGATGCGCTTTGCCGCACGTCACAATGCCGACGTTCGCGTGGTGACTCGGCGCGATCCATTTATCGATGGAATGGGTTTTAGAGAAGTACCTCACGGCGTCGAGCTTGGCCGCGAGCCGCGCTTCAATCGTCAAGCTCGGCAAATCGGGCCAGCGATTGTGCAAACCGCCTTCGGGCGCGACGAAACCTTCCGGTGCCGGCCACACGGTCTGGAACGCATCGAGGTCGACGGTCGAGCCGGACTCCACCGTCTCCGATATCGCCTTGTAACCCACCCAGGCGCCCGAAAATCTCGACAGCGCCCAGCCGTAAAGCCCGAACTCGAGCATATCGGCGATATTCGCGGGATTCACCACGGGCATGTGCCAGGCGATCATCGCCTGATCGGACTGATGCGGCATGGATGACGACACGCAGCCGTGATCGTCGCCCGCCACGACCAGCACGCCGCCGTGCGGCGACGAACCATACGCGTTGCCGTGCTTGAGCGCATCGCCGGCGCGATCCACGCCCGGGCCTTTGCCGTACCACATCGCAAAGACGCCATCCACGGTGCGCTCCGGGTCCGACTCGACCCGCTGCGTGCCGAGCACGGCGGTGCCGCCAAGTTCTTCGTTGATGGCTGGCAGAAAGCGGACATCGTGCGATGCGAGCAGCTTTTTCGCCTTCCACAACTGCTGGTCGACCATGCCAAGCGGCGAGCCGCGATAACCGCTGACGAAGCCGGCGGTGTTCATTCCGGCGGCGCGGTCCAGCTGGCGCTGCATCAGGACCAGCCGAACCAGCGCTTGGGTGCCGGTCAGGAAGATCCGGCCTTGGTTTGCGTTGAGGTTATCGGCGAGCTGGTAGGCGCTCAGCGGAGGATGTTCTGAAAAAGGCACACGCGCGTTCATGCGGTCTCCGGCGGTTTATCGTGGGATTGAGAGGATGTCGTCATTCTTCCTCGACACAACCGGAAGGTTTTTGCGTTCTTCATGATCGTCGCCGGATAAGCGAAACAAAAGAGATCTTTATTGAGATGGGCGAGTGAAAAACACCTGCCGAATGGCTAACGTGTGGTTAACCCGCGTCTCGAACTGGCTCAGAGCGGGTAATCTGAACGCTCTCCCGAGACAAACCTGCAACCCCGCAACCCCCGCGCAAAAAGGACGATCCGCCCATGAAGCTCTACTACTGGCCGAAGACGCGCGCATTCCGCGCGCTGTGGATGCTTGAGGAATTGCGCGTGCCGTACGAATTCGCCTACGTGAACATTCGGGCGGGCGAGCAGACCGCGCCGGCGTTCTGCGCGGTGAATCCCATGTCGAAGTTGCCCGCGCTTGAAGACGGCGGCGTGTGCGTGGCGGAATCAGGCGCAGTGCTGCTCTATCTCGCCGATAAATACCCGCGCGCCGGTCTCGGCGTTCCAGTCGACGACCCTTTGCGCGGCCGTTTCCTGCAATGGATGTTTTTCACGGGCGCGTGCCTTGAACCGGCGATGGCCGAACGGATGACCGGCGCACCGGGCAACAGCGTGAGCTTCGGCTGGGGCGATCTGGGCCGCGTGGAGAAAGCGATCGAATCGGCACTCGCCGACGGCCCCTGGCTAATTGGCGAACGCTTTACCGCGGCAGATATTCTTGTTTCGAGCACGCTGCAAATTGCTTATATGGCGAAGCTGATCGAACCGGGCGGCGCGCTGTCGGATTATGTCGAGCGAGCGACGTCGAGGGAGGCGCACGACCGCGCGGTATCGATTGATAAAGAGGAAGCGCAAAAGGTATCGACCGCTGCTTCGCATCAGCAGACGGGATCGGTGAATGTGAAACCCTGAAGCCGAGGCTCAAGGAAACGTCTTCGGCTTCGGAATGCCCGCTCCGGCGTCTATGTCGGCAACAGCTTGCACGTGGGCGGCGTTGATGGCGTCGGCGGGAGTCGGCAGGCCGTTATCGCCGCCGACCGTTTTCCAGTGCTGCACGGCTTTGTCGAGATGACGGATTTCGTATTCGGCGTCCCAGTGCTTCCCATGCAGTTCGATGGGTCGCACGTGGATCGAGTAGACGCCGTAGCAGAAGTGTTTTTCCGACATGATGGGTCTCCCGTCAAAGCGCAAACGGCGGCTCGGGAATTCCAGTGCCGCGTTTGCTTTTCAAAATTCGAGTTCGCCAAGAATCCGATGCGCGAGCGCCCGGGCTTCTTCTATTGCTTCTTCTTCGGTGAGCGACGTGGCGGTGACGTCGAATAGTTTCGGTTCGGATTCTTCACCGTATTCGCCGTCGTCCCGCACGAGCGTAACGACGCCCCGGAACTGTCCGTCGTCGGCGGGGTGGACGTCGATAGTCGCGGTGTAGAGGCCTTTCGTGTAGATCGTGTCTTCCATGATGCACCTCCGGCAAAGGTTGAAATGATGCTAGCACGCGTATTTATCGCGCGTATGACCATCTCAAATTGACCGGGAAGTGCACCTTTTTAGACCAGCAAACTTTCCACTTCTTCCAGCGACGGCGAATGGGCGCCCGACCTCCGGCACGCTGCAGCGCCGGCCGCCAGCGCGAAGCGCAGATGATCGGGCCAGCCGCCGGCGCGTGTCATCAAGCTGTAGAGCAAGCCGCCGATGGACGCATCGCCGGCGCCGACGGTATCGGCGACTTCGACTTTCGGCGGCGCGGCATGCCAGCTTTCCTGGGCGGCGAGCAGTGTTGCTTCGGACGAACCGCGCGTGACGAGCACGGTGGCCTGCGGGTTCATCGCGCGGATTTCGGCGAGCGCATCGGCTTCATTCGGTATCGATGGAAAGAGGCGCTGCAGATCTTCGTCGGAGACTTTGATCAGGTCGGCAAGCGCGGCCATCTTGCGCAGCGTCGGCTCGTAGCCATGCTCCATCAGGTTCCGATAGTTCGGGTCGAAGCTGATCTTCACGCCGTGTTCGCGCAGTTGCGCGGCGAGGCGCGCGAGCGTGTCACCGAGCGGCTGGCGGACCAGGCTGATACAGCCGAAGTGCACCCACTTCACCGCGTCCATCCATCCGGACGGCAGTTGGGTGGGATCGAAGGCAAGATCGGCGCCGTTTTCGCCCATGAAGTAATAGGTCGGCGGATGCGTCTTGTGGACGATCGCCAGCAACGGCGGACGCTCGACGCGCTGCATGAAGCGCATGTCGAGACCCGCGGCGACGCTGGCGTCCCAGAGCTCATCGGAGAAATTGTCCGTGCCGAGCGAACCGGCGCACGCGGTCGGCAGGCCAAGGCGCGCGACGGCGCGTGCGACATTCCAGCCAGCGCCGCCCGGCCGCGACAGCCAGTCCGACGGGCCGGTGCGGATCAGGTCGGTGAGGATGTCGCCGGCTGAGATGAATTGCGGGAAGGTGGTGTTTGCGGTCATCGCGGTCACGGTTGTACTGTCTCGCGTGCTTGATGGGGCGCTACTGCTGGAAGGGCTACTGCTGCGCCTATGGCGTTCAGCACTTCGTAGCACGCGCCCATCGTGTGGTAATCGGTCTTGCCGGCCGGGCTTTTTTCGTCGCCGTATTTGCGGTTGTCGCAGGTCAGGATGCGGAACCACGCGCCGTGTTCGTGATCCACGAAATGCGCCCAGCTATAGCGCCAGAGTTCGTCGTAGCAATCCCAGAAACGCTCGAGGCCAGTGCGCTTGCCCAGCAGCGCGGCCGTGGCGAAGCTCTCGGCCTGTACCCAGAAATATTTATCGTGATCGCAGATGGAGTCGTCGGGGCCGAAACCGTAGTACAGGCCGCCGTGCTGATCGTCCCACGCGCGGTTGAAACCGGCGTCGAACAATTCGATCGCTCGCGGCGACAGCCACGGCAACGCCCGATGCCGCTCCAGGATCAGCAGCAGCTTCGCCCATTCGGTCTGATGGCCCGGTTGAAAGCCCCACGGACGGAAGATATTCGAACTGTCGGATTCGTTGTAATGCCAGTCGATCGACCAGTCGGCGTGGTAATGCTCCCAAACGAGGCCGTTGCTCAACCGCGCCTGGCGCAACGTGATGTTGCCGGCGATTTTTTCCGCGCGGTCCAGATAGAGCCCGTGGCCGGTCGCTTCGTACGCAGCAAGCAGCGCTTCGGTCGCGTGCATGTTGGCGTTCTGCCCGCGATACGACGAAAGTTGCCAGTCGGGCGTGGCTTCATCGGCGTAAAGACCGGCGTCGGCGTCCCAGAAATGCTTGTCCATCAACTGGAAGGTTTCATCGATCAAAGGCCGGGCTTCATCGATACCCGCCATTGCCGCGTGCGCGCAGGCCAGCAGGACAAACGCGTGGCCGTAGCAATGCCGCGTGCCATCGAGCGTGCGTTTCGCGCCGTCGCGCCATTCGATCTCCCAGTCGTAGCCTTCATTCACGGCGTCCCAATGCGCGTTGCGCAGGAACGCGAACGCGTCGCGCGCGTCGTCCTGATGCTGCTGGTGCCCGAAATGGCGGAAGGCCATCGCGTGATTGAAGACAAAGCGCGTGCTGCTGACGAGATGGCGCGTGGTGTGGTCGTAGACCGTGCCGTCGTCTTTGAAGAAATGGAAAAAACCGCCTGACGGATCGCGCGCGGTTCGTGCGTAGAACGCGAGCGTGTCACGGACGTGATCGAGCAGGAAGTCGCGGCTGCGGAAATCCGGTTCTGCCGGACTCGCCACGTTCAGGGCGGTTGAGTTCATGCCGATATCTGCGTCCGTGTTGTGGCCGAGCTCGCGCGCGGTATCAGGCGCACGGGCACGAGCGTGTCGGTGGTGTTCGCGTCATCGTGATTCTGAGCGGTTTCCAGCAGCAATTCCACACCGCGCCGCCCGAGCGCTTCCTTGTCGACCGTGACCGTGGTGAGCGGCGGTGTGCTCTGGGCGGCAGCGGGGATATCGTCGAAACCGACGAACGCGATGTCTTCGGGCACCCGCAAACCGTGCGTTACGCACACGCGCATGGCAGCGAGGGCTGCTGCATCGTTATAGGCGAAAACGGCATCGGGCAGCGGCCGGGAGTGATCGCGCGCTTGGGCGATCAGGCGCTCCATGGCGTCGGCGGCGGCCTGATCGGCGTCCATGGCCGGCTGCGTCGTGACTTCCAAAGTAGGATCGAAGAGCATTCCCGCTTCGAAATAAGCCAGCCGATAGCCCATCGCCCGCTGCGCAATGCTGTAGTGCGCCAGCGATCCGCCAATAAACGCAATCCGCTTGCGACCGATGGAAAACAGATGCTGCATGGCGAGCGCCGCGCCGCGAGTATTGTCGACGTTGACGGAGCGAAAGCCCGGCGCGCGCAAATCGATGAGCACGACCGGCCGGTTCATGGAGCGCAGGTGAGCAAGCAACTCGGGTTCGATAAACCCGGCGACCGCGACGGCGTCCGGTGCATGAAGCCGCATTTGCTGCGCGAGGTCGTGAGTCGGACCGGCAGTCAGTACCGACGGCACCAGCCGCCGCTCGCGGCAAGCTTCTTCGAAGCCGTGCAGCACATGCGAAAAGAACGGGCTGACCGCGAAATTATTGTGCTGGCGATGCAGCAGGAAAGTCACGCGCCGGATGCGCGTGCGAAGCTGGGCGGCGTCGTAGCCGAGTTGCCGCGCTGCTTCCACAACGCGCTCGCGCGTCGTTTCGGACAAGCCCGGCTGGTTTTTCAGTGCCCGCGATACCGTGCCGATCGACACACTGGCTGCGCGTGCGACATCGCGAATGGTTGTGGCCATCGGGATTTCTATCTCCGCATTGCTTGGTTTTTATTTATTGTTTATCGAGCCTGCAGCGTCTAGTGTTTACAGGCGCAACGAGGTTCGCATGAATGCGGGGATTGTATAGTAAAACAGGCGAATTTTTGCTCGTCAGAACCTAGAGAAAACCCGTAAACGGTTTATCGATAAGGCTTTCAGTTGTCTTGCTTGTTTAGTAAATGAAAGTCACCTCGGTCACTAAACACGGGTCAACGTGCTTCGCGCTGATGCACCGACGCCGCGTTCGATGACCACACGTCGAGCACCATGTCATCGTCCTGATAATGCGACAAGCAGCGGTAACGCGAGCTTTGCGCGAAGCTCGGCGTGTACGTGATCGCCGGAATGCGGCCATCCTTCGATCGGCCGCCGCCAATGGCAGGCGATCACCGTTCCGCCCTTGGCGAGTGACGCTGTCAGCCTCGCTACCAGCCCTGCTAGTTGCGCTTCGTTCAGGTAATACGCCACCTCGCTGATGACGATCAGGTCGAACTCGCCGTCCGGCCAGTCATCGGGCATGGCGCGTTGCTCGACCTGAACGTTTTGCAGATGCGCAACTCGGCGGCGCGCGAGATCGACCGCGGCCGGATTCAAATCCGCCGCGAGCAGCGTGTCGCACCGGGAGCGCCAGTTCAGCCGTCAGTTCGCCGTTCGCGCAACCGGGTTCATACGCGCGGCGGTAGTGTTCATCGGGGAGCGCGGCCAGCGTCAGCGCGCGCTTGCGCCGCTCGTACCAGCGCTCGCGAAGCAGCCAGGGGTCATCGCTGTCGTTGATACAGGCCGGCGAAATAGTCCTGCGCGTTTGCGTTCTGCGCGGTGGTCCTGCGTTTCGGTTCCATCTTCATATCAGCACGACCTCGTAGGGCCGGGTGAGACGTTCGAGCACATGCTCGGGCAGGATGGGCGCGCGGCCCGTCGAACTGTCGGCTTCGATCTGGCTCCGGAACGCCTGGACCGCGTGAACCTTGCGGGCAAGCGTGGCTTCATCCAGCACGATGCGGCGCGCTCGGCTCCACGGCACGCGGGAATCGTCGGGCGTCGCCCAGTGCCAGGTCCACACCGGGTACTTCCACGAACGGCAGGTCAAGCGCGCCCGCCACGGCGGTCACGGCCCGGCCGACCGATTCGTGGTCGGGATGGCCGTCGAAACGCCAGGTTCCGAACACAATGTCGCCCGGTTCGAGATGCGCTTTCAGCGCTTCCGCCAGTTCCGATTCGAACGCTTCTCCGCCGCCGTCTGGAAGGTGCAGCCGCACCAGCGCGACATGCTTCATGTGCAGACGTTGTAGCGCGTCGCGGGTTTCTTGCGGCCGGGTCGCGGCGAGCCTCGCGGTGGGCCATTCCAGACGAATCAGGATGGCTCGCAGTGCCGTCCGTCACGGCGATGATCAGCACCTTGCGACCCAGATCGGACAATGTGCGCCAGCAGGCCGCCCGTGCCCAGAATTTCATCGTCCGGATGCGGCGAAACAATCACGGCGCGTGCGCCAGGCGGGACGAGGATCGCCGGATCGACTTCGGGCAGAGCTCGAGAGCCGCCCGGAGTTTTGCCAAGCTGCTTCCGGCGTGCCATTCCCCTTGATAGCGCGGTCGTTTGCCGAGTGAGGTACTACAGGTTCCATGTGCCGCATTCCCCATTGATAAGTCGTTCAGCAAGCGCGGCTTCGTCGCGTTCGGCATGACTCTGCCGGATAAAGACAGGTAGATCGGCCATCAGGCTGGCGAAATGGCGGTTACGGCAGAGCGGCGCGGCGCCCAGCGCGCGGCCAGCGCGCTCGATGACCTCAACCGCTGCCCGTTCCGCCGCAAGACGGACGCGAAAGGCATCCGGCATTGCGTCGGCTTGCGGCTCGCGGTCAATCCGTGCAGCCGCTTCGCGCAGCAGGCTGGCCGTGCCGGAGAGCGCGGTGTCGATAGCGCCAAGATGGGCGAGCTTGTACGGATCGGCGCGGCGCGCGGCATCCTGTTTGACGAATTCCCCGATTGCCGCCGCCGCGCCGAACCAGCATGCCGCAATCCCGCCGCCGCCGTGCCAGAAGCCCGCTCGCTCCAGATAGGCGCGCGGCGCGCCGATGCGGGTGGCTCTGGCGTGATCGAAATGGACGTCCACGCTCGCGCTCGCCGACATGCCGACCGCCATCCAGCCATCACCTGTGACGCGCACGCCCGGCTGCCGGAGATCGACGGCGGCGAGAATGGGCTCGTCCTGTTCGTTCCAGGCAGTGACGAGCGCGTGGGTCATCGAGGCCGCGCCGGAACACCAAGCCTTCGTGCCGTGCAGCGTGATGCTCGTCTCGTCGTTCCGGACGGCGCAGCTTTCGCGGCGAGGCGTGCCGTGGGCGGTTCCGCAGCCCAGACGCCCCACGCCTGACCGCTTGCCGGGACGAATCCTTCACCGATTTCCGCAATGATTGCGAGCGCGTCCGTATGGCCTTCGAACAGCTTGACCAGCGCGAGATCGCACGCCGCAACTGCTGCGAGCATCCGCCAGCGTTCGAGCGTCGCGCCTTGGCCGGGAAGTGGCAGGCGGTCAAGACCGGCATCGATCAGCGCCTGAAGGGCGCGGGCGGTATCGGTGGCGCGAGCCGCGCTCGAAGCGGAGCTCGGGCAAAAACGAATCGAGAACAGACGCGTCCGCGGTCCCGTCGGTCATTCTTTTCATGGTGACTTTCCGGCCGCTTTGATGGATGAGGTCAGGCATGTCGTTGTCCCGGTCGCTTGGCGCCCGTAACGGCTTGTTGATGCAAGTGTGGCAAGGCACATGCCCGATCACCAGTCGGCCAAACGGCATAGGGGTCCTCAAAACTTGAAACGCGTGTTGCCGGCTGCGGATCAAGTCATCGGCCATTCGGGCCGAATCGACAGGACGCCTGAACGAGCTCCAAATAGCAAAAAAGCCGCACAGGGCGGCTTCATGCTGGTTGGTTCGGGGAGGCGGTCATGCAGCAGGCTGTCACACTATTCCCGGCGGCTGCACGGGAGCGGCGCTTATGGCCGGACTTGCGCGCCGGCACGCTCTGGTTGCGCAGCTTGTTCGCCGGAGGTGTCGCGAGCGCCCCAGCGTTGCGCGAGTACCGCGCACGTCATCAACTGGATCTGGTGAAACAGCATCAACGGCAGGACGACCGCGCCCACCGCATGCGAGGCGAAAATCACCTTCGCCATGGGGATGCCCGATGCGAGGCTTTTCTTCGATCCGCAAAAAATGATGGTGATCTGATCGGCGCGGTTGAAGCCCAGCCGCTTGCTGGCGAACGCCGTGATCACGAGCGCGAGCGCGAGCAGCACCACATTCACCACCACCAGGCCGCCGAGCGTCTGCAAGGAAATGGTGTGCCAGATGCCCTCGTTCACCGCTTCGCTGAACGCAACGTACACGACCAGCAGGATCGAGCCCTGATCGACGAAACGCAGGATGCCGCGATTCTTGTCGATCCATTTGCTGATCACCGGCCGCAGCAACTGGCCCGCAATAAACGGCACCAGCAGTTGCAGCACGATATTGCCGACCGTGTGCCATGCCGAACCGGCGTGGCCGGTGCTGTCCGTCACCACGAGTCCGACCAGCGCGGGCGTGATGAAGATGCCGAGCAGGCTCGACGCCGACGCTGCGCACACGGCGGCCGGCACGTTGCCCTTGGCAATCGAGGTGAACGCGATGGACGACTGCACGGTGGAAGGCAGCGTGCAGAGAAACAGGATGCCCATGTAGAGCGCGGGCGTGACGAGCGGCGTGAGGATGGGTTTCAGCGCGAGGCCGAGCAACGGAAACAGCGCAAACGTGCTGAGCAGCACAACAATATGCAGGCGCCAGTGCGTCATGCCCGACACGATGGCTTCTCGCGAGAGCTTTGCGCCGTGCAGGAAAAACAACAGTCCGACGGCGATGTTGGTCAGCCAGTTGAAGCCGACCGCCGCCGCGCCGCGACAGGGCAGCAGGCTGGCGAGGATCACCGTGCCGACAAGCGCGAGGGTGAAGTTATCGGGGAGAAACTTGGGGCGGGTCATCGGCGGATTCGCAGGTTCATGAAGATGCATGACGACGCCGGACGATCACGTTCTGGCCATTAAAAGGCGAATTGAACACTCGAAAAGCGTCGTAGACCGCTATTTTGACTGGATAGCGATTCAATAAGCAAATTCATTTAAGTGATGCATTCATGCGATGAGCACATGAATATCGCTTTGCAACCGTTCGATAAGACCACCGCATAGACCGCTGGTTCTCAACCGGAATTCAACGTTTTCTGGTCAGACGGAAGCAGCATGTGCCGCTTTAAAAATTGCCAAAAAAGTGTGAAGTAACATGGTGTTACAACCCTCAGGAAGGCATAACACTTTTTGGCTCGACTCTAGTCGTGCGGCACAATAAATTGATTGATAGACCGGTTGGCAGGACGTCGTTGTGAAACGTAGTCCTGATGTTCCGACAACGACCGGTCGGCGATGCCAGCGGACGTTCCTTTCCCGCAGCACGCTCAACTGAGTCGGACATCTCGCAGTATTGACATGTTGCTCATCCGATTTCGCATGACCGCTCGCTTGATCTTCGCCGCTGCAGCCGGACTGGTTGCGGCGTCGGCAATGTGCGCGTCGCTGGCGTTCGCTGGCGCGGATAACGGCGTGATGTTCGACCATGGCGGCGCCCAAGATACAAAATCAAGGTCAATGGCAAGCAGTGAACCGGCGTGCGATGCGAGTCGACGACGTCGAGCGTGGGGCGCAGCCGTTCCGTTATCAGCGAGTGGCAGCGGGTTCCGGCCTGACGCCGATAAGCGCGGAAGTGCGCGGTGGTCCGCGTGCCGAACAAGGCGCGCAATTGCGTACCGGCGGCGGATCGATTCGCGCCGACATCGCGCGTTATAACGAAGAGCGTAGCAGTCCGCGTCCGTCGGGCCGCCAGTCCGACGACCCCCGCTCTCCGGCGAATTCCCCCTATCGGAATTAGCTGTAGCGGCTGCGAGTCGGACGCGTTTACGTAGTGACGTAGGTGACGCGCAACGTGCCGCGTGCGTAGACGAACGTCAGTCACCGCGAAACAACCTCCCGTTCAAAACCTGACAATCCGCATTCGCGCGTACTATCGGCCGCGACTTCGCGGCCAGTGCAAATCAAAACAAATCAAAAAACAAATCTCTCGTCTACGGGAAGGTTTGTGATGACGTAATCACGCCACAGTTTTAATGCTCCAACCCCGCCTGTATTCCTCCCAAAATTATCTGCATTAACAATGCGCTACGCGAGCGTTTCTCATCGCATTTTCATTGTTTCCTGAACGCTGATTGTCCGCCAGCACCGTGGCATATAGCATCGCAGGCTATTCGCTGGTGGCACGGGTAGTCGTTCAACCGGTCGTTCAACCGCGGTTCAACAGCGTTTCGTATCGCGTCAGGAATGATCGGTATAAGTACGTGCGCGCAATGTATTCAAATCGCTATACGCGAGCATAACTAAAGTTATTTTTGTCCAGAAAAATGATCCGTAAAGATGGTCCCCGCCCTGAGTCGCACTTTAAGTCACCCAAGCCACGCTATCCGTAGCGGACATTTATAAGAACAGTCCGATAACGCGAGGCAATATCCCTCGCCGGATTCGGTTTTAACGTTGATACGACAGGAGAGTCCATGAAGCCAACCGTCAACCGCGCGCTGAAAGCCGCGGCAAAGGCTACCGTTACTGCTGGCATGTTCGGCTTGCTTGCCGCCAGTTCCGCCCACGCGCAATCGAGCGTCCAGTTGTACGGACAGGTCGACGAATGGGTGGGCGCTACGAAATTTCCGGGCAGTGACCGCGCCTGGAACGTGGGCGGCGGTGGTATGTCGACTTCCTACTGGGGCATGAAAGGCAGCGAAGATCTTGGTGGCGGCTACAAGGCGATCTTCACGTTGGAAAGCTTCTTCCGCGCGCAGAACGGTAACTACGGCCGCTTTCAGGGCGACACGTTTTTCGCGCGTAACTCGTATGTCGGTATTGAGTCGCCATACGGTACGTTCACCACGGGCCGGCTGACGACGCAACTGTTCGTATCGACCATCCTGTTTAATCCGTTCGTCGATTCGTACACTTTCTCGCCGATGGTGTATCACGTGTTCCTCGGCCAGAGCACGTTCCCGACGTACACGACGGATCAGGGCGTGGTCGGCGATTCGGGCTGGAACAACTCGGTGCAGTACACCACGCCCGATTTCAGCGGTCTGTCGGGTAGCGTGATGTATGGCCTCGGCAATACGGCGGGAGAAAACGGCGCGAAGAAATACAGCGCGCAGTTCCTTTATTTCCACGGTCCGTTCGCGGCGACCGGCGTTTATCAATACGTGAATTTCAGCTCGACGCCGAACGACTTGTCCACTTTCGAGCCGGGCTACAAGAGCCAGAGCGTGGCTCAGATCGGCGCCTCGTACGACTTGAAATTCGTCAAGTTCTTCGCGCAGTACATGTACACGAAAAACGATATCGATCCGGGTACGTTCCACGTCAACACTGGCCAGGGCGGCGTGACAATACCGGTCGGCGTGGGTTCGGTGATGGCGTCGTACGCGTATTCGCGCAGCAATGGCGGCCTCGACCAGACGCATAAGAGCTGGGCGATCGGCTATGACTATCCGCTGTCGAAGCGTACGGACGTCTACGCGGCGTATCTCAATGACAAGTACACAAGCATATCGAGCGGTGACACTTATGGCGTAGGCATTCGCGCCAAGTTTTGAGCTTGGCCGGCAGATGCAAAAACCCCCGCCAGAATCTGGCGGGGGTTTTATCGAACGCGGCTAGAGACTGATCAGGGACCCGGAAAACGCAAGGCTTATCCTGCAATCCCCAACTTTGCTTTCGCACCGTCATATTCCTGCTTGAGTCGTGCCACGAGTTCCGCCACGGTCGGCACGTCGTCCATCAGGCCGACGCCTTGTCCCGCGCCCCAGATTTCCTTCCATGCTTTCGCCTTGACCGCCGAGTCGCCGAAATTCATGGCCGCTTTATCCGATGCCGGTAATGCGTCCGGATCGAGCCCCGCGTTGAGAATGCTCTGGCGAATATAGTTGCCGTGCACGCCCGTAAAGAGGTTGGTGTAGATGATGTCGGCGGCTTTCGAACCAATGATTGCGGTCTTGTATTCTTCCAGAGCGTGCGCCTCGCGCGTGGCAATAAAGCGCGTGCCGATATACGCGAGATCGGCGCCCATGGCCTGCGCCGCGAGGATGGACCCGCCGTTCGCAATAGCCCCGGACAACGCGATCGGGCCGTCGAAGATGCGCCGCACTTCGCCCACCAGCGCGAACGGAGACGTCATACCCGCGTGTCCACCGGCACCGGCCGCAACCAGAATCAAGCCATCGACGCCCGCTTCCAGCGCCTTCTCCGCATGCCGCAGGTTGATCACGTCATGCAGCACGATGCCGCCATAACTATGCACGGCGTCGATCATCTCCTTCACCGGCGCGCGCAAGCTCGTAATGAAGATCGGCACGCGATGCTCCACGCACACGCGCACGTCCGCTTCCAGCCGCGCATTCGAGTGATGCACGATCTGATTCACCGCGACCGGACCGACGGTTGCACCCGGATTCGCCGCCTTGTGCGCCTCGATGCCCTCGCTGATTTGCGTGAGCCATTCATCGAGCAGTTCGGCTGGCCGGGCATTTAGCGCAGGGAATGATCCGACAATACCCGCCTTGCACTGCGCAAGCACGAGCTCGGGATAACTTACGATAAACATGGGCGAGGCAATAACGGGCAGCGCGAGGTGTTGCAGAGCGGCGGGAAGTGCCATGACACAAGTCTCCTATTGAATGTGAAAGCCGGCGATACCCGCGCGTCCCTCTGTGTGGGCTCACGGCGACAGCGGCCCAGCCAAGACATCGCAGCCGGTGAAAGGTATGCGAACGACCGTTCTATTATAGATGAATTTCTTAAAATGTGATCGTCGAGAACATTCGAGGAAGTCTTCAGCTTCTACTAAAACCGGTGTCGACGGGCGGTTTAGTATCGTCGCGCGTGCCTACAATGCGTTTCCTCCACCCGGATATTGATGCCATGCCGTTCGAAGACTACGAACCGTTCACCTTCGATGCCGCTGGCGTCGACATTTTCGGCATGAAGGGCGGCAATGGACCACCGCTTTTGCTGCTTCACGGACATCCGCAGACGCACGAAATCTGGCACAAGCTGGCGGCCGATCTCGCGCAGCATTTCACCGTAATCGCTACGGATTTGCGTGGCTACGGCGCATCGGCGAAACCTCAGAGCGACGCGCAGCACACACCGTACTCGAAACGCGCGATGGCCGCAGATCAGGTCGGGGTCATGCGGCACTTCGGCTTCGAACGCTTCATGGTTTGCGCGCACGATCGCGGCGCGCGCGTAGCGCACCGGATGGCGCTGGATTTCCCGGACGCCGTCGATCGCCTGATGCTGCTCGACATCGCGCCGACTCTGGCGATGTACGAAGCCACCGATCGCACCTTCGCTACCGCTTATTTTCACTGGTTCCTCCTGATTCAGCCGGAACCGTTGCCCGAATTGATGATCGGCGCGCATCCCGATGCTTACATCGATCGCGTGATGGGCAGTCGCCACGCGGGTCTCGCGCCGTTTGCGCCGCATGCTTTGCAGGCCTACCGCGATGCGTTGCGCCAGCCCGGCGCCGTGCATGCGATGTGTGAGGATTATCGGGCGGCCGCGACGATCGATCTCGAGCATGATCGCGCGGATATCGAATGCGGGAACAAGGTCGCGTGTCCGCTGCGGGTGTTGTGGGGGCAGGAAGGTCTGATCGAGCAATGTTTCAAGCCGCTGGACGAGTGGCGCCGGGTAGCACGCGATGTCAGCGGCCGAGCGGTGCCTTCGGGCCACTATATTCCGGAAGAAGTCCCCGACGAATTGCTCGCGGAGATCCTCGCGTTTTTCGAGGCGACCGAGCCTGCATAAGGCTCGCGCCCAAGCGTGTCATGGCGCGTTCATCTTGCTGTTATTTGTCTGTAGGGAAAGCACCGATGCGTCTCAAAAACAGGCGCGTTACGATGCAATCGGCGCTGATCACGTCAACAAAATTCCGCCGCTTGGGGCTAGTTTCCCGATGTTTAAATCGAGAGCTGACAAGCGGCATTCTTTTGGGCGATCGCATCTCATACCTCAGCTCATCCCTGAGTTCATGCCTGAAAGCTCAAGCGATCTTCACCGTCTCGCCTTCCACGCTCAACACGCCGCTTGCCGCCAGTTCGCCCAGATACTGGCGCACTAGTCGCGAGCGGTCATCGGAGAGCAGGTTGGCGGCGGCGCGCATTGCTCGCGCGTTATCGACCAGCAGCAACAACTCGCCGATACGCATCGAACGCAACTCCATCAGCTTGAACACGATCAGCACCTTCAGCGCGTTCTTCGCGTTGCGCACGGGATCGGCACGCAGATAATCGATGCGCGACGACGCAATATCCAGCGCCTTTGCAACGTCCGTGAACGGCGCGCCGTGGCCGGGAATGACCGCGCGTACGTCCAGCGTGGCAATCAGGTCGAGCACCGCGCGTTGCTCCGCAAAGCCGCTTTCACCTTCCAGCTCCGGAAAGATCACGCCGAAACCGTTTTCCCACAACGCATCGGCGCTGATCAAAACGCGTTCTTCCGGGCAATACAACATCAGTGAGTGCGGATCGTGGCCGGGTGCGCCGAGCACGGACCAGTCGGTGCCGCCAAGCCTGAGCGACGCGCCGGGTGCGATCGTGCCGGTGAAACCGAAGCGCTCGCAGGTTTGCCCGGTCGCGCGGAAGGTGAGCGCGTCTTCGTCCCAGTCGCGCACGGCGTCGGCTTCCGTTTGGGGAATCAGCGTCTCGCAGGCGAAGTTCGCCTGCAGCAACGCATTGCCGCCGCAATGGTCCGAATGCAGATGCGTGTTGACGATCAGGTCCAGCGAGCGCTCGGCGCCGAGCGCGTTTCGCACCAGCGCGAGCGTCTGCGGTGCGTGTGCTGCGTAGCCGGAATCGACCAGAACGGCGCGGTTTTCGTGTTTTTCATCGATGAAAAGCACGTTGTTCGACGACAGCCAGCCGCGTTCAAACACTCGCATCGACGCCGGAAACGAGATCATGCCTTCCCCTCTTTCGGCATCACGACAATCGTCGCGCTCGCCTTGAGCATTATTTCGCCGTGCTGGTTCAGCGCCTCGCCATCGAGTTTCACCAGGTCGCCGTTCAAGCTCGGCTTCCAGTGGGCATCGGTGACTTGCCAGCTCATCGTGAGCACGTCGTTCGCTTTGACCGCGCGCACGAGCTTGATCGTGAATTCGAGGCCGAGCGGCTGCGCATCGACGGAAAAATGCGTGGCGAGCATGGCCATCAAATGCGCCGTGGGTTGCGTGCCGGACGCAATCAGGGAACCGAAGCGGCTCGCCTCGGCGTATTCGTCGTCGTGATGCAGCGGGTTGAGGTCGTTGACCATCGTGGCGAACGACTTGATGGAGTCGGGCGGCAGCGCCAATGTCGCCGTGAATCGCTCGCCTATGCGCACCACGCGCGGCCCTTTTTTCCGTGCTTCTGCTTGCGTCAAAACCGCCGCCTTTTGCGGAGGATCGAAGGACGACCAGCCCGCAATTTCATCGATTGTCCGAAAACAGCCGTCGCAAAGCCCCGTCGATGGATTCATCCTGCAGACATCGATGCACGGCGACGCCACGGCCTCTGCCATCACACGGTCTCGCGTAAAGCGATATCCACGACCGGCGCGTCCGTCAGCGCAACCAGTTCCTGCGGCGTCAGGTTGAACACCGCGTGCGGATGGCCGGCGGCGGCCCACAGGCTGTCGAGCGCGAGCAAGTCTTCATCGATCAGCGTCAGCGGCGGCGTGACATGGCCGATCGGGCAAACGCCGCCGATTGCGTAGCCGGTCTTTTCGCGCACGAACTTGGCATCGGCGCGGGCGAGTTCGCCAAAGCGTTCAGCCACTTTCTTTTCATCGACGCGATTCACGCCGCTCGCAATCACGAGCACGGGCGCGTCATCTTTTTTGCGGCGGAACAAAATCGACTTCGCGATTTGCGCGACCGAACAGCCTAGCCCGGCCGCCGCCTCAGCCGATGTCTTGCCGGTTTCGGGCAGCATCACGACGGGTTTGGTGTGGCCGCGCTCTTGCAACAAGCGGGCGACGCGGCGAGCAGAGTCGGGCAGGGCGTCGAGTGTTTCGTTCATTGAGTTCGGTTCCAAAGTTTCGAAAATTTCCAAAGTTTCCAAAGTGATTAGCTGCACGTCAAACGCAAGGCGCTACGCCATCGCGTTTTTTCGCGAGCAATGCGCGCCCCACGCGCGACGCGCTTGGCTTGCCGATCGCACGCGAAATAAAGTCGCCGATCTCCACGAGCTGATCGAGATCGACGCCAGTTTCAATCCCGAGTCCGTTCAGCAGAAAGATCACGTCCTCGGTCGCGACATTGCCGGTCGCGCCTTTGGCATACGGACAACCGCCAAGACCCGCCACCGATGCGTGGAAGATCTCGATGCCTTCCTGCAGCGACGCGTAGATGTTCGCCACCGCTTGACCGTAGGTATCGTGGAAATGGCCGGAAAGCCGTTCGCGCGGGAATACCTTCGATACCGCCGCCATCACCTCGCGCGTGCGGCCTGGGGTGCCGACGCCGATGGTGTCGGCAATATCGATTTCATCGCAGCCTAGCGCCTTCATGCGCTCCACGACATCGACGACGGCGGCCACCGGCACATCGCCTTGATACGGACAACCGAGCGAGCACGAAATGCTGCCGCGCACGCGCAAACCGGCTTCTTTCGCGGCCTTCGTGACAGGCTCGAAACGCGCGATGCTTTCCGCGATGCTGCAGTTGATGTTCTTCTGCGCGAACGCTTCGCTGGCGGCGCTGAAGATCACGATTTCATCGACTTTCGCGTCCAGCGCCGCTTCGAAACCGCGCAGATTCGGCGTGAGCGCCGAGTAAATCGTACCCGCGCGCCGCTCGATGCCAGCCATCACGGCCGCGCCGTCGGCCATTTGCGGCACCCATTTCGGCGAGACGAACGATGCCGATTCCACGTTCTGCAAACCCGCATTCGCGAGCCGGTTCACCAGCTCGACCTTGATCCCCGTCGCGACGAATTCCTTCTCGTTCTGCAAGCCGTCACGCGGCCCGACTTCGACGATTTTCACCTTAGTGGGAAGCATGCTTGTCTCCTTTGAATACGTGTAAATCTCTGCGCCTTGCTTCAATGTTTAATAGCCGCGTTTGGCATCGACTATGCCGGAGATCGGTTCGCCGCGCGTGAGCGCCGCTATCTTCAGCGCAATCTGTTCGATGCTTTCCGCGCGCAGCGTTTCGGCCGAAATATGCGGCGTGATCGTGATGCGCGGCGTGTTCCAGAACGGATGATTCTCCGGCAGCGGTTCAGTGTGGAAGACATCGAGCGTCGCGGCGGCGATCTGGCCGGTCTGCATGGCGTGGAGCAGGTCGTTGTCCACCAAGTGCCCGCCGCGTGCAAGATTGACCAGATACGCGCCCGGCGCGAGCCGTTCGAACGTGCGGCGGTTCAGGATGCCTTCGGTGTCGGGCGTTTGCGGCAGCAGGTTGATGAGCATGTTGGCGCCATCGAGGAAAGCGTCGAACTGATCCGCGCCGGCGAAAGTCTGCACGCCTTCTATCTGCCGCTTCGTGCGGCTAAAACCACGAACCGGCACGCCAAGCGTCGTCAGCGCCTGCGCGACTCGCGCGCCTAGAACGCCCATGCCCAGCACGCCGACCGTGAAGTCGCGGCGGGCGTGCGACGCAAGTTTTTCCCAGCGATGCTCACGCTGGATCGCATCGTATTCGTCCATCCGGCGCATGTAGCGCAAGACGGTGTACGTCGCGTATTCGACCATTTGCTGCGCCATGCCGGTGTCTTCCAGGCGCACGAGCAGTGCGTTCGGCGGCAGCGTCCCCGGTTCCTTGCGTTCGATTTCAAGGATGGCATCGACGCCCGCGCCGAGATTGAACACGGCCTTCAAATCCGCACGATTCGCGAACAATTCGCGCGGCGCACGCCAGACGACGGCGTAATCGGCGGGATCGGTATCACCCGGTCGCCATAGACGGATATCGGCTTCGGGAAGCGCGCGGGACAGATCCTGGAGCCAGAGCGGCGCTTCAGATTGATGTTCGTAGAGGATGATCTTCATCGAAGGTTCGTGTTCGCAGGAGAAGGGGGCGTGCTGAATCGCTGAATCGTTGAATCGCTCAATGATAGGGAAAGTTGAATCCTGTCCGGAATCAAGCACATTTTACGGTTTCGCCGATCAACGCGCGTTTCCAGCTAAAACCACGTCGCCAGCGTCTCCGCCGCGTCTTCCGATAACCAAATGACGAAAACTTGGTTCGCGCAGCCGTCGTCGCACAGCAGAATTGGTCCTCAACACGCCGGTTCCGAGCCGGCAGCGAGGGTCCCATGAGTTCATTCAGCACATCCGCCTGGCCGCCGCGACTCGTCACCGTGCCGGGTTTGCATGGCAGCGAGGGCGCGCACTGGCAAACGTGGCTCGAACGCCAGTTACCGAAATCGCAGCGCGTCATTCAGGAAGACTGGGATGCGCCGCAACTGGACGCGTGGGCGCAAGCCGTCGCGGATACCGTGGCCAGCGTGCGCGGCCGCGTCATTCTCGCCGCGCACAGCTTCGGCTGCCTCGCGGCGGCTCACGCTATTGCGCAGGGTTTGACCGGCGACGCCGTCGCCGGCGTGCTGTTCGTCGCGCCGGCGAGCCCGGACAAGTTTCGGTTTGCCGGCGCGTTCGAGGCACGCCGCCTGAACGTGCCGTCGGTGCTGATCGCGAGCCAGACCGATCCGTGGATGCCGTTTGACGACGCCTTGCGCCTCGCCAGCCAGTTCGGCAGCGCGCTGGTGAATCTGGGCGACGCCGGCCACATCAACACGGCGGCCGGTTTCGGCCCGTGGCCGCGCGCCCGGTATTTCGTCGATACGCTGATTCATTGCGCCGCGCCGTCGCACTTCGCGGAAAAGCAAGACGCGTTCGAAGGCCTTGAACAGCCGGCGTATGGATGAGTTGCCTATGCATCGTGCCCCGATTATTCGATAGCTTTCGATAGAATCGCCGCTTCGCAGCGGTTTTCACTATTCGAACAATCGGGGGATGCATGGCGGGTTTGAAGCACTGGGGAGCGATTGCGGCGCTGGGTCTGGCGAATCTCGCGCATGCGGACACGGCGTTGCTCAACGTCTCGTACGACGTCACGCGCGAGTTGTACAAGGATATCGATACCGCGTTTATTGCCGACTATAAGCAGAAGAGCGGCGAGACGCTTTCCATACGCCAGTCGCATGGAGCGTCGAGTGCGCAGGCTTTGTCGGTGATGCAGGGTTTGCAGGCCGACGTGGTGACGATGAACCAGCCGAACGACATCGACTTGCTGGTCGAGCGTGGCGGCCTCGTGCCTGCCAACTGGCGTACGCGCCTGCCGAACAACGCCGTGCCGTACACGACCACGATGGTGTTTCTCGTGCGCCACGGCAATCCGAAAAACATCAAGGACTGGAATGATCTCGCGCGTCCCGGCGTGCAAGTTGTGATCGCCAATCCGAAGACGTCGGGCAACGGGCGTTATGCGTATCTGGCTGCGTGGGGCTACAAGAAGCAGCAAGGCGCAACCGATGCTCAAGCTCAAGACTTCGAAAGAGCCATCTTCAAGAACGTGCCGATACTCGACACAGGCGGCCGTGGCGCGACGACGACGTTCACGCAACGGGGTATCGGCGATGTGCTGGTGACGTTCGAAAACGAGGTCGCGTTAATGGATGCGGGCGCGGGCGGGAAGGACTTCGACGCGGTGTATCCGTCGGTGAGTTTGCTGGCCGAGCCGCCCGTCGCAGTTGTAGATAAAGTCGTGGACAAGCGCGGCACGCGCAAGGAAGCGCAGGCGTACCTGGAGTATCTGTGGACGCCGGCGGCGCAGGAGATCATTGCGCAACATCATCTGCGCCCGCGTAATGCCGAGGTGCTTGCCAAACACGCAAGCGAGTTCAAGCCGATCAAGACGTTCACGGTGGATCAGGTTTTCGGCGGCTGGCAGAAGGCCCAGCAAACCCATTTCTCCGATGGCGGCACGTTCGATCAGGTGATCGTGGATAAGAACTGAGGGTTGAATGAAAAGATTGTGTCATCGGTTCGAATGCGAACGCCGCATTGACACCGAACGACACTGAATTGGCGGCACTTCTCTCCCTTCCTCCGTCCTTTAGCCGGTCGTTGGCACTGATAGTCTGAGCATACGGATTGCCTTTATCAGGCGTCCGGATCAATCTGACTAAAGGCTTTCGACCCGACTATGAATCCCAACGGCCTGAATTTTTCCGGCGGCCCCGGCGCGCTGCCGGACACGGTGCTGGCACAAACACGCGACGCGATCGTCGCGTTGCCGGAAACTGGCTTGTCGGTGCTCGGCATGAGCCATCGGTCAGATTGGTTCCGCGCGATCCTGGAGGAGGCCGAGCAAAACTTGCGCCATCTCCTCGATATCCCGGCCGACTACGCCGTCACGTTTCTTCAGGGCGGCAGCAGTCTGCAGTTCGCGATGATCCCGATGAACTTTGCGGCGGCAGCGCAAGCGCCGCCCGAATACGTGACATCCGGCTACTGGAGCAACCGGGCGACGGATGAAGCCGCCAGAGTGACTCATCGGAAGGTTGCATGGGATGGGCGCGAGAATGGCTACCGGCAACTGCCCGCGCTCGAACGGCTTAACGTGGCAACCGGAGCAGCGTATCTCCACTATGTGTCGAACGAAACGGTGGAGGGCTTGCAGTTTCCGGCTTACGACAACACATCGCCGGTGCCGCTGATTGCCGATATGTCTTCCGACTTTCTGTCGAAGCCGTTGCGCACCGACCGGTTCTCGATGATTTACGCCCATGCGCAGAAGAACCTCGGTCCGGCGGGTGTCACCGTCGCGGTGATCGATCGCGGATTGCTCGAACGGATTCCGGATGGGTTACCGGCCATCCTCGACTTTCGCACTCACGTTTCGCACGGTTCCAACTACAACACGCCGCCCGTGTTCGCAATCTACGTCCTGACGCTGATTACGCGCTGGATGCGTTTCGACATTGGCGGTCTGCGCGCCATGCAGCGAATCAATGAAGCCAAGGCGAAGCGGCTGTACGACACGCTCGATGCGCTGGGCGATGTAGTCACCATTCATGCCGAGCGCCCGTGGCGCTCGCAGATGAACGTCGCATTCACATTCGGCGACAGCCGTCTCGACGACGAATTCATCAGCGCCGCGCGGGAGCGGGGCATCGTCGGTCTGGAAGGGCATCGTTCGCTTCGCGGCTTGCGTGCATCGCTTTATAACGCGGTGACTCCGCAAGCCGTCGATGCGCTGAGAGACGCGCTGACGGAGTTTTGCCTGCAGCGCGCGTGAACGGGCCCGTCATGGCGGACCCGGGGATCGGAATGATGCTTTCACTATCTCGGTCGCTTGACGCCGACCCGCTCGACATGGCGCTTCATCGCGCGATGGTCGACGCGATGCGGGCAGCAAACGACGACGTCGGCGCGCTCGCGCATCAAATCGTGCTCGCGACATTCGACGAAATTGTGGCCGGCTCGACCGATCCGGCGATCACCGCGCTGCCGCTCTATAACATCGCAACCGTGTACTACATGAAGAGCAACTACACGGAGGCTAAGCGCTGGTATCGACATGCGTTGAAGGTTCATCCGGAGCTTGCGACTGCGCATCAAAACCTCGCTGCAATTCTGGTAGCAGAGGGGCAGACGGACGAAGCGGAAAGACATCGCACGCGTGCGTATGGTTTGCAGCGGGTGTTTATCGAACCGGTGAGCGAGCCGCGGCGGCAACTGCTGATCCTGTGCTCGGGACGCGCGTCGGGCAATGTTCCCTTCGATACGCTGCTTGGCGACCGTACCGCCTCGCGCATCAAATACGCTATCGATTACGCGGACGAGGCGGAGGACGCGCAGCTGCCGCCGTTTGACCTCGTATTCAACGCGATAGGCGAACCGGACATCGCAGAGCCTCTGACGCAGCGCATCGAGAAACTTACGCAGCGCTGCGGGCGACCGGTGCTCAATCGCCCCGATGCGGTGGCGCGGACCTCGCGCCATCGAACCGCCGCGCTGCTGGCGGGTATCGATAACGTCGTAGTGCCGCCGTGTATTCGCATCGACGAAACGCCGCCGTCGCCTGCCGCGCTCGCGGCTCGTCTTGCTGCAGAAGGTCTTTCATTTCCAGTGCTGATGCGGCCGCTCGCGACCCACGGTGGGGACGGGCTCACGCTGGAAAAATCGGTGGAGGCGCTTTGGTCTGCGATCGCGAGCTTGAACGAGCCGTGCTATGTCACGCAGTACCACGACTTCCGCAGCGCCGATGGCTACTGCCGCAAGTACCGCATTGTGTTCATCGATGGCGAGCCGTTTGCCTATCACCTTGCCATTTCACCGCACTGGATCGTGCATTACATGTCCGCCGATATGACCGGACATCAGTGGAAGATCGACGAAGAGCGGCGCTTCCTCGAAGATGCGCGGGGAGTGCTTGGCGAGCCGGCGATGAACGCGATTGTCGAGATTGGCCGGCGTCTCGATCTAAATTACTGCGGGATCGACTTCACGTTGCTTGCGGACGGGCGGCTGCTGGTGTTCGAAGCCAACGCGACGATGCTGGTTCATCGCGAAGATGTGGAGGGCGTAATTGCTCACAAGAACGCTTTCGTACAGCGCATCGTGGATGCTTTCGAGCAGATGCAGATTCGGCGTATCGATAAAAAATCCCCCGGAATCTGACGATCGCGGGGGATTCGGGACATCAGATCAAGCGGTTCGCGCTACTGCACCTGGGCATGCCCACACTTCACCTCACACGCTTCCGGCGCCTGCATTTGCTGCGATGCTTCGGCGCGCATTCCCAGGCGCTCCAGCAGCTTCCTGTCGGCTTCAGCCTGCGGGTTGCTAGTCGTCAGCAACTGATCGCCATAAAAAATCGAGTTCGCGCCGGCCAGGAAACACAGCGCCTGCAGCGCCTCATCCATCTGCTCGCGCCCGGCCGATAAGCGCACCATCGCCTTCGGCATCGTGATGCGCGCAACCGCGATCGTGCGCACGAATTCGAACGGATCCAGTGGCGCAGTGCCAGTCAGCGGCGTGCCTTCCACCTGCACCAGATTGTTGATAGGCACCGATTCCGGATACGGCTCCATGTTCGCCAGCTGCGTAATCAGGCCGGCCCGTTCACGCCGCGATTCGCCCATTCCGACAATCCCGCCGCAACATACATTGATACCGGCATCGCGAACATGTTCGAGCGTATCCAGCCGATCCTGATACGTGCGCGTCGAGATGATCTGGCCGTAGAACTCCGGCGATGTATCGAGGTTATGGTTGTAGTAATCCAGCCCTGCATCGCGCAGACGTTCCGCCTGGTGCGCTTCCAGCATGCCGAGCGTCACGCAGGTTTCGAGACCCATCGCCTTCACGCCGCGAATCATGTCGGCGATAGGTTCCAGATGCTGGTCCTTCGGATTGCGCCACGCAGCGCCCATGCAGAAACGCGTCGCACCGTTCGCTTTTGCAATTTCCGCGGCCTTTAGAACGTCATCCACCGCCATCAGCTTTTCGGCCTTCAACCCCGTATCGTGATGCGATGACTGTGGGCAATACGCGCAATCTTCCGGGCAACCACCGGTCTTGATCGACAGCAGCGTGGAGAGCTGAACCGTGTTGGCATCGAAATGTTCGCGATGCACGGCCTGCGCGCGAAACAGCAAGTCGTTGAACGGCAGGTCGTAGAGCGCGACGATATCCGCCACGCGCCAGCGAGCCAGCGTCTGCGGTGCGGAAGGTTGAGCGATCGGTTCAGCGGCTAGTACTTGCGTCATATGAGGATCCTTTTCGTCTTGCAGATAACGATGAATTACTGGCCCGCGCCTGCTGAACGAAGAGCGTCCAGCAGCAGGGATGTATCGATATAAGTTTCTGCCGCAAGCGCATCCGGCGGCGTGAGGCGGGGAATCGTGCCAAGCAGCGGCGCGTTGTATTGACTGTCGAGCCGCAGCCGGATCGCTTCGATATTCTCTTCAGGAAACAGCATGCCGGGATCGATCTGGTTCGCCACCCAGCCGACCAGAGGAAGCCCGCGTGCCGCAATGGCTTCGGCGCTCAGCAACGCGTGGCTGATACAGCCAAGGCGCATGCCGACCACCAGCACCACCGGCAGGTTCAACGCGAATGCGAGGTCGGCGGTATCGTGGACATCGGTGAGCGGTACGCGGAATCCGCCCACGCCTTCCACCACGACCACGTCCGCTTGCTGCACGGCGAACTTGTGCGCCTCCACAATCCGCGCAATGTCCAGCGAGACGTTCTCGCGCGCCGCCGCAATGTGCGGCGCGGCAGGTTCCTTCAG
The DNA here is from genome assembly GCA_963708695.1 of uncultured beta proteobacterium. Classification (GTDB taxonomy): domain Bacteria; phylum Pseudomonadota; class Gammaproteobacteria; order Burkholderiales; family Burkholderiaceae; genus Caballeronia. The sequence continues at coordinate 231,641 of CAVPTS010000006.1, forward strand.
CATGAACGGCGTGCGTATCGATGGCGGCAGCGCGACGTTCGCGGCGGCATCGAGTTGATCGGCGTCTTCGTTGTGCCACTCGCCATCGCGTTCGAACGCGCCCGCCGCGATGGGTTTCATCGCGGCGGCGCGCAGGCCGAGCTTCGCGAAACCATGCAGCAAAGCAGCGGAAACCAGCGTCTTGCCGATCTCGGTATCGGTGCCGGTGACGAAGAGGGAAAGGGGCGCGGTCATGGGCGGTTGCTTAAGGTTTGCAAGGCATCGTCGAGCTTGGCGAGGTCGTCGTGGCTGTGAGCTGCGGAAAGTGAAATGCGCAGGCGCGAGGTTCCTGCCGGGACTGTCGGCGGGCGGATTGCGGGCACCCACATGCGGTATTCATCGAGTGCGGCGGCCAGTTTCAGCGTTTCCTCATTCCCCCCAATCACCAACGGTTGAACGGCTGTATGCGAATCCACCGGCAACCACCGCGTACGCTGCAACATGGCGCGCGTGCGGTCGATGAGCGTAGCGAGATGCGCGCGCCGCGCATCGCCTTCCTGCCCGCCGATTATCTTGAGACTTGCCGATACCGCATGCGCCACCGCCGGCACCGATGCCGTCGTGAAGATGTACGGCCGGGCGCGCTGCACGAACCATTCGATCACCGTCTCATGCGCGATCACGAACGCGCCGGAAACGCCCGCTGCCTTCCCTAACGTGCCGACATAAACCAGATGTGGCGAGCGCAATGCAGCTTCGGCCAACGCGCCGCGGCCTTGCGGACCGAGCACGCCGAAACCGTGCGCATCGTCGACAACGAGCCACGCGCCATGACGTTCCGCGACTTCGAGCAGACGCGCGAGCGGGGCGATATCGCCGTCCATGCTGAAGACGGAATCGGTGACGATGATCTTCGTCCCACCTTCATTCGCCGATGCATCGAGCATGGCGTCGAGCGCTTCGGCGTCGGCGTGAGGATAGATGCGGATCTCGGCACGCGATAACCGCGCGCCATCGATCAGCGATGCATGGTTCAACGCGTCGCAGAACATGAGCGTGCTGCGACTGCCTGATTGTCCCAACGCGCCCAGCGTGGTCAGCGTCGCGAGATTCGCCATGTAGCCGGTGCTGAAGTACAGCGCCCGCGCCTGGTCGACGAAACCGCCGGAGAACGCCGCGAGGTCGTCTTCGAGCTTCGCATGCGCACGCGAATGCCCGCCGAGCAAATGCGATCCGCCGCTGCCCGCGCCGTATTTCCGTGCGCCTTCCGCGAGCGCTTCGCGCAAGGTTTCATGCGCCGCGAGCCCGAGATAATCGTTGCTCGCAAAGCCGATGATCTGGCGTCCGTCCACAGTCATGTGCGCGGCGCAGGCGCTGTCGGCAGTGCGTCGGCGACGACGCAAACCGGCGCGGTCGATATCGGCGAGGCCTTGTTTCAGCGTGTCGAAAAGAGCGGACGATGTCGTGCTCATGCGGCCTCCGCCAACGTGGCTTCGAAGACTTTGCGCGTGCGTTCAGCGAGCAACGCGAGTTCTTCATCGCTGAGAATGTAGGGTGGCATCAGATAGACCGTCGTGCCGATAGGGCGCAACAAAAGCTCTTGTTTCAAGGCGTTTTCGAAGAAACGCCGCGAAAACGAGCGCGCTTGAGACACGTCTTGTATCACTGCATCGAAGGCGAAAATGGTGCCGCGTTCGCGCAGGTTTTTCACTTGGCGGTGATCTTGAAGCGGGCTCAACGCAGCACGCAGCACGGACGATTTGCGGCGGTTTTCTTCGAGTACGTTTGCCCTATCGAAAAGATCCAGCGTCGCCAAAGCCGCGCGGCATGCGAGCGGATTGCCCGTGTACGAATGCGAGTGCAGGAAACCTCGGGTCATGTCGTCATCGTAGAACGCGGCGTAGATTTCATCGCGTGTCAGCACGATCGACAACGGCAAATACCCGCCGCTGATTCCCTTCGACAGACACACAAAGTCCGGCCAGATTCCAGCTTGCTCGCAAGCAAAGAAAGTCCCTGTACGGCCACAGCCGACAGCAATTTCATCGGCGATGAGATGCACGCCGTACTCATCGCACAGAGCACGTAGGCCCGTTAAATACGAGCGATCGTGCATCGCCATGCCGGCGGCGCACTGCACGAGCGGCTCCACGATCACGGCGGCGAGCTGCGAGGCTTTGGCGTCGAAGAGGGATTTCATATCGGCGAGCGCGCGCTGCGCGACATCACGCGCCGTCTCGCCTTCGCGGGCGTTGCGAGCATCCGGCGATGTCACTACGTGCGCGTGGCGGATCAGCGGATCGTAGGCGTCCTTGAACAACGCGACATCGGTTACGCCGAGCGCGCCGATGGTCTCGCCGTGATAGCTGTTCGCGAGGCAGACGAACTCGCGTTTCTCCGCGTGGCCGCTGTTGCGCCAGAAGTGGAAGCTCATCTTCAACGCGATTTCGACTGCCGATGCGCCATCGGAGGCGAAGAATGCATGGCCCAGCGTGTGCTGCGTGAGCGCGCTCAAACGTTCCGCGAGCAGGATTGCCGGCTCGTGCGTGCAGCCGGCGAGCATCGCGTGTTCGAGCGTGTCGAGCTGGTCTTTCAGCGCGGCATTGATGTGAGGATTCGCGTGACCGAAGAGGTTGACCCACCATGAACTGATGGCGTCGAGATAGCGATGGCCATCGTGGTCATAGAGCCACGCGCCCTTGCCGCGCGCGATGGGCACGAGCGGCGTGCGCTCGTGGTGTTTCATTTGCGTGCACGGATGCCATACGGCGCGAAGCGAGCGGGCAACCCAGTCATCGGTTGCGGGCATTGGCTGATTCAGGTTCAAAACGACTCCAGGGGAGCGGCCGATAACGTATTCAGGCAACGCTCCCGAACATTCAAGCAAGCCACGACGGCTTGCTCTTTTCCAGAAAACTGCGCACGCCTTCGCGACCTTCATCCGAGGAGCGAATTCGCGCGATACGGTCGGCGGTATCCGACATCAGCGTTTCGTCGATAGCCTTGTCTGCCAGATCGACCACGAGTTGCTTGCACTCGCGCACCGCGTTCGGGCTGTTTGCGGCGATTGCGGCAGCGAGGGCATCGACCGTGGCGTCCAGCGCGTCGGCTGTCACCACTTGATGCACGAGGCCGATGCGCAGCGCTTCGGCGGCATCGAAACGTTCGGCGCTCACGAAGTACCGATGCGATGCGCGCGCGCCTATTGCCCGAATCACGTAGGGCGCGATGGTCGCGGGCATCAACCCGAGCTTCGCCTCCGATAAACAAAAGTGCGCCGAATCCGCGCTGATGGCGATATCGGCAACGGCGACGAGGCCCATTCCGCCCGCGTATGCGTCGCCTTGAACCCGTGCGATCACGGGCTTTTTGCATGCGTAGATGGTATTGAGCATGGTGGCGAGGCCGAGTGCATCGGCGCGATTTTCGGCGTCCGAGTAGGCCGCCATGCGTTTCATCCAGTTGAGGTCGGCGCCGGCGCAGAAGGCTGGGCCGTTTGCCGCGAGGACGATGACACGCACGGAGGGGTCGTCGGAGAGCGCGCGGAACGCGGCGGTCAGTTCGACGATGGTGGCGTCGTCGAAGGCGTTGCGCACGTCGGGGCGATTGAGTGTGACGCGTGCCACGTGGCCTTCGGCGGAGACTTTCAGGCGTTGCAGGTTCATTGCATCGGGCATGGGGGTTTCGCGATGTGCGCGACTCGGTGTTTCGCTAAGCACCAATTATCTCTAAATTCGTGGCGAGATTCGATTTTTGAGGGGGCAAGGACCTCCGGGGGGCGTGGGACGCGAGGGGGTGGGTTTGCTGCGACGCCGGTAACTTCGCTTAACGTGGCACGTGTTGGGTGGGTTTGGGGGCTAACGGAGGGTAGTTCGTGGGGTGGGGGCCGGGTTGGTGCTGCGTACATTAGCGCGGGTTGTTTTCGTTCGCACTCGGGTGGGGTTTTGGGGCGTGCTACCGGCGGTGGTCGAGGGTCAGTGCCGGGTTGCTGCTGCTTACGTTAGCTCGGGTTCAATGTTGGCTAATTTTTTTATCACTATTAGCCACTGTGCGTGGCGGCACTTCATTTCGATTTCCGTGGGGCTGGGTCGGCGCCGGGTTGTTGCTGCTTACGTTAGTGCGGGTTCAATGTTGGCTAATTTTTTTATCACTATTAGCCACTGTCCGTGGCGGGACTTCATTTCTTTGTCCAACGGCGACAAAGAAACGAAGCAAAGAAAACGCCTTTCCACAATCTGTATTAAGTGTCCCCAGCGTGCAGACCACTGCTTTTGGTTCCCGCGTAGAACGGTGCTCGCAAAACCACGGACACTTGAAACCCTCCTTCTCGCGAATCCTGACATCCCCACGCTTCGCCACCAGTGCTCTCGGGCAAGATCAAACGCCCAAAACGCATGCGGTTCTTGCCGTGCGTGCTGTTCTCCCGGTTCTCCGGTTCTCCGGTTCTCCGGTTCTCCGGTTCTCCCGGCGCTCCTGCACTCCCGCACTCCCGCACTCCCGCACTCCCGCTCTCCAACTCTCCAACTCTCCAACTCTCCAGCTTTCCAGCTTTCCAGCTTTCCAGCTTTCCAGCTTTCCAGCTCTTGCGATTCTTATTCTTCGCGGTCGGTTTTGTTTGTTGAGATTTGCGCCATGCGGGGCTTAGCGAGCGTGGGATGGTCGGACGTTTCTTGGGTTTCTGGTGCGTCGGTGGGGGAGCGTATGGTCGTGCAGTGCGGGTTCGAGGAGATCGGAACTTGCCCGAGAGCACTGGTGGCGAAGCGTGGGGATGTAGGGATTCGCGAGAAGGAGGGTTTCAATGCAGCGTGGTTCTTGCGAGCACCGTTCTACGTGGGAACCAAAAGCAGTGGTCTGCACGCTGGGGACACTTAATACAGATTGTGGGGAGGCGTTTTCTTTGCTTCGTTTCTTTGTCGCCGTTGGACAAAGAAATGAAGTCCCGCCACGGACAGTGGCTAATAGTGATAAAAAATTTAGCTAACATACAACTCGCGCTAACGTACGCAGCAGCAACCCAGCATTGACCCCGACCACCGCCGGCAGCCCGCCCCCAAAACGAACTTCCGAGTGCGAACGAAAATAACCTGGCTAATAGTGCTAAAAAATTCCGATCACATAAAACGCGCGCTAACGTAAGCAGCAGCAACCCAGCCCCAACCCCCCCACCACCCGCCAAAAACCCCCCACAGCTACCAGCCTTTGTCTGCACAAAGGCCCTCACCTCGAGGCGGTCTGCGTAGCCCCAACCCCACCACGATCATTCCAGACCACCGCGTTATTCACCGCATACAACCTGCACGGAGCGCTGCTCTGCTTCTGACAGCTATCGAGCGCGACCGACATGGGGTCATCACCCCCTTCCGCCCACGACCACGCTCCCGAATCCGACACAGCAAACGCACGGCTCGAATACTGGTGCAAAAAGTTCTCGTAACCCTCGCGGCCGCGTTCATCGAGGAAAGGCACCGCCGTCACGGCATCCACGCTCGCATAACCCGTCGGTAACGGCGCCTGCGGATAAGAAACCTGATACTGCAGATTCGTCGGCATGCCGATACCGGCTAAAAACGATTTCACGCGCGGCCACCAGATCGCAACGCCATCACGATCCCCAACCAACCGATGCGCGTCATTCTTGTACGCGCCAAAGTCGACCATGTCAGCCTTCGCGCCGTGCGACGTGTACGAAGCAAACATCTCGTCGGGAAGCCCACCCTGCCACACGGAATCGTTGCTGCCGTACATCCACAGCGACGGCAACTTTACGTGCTCGCCGTATTCGCCGAACGCGCTCGTGAGGTTTTTCTGCCAGCCCGGACACTCGTCTTGTCGAAGACCGCCCGAGAAATTGATCAGGCCACGCACGCCGCTAGCCATTTGCGCATCACGGGCGCCATACGCCATCGTGACCAGGCCGCCATGCGAAGAGCCCGCTACAACAACGTGCTTGGTGTCGACGAACGGCTGCTTCTCCATGTAGGCAACCGTGGCCGCCACATCGCTCGCTTGCGTGAAGCCGTTGGCTTCGACGTCGCAACCGTTGCCGGCGTACTCACCGCCCGATTCCGCAAATCCGCGCCGATTCGGCACCACCACCACATACCCATGGCGCACGAATTCGCGAGCCAGCGCGAGCGGACGCGCGCGCGGCTGGTCATGCGAGTTGCCAGGAAGCTTGCCGTGATTGAAGACGACCATCGGGAACGGGCCCGCGCCGTTGGGTTTGAAGACGGTGGTTTCGAGCGAGATGTCGCCGGAAGGCACTTGGATGACCGACTCGTTCAAGCTGGCATCGACGACTGGAAGCGAGGGATCGAACGCCGGCCGGATCGTGCTGAAGGCGGGCGCTTCGAGCGCCGCGTATTGCTGCGCACCCGGGAATGGTTCTGCGCGCGCCGGGGCGGACGACGCCGCGAGCGCACACATCAAAAAACAACAGGACATCACATGCCTAAACGCCATCCCCGAAGCTCCACCCAGCTCATCGACCCGGTTATCAGATAAACACGGGCCGGCTTATTGTCACAATCCATCGTTCCGCGCGTTCGTGCTGTGAACACAGTATCGGTTGGCGGTTCGTAAAGTCATGTCCCGAATGGACAAGACAATGGGCTTCAATATGCAATACCAATTCGCCAGAAGATATTTCGCTTATGAAACAAAGGCTTAATATCTTCGCCAGCAACTGGCTAAAAGCTAGAGTACCCGGACAAAATGAGTTGGCGCAATTAGAAACTACCCGCGCTGCAACATAATTTTGAGGCGAAAGCAGACGTTAAGGAAATTATTGCCGTAATAAAAACGAGAAATACGCGCCGAGCGTTTCTAGTCGCGCAGATCGCCATCGATATAACGCCAGCGGCCGGCGTTATCGCGTTCGAACCGGCTGGTCTCATGCAACCGATGCGCGCGTCCGCCTACTTTGTATCGCGCGACGAACTCGACCTCGGCGTGATCGGCGTCAATCGGGCGTGTGGCGTTTTATCTGCAGGCCGAGCCAGCGCGTGGCGGGATCGACAGAGGCATCGAGGTCGCGAGGGCAGGTGGCATCGGCCCAGGTCGCGCGCAGATACGCCGTATTGCCAAGCACGTAAGCCGTGTAGCGCGAGCGCATCAGTTCCATGGCGTTGCCCGGCGACGCTCCGCCGTCGATGAAACGCCCGCAGCAATCCGCGTATCTCGGTGAACGCTTAACGTTCGATTCCGGCGATGCCCCGCCGCAAGGGCATTCCGCAATGGCTTGCGTCATGCGTCCACGCCCGGCATCTCGATGTGGCGCGGCTGCGCTTTCACGCGCGCCAGCCACGCACGGATGGCGGGATACCGGCCGAGGTCGAGGTTGGCTTCATCGGCGACATGGGTATACGCGTACAGGGCGATATCGGCGATGCTGTACTGGTCTTCCACGAAATACGTGCGCGTCGCGAGGTGCGCTTCCATTACCTCGAGCGCGTGGTACGAACCGGCGGTCTTCTCGGGCAAGCGGGGATCGTCGGGATGTCGCAGGAACTGAAGAATGAAGCGCGCGACCGCGACGTTGGGCTCGTGGCTGTATTGCTCGAAAAACATCCATTGCAGCACGCGCGCCCGGGCAAGGCGGTCGGTGGGCAGCAACGGCGTGCCTTCGGCCAGGTAATAAAGAATGGCATCGGATTCGAACAGGCACGTGTGTTGATCGATTTGAAGCACCGGCACCTTGCCGTTCGGGTTCAACTGACGAAAGGCATCGGTGCGCGTGGCGCCGTTCATCATGTCCACTTCGTGCCAGACATACGGCAAGTTCAGTTGTTCGAGCGCGAGCCGAACCTTGTAGCAGTTTCCCGACGACGCCACGCCATGCACTTGATACGCCACTTCATGTCCTCGCGTTTTGGTTGAAATGTTCACCACTTGAGCGGCGTGCCGTCGTACTGCACGAAATGGCCGTTGAATTTCTGGTGATCCGCAGCCGCTGCGGCAATCACCGCGCGCATTCCCGACACGCTGTGCGCCGGATCGATCGCCGCCGACGAACCGCCCATGTCGGTTCTCACCCACCCCGGATGCAACGCGATGCACGTCGCGCCGCGCGTTTCCAGCGAGGTCGCCTTCAGCGCCGCATTCAACGCGGCCTTGCTCGCCCGATACAGCCAGCCCGCCGTGGAGTTCATGTCCGCGATGCCGCCCATCTTGCTGGACACGACCGCGAGCACGCCCTTGGCGGCGTCGGTGAGCGGCAAGAGGATTGGCAGCAGCTGCATCGGGCCGCGGACATTGGTGTGCATGACCTGATCAAAATCCTCCGTCAGGATGGTTTCCACGTGTTCCGTTCGCGGACCATACACACCCGCCACGATAATCGCCGCGTCCAGCTTCTCGCCATCGAGTTGCCACGCCATCGCGGCAATCTGCTCGGGTTGCGTCGTGTCGAGCGAGAAGGTTTTCGCGCCCATTGCGTCGAGCGCGGCAATCGATGCGGCATCGCGAGCGGTGGCGAGGACCCGCCAGCCATCGCGACAATAACCGCGCACGAATTCGTGGCCGAGCCCGCGCGACGCGCCCACGATCAATACGGTTCTCATATCGTCCTCACGACTCGAAGTTCTAAATCAGTTCGATACCCATCGCCGTCGCTTCGCCGCCGCCGATGCACAAGCTCGCCACGCCGCGCTTCAGGCCGCGCTGGCGCAACGCGCCGATCAGCGTGACGAGAATCCGCGCACCGGATGCGCCGATAGGATGTCCCAGCGCGCACGCGCCGCCGTTGACGTTGACCTTATCGTGCGGCAAATCATGTTCGCGCATGGCGGCCATGGCGACGACAGCGAACGCTTCGTTGATCTCGAACAGATCGACTTCGCTCGCGCGCCAGCCGTTTTTCTCGAACAGCTTGCGAATCGCGCCGACGGGCGCGGTCGTGAACAACGCCGGTTCCTGCGCGAAGGTGCTGTGTCCGACCACGCGCGCCAGCGGCGTAACGCCGAGCCGCTTCGCAGTCGATTCGAGCATCATCACGAGCGCGGCGGCGCCATCGGAAATAGACGATGCATTCGCCGCCGTCACCGTGCCGTCTTTCGCGAAGGCGGGTTTGAGCGTCGAAATCTTGTCGATGTTCGCCTTGAACGGCTGCTCGTCGTGATCGATGACCGTATCGCCTTTGCGTCCCGCCACCGTGACCGGCGCGATTTCCCAGCCGAACGAACCGTCTTCGTTGGCCCGTTTCGCGCGCTTGAGCGATTCGACGGCGAACGCGTCCTGCGCTTCCCGCGAAAATTTATACGACCCGGCGCATTGCTCCGCGAACGCGCCCATCAGTCGGCCCTTTTCGTAGGCGTCTTCGAGGCCATCGAGGAACATGTGATCGAGGACTTGGCCGTGGCCCATGCGCATGCCGCCGCGCGCTTTGGGCAGCAAATACGGCGCGTTCGTCATGCTCTCCATCCCGCCCGCGACAATCACGTCTGCCGAGCCTGCCAGCAGCATGTCGTGCGCGAACATCGCGGCGCGCATGCCGGAACCGCACATCTTGTTGACCGTGGTGCTGCCGGTGGACAGCGGCAGGCCTGCGCCGAGCGCGGCTTGCCGCGCGGGCGCCTGGCCGAGTCCGGCGGGCAGCACGCAGCCCATCACGGCTTCTTCGATCTGCTCGGGCTTGAGCCCGGCGCGCTCGACGGCGGCGCGGATTGCCACGGCGCCGAGTTGCGGCGCAGTGACGGTGGCGAAATCGCCCTGGAAAGCGGCCATCGGCGTGCGCGCAGCCGAGACGATCACGACGGGATCAGCGACAGAATTACTCATGTTTCAACTCCTTGATAACACCTTCCACAATAGCGGGGACATCGCCGAGACGGGCTGCATCGGAGGCGAGCACATCGTTTTCCGATGAATGCGCGCCGCCGCGCGCGAGCGCCGCGATGCAATGTTGATAGGTCGGTTCCACTTCCTCGGGCCCGCTGATCATCATGCCCATGTTGCGCACGCGGCCGTCATGCACGCCGTAGGTCCAGCCATGCACGGTGATCTCCTGACCGCGCGCCCATGCATCCCGCAAGATGGTCGTATGGCACACGTTCATCGTTTGTTCGATGGTGTTCAGTTCCACCAGCCGGCGATTCCTCGCGACGCCCATGGGCCATTCCTCGAGCAGCGCGGAGTGCTTGTCGCGCACGTCTTCCACGTGACGCAGCCAGTTGTCGGCGAGCCCCACGCGCCGGCCCACGAGCGCTGCGCCCACGCCGGAACAGCCGTAGTGCCCGACCACCATGATGTGCTTCACCTTCAGCAGATCGACGGCGAACTGGATCACGGACAAGCAGTTGAGGTCCGAGTGAACCACCACGTTCGCGATGTTCCTGTGCACGAACACTTCGCCCGGCGGCAAGCCGATGATCTGATTGGCCGGCACACGTGAATCGGAGCAGCCGATCCACAAATACTCCGGCGCTTGCTGGTCCGCGAGGCGAGAGAAATATCCAGCGTCCTCTGAAAGCTTGCGATCAACCCACTTCAGGTTGTTGTCGAACAGGTGCGAGAGCGGGTTGCTCTCGTGGCTTTCAGCGTTGTCGATAGAGTCGGAATTAGGCATGGCATTCAGTTGCAGATAGGTTTCATGCGGCGCGTGCTGCGGGTGCGCCGTCCAGAAAACGTTCGGGATAGCGAACGCAAAAACGGATACCGCGGTCGTACGGGAAAAAATCGGCAAGCTCGCCGTTCAGAAGTTGTTCCTTGTACTTTTGCCAGAGAGCGGGATCGAAGAAATCGGCGTGGTGTTTCATGAAGACGTCGCGCACGCGCGGGTCGCCGAGCAAAAAAGTGTCGTAGGTTTCGGGGAAGATGTCGTGCGGGCCGATGGTGTACCAGGGCTCACCCGACATCTCGTCTTCCTCGTTGCGCGCTTGCGGCACTTTGCGCACGTTGCAGTCGGTCAGGTATTCGATCTCGTCGTAATCGTAGAACACCACGCGGCCATGGCGCGTTACGCCGAAATTCTTGTAAAGCATGTCGCCGGGGAAGATGTTCGCCTGGATCAGTTCCTTGATCGCGTCGCCGTATTCCTTGATGCCATGCTCGATCTCGGTGAGCGTGCCGTTCTGCAGATACAGGTTCAGCGGCGTCATGCGGCGCTCTATATACACATGCTTGATCACGAGGTTATCGCCTTCGTATTCGATCATCGAAGGCGCTTCTTTCGCGAGTTCGCGCAGCAGCGCATCGTCCAGGCGCGACAGCGGCAACGCGACGCTCGAGTATTCGAGCGTATCGGCCATGCGTCCGAGGCGATCGTGGCGTTTGACGAGCTGATACTTGTCCTGGATCTTCTTGCGCGTGGTGTCCTTCGGCGGCGGAAAGTAATCCTTGATCAGCTTGAACACGTACGGAAAAGAGGGCAGCGTGAACACCAGCATCACCATGCCCTTGATGCCGGGCGCGATGACGAATTTATCGCTGGAATGCGAGAGGTGATGCAGCAAGTCGCGATAAAAAAGGTTCTTCCCCTGCTTCTGCAATCCCACCGACGTATAGATTTCCGCCTTCGGTTTGCGCGGCATGATCGAGCGCAGGAACTGCACATAGGCGGACGGCACTTCCATATCCACGAGGAAATACGAGTGCGAGAAGCTGAAGATGATCAGCAGTTGCTCGCGCGTCAGAAGAACTGTATCTAGTGCGAGCAGGCCGGGTTGCACATGACGCACGGGCATGGCGAACGGCGCAATCAAATCGCCGTTGATAATCCTTCCGACGATATACGCCGCCTTGTTGCGAAAGAACAGCGACGACAGCACATGAATCTGGAAATTCGGCGCGGCTTTGAACTCGCCGAAGGCTTCGTGGACGGCTTGCATCACGCACTTGACATCGCGTTCGAGATCTTCGAACGGCGGCTCAAGCTGAAAGTTCGTCACGATCCGTTCGAGCGTTGTGGCGAGCCCGTCCTTGCCCGGGTAATACGCGCGGTACGTCGGCTTCGCTGCGGGTCCGTCATTCTCGATGTACTCCGTCGAGATAGCCGGCCGCACAAAAATGAACGAGTTATTGAAGTACGAGCGATGCAGGATCTTGCAGCACACCGAGTTGAAGAACGTCTCCGCGCATTCGGGCTGCCGGTGCGCCGTCAGCAAGCCGATGTAATGCAGTTTGATCTGCTGCCAGATTTCATCGTCTATGTTTTCGGCGTCGTATTCGTCTTCCAGACGCATCACGCATTCTTCCACGCGATCGTCGTATGACGTGATGCGTTCCCGCGCAAGCCGCTGCACCGCGTGCCAGTCGCCCGCTTCGAATAGCTTCTTCGCCGCGATCGCTGCATCGCGAAACACGCGATAGTGAAGGTCGAAGCCTTCGAGCAGCGTTTCCGCGACATCGAAACCAATCTGCGACGACAGCAACTTGGGAAAGTGATTCATATCGACCCTGCACTTCGTGTGGTGTCGCGTAACGTTATGGCTTTGAAACCGGGCGACATTGTATCGCCGGACATTTTCCCACCGGCTGCAAGCTCAGGTCACTTTCGCGCTTTTCTCGGCAGCGTCAGCCATCTTGCGCGCGCGTTTTTCAGTGTTCGCTGAAAGCAGCGCGCGGCCTTGCGCTTCATAAGCGCTCAGCTCGGCAAGCGTTGCGTTCAAGTCCTCCAACTGGCGCTCCAGTACCGCGCGATGCGCCGCGATGGTGTCCAGGAACGCGTGCAACTGAGCGACCGTACCCGTGGGTGAATCGTAGAGATCGAGCAGTCTGCTCACCTCCAGCAACGTGAACCCGAGCCGTTTGCCGCGCAGCGTCAGCTTGAGCCGCGTGCGGTCGCGTGCCGAATACACCCGGCGCATGCCGTTCGTGCCTTCGCGCGCCGGCGTCAGCAATCCCTGGTTTTCGTAGAAGCGGATTGCGCGCGGCGTGATCTCGAATTCGCGTGCCAGTTCGGTGATGGTGTAGCGCGTATCTGTCATGGAAATCGTGGGAATTACAGGGATGCTCAGCGCTTTTTCCGAGCCGACGTTAAAATGCAGGTTAACGTTAGCGTCAACTTGGCCGCAATGCAACAATCGACAACCCGGAGACTTGACCCGCATGAATCCGCTCGAACAGCAACTGGATTACGTTTTCGCCGACACGCTTCCTGAGTCCGGCCACGCAATGGAAGTCACGCCCGGCGTGTTCTGGGTGCGCATGCCGTTGCCGTTCGCGCTCGATCACATCAACCTCTGGGTCATGCGCGACGAGATTGACGGCGTGGCGGGGTGGACGATTATCGATTGCGGCATTTCCGACGAAACCATTCGCGCGAACTGGGAGCGCACGTTCGATACATTGCTCGACGGTTTGCCGGTGCTGCGCGTGATCGTCACGCATTGCCATCCGGATCATCTGGGTCTTGCCGACTGGATCTGCAATGGCGGCGAGAAGAAGCGGTGGGGACCGTTGAGGCTTTGGATGTCGCATGGTGAATACGCGATGGGCCGTGTGATGGCCGGCGGCGATGGTTCCGATGCAGGCGGCGAGCGCGCGGCGCAGCACTTTGCGCGGCATGGTTTGACCGACCCCGCATCGCTTGAAGCTTTGCGTAAACGCGATACGTATTACCCTAAGCTCGTGCCTTCCATTCCACCGAGTTTTCGTCGTTTGCGCGATGGCGACACGGTGAAGATTGGCGGGCGTGAATGGGAAGTGGTGACGGGTTTTGGGCATTCGCCCGAACATTGCGCGTTCTACTGCGCTGAAACGAAAGTGCTGATTTCCGGCGATATGGTGCTGCCGCGTATATCGACTAACGTCTCGGTATTTGCTGTCGAGCCGGAGAGTAATCCGCTGGCGTTGTTCCTGGAATCGTTGGGCCGTTATGAGTCCCTGCCTGCGGATACGCTGGTGTTGCCTTCGCATGGGAAGCCGTTTAGGGGCATGCATACGCGCATTCGGCAGCTTCGGGATCATCATGCGGCGCGGCTGCAGGAAGTGCGCGAGGCGTGCGGGGTGAAGCCGCAAAGCGCGGCTGATATTGTTCCGCTTATGTTCAAGCGTCCGCTCGATGTGCATCAGATGACGTTTGCGCTTGGTGAAGCGCTGGCACACTTGCATTTGCTTTGGCTTGAGGGGGAGCTCTTGAGGTATACCGATGGTCAGGATGGGGTGATTCGCTTTAGTCGGGGTTAGTTCGCTCGCGCCGGTGGACGGGGTTGGGGGGAGTTTGCGGTGGGTGGTCAGGGGTCGGTGCCGGGTTGCTGCTGCGTACGTTAGCGCGGGTTGTATGTTGGCTAATTTTTTTATCACTATTAGCCACTGTCCGTGGCGGGACTTCATTTCTTTGTCCAACGGCGACAAAGAAACGAAGCAAAGAAAACGCCTTCCCACAATCTGTATTAAGTGTCCCCAGCGTGCAGACCACTGCTTTTGGTTCCCGCGTAGAACGGTGCTCGCAAGAACGACGGACACTTGAAACCCTCCTTCTCGCGAATCCTGACATCCCCACGCTTCGCCACCAGTGCTCTCGGGCAAGAACAGTCGTGCACGAACTTGTACGGCCTTACCCTTTTTTGCGCTTGGCTGCGAAGCTTCCCAGTACCTAGCATTCTCAGGTCGGATACAGGCGCGGTCATTGCCGGTAGCGCGGAGTATCCCTCTCCTTTATGGTGCACCGGCACCGAAACGTATGGCCGTGGAGATCTGCTGCGGCGGGGCAAGATCGGTCGCCCGCGAACTTGTACAGCCTCACCCGTTTTTACGCTTGGCTGCGAGGCTTCCGGTGCATAGCATTCTCAGGTCGGATACAGCCGGGGTCATTGGCGCGTAGCGCGCAATATTTCTCTACTTTATGGCGCACCGGTGCCGAAATGTATGGCCGTGGAGGTCTGCGGCGGCGGGGCGGATCGGTCGCCCACGAACTTGTACAGCCTCACCCGTTTTTACGCTTGGCTGCGAAGCTTCCCGTGCATAGCATTCTTAGGTCGGATACAGGCGCGGTCATCGCCGGTAGCGCGGAGTATCCCTCTCCTTTATGGTGCACCGGCACCGAAACGTATGGCCGTGGAGGTCTGCGGCGGCGGGGCAAGATCGGTCGCCCACGAACTTGTACAGCCTCACCCGTTTTTACTCTTGGCTGCGAAGCTTCCCGTGCATAGCATTCTCAAGTCGGATATCAGCCGCGGTCATTGACGCATATTGCGGAGTATTCCTCTATTTTATGGTTCACCGGTGCCGAGACGTATGGCCTTATAGGTCCGTGAAAATTGGGGCTTGCCCGAGAGCACTGGTGGCGAAGCGTGGGGATGTAGGGATTCGCGAGAAGGAGGGTTTCAAGTGTCCGTCGCTCTAGCGAGCACCGTGCTACGCGGGAACCAAAAGCAGTGGTCTGCACGCTGGGGACACTTAATACAGATTGTGGGGAGGCGTTTTCTTTGCTTCGTTTCTTTGTCGCCGTCCCCCCATGTCAGGCTAGTTGTCGCGTCACCCGATTTTACTTTTAATGCAAAACTGGGGGGCGGTAAGCGAATGGAAGATGAAGCGTTACACCGCGGAATTCAAAGAGTGGGCGATGCGTCAAATGATGCCGCCTTTAAACCGGGCTGTGATAGAAATGTCAGGCGCCACGGGCGTGACGACGGTGACGCTGCACACGTGGCGGCGCCAGGCGCGAAACATACGTAATTCAGGGGAGTACATGCCGGGCAATGGCAAGACGAGCGACCAGTGGTCCAGCGCCGATAAGTTCAGGGTGGTGCTGGAGACCGCGTTGTTAAGCGAAACTGAGATCGCCTATTACGGCCGTGCGAATGGCATTTATCCGGAGCAGATCCGCGAATGGCGCGGCGCCTGCGAGCAGGCCAACGTGCCGCTCGTGCCGAAGCTGAGTGCGGCTGAGCGTGCCCAGGCCAAGCTTGCAGCCAAGCGTATTCGTGAATTGGAACGTCAGCTCAAGCGCAGCGAAGCGGCGCGTGCGGAGGCGGCAGCATTGGTCACGATGTTAAAAAAAGTCGATGCGATCTGGGCCAAAAAAGAGGAAGAGTGATCAGCGCCCCGGATCGCAGTGAAACCATGCAGTTGATCGATGAAGCAGTCCAAGCCGGCGCTCGCCGTGCGACCGCGAGCGCGCATGCGGGGGTGAGTGTGCGCAGCGTGCAGCGCTGGCTGCACCAGCCTGTAGACGCGCGGGCGCTGAGTGTCCGCCCGCCGCCGCCCAACAAGTTCAGCGGCGTTGAACGTCAGGCGCTGCTGGATGCCGCCTGCAGCGCGGAGTTTGCCAGTCTCACGCCGCACCAGATCGTGCCGAAGCTGGCCGATGAGGGAATCTACCTGGGTTCGGAGTCGACGTTCTACCGGGTCTTAAAGGCTGAGAACCTTAGCCGGCGACGTGGGCGCGCCAGCGTGGCGCGACGGCGTATGCCCACCACGCATCGTGCCGATGCGCCCAATCAGCTCTGGTGCTGGGATATCACGTGGATGCCCACCACGATCCGTGGGCGTTATTTTTACTGGTACATGATGAAGGATGTCTACAGCCGCAAGCTGGTGGCCAACGAGGTGTGGGAGGCCGAATCGGGTGAGCACGCGAGCGCGTTGCTGACCAAAGCATGTCTGATTGAAGGCACGGCGGGTCATCCGCTCGTGCTGCATTCGGACAACGGCAGCGTGATGAAGGGCGCGTTGATGCACGCAGCCATGACCACGTTGAAGGTCGATTCGTCGTTCAGCCGGCCGCGGGTGAGCAACGACAACGCGTACGCCGAGGCGCTGTTCCGCACGGCCAAGTACTGTCCGATGTGGCCCGAACGCCCGTTTGACACGGTCGAGGAGGCGCGTGTCTGGGTGGAGACGTTTGTGGCTTGGTACAACGATGAGCATTGTCACAGCGGCTTGAAATACCTGACGCCGAACCAGCGCCACAACGGACACGCCGATGAGTTGCTGGTCAAACGGCGTGCAGTGTACGAGCAAGCCAAGGCGCAAAATCCTGCCCGCTGGAGTCGCAAGACCCGCAACTGGGATCTTGCAGAAGCGGTTTATCTAAACCCTGAAAAAACGGACGACTCGGCGGTGCAATACAAAGAAGCTGCGTAGCGGTGCACGCGACAACTACCTTGACACACGCCGCCGTTGGACAAAGAAATGAAGTGCCGCCACGCACAGTGGCTAATAGTGATAAAAAATATAGCCAACATATAACCCGCGCTAACGTGCGCAGCAGCAACCCGGCACTGACCCCCGACCACCGCCGGTAGCACACCGCCCAAAACCCCGCCCGAGTGCGAACGAAAATACCCTGGCTAAGAGCGCTAAAAAATACCGAAAACATGAACCGCGCGAGGGCTGAAGCAGCACCACCAACTCTGCACCAATCCCCCCCGCGCCAGCCCCCTTATTTCACTGTGACGTTCGCAAAATTCTGGCGTCCGAACGGACTCACCCGATACCCACTAACACTACTCTGCGTCAGCGCCGCCGCCGTCGGATATCCAAGCGGAATCCACAGCGCCTGCTCATGGATGATCTGCTGCGCTTCGGTATAAGCCTTGGTCCGCTTGCCAATATCCCCCGACGCCTTACCTTCATCGATCAGGCGATCCAGCGTCGGATCGCAAAACCGCGCGAAGTTGATGCCCGAACGCACCGCGGCGCAACTAAAGAGCGGCGACAGATAGTTGTCCGGATCACCGTTGTCACCCGCCCAGCCCATGAACAACATGTCGTGGTGACCCTGCTTCGCTTCCTTGATCAGTTCGCCCCACTCAATCACCTTCACCTGCGCCTTCACGCCGATCTTCGCCAGATCCGCCTGCAGCAGTTCCGCGCCCGCCTTCGGGTTCGGGTTCAATACGCTGCCGTTCGGACGCACCCAGATGGTGGTATCGAAACCGGCGGGATAGCCTGCATCGGCGAGCAGTTTTTTGGCGCGATCCACCGAATACGGATACGGCGCGACCTGCTTGTCATAGCTCCACGTATTGGGCGGGAACGGATTCACGGCGGGCGTCGCGGTGTTTTCGAACACGGTCTTCAAGTAAGTCGTACGATCGAATGCTTCGTTTAACGCCTGACGTACCTTGGGGTTATCGAGCGGCTTTTTCTGCGTGTTCAACGCAACGAACGCCGTCATGAAGGCCGGCGTTTCGACCACTTTTAACGAACCGCCTTTCTTCGCATCGATCACGTCCTGCGGTTTCGGCGACAACGCAATCTGGCATTCACCCGCCTTGATTTTCTGCGCGCGCACGGAGGCATCAGGCGTGATGGCGTAGATCAGCCGATCCACTTTTGGCTTCGTGCCCCAGTAGGTCGGATTCACGTCGTAGCGAATGACGGCGTCCTTCGTATAGCTTTTCAACACGAACGGACCCGTGCCGATGGGCTTCGCGTTCAGGTCAGTTTCCTTGCCTGCCTTGAGCAACTGGTCGGCGTATTCGGCCGAATAAATCGATGCAAATCCCATCGTGAGGATTGGCACGAAGGTCGCGTTGGGTGTGGTCAGCTCGAACTTGACCGTGTTGTCATCGACTTTCGATACCGACTTGATCAGCTTGATAAGCCCCATGGACTGCGCATGCGGAAAGCCGCTCGCACCGGCAATCTTGTGCCACGGATTAGTGTCGGAGAGCATGCGCTCGAACGAGAACACGACGTCGTCGGCGCTCAGTTTTCTCGACGGCGTGAAGTAATCCGTGGTCTGGAACGCCACGTTCGGCCGCAGATGGAACGTGTAGGTCAGGCCGTCGGCGCTCACGTCCCACTTCTCGGCGAGCGCGGGCGTGACTTTCTTCGCGACTTCATCGTAGGAGACGAGCGTGTTGAAAATCACATCCGCCGATGCGTTGGTCGTCACGAGCGAATTGAACTGCACGACGTCGAAGCCGTCCGGGCTCGACTCGGTGCACACGGTGAGCGGTTTCGCCATCGCGAGCATCGGCGCGAGGGCCAGTACCGCGGCTGCGAGCATTCTGAAGCGCATTGAGATCTCCCGTTATGGACGCTATCGTCGGTCCGTCAGTTAATTAGTCATTTTTTGTCGCGGCGAATGTTGCAGCATGTTGCGGCTTATTGTACGGTGCGCTTCGGCAGATAGTTCTGCGCAACAAAAATGCACGTGCACGTAACGTCCCGTAGCTTACTGAATCGTTATTTCCGCTACAACGACCGTTTTTGGATATGGATATGGGGCAGGTTTCGCTTGGAGCCGTCGTCTTGCCTAATCCCCGACCTCACGATAAACTCGTGGCCGTCTTTGGGGAGTAGCCTTCCTTCCGCAATGGGAGGAGGACGCGTCAACATACTCGGCTTGTCTGCCGTGGCGCGTTCGACCGATCCGGTTTGGCGAGACCATGGGTGCATCTTGTCGTTCACGGTCGGACGGCGCGGGATTGCATCCTGGTTCGCTGACGTCCGACCGTGAAATCATCGTGTCTCCAAAACAAAAACACCCCACATCCTTCTCAAGCCTCTCCCTGCGTTCCTCGGTTCGTCACTTGCCGTTCCGCGGCTTTTGCTGTTGCGCTTCATTGCGAGGTGCGGCATGACGATGCTCTTCCTGCAACTCGCGCTGATGCTCGTGGTGATCCTGGCGGCATCGGAACTCTTTACCAACGCACTCGAACATCTCGGCGAAAAGCTCGGCATCTCCGAAGGAGTCACGGGTTCGCTGTTCGCGGCCATCGGCACGGCGCTGCCTGAAACGACCGTGCCGATCATCGCGTTGATGGGCGGCACGGCAAGCCGCGCGGTAAACGAGGAAATCGGCGTGGGCGCGATTCTTGGCGCACCGTTGATGCTTGCGACGCTTTCCACTTGTCTGATGGCGCTCGCCGTCGTAAAGATGCGCGGCCTCAAAGGTCTGGTCAGGCCCGAACACACCGGATTCACCCGCGATCTCAACTTCTTTCTTTGCGCGTTCCTGATCGCCGCGGGTGCCATGTTCGTGCCGCATCATGCGTGGCAGGTGCGCGCGCTGTTCGCTGCAGGATTGGTCGGCGTATACGTGGTTTATGTCGTGTCGACGTTCCGCGCGTCGGCGAGTCTTGTCGAAAAGGGGCATGGCACTGAAGCGCCCGAGCGCCTGTTGATCTCGCGTCTCGGCATGCCCACAACGCTTACGACTATAGCGATGCAGATGGTGTTCGGCGTCGCGCTGCTGGTGGGCGGGGCGAAGGGGTTTATCGCGGGCGTGGAGGGCGTGTCGCAGGTGCTGGGGATATCGGCGCTGCTGCTCTCGTTGATCATCATTCCGATTGCGACCGAGCTGCCCGAAAAGGTGAACAGCATCATCTGGGCGCGGCGCGGCAAGGATACGCTGGCGTTCGGCAATATCACCGGGGCCATGGTGTTTCAGGGAACCCTGCTGCCGGGTATCGGCATCATGCTGACGCCTTGGGAGCCGCGGATCGAAGTGCTGACCGGGGTTCTTATTACGCTAGTGGCCGCCGCGTGGTTGCGGCTGAATGCGAAGAAGGGCGGAATTGTCTTGTGGGCGCTGCTGGTGAATGGCGGGCTTTATGCTCTGTATTTGGGGTTGACGCTGGGGCGATAGAGCGGCAGGAAGCCGATAAGAAAACACCCCGGAAACGCAAAGGAGCCCGGGGTGTTGCAGCGGTCAATGCATGCGTGGACCGCGCGCTCGCGTGAAGGGCGTGATTTTTGTCGTTGTCTGTTCAGAGGCGGGCGCGCTCCCGCCCGAAGCGGGAACCGCACCGCTTCCTGCTTCTGTCAGAACCTGGCAGCTTGGTGATACTTGGTGGCCGCCCGGACCTTGTTCATCGCAGCGCTGTATTCAATCTGCAGTTCGGTTTGTGAGGTTTTCGCGTCGGCGGCAACCGCTGTGTTGATCGCCTGGATTCTGTTGATCACGGCCATTGCCGCGGCGTCCTGTTCCGGCGTCAACTGCATGAAAAACGGCGTGCGCTCTTCAGTCAGGCGCGCGGCTTCCTGCCAGTCGGCCATGGCAGCCGCGTGCTGGATGGCAAGCGTCAAGTCGAGTAGACGGCTAATCAAACTGTTCTGTTCCATGTCGATTTATTCCTGCTGGTTAGCTCTTGCCGTTGGCCAGCGCGCCGGCACTGTTGCTGCCCCCGAACAATTGCGTCAGGTACTGCGAATTGTTGTTCATCGTCGCCATCAGCGTATTGAGCGCCGTAAATTGCGCCTGGTACTGGTCCGTCAACTGTGCCGTGTAGGCCGCCAGGTTGGTCTGCTGCGTCGCGATGCTTTTGAGGTCTGCGTTGAGCGAGTCCTGACGGCTCGTTATCAGGCCACCCGAGCTCAGGATGGAGTTCAGGCTCGTCGTCATCTTCGCGGCGATACCCGTTGTCGGATTAAACAGAGCGGCAACGCCGGACGGATTACTCGTGAGCGCACCGTTGAGCGCCGTGGCGTCCGTTGTCAGCGTGCCATCTGCGTTTAGCGTGATGCCGATGGACCCGAGCGACATCGTCGAACTGCCGTTCTTCACGCTGCCGGTGAGGACGCTCGCCAGCGTGCTCTGAATGTTGTTGAACATCGAGTCGCCGAGCAGCGCGCCGCCTTGCGACCCGGCTGCTTGCGAGTTGTCGAAGCCCGCTACCTGCCCGTAGGTCGTAACCAGCGTGTTGTAGAGGCTGACGAAGCTGTTGATTGCCGTGGTCGCCGACGAGGTGTCTTGCGAAACCGTCAGCGTCTGCGGCGTGCCCGGCGGCGTGCCAATGGCGGCGGCCGTAAGATTCAGCGTCAGGCCCTGGATGGCCGAGGTCACCGAGTTGCTGGCGCTCGTCGCGGCTGTTCCGTCGATGGTGAACTGCGCGTCCCCGGCCGGGGTTGTTTGCGTCCACGGACTGCCCGCCACGGCCGACGTGATCGTGGACACGCCCATTGCGCCGGTGGTGCCAGTTGTGTTGTTGCCCGGTGTGGACGTCACGCCGAGACTCGACAGACCCGTGTCGTTCGTGACGTTGCTCAGCGCCACGTTGATCGTGTTCGTGCCGCCGGTGTTCGTTGAACGCAGCACCAGGTGCGCGCCACTTGTGCCGGTGACGACAGTGGCCGTGACGCCAGGATTGTTCGACGACGAATTGATCGCGCTGGCAATCCCGCTAAGCGTGTTGTTTGCCGACGAGATGCTGATGTTCATCGACTGATTGCCGACGGAGATAGTCATCGTGCCGTTGCCGAGCGCCGTAGTCGGGGGATTGACCGCGGGGGACGACAGCGCCTGCGAAGTCGCTACTTGCGTGACGGCGATGGAATAGCTGCCCGCCGTCGCTCCTTTGGCGCCGGTTGCCGTCAATCCGGTGCCGCTCGCGGTCGCAGTGTACTGCGACAAGGCGGTGCCGTCGGCAAGCGAGCTGATGCCGGCCTGTAACGCGGATAACGCGGCCTGCAATGTGCCGACCGCCGTGAGCGTTGTGTTGTCGCTCGCCTGCTGGGCGGCCAGTGCCGCGGTCTGCCCGGCCACCTTTGCGTTGACAATACTCGTAACCAGCGACGAAACATCCAGCGACGAGTTCCCGGTGGAACCGCTGATGATGGACTGCGCGGCAGCTGTTTCGGCTGCGGTGGCGGCGGCAGTGGTTGCCGCGGCTGAGGATGCGGCGCTGGAGGCGCTGCTCGGAATCGTCGACATTGAGATGCTCCGTGCTTCGTTGAGTCTTTCGAGCCAGGATAGTAACCGTTTGAAATGCGCACAGGGGAGGCTTGCCTCCCCTAAAAACAAATTCGGCAGACGCGTCTTGCGATGCGTCTGCCGTTACTGCGTGAGGCTATTACTGGAGAAGCTTCAGAACTTGCTGCGGCAGCGAGTTGGCTTGCGCCAGCACGGAGATACCTGCTTGTTGCAGCACTTGCGCCTTGCTCAGATTCGCCGTTTCCTGTGCGAAGTCAGCAGAGGTGATCGACGACTGGGCGCCCGACAAGTCGGTCGACTCAGCTTGCTGGGTCGTGGCGATTGCCGTGAAACGGTTTTGAGCGGCACCCAGCGAAGCCTGGATGTTGTTCACCGTTGCCAGTGCGTTGTCGATCGATTCCATTGCCTGGTTCGCGCCGTTTTGCGAGCTGACGTCGATGGTCGACACTGCTTGCGTCGTAGCTGAAGCGTTCACGTTTATGAATTGACCCGGAGGGGTGGCGGATGCCAAAGCTGCACCTGACGCCGAAGCGCTAAAGACGGCTGAGACCTGGTTGGAGGTCAGCGTCGTGCCATTCTGGTCAGAAAACTGATAGCCGCCGCTGCCATCCGACTTCACCGTGACCGAGGTGATATTGCCCGACGGTACCGGGAATGTTGCACCTGCACCAGATGCGTCGGTAACAACGCCGGTTGCGCTGGTGGCCAGATTGAGACCGCCAATCGTGCCCAGAAGCGAGCCAGAAGACAGGCCCGCGACGTTGTTGGTATTCATTGCAGCAACTGCTGCTGCCACACCGAGCTTGGTTCCCGCGACGATTTTGCCCGGGGTGGTAGTCACGTCGAGAACATTAGCAGCACCTTCAATAGTGGTGTTCGCGATCTGCTGATTGTTCTGGTCGGTGTAGCTGTAGCCGCCCTTGCCATCCGACAACACGTTGACCTGCGTGATTTCACTGCCTTTGCTCGCAGTCGTCCATTCTGCGCCGGTCGAGTCGAGGGACACCGAAAGCGAACCGAGCAACGCGCCCGATGCCACCTTACCGGCTCCGACTGCCGCCGACGAAAGACTTTGCGACAGGTTCAGGTTGATCGACTGGCCGACGTTCGCGCCAACCTGGAAGTTCACGCTACCCGCTGAACCATCCAGCACGTTCTTGCCGTTGTACGTCGTTTGCGATGCAATGCGGTTCACTTCAGCGATCTGCTGTGCAACTTCCTGCTGCAGAGCAGCCCGGTTGTCCGCCGTCAGGCCGCCGTTCGATGCCTGCACCGCCAGCGTACGAATCCGTTGCAGGCTCGACGTGATCTGCGACAGACCGCTGGTCGCCGTCTGGATCATCGACACGCCGTCGTTCGCGTTCGACACACCCTGGTTCAAGCCGTTGATCTGCGTTTGCATGCCGTTCGAGATCGCCAGGCCTGCAGCATCGTCAGCCGCGCTGTTGATGCGCTTACCCGACGACAGGCGCGTGATGGCCTGCGACAGCGCGCTCTGCGAGGTGTTCAGGTTTTGCTGGGCGACCAGCGAGTTGATATTGCTATTAATACTAAGCATGTGGATTTCTCCTGAAAGAACTAAAAGGGCTGTTATGGCTACTGCACGGTCCTGTTGCCTGGCGGTTCCGAGCGTGGTAGCCGGCCGCCTACATGGGTTAGCGGCCCGTCGGAAAAAAACTTGAGGAATTAGAAAACGATTTGTAGAAGGAATTGCGATGGACTCGCCGGATGACGTATGCGAAGTTGCGCCGCCTGCGGACAACAGCATTCACGGGTATTCTTTTTCGATCAGTTTTTATGTGTTCGCCTACAACAGCCAGGAGTAACCATGCAACACCGCACCATCGGTACGTCAGACTTGAAGGTCGCGCCGCTTGTATTCGGCGGCAACGTGTTCGGCTGGACCGCCGACGAACGCACGTCGTTTTCCATCCTGGATGCCTTCGTCGATCACGGCCTCAATTTCATCGATACCGCCGACGTCTATTCCGCCTGGGTCGACGGCCACCAGGGCGGTGAGTCGGAGACGATCATCGGCAAATGGCTCAAGGACAGCGGCAAGCGCGACAAGATCGTGCTCGCGACTAAAGTCGGCATGCTGAGCACGCGGCCGGGGTTGTCGGCGGCCAATATCGAGGCGGCGGTGAACGACTCGCTCAAGCGCCTGAAGACGGATTACATCGACGTGTATTTTTCCCATCTCGACGACACCAAAACACCGCTCGTGGACACGCTCGGCGCGTATCAGAAGCTGATCGCGGCGGGCAAGATCCGCGTGATCGGGGCGTCGAATTACACCGGGGAACGGTTGGAAGAGGCGCTGAAGGTATCGGTGAAGGAGGGCATTCCGGGCTATCAGGTGCTTCAGCCCGAATACAATCTTTACGATCGCGCCGGCTACGAGACCGATCTGGAGCCGGTGGTCAAGGCGCACAAGGTGTCGGTGGTGACGTATTACAGTTTGGCGAGCGGCTTCCTGAGCGGGAAATATCGCTCCAAAGCCGATACCGAGAACAGCGCGCGCGGCGGGAAGGTGGCGGGTTATCTGAACGATCGCGGCCTGAAGATTGTCGATGCGCTCGTGAAAGTGGCGCAGCGCCATGACACGGCGCCTGCCGCCATTGCGCTCGCGTGGCTGATCGCACGGCCAAGCGTTACGGCGCCGATTGCGAGCGCAACGTCGGTCAAGCAGCTTGAAACTCTCGCCGACGCCACTCGCATCACGCTCGCGCCAGACGATCTCGCCATCCTGAACGAAGCCAGCGATCCGGCCTGAAACCCCGAAAAACCACGCATCTTCATGGAGTTGCACCCCGCAAACCGGCTTTGCGGGGTTGGCGACCGGGCGACGATCTGGTAACATCTCGCCCGAATCGAGATTTTTGCCCAATGGCGTTGCACGTTTTGCGCAGCGCCTGGCGGCCCGAAGTGCGCTGTTCCGTGTTCTACATAATTCACGTAACGCGCATGCCGTGATCGGCGGTGAAATCCCACCTCTCTCTTTTCCGGCCTCCGTGGCCGCTTTGCTCGTGTCCGCTGCTGTGGGTGGACGATCGGAGTGCCGGCGCGCGGCGTAAGCCTGGTTGGTTACGCTTCGCCGCGCAGTCAGAAAAACGTATTAGCGATTTAGGACTTCCATGACCACTATTGTTTTGAAAGAAAACGAGCCGTTCGACGTCGCGATCCGTCGCTTTCGTCGGACCATCGAAAAGAACGGCCTGATCGCCGAACTTCGCGAACGCCAGTCGTACGAGAAGCCGACGACAGCACGCAAGCGCAAGAAGGCGGCCGCAGTCAGCCGTCTGCGCAAGCGTCTGCGCAGCCAGATGCTGCCCAAGAAGCTGCACTAAGTCTTGGCCGGTCGCAGCCTGTTTGATGGGTTGCACCAAGTAAAACGGCGATGCCGCCCGAAAGGGTTGCATCGCCGTTTTGCTTTGATTTTTTGGTTTTCTTGGTCGGGTGCGCTAGGCGGGCCTCGATCCGCTATCAGACGAACGCGTGCCGTTGGCCAACGCGGGCCAGGAGCTGCGGCCATTCGTCGACGCTGAAGTCGTCGTGAACCTCTTCCAGTTCAATTAGTAGTTCGGCGATTGCGGGGTCGTAAGCATCGACCTCCGAGGCATATAGCGCGCGTAGCAGCGTGCCATCCTTCGCATTTCGGTAGTACGAAATGCCGACACCTTCGATTTCCGGCCGATAGACCTCGTCGGCGATCAGGGACCCGATAGCGCATTTGCGCCCGTTGCTGCTGCGTAGCCGGCACGAACCGTTCTCGTCCTCGGACACAGCCTGCTGCGTGAGCAGATGTGCCCTCACGCGTTCGTAGATGTCTCTTGCCGTTAACATTGCAGTGCTCGATGCTTGAAACTAATGCGTTGCCTGCCCAATCCCGATACTCATCTCTCACGGCGCCTTCGTGGCTGGCGTGGTTCGTCGTAACTCGTTTGCAACACGATCCGACTCCACACTGACTGTCCCGGAGTTCCGCGAAGTTCTTGCCTCAGGCTGCCGATTTGAGTCGATCCGCCGATAAATTGAACTGCCGGGCGATGGACGCAAAACGCTCGCGCCACTCCCATTTGCCGAAGACGTCATGAACGTTTTGCAGGCAACTGAGCAGTTCGACGGTGGTCGGATCGTAGACGTTGATGTTCGAGCGCAACAGCGCGCGCTTGAGCGCCACAACGCCGACATCCATATAGGACGGCACGCCCTCCGGCCCTTTGCTGATATAGCGTATAGGCACGCCTTCCATAGCCGTCATGTAGTCGCGCGGCTTGATGAAGCTGCCGACAGGGCAACCACCGCAATAACCCCGATACGCGCCGCCGCCGTGTGGCAACAATGCTGCGTGGCCTTGACCAAACAGGTGATGAACGGCGCGATCGAAAATTTCCTGATGCGTCAAAAAGTGGATGTTTTTCATTCTGGTTCTCCCCTGCACCGACAGTGGCGGCGCTTCGTGGGTGTCATCAACAGCGTTATCAGTATCGGACGCGGATTCGGTTGTCATAGCGCGGTCGACCACATAAAACCGCGTCATTTCACCGGTATCCGTTTCCGCCGCTACCGTTCGCCAGGACTGAACACGCTTGGCAAGCCACTTCTGGCGACGGCCGGTTTGTGCTCGGCCACCCGCCCGAAAAACAGCTCACACCCTATTTATAGCGGTTCTTTCCGGTAAAAAAGTGGCTGTTATGTGCGGTAGGCCGCAATTTTGACATGACGTCTGACTTCCTGCACGAGTCGTAATTTAACGCGAGGCTTTGTAGTAAAGGCTTCAGAGCATGATTCACCCATGAAAACCCCCATTTGTCAGGATTTTCCCTGACGATCCTTGAAACCGCGAAAAATGTTGCGAAAACGCAATGTTCGTATCGCAAATTGTTGGAGCAAATTGCCTAATTCGTTCGTCGTTTTGCGAATTCGCGCTTTTGGCTCACTGTGTTTTCTCTGAATCGGCAGAAGCAGGTGGCCTCATGGTCGTTGACCATTCCAGTGGCTTGCATGAATGCATAGCAAATGGTCGTGCCGACGAATTTGCAGCCGAATTTCTTGAGCGCGCGACTCATGGCGTCCGAGATCTCGTTGGACGCAGGCGCTTGCGAGTAGTCCGCGCGTGGGGTGTCTATGGGCGTGCCGTCGACGAATGACCACGCGAACGCCGCGAGCGAGCCGTGTTCCGCCTGGATGCGCTGTACGGCGCGCGCATTGGCGACGGCTGCCGAAACCTTCGCACGATTGCGGATGATGCGGGCGTCGAGCAGCAATTGGGCTGCGTCGTCTTCGCTGAAAGCAGCGACGCGGTCGATGTCGAAATTGTGGAACACCGCCCGGTAGCCCTCGCGCTTGTTCAGAATGGTCGACCAGGAAAGGCCGGCCTGCGCGCCTTCAAGCACGAGCATTTCGAACAGGTGACGATCGTCGTGGGACGGGACGCCCCATTCCTCGTCGTGGTAGCGGGCGAGTGCTGGTGTGGTGGCCCAGCCGCAGCGGTGCGGCTCGGCAGGTTTGGTAGGTTCGGTATTGTCACTGGGCGGTAGCGGCTTTTTCGTGGCGTTCATGGCGGCTTCAGAGCAGGTGTGGTTGGCGTTCGATCAGCATAGGTGGAAGACCTCGGGCGCAATAGTCGACCGAATGGCCTGGTCGTCTGACAATTAGTGCCACGCGATGATGGACTATCAGGCGCCGTCAGTGGCAAGCCGGCCGAGCGTCGCGCGCTCGTTTCTTCGATGCCCGGCAATTACGTCCGGCCTGGCTACCAGTTGACCGATGCGCAGGAGATATAGCCCATTCGGCCGAGTGGCGGCGTCCCGGTCGTGCCGTTAAGCTTGCGAGCATGACTACTTCAACTGAACCCTACCCCTATCTGATCGGTGTCGATGGCGGCGGCAGCGGCACGCGCGTTGTCCTGGCCGATGCAAACGGCGTCGAGCTGGCGCGCGCCACGGGCGGACCGTCGGGCCTTGGACTCGGCGTCGAACGTGCCTGGGAAACTATTACCGCGGCGTGTTCGCGCGCATTCGAGGCCATAGGTTTGCCGTTCGACTGGTACGCGTGCGCGCTCGGTTGCGGACTCGCTGGCGTAAATCACGCGGGATGGCTCGCACAATTTCATGCGACCGCGCCGGATGGGTGCGCGCTTGCGGTCGAAAGCGACGCCTTCACCACGTTGCTCGGCGCACACGGCGGCGAGCCGGGCGTGATCGTGGCGCTTGGCACGGGCAGCATTGCAGCGTCGCTAGATGCGCGCGGCGAGTTCCGGATCTCGGGCGGCTATGGTTTTCCGAGCGGCGACGAAGCGAGCGGTGCATGGCTGGGCTTGCGCGCGGCCGCGCATCTGCAGCATGTGCTGGACGGCCGCGCGCCCGCCGACAATTGGTCGGCCGCGCTGCTCGCACAGACGGATGCAACGGATCGCGACAGTCTGGTCGTGTGGCTGAGCGGCGCTAATCAGACGGGCTACGCAACGCTCGCGCCGACAGTTTTCGAGCATCGACACCATCCGTTTGCCGCGCGTCTGCTCGACGAAGCAGGTCGGGAGATCGCAAAAATGGCCATGGCGCTCGACCCGGAGCAGATTCTGCCAGTGGCGTTGTGCGGCGGCCTGGCCGCCCCGCTCAAGCCGTTCGTCCCGGAAACACTCCGCATGAGGCTGCGCGAGCCGCTCGCGGACTCCGCTGCGGGCGCGCTGCAACTGGCTCTTCGCGCTGCGAACGGAAAACAGGCCTCTGCACGCTAGAATGGGAGGTTCCTAACGGCCTGAAGGAAACCGCTTCCCATGTATTCGATCATCGCAACCGATCTCGACGGCACCTTGCTCAACAGCGACCATCAGGTCGATCCGTTCACCGTCGAAACGGTTCGCGAACTGGAAGCGCAGGGCGTGCGTTTTATTATCGCGACGGGGCGGCACTATCGCGACGTGGTCGGGATTCGCAAGGTGCTTGGCATCGACGCTTATCTGATCACCTCGAACGGCGCTCGCATTCATGCTCCCGACAACGAGCGCATCTATGCCCGCGACATCGCGCCGTCGGCCGTGCGTCGTCTTGTTCAGCCGGATCTTGCGGGAAGCGAGCGCGTGATCGTGAACCTTTTCGCCGACGATGCCTGGCTGATCGACCGTCACGCACCCGAGTTGCTTGAATTTCATCAGGATTCCGGCTTCGATTACGACGTGATGGACCTGCGTCAGCACGACGGCGAGAACATTGCGAAGGTGTTGTATATCGGTGAGCCGAAAGATTTGAAGGTGACTGCCGCGAATCTCGAGCGTGAGTTCGGCGATTCCATCTACGTCACTTACTCGTTGCCGGATTGTTTGGAAGTGATGACGTCGGATGTGTCGAAAGGGCGGGCGCTGAAGGTCGTGCTGGACCGGCTCGACATCGATACCGCGCATTGCGTGGCTTTCGGCGACAACATGAACGACATAGATCTGCTCGAAACGGCGGGCCGGCCGTTCATGATGAACAACGCGAATCCGGATCTGATAAAACGCCTGCCGGATATCCCGCGCACCGGCAATAATTTCGAAGCGGGCGTCGCACATCAGTTGCGTGCGCTGTTCGGTATGGCGGATAAACTTGGCGCACCTATTCGCTTTGACAAGTGACGCACCACACGCGTTGAATTTGCCGCAGTAAAAGAAAAAAGGGAGCGCCGAAAACAGCCGCTCCCTTTTCAATTCATAACGCGATTCAAACGCGATCTGCCGCAACAGATCGCAATCGCTCTCCGAGCTTATCCGCGACGACCCCATGCGCCGCGATTATCGCCGCCATGATCCCAGCCAGTGCGATTCCAGCGTCCGTGATCACCGCCCCAGCGCGGTTCGTCCCGGTGATGCCAATCCTGCGGGGCTGCACGATAGTAAGGTGCGGGCTGGACATAAACCGGCGCGGATTGCACATACGCGGGTGCGCCAAGCGACAGCCCGATATGCAGATCCGTATGAGCCTGTGCGGCCCCGACAGCGCCCATCGCGAGACCGGCGGCAACCAGCAAATGAGTGACGATGCGCTTCATGGTGTTTCTCCTTGTAGGGCGACGCGTGTCGCATGAACCCAATCTACGCATTGGTCGTCTTACGAGTATCGACGAGTTGTTACTGGATGAAAGTGTTTAGAAAGTTAAAAGTCTGATTGAATCGTCCGATAAAACGGCGTGTCAGCCCTATCAGATAACGCTCGTAGGGATTTCCCCGGCTGAGTAACAGCGAATTCCCGCGTTTCAAATCAAGAAAGACAGTAAACGCCCATTACATTTGTCGCAGCTTATTCATATTGGGAGGCTGCATCGCCCGGATTTAGATCGAGCGGATAATAAGAAACGGGCGTCGAGCGCCCGTTTTAGTTTTGATTCTTTACCGCGTTTTAAATCACGCCGAAGCAAGCGCCCGATTCTTCGCGCCGGTAAGCAGCGGATAAACCACGCCGGCGATGATCGCGCCAATAATCGGCGCTACCCAGAACAACCAGAGTTGGTCCATTGCCGCACCGCCGACAAACAACGCCGGGCCGGTGGAACGCGCCGGGTTCACTGACGTGTTTGTCACCGGAATCGAAATCAGGTGAATCAGCGTCAAACACAAGCCGATGGCGATAGGTGCAAAGCCGGCGGGCGCACGGCTGTCGGTGGCGCCGAGGATGACGAACAAGAAGAAGAACGTCATCACGACTTCGCACACCAGCGCGGCGATCATCGTGTAGTGGCCGGGCGAGTGATCGCCGTAGCCGTTGCTCGCGAAGCCGCTGGCAACGAGGTCGAAGCCCGGTGCGCCGCTGGCGATCACTGACAACGTGAACGCGCCGAGTACGCCGCCGATCACCTGCGCAACGATGTACGGAGCCAGGTCACGGACCGGAAAGCGTCCGGCAACGGTCAAGCCAATGCTTACCGCCGGGTTCAAATGGCAACCCGAAATATGGCCGATGGCATAAGCCATGGTGAGCACGGTCAGGCCAAACGCCAGCGATACACCCGCAAAGCCAATACCGAGTTGAGGAAATCCCGCGGCAAGCACTGCGCTGCCGCAGCCGCCCAGCACGAGCCAGAACGTACCAAACATTTCTGCGCCGAGGCGCTGTCCTAATCGCATGATTCGAAGTCCTAAAAATATATAAGAAACTGAAACAATTCGACGCTTGTGATCCTGAATATTTTTGCTGACCACCGCGGCGGGTACGCAGTGTAATCCGAGCGCCGCGAGTAGTTGTCAACAATTGTCAAATCATCGATAAATTAAAGCGGTTCTTATTAGGAGTGCCCTATAGTTTCAAGATTCTTCTCAGTCGCTTTAGGATTTTCTGAAATTACATGGTCAAACGTTGCATCTTTTAATCGATGCCGTTAGGCTTCTCAATAATCGCGGGCTATTAGAAAGGATTGGAATATGTCGCAATACACTGAGCTCAAGGCGCAGATCGCCAAGCTCCAGGAGCAGGCGGAGGAAGCGCGTCGCGCGGAAGTAGAAGCGGTACTCGTGGATATCCGGCGCAAGATTGTTGAATACGGACTGACGGCGCAGGATTTGGGGCTGACGGTTGTTCGTCGGGGCCGGCCGCCCAAGAAGGAGCCGTTGCCGCCGCTTTATCAGGATCCCAAGTCAGGCAATACCTGGAGCGGCCGTGGCAAGCCGCCTAAATGGATCGTGGGAAAGAATCGTGAGCGATTCTTGATTAATCAAACTCATTCGTGAGAGCGACGAGTACTTTTGAATACTTGCATCAGAGGAATAGATGCAGGAATTGCAAGGCACAAAAAATCCGCCGGAGTGGGCGGATTTTTTTGTGCCTTGCATTGTGCCTTGCAATCAGCTTTAGATTACTCGCGCGAAGTGTCTCAAATCAATGTTCTTAATCAAGGCTATGCCGTGCTGCATGACATAGCCCCACACTTCGCGACATTCCAATTCAGCCTGCTGCCGCAACCCGGCGCAGCACCGGACGCTTCGCTGCCTGCAGAAGTGCCGTATAGCCATCGACATAATTCTGCGCCATCGTCTTTGCGCTGAAGCGGCGCTCGAACTGTGCGCGAATCTCGGTACGCGAGAGTTCATCGAGGCGTTGCAGTGCACCCACTGCACCTTGCACGTCCTCGCAGATGAAACCTGTCACGCCGTGATCGATCACTTCTGGCACCGAGCCGCGATTAAACGCAATCACCGGCGTGCCGCATGCCATTGCCTCGATCATCACGAGACCAAACGGCTCCGACCAGTCGATCGGGAACAGCAAGCGCCTTCGCTCCCGACAAGAACTCAGGCTTTTGCTGCTCGTTGATCTCGCCGACAAATTCCACACTCGCTTTCGACTCTGCCAGCAACGGCTCAATCGTGCTCTTGAAGTATTCCTGGTCGACCTTGTCCACCTTGGCGGCAATCTTCAGCGGCAGACCGCTTTGAGCAGCGATCTTGATGGCGAGATCGGCGCGCTTTTCCGGGCAGATACGGCCAAGGAAGGCGAGGTATTCCGGCTTCTTGTGCGTTTGCGGCGTCAGCAGGTTTTCCGGCAAACCGTGATAAATCGTGTTGAGCCATGCAGCCTGCGGCAGCGGCACCCGTTGCGAATCGGAGATCGAGACCACCGGCGCATGCGGGAACGCATTGAAGATCGGCTGTAGTTCCGGCAGATCCAGACGGCCGTGGAGCGTGGTCACGAACGGCGTGTCCATCTGCGAAAACATCGAGAAAGGCATGTAGTCGAGGTGAAAGTGCAGCACGTCGAACTCATGCGCGCGGCGACGGACGTTCTCAAGCAACAGCGCGTGCGGCGCGTTCCAGTCGCGGATGGAAGGGTCGAGGCGCAGCGCATGCGGCCAAGCCGCGTCGAGCGTCGCCTTGGTATGCGAATCGCCGCTCGCGAACAGCGTCACGTCATGGCCGAGATCAACGAGTGCGTCCGTCAGATACGAGACAACGCGCTCGGTGCCGCCGTAGAACTTCGGGGGAACTGCTTCGTGCAAGGGTGCAATTTGTGCGATACGCATAACGTGACTCTCCTGTTCGTGAGGGCTTCGAGCACGGTCTCCGATAAAAAACCGGCGAAGCCTTGCGGACGGGCCAGCGCCTATGCTGCCGCCCCCTGAAATATGGGATTCCGGATCAATCGGGTTATCCCTTACGACACATTATCGAGATGACGGGGTTTATCACCGAGTCATTTTTCAAACGCTTAACCTTGTTACAGGCCGACACACGGGCCGTTACGAACCTTGGAGCATCGCCTGAGCCCTTGTGCGGCAAGCGATTGAGCGAGTATCGATAAATTGCGCAGTGCACGATGCGGCGCCCAGGATGACTGTGTCAGCAAAGCGCGTGCCATTGCCAGCCGTGGTCTGCCCGGGTCGGGTAAGCCCTGCGGCGTGCGTTTAGCCGCGTGCTGCGTAAAGAATTTTCTTGGGCTTGCCGTTAATCCGGTGGCAAACCTTTGGGGCCAAACGAAAGCCCATCGAATGTGACCAGCTTAATGTTTGCTTACAAGTTGTTGCCGGATTAAAACCGCCAATCGGCACTTTTAACCGGCACTTTCGCCCGAAATTGGTTAGACCGATCGCATCACAAGCACACCAGCTCACCTTACACGTCTGATCGCCCGCCAATAAAGACGCCTGCAGTTTCTCCGTCTCCTCCTGTCCCCCATTTCCCTTCAAAGTTTTTCATTCGCTTGCCGTAAACCACTTAACGGCGGTTTCGCCGATGCAACCAAGAGGTTCGACTGTGCTGATTTTCATCGGAACACTAGTGACGCTGCTGTCCGTCTTCGGCGGTTACGCGCTGGAAGGCGGGCACCTCGGCGCGCTGGTTCAGCCGGTCGAAATCCTGATGATCGCGGGCGCCGGTGTGGGCGCGTTCATCCTCGGTAACGGCATGAAGACGATCAAATCCACGCTGCGCGTGATTCCGACGCTCTTCAAAGGCTCGAAGTACAACAAGGACGTGTACATGGAGCTGATGGCGCTGCTCTATGTGCTGCTCGCCAAAGCGCGCAAGGAAGGCACGCTGACGCTGGAATCCGATATCGACGATCCCGCCAAAAGCCCGATCTTCGCGCAGTACCCGAAGATCCTGGCCGATCACCATATCGTCGAGTTTCTGACCGATTATTTGCGCCTGATGGTCGGCGGAAACATGAACGCGTTCGAGATCGAAAGCCTGATGGACGAGGAGATCGAGACGCATCACGCCGAAGGCGAAGGCCCCGCACAAGCGCTGCACAAGGTCGGCGACGCGATGCCGGCGTTCGGTATTGTCGCGGCCGTGATGGGCGTGGTTCACACCATGGCGTCCGCCGATCAGCCGCCCGCCATTCTCGGCGAGATGATCGCGCAGGCGCTGGTGGGGACGTTCCTCGGCATCTTGTTGTCGTACGGTTTGATCGGGCCGCTGGCGAGCGTCGCGGAACAGCGCGTGGCTGAGTCGACGAAGATGTTCCAGTGCATCAAGGTGACGATCCTCGCGAGCCTGAACGGTTATGCGCCGGCTATCGCGGTGGAGTTCGGCCGCAAAGTGCTCTTCTCCACCGAGCGTCCGTCGTTCTCCGAGCTGGAAGAACACGTGCGCCGCGTGAAGGCCAAGTAAGCGCCTTCAGCGACCACGCCCGGAACCCGCCATGTCCAACAACAAAGACCGCCCGATCTTCATCAAGCGCGTCGTATCCGGCAAGAAAGCGCATCACGGCGGAGCGTGGAAGCTCGCGTACGCCGACTTCATGACCGCGATGATGGCGTTCTTCCTGCTGATGTGGCTGCTGAGCGCCGTGTCGCAGGTGCAGCGCCAGGGGATTGCGGAGTATTTCAACATGCCGCTGAAGAACGCGATTCTCGGCGGGCAGCGTTCGGGCACGGACTCCAGCATCATCAATGGCGGCGGCCGCGATATTTCAAGCCCTGAGCCCGGCACGACCCGCATGAGCGACGGCACGCGGCGTGTGAACCGGATGGACGAGCAGACGCTGAAAGACGCGCAAGGTGAACTCGAACGGCGCGATCAGGTTCGCCTGCACGACTTGCAGGTCAAGCTGATGGCCGCGATTGAAGCCAATCCGGTGCTGCGCCAGTTCCGGCAGCAGATTCGCATCGACTCGACGCAGCAGGGTTTGCGCATCGAGATTGTCGATACCCAGAAGCGGCCGATGTTCGCCCTCGCGAGCAACTCCGTGCAACCGTATATGCGCGACATCCTGCGCGAAATCGGCAAGTCGCTTAACGACGTGCCGAACCGGATCGTGGTGCAGGGACACACCGACGCCACGCAATACGCGGGCGGCGAAAAGGGCTACAGCAACTGGGAATTATCGGCGGATCGGGCGAATGCCTCGCGACGCGAGTTGATCTCCGGCGGCATGGACGAAGCGAAGGTGTTGCGCGTGCTGGGTTTGGCATCGACGCAAAACCTGAACAAGCAGGACGCCCTGGATCCGGAAAATCGCCGCATCAGCATTCTGGTGCTGAATCGCCGGTCGGAAGAATCGATGATGCGCGACGACATTTCGTCGACGACGATTACCAGCAATCCCGGCGCGCCCGCAAACGCGATGCCCAACTTCGGCGCGCTGGCGCCGGCACTGCCAGGCAAGACGGCAGCGCGATGAGACGCACAACAAGAAGCGCAATGAGACGCTCAATCAGAAGCGCGACCTTCAAGAACACCGGACCGGGCAAGACAAAACCATGATCAAGAACATTCTGGCAATCGACGATTCCGCTTCCATGCGGCAGATCCTCTCGGCGACGTTTTTGGCGGCGGGGTATCGCGTGGTGGTGGCCGTGGATGGCGCTGATGGCTACGAAGCGGCATTGGCCGAGAAGTTCGATCTCATCTTGACCGATCAGCACATGCCGGCCATGAGCGGTCTGGATCTGATCGGAAAATTGCGCGGACATCGGGCATACGCGAACACGCCGATCCTCGTGCTGACAACTGAATCCGGCGAGCCGTTCAAAGCGGCGGCGCGGGCGGCCGGCGCGACCGGCTGGATCGAAAAGCCGTTCGACCCCGACATGCTGACCGAACTGGTGGCGTCGTTGTCGGCAGTGGAGCATCCGCACTGAAACTGCATCAAGCACCAGACACAAAACAACTAGCTTCCCACGACGCGCACAGCGACGACAGACAA
Organism: uncultured beta proteobacterium; assembly: GCA_963708695.1. Taxonomy (GTDB): domain Bacteria; phylum Pseudomonadota; class Gammaproteobacteria; order Burkholderiales; family Burkholderiaceae; genus Caballeronia. Next base: position 268,286 of record CAVPTS010000006.1, read on the forward strand.
GGCATCCGGCGGTGACCCAGGCATGACACTCGACATTACGCAGTTCTATCAAACATTCTTCGACGAAGCCGACGAGCTGCTCGCGCAAATGGAGCAGTTGCTGCTCGCGCTCGATCTGGCGAATCCCGATCCCGAGGATCTCGGCGCGATTTTTCGCGCGGCGCATTCCATCAAGGGCGGTGCGGCCACGTTCGGCTTTTCGGCGCTGACGGAGACCACGCACATCCTTGAATCGCTGCTCGACCGGGCGCGTAACAACGAGCTGGTTTTGCGCAGCGACATGATCGATACGTTCCTTGAGACGAAGGACGTGCTGTCGGATCAGCTCGGTGCGTATCGCGCGAGTGCGGAGCCCGATGCGGCGGCCGCCAAGGCGATTTGCGCGAAGCTCGAACATCTGCGGGATAACGATCGGGGCGCTGCAGCGGTTGCTGAGCCGCAGCCGTCATTCACCGATGCCGCCGCGCTCGCGCAGGATCTTGCTCAGGTCGCACTGGCGTTGGGACCGAACGAACCGCCGCCGCACGTGATCGAGCAGGCGAACGAAGCGATCGAGGAAGACGGCGAATGGACCGAGTTCCCGGCCACGCCGGACGCAAGCAATGCAAGCAACGCAGGCGACGCAGACGGTCCGCATCTGAAAATTACGCTACGGGGGGTAGGGGAGAAGGACCAGGCTCTGCTGACTGATGAGCTTGGGAACCTGGGGAATGTCGTCGGGCAAAGGAAGTCGGGCGATGACCTGACATTGTGGCTCGACTCGGATGTATCCGCCGACGACATCGTCGCCGTGTGCTGTTTCGTGATCGATGAAGCGCAGATCTCGGTCGGCCGCGGCAATGGGGCGGAAGCGGCGGCAGCCGATGCGCCGCAAGCTGTTGTGGAGCCTGGAGAGTTGAACGAGGTGGCGGCACAAGCACCCGAACAACAAAAGACGGAGCCGGCGGCGGCACCTGCTGCCGCCGAGCACCGCGCTACTGCAAGCACAACTGCAAGCACGCCCGCGACCGCACCCGAAGCCCCGAAGGCGCGCGCTGCCGCAGCGCCCGCAGCGGCTGAAGGCAGTTCTATCCGCGTCGGCGTGGAGAAGGTGGATCAGTTGATCAACCTCGTCGGCGAACTGGTGATTACTCAGGCGATGCTCGCCGAAACCACGAGCACCTTCGATCCCGCCTTGCACGACCGTCTGTTCAACGGCATGGCGCAGCTGGAACGCAATGCACGCGATCTGCAGGAAGCCGTGATGTCCATCCGCATGATGCCGATGGATTACGTCTTCAGCCGCTTCCCGCGCCTCGTGCGCGATCTCGCGTCGAAGCTCGGCAAGGAAGTGGAACTCGTCACGTTCGGTCAGGCGACCGAGCTGGACAAGAGCCTGATCGAACGCATCATTGATCCGTTGACGCACCTCGTGCGCAACTCACTCGATCACGGCATCGAAACCGTGGAAGCGCGGCGCGCAGCCGGCAAAGCGACGGCGGGGCAACTGGTGCTGTCGGCGGCACATCACGGCGGCAACATCGTGATTGAAGTCAGCGATGACGGCGCCGGCTTGCGTCGCGACAAGATTCTCGCGAAGGCGCTCAAGCAAGGCATGCAGGTCAGCGAGCAAATGTCCGACGACGAAGTCTGGCAACTGATCTTCATGCCGGGCTTCTCCACCGCCGAACAAGTCACGGACATTTCCGGCCGCGGCGTGGGCATGGACGTGGTGAAACGCAACATCCAGGCGATGGGCGGTCACGTCGAGATCCAGTCGCGCGAAGGCAGAGGCACGACCACGCGGATCGTGCTGCCGCTCACGCTGGCGATTCTCGACGGCATGTCGGTGAAGGTCGGTAGCGAGATTTTCATCCTGCCGCTGAACTTCGTGATGGAGTCGCTGCAACCCGTTCCCGACGATATCTACACCGTCGCCGGCGGCGAACGCGTGGTGCGCGTGCGCGGCGAATATCTGCCGCTGGTCGCGCTACATCAGGTGTTCGAAGTCAGCGATGCGCGTACCGAACCCACGCAGGGAATCATCACGATCATCCAGTCGGAAGGACGCCGCTTCGCCATGCTGATCGATGAGCTCGTCGGCCAGCAGCAAGTGGTGGTGAAGAACCTGGAAACGAATTACCGCAAGGTGCACGGCATTTCCGCCGCGACCATCCTGGGCGACGGCAGCGTCGCGCTGATTGTCGACGTGGCGGCGTTGAATCGCGAAAACCGCTCGGCGCACGGCGCGCTGACGCATTGACATTACCAATCGAATTTTGGGGCTAACGTGACAGCAGACATTCAATCCATCACTTCCGCGGCGCAACGCCGTGACGTTCAACGTGTCACCCAGGCCGAAGCGGCAGGACAGGAGTTCCTGGTCTTCACGCTGGGCGCGGAAGAGTACGGCATCGACATCCTGAAAGTGCAGGAAATTCGCGGCTACGACAACGTCACGCGCATCGCGAATGCGCCGGCGTTCATCAAGGGCGTGATCAATTTGCGCGGCATCATCGTGCCGATTGTCGATATGCGCATCAAGTTCAATCTTGGCCGCGTGGAATACGACAACCAGACGGTCGTGATCATTCTGAACGTGGCGCATCGCGTGGTCGGCATGGTCGTGGATGGCGTGTCCGACGTGCTCACGCTGCAAGCCGATCAGGTCATGCCGGCGCCGGAATTCGGCGCGACGCTCACGACCGAATACCTGACGGGCCTCGGCACGGTCGACGGCCGCATGCTGATCCTGATGGACATCGAAAAGTTGATGACGAGCAAAGAGATGGAGTTGATTGACTCCGTTGCTGCTTAAGTCTGTCCGTATTGTTATTTACACACGTTCGCACACGTTGTCGGGAAGAAATTCATGTTTAAGAACTGGTCGATTCGCACCACGCTGACGCTCGTGGGCCTGCTGTTCGTGGGCTTTGCGGCAGTGGTGGGCGCGTTGTCGCTGAACGGCTTGCGCTCGGCGGGCAATTCGCTTTCCATGCTGGCCGACAGCGACATGGTCTCGGTGCGCGCGCTCAACGACGCGTCGTCCTACTTGCTGCGCGCCCGCGTCACGCTCGACCGGGTTCGCTCACTCGATGAAGCCGGCAAGACCGACGAGGCGAAAAAGGCCATCGATCGCGGCCAGTTCCTGCTCGACAAGTCGAACGAGAGCTGGAAGCTGTTTTTGGCCACGCCCAAGCCCACTTTGCCGCAAGCCATGCTCGACGAGATGGTCGGCAAGCGCGAAGGCCTGCTGCGCGAGGGCGTCGAGCCGGAGTTCGCCGCGATCCGGGCGAACGACATGGCCGCGTATCACGCCATCGCCGATACCAAAATCAGCCCGATGTTCGTCGCCTTCGACGCGACCGCATCCGCCGTCGTGGACTTCACGCAGAAGCACGCCGACCAGTTGCGCACGGACGCGGCGGCGAGCATTGCGTTGTTGATCAAGGTGATTGGCGGCGTGCTGGTGCTGGCGGTGCTGACGCTGATCGGCACGCGCATCGCGCTCGGCAGCATGATCGTGCAGCCGATCAACGACGCCGTCGATCACTTCGAGCGCATGGCGCGCGGGGACCTGACCCAATCCGCTCATACCGATAAAACCAACGAGATCGGCCGCTTGTTTGCGGGCATCGAAAGGATGCGGGTGAGTCTGACCTCGATGATCGGTTCGGTGCATCACGGCGCGGAATCCATCGATGTCGGCGCGCGGGAAATCGCGAGCGGCAACACGGATCTCTCGCAGCGCACGGAAGAGCAGGCGGCGTCGCTGCAGGAAACGGCGTCGAGCATGGAGCAGTTGACGAGCACCGTGAAGCAGAACGCCGAGAACGCGCGGCAGGCTTCGCAACTGGCGGTCAATGCGTCGGATATCGCGTCGCGCGGCGGTGAGGTCGTGGAGCAGGTCGTGGACACCATGAACGCGATTTCATCGAGTTCGAGCAAGGTGGTCGACATCATCGGCGTGATTGAAGGGATTGCCTTCCAGACGAACATCCTGGCTCTCAACGCGGCCGTGGAAGCGGCGCGGGCAGGCGAGGACGGGCGCGGCTTCGCGGTCGTGGCGGGCGAAGTGCGCAGCCTCGCGCAACGCAGCGCGGCGGCGGCGAAGGAAATCAAGTCGCTGATCGGCGATTCCACCGCGAAGGTGGAAAGCGGTTCCGTGCTCGTCACGCGTGCCGGCAAGACGATGGACGAGATCGTGCAGGCGGTGCGCCGCGTGACCGACATCATGGGCGAGATCAGCGCGGCGTCCAGCGAACAATCGCAGGGCATCGAGCAGGTGAGCCGCGCGGTCGGCCAGATGGACGAGGTCACGCAGCAGAACGCGGCGCTGGTGGAGCAAGCGGCGGCAGCGGCGGCGTCGCTTGAAGAGCAGACGAGCAAGCTGAAGGACGTGGTCGCGCATTGGCAAGTGCGCAGCGACGGGCCGGTGAACGAACCGCGTGCGCGGATTGAACCGTCTGTCGGCGGCGCAACCCGCTCAAGCCCGACGATTAAAGTTGTGACACGGCCTAACGTCGCGGCTAATCGCGCCGTTAATAAGGCTAGTAGCGCAACGTCTCCTGCACCAACGCCCGCCGCGAAAGCGCCCGCTACGAAGCCTGCCGTTGCAGCCGCCGGCGATTGGGAAACGTTCTAAGACAGTGTCAGACGACCGTGCAGGCTCATGGAATCGGGTCTGGTTATCAAAGAGCCTGCGACAGCTTGTGTGGTTATCGAAGAAACAGAAACGCGTTGCAACGCCCATACGGGATGCAGCGGATGCACGTTCCAGCAGAACAAAGGCTACATGATGGCAACGCGCCCGTCCGTCGATACACCCCGAGACCGGAGCCGGAATGGTTCGGAAGTGGAACGCGACTTTGAATTCACCAGCGCCGATTTCGGCCGCATTCGCGACCTGATTCATCAGCGCGCGGGGATTTCGCTGTCCGAGCACAAACGCGACATGGCCTACAGCCGTCTCGCGCGACGGCTGCGCGCCTGCAATATCGATACGTTTCGCATTTACCTTGATCGTCTGGACGCGAATCCGGATAGCGACGAGTGGGAAGCGTTCACTAACGCGCTGACCACGAACCTGACTGCGTTCTTTCGCGAGTCGCATCATTTTCCGATTCTCGCTACGTTTGCGAAGAGCCGGCCGCAGCCGTTTTCGGTGTGGTGCTCGGCGGCATCGACGGGCGAGGAGCCGTATTCCATCGCCATGACGCTGATGGAAACCCTCGGCGATGCCGCCGCGCGCCAGTGCACGGTGATCGCGACGGACATCGACAGCCAGGTGCTGCAGAAAGCCGATGCCGGCGTGTACACACTCGATTCGGTCAAGACGCTCGGGCCGGAACGCCTGAAGCGCTTCTTTCTGAGGGGCACGGGCGCGCATGCCGGCATGGTGAAGATTCGCCCGGAAGTGCGTGCGCTGGTGAAGTTCGACCAGCTGAATCTCACCGACACGAAATACGCGCTGCCGGGTCAGTTCGACGCGATCTTCTGCCGCAACGTGATGATCTACTTCGATAAACCCACGCAAGCGCAAGTGCTCGCGCGCTTCGAGCCGCTGATGAAAATCGGTGGTTTGCTGTTCGCCGGGCACTCGGAGAACTTCACGTATGTGACGCAGGCGTTCAAGCTGCGCGGTCAGACGGTGTACGGGTTGTCGCGTGACGCAGCGGGCCCGGCAAAGAAGACCGGCAGGGCGCTCGCCGGGGAGCTGGCATGAGCGGCTTGCCGATTGCATCGAATCTTTACGTCGATAACCACTTCAAGCTGCCGGGCGTGAAGCTGCTGCCGAACGAGTTCTACGTGACGGGCGAGGACATGGTGCTCGTCACCGTGCTTGGTTCCTGCGTGGCGGCATGCATTCACGACCGCACGGCGGGCATCGGCGGAATGAATCATTTCATGCTCCCCGACGACGGCTCCGACGCGTCGCAATCCAGCTCCGACTCCATGCGCTACGGCGCGTACGCCATGGAAGTGCTGATCAACGAGATGATCAAGCGCGGCGGCCGGCGTGAACGTTTCGACGCGAAAGTGTTCGGCGGCGGCGCGGTGTTGGCGGGCATGACGACGATCAATATCGGCGATCGCAACTCGGAGTTTGTCCGCCGCTATCTCGCGCTGGAAAAGATTCGCATCGTGGCTGAGGACTTGCAGGGCATGTATCCGCGCAAGGTCGCGTTCATGCCGCGAACCGGCCAGGCGATGGTCAAGAAACTGATTACGCAACAAGACCCGAGCGTGGTCGAACGCGAACAAGCGCTCGTGCGGCAAACGCCCGAAGCGCGCAGCGAACGGCTGGCGAAGGCAAGGGCGAGAGTCGAGCTGTTCAATCGCCCGAAAGCCCCGACAACCGATAAACCCCGCATCGAATTATTCGGTGCCGCAGCCGGCCTGCAGCGAACCGTCCGCATGAAGACGGCGGAGGAAGCATGACAACGGCCCGGAGCACGGAACCGAAAATAAGCGTGCTGTGCGTCGATGACTCGGCGCTGGTGCGCAGCCTGATGACCGAGATCATCAACTCGCAGCCGGACATGGTCGTGTGTGCAACCGCGCCCGATCCGCTGGTGGCGCGCGACCTGATCAAGCAGCACAACCCGGACGTACTGACGCTCGACGTCGAAATGCCGCGCATGGACGGCCTCGATTTCCTCGAAAAGCTGATGCGCCTTCGGCCGATGCCGGTGGTGATGGTGTCGTCGCTGACTGAGCGCGGCTCGGAAATCACGCTGCGCGCGCTTGAACTCGGCGCGGTGGATTTCGTGACGAAGCCGCGCGTGGGGATTCGCGACGGTATGCTCGAATACGCCGAAAAGCTCGCCGATAAAATCCGCGCCGCCGCACGGGCGCGGGTGCGGCAAACGCCGCACGTCACGCATGCAACGGCGGGTGCTGCGGCCGTGTCGTCGAAGCCCACGCCAAACCTGAACAATCCGCTGGTGAGTACGGAGAAGCTGATTATCGTCGGGGCGTCGACCGGCGGCACCGAAGCGATCCGCGAACTCCTCTTGCCGCTGCCGCCCGATGCACCCGGCGTGATGATCGCGCAGCACATGCCGCCGGGCTTCACGAAGTCGTTCGCCCAGCGCCTTAACGGCCTGTGCCGGATTGCGGTGAAAGAAGCGGAACACGGCGAGCGCGTGCTGCCGGGCCATGCTTACATCGCTCCGGGCGACGCCCATCTGGTCCTCGTGCGCAGCGGCGCGAACTATGTGGCGCATCTCTCCGATGCCCCGCCGGTCAACCGGCATCGGCCATCGGTGGATGTGCTGTTTCGTTCGGCCGCGCAGCACGCCGGCAAGAACGCGCTCGGCGTGATCCTGACCGGCATGGGCCGCGACGGCGCGCAGGGCATGCTGGAAATGCAGCAAGCCGGCGCCTACACGTTTGCGCAGGACGAAGCGAGCTGCGTGGTGTTCGGCATGCCGCGCGAAGCCATTGCAACAGGCGGCGTCAGCGAGATCGCGCCGCTGGCGGAAATGACCCGGCGCGTCATGGCGCGCCTCAGCTCGATGGGCGAACGCACCCAGCGAGTCTGAAAAAACAAGTATTCGGATAGAAACGCGGCGCCACTTGCCGCTTGAAGAAAACACAAGGAACACAAGGAGCAGTGAAGATGGACAAGAACATGAAGATTTTGGTCGTCGACGACTTTCCGACGATGCGGCGTATTGTGCGAAACCTGCTCAAAGAGCTGGGTTTCTCGAACGTCGATGAAGCTGAAGACGGCGCAGCCGGTCTTGCGCGTTTGCGTGGCGGCGGTTTCGATTTCGTCATATCCGACTGGAACATGCCGAACCTCGATGGCCTCGAAATGCTCAAGCAAATCCGCGGTGATGCAGCGATTGCGCATCTGCCGGTGCTGATGGTGACGGCGGAATCGAAGAAGGAAAACATCATCGCCGCGGCCCAGGCGGGCGCGAGTGGTTACGTGGTCAAGCCGTTCACGGCCGCGACCCTCGACGAGAAGCTGACGAAGATTCTCGAAAAGATGGCCAAAGCCGGGAGCTGACCGTGAATGAAATGACCAACCCCGAGACGCTCATCGACATCGAGCAAGAAAACGATGCATCGAGCGGCGACCGAATCCTGGCGCGCATCGGCCAGTTGACGCGCACGCTGCGGGACTCCATGCGCGAACTCGGCCTCGACAAGCAGGTGGAAGCCGCCGCCGAGATGGTGCCGGACGCCCGCGACCGCCTGAAGTACGTGGCGACCATGACGGAACAGGCCGCCGAGCGCGCGCTGAACGCGATCGAGCTTGCGAAGCCGCTGCAGGAAACCATGCAGCGCGACGCGCTGGCCCTCGATGCCCGCTGGGAAGAGTGGTACGGCGCGCCTTTGGACAACGCGAACGTAAAGACCCTTCTCGCCGATACCCGTGGTTTCCTGCAGCAAGTGCCGGAGCACACGGCCGCGACCAATACGCAGCTACTCGAAATCATGCTCGCGCAGGATTTTCAGGATCTGACCGGGCAGGTCATCAAGAAGATCACCGATGTCGTGCATCTGATCGAGCAGCAATTGCTTGGCGTGCTGCTGGAGAACATCGCACCCGAGCGGCGTGAGCAATTTGCGGCTCAGGCGGCGGCGCTGGCGGCATCGAGCGCCTCGACGGGCTCGCCGGAAACCTTGCTCAACGGTCCGCAGATCAATCCCGAAGGCCGCACCGACGTGGTCCAGGACCAGACTCAAGTCGACGACCTGCTCGCCAGTCTCGGCTTTTAAGAACGCCCAGCGGCTTGACGGGCGCGGGTGAGTGATTGCCTGCGTTTTCGTCGGTTCTTTGCCACGTTTTCTCTACGCCTGCAGCCATCCGCGCTGCAACAAATCTTCACTTTCCCGAGTTCGACGCGTTCGGCTGGCATACTGACGATGCTCAGCAACCGGCGCGCGCGTGCGTGACGTTTCGTCTGACGAAATTATGCATGGCTTGAAATAGTCGAAACGGAGAAGCGAAGTGAACACTTCGATCATTTCAGTGAGCTTGCGGCGCGTCAGCGCGCTTACAAGCCTGGTAGCAGGACTGACATTAAGCATTGGGGCCGTATCGCCGGCGTATGCGGTGCTCGGTGGCGCACCCATGACGCCGCCGCCAGGCGCGACCGTCAGCAACGGTGTGACGCATGCAGCCGCATCGGCAACGGCATCATCCGGCGCTGCAGCGTCGGCACCGTCAGCCAGCGCCTACACGGTACGCACCACGACGCTCGCCGTCGGCACGGTGGTGAACGAGTACGTTGGCGCAGACGGCGTGGTCTTCGGCATTGCGTGGCAAGGCCGCAGGATTCCCGATCTGCCGGCACTCCTCGGCAGTTATTTCCCGCAATACGTGCAAGGCATCCAGAATCAGCGCGCCAATGGCGGCGGCCGCGGCCCCGTAACGGTGTCGGGCAGCGCTCTGGTCGTGCGTTCCGGCGGCCATATGGGGGCGTTCGCCGGGCAAGCTTATCTTCCGCAAGCCTTGCCCGCCGGCGTCAGCGCCAGCGACATTCAATAACGGACGGAGATCCTCACTATGCGTCCGATGTTTTCCTCATCGTCCTCACCTTTGAAATTGGGCCTGCTCCGCTGGCTCGCCGTGCTGAGCCTGTCTGTGTTTCTTGCCGCTTGCGGCGGCGGGGGCGGCGATTCCAACAGCAGCAATAACAGCGGCGGTGGCAGCAGCGGCGGCGGCAGCGGCAGTGGCGGTTCGAGCAACGGTCCCAGCGCGCAGCCGATTGCGGCCACGGCGGCCAACACGGTACCCATTACGGTCGGTCCCGGCGCGCAGAACTTCGTGAATATCCCGAACGTATCTGTCACCGTCTGCGCGCCCGGGACGAGCAATTGCCAAACTATCGACAATATCCAGCTCGATACCGGCTCGTACGGCCTGCGTCTTGCAAACGACGCAGCAGCGAAGATTGTCGGCTCCTTGCCGATCAATCAATCGACGAGCGGCGGCCAGCTCGCGCAATGCACGCAATTCGCCGATGGCTTCACGTGGGGCACCGTGCGTACCGCCGACGTGAAGATTGGCGGCGAAACCGCGAACGCCATTCCGATCCAGGTGATCGGCGATCTGGCGGATTCCACGGTGCCGGCGTCCAACTGCGTTGTCGGCAGCAACGAAAGCACGTCGCGGCAGCTTGGCGCGAACGGGATTCTCGGCGTGGGCGTGGCTGTGACCGATTGCGGCGCCGACTGTACCAACGCGGCGACGAGCAATTACTACTCGTGTCCGTCGGGCAACAACTGCACGCAGATTGCCGTGGCGGTGGCGCAGCAGGTCGTGAATCCGGTGACAAAGTTCGCGGTGGACAACAACGGGGTGATCGTGCAATTGCCGCCAGTGGCGAGCGCTGCGCCGACGGCGACGGGTACGCTGGTGTTTGGCATCGGTACGCAGAGCAACAACACGCTGACCGGCGTGACGTCGTACCGTTCGACGGAATTCGGCAATATCAGCGGCACTTACAAGGGTACGGCGGTGACGACTATCGTCGATTCGGGTTCGAATGGCCTGTTCTTCAACGATGTTTCGTTGCCCGGTTGCACTACGACCTTCACGGATTTTTACTGCCCCTCGAGTCCGCAAGCGCTGTCAGCTACCGTTCGCGGTCTGGACGGCACGACGGGCACGGTGAATTTCACGGTGGCCAACGCGAAGACGCTGGCGGCGAGCGGCACGAACTACGCGCTTAACGGACTGGCGGGGAACATCGGTGCGTTCCCGACGCTGTTCGACTTCGGCTTGCCGTTCTTCTTCGGGCGGCATGTTTACTTCGGTATTGCGACCAACGGAAGTGCGCCGTATATGGCGTTTTAGGCGGCGGGTTTTAAGCGGCTGCAAGTCTCAGCGCTCTAAAACGAAAAAGCCCGGCGGGTTGATCCGCCGGGCTTTTTCGTTCATTGGGTCTACTCTCCCGCGCGCGGTTTTCTCGGCGCCTTCTCCATCAGCCTGTCGTACAGCCAGCGCGGCACCACATGCAGCAGCGCGCCCGCTACGCGCATCTGCCATGGAAACGTCGCAAACCGCACCTTCCTTCCGATAGCATCGGCGGCTTTGATGGCGAACGCATCGGTCTCCATGAGGAAGGGCATCGGATACGGATTGTGCTCGGTCATCGCGGAGCGGACATAACCCGGCGCGATCGTCACCACCGATACCCCTTTCGGCCGCATCTCCACCCTCAGCGCTTCGAGATACTTCAGCGCCGCCGACTTCGATGCGCTATACGCGCCCGATCCCGGCAACCCGCGCACGCCGGCCACACTCGCGATACCAACCAGCGTGCCGCGCCGCTCCTCGACCATGCGTGCGACGAACGGCTCGAACGTGGCGATCATGCCGAAGTAGTTGATATCCATCACGTCGCGAAAGGTATCGAGATCGCCGGAGCCGGTCAGCGCGCCACGGCTAATGCCCGCATTGGCGATAACCACATCGGCGCCGCCGTGCAGCGCGCAGAAATGCGCAGCGGCAGCGGCGAGCGCGGCGGCGTCGCGGACATCGGCGGGATAAATCGATATGGAATCAGGGGGGAAGCGCGCGGCGAAAGCCGCGAGCGTGTCACCTCGACGGGCAACGAGACCTAGCACCGCGCCGCGCCGAAGATATTCTTCGGCGAGCGCCACGCCAATGCCGCTGGACGCACCGGTGATAAAAACCCTCAGCCGGGCCGGCGTGTCATTCGTAGCGGCATTCACGTCTTACATCTTCTTCGCGCGAACCTGATTCACCAGGAAGTCCATCACCTGGATCGTGCCCGGCAGGCTGTTCGTGGTAGCCGGACCCGTTTCGTACTTGCCTTGAATAGCGATGGTCGGCACGCCGTCGATCTTGTAATCCTGCATCAGCTTGTTGTCGCGTTGCAGGCTGCTTTGCGTCGAGAAGGAGTTGTACGCGTCGAGGTACTTCTTCTTATCGACACCTTGCGTGGCGAGGAACGTAGCCTGCGCTTCCGGCGTCAGCAGATAGTTCTTCTTCTCGTGGATCTCGTGGAACACGGCGGGCGTGAGTTTGTCGGCCAGGCCGAGTGCGTCGAGTGCGTGATACATCTTCGAATGCGGGATGAAGTCATCGCGGAAGGCGACCGGCACGCGCTTGAACACGACGTCGGGACCTTGCTTCTTGATCCACGCTTCCAGATACGGATCGAATTCATTGCAATGCGGGCAGCCGTACCACATGAATTCGATCACCTCGATCTTGCCCTGCGCTTCCACCGGTTGCGCCGCTTGCAACACGGTGAAGTCGGTGCCCGCGACAGGCGCTGCCGGCGTTGCGTGCGCCGAGTTCATGACGCTCAGGGTGCCGGCCGCGAGGCCAAGGGAAAGAGCGAGGGCGCTGAAAAGTTTTTTCATGGTGACCGAGAAAGAGCGTGGAGAGGCAAAAGGGGAACACACGACGCTTAAGGGAGGCTTAAACCCGGACCGGCAACTACCGCCTCGCTCCGCACAATGGTCAGCATGAGCCTCGTATCACAAGGCTCATGCGCCACATTGGAGTTACTGCTTGGAGAAGCGGATGACGGCCGTATCGACGCCTGCATCGGAGAGCCGTTGACGCACGTTGTTCATGTCTTCGAACTTTGTGAACGGCCCGATCCGCACGCGGTAATACGTGACGTTGCCGGCATCGCGCTGTGTGACCTTCGACTCGAAGCCCTGGAAGCCGAGTCGCGCGCGCTGCTGCTCGGCATCGGCCTGGGTCTTGTAGGCGCCGACTTGCAGGAAATAGCCCGTGTTCACGTCGCCGGGTGCGGGCGGTGTGACCTTGGCCGTCGATGAAGCCTGCGCCTCCGCCGGTTTCTTGGCGGCCGTTGCGGTGGACGAGCCGTTCGGGGTGCTTGCGAGCGGCGGCACCGCGGCCTTCGGCGGCGTCGCAGGCTTCGTCGCGACGGTTCCGTTAGCGCTCGGCGGCACTTCCAGGATTTCCGGCTCGTCCTGCGAGCCCGACGACTGCGTTTCGCTATTGGTCTGGCCCGGCGCAGTGTTCGGCGGTGCGGGTTGCGCGGCCTGCGGCACGGCTTGGCCCGGCGTCTTGCCTTGCAATGGCCGGTTGGGATCGTAGGGCTGGCCGGTGGTAGCGGGCGCGGAGCCGGCGTCACTCGGAGCCGGTGCCACCTTCGCGACAAACGGCGTGGGCGCGCGCGTGATGTACAACGCCACGATCACTGCGATCGCAAGGCCGACAATCAAGCCCAGCACGATACCGAGAAAAGTGCCCCCGGTTTGCTTCGACTGCTTCGACGTGCTGCGTGGTTTTGCCATCGTATGAATAACCTGCAAAGAGTCTTCTGAATGGCCGTCGATTATAACGGCGGCCTTAATTGCGGCATGGGCGCAGCGTGCCTCCCAAGGCCGCACCCGCCGCACATGCCTTCTGCGCCGGGCGCTGAGCCGCCGAAGCGGGAATCACATCTTGACGGGGGCGGACACGCCGATCAGCGCGAGACCGTTTTCGAGCACCTGGCGCGTGGCGGCCAGCAACGCAATCCGCGCGTTGCGCACGCCTTCTTCCTCCACCAGCACGCGCTCCGCATTGTAGAACGAGTGGAATTCGCCCGCGAGGTCACGCAGATAGAACGCGACCGCGTGTGGCGCGAGTTCGTCGGCGGCGTGGGACAGCATGTCCGGATATTCCGCGAGCTTGTTCAGTAGCGACATCGCCCGTTCGCTCGAGAGCGGCGACAAGTCTACTTGCGCCAACGTGTCGGGATTGCCGACGTATTTCGTCTTCCAGTCGCCGAGGATCGTGCAGATGCGTGCGTGCGCGTACTGCACGTAATACACCGGATTTTCGTCGCTTTGCTTGAGCGCCAGGTCGATATCGAATACGAATTCCGTGTCAGCCTTGCGCGAGATCAGGAAGAAACGCACGGCGTCGCAGCCGCGGCGGATCGTGTCTGGATCCATCTGGTCCGGCGGGACTTCCTCGCCCGGCGTCATGCCGCCCGACCATTCAATCAGGTCGCGCACCGTCACATAGCTGCCCGCGCGCTTCGAGATCTTCACTTCCACGCCGTTGCGCATGACCGTGACCATCTTGTGCAGCACGTAGTCGGGATAGCCCTTCGGAATGCCGATGCCAAGCCCTTGCAGCCCCGCCCGCACGCGTGCGATGGTGCCGTGGTGGTCCGAGCCCTGCACATTGATGACCTTGGTGAAGCCGCGCTGCCACTTCGCCACGTGATACGCGACGTCCGGCACGAAATACGTGTACGTGCCGTCGGACTTGCGCATCACGCGGTCCTTGTCGTCACCGTCGTCGGTCGTGCGCAACCACAGCGCGCCGTCCTGCTCGTAGGTCTTGCCGGCGGCAATCAGCGCGTCGACCGTGGCTTGCACGCGGCCTTCGTTGTACAGCGACGACTCCAGATAAAACTGGTCGAACGACACGCGGAACGCGGTCAGGTCCAGATCCTGTTCGTGGCGCAGATACGCCACGGCAAAAACGCGAATGGCGTCGATGTCATCGACATCGCCTTTCGCCGTCACGGGCCCGCCGTCCTTGGCCGCGACCGTCGCGCCGGCCAGATAATCGCGGGCGATATCCGCGATGTACTCGCCGTTGTACGCGTTCTCGGGCCATTCCTTGTCGCCTGGCGCCAAACCGCGGGCGCGCAATTGCGTGGACATAGCCAGATTGCCGATCTGCACGCCGGCGTCGTTGTAGTAGAACTCGCGATGCACCGCATTGCCCTGCGTGCCGAGCAAATTCGCCAGCGCGTCGCCGAGCGTGGCCTGACGGCCGTGACCCACGTGCAGCGGCCCGGTCGGATTCGCCGACACAAATTCGATCAGCACGCGCTTGCCTTCGTCGCGATCGCTGTAGCCGTAACGCGCGCCTTGCGTGATGGCAGCGGGCACCACGGCCTGTTTTGCCGCTGCAGCCAGCCGCAAGTTGATGAAGCCCGGCCCGGCGACTTCAGCGGCATCGACCAAGCCTTGGGCCGCCGGCAAGCCGAGCACCGCATCCACGATTTGTTGCGCCAACTGCTTCGGATTCGCGCGCAGCGGCTTGGCGAGCTGCATGGCGACGTTCGACGCGACATCGCCGTGTGCCGCAACTTTCGGGCGCTCCAGAACGATGACCGGCGCGACAAAGTTCGCTTCCGATGCGCCTTGCGACGCTTGTACAACCTGCTTGACGGCATCGGCGAGCAGCGTTTCGAGTGTGAGTTTTTGTGCGGGCAGCATGCTGATTTCTAAATCCGGTGATTGGGCTGTTGATCCGTTGCTGCGATGTTTGTCGGGTGCAATCCATGCGCCCACGAAGAGCGCGTCACAAAAACATGCGATTGAGCGGCAAACGCCGACGTAACGCGCGCCCGATAGTTTCAATCCATTACACCCGTTCGGGAGCAGGAAAAACATCGGCCGCCCGCTCAGGACTGTGTACTTGCGCCAGGAGGCATAGCCGGAGCCGGTTACGGCGCTAACGTGAAACCCGCGCAAAAAACGCGGGTTTTGTAACCGGTGCAACACTTGCTCGGGTAAATCGGGATTTTAGCAGGTGCTAATATGTCGAATCAGGGTCGAGTCGGGGAAAAGAGTCAGGAAACAAAACAATGCGCCGGCGTGACCACGCGGTGGCCTTGGGCTTTCGCTACGCGTGGCGCATCTCGCTCATTAGCCAACAAAGGCCAACATAAGGGAAGGACCTTGCCATGCTGATCACATTCAAAACCAGCGCCGCACCAGACGTGCAGATGCTCGATAACCTCGCTGACTACTTGCTCGGCATCATTGGAAAGAGGCTCGGCGAGCGCGGTGTCATTACGCACGACGAGCTGCCGGTGGCCATCCAGAAGTTGGAATCGGCGATTGCAGTGGACAAACAGGAACGCGCCGAACACGACGGCCACTTCCACGAAGGCGAACCGGGCCACGAACCGCACGAGATTCCCGTCGGTCTTGCGCAGCGCGCTTATCCGTTTCTGGACATGCTGCGTCTTGCGCACAAGGCGAACGGCGACATCTTGTGGGGCGTCTGAGCGTCGATCAGGAACTCCGCATTAATCGAACGCATTAAGCGAGCGCATTAAAATCAGCGCATAAAAAAACCCGCATCGTCGCCGATGCGGGTTTTTTCTTCCGATGAATACAGGAAGCTTGAGCGCCGATGTCTTACTGCCCGGCGCCCGATGCCGCCTCGCTCGCACCTTTCTTCGCGTGCGGTTTGCGGGGCTTTTTCTTGTGCACGACGATGGGCGGCGAATAGCTCGACGCAGTGGTCGAACTCGCGCCCGTCCC
Organism: uncultured beta proteobacterium; assembly: GCA_963708695.1. Classification (GTDB taxonomy): domain Bacteria; phylum Pseudomonadota; class Gammaproteobacteria; order Burkholderiales; family Burkholderiaceae; genus Caballeronia. The sequence goes on from CAVPTS010000006.1 coordinate 284,516, forward strand.
TGGCTTGGGTGCGTCGCCCTGCGCAAACGCAGCAGGACTTCCCGATGTGAACAGCACGGCAACAGCAACCGTGACGACAGGCGTCAGCTTGATCATGTTCGACTTTCTCCGTGACGATTGAAGGAATGCGCGGCCGCCGCCATGACGGCCTTTGCACTCCTTCGAGTGTAAGGAAAATCAAAATAACCGTAACTGACTTCGCCAATATTGCGCGATTGTGATTCCCGGTATTTGCCTACAGTAAAGGCGCGAGTGCACGTTCGGCGTCGTTCTTCGAAATCGCCATGCGTTGCGCGAAGCTTTCCACTTGATCGTCCGCGATCTTGCCGACAGAAAAGTACGTGCTTTCCGGATGCGCGATGTAAAAACCCGACACACTGGCCGCCGGCAACATGGCGGCCGACTCGGTCACCGTCATGCCGATTTCGTTCGCCTGCAGCACCTCGAACATGTCCTGTTTCACCAAGTGATCCGGGCACGCCGGATAACCCGGCGCCGGCCGAATCCCGCGATACTTCTCGGCGATCATCGCGGCGTTATCGAGCGATTCGCCGGCCGCATAACCCCACAGTTCGCGGCGCACGCGCGCGTGCAGCGCTTCCGCAAACGCTTCAGCAAAACGATCGGCCAGCGCCTTGAGCATGATTGCGCTGTAGTCGTCGTTATCGGCTTCGAACTGCTTCTCTTTCTTCTCGACGCCCAGGCCCGCCGTCACCGCGAACATGCCGATGTAATCCGCCACGCCCGACTCTTTGGGCGCAATAAAATCCGCGAGAGAACGATTCGAGCGCTGCACGCCGTCCACAATAGGACGCACGCTTTGCTGGCGCAAATTGCGCCACGTCATGGCGACTTGCGTGCGGGTATCGTCGGTATAGATTTCGATGTCGTCGTCGTTCACCGTGTTTGCCGGCAGCAGCATCACCACGCCGTTCGCCTGCAGCCAACGGCCCTGGATGATGCGCGAGAGCATCGACTTGCCGTCGGAGAAAACACGCCGCGCCGACTCGCCCACGATTTCGTCATTGAGAATGGTCGGATACGGGCCGGCGAGATCCCAGGTCTGAAAGAACGGCCCCCAGTCGATGTAATTCGCCAGATCCGAGAGATCGTAGTTCTTGAATACGCGACGCCCGATGAAAGTCGGTTTCTTCGGCTCGTAACTCGCCCAATCGATCTTCGTTTTGTTCGCGCGCGCTTCGGCGTAGGTCACCATCGGCAGCGCCTTGCGGTTCGCGTGCTGCGTGCGAATGCGTTCGTAGTCCGTCTTGAGGTCGGCGAGATATTTCTTCGCGCCGTCGTCGGAAAGCAGGCTCGACGCCACCGATACCGACCGCGATGCATCCGGCACATAGACCACCGGCCCGTCATAATGCGGCGCGATTTTCACAGCCGTGTGCACGCGTGACGTAGTCGCGCCGCCGATCATCAGCGGCGTTTGTTTGCCGCGGAAATAGTCGTCGCGCTGCATTTCCGACGCGACATAAGCCATCTCTTCAAGACTCGGCGTAATCAGCCCCGACAAGCCGATGATGTCCGCACCTTCCTCCTTGGCCTTCGCGAGGATGGTCGCGCAGGGCACCATCACGCCCATGTTGACGACTTCGAAATTGTTGCACTGGAGCACGACCGAGACGATGTTTTTGCCGATGTCGTGCACGTCGCCCTTAACCGTCGCGATTACGATCTTGCCCTTGGGCCGCACGTCCTCGCCGGCATCGGCCATGCGCTTCTTTTCTTCCTCGATATACGGGATCAAATGCGCCACGGCCTGCTTCATCACGCGCGCTGACTTGACCACTTGCGGCAGGAACATTTTGCCCGCGCCGAACAGGTCGCCGACGATATTCATGCCGTCCATCAACGGACCTTCGATCACGTTGATCGGCCGGCCGCCTTCCGCTTCAATGCGCGCCCGGACCTCCTCCGTATCTTCCACGATGAAGTTCGTGATGCCGTGCACCAGCGCGTGGGCGAGGCGTTTATCGACGGGCTGATTGCGCCATTCGAGGTTCTCTTCTTTCTTCGCGGCGCCGGTTTTGAATTTATCGGCGATTTCGAGGAGGCGGTCCGTGCCGTCGTCGCGACGATTCAGCACCACGTCTTCCACGCGATCGCGCAGTTCGGGATCGAGATCCTGATACACGCCGAGCTGACCCGCGTTCACGATGCCCATGTCCATGCCCGCCTGAATGGCGTAGTAGAGGAACACGGTGTGGATGGCTTCACGCACCGGATCGTTGCCGCGAAACGAGAACGACACGTTCGACACGCCGCCGCTGATCTTCGCGTACGGGAGGTTTTCCTTGATCCAGCGCGTGGCGTTGATGAAGTCGACGGCGTAGTTGTTGTGCTCTTCAATGCCGGTCGCGATAGCGAAAATGTTCGGATCGAAGATGATGTCTTCCGGCGGGAAGCCCACTTCGTTCACGAGGAAATCGTACGAGCGCTTGCAGATTTGCGTCTTGCGTTCGTAGGTGTCGGCCTGGCCTTGTTCATCGAATGCCATCACGACTGCGGCGGCGCCGTAGCGGCGAATCAGCGTGGCGTGATGGCGGAACGCGTCTTCGCCTTCTTTCAGCGAGATCGAGTTCACGATCGCCTTGCCCTGAACGCATTTCAGACCTGCTTCGATCACTTCCCACTTCGACGAGTCGATCATGATCGGCACGCGCGAAATGTCCGGTTCGGAGGCGATCAGGTTCAGGAACCGAACCATGGCCGCTTTCGAATCAAGCATGGCCTCGTCCATGTTGATGTCGATGATCTGCGCGCCGTTCTCAACCTGCTGGCGTGCAACCGCCAGCGCTTCGTCGAACTGGTTGTTGAGGATCATGCGTGAGAACGCCTTCGATCCCGTCACGTTGGTGCGCTCACCGACGTTGATGAAGAGCGAACCGTCGGTGACGTTGAACGGCTCGAGGCCGGAAAGGCGCATGGTGTGATCGGTCATGGTGTCCCTGGGCGTTGCAGCGAGATTGTCTTGTCGTGCGTATTGTCAGGCAGCGTCACGATAATGCGACGGCCACTGCCGCGGCTTCACATCCGCGAGTGCTTTCGCGATCTCCGCAATATGTTCCGGCGTCGTCCCGCAGCACCCGCCCGCAAGATTCACCAGCCCCGCCTGCGCGAACTCCTTCAACAAATTCGACGTGACGTCGGGCGTTTCATCGAAGCCTGTATCGCTCATCGGATTGGGCAAGCCGGCATTCGGATAGCACGAGACATACGTGTCGCAAAGCTTCGCCAATTCCGCGATATACGGCCTCATCAGCGCCGCGCCCAACGCGCAGTTCAAGCCGAACATCAGCGGCCGCGCATGGCGCAGCGAGTTCCAGAACGCCTCGACCGTTTGCCCCGACAAAATCCGCCCGGAAGCGTCGGTCACCGTGCCCGAAATCATGATGGGCAGCAGCTCACCGGTATCTTCGAACAACTGATCAAGTGCAAAAAGCGCGGCCTTCGCGTTCAAAGTATCGAAGATGGTTTCGACCAGGAACAAGTCGCAGCCCGCGTCCATCAGCGCCTTCGCCTGCTCGTAATACGCAGCGCGTAGTTCGTCGAAGGTCACGTTGCGCGCGGCGGGATCGTTGACGTCCGGTGAAATGCTCGCGGTCTTCGGCGTCGGTCCGATCGCGCCCGCGACGAAGCGCGGCTTGTCTGGCGTGGAATACTTGTCGCAAGCTTCACGCGCCAGTTTCGCCGATTGCACGTTCATTTCCGCCGCGAGCGCCTCCAGGCCGTAATCGGCCTGGGCCACGCTCGTCGCGCCGAACGTATTGGTCTCGATAATATCCGCGCCGGCAGCCAGATACTGGTCGTGAATCTCACGAATCACATGCGGCTGTGTGATCGACAGCAACTCGTTGTTGCCCTTGATATCGCGTTCATAGTCGGCAAAGCGTTCCCCGCGATACGCGGCTTCGTCGAGCTTGTAGCGCTGGATCATGGTGCCCATCGCGCCGTCGAGAATGAGAATGCGCTGTTGCAAAAGCGCAGGCAGCACCGCGCCGCGTGTGTAAGGGCGGCGTTCGGCGGAAGGCTTCGGGGCGGCAAACCCGGCGGACGGATTCATGATGGACATGGCTCCAAACAGGCTGAAATAGCCGAACATTGTATCTGTAGTAGGGCACAAACGCTTCCTCGCGGCACTTTCCAGCACTCACGCTGCGCAACGTGGAACAGCGTCGAAGAACAAAAAACCCCGCCATTTTCGTGGCGGGGTTTCCGTGGTGTCGCTGCGTGTGCTTTTACGGCACAGCCGGGGTGTGACGTCTAGTGGAGGATCACCGGCTGATTCATCAAGATGTCGAACTGGCCGAGGAACTCGTCCACGTCTTCGAGCGATTGTTCTTCTTCCATCAACTTCTGGACATGTTCGCGAAAACGGGCCGCGAGTGCGCCGTCAATGAAGATTTCGCGTTGCATGGTCTTGTCCACGATTTCGTAACCCCCCGCCTTCATCGCGAGATGATTGTCCTGCGGAGGGAACTCGACTACGCAATAGTTAGGGCTGTTGTAGATCATCTGCATGGCGACACTCCTTATTCCTGTATGCCCGTAAGGCTTTTCACAGCCTTACATTGAGCGTTTGGGTTGGAATTCAAGGGGTGGCCTCGACGTTGATTCCGAAAGCCCATCGAGGACCTTTGTTAGACATTCTCCCGCAAAAATGTTTCCAGAAGGGCCTTGAAACGCTGTGTTTCTTCTACTAGGGACAGATGCTGCGAGTCAAGTATTTCGAGTTTTGCATCTAATATCGAATCTGCCACCGCTTTCGACCGCCTGGCGGTAAATCGATGCCGTGTTCACCTGCAACAACAAGATGGGGCGTTTTGCTCGATGTCGATTACCCTCCCGGATCGACATCGCAGACTGTTTCAGCCGCCTGGCAAAACGTTCGGACGATGTAGATACAACCGCCTTATCCGACTGTTCATCCACAATACTCGCCCAGTCAATTTAGCGCACATTTGCGTGCAGATACCGTTGTCGTCAGTTGCATACTGGCCCCATTGATATGGGAATTCAGTTCGGGATCGAACCTTCTTTTACAACCCTGCGCTCGCTCAGGAGACATCTGTTTAACGGATGTTTTCGCCCGATCTTTACCTCGCTTCGATTCATCCGATACGTATAAAAGCGGTGGCATGTCAGGGCTTATCACGGCTTATTGGGCTCGGGCGCGCCGGGTATTGCAACCTCAGACGCATCCGGCGTGCCTGCACCCGAATCTGAAGGCGTCGCGGAGGGCGGTTGCAGCTTGCCGCGCCAGAGCATTTCAATCTGCATGCCGTTCGGCTCTGTCTGCAGAATACGCACGGGTAGCCATCCCAGCGCGGGCGCGAGCCAGATGTCGAGACGCCGGCGATCGCCGTCGCGTCGGGGCAGGCGGGTGAAATGGCGGGCTTGCACGCTGCCGTCGCGCGCTGTGACGTTTTCATCGCCGACGGTTTCTATCGGCCAGATCTCACTGCTGTCGTTATCCGCAACGCTGAACTGGCGCACTACGCCGGGTTTGTAGGTATCGGGCGCGCCGCGTACGAGACTCGCAAGCTGCATGACGACGCTGAAACGGTCTTGTGCGCCATCGGCGAGCGGCTGGTTGTTGGGCGTGCGCGTGTAGACAAGTTGTTTCGTGGTGCGATCGAAGACGGTAATGTCGGCGGCGCGGCGGCCACGTTGCTCCGAGTATTGCTCAGGCGCAATGCCGAATCGATCGATGTGACCCTTGCTCGAATAAACATACGGTCCGACGAACGGCAAGGGAATGGAGACAACCATCTCGAAGTGCTGCGCGGTGTTGATCCAGTGAATCGTGCCGGTCTGGTTCATTACGCCGTTGACCAGCGTGTCGTAGCGAAGGTCGCCGGAAGGCGGGACGTCGAGTTTGTCGCCGGGGGCTGCTGCGGCGGCGGCTTGGGAGGCGGCAGCGGCACTTGCTGCCTGCGCAGCTTGAGCCGCTGCTTGTGCGGCCGCTTGTGCTGCTTGAGCTGCTTGAGCTGCTTGTGTTGCCTGCGCAGCTTGTTCGGCTTGAGCCGCTTGTTCGGCCTGCGCCGTTTGTTCCGCTGTCGTGATGGCGTGAGTGGGTTGAGGGCGCGGCGGTGCTGGCTTGGGCTTCGGTTTCGGCGGCGGCGGTAGCGGCGCGGGCGGCGTCGGTGCTTGCACCACCGGCTTGGGCGTGAGCAACTCGACTTGCACCGGAACATGCTCCGCGGGCACCGGATTCGATGCGTTCCTGCTCCTTTCAACCCAGCGCCCCGCCAACCAATGCAGTGCCAGAACAGCAAGCAGCACGGTCAGCCACAAGCCCCATCGGAAGGATGGAGCGGCGGATGAATTGTCGGACGATGCGCCAGAAACGGCGCGACGGCGGGGAAGCAAGGAAAACGGCATCGGCTGGCTCGGAAACGCGCGTGGTGAAGCAACGGTAGCAACGGTGAAATACCGCGCGGGAAGGATCACGAATACTGCAGGAACCGCGTATGACTTGCGCACACCCCGCGATGTTCCGCGTCGTCGTCGCAGAAATGCGGGTCATCGATTGCAAAGTCTTACCGTTCGCCGGGTTTATACCCGAGTTCGTACGATAGTTGCCCGGCGCACTCGCGCAAGGCGGTATCGATTTCGCCGTTCCAGCGCGTATCGAACGATCCTTCATGACCGAGCGCGATCAGCCCGAGCGCGAGATCGCCGGCAGAGTCGAATACCGGCGTGCAGAACGCATGGATGCCCGGCAGCAACATGCCCTCCACGCGCGCCGCGCCGTGCGCGCGGATATCGGCGAGAAGGGGTTCTATGTCGGCCATCGATTGCCGCGTGGCCGCGAGTTCGCGATCGAGCATCGCCTGCGTCTTGCTACGCGGTAGGCACGCAGCAAACAGCAATCCCGTCGCCGATGACAACAGCGGCATGACATCGCCCAGTTTCAGCGATGCCTTCGCCGGATGGCTCGACTCCATCCAGTGCACGACCGTCGGCCCCTGATTTCCCCACACCGCGATGCCCACCGTCTGGTCCAGCCGGTCACGCAACCCGGTCAGCGCGATGCGCGCGAGCTTCACGCCATCGACGCGGGCAAGCCGCGCCAAGCCCATCTGCAACGCGAATCCGCCGAGTTCGTAGCGCCCGGAAACCGGGTCTTGCGAGACGGCGCCGAGCCGCAGAAAACTCACCAGGTAGCGATGCGCTTTCGCCGGACTCATGCCGGCGCGCTGAGCGAGATCGCGCAGCATCATGGCGCGCGGTTCGTTCGTCAGCACGTCGAGCAGGCGGAAACCGACTTCTATCGACTGGATGCCGGAGCGGGATTTTTCCTCGGCGGTTTCCGTTGAATCCGTGAAGTCGACGGCGTCGTCGGCTTCGGACTGTTCGGAGACTGAGACCGTAGACGATGGGGGCCGGCTGGGAGATGACATGGAGCAATCGATGACGGCGCGAGCCGGCTGATAAAAACAAGGTTGGATCGGAGACGTGAGCGGCTTGCTTGAATCGACAAAGAGCGAACGGCACATCAGGCCAAACCGCCCACAACCCCCCGGACACGATTCACCATCGTAAAATAGATTTCCTCCATCGTCACTAAACGTAAAAACGCTTTATGAAACTTGCCACGCTGAAGGACGGTACACGCGACGGCCAACTGGTCGTCGTATCGCGGGATTTGCGCACGGCGGCCATTGCCGACGCGATCGTGCCGACGCTGCAACGCGCGCTGGACGACTGGACTTTTTACGCACCGCAATTGCTCGATCTCTCGGATTCGCTGAACCAGGGCCGCGCCCGCCACTCGTTCGCGTTCGATGCCAGCGCGTGCATGGCGCCCCTTCCCCGCGCTTTCCAATGGGCCGACGGCTCGGCTTACGTGAACCACGTCGAACTCGTGCGCCGCGCCCGCAACGCGGAAATGCCGCCCGAATTCTGGACCGACCCGCTGATGTACCAGGGTGGCGGCGATGATCTGCTCGGACCCGAGGACGACATAGTGTGTGCATCGGAGGCATATGGGATCGACTTCGAAGCCGAGGTTGCCGTCATCACGACCGACGTCCCGATGACCGCCTCTCCCGCCGATGCGCTCAGGCACGTTCGCCTCCTGATGCTGGTCAACGATGTCTCGCTGCGCAACCTGATCCCGGCGGAACTTGGCAAAGGTTTCGGTTTTTTCCAGAGCAAGCCGGCCACGGCGTTCTCGCCGGTCGCCGTCACGCCCGACGAACTCGGCGATGCGTGGCGCGAAGGCCGCGTGCATCGGCCGATGATCGTCCACTGGAACAGCAAGAAAGTCGGCCAGCCCGATTGCGGCACCGACATGGTGTTCCACTTCGGCCAGTTGATCGCGCATGCCGCCAAAACGCGCAACTTGCGCGCGGGATGCATTGTCGGTTCGGGCACGATCTCGAACAAGGACGCGAAGCGCGGTTATTGCTGTATCGCTGAGAAGCGTTGTCTGGAAACCATCGAACACGGCGCGCCAGCCACCGAGTTCATGAAATTCGGCGACAGCGTGAAGATCGAAATGTTCGACGATGCCGGCAAGTCGATCTTCGGCGCCATCGACCAGTCGGTCGTGGCGCTGAACGAATAACGCGTACAGAAGCGGATAACCCGGCCGCCCGGTAACGGGTTTCGCCCGATGCGCCCAAATGCTGCGCCGCCCTACACTTAGCCGCATTGCGCCGAACGCTCACAAAAATCGCGGTGGCGCGCCAATAAAACAAGGAGACTTAGATGCATTCAGGCGGTGGACGGGGAAGAGTGTTCAGGCGGTTGGCAGCCGGTGTTTTGCTTACGCTTTCGGCGGCGGCCTGGGCGCAAACGCCGCATGTGAAGATCGGGCTGGTGTTGTCGCTGACGGGACCGGCCGCGTCGCTCGGCATTCCGGCACGCGATACGGTCGCGTTGCTGCCCAAGGAAATGGGCGGCCGCCCGGTGGACTACATCATTCTTGACGACGCCTCCGACACCACGCAAGCCGTCCAGACCACGAAGAAGCTGATTTCGGAAGATCACGTGGACGCGATCATCGGTTCGTCGATTACGCCGAACTCGCTCGCCATGATCGATGTGGTCGCCGATGGCCAGACGCCGATGATCTCGCTGGCGTCGTCGTCGAAGATCATTGAACCCGTGGATGCCAAGCGCCACTGGGTCTTCAAGACGCCGCAAACCGACGCGATGATGGCATCGGCCATTGCCGAACATGCCAGCAATCATGGCGTGAAAACGATGGCGTTCATCGGCCAGGCCGACGCGCTTGGCGAGACCTTCTACGCGGAAGTATCGAAGTTTGCGCAGCTTCATCACATCACGATGGTGGCGAACGAGCGCTTCAATCGCACCGATACCAGCGTGACCGGACAAGTGCTGAAGATCCTGGCGGCGAAGCCTGACGCGGTGGTCGTGGGTGCTGCGGGAACGCCCGCCGCGCTGCCGCCGAAGACGCTGAGAGAACGCGGCTACAAGGGCACGATTTATCATAACCACGGCACGGGAAATCGCGATTTCCTGCGCGTGTGCGGCGCGGATTGCAACGGCACGTTCTTGCCGGCGAGCCCGGTTCTGGTGGCGTCGCAACTGCCCGACGATCATCCGGCGAAACGTCTCGCGCTCGACTACATCAAACTGTATGAAACAAAGTACGGCGCGGGGTCGGTATCGGCGTTCGGATCTTATGCGTGGGACGCGGGCATGTTGCTGAACCGCGCGGTGCCGATCGCGCTGAAAGCGGGCGCGCCGGGCACGCCCGAGTTTCGGACGGCGTTGCGCGACGCGCTGGAAAGCACGAAGAATTTCGCGGATTCGAACGGCCTCGTCAACATGACGCCGAACGATCACATCGGTCTCGACCAGCGTGCCCGCGTGATAGCGGAGATCGAGAACGGCAAGTGGATCTATCAACCTCGATAAGCCTGATGCCATGGCGATGAAATCATGAGCGATCTCTCTCTCTACGCGCATTACACGTCGCTGGAATTACGGCGGCACGATCACGGCGTGCTCGAAGTCGTGATGAACGGCGCCGGCGCGAACAAGAGCGGACTCGCCACGGCCGATGCCAACATGCATCGGGAACTGGCCGATATCTGGCGCGATATCGATCGTGATCCGGAGACGCGTGTTGCGTTGATCCGCGGCGAAGGCAAGGGCTTTTCTGCAGGCGGCGATCTGGGTCTGGTCGAACAGATGGCGTCGGATTTCGATGTCCGCACGCGGGTCTGGCGCGAGGCGCGCGATCTCGTTTATAACGTGATCAATTGCAGCAAGCCGATCGTCTCCGCCATGCACGGGCCGGCGGTCGGTGCGGGACTCGTGGCAGGGCTTCTCGCGGATATTTCCATTGCGGCGAAAACGGCGCGCATTATCGATGGTCACACGCGGCTCGGCGTGGCCGCCGGCGATCACGCGGCAATCGTCTGGCCGTTGCTGTGCGGCATGGCGAAGGCAAAGTACTACCTGCTTTTATGCGAACCGGTGAGCGGCGAGGAGGCTGAGCGTATTGGCCTGGTATCGCTGGCGGTCGATGAAAGTGAATTGCTGACGAAAGCGTTTGAAGTGGCGAACCGGCTGGCGCAAGGTTCGCAAACGGCTATCCGCTGGACCAAATACGCGTTGAACAACTGGCTGAGAACGGCAGGCCCCGCCTTCGATGCTTCCCTGGCGCTCGAATTCATGGGCTTTTCCGGACCCGACGTGCAGGAAGGCATCAAGTCGCTGCGCGAGCGGCGCGCGCCGGATTTCCCGGGCGGCTCGCCGTTCTGACTGTGTATTGAATGCTTTCTGGTTTCCCCGATATTTCCCGCAGCACCAAGGAGAAAGTCTCATGACCGATACACCCGGTGGTACGTCGCCCTTTGGAAGCTTTCCCGGCATGTCCGGTTTTCCTCAAGGCGGCGACATGATGGAAAAGATGTGGGACATGATGAAGCTGAACCCGTTCGCAGCCGCAGCGGCGACGGGCGGATCGCCATCGCTTTCGATGATGTCGGACATGCTCGCGCCGCTTACGAACATCGAAGAACTCGATAAGCGCATCAAGGACATGCGCGCCATCGAGCAATGGCTGAAGCTGAATCTGAACATGCTGCAGTCGTCAATTCAGGCGCTGGAAGTGCAACGCGCGACGCTTGCCACATTGCGCGCGTTTGGGGCTTACGCGCAGTCATCGGTGGATAAGGCGCCTGCGTCATCGGCCTCGTCGGCTTCTGCGGCTTCGTCCGCCAGCGGTTGGCCTGCGCCGCCGCGGGAAAAGCCGAAGGCGGAAGCCGCGCCGGCGGACGCAGAGGCGCCCAAGGAAGCGAGCGGGAGCGACGCTTCATTCGATCCGTCCGGCTGGTGGAACCTGCTTCAGTCGCAGTTCAACAATCTCGCGACGCTGGCAATGGCGCAGCAACATGCCGGCGCTGCTTCGCCGACCATGAGCACGGACGAAGAAGACGAGAACGGCGACGACGATGAGGAGGATGACGACGTCGAACCGCCAGAATCCGCTGCGCCGTCTGAACCGAAAAAACCCGCTGCGAAGAAGGCGCCTGCAAAGAAGGCTGCGGTGAAAAAGAAGCCGGAGTGAGACTTTGTTGCGGCGCGATTGAGGCCAGTTGACTTATCGCGCCAACTCATTGCGCCAACCTACTGCGCCGCGCCGTTGGCCAGCAACTGATTGCGCAATCCCGGCGCCGACGTGCGCGGATCGAGCCAGATCGAGAAGAAGACGCGAGCGAAGTCGTCGCCGGGAATAGTGCCAATGACCTTATCGTCGGAATAGAACGTCGTGCCTTGTTCAGGCACGAACACACCGATCACGTGATCTCCCGGCTGCACATCCGGGAAGATGGCTTCCATTTGCTGCTGCCATTTCGCGGTCTGCGTCTTGCTGGCCAGCTTCAGGTTATCCATCTCCTCACGGCCTCGCTTCGCTATGGTCGCGCCCTTGAACGCGCGCGCATATTCGATATCCAAAGCAAACGGCCGCGCGGTCAGTTCCTTGCTCGATAAGCCCGTCGGGCCGACAAAAAGCTTTGCATCGTAGATATGAAGACCGAACATGCGCAGTTCGCCTTCGCCCTGAACGCGCGCTTGCGGAATCGTTTCGCGCACGAGCGGCGCGGCATCAAAGGCGAACGCCTGAAGCGGCAAGATCAGCAGCATCAGCGCGAGCGCAACGACCCTGCGGATCATGCGTGTTCCAGCGTGAACTGAATGACGTCGGTGTTCGCGTGCGCGAACGCGGCCTCGCAATAGCATAAGTAAAAGTCCCACAAGCGGATGAATCGTTCGTCGAATCCTTGTGCGCGGATTTCGTCGAGCCGGGCAACGAACGCGTTGCGCCACAGCTTGAGCGTGCGTGCATAGTCGCGGCCAAAGGAGAACTGGTTGACCACTTTCAGCCCGTGACGTTCCGCTGATCGCACGAATACTGCCGGCGACGGCAGCATACCGCCGGGAAAAATATATTGCTGGATAAAGTCGGTGCTTGTTCTGTAGCGCTCGAACAGCGCGTTGTCGATGGTGATTGTCTGCACGCATGCACGGCCGCCGCGCTTGAGATTGCGCTTGATGCACTCGAAGTAGCTCGGCCAGTATTCCTCGCCCACGGCTTCGAACATTTCTATCGATGCAATGGCGTCGTACTGGCCGTGGGTATCGCGGTAATCCTGCAAAAGCAGATTGGCTTGCGCGGCGAGGCCCGCGGTTGTCATACGCTGTTGCGCATAGGCGAGTTGTTCCGTGGAAAGCGTGAGGCCGGTGACCGTCGCTTTCGCTTCGCTTGCGGCGAGCTCCGCAAAACCGCCCCAGCCGCAGCCTATTTCCAGCACGTTCGGGTTCGCGCCATCGAGCTTCAACTCGTTCAGCAGCCGACGATATTTCGCGCGCTGCGCATCATCGAACGTCTGATCTGGCGAGCCATCGAAGAGGGCGCTCGAATAAGTCATCGTGCTGTCGAGCCAGAGCTTGTAGAACGCGTTGCCGAGATCGTAATGCGCGTGGACGTTGCGCCGGCTGCCTTCCTTCGTATTCGCATTGCGCACATGCCGGAAGCGATTCATCAGCTTGCCGAACCACGAACCATAGATAACGGCTTCTATCGTCGTGCGGTTGCGGACCATGATGTCGAGCAGCGCGGCGAGATTATCGGTGTGCCAATCGCCGGCCAGATACGTTTCAGCGAAGCCGATATCGCCGCTTTTCATCGCCGCCGCGCACACGTTCCAGTTGCTCAGCACAACGCGCGCGTGCGGTATGTTCGCGGCCGTGGTTTCATCGGGCGCCTGGCCGTAGCGGTGCGTGGTGCCGTCGGGAAGGTGGACATCGAGGACGCCGTATTGAAGCCGGCCGAGCAACCTGAGCACCATGCGCGCGGCGGCGGGTTTGCGCGGCTCGCGACGCGTGCGCGAAAGAGGGCAAGTGAACCAGGATGCAGATGAAGAAGAGGAGGGCTGTGTCGACATTTTGCAAGTCACCTGGTCGGCAGTTCGGCCCGCTCGTGCGAGACGTTTGCGGACGGCGGAATGGGTTTGCTCAGGAACGGCACGCGCTTGAAGAACAGCTTCAGCGCCTGCCAATGAATTTTCGCGACCACACCGAACGTCATCAGCGGATAGCCAAAGAACACGCGGAGCACGTTGCGGGCATCGAGTGGACGGGCGGTCCCCGCGATGCTCGTCAGCAGCAGCGGACCGTCGCCATCGTCGTAGTCGATGCGTGCCATCGACCGCAGCGGCTTGCCGTGCTTCGGCGGCGCGAACATGAAGCGGAATGTGTAGCGCCCTTCGACTTTGCAGAACGGCGACACGTGGAAGACCTTGCGCGCAGTGAGCGGCGCGCCGTTCAGGATGGCGCCGCCCGGATCGAGCAGATAGCAATGGCGCTCGCTAAAGGTGTTGTTCACTTCGCAGACCACGGCGCGCAACGACCCGTCCGCGCGCTCGCAAAACCAGAAGCTCACCGGGTTGAAAACGTAGCCCAGCACGCGCGGGAACGTGTGCAGGAAGATCTCGCCGGTGGCGTCGTGGATGCCGTTTTCATCGAGCATCGACTCGATCCATTGCAGCGCGGTTTGTCCTTCGGCGCTGTGATCGATATCGTGAAAGCTCAGCAAGCCGAAGCGGTTGGTGGCGAACAGGCGCGTGTCGTTCAGCGTGCCTTGAGCGAATCGCGCGGCGCGGGCGCGAAGCGGTAGCCGCAACGTGTAGATGCCGTAGGCGAACGCGTTGCGCGCAGGGCGCAACCGTGTGTGACGCACAGACCCGACAAGCAGCAGGTCGGGTGCATCGAAGGATTGGGTGGCGGGCGTGCTCATGTCGCGAGCGCCGGTTCGTCACGGCTCAAGGCGATGGCCGTCAACTTCGCGGCCACTTCCAGGCCGGACTTCAAACCGTCCTCGTGAAAGCCGTAACCCGTCCACGCACCCGCGAACCAGGTGCTGCGCACGCCTTGTATCGATGGCAACGCGCGTTGAGCCTGCACGGCGGCGTGATCGAAGACGGGATGGCTGTAGGCGAATTCGCTCAGTACGGTCTCGGGACGCGGCTCGCGCACCGGATTCAGCGAGACGATCACCGGCGTCTTGAACGGCAGCGGCTGCAGCTTATTGATGAGGTAGTGCACGCATAACTGTGGCTCGCCGCCCAGCTCACCCGTGCGGCTTTCGTAATTCCACGCCGACCAGGCGCGCGGTGCGGGCAATAGCGCCGCGTCCGTGTGCAGCACCGCGCGATTCGGCGCGTAGCCGATCGCGCCGAGCGTGGAGGATTCAGCGCGCGAGGGATCGGCGAGCAGCGCCAGCGCCTGATCGCTATGGCATGCGAGCACGATGTGATCGAAGTACTCGGTACCCCGCGCGCTTTCTATCTGCACGCCCATCGCGCCGCGTCTCACCGATGTCACGGGCGAACCGGAGCGTGCGTCGCTTATGGCAGGCAACATCCGCCGCACATATTCGCGGGCGCCGCCGTTGACCGTGTGCCATTGCGGCCGGTCGTTGACTTGCAGCAGCCCGTGGTTATGGCAAAAGCGGATCAGCGTGCCGATGGGAAACGCCATCATCTGCGAAGTCGAACATGACCAGATTGCGCCGATCATCGGCAGCAGATACCAGTCGCGGAAAGCTGTCGAATATTTTTCACGTTCGAGGAACCGGCTCACCGGCTCGGCGAGTTGAATGTCCTGGCCGGCCAGTGCCATTCTGGTTGTGGTGCGGTTGAAGCGCAGGATGTCAGCGAGCATGCGCAGAAAAGCCGGGCGCAACAGATTGCGACGCTGCGTGAAAACGGTGTTCAGATTGCTGCCCGCCCACTCAAGCCGCGGATTCGTCAGCGATACGGAGAACGACATGTCAGTCGCGGTGGTTGGCACGTCGAGTTCATCGAGTAAATTCACGAGATTCGGATAGGTCCGGTGATTGAAGACCAGAAACCCCGTGTCCACGCCGTGCGTGATGCCGTCGAGCGTCACGTCCACGGTGTTCGTATGGCCGCCGAAATAGCCGTTGGCTTCGAACAAAGTGACATCGATACCCGCCTCGGATCTCGCCAGCCGATACGCGCACGCCAACCCCGAAATCCCCGCTCCGATTACCGCAACTTTCATGACGTTGCTCCGTGTGTCTTGGTCTTTTGTGTTCGAGGCGGCGAGCCGATGCCCCTTGGCGTTCAAGGTGATTTACGCAATTCCCATTGCTACGGATGCACGGTGCTGGAATAAAACGATCATCTTTTGACTACAATTTGTCCACCACAAAATTTGAAATGCGTCTATGATCAATAGTGTGGTTAATCGCCGATAAAGTCCATATATAACGGCTTTCTCGTGTTTTTCCCGGATCGATCAATTAGTGAATCGAGAGTTTTGTCCATGACAAATACATCGGAAACAGATTTACCCCGCAATGACGATGCAGCCAGTGAGAATCCTGTCGAAGGGGGAATGGTGGGTATCGGCATTGGCGCGATCGCTCACGAGATCGGGCTGACCAAGGACACGTTGCGGGTCTGGGAGCGGCGTTACGGCTTTCCGCAACCGCTGCGAACAACGGGCGGCGAACGGCTTTATCCGCAAGAACAGGTAACTAAGTTGCGGCTGGTCAAGCGCCTGCTCGACGCGGGCCACAGGCCGAGCAAGGTTCTGCCGCAATCCATCGAGAGATTGCAGCAGCTGGCCGAAGACTCGGGCGTGGGGCAGGATGCGCCGGATGTGGAACTGGACCGGCTCGTCGAGTTGCTGCGCGTGGGCCGTTACGATGACTTCCGCTTCGAGCTGCTCAAGCGCGCCGCGCGCGAAGGTCTCGCGCATTTCGTGGTGGACGTGGCGGCGCCGTTGTCGGCGCGCATCGGTAATGCGTGGGCTGCCGGCACGCTGCAGGTGTATCACGAGCACCTTTACAGCGAGGCGATGCAGGTCACGCTCCGTTCGCTCATGCGTCCCCTTTCCGAGGCGTTGCGCGGTCGGGGCGCGCACCCGCGGGTGCTGCTGACAACCTTGCCGGGCGAGGCTCACGGGCTCGGCATCCTGATGGCGGAAGCGATGTTCGCGCTCGCCGATTCCGAATGCATCGCCCTTGGAACGCAGACGCCGCAGCAAGACATCATCGATGCCGTTGCTGCCCACGACATCGAGATCGTCGCGCTGTCTTTTTCCGCTTCGATGCCCGTGCAGGCCGTGGTCAACGGAATTGCAGATTTGCGGCAGGCGCTGCCCCCCGAAGTCGTGATCTGGGTAGGGGGAAGCAGTCCCGCGTTGAGGCGCAAGCTGCCTGACGGCGTATTGAACGTAGCGGGGCTTGTGCCTGTCGAAGGTGCTGTAGCGCAGTGGCGACAGGACGCCATGCTATGATCGCGCGGCTGTTTGCTGCGGTGTGCTTCGCAGGAATGCTTGGTTACTCGCACTTGGCGCTAACGGCTTGCGTCTTGTGCCTGTCACGCACGAAGGGCATGCTCACGCGGCATAACAAGCTGTGGACGATCATTTGGAAACACGTTTTAAGCAACACGTTAAACGAGCTTCACAAAAGCTCGTGCTTCGTACATACCTCAGGCACAGGGTTCGCTCTCTCACCCACGGTAGACATTGCAGCGCCACACTTTGAGGCGTGAAATGCAACGGGCAAATAGTCGCAGAGGCACGCGATAGGCGCTTCTTTACCGGTTTTGCATCTGGGCGCCTGATTCCCGCGTAAAATTGAAAGCTTCGCTGCTGGCGGCGCGGATTCCCGCGCGAGCCGGCTACAGTTACAACAGACAGAACTGTCGCACGTTGCAAACCAGGGGTGGACTATGAACACGATGCTTTATCCGGAACTATATAAATCGCTGGAATCGGTTCGTTGGGACATGGAGAAAGATATTCCCTGGGACAAATTCGACTCGTCACTGCTGACCGACGAGCAAGCCAAGACCATCAAAATGAACGCGATCACCGAATGGTCCGCGTTGCCCGCAACGGAAATGTTCCTGCGCGACAACCACAATGACAGCGATTTTTCGGCGTTCATCAGCGTGTGGTTCTTCGAAGAGCAGAAGCATTCGCTCGTGCTAATGGAATACCTGCGCCGTTTCAAGCCCGAGATGGTGCCGACCGAAAAGGAACTCGACGCAGTTCGCTTCGAATTCGATCCGGCGCCGCCGCTTGAAACGCTGATGCTGCACTTCTGCGGCGAGATCCGGCTGAACCATTGGTACAGGCGCGCGGCCGAGTGGCATACCGAGCCGGTCATCAAGCACATCTACGAAACCATTTCGCGCGACGAAGCACGGCATGGCGGCGCGTACTTGCGCTACATGAAGAAAGCGATGGTTCAGGCTGGAGATACGGCGCGCGCCGCGTTCGCGAAGATCGGTGTCCTGATGGCATCGGCGCGTCGCACGGAAAAGCCGCTGCATCCGACCAATCTGCACGTGAACCAGGCACTCTTCCCGCGCGATACCATCCAGTCGCGTCTGCCGGACCCGGACTGGCTCGAACACTGGCTCGACGAACAAATCCGCTTCGACGACAGTTGGGAGAAGAAGGTTGTCGAACGGATCCTCCATAACCTGTCCATTCTGTTCGAGCGCTCGTTCGTGACGGCGCAGGAATTGAACAGGTATCGCAAGGAAGTTGTCTTGCGGTTGCAGGCCGCGCAAGGAGCGACGCAGCTACCGGCTTGATCGGGAATGTTGCATCGTTTGAGGTAATCGTTTTGGGCAGCCCGCTGGTTTTTGACCAGCGGGCTGTTTTGTTATGACGCGTGCGAAAGTCGAAGCGCATCCGCATGCGTGGCACACTACGGTCCTTCCGAATCCCTGAACGCCCATAGCCATGCCCGCTCCTTTCGAACGCAAGATCATGACGCGCGATGCGCTTGCCGCTTTGCGCCCGCAACTCGCTTCGCCGGTGGTTTTCACGAACGGCGTCTTCGATATTTTGCATCGTGGCCATGTGACCTATCTCGCCGATGCGAAAGCGCTCGGTGCAACGTTGATTATCGGTGTGAACAGTGACGCGTCCGTGCGCATGCTGGGCAAGGGCGACGACCGGCCGATCAATCGAGAAGACGATCGGATGGCGTTGCTTGCCGCGTTGGAAAGCGTGGATTGGGTGGTGAAATTCGAGGAGCCGACGCCGCTCGAATTAATCGGTGAACTGCATCCCGATGTACTTGTGAAAGGCGGCGATTACGACATGGATACGCTGGCCGAGTCGGCGCTGGTGCGCAGTTGGGGCGGAAAGGCGCTGGCTATTGCGTTCGAGCACGATCGCTCGACAACTGCGTTGCTCAAGAAAGTGCGCACGCAAGGATAAAGGGCCCTGGGTTATTGCCCTAGCGGCGCCGCCTGCACCGCAGCCGATGGCGCCGGAGCGCCGACCACGGCTTGATCGGCGGCTTCTTCGGGACCTATTGGACGAACCCGCACCAGCTCGGGATGCAACTGCCGGTCGAGATGTTGCGGTTCGCGTCCGCCAGCGGACGGCAACGGTCCGAAGACGCCTTGCACGACGACGAACATCAGTAAATTTGCCAGGAACAGCAGGGCGATCAGCCAGCGCAGCATGGAAAGCGCTCCATCAATCAGGTGAACGGGAGGTGGTGCGGGATGCAACGCTTTCGCGCGCGATCAACGCGAGTCCCGCGAGTACGAGCGAGTCGTGACGAGTATGCGGCACCATTAACGCGGCCGCCACTTCGCTGGCCGCGCCGCCGCTGAGAATCAGGCGAAAATCGTTGTGTCCATCGTGACTCTGAGCGCGCAGATCATGCCACGCCCGTTCGATCAACCCGGCCTGCGCCAACAAACATCCCGTCGATAACGCCGCACGCGTATCGGTGGCGAAAATGCCGGTGGATGCGGCGAGGGCGCTACGGGCGGTATCGGGGACAAGGGTTGGCAACTGGGCCGTATGGCTGCCGAGCGATTGCATCATCAGCTGCCAGCCAGGCGCGATCAGCCCGCCGGTGAACGTGCCGTCGGCGAGCAACGCTTCGAGCGTCGTTGCCGTGCCGAATGTGGCGATCAGCAGGTTTTCGCCGGGATACGCGGCGTGCGCGCCGATCATGCCGCACCAGCGGTCGCTACCGAGCGATGCCGGTTCCGAATAGCCGTTCGTGACGCCGGATTGTTGCGCCTGAGCGCGCACGAAGGTGCGCGGCAGGCCGGACCAGCGTGCATCGAGCAGACCGGTAATGCGCTCGGCCACGCCGGCCCCCGCCACGTTTGAAATCAACGCGCTGGCTGGCGTGGGTATGCTGGACCAGTCCGGCAAATCCGCAAAAGCGTGCTCGAACGCGCCGGCTTGCAGGGTCTCGCCGATCTGCGTCACCACTGACCACTTGATCCGGCTATTGCCTGCATCGATGAGCAGAAACGGTCCTTCGCTCACGGCCGGTTCTCCGCAAGCCGCAGCGACACGTCCCCGTTGGTGGCGGTTTTCAGGCCGGTCGGCGTGTCGATCTGCAACTGGCCGTTATCGTCGATACCCACCGCCACGCCGCGCGCCACCTCCACGCCCTGTTCGAGCAGCACCACCTCGCGTCCCGCGTAGGCATGCGCCGCAAGCCACTGCTGGCGAAACGGGCGGAAGCCATCGGCGGCAAAACGCGCGAGCGTGGCATCGAGCGAGTTCAGGACAGCGGCGAGGGTATCGGTGAGATTCGCTTCGGGCCACGCCCGCGACAACGATGCCGGCGTATTTCCGGGCACGGGCAGGGCATTTCGCCGCTGGGCTTCATCGAGTTCCGCCGCCAGTTCCGCCGCTCCGTGCAGATTGATGCCGATCCCGATCACCACGGCGCTCGCGCGCTGCGTGTTCCACGCGGTTTCGATCAGAATGCCGGCGAGCTTGCCGTCGTCGAGCAGGATGTCGTTCGGCCATTTCAGCGCCAGTCTCGCCGATGCCGCCAGCGGCAAGGCATTCAGCGCCTCAAGCACGCTCGTGCCGACCGCGAGACTCAGGCCCGCAAGCCCTTCCAGTGGCCGCGGCAGTACGCAGGCAATTGAAAACAGCAGCGCGTTACCCGGCTGCGCGACCCATGCGCGGCCCCGGCGGCCCCGGCCAGCCGTTTGCAGGTACGCGACGCGCACGAACGGCGTGCCATCGGCGGCTTTCAGCGTCGAACGTGCAGAGAACGAGTCCGGCGCCGACGCCGATGTCTTATTGCGCGGCTGCTCCTTGAGCTGCGCCATCAGGTCGGCATTCGTGGAGCCCGTTTCATCGACGATCTCGATCGGCCAGTCGCGCACCGGCCGCGCGGCCAGCGACATCAGCCGGTCACGGTCGATACGCCAGGCGGCGTCGAGCGGAAAAGACGAGTTGGATGAGTTCATATGCGCATTGTAGCGGCGTGGCGGCGAGGCGCTGTGCGGTCGGAAACGCCCATGATGAACGCTGCGCCGCGCTTGGGCGTCGAAACCCTGACCGATCGGCCGATGCCCCCGCCTGTTGAAGATTCCGGCACGGACCTTCGCTACAATGACTTCTCCCTGCCACCCTACTCCGAGCGTTTTCGCGCCTTGAACTTCGACACTCCGCCCGGCCTGAAGGTCGAGTCCGGCCAGCAAGGCAAGGTTGTCCGGCTCTCCGGCCAGTGGACGGCGCTCGCACTGGCACGCGACCGCGCCAGCAGCAAGCGCGGCGTGGTGGCGCGGCTGCGCGGCGTCGGTGAGCAAGCCATCAAGCATTGGGACCTGCTTCCTATCGAGCGGCTCGACCACGTCGGCGGACAGGCGCTGTGGCGCGTCTGGGGCAGAAAGATGCCCGAACGCGTCACGCTCTCGGCCACGCAGCAGGAGATCTTCGAACGCGTCGCACTGCTCGACGCGAGTCGCGAGGAGCCAGAGGCGACAGACCGGGTCGACCCCATCACACGCTTCGGCCTGATGCTGTTCGGATTCTTCGAGCATCTTCATGGCGGCCTCGCGATGTTCGGCGGCTTCGTGCTCGACCTGATCGGACTTGTCCGGCGCCCGAAACGAATTCCGTGGACGGAGATTTCCGCGAATATCTTCACGGCCGGCACACAGGCGCTCGGGATCACGGCGCTGGTCGCGTTCCTGATCGGCATCGTGCTGAGTTATTTATCGGCGCAACAATTGCGCATGTTCGGCGCGAACCAGTACATCGTGAATATTCTGGGCTTGTCGGTGATTCGGGAACTCGGGCCGGTGCTGTCGGCCATTCTGGTCGCCGGCCGTTCAGGTTCCGCGATCACCGCGCAGATCGGCGTGATGCGCGTGACGGAAGAGCTCGACGCCATGCAGGTCATGGGCATTCCACACGGTTTGCGGATCGTGCTGCCGCGCGTGATCGCGCTCGGCATTGCCATGCCGCTGCTTGTGATGTGGACCGACATGATCTCGCTGCTCGGCGGCGCGCTGGCCGCGAAGCTGGTGCTGGGTATCGACGTGTCATTTTTCGTGCGCTCGCTGCCGTCGGTCGTGCCGATCGCCAATCTTTGGATCGGGCTCGGCAAGGGCGTCGTGTTCGGCATGCTGATCGCGCTGGCCGCGTGTCATTTCGGTTTCCGGATCAAGGCGAATTCGCAGAGTCTGGGCGAGGGCACGACGACCTCGGTGGTGTCGTCCATCACGATCGTGATTCTCGCGGACGCCGTGTTCGCGATCCTCTTCCAGCGGGTGGGACTTTGATGTCGGCGACTCTTGCTTCTGCCGTTCGCGACAAGCCGATGCCCGTTACGGCCGAGCCGGTCATCGAAGTAGTGGACGTGACCAAGCGCTACGGCAGCACGGTGATTCACGAGCACCTGAACCTGAAAGTGCGGCGCGGCGAGATTCTCGCGCTGCTCGGCGGTTCGGGTTCTGGCAAGACCACGCTGGTGCGGCAGATGCTCGGGCTTGAGTCGCCCACCTCGGGCACGATCCGTGTGCTCGGCGAAGAGTGGGCGAATATGGACGACGAGACCGCGCGCATCCTGCGAACGCGCTCGGGCATGATGTTTCAGCAGGGCGCGCTGTTTTCGTCGCTGTCGGTGTACGACAACATCGCGCAGCCGTTTCGTGAACTGGGCAAGATCCCTGAAGACCTGATCCGCGAGTTCGTGATGCTGAAGCTCGAGATGGTCGGGCTGTCGTGCAAGAACATGAGCAAGATGCCGTCGGCGTTATCGGGCGGGATGGTCAAGCGCGTGGGTATCGCGCGGGCCATCGCGCTTGAGCCTGAGCTGCTGTTTCTCGACGAGCCGACTGCGGGGCTTGACCCGAAGGCATCGGATGAATTCGTCGACCTGATCGCGACGCTGCATCGTGCGCTCGGGCTGACTGTGGTTCTGGTCACGCACGATCTGGACACAATGGTCGCGCTGTCCACACGGGTCGCGGTGCTGGCCGATCGGCGCGTGCTGGTGGCCGCGCCGGTGGAAGAGGCGGTCGCCGTGGATCACCCGTTTATCCGTGAGTATTTTCTCGGGCGGCGCGGCAGGCGCGCATTGCAGGCGTTGCCGCCCGAACGCCGCGCGAGATTGCCGGCGGTTGCGCTGGAAGATGCACCGTGTGGTCCCGCGCTTTAGTCGTTTTCGTGAACGGCTCCATGGAAAGCTCTGGCGGTACGTAGCAAACAAAGGAAGCTGCTGATGGAAAACAAATCCCATGCGTTCTGGGCCGGTCTGTTCACTATCGGACTGTTGGCTGCTATCGGCGTCGCGGTGTTCTTTTTCAACGTCGACCGCGCCGTGCGCGTGCCCTACGACCTGGTGGCGCGGACCAATGTGACAGGCCTGTTCAGCGACGCCGACGTGCGGTATCGCGGACTCGGCGTGGGCAAGGTGCAGTCGATCAGGTTCGACAAGGGTCATCCGGGACAGATCCGCATTCGCATCATGGTCGACAAAAACGCGCCGATCACGAAATCCACGTTTGCCACGCTCGGATTTCAGGGCGTGACGGGGATCGCGTTCGTCCAACTCGACGATACCGGCAAGGACCCTGCACCGTTGCCGTCATCGGAGAAACAGGTGGCGTCGTTGCCTTTGCGGCCGGGCCTGTTCGACCAGTTGCAGCAACGCGGCGACATCTTGATCAAGAAGCTTGAACGGATTGCGGACGACGCCGACAGATTCTTGTCCGACGACATGCGCGACCAGGTGATGCAGACCGCGAAGAGCCTGCAGGGCGCGGCCGACAGTATTGCTGTGTTGGGCAAGCAGGTGGGACCGGTCGCGGCGCAATTGCCGCACACGCTCGACCAACTGGACCGGACGCTCGCGTCCACGAACACGTTGGCGAACAGCCTGAGCCGGCCGGACGGCCCGTTAGTCACCAATATGAACAAGGCGGGCGACGCGGCGGAGCGTGCAGGCCGCGTGTTAAACGAAGTCAACGAGTCGTTGCAGGAGATGTCGGCTCGGGTGGGTTACGAAACCTTGCCGCGCGTGAATTCGCTGGCCGACGATGTCGGCAGTGCGGCGCGTTCGGTGGACCGTGCCGCGGACACCTTCAACCGGAACCCGCGCAGCGTGCTGTTCGGTGCGCCGCAACCGGCGCCGGGGCCGGGCGAGCCGGGTTTCCAGTGGCCGTCGGCGGTGTCGGCTTCGTCGAAATGAAGGCGGAAATCGGGCTTCGCTTCGACGTCCGGGCGTTTTTGATCTTTAAATAGGAAACTGCGATGCCACACATGATCTTGCAGGCGACGCGCTCCTTGAAGCGAGCCCGCGCTGGTCTCATCTGCATGAGCTTCGTGGCTGTGCTCACGGGTTGCGCGTCGGGAACGCCGGCGGCTGTATCGAATATTCGTTACGACCTTGGCGCGCCCGCGACGCTCGGCAACACCATGAACATGCCGCCGGTGAAAGTGCTGGCAGTGAATTCATCGAAGAACCTGGATTCGGACGCGTTGGTGTATCGGCTGAAATATGCCGATGCCCAACGCACCGGCAGCTATGCAGACAGTCACTGGACCATGTCGCCCGCCGAGCTTCTCACACAGCGCCTGCGTGCTGCGCTCGCTTCGCGCGGACCAGTCCTGACAGGCGCCGACGCCATGCGCGCGCCCGTGCTGCAGGTCGACCTGACCGACTTCGAGCAAGTTTTCGATGCCCCGGAACAAAGCCACGGCGAGGTGTCGGCGCGGGTCACGCTGTCTCAGCACGGGCAAGTGGTCAGCCAGCGCACGTTCATCGCGCGGGCGCCTTGTTCTACGCCCGATGCCGCCGGCGGCGCGCGAGCTCTAGCTGTTGCATCCGACGACCTGATCGCGCAGATGGCCGCGTGGCTCGGCGTTCAGCCGCTCGTCGCGTCGCAGTGATACCCGTGTTGAGTTTCATGGCGACTTGCGCGGCGCTACGTTCACCAGAGCTGCGGCCATGACGATCAAGCCCTGGCAGCGCCGGCCGTCAGCGCTGTCGCGGCAGGCGCTCGTGGTTTATACCTTGCTCGTGATCTACGGTTCGCTGTATCCGTTTTCCGGCTGGCGTTCGCTGGGAATCGGCCCGTTCGCGTATCTCACCGATCCCCTGCCGCAATATTTGACCGCGTTCGACGTTGTGACCAACGTGCTGGGTTACATGCCGTTCGGGGCGCTAGCCGTGCTGGCGCTGTATCCGCGATGTCGCGGCGTGCTGGCGGCGGGTGTTGCGTTTATCGGCGGGGCCATGTTGTCGGGCGCGATGGAAGCCGTGCAGACGTATTTGCCCACGCGAGTGGCGTCGAATCTGGATCTGACTGCGAACGCGCTCGGCGCGCTCATCGGCGCCGCGCTCACCGTCCCCGCCACGAGCATGCTGCTCGATCGCGGGGGGCTGCGGCGCATGCGCTTCGTATGGTTCGAACGCGATGCCGCGTACATGCTCGGGCTATCAGCGCTCTGGCCGTTCGCCACGATGTATCCCGCGCCGTACCTGTTCGCCGTCGGCGATTTGCCGCTGGTGCTGTGGCAGCATCTCGATCCCGTCATGCAGGACGCGCTGCTGGCGTGGACACCCGCTAGGTGGAATGTGGCGGCGTGGCCGGACAACCTGGGCGAGATGTTGGCTGACGACACCTGGGAAACGCTCATCACGTCGCTGAACCTGTTCGCCGCGCTGGTGCTCGCCACGTTGCCGATGCGCGCCCGCGCGCCGCGCGTGCGGCTGCTGCTCGGTCTCGTGATCGCGACGTTGGGCGCGAAGGCCGGCGCGACGTTCCTGCAATCGCGCTCGGGTCTAACGTTCGACTGGGCCACCGACGGCGCGGTGGCCGGCATTGTAGCCGGCACGCTGACGGGGTTGTTGTCGCTGCGATGCTCGCGGGCGTGGCGCGCGACGCTCGCCGGCATCGCGCTGGTCGCGGCGCTCGTGCTGGTGAACCTGCTGCCGGTGAATCCTTACTTCGATATTGTCCTCGCCGACTGGCGTCAGGGACGCTATGTGCATTTCAACGGTCTTGCGCATTGGCTCGCCTGGGTATGGCCGTATGCCGCGCTTGGCTGGCTGGCATCGATTGCGGAGCGGGCGTTTCTCGCGCGGCGGCGCGGCGGCGGCGAAAAGCACCGCTCGTTATAATCGGCCAACAGCGGCTTAAAACTTCCAATCATCTCTCTTCCGGCCAAGCTCATGGACCCGTTCTACAAATATCACGTGTTCTTCTGCCTCAACCAGCGCGACCCCGACGCCGGGCGTCCAAGCTGCGCGAACTGCAACGCGCAGAACATGCAGGAATATGCGAAAAAGCGCGTGAAACAACTCGGACTGGCCGGCGACGGCAAAGTGCGTATCAACAAGGCGGGCTGCCTCGAGCGCTGCGAACTGGGGCCGGTGATCGTCGTCTATCCGGAAGGGACCTGGTACACCTACGTGGATGAAGCGGATATCGATGAGATCGTCGATTCGCATCTCGTGAACGGCAAGATCGTGGAGCGTTTGCTCATCGATCAGCCGGTGGTCTGAGGGCTTACGCAATGAACGCACAGACCGAAAAGTTTCTGATCGACGGGCCGGTGGGCAAGATAGAAGTCGCGCTGGATCGCCCCGGCGACGATGCTGCTTCAAGAGGCATCGCGCTGGTCGCGCACCCGCATCCGCTATACGGCGGCACCATGGACAACAAGGTCGCGCAGACGCTCGCGCGCACGCTCGTGCAGCTTGGGTACATCACGTA
Organism: uncultured beta proteobacterium; assembly: GCA_963708695.1. GTDB lineage: Bacteria > Pseudomonadota > Gammaproteobacteria > Burkholderiales > Burkholderiaceae > Caballeronia. The sequence continues at coordinate 311,074 of CAVPTS010000006.1, forward strand.
TCGATCGAATTTTCGGGGCGTGGGTGAAACGCAGGGCGAACACGATAACGGCACGGGTGAGCGGGACGACTTGCTCGCGGTCGTCGCCCATATGCGCGCGCAGCCAGGGCAAGCCGATGTCCCGCTCGTGCTCGCCGGCTTCTCGTTCGGCACCTTCGTGGTGTCGCATGTGGCGAAGCAGTTGCGCGAGTCGGGCGAAGCGATTGAACGTATGGTGATGGTGGGCACGGCGGCAAGCAACTGGCCGGTGGCCGAGGTGCCGGACAACACGCTCGTGATCCACGGAGAAGTGGACGATACCGTGCCCATCACCTCCGTCTTCGATTGGGCGCGGCCGCAGGAATTGCCCGTTGTGGTGATACCCGGCGGCGAGCATTTCTTTCATCGAAAGCTGCATGTGTTGAAGAAGATCATCGTCGACGCATGGCGTTGATCTCTGAGTCTTCCATAGCAACCCTCTGCTGACTCAACGCGCGGCGCAAGGCTTTCAAACGCTTTGCGCCGCGTGCCGTTTTACCCTCACATTCACGAATCCCCATCAAATCAAGCCACTTTCGCGGCAAAAGCCGTGATGCGCACGCGTATAATGGCGCAGACTTTTGCGCTGCCGCTTTGCGGCTCAGCGCTTGCCAAGCGCATGCGGCACGTGTCCGTCGCCGAAAAACCGGCCACGGAGCCACAAAATGCCCATGCGCCGCTTGAGTATCGAAGCGCGCGGAGGTCAGTCCAGCGAACGTTTTATGCCACGCCGACAAGTCGATGTTTCCATCGGATTGCTTCGGGGGTAGCTTCGAATTTCGTCTTGAGGTTTGCTTAGTGCAGTGCTTTAGAGCCGCTTGTAATCAAGGCGCTTTGAGCCGCGTTAAAGTTAAAGCAATAGAAGAAAGCCGATATTCCCCGGGCGGTGCGAATGCATCATTGCCGCCCGGCGGCGTCGAACCAAGCGCTCTGCTGGACTGACCCTTCGCCTGTACAACCCGCGAGTCGCGTGTTTCTCCTCGGAAACGCCTGACTCGCCGATGCCTTTTCTGCCGATCCGAACCTATGCGCTTTTCCCCTTCCGGCTTGTCCTTCGTTGCTCCGTCCCTCGTTCACCGTGCCGTCACTGCCGCCATCGTCCTGCCCGCGACCCTCGTCGCGGCAAGTGCGTTTGCGCAAGTGCCGCCGCCCGATGTCACGGCGCGTTCCTGGGTTCTCGTCGATGCAACCAGCAACCAGGTGCTCGCTTCCGGCAACCCGGACGAGCGCTCGGAACCGGCGTCGCTGACCAAGCTGATGACCGCGTATCTTATTTTCGACGCGCTCAAGTCGAAGAAGATCAACATGGAGCAGACGGTCATGCCGAGCGAGGCCGTGCGCCGCGTGGGCACGGACGAGTCGCGCATGTTTATCGAGGCGAACAAGCCGGTGACCGTGCACGATCTCGTGTACGGCATGATCATCCAGTCGGGTAACGACGCGGCCATCGCGTTGGCGGAACTGGTGGGTGGCAGCGAGTCGAATTTCGTCGCGCTGATGAACGCCGGGGCGAAGCGAATTGGTATGAAAAATACCCATTTCTCCGATGTCAACGGCATGCCCGACCCGCAGCACTACACCACGGCGGGCGATCTGGCCGTACTGTCCACGCGCCTGATCCGCGATTTCCCCGAGTACTACAGCATCTTCTCGGTGAAGGAATTCACCTATAACAAGATCAAGCAGCCGAACCGCAACCGCCTGCTGTGGATCGACGCCACCGTCGACGGCCTGAAGACCGGCCATACCAAAGCCGCCGGTTATTGCCTGATCGCCACCGCCAAGCGTCCGCTGGACGGCGTGCCCGACGCCAGCCGGCGCCTGGTTGCCGTGATGATGGGCGAGCCGAAGGAGCACAATCGGGTGCAGGACAGCCTGAAGATGCTGAACTACGGCTACACGGCTTATGACGCGGTGCGGCTGTACAAGGCGGGACAGGTGATCGACTCGCCGCGCGTCTACAAGGGTACGGACAACCTTGTGAAGGCAGGCGTGGAGACGGATCAGTTCATCACCGTGCCCAAGGGTCTTGGCGACAAGGTCAAGCCCACGGTTACGCACGACGACACCATCATCGCGCCGGTCAAGAAGGGTCAGCAGATCGGCACGGTCAAGATGATGGCCGACGGCAAGGAAGTCGCACAGTTCCCGCTGGTCGCGCTGCAGGACGTGCTGCAAGCCGGTTTTGTCGGCCGAACGTGGGATTCGCTGCTGATGATGTGGCAAAAGCGTACCAGCAAGTAGGTGGCAAGTAAGCAGCAGGTCGGGCACGGTTGGAATTACGCGATCCGGCGCCATCTGTGTTTGCTGTGAGACGCCCGGGTGGCCCGGGCGTCCTGTGATGGAGAACACCATGAGCTCACCTGATATCGACGCCCTGTTCGATTTCCCCTGCGATTTCCCGATCAAGGTAATGGGCGCGACGCATCCGGAATTCCGCGATGCCGTCGTCACCGTGATCCGCGAATTTGACGACCAGCTCGACATCGAGCGTATTGAAGTGCGTCCGTCGTCGGGCGGCAAATACACCGGTCTGACGATCACCGTGCGTGCCCAGAGCCGCGCGCATCTCGACGATATCTATCGTGCGCTGACCGGCCATCCGATGGTCAAAGTGGTGCTTTAAGCTTGAGTGTCGGCGGCGCCCCGGGTGTTTGCCTGGGCGCGTCGCATGCCGCTGGCGTGCGCTCGTAGAGTTGCCTGAAGTGCGCGATTTCATCGAGGAGCCAGGCCCGGAAAGTTTGCACGCGCGCGGTCGCGAGCAACGCGGGCGGACACACGAAGTAGTAATTCCACGGGCTTGGCCCGTCGATGTTGAACAGCCTCACCAGCCGTCCCGCCACGATTTCATGCATGGCGAGCGAGCGGCGCACGAGCGCAATTCCCTGGCCTTGAATGGCCGCTTGCAGCAAATTCGACGAATCCTCGTACAAAACACCACGTTTGGGCTCCGGGAAATCTGCGAGTCCGGCTGCATCGAACCAGGGTTGCCAGAGTTCGTCATGCGAGCGCAGCAGCGGCGCGTCGGCCAGATCGGCGGGCGTGCGAGGCAACTTGCCGTCGCGAAAGTTAGGGGAGCACGCGGGGAAAAACACTTCGTCGAGGAGTTCCTCCGAATAGAGACCCGCATATTTGCCGATGCTGCTGAAACGGATAGCGACGTCCACGTCGTCGCGCGCGAAGTCCGTGAGTACGTTGGTCGACAGCAATTCGAGATTGATTTCCGGATGCTCTTCGATGAATCCGCCAATCCGCGGCGTCACCCAGCGCGCCGAGAACGACGACAGCATCGATACCACCAGCCTCCGGTTGCGATCGCCGGCACGCAGCCGGCGTGTGGCTTCGGCGAGCGAGACCAGCGTGGCGCGCACTTCGACGGCGTATTGGCGGCCGATATCCGACAGCCGTACGCGCTTGCCATCGCGAACGAACAGGGTGACGCCGAGATCGGATTCCAGCGCGCGGATCTGGTGGCTGACTGCGCCGTGCGTGACGAAAAGCTCGTCGGCGGCGCGGGAAAAGCTTTCGTGACGCGCGGCGGCTTCGAAGGCGCGCAGTGCGTTGAGGGCGGGGAGTTGACGAAGGTCCACGGTCGTTTGCTCGAGTAGCGTATGTGAATTTATCTCACAAACCCACGAAAATTGCTCGTTTTGCTTAAAGTCATGCTGAGCCTAATCTTGGAGTCATCGAAGGGATTTTTGGCGGAGGCTGACATGCGAGAAATATCCACAAGCATCACGTTTGAAATTGCCGATGGCGAAACGGTGCCGATGAAGATCGGCCGCAGTGTTCGCTTGACTGTGCAGGGTGCACCGGTTTGGGCGACGCGTAGTAACGATACGGAAGATTATTGGCTTGTGCCGGGCGATTGCCTGAAGTTGCGTGAGCGTGAGCGGCTGTGGCTGAGCACGGAGAAGGGGCGCACTGCGCAGGTGGTTTTCACGCTGGCGCCGCGCCCGGACCAACGGGCGATTGGATGGGCCGCACGGGGGCTCGATAAACTCGCCGGACGGTTTAGGTCGGGGTGGCGGACGGTATAGGTCGGGGCGGGGCGTTCGCACACGGATGGGGTTTTGGGGGCTGGGCGGCAGTGGGCGGGGTTGGTCACTGGTTGCTGCTGCTTATGCCTTCGGGCAGTTTATGGTTTTGTAGTTGTTTTTGGCACTGTCGGGCGTTGCGTGAGTTGCTTGCGTTTGCACTCGGGGTTGAGGGGGCGTGCCCGCGCCGATGGTCGGGTTCAATGCCGCGTTGCTGCTGCATACGTTAGCGCGGGTTTAATGTTGGCTAGATTTTTTATCGCTATTAGCCACTGTGCGTGGCGGCAGATTATTTTCGTTCGCACTCGGTCGGGTTTTTGGGCGCGGGGCAGGTGCAGTGGTCGAGGGTCAGTGCTGGGTTGCTGCTGCTGACGTTAGCTCGGGTTGTATGTTGGCTATATTTTTTATCACTATTAGCCACTGTCCGTGGCGGGACTTCATTTCTTTGTCCAACGGCGACAAAGAAACGAAGCAAAGAAAACGCCTCTCCACAATCTGTATTAAGTGTCCCCAGCGTGCAGACCACTGCTTTTGGTTCCCGCGTAGAACGGTGCTCGCAAAACCACGGACACTTGAAACCCTCCTTCTCGCGAATCCTTACATCCCCACGCTTCGCCACCAGTGCTCTCGGGCAAGTTCGAGGAGCCACGAACTTGCCCAACTTTCACTATTCGCGGTGCCGGGACAGGCTACTTCATTGATTTGCAAAGACTTCGACCTTAAAGGTCTTCACTACGGGCGCAGGCTTCCGTAGGGCGATTGGCAGTGGCCGAGGCGTGATTTTCGGCGGCGGCTGCACGCGCAGCTCAAGATCTCCCTCGGGCTCACGCGTATTTGAAGTTGGCTGCATGGCTATTCCGGGGTGAGGTAATTTCCGGCGCAGATGCAAAACACGGTTATTCGCGTGCGGCGCGGGTGTTCAACATATTTTGGTGCATCGTGCCGAAACGCATGGCCGTGTAGGTCCGTGAAGAATGGAACTTGCCCGAGAGCACTGGTGGCGAAGCGTGGGGATGTAAGGATTCGTGAGAAGGAGGGTCTCAAGTGTCCGTTGTTCTAGCGAGCACCGTTCTACGCGGGAACCAAAAGCAGTGGTCTGCACGCTGGGGACACTTAATACAGATTGTGGAAAGGCGTTTTCTTTGCTTCGTTTCTTTGTCGCCGTTGGACAAAGAAATGAAGTCCCGCCACGGACAGTGGCTAATAGTGATAAAAAATATAGCCAATATTGAACCCGCGCTAACGTACGCAGCAGCAACCCGGCGCCGACCCAGCCCAACGGACATGGAAATGCAGTACAGCCACGCACAGTGGCTAATAGTGATAAAAATTTAGCGAGCATAGAACCCGCGCCAACGTCAGCAGCAACAACCCGGCACCGACTCAGCCCCACGGACATAGAAATGAAGTGCCGCCACGCACAGTGGCTAATCGCGATAAAAAATAGCCAATATTGAACCCGCGCTAACCTACGCAGCATCAAACCCGGCACCGACCCAGCCCCACGGGCATGAACCACGCTGCCGCCAAGCAGTGGCCAACAAAAGTGCTAAAAATACAGCGAACATAAGCCGCGCAAAGGCCCCAGCAACACCACCACCTACCGCCCATCACCAAGCTCCATCGCGCCAGCAACTCCCTTGCCAGCAACCCGTCCAGTATTTCGGTAAACTAACGCCACCATGTCCGCCACGCCGGTAACAACTTCCCCTCCTGCTGAATTCGAGCGAACGCGCCCCACAACCAGCGCCCGACCGCACCCGGTCATCATCCGCTGGCGCGGCAACGCCCCCTACACCAACACCTTCGACGCTATGCGCGCGTTCACAGAAACGCGCAGCCCTGAAACGCCCGATGAAATCTGGCTGGTCGAACACGCGCCGGTGTTCACGCTAGGCCTCGCCGGCGATCCCGCGCACCTCCTCAATCCCAACAGCGATATCCCTCTCGTCAAAACCGATCGCGGCGGCCAGATCACCTATCACGGGCCGGGCCAAGTCGTGGCGTATCTCCTGCTCGACCTGCGCCGCCGCAAACTGATGGTGCGCGAACTCGTGCAGCGAATCGAGCAGGGCGTGATTGAAACGCTCGCATCGTATAATCTCGGGACGGAACGCAAGGCGGGCGCGCCCGGCATCTATGTCGCGCCATCGCCGTCGCAGCGTTCCCATGCGGGCGCGAAGATCGCGGCGCTCGGCCTGAAAATCCGCAACGGCTGCAGTTATCACGGAGTGAGCCTCAACGTGAAGATGGACCTGCAACCGTTCCTCGCGATCAACCCCTGCGGTTACGCAGGACTCGAAACCGTCGATATGGCCACGCTCGGCGTGGCAGCAGACTGGAACGACGTGGCTCAAACGCTGGCTGAAAACCTCACTCACCACATCGGCGGAAATTGCGCGACCGCCGCTCAACCGCAGAACGGCGTGGCCGTCTGAATGGACCGACCGAATGACTGACGTAACCGGAAATCTGACTGGCGGTGCTGCTGCATCGACTCCCGCTGCCGCACCCTACGACGCCACCGCCAAGCAAAAAGCCCAGGCGAAAACGGCGCGTATCCCGATTAAGATCATCCCGATCGAAAAGCTCAAAAAGCCGGAATGGATTCGTGTAAGGGCCGCAACCGGCAATTCGCGCTTCACCGAGATCAAGAAGATTTTGCGCGAACATAATCTTCATACGGTTTGCGAGGAAGCGAGTTGCCCGAACATCGGCGAATGTTTCGGCAAGGGCACGGCGACCTTCATGATCATGGGCGACAAGTGCACGCGCCGTTGCCCGTTTTGCGACGTGGGCCATGGCCGCCCCGATCCGCTCGATGCCGACGAACCGCTGAACCTGGCACGCACCATCGGCGCATTGAAGCTCAAGTACGTGGTGATCACGAGCGTGGACCGCGACGACCTGCGCGATGGCGGCGCAGCGCATTTCGTGGAATGTATCCGGCAAGTGCGCGAGCATTCGCCCATGACGCGCATCGAAATTCTGACGCCGGATTTCCGTGGCCGTCTGGACCGCGCAATCGGCATCCTGACCTCCGCGCCGCCGGACGTGATGAACCACAACCTCGAAACGGTGCCGCGCCTTTACAAGGAAGCGCGTCCGGGTTCGGATTACGCGCACTCGCTGAAGTTGCTGAAAGACTTCAAGGCGCTGCATCCGGAAGTGGCGACCAAGTCCGGCCTGATGGTCGGCCTGGGCGAGACGGAAGAAGAAATTCTCCAGGTGATGCGCGACTTGCGTGCGCATGATGTCGATATGCTGACTATCGGCCAGTACCTGCAGCCGTCCGAACATCACCTTCCGGTGCGTTCGTATGTCCATCCGGATACCTTCAAGATGTACGAGGAAGAAGCCTACAAGATGGGCTTCACGCACGCGGCCGTTGGGGCAATGGTTCGTTCGAGCTACCACGCGGATCAGCAGGCTCACGACGCTGGGCTCGTCGGCGCGATGTAAGTCTCCCGGCCTCTACCCGGTACAAAAAAACCCACGGAAACGTGGGTTTTTTCGTTTCAAATTCAGTCCATTTGCCCGGAACCAATGTGCTGTCCGGGACGAGCCAAACAAGTCAAATACCTCGGGGAAAGCCCGTAGATAAAGCGCCTCCGGGATTACCCGAATGCCGTCCGGATGGTCGGACGACGCCATTCCCGAATTCCGGAAACGCAGATTTCGTTCGTTCCGCGTCAGCAAAAAACCCTTAAAAATCAACGCTTCACGCGTATCAAAAACTGGCATCGACCTTGCAATATAGATATCAGGCCAAACAGGCCACAAAAAAGACAGGAGACGATTCTATGCAACTCATTCCATCCAGCTTCGCCTGATTTTGCCGACGCCAGACGCGCATCGCCGCAGCCCTAGCGCCGGCGCGTTTTTGTCTCACCCTTTTGCCATTCGCCGACCATGCCTGGAACTACTGTGAAGAAACCTTTCTATAAAGTCCTGTACGCGCAGGTGCTTATGGCTATTGCCATCGGCATTGCGCTTGGGCACTTCTATCCCACGCTCGCCACCGAAATGAAGCCGCTCGGCGATGGGTTCATCAAGCTCATCAAGATGGTGATCGGTCCGATCATCTTCTGTACGGTCGTGACCGGGATTGCCGGCATGGAGGACATGAAGAAGGTCGGACGCGTGGGCGGCAAGGCGCTGCTGTACTTTGAAGTTGTCTCGTCGTTCGCGCTTATCCTCGGCCTGGCTGCTACGCACCTTCTGAAACCGGGTGTGGGCTTCAATATCGACCCGGCTACGCTCGACGCCAAATCGGTCGCTCAGTACGCCGCCAAGGCGCACGGTCAGACGACGACAGATTTCCTGATGCACATCATTCCGGACACGCTCTCGTCAGCATTCGCGCAGGGCGAAATCCTGCAGATCCTGCTGATCGCGTTGCTGTTCGGCGCGGTGCTGGCCACCGCCGGCGAGAAAGGCCGCGTGGTGACGAATTTCATTGAAGGGCTGTCGCACATCCTGTTCGGTATCGTGCGCATCATCACGAAGCTGGCCCCGATCGGCGCGTTCGGAGCAATGGCGTTCACCATCGGCAAGTACGGCATTGGCTCGCTCGTGCCCATGCTCAAGCTGATCGGCACGTTCTATCTGACGTCCATCGTGTTCGTGGTCGTCGTGCTTGGGCTCATTGCGCGGCTGGTGGGCTTCAACATCCTGCGCTTCGTCGCGTACATCAAGGAAGAAATGCTGATCGTGCTCGGGACGAGCTCGTCGGAAGCGGCGCTGCCGCAATTGATGCTCAAGCTCGAAAAGCTCGGCTGCTCGCGCTCGGTGGTGGGCCTCGTGGTGCCGACCGGTTATTCGTTCAACCTCGACGGCACGAACATCTACATGACGATGGCCGTGCTGTTCATCGCGCAGGCCACGAACACCGATCTCACGTGGATGCAGCAACTGACGCTGCTCGCCGTGACGATGCTCACCTCGAAGGGCGCAAGCGGTGTGACCGGCGCGGGGTTCATCACCTTGGCCGCGACGCTGGCGGTGGTGCCGACCATTCCGCTGTCGGGCATGGTGCTGATTCTTGGCATCGACCGCTTCATGAGCGAGTGCCGCGCGCTGACGAATATAGTGGGGAACGGCGTGGCGACGGTCGTTGTGTCGGCGTGGGAAAAGGAACTGGATCGCGACAAGCTGCGCGACCAGCTCAAGCACGGCTCGGTGGATACCGAAGCCGAGACGGTGTCCTGACAGACTGCTCAGCGACTCGTTAATCGCAGAAAGGAACTCACAGCGATGAAAGCGGCGAAGCATTCACTGGCGGATGCTTCACCGCGTCCGTTTACCGAGGCATCGTTCGAAGCGGCGCGTGCCACAATCGGGGGGTCTCATCGACTGGAACCCGTTCAAGTGACGCGGCGTCTGCTGATTTTCCTGCTTCTCCTCACCGCGCTTGGTGGCGTATGCGCGCTCACCTGGAGCATTGCGTGGCAACGCGGTCTCGACGACTTGCGCCAAAACGCGGCAACGCGCGTCGACCGCACCACCGCCGAGCTGAAAAGTACGCTCGACCGTTACGAATACCTTCCCTATCTGCTCTCGCGCCATCCGTTCGTGCAGGAAGTTCTCGCCGATCCGAACCCGCGTTTTGCCGCGCGCGCGGATCGTTATCTCGAAGACCTGAACCGGCGCGCACGGGCCACGGCGACGTACATCATCCAGTCGAACGGACGTTGCGTGGCGGCAAGCAACTGGAGCGGCCCGGATAGTTTCGTGGGCGCGGAATACTTGTTCCGGCCGTATTTCGTCGATGCCGTCAAAGGCGGAACGGGCCGGTTTTTCGGGCTTGGAACCATCTCGCGCGAGCCGGGATATTTCATTTCCCAGCCGGTCTTGAAGGAAGGGACGCGGGACATTATCGGCGTGGCGGTGGTCAAGCTGAACCTGGAGTGGCTGCAAGGCGCCGATGCCTCCGAGCCACTTCTCGTCACCGACGATCACGGCGTGATCTTCTTGTCATCGGTACCTGCGTGGAAATATCACACGGTGCGACCGTTGCCGAAGGATATCGAAGCATCGGTTTATTCTGCGCGCCAATACGCGCAGCATCCGATCACGCCGTTGCCGATGACCATCGTGCGCACGCTCGAAGGCGGCGCGCAGATTGTGCGTGTGGGCGGTGGACGTGACGCGCCGAGCTTTCTCGCGACGCAGCGCGCGCTCGGCGAACCGGATTGGCATTTGATCACGATGGTATCCCTCGCCCCGGCGGTGGACGCGGCCCGCAGCGCGACGATTGTGACGGCGTTGGTGTTCGTCTCGCTGTGTTTGCTCGCGTTTTACTGGCGCATGCGGCGCGTGCGCGTCCGGGAGATGATCCGCAGCCGCGCATTGCTGCAGACGGCCTACGCCGAACTGAATGAGCGGGTGGCGGAGCGGACGGTGGATTTATCGGCGGCGAATGCGTTGTTGACGAAGGAAGTGAGCGAGCGTACGCGGGCCGAACAAGATTTGCGCGCAGCACATGACGAACTGATCCAGGCGAGCAAGCTGGCGGCGCTCGGCCAGATGGCCGCGGGCATTACGCATGAGCTGAACCAGCCGCTTGCCGCGCTACGCAGTTTCTCCGATAACACCCGCGTGTTTATCGAACGTGGCGATCTCGTGGCCGCCCATGAAAATCTGGAGGCGATCGCGGCGCTGACCGAGCGCATGGGCAAGATCACGAACCAGTTGAAGTTGTTTGTGGCGAAGGCGCGCCCGAAGAACGCGCGAACAGATGTAGGCCGGGCGCTGCGCAATGTGCTCGCGATGTTGCGGCCACGCATGCAGAACGTCGTCCTCGCCTTCGATGCCGACGAACACGCCGATGCCAGCCCGCCGTTGTACGTGCGCTGCGAGGATTTGCGGCTTGAGCAGATCCTGATCAACCTGATCGGCAACGCGCTCGATGCGGTGGCTGCATGCGATGTGCCGCGCATCGAAGTTGAGTTGGTGACGCGCGATACGACGGTGGACATTGTTGTGCGTGATAACGGGCCCGGCATTCCACCGGACGTTTTGCCGCGTCTTTTCGAGCCGTTTTTCACGACGAAGGAGATGGGACACGGCTTGGGATTGGGCTTGGCGATCTCATCGGCCATCGCGCGGGACTACGGCGGCACGCTGGTCGCGCGCAACTTGATCCCGCAAGTGGAAGTGGATGGACCCGAGGGCGGCACGCAAGCGGACGCGGACCGTTCGCACGGAGCAGAATTCGTGATCACGCTGCTGCGTGCATGAAGGCAGCAGAGCGAAGACCCAGAAACAGCAGGAGCAAACCCGAATGAGCACAGGCCTTCAAGTGATCTTCATCGAAGACGATGAGCTGGTGCGACGCGCGAGCGTGCAAAGCCTTCAGCTCGCCGGCTTCGATGTCACCGCGTTCGGCAGCGTGGAAGGCGCATCGCTCGCAATCGATGCCAACTTCCCCGGCGTGATAGTCAGCGACATCCGACTGCCGGGCGCGAGCGGCCTTGACCTCCTGGCGCAATGCCACGAACGGGCGCCCGAAGTGCCGGTCATCCTCGTAACAGGCCACGGCGACATCTCGATGGCCGTCCAGGCGATGCGCGACGGCGCCTACGATTTCATCGAAAAGCCGTTTGCTTCGGAACGCTTGATAGAAGCCGTCAGGCGCGCGCTTGAGCGGCGCAAGCTCGTGCTGGAAAACCGTGCGCTGCGTCGTGAACTGGCTGGCCAGAGCAGCGTGGCGCCTCGGATTATCGGACGTAGCCCGGCGATAGAACAGGTTCGCAAGCTGATCGCGAATGTCGCGCCAACCGATGCCTCCGTGCTGATCAACGGCGATACCGGCGCGGGCAAGGAACTGATCGCGCGTAGTCTGCACGACCTCTCGCCACGTCGGGACAAACCGTTCATCGCGGTGAATTGCGGCGCGTTGCCCGAGCAGATGTTTGAATCGGAAATGTTCGGCTACGAGGCAGGCGCGTTCACTGGTGCGCAGAAACGGCGTATCGGCAAGCTTGAACATGCGTCGGGGGGCACCCTGTTCCTCGATGAAATCGAAAGCATGCCGCTCGCGCTGCAAGTGAAACTGCTGCGCGTGCTGCAGGACGGCGTGCTGGAGCGGCTCGGCTCGAACCAGCCGATTCGCGCGAATTGCCGCGTGATCGCGGCGGTGAAGGGCGACATGTCGGAGCACATCGCGGCGGGCACGTTCCGGCGTGACCTGATGTATCGGCTGAACGTGGTGACAATCACGCTGCCGCCGCTGGCTGAGCGTCGTGAAGACGTGGTGCCGCTGTTCGAACATTTTTTACTCGATGCCGCCGTACGCTACGAACGACCCGCGCCGCTCCTCAGCGATCGCCAGCGGGCAGAGTTGATGCAGCGCGACTGGCCGGGCAATGTGCGCGAACTGCGCAACGCGGCGGACCGGATGGTGCTGGGTATCATCGATGAAACCGGTGTCCCGCTCGATGCCGCCACGCAGTCGCTGAAGGAGCGCACGGAGCAGTTCGAGCGAGCGGTGATTGGCGAGGCGCTGGAGCAGTGCGGCGGCGTGGTGGCCGCAGCAGCCGATCGGCTGCAGTTGGGCAAGGCCACGCTCTACGAGAAGATCAAGCGGTATGGGCTGGCGGCGAAGGGGGAGGCGGAGCGGTAGAGCGCGCCTATCGACCCTGGTTCACGCCTCCAAAAAGCAAAACGCCCGCCGATTTATCGGCGGGCGTTTTAGGTTTTAGCCTCGCAACCCCTAAAGCCGAACCGCTTTCAGGTCGCCGTCAGCGCTTTATCGAGCAATGCGTCGAGTTCAGCGAACGTCGGCTCACCGACATAACGCTTCAAGATCTTGCCGTCGCGGTCCACCACAAAAGTTGTCGGCGTCAATTGCACATTGCCGAACTGCTTCGCGGCGCTGCCGTCGTCCATTGCGACCTTGAACGGCAGGTTACGCGTCTGCGCGTAGTTGTTCACGTACATGGGCGCGTCGTAGTTCATCGCCACCGCGACGAATTCCAGTCCGCGGCCCTTGAAGCGGTTGTACGTGTTGATCATCTCCGGCATCTCTTTCATGCAGGTTTCGCAGCTCGTCGCCCAGAAGTTGATCAGGTAGACCTTGCCCTTGAGATCCGTCGATGTCGACACTTTCTGGCCCGACAGCAGCGTGAACGTGGCATCCGGGACGCGCTGCTGACCGCCGAACGCGAAATAGCCGGTGCATGCGATCACGCCCGCGACAACCGCCATCACGATATAGCGCAGCGGGCTCTTGCTGCGCCCTGGGGAAACCTGTGAATTCTCTGACATGAAAACCTCGAGCGTGCTCGGTTGAATCGCGACGACGCCAGCATGACTGGATGGCGGCATTTTAGCCCCAATCTCGAAAAAAAGTTTTGGCTTGGGGCTTGCTGTGAGGCGTTTGCAAGGTGACGCGCCAAGCGTCGCCGCCAACCTCTTGACGACGGGCAGCGGATAATCACGTTTTTCCCAGCCGCTTTTCTAATGAACCGATCTTTTCCAAGCGTTTCAAAACGCACCGTCTCCAATCGAACCTTGTTCAAATCGGCTGTTACCGCCACGACCGTACTGTTCGCCGCGGCCGCGCTGCTTGCCTGCACACCGGCCTACGACTGGCGCACGATCCAGAACAACGACGACGCGTACGAAGTCACTTTCCCGGCGAAGCCCCGCTCGGACGCACGCGATATTGATATCTCCGGCCAACCGATGCACATGAAGATGCAAACGGCCGAGGCCGGCGACGCAGTCTTCGCGGTGGGAACGATCGATCTGCCAAACGCCGATCCGGCGACACAACGCGCTGCACTCGATTTTCTAGAGCAGGGACTGGCGCGCAACCTCAATGCTGCTCCCGCCGCAAACCCCGTCCAGATCGAGGTGGCGGCGGGCGGACGTCTGCCGGGCGCGGAAATCGCGGTGAACGGAACCAGTAATGGCGGCCAGAGTCACGAAACGCGGGAGATTCGGGCGCGATTTATCGCCAAAGGAAGGCACGCTTATCAGGTTGCAATCGTCTCGACCAAAGCGCCCCCGGCCGAACAGATTGATCAGTTCTTCTCCTCGTTCAAACTTTATTAAATATTTGCACAAAATATCGGCCGGTCGTTTCCCGACATTTCGCTAGTCGATAGACGCCAAATGATCGTTTCGAATCTGAGAATTCGCGCAAGCACTTGGAGCTAAAACTAGGATTTGTCTCAGTTTTTTCAACTATCCACAGAGGCTGTGGATAACTTTGTGGAAAACCTCGCGCTTCGCTCGGCAAGTGCCCGTCCGTCGCGGCTGTCCTTACTTTGCCTCGATTCGAAGCAGTCGAAATTAGTCAATAAAATCAACGGCATGTAGATCATTGCGAAATTCGATGTTTGATCTGATGTTAAAGAAACAAAGATCGATGCAATGTGTATAAGTCAAGTCTTGACAGGCGAATTTCTTTTTTGCAGGGGCTTGGTTCCTATGCATATCGGCTAAGCCGTCGTGAAAGCACGACGATACTGAATCGCTTCGGCCAGATGAGCGGCGCTCGGTGAATCGGCCGCCGCCAAGTCCGCGATCGTGCGCGCCACCTTCAACACGCGGTAATACGCACGCGCCGACCAGCCGAAGCGTTCGCCGGCTTCTCGCAACAAGGCTTCGCCAATAGCATCCGGCCGGCAGACGGCGTCCACTTCCCGGCCGTCGAGTTCGCGGTTCGTCTTCCCTTGCCGCTGGATCTGCCGGTCACGGGCTTGGGCAACTCGGCGCGCAACGGTCGCGCTCGTCTCGCCGACAGACGCACTTCTCCCCGATAACTCCGCCGGCGACAACGCGGGCAGCTCGATCTGGATATCGATGCGATCGAGCAGCGGCCCCGACAACTTGCGCAGATAACGCGCGGCTATTTCCGGCGTACAGCGGCAGCGGCCGTTCGGATCGCCGCGCCAGCCGCACGGACACGGATTCATGGCTGCGACCAATTGACACGCCGCCGGAAAGTCCGCCTGATGCGCAGCGCGCGAAATGGTGATGCGCCCCGCTTCCAGCGGTTCGCGCAGAGTTTCGAGCACCTTCCGATCGAATTCCGGCAGTTCATCGAGGAACAGCACGCCGAGATGCGCCAGCGTGATTTCGCCGGGCTGCGGCGGATTGCGCCCGCCGACCAGCGCGACGGAACTCGACGAATGATGCGGGGCGCGAAATGGCCGCTGACGCCACTGAGCCGGCGTAAAGCCGAGCATGCTGGCCGAAAGAATCGCCGCCGATGCCAACGCTTCGTCGTCGGTCATTGGCGGGAGGAGGCTGGGCAGGCGGGCGGCGAGCATCGACTTGCCGGCGCCGGGCGGCCCGACCATCAACAAATGATGACCGCCCGCCGCCGCCACTTCCAGCGCCCGCCGCGCGCCGGGGTGACCAATCACATCGACGAGATCGGGCAATGGCGCGCGCCGCCGCAATGGTGAATCGGGCGCGGCGCTGCGAATGGGCATAAGACGGCCATCGGTCGAACCGCACAAGTGCGCACATAAAGCGGGTAGATCGGCGGCTCCAAACACGTCGATACCCGGCACCAGCGCCGCCTCCGACGCGCTGCCCAACGGTAAATAGATTTCGGGCATGCGGGCGTCGGTATCGCGGACGGATGCGCTATCGAGCGCCGCCGCAGCGCCCGCGTATTGCCGCGCAGCGCCGCACGCCATGGCGAACGCGCCGCGCATTGGCCGGATGGCGCCAGTCAGCGACAACTCGCCGGCAAACTCGCGATGCAGCAGCGCTTCGACAGGGATCTGCCCGCTCGCCGCCAGAATGCCCAATGCGATAGGCAAGTCGAAGCGGCCGGTTTCCTTTGGCAGATCAGCGGGGGCGAGATTGACGGTAATGCGGCGGACTGGAAACTCAAAGCCGCAATTCTGGAGCGCGGCGCGTACGCGTTCTCGGCTTTCGCGGACTTCGAGATCGGGCAAGCCGACAATTGAAAACGACGGTAATCCATTGGCGAGATGAACCTCGACGGTCACCTCGGGCGCGCGCCCAGGGGCGGGCGCGCGGCTGCGCACCACGGCAAGCGACATGATTTTTTCCCCGCTGCCGACGCCTCGCAGACACGGGGCGGCGGTCTAATGATTCAACATCACGGCTCGCTTAGCCGATGACACGCATTAGCCCACGCTCAGAACATTCAGTCCTGAGCGCTGGACGACGATGCGCCGCCGCCGAGCTTGACTTCCAGTTCCGCGACCCGCCGTTCGAGTTCCTCGAGCCGCGTGCGCGTGCGCACGAGCACTTGTGTCTGGGTATCGAATTCTTCGCGCGTCACCAGATCCAGCTTTGAAAAGCCTTGGGAAAGCATGGCTTTCATATTCCGTTCGATGTCTTTTGCCGGCGAATTCTTCAGCAGTTCACTCATCTTGGCCTGGAACTCATTGAACACATCGTTGGGTTGTTTCATACGGTCTTTCCTCTTGCGCACCATAAAAGTGCATTCATTGTTAGGTCTGTGCTCCGGGAAACCGGATGATCCATTTTGGTGCGCGTTCATATGCATCGCGAGAACTGTCATACGACCGCGCTGCACGATGGAGTGCTTGGGCGGTGGCACTTTCGTGCCGGACCTTGCGAGCACTCTAGCAACGATCCACGGTGCGCGCCAGCGCACGCAGGCAGCGTTGGCCATCCGGTCTATGGAAGCGCGCCGCACCCCTCGAAGCCCTGTTCAGCATGCGTAGACGCATACATGGCATACGAGTTGCATAAGTGGCCCGGGGCTTGTCCGTGCGCGCTTTTCCGGGCGGTCGGCAATGCGGTGTGGTGCAACAGGGGCCGCTCCCGACGGGCATGGGGCAACGAAGTATCAGCACACAACATCGAGGGATACATGAAGCTCATTACCGCAATCATCAAGCCGTTCAAGCTCGACGAAGCACGCGAAGCGTTGTCGGCTATTGGCGTCTCGGGCATCACCGTTACCGAGGTAAAAGGCTTCGGGCGCCAGAAGGGCCATACGGAGCTGTATCGCGGCGCCGAGTACGTGGTCGATTTCCTGCCGAAAGTGAAGATCGAAGCGGCGGTCTCGGACGACATCGTCGACCAGGCCATCGAAGCGGTCGAGCGTGCGGCACGCACGGGCAAGATCGGCGACGGCAAGATCTTCGTCACCCCGATTGAACAAGTCATTCGCATTCGCACGGGTGAAACCGGCGCGGACGCTCTCTAAGAAAAGAAACGGCGATAAGAGGAAACAGAAGAATGCGTAAATTATTGATGTCCTTGATGATGGCGGGATCGCTGCTTGGAGTCAGCGTCGGCGCCGCAATGGCGCAGGATGCCTCGGCGCCTGCGGCTGCATCGGCCGCAGCCTCAGACACGGCCGCAGCAGCACCTGCAAGCGCACCCGACGCCACCGCCAGTGCGGCAGCGGCCGCCCCGGCATCCGACGCAGCAGCTGCACCGGCCGCGCCGACGGAACCGTTCTCCGTGGATTCATCGAAGATCAGTGCCGGCGACACCGCCTGGATGCTGACCTCCACCGCACTCGTTCTGTTCATGACGGTCCCGGGCCTCGCGCTCTTCTACGCGGGCATGGTCCGCAAGAAGAATGTGCTCGCGACCGTGATGCAGTCGTTCGCAATCTGCTGCCTGGTCACGATCATCTGGACGGTCGTCGGCTACAGCCTTGCGTTCACGCCGGGTAACTCGTTCATCGGCGGCTTCTCGCGGGTGTTCCTGCACGGCATGAACTACATCAAGGGCGACAAGGGCGTCACGCTCACCGTCAGCCACCTGGCGCCGACGATTCCGGAGTCCGTCTACTTCGTCTACCAGATGACGTTCGCGATCATCACCCCGGCGCTGATTGCCGGCGCGTTCGCCGACCGCATGAAGTTCTCCGCGATGCTCGTATTCATGGGCTTGTGGTCGCTGATCGTCTACTCGCCGGTCGCCCACATGGTGTGGGAACCGACGGGCTGGCTGTCGGCAGCCGGCATCCTGGACTTCGCAGGCGGCACGGTGGTTCACATCAACGCGGGTATTGCAGGCCTGGTGTGCTGCCTGGTGCTCGGCAAGCGGGTCGGTTATGGGCGCGAAGTCATGGCGCCGCACAACCTGGTGCTTTCGCTGATCGGTGCATCGATGCTGTGGGTCGGCTGGTTCGGCTTCAACGCGGGTTCGGCAGTGGCGGCTGACGGCCGTGCCGGTTTCGCAATGCTCACGACGCAAATCGCCACCGCATTTGCCGCATTCGGCTGGATGTTCGCGGAGTGGCTGGCGAAGGGCAAGCCTTCGGTGCTCGGCATCATCTCGGGCGCGGTGGCTGGTCTGGTGGCGATTACGCCGGCTTCGGGTTACGTCGGTGTGACGGGTGCGATCGTGATCGGCATTGCGGCTGGCGTGGTCTGCTTCTGGTCGGCAACGTGGCTCAAGACGAAGCTCGGCTACGACGACTCGCTCGACGCGTTCGGCGTCCATGGCGTAGGCGGTATTCTCGGCGCGCTCCTGACGGGCATCTTCGCGGTCAAGGACATCGGCGGCGCGGACGGCAGCGTCTTGCTGCAGGCTAAAGGCGTGCTCACCACGCTGGTCTACAGCGGCGTGGTCAGCTTCGTCCTGCTGAAAGTTATCGACATGGTCATGGGTCTTCGTGTCACAGAAGAAGAGGAACGTGAAGGTCTCGACGTGACGCTGCATGGCGAACACGTCGAATAAAAAGTGTTTCAGGGAGGTTGAAACCCGGCGCGAGAGGCCGCGGTTTCAACTTCGGATCGATCGCCTGTAATAGCAGCAAGGCTCCGAGACAAGCGCAGCGATTTTGCCCGCCCATATCAGGCGGGCATTTTTTTGTCCGGCTTTTGGCGCGCGGTAACGCTTGCCGGCATTCCTCCATTGATGCGCCGAGCGGCACAAACCGTGCGAATAGGCTTGGTAAAAGGGAGTTCATACCCAAATAGATCAGGCACTTGTTCTACAATCTTTCCTCTTCAGTCCGCGAGTGATCAATGGTTCCGCATCTCGTAACGGCGTTAAACGGCCCTCTGCTCGATCTCGAGCGGAAGATACTCGACGCGACGCCGTCCATCGAACGCTGGTTCCGGCTGGAGTGGCAAGAACACACGCCGCCTTTTTATTGCTCGGTGGACTTGCGCAACGCGGGTTTCAAGCTCGCTCCCGTCGACACCAACCTGTTCCCCGGCGGCTTCAATAACCTGCCGGTGGAAGTGCTGCCGCTTGCCGTGCAGGCCGCCATGGCGTCGATCGAAAAGATCTGTCCCGACGCGAAGAACCTGCTCGTGATTCCCGAGCGCCATACGCGCAACGCGTTTTATCTCGAGAACGTCGCGCGGCTCGCCACGATCATGCGTCAGGCCGGGCTGAATATCCGCTTCGGCACGCTGGATGAAAACATTCACGGCCCCGTCACCATCGCGCTCGCCGATGGACAGAAGATCGTCCTCGAGCCGCTCGAACGCACGCCGCGCCGGCTGGGTCTGAAGAACTTCGACCCCTGCTCGATCCTGCTGAACAACGACCTGTCCGGCGGCATTCCGCCGGTGCTTGAAAATCTGCACGAGCAATATCTGCTGCCGCCGCTGCATGCAGGCTGGGCCGTGCGCCGGAAGTCCAATCACTTTGCTTGTTACGACGATGTCGCGAAGAAGTTTTCGAAGCTCGTCGAAATCGATCCGTGGATGATCAACCCGTATTTCGCGCACGTTGAAGGCGTGGATTACGAGGCGCGGACCGGCGAGGAAGCGCTGGCGGATGCCATCGACGGCGTGCTGAAGAAGATTGCGAAGAAGTATCGGGAGTATGGGATCAGCGAGCGACCGTATGTGGTCATCAAGGCCGACGCCGGCACTTACGGCAAAGGCGTGATGACCGTGCACGACGCCTGCGAAGTCGCCGCGCTGACCAAGCGCGAACGCGTGAAAATGAACGACGCGAAGGACGGACTCGAAGTCCACGACGTGATCGTCCAGGAAGGCGTGCACACGTTCGAGCGCGTGGAAAATGCGGTCGCCGAGCCGGTGGTTTATATGATCGACCGGTACGTGGTGGGCGGGTTTTATCGTGTGCACGATTCCCGGGAGCGCGACCAGAACCTCAACGCGCCCGGCATGCATTTCGTGCCGCTCGGCTTTGAGCACACTGCGCTCCCCGATGCTCACGCGAAACCCGGCGCCGCGCCGCCGAACCGCTTTTACATGTATGGCGTGGTGGCGCGCCTGGGGTTGCTGGCGGCATCGCTGGAACTGGAAAAGACCGATCCGGAAGCGATTCAGGTCTAAGCTGCACAACAATACGACGGCCGCACGAAGTTGCGGCCGTTTGCGCTTCAGGCGCGAACGCCCCTGACGTGTTAAAAATCGCGTATTGCCAGACCGCCAGCAAGCGCGCGGTCATCCCGCAGTCATCTCGATTACATCTTGGCCGAACGGCCGTTCTGGACGCTTATGGACATCCTTTTTATCGCCGATCCGCTAGATCATTTCAAGATCTACAAAGACACGACCTACGCAATGATGGCCGAAGCCGCGCGTCGCGGACACACGCTCTACGCGTGCCAGCCGCAACACCTCGCCTGGGCCGGAAGCAAGGTGGAGGGGACGGTGCAGCGCGTGAAAATAATCGGCGACGAAGCCGATTCCGCCCGCTCGTCGTGGTACGTGGCCGACGCGCCTGAGCTACTCGATCTCAAGCATTTCGACGCCGTCCTGATGCGCAAAGACCCGCCGTTCGACATGGAATACGTCACGTCCACGTGGCTTCTGGAAATGGCCGAACGTACCGGCGCGCGCGTCTTCAACAAGCCGCGCGCCATTCGCGATCACTCGGAAAAACTGGCTATCGGTGAATGGCCGGAATTCGTCGTGCCCACGCTCGTTACCCGCGACGCCGCGCGTCTGCGTTCTTTCCATGCCGAACACGGCGATGTGATCCTGAAGCCACTCGACGGCATGGGCGGCATGGGCGTGTTTCGCGTGAAAGCCGATGGCATGAACCTTGGCACGATCGTGGAAATGCTCAGCGACAACGGCGCGCGCAGCGTCATGGCGCAGAAGTTCATCCCGCAAATTACCGATGGCGACAAACGCATTCTGCTGATCGGCGGACAACCGGTGCCGTATTCGCTTGCCCGGATTCCGCAAGGCAACGAAGTGCGTGGCAACCTGGCCGCCGGCGGCTTGGGGCGCGCGCAACCGCTGACAGAGAACGATCGCCGCATTGCGGAAACGCTGGGACAGACGCTCTTCGATCGCGGCTTACTGCTTGTCGGACTCGATGCCATCGGCGACTACCTGACCGAAGTGAACGTGACGAGCCCGACATGCTTCCGCGAAATCATGGATCAGACGGGCTTCGATGTAGCCGGCATGTTTATCGATGCATTGGAACGCGCCGCTGGAGCCGATAGCTCCAAAAATTAGAGGCGGTGGTCAAAATGGCAGTCAATCCATTGATTTCTCCCGGACTGTTACAATCTCCTTCTCATGAGATTCGTTTCGTGGCATGATCCGGCCCCGAAATTGAAAGTGGAAACTTGCTGCAGTGCATTACGCCGCGCAAGGCGTGCGAAATCCGATTAAGCTTGAGTTGTCGCTTGAGTCATGGCTTGGTTGAGGTTCGTGCATTTGGATCGATGTTGCAGTTGCGTTATGTAATTGCGCATATATAACAGCAGGTTCCCACGATTTCCGACGCATCTCGTCGTTTTGGGGCAGCACACACTGATATGGCCGGCATTCTGATCATTGCACACGCACCGTTCGCCTCGGCGTTACGGGAGTGCATTACCCACATTTACGGCGGCTTGCCCGCGCGCATCGGCGTGATCGATGTCATGCCGGATTGCGATCCCGTCGAGGTTCGCGCGTTCGCGCGTTCGGAAATCGACCGTCTGAAGGAAGAGAACGGCGCGGTTGTGCTCACCGACGTGTTCGGCGCGACGCCCGCGAATATTGCGCAGAGCCTGGCAAGCGACAGCGTTCGCGTGCTGTCCGGCGTCAACCTTCCGATGCTCGTGCGCGCCGTGTGTTACCGGACCACGCCGCTGGATACGCTGGCTGAAAAGTCGCTGCAGGGTGGATCGAAGGGCATTCAGGAACTGGATGCTTCCACGCCAGCAAATCAATGCGCGATGGCGAACGCGGCGGCGGCCGTAGCGAATTGCGCGGTCAGTGCGGCGGTTAATGTGGCAACTAATGTGGCAGCTAACGCGGCGGCGTCTGGTGCGGTAGTTGGCACGGTCGCGGCTGCTCGCGCTCCCGAGAAAGTAGCCAGTCACTAAGCGTGCTGCACTAAGCGTATTGCACCAAGCCGATTATTTGACATCTTCAAGCATCGAGGCAGCTGCACGAGTCAGCCACTTCACCTAGCGCCCGGAGCATCATGCTGCAACAAGAAACAACGATTGTGAACAAGCTTGGACTGCACGCGCGTGCTTCCGCGAAGCTCACACAACTGGCAGGAAATTTTCAATGTGAGATCTGGATGAGCCGCAACGGCCGCCGGATCAATGCGAAGAGCATCATGGGCGTGATGATGTTGGCGGCGGGAATCGGCAGCACGGTGACCATAGAAACCGAAGGCGCCGACGAAGCGGAAGCCATGAAAGACATCCTCGCCTTGATCGCGGATAAATTCGGCGAAGGACAATAATTTGTCCCGCCTGCAGTAGTGATAAAAAAGCCGCGTGTTCACGCGGCTTTTTTTCGTGCCGGCGTGACGTGGGTCACTCGACCTTGCCCCGGTCGTCGTTTTGTGACAAAAACTGCTGCGCCGCAAAGGGTGTCGGAACGCGTTCGAATTTATAATGAAGCGCGGATCGAATCGCCAGCCGGAGACTCGATAAAACCGCGAACCATCATAACTAGAGAGAGGTGCGCGTGTCGTTCACGCTGCATGGAATTCCCGTCTCCCGAGGCATCGCCATCGGCCGTGCTTATCTGATCGCGGCTGCGGCGCTTGAAGTCGATCATTATCTGGTCGAGCCGGATCGCATCGACGTTGAAATTGAGCGCTTTCACGCCGCGCAAGCCCAGGTGCATGCGGAACTCGACGCATTACGCGACGACCTCGCCGCCGATGCACCCAGTGAAATGGGCGCATTCATCAACGTGCATTCAATGATCCTGAACGACGCCATGCTCGTTCACGAAACCATCGACCTGGTCCGCACCCGCCGCTACAACGTGGAATGGGCGCTGACCGAACAGCTCGAAATCCTGAGCCGTCATTTCGACGATATCGAAGACGAATATTTGCGCGAACGCAAAGCCGACATTCAGCAAGTAGTCGAGCGCGTGCTGAAGGCGCTGGCCGGCGCGCCATCGACTGCCACGCTCGTCGTGGACGGCGCGGCGACTAACGGACATAGCGACATGATCGTGGTCGCCCACGACATCGCGCCCGCCGACATGCTGCAGTTCAAGACGCAAGCCTTCAAGGGCTTCGTGACGGATCTCGGCGGGCGCACGTCGCACACCGCGATCGTTGCCCGCAGCCTCGGGATTCCTGCATCGGTCGGCGTGCAGCAGGCGAGCGCTTTGATCCGGCAGAACGACTTGATTATCGTGGATGGGGATCACGGCATCGTGATCGTGGATCCCGCGCCGATCGTGCTGGAAGAGTATTCGTATCGGCAGAGCGAAAAGGTGCTCGAGCAGCGCAAGCTGCAGCGCCTCAAGTTCTCGCCGACGCAAACGTTGGACGGCACCAAGATCGACTTGTGCGCGAACATCGAGTTACCCGAGGACGCCAAAACCTCGCTCGACGCCGGCGCAATGGGCGTCGGCCTGTTCCGCAGCGAATTCCTGTTCATGAATCACAAGGACGAGCTGCCGGAAGAAGAGGAGCAATTCGCGGCGTACCGGCGCGCGATCGAGCTGATGAACGGGCGGCCAGTGACCATTCGCACAATCGACGTGGGCGCGGACAAGCCGCTGGAGTCGATGAGCAGCGGCGACGGTTACGAAACCGCGCAGAATCCGGCGCTTGGTTTGCGGGCGATCCGCTGGAGTTTGTCCGAGCCGCAGATGTTCATGACGCAACTGCGGGCGATCTTGCGGGCGTCGGCGTTTGGCCGGGCGAAGATCCTGATTCCGATGCTCGCGCACGCGCAGGAAATCGACCAGACGCTGGACCTGATTCACGAAGCGAAACGCCAACTCGACGACGCCGGTATCGACTACGACCGCAACATCCAGATCGGCGCGATGATCGAGATTCCGGCGGCTGCCATTGCCGTGCGTTTGTTCCTGAAGCGGCTGGATTTCCTGTCGATCGGGACCAACGATTTGATCCAGTACACGCTCGCCATCGATCGCGCCGATAACGCCGTCGCGCATCTGTACGACCCGCTGCATCCCGCCGTGCTGCACTTGATCGCGTTCACGCTGCGCGAGGCGAAAGCCGCCGGCGTGCCGGTGTCAGTGTGCGGTGAAATGGCCGGCGACCCGACCGTGACGCGCCTGCTGCTCGGCATGGGACTGACCGAGTTTTCGATGCACCCGAGTCAGTTGCTGGTCGTCAAGCAGGAGATTCTGCGCGCGGATCTGAAGGCGTTGCAGAAGCCGGTCGCGGACGTGCTCGCCGCATATGAACCTGCGGAATTGCTCGCCGCGCTGGCCGTGCTTCAGAAGGTTTGAGCGAGGGCGCGATCGGCGATGAGTTTATCGACGACGCGCATCACGAACTCAGGCGTAATGATGGAAGTGCATTGAAACTGCTGCGGCTTGCCGGCGCGGCGCGGGCACCACGCGAAATTCTGCGAATCGAATTCCTCGGTGGTGTCGTTGAAACAGCTATTGCAGCCGTGAAAATTAATCACGCGATACGGCGTGCGGAACTCCGTCGACGGATGCGAGAAGCCGCTGATCATGACCACGGGCGTGCCTGCCGCCCATGCCAGCCATGACAATCCGCTTCCCAATCCGATAAAAAAATCCGCGTGGTGCAATAGACTCGCGCGTTCCTGCAACGGCCGGTTGCCCGTGAAATCCTCGGCGCCTTCCGGCATCGTGTTCATGTGCTCCGCGTTGCCGTAGCGCTTGTCCCGGTCGATACACAGCACGCGATAACCCAGCGTCTTCAGATGTTCGATCAGAGTCGGCCAGCCGCGCGGGTTATTCCAGTACTTGCATTGCGCGGTGGATTGCGTCGCGATGCACACGTAGCGCTCGGCAATCGTGCGCGTTTTGTCCGCAATGACCACGTTCGGCCGGCGTTCCTCACAAGGCACGCCGAGCAGATACGCGATCATGTCCTGCATGTTGCTCATACGCGGATCGGTGGGTTGATGATCGCGTTCGGAAAACGGCTTGAGCAGACCGAGGTAATACGTTGCATAGAAAGTGTCGCGCTGGTTATCGAGATCGTCCTCGGTCTCGATGTGCAGATGCGGATAACCATCGCGGAAAAGCGGCTGCAGATGCGTGGCCAGCGGCATATGGATTTGGCAATGGTGCTGTTCGCGGAATGCGTCGATGACCGGCAGCCATGCGAGCGAGTCGCCCAGCGCGAGCGGCGACATGCGAAGCGCCACCTTCTTGTTGGCGGCGTTGAATGCGTGCGAGAACACGAGGCGCTCGTTATCGAATACTTCCAGCAGGAAGCGCACGAAATACTTGCGTCTGCTCGTGATTACCTTGTGCGCTTGCACCGCTTCGTCCAGAAGGACGTTGAACGTGTCGAGATCGGTCATGCGGACACGCCAGCCGTCCACGGGAACCTGCACGCGGCAACCGTAGTTGAAATCGTAAAGGATGCCTTCCGGTCCGTTGATCGCCAGGACGCCAGGCTTGGCGAATTCCGTTTCGATCCAGCCGTGTTGCGTGCCGGGGTTTGCTGTCTCGCTCACGTGTTGCTCCAATTGCGTTGAAAGTACAGCGGCCACGATAAGGCCGCCGAACATTCAGGCAAATTGGATAACTCTTAAATTTGAGACAGAATGAGTTACGAGCCGCGCAACGCCGAGTTCCTCAAACCTTAGTGCATAAAAGTCTGTGATCGCTAACGAGCTTGTCGACCACGCGCATGACGAAATGAGGCGTAATCGCCGATGAACATTGAAATCGATTCGGGCTATTTTCAAAGCGTGGACATCGTCCGAAAGAGTCGGGCGCAAATTCGATGCTTGTATCGTTCAGGCAGCTATTGCATGCGTGAAAATTGATCACGCGGTACGGCGTGTAGAACTCGGTCGATGGATGTGTGAAACCGTTGATCATGACGACCGGCACGCCGAGCGCCCACGCAAGCCACGACAGGCCGCTACCCAGTCCGATAAAGAAGTCAGCGTGCAGCAGCAGGTTTGCGCGATCCTGCAATGATTGATCGCCGGTGAAATCTTCGGCACCTTGCGGCATGGTGTTCGTGAATTCATCGTCGCCATACTGCCAGTACTGATCGATGCACAGAACGCGATATCCCAGCGATTTCAGATGCTCGATCAAGGTCGGCCAGCCGTCCGGATTGTTCCAGTACTTGCGCTGCCGGGTCGCCTGCGTCGCGATACAAACATAGCGATCAGCGATAAGCCTCGCCGTGTCCGGGATCACAAGCGTTGGCTTTTGCTCACCGGGAGGCACGCCAAGCTGATAAGCGACGGTATCTTGCATATTGCTGATACGAGGGTCAGTTGGTTGGTGGTCACGTTCGAAGAACGGCACGATCCAGCCGAAGTAATAGGTGGCGTAGTACGCGTCATTCTGCCCGGTCAATTCCGCTTCGGTTGCAAGATGCAGATGTGGATAGCTGTCCCGATACAGCGGTTGAAGGTGCTCGCCCATGGGTACGTGTATTTCGCATTGATGCTGCTCACGGAACGCTTCAATGAACGGCATCCACGCGATTGAATCGCCGAGTGCCCACGGCGGCATGCGCAGCCGAATCTTTTTGGCCGTTGGATTGAAGGTGTGAGAGAAAACCAGGCGGGGTCCATCGAATACTTCGAGCAGGTAGCGCACGTAGTATTTGCGCATGCTCGCAATGACGACATTGGCGTCGACCTGCTCATTCAATAGCACGTTGAACGTATCGGTATCGAAAATCCTGACACGCCAACCGCTGACCGGAACTTGCACCCGACAACCGTAGTTGAAGTCGTAAAGAATGCCTTCGGCGCCATTGAATATGGGAATTGCCGGGCCTTCCTCCATTTCGGGCCTGCCTCGATTACTGTGCCTCGCGTTCGCGCTCATTTTATTGTTCTCGTTAAAACGGGCGCCAGCTTAGACCTGTTGTCCCCTCAACTGAACAAGAAAACTCTTAATTGCGACAATTGCTTTTCAATTAGACCGTTCTGCGCCGGCGCAAACCGGGCAGTCGGCCTGCCGCGCGATGCGCATCGTGTTCCACTCCATGCGCAGCGAGTCGAGCATCATCAAGCGTCCTTCGAGCGTCGTACCGAAGCCACCGATCACACGCAGCGCCTCGGCCGCCTGCATGGTGCCGATGATGCCGACTGTCGGTGAGAACAC
The DNA here is from genome assembly GCA_963708695.1 of uncultured beta proteobacterium. Classification (GTDB taxonomy): domain Bacteria; phylum Pseudomonadota; class Gammaproteobacteria; order Burkholderiales; family Burkholderiaceae; genus Caballeronia. The sequence continues at coordinate 338,564 of CAVPTS010000006.1, forward strand.
GCCCATGGTCGAGCAAGCGACTTCCTCGAATGTTTCGTCGGGCGGAAACACGCAGGCGTAGCAGGGCGATTGGGCGGAGCGGAAGTCGAAGGTGCTGATCTGACCGTCGAAGCGGAGCGCGGCGCCTGAGACGAGCGGAACGCCGTGTGCGAAGCACGCTGCATTGATCGCGTGGCGGGTGGCGAAGTTATCAGTGCAATCGAGTACGACGCTCGCGTGCGGGACGTGCTCGTTTAGCCAGGCGGCGTCGGCACGGATGGCTGCCGTGTTGAGCTTCACTCCGGGGTTGAGCGCGGCTAGCGTGTCGCGGGCCGAATCCACCTTGGGTTTTCCGACAGACGCCGTAACGTGCAGGATCTGACGCTGGAGATTCGTGAGATCAACGGAATCGGCGTCGACCAGCGTGATTTCGCCGATACCCGCTGCAGCCAGATACATCGCGGCAGGAGATCCGAGTCCACCGGCGCCAATGATGATCGCGTGCGCATCGAGGAAGCGTTGTTGTGCTTCGATGCCGATTTCATCGACGAGGATATGTCTGGAGTAGCGGAGAAGCTGATCGTCGTTCATCGAGCGCTCGAGTGGACTTCGACCGGCGCCGTGGGGAGAAACGTGGCGCACGATCGCAAAGCCGCTATTTTAATCGCGGGAAGGCGACGACAGGATTCCGTGGGGAGTGTTTGACCAACGTCGCAGACGCGACGGGTGATGCGGATTATTTAAAGCACAATCAAATTAAAGTCCGGTCAGCGCGAGAGAAACCCCCGCGCTGACCGAAATGCAAAAACTTACTGCGTAGCCGATGCCGGAACCGGCGCCGAATCAGGCGCTGCATCCGACCCTGGGGTAGCCGGCAGGGCAGGCGGAACGACGATTGGTGCCGACGCCGAAGGGGCCGGCTTGTTCTGCGCCAGCTTCCGCTCGGAATAAGACTTCGATTCCTGCACGGGCTTGCCTTCCAGCTTGTTCAAACCTTGCTGGAGCATGAAGTCATCCGCAGTGCCAAACTCAACCGGTTTGCGCTCACGATCCTTCCGGCGCTGCTCCGGCGTCTTCTTGTCGTTCTGCTCTTCAAGAATGCGCAGTTGCTCGAGCCGGTCCGATTCGCGGGCTTCCTGTTCCTTCTTCTCGTTCGGGTCCTGCGTGTTCGCCAAGTGGTTCGAATAGTCCACTTCGCGCGTCACGAGTGCATCGTCCGGATCGCCTTCTGCGTACTGATCGACCGGAACGTCCGGGCGAATGCCCTTGTTTTGAATCGACTTGCCGCTTGGCGTGTAGTAATACGCCGTGGTCAGACGCAGCGCGGTATCTGCCGTCATTGGCCGCACGGTCTGCACGGAACCCTTGCCGAACGTGGTCTTGCCCACGATCAACGCGCGATGATGATCCTGCAGCGCGCCCGCGACAATCTCGGAGGCTGACGCCGAGTACGCATTGGTCAACACGACCATTGGCACTTTCTTGAAGATTTCCGGCAGGTTCTTCAGCGGATCGGTGTCGAACGACGGGAGGCGATAGTTGTCGTAGGTGTCGCGGAAGGTTTGCTTCGCGTCCGCGATTTGCCCGTTTGTTGACACCACCACCGCGTTGTCCGGCAGGAACGCACCGGCAACGCCGACCGCGCTCTGCAGCAATCCGCCGCCGTTGTTACGCAGGTCGAGCACGAGACCCTTCAGGTCAGGCTGCTGACGCGCGAGATCCTGCAGCTTCGCCGCGAGATCCGGCACCGTGCGTTCCTGGAAGCTCGTGATCCGGATATAGCCATAACCCGGCGCCGGCACCTTCATCTTCACGCTCTGCACGCGAATGAGCGCGCGCGTGACCGTGATCGGGAACGTGCGGTCGTCTGACTTGCGGAAAATGGTGAGCGTGACCTTCGTGCCAGGTTCGCCGCGCATTTGCTTGACGGCGTTGTCCAGCGTCATGCCGCGCACCGGCTTGTCGTTGATACGCGTGATCAGGTCGCCCGGCCGAATGCCCGCGCGGAACGCCGGCGTATCTTCAATAGGCGAAATTACCTTGATCAACCCGTCTTCCGACGAAATTTCGATGCCGAGCCCAGCGAAGCGACCTTTGGTCTGCTCCTGAAGTTCTTCGTAATCGGTCTTGTCCAGATACGACGAATGCGGGTCGAGGCTCGACACCATGCCCTTGATAGCGGCAGTGAGAAGCTTTTTGTCGTCGACCGGTTCGACGTATTCATGCTTGATTTGACCGAATACTTCGGCGAACAACCGCAGTTGATCTAGCGGAAGAGGCGTGGTGGCGGATTGCTGGGCGGATGCGGAGAGCTGCAGTGTTGCAAATACGCCGGTAGCAAGGCCCGCGGCGATCAGGCCAATGTTTTTCAGGTTCTTTCGCATAGAGTCTGTTGCGGTCGGAAGCGGATTAGGCTGCGTCGTGGTTGACTGCGCAGTATAACTGCAAGCCCCCGGCCACGACTTAAACGCAGCTTAAAGGGCTTTCGCCGGGATAAAGCGGGTGCGGTCCTTTTTTCGATTTCTCTGGTTTTCCCGTTTTTTTTCGAGTTATCGGGTTTCAGATTCGTTATTGCCGGCAAATATCCGGTCGACTTAAATCATCAGGTGAAAAGTCTTGCGGAGTGCGATTTCTTTGCTTGCGCAGGGGAAAATCGCCGTGGGGCGCCGGTAAGAACGCTGCTACCCACGCATACGACATCAATCGCGGGCGAGGAAGCTGAACGAAAACCTCGCATCGCCCGCTTGGAAATGCCGGGTATAAAAATGCGACCGCCGCTTATCCCGCCTTCCCTTGTTTCGCTACCGCGGCTTGCGCCTTTGCGATTGCGTCCGGGTCGCCGAGGTAATAGTTCTTGATCGGCTTCAGGTTTTCGTCGAGTTCATAGACGAGCGGCACGCCATTCGGGACATTCAGTCCGACGATGTCGTCGTCGGAGATGCCGTCCAGATACTTGATCAACGCGCGCATGGAGTTGCCGTGCGCTGCGATCAGCACGCGCTTGCCCGCCTTGACGGCCGGCGCAATGGACTCGTTCCAGATGGGCATCACGCGTGCGACTGTGTCTTTCAGGCACTCGGTCAGCGGCAACTCTTCGCGTGGCACTCTCGCATAGCGCGGGTCGTTGAACGACGTGCGTTCGTCCGAAGGATCGAGCGCAGGCGGCGGCGTGTCGTAGCTTCTGCGCCAGATCAGCACTTGCTCATCGCCATATTTTTTCGCGGTCTCGGCCTTGTTCAGGCCCGAGAGCGCTCCGTAATGCCGCTCGTTGAGGCGCCATGAATGCACAACGGGCAAATACATTTCGTCCATCTGGTCCTGCACGTGCCAAAGCGTGCGGATTGCGCGCTTGAGGACCGAGGTATAGGCAATGTCGAAGCTGAAACCAGCCTCTTTCAGCAGCAAGCCGGCCTGCTGCGCCTCGCGGCTGCCCTGTTCAGTCAGGTCGACGTCGACCCAGCCTGTGAATCGGTTTTCCTTGTTCCACGTGGATTCGCCGTGGCGGATGAGCACTAGCTTGTACATGATGTCCGTTAAAAGGTCGGTTAGTTAGGAAGCGGCAGATAAGCGTGGCAGATAAGCGGAAAGTGGTATCGATTCTGTGCGGCAACGCGTTCTGGCGCAACTCGGCCGATAGGCCGAGGCCATCGCAGAGAATGGTTATTTTATAATGGCTGGATTGTCCCGATTTTTTTAAGACTTTTCTTTTCTCCACACACCCTTTCCGGCGGTCCCGACGTGAAGTTTTTCACCGATTACACCAACCTTGTACTTATTGCGGTCGCCCTCATTTCTGGTGGACTGCTGCTTTGGCCGACGCTTGTCCGGCGCGGCCGCGGCGGCGTTTCGCCCGCAGAAGCGATTCAACTGATCAACCGGCGCAACGCAGCGGTGATCGACGTGCGGCCAGCCGCCGAGTATTCGAAGGGGCACCTTCCGGCCGCCCGAAACTTCGATCTGGCGGAGCTTCAAGCAAAGATTGGCCAAATCGCGAAAAATAAGGGCAATCCGGTCTTGCTCGTATGCCAGACCGGCCAACAGTCCCAGAAGGCTAGCCGGATCGTCAGCGATGGCGGCTACGCCGAGGTCCACGTATTGCAGGGTGGACTGGATGCCTGGCAGAAAGCCGGCATGCCGGTCGTGAAACAAGGAGCGGTAAAGTGAAGAAAGTGATCATGTACAGCACGCAAGTGTGCCCGTATTGCCAGATGGCCGAACGTCTACTAAAGTCGCGCGGCGTAGAAAGCGTCGAGAAGGTGCTGATAGACCGTGATCCGGCGAAACGCGACGAAATGATGACGCGTACGGGCCGGCGTACGGTGCCGCAGGTGTTTATCGGCGAGACGCATGTCGGCGGTTATGACGACCTGTCTGCACTCGATCGCAAGGGCGGTCTTACACCGCTGCTCGAGGCAGCCTGAGCGCATTCGGCCTATGCAGGTGAGCAACCCGTGGCTTTCAGCCGGAAAAAACCGGAAAAGACGCGGGTTGCATATTAAATAATCAAGGGAATCAACCATGTCTGACGACAACAACCAGCCGTTCTTCAACATCCAGCGCATCTATTTGAAGGATATGTCGCTTGAGCAGCCCAACTCGCCGGGCATTTTCCTCGAGCAGGATATGCCGTCGGTGGAAGTGGAAGTGGACGTGAAGGCAGAGCGCCTCGCAGAAAGCGTGTTCGAAGTGCTGGTGACCGGCACCGTGACCGCGAAGGTGTCCGACAAGGTCGCGTTCTTGATCGAAGCCAAGCAAGCGGGTATTTTCGATATCCGCAACATTCCGGCCGATCAAATCGATCCGCTCGTCGGCATTGCGTGCCCGACCATTCTGTTCCCGTACCTGCGCTCGAATATCGCTGACGCCATTACCCGCGCCGGTTTCCCGCCGATCCACCTCGCGGAAATCAACTTCCAGGCGCTGTACGAACAACGTATTTCGCAGTTGTCCGCCGCTCAAGAAGGCGTGGCCAACGGCGCGACCCTGAACTAAATCTCGCTTTTTCCGGAGCCGGGCATGCAAGTAGCCGTTCTCGGCGCCGGTGCGTGGGGCACCGCACTGGCTGGCCATCTGGCCACTCGCCACGACACGGTGCTATGGGCGCGCGATCGTGCGCTCATCGAATCTCTGTCCCGTTTGCATGAAAACGAGCGCTATCTGCGCGGCATAACGCTGCCCGCATCGCTTCGGTACGACCCTGATCTCTCATCCGCTTTGGGGCACGCTGCAGCCGGCGACGCTCTTTGCGTGGTCGCAGCGCCTGTCGCGGGGCTGCGGGCCTTATGCCGGACGATGCGCGAGTCGGGCATTGTTCCAGCACATATTGTCTGGTTGTGCAAAGGCTTCGAGGCTGACACGCAATGTCTGCCGAACGAGGTTGTCGCGGCTGAATTGCCGCAGCACGCCAGCAACGGCACGCTATCGGGACCGAGTTTCGCCCGCGAAGTCGGCCAGGGTTTGCCGGTGGCGCTGACGGTCGCAAGCGCGTCAGCGACGCTTGGCGAGCGCACGGTCGCCGCGTTCCATCACGGGGCCATGCGCATTTACACGGGCGACGATGTGATCGGCGTGGAAGTAGGCGGCGCGGTGAAGAACGTGCTGGCCATCGCGACGGGTATTGCGGATGGGCTCGGGCTCGGCCTCAACGCTCGGGCCGCCTTGATCACGCGCGGATTGGCGGAGATGTCGCGGCTCGGTGTGGCGCTCGGCGGCCGCGCGGAAACCTTCAACGGCCTGACCGGAGTCGGCGATCTGATCCTTACGGCGACCGGTGATTTATCGCGTAACCGTACCGTCGGAATGCAACTCGCAACGGGCCGCTCGCTCACCGATATTCTCGCGGCCTTGGGCCATGTGGCCGAAGGTGTGCGATGCGCCCGGGCTGTCCTGGCGCTGGCCGAGTCTCATGGCATCGACATGCCTATCACGCACGCCGTGTGTCGCGTGCTGTTCGAGAACGTCGCGCCGCGTGACGCGGTTCAGGCGCTGCTGAGCCGGGATGCGAAGGCGGAGTGACGGCCCCGACGTTGGGCCTATTCGCCGCCTTCAAAACCGGTTTGACGCCACGCTTCGAACGTCACGACCGCCACCGTATTCGATAAATTCAGGCTGCGATTTCCCGGCCGCATTGGCAAACGCACGCGCCGCTCGTTCGTGAAGTGCGCGAGCACTGCGTCCGACAGGCCACGGGTTTCGGCGCCGAACACGAACCAGTCCCCCTCTTTGAACGTGTGACCGAAAAACGGCTTCGAGCCGCGCGTGGTGAAGGCGAACATGCGGTTCACGTCAGGTGCTTCGGCTTCGAGGAATGTTTCCCAGTTCGCATGCACGTGCATCTGCGCGTACTCGTGATAATCGAGGCCGGCGCGGCGCATCTTGGCGTCGTCCAGCGGAAAACCGAGCGGCTCGATCAGATGCAGGCGCGCGCCGGTATTGGCGCACAGCCGGATTACGTTGCCGGTGTTCGGCGGGATTTCAGGTTCGACCAATACGACGTTAAACATAAGCGGTGACTCGGAAAAATTAGTCTTGCGGAGTACGCAGCGCGACAAAGTTGGTGACGCGCCGCGCTCCGGCTGATTTTAGCGTACGGGCCAATGCATCAAGGGTGGCGCCCGAGGTCATGACGTCATCGACGATACCCACATGTTTGCCGCGAATATCGCGCAGCACCTTGAATGCATCGCCGACATTGCGCCGCCGCGTATCGAGATCGAGCTTCGCTTGCGGCGCGGTATCGCGAGTGCGCTCGATCAGCGTGGCGTCAGCGCGCGCGCCGAGCCGGCGGGCCAGCGGCTTCCCGATCGACCACGCCTGGTTGTAGCCTCGAACCCTGAGTCGCTTACGTGACAACGGCACCGGCGCAACTACATCCGGCGCCGGCGCGTCGGTTGCGTCAAACGTGGCATGCAACTGACGGGCGAATTCGTCGGCGGTCGCCAGCCGCGCGTGGAATTTCAATTCGAGCGCGAGGGTATCGAGCGGGGCGTGATAATCAGCCAGCGCGATGGTCGCGTCGAAATGCGGCGGCTCTGCGATACACCGCCTGCACCGCGGCGGCGCGTCGTTCTTGATGCCGCCAACACCAGCAAACACCGGCATGGGCAATGCACAAACCGGGCAGCGCGTGCGCGTCTCGTTCCAATACTGTTCATCGCAACCTGCACACAACACTCGATGCGACAAATTGCCACACAATGCGCACTGACTCGGCAACGCGATGTCGCGCATCCGGGCGAGCCACCTCAAGGTGCCGGCAGAAACTTCGCGCAGCGAGTTGCAACTACGCAACGCGACACAAAACCGTCGATTCATTCGCACGATCCCAAAAACAAGCGGCAGCACCACACCGCCGACAAAAAAACACGCGGGAACCTTTGCGCCGTCTGGTTCTGCCGAACGTTTCAAGAATCGACCGAGTATACTTCGCACTCTTAGAAAGCAGGCCGTCATGTCCCCAACTTCCGCCCACGCTGGCCGTCCGGCCTACGATTCGCGCCGTCTCAGGCAGATTTTCGATCGCCGCGCCGCGACCTTCGACGACGTCGCGTTCCTGCCGCGCGAAATCGCGCAACGCATGCGCGAGCGTCTCGACTACATCAAGGTAATGCCCATCCGTGTGCTCGACGCGGGCTGCGGCACGGGCGCCGATCTGCCGGGGCTGCGCGAGCGCTTCGCGGATGCATCTGTGCTCGGCATGGATTTATCGGCGGCGATGCTGGCGCGTGCGAACCAGGCCGAAAAGGCCGAATCCGAAGCCAACGCTGGTTGGCGGCGTTTTCTTCCCGCCACGCTCGGCAAGGCGTTCGGCGCACGTGGCCCGCAACTCGCGCAGGCCGATTTCGCCGAACTGCCGTTTGCTGCCAGCGCGTTCGAAATGCTCTGGTCGAATCTCGCGCTGCACTGGCACGCGCGACCCGATCTCGTATTTCCCGAATGGGCGCGGGTACTCAAGGTGAACGGCCTGCTGATGTTCAGCACGCTCGGCCCGGATACTTTGCGAGAACTCAGCGGCGCGTATGCGCAGGCGGAGAAGTCGTTGGGGCTGGCGCCGCGGCGGCACACCATCGAATTCGTCGATATGCACGATCTCGGCGACATGCTGGTCGAGAGCGGCTTCGAGATTCCGGTGATGGATCAGGAAGTGCTCACGATCACGTATAAATCGCCGGAATCGCTGCTGAAGGACGTGCGCCGCTGGGGCGCATTTCCGCTGGATTCGGGATCGCGACCGCACGCCCGCGCGTTGCGTGACGCGCTTCACACAGCGCTTGAGGCCCGCCGCCGCGACGACGGTACGATCCCGCTGACCTTCGAAGTAATCTACGGACACGCATGGAAGGCGGTACCGCGAACGACGGCGGAAGGACACGGCATTGTGAGGCTTGAAGATATAGGACGAGGCTCAAAACGAAACAAGTAACCAACTCGCACATGCCGTTTGTCACCCCTCGAATGCTCGCGTTGACAAGCGTTCAAAAGGATGCGGCAAAATGGCGCAGAGGCTTGTGCGGCTTGGCTTTGCGGCGCGCACCACCTTGCTTGTGGATGCAGGGCAACGCGCCTATAATGCGTCAGTTTGTCACCTGGCTGGCATGATTTTGGGCGCATTCCTAGTGAGTTGTGAGCAACACGCGGCGCGGGTTAGATAAATCGGACGCGGGGAATCGAGACGCAGGAATCAGACGCAGGAGGCGGCGATGCAAGCAACGGATCTGCCGATGGACACCGAACCGGTCGTGAAAGACTGGTTGATCAAACGGAACTGTTCTGTCTCGCCGCGCCAATTCGTGGCTTTTTACGTGTCACTGGCGTTGTTTTCGTTGCTGATTGCGGGTTTGCTGCTGTGGGCGGGCGCTTGGCTGGTGCTGCCTTTTACGGGTATCGAATTGCTGGCGGTCGGTGTCGCGTTCGTCATCTACGCGCGGCATGCTGTCGACTACGAGCGGATTCTGCTGTTTCATGACCGGCTGCTGATTCAACGAATGGACGCCGAAAAGCTGACTCAGATGGAGTTCAATCCGCGCTGGGTGCGCGTTGAACCGGGAGCGACGCCGAGAGATCCGGTGCAGCTCGTTTCGCGGGGGCAGTCGGTGCCCGTCGGGATTCACCTGGCGCAGCATCGGCGCAAGCAGTTTGCCGTCGAGTTGCGGATGTGGCTGATGCGCTGCAATTGACATGCGCCGGTGTTTGCAAGGCGGCGGTATCGGACGGCTTTCGTAGTAGATAAGCACGCAGGGCAGCAGGCAGCTCAGTACGCAGTGCAGTACGCAGGAAGCGGCACACGCATTTACACGCGCCGCCCAGTCGATCGTTCCCGGGGGGGCGGTGCATGAGTCGGACGGGTGCATACGGGGGTCGAGGGTCTGAATGGAAATTTTGGGTAAGGAAGCTATGAAAACAATCAAGCGAGCCCTCTCGGGCGTGCTGGCGTTAAGCGGACTCCTGTTCGCCGGCGCAGCCCTGGCGGTCAGTGACGTTCCCGGCGGTCCTGGAGTGAATGAACTCAACTTCCAGACGCCCGTGACGAAAGTCGCCGAGGAGCTCTACAGCCTCCATACGTTCATGCTGATCATCTGCGGGGTGATTTTTGTCGGCGTGTTCGGCGTGATGTTCTATTCAGTCCTGATGCACCGCAAGTCAAAGGGGCACAAGGCTTCGCATTTCCATGAAAGCACGACCGTCGAAATCATCTGGACGATCGTTCCGTTTGTGATCGTCGTGCTGATGGCGCTGCCGGCCACGAAAGCCGTGGTCGCAATGAAGGACACCACCAACGCTGACCTGACCGTGAAAGTGACCGGTTATCAGTGGAAGTGGGGCTACAGCTACGTGAAGGGTCCGGGCGAAGGCATCAACTTCCTGTCCACCTTGTCCACGCCGCGCAGCCAAGACGAACGGCCAGGAACCTATCGGCGAGCTTTATCTGCAGGAAGTCGACAACCCGCTCGTGGTTCCGGTCAACCAGAAAATCCGCATTATTACTACAGCCGATGACGTCGTGCACTCGTGGTACGTGCCCGCTTTCGGCGTGAAGCAGGACGCAATTCCCGGCTTCGTGCGCGATACGTGGTTCAAGGCCGAGAAGGTCGGCACGTTTCGCGGCTTCTGCACCGAGTTGTGCGGCAAGGAACACGCGTTCATGCCGGTCGTCGTCGAAGTTTTGTCCGCCGACGACTACGCGGCGTGGGTCGATGGCCAGAAGAAGAAAATGGCGGCAGGCGCGGACGATCCGAACAAGACCTACACAATGGACGAGTTGAAGTCGCGCGGCGCGAAGGTCTACACGTCGAATTGCGCGGTCTGCCACCAGCCGACCGGCAAGGGCGCTGGTCCAGTTTCCGGCGCTCGACGGCAGCAAGGTCGCCAATGGTCCTTTGGCCGAACACATCGGCATAGTGCTGAAGGGCAAGGGCGCGATGCCGAATTGGGGCGCGACGCTGAACGACGTCGAGATTGCTTCGGTGATCACGTACGAACGCAATACGTGGGGCAACCACACGGGCGATATCCTGCAACCGAAGCAAGTCGCCGATGCCCGCAACGGCAAGATGCCCGAAGGCGGCGATCATCTGGCGGCAGCCCCGGCAGCAGCAGGGTCGGACGCGGCGGCGAGCGCTGCGCCGGCGGCATCGGATGGCACGGTTCAATCGGCCGCGCTCCCGGCTAGCGTCTATTTCGAGACCGGCAAGAGCGCCTTGCCCGCCGATGCCGCTTCCGCAGTCCAGGCTGCAGCCGATTACGCCAAGGCGCATCCGGATGCGAAGCTGAGCTTGTCTGGTTTCACCGACACGACCGGTTCCGCCGCGACGAACGCCGAGCTCGCGAAAACGCGTGCGCAAGCTGTTCGCGACGCGCTGAAAGCGGCGGGCGTAGCGGAAGACCGCATCATTTTGAAGAAGCCGGAAACAATCACGGGCGGTGCTGACGCGAGAGAAGCACGGCGTGTAGAGATCAGTCCGGCCGCCTGACGTGTCCGTTCGGCCAGCTTCCTTCTGAAAGGAAGCTGGCGTAGCGTATGCCCAAGTGCCGCAGAATTCGCTTTAGGAGATTGTCATGTCTAGCATCGGACACGATGTAACCGCGGGCCACGGCCACGCTCATGATCACGATGAGCACGCGCACGAACTGCCGTACGGCTGGCGTCGGTGGCTGCTCGCCACGAACCACAAGGACATCGGTACCTTGTACCTGTTGTTCTCGTTCATCATGTTCCTCTCCGGAGGCGTGATGGCGCTGATGATCCGCGCCGAGCTCTTCGAGCCCGGCCTGCAGATCATGCGACCGGAGTTCTTCAACCAGTTGACCACCATGCACGGCCTGATCATGGTGTTCGGCGCGATCATGCCGGCGTTCGTCGGCTTCGCTAACTGGATGATTCCTTTGCAGATCGGCGCGTCGGACATGGCGTTCGCGCGCATGAACAACTTCAGCTTCTGGCTGTTGCCGGTTGCGGCCATCCTGCTGATCACGTCGTTCTTCGTTCCCGGCGGCGCAACCGCTGCGGGCTGGACGCTGTATGCGCCGCTCTCCACGCAGATGGGCCCGGGCATGGACTTCGCGATCTTCGCGGTCCACTTGATGGGTGCGTCGTCGATCATGGGCGGTATCAACATCGTCGTGACGATCCTGAACATGCGCGCGCCCGGCATGACGCTGATGAAGATGCCGATGTTCTGCTGGACCTGGCTGATCACCGCCTACCTGCTGATTGCCGTGATGCCGGTGCTGGCAGGCGCGATCACCATGGTGCTGTTCGATCGCCACTTCGGCACGTCGTTCTTCAATGCAGCGGGCGGCGGCGACCCGGTGATGTACCAGCACATCTTCTGGTTCTTCGGGCATCCCGAGGTGTACATCATGATCTTGCCGGCGTTCGGGATCGTGTCGCAGGTGATTCCGGCGTTTTCGCGCAAGCCTTTGTTCGGCTATAGCTCGATGGTGTACGCCACGTCGTCCATCGCGATTCTCTCGTTCATGGTCTGGGCGCACCATATGTTCGCCACGGGCATGCCGGTCACGGGCCAGCTCTTCTTCATGTACGCGACCATGCTGATTGCGGTGCCGACGGGCGTGAAGGTGTTCAACTGGGTGGCGACCATGTGGCGCGGCTCGTTGACCTTCGAATCCCCCATGTTGTTCGCAATCGGCTTCCTCTTCGTGTTCACCATGGGCGGCTTTACCGGCCTGATCCTTTCCATGGCGCCGCTCGACATCCAGATGCACGGTACTTACTACGTGGTGGCGCACTTCCACTACGTGCTGGTGGCGGGTTCTCTCTTTGGACTCTTCTCCGGCTGGTACTTCTGGGCGCCGAAGTGGACCGGCTGGATGTACAACGAAACGCGCGGCAAGATTCACTTCTGGGCGTCGATGATCTTTTTCAACATCGCGTTCTTCCCGATGCACTTCCTCGGCCTCGCCGGCATGCCGCGTCGTTATGCGGATTACCCGGCGCAGTTCACGGACTTCAACCAGATTGCGACCATCGGCGCGTTTGGTTTTGGCCTGGCGCAGGTGTACTTCCTGTTTGCCGTAGCGTTGCCTGCCTATCGGGGCGGTGGTGAACTGGTGAAAGCCGAGGACAAACCGTGGGACGGCGCCGAAGGTCTGGAATGGACCATCCCGAGCCCGGCTCCGTTCCATACTTTCGAACAGCCGCCGCACGTCGAGTGAAGCGGGTGGAGTGAAACTGAGCAGCGCGTTCCGTCGTTCGACAATGCAAAACGGGACGCGCGCCAAGCTGGACAATGAAAGCGAAGCGCATGACTAGCGCAATAAAGCCTTAACGTATGACCCGGAATTCATTGAAGCAACGCACGGCCGCGGAAATTCGCGCGGGCAATAAGCGGATTGGCCTGATCCTGCTGGCAGTAGCCGCAGTGTTTTTTGTGGCTATTTTCATCGATCAGTACGTGCGTTCGCGAGGTTAGGAAATAACGTGTTGACGCCTCAGGAAGTTAAGGAAGACCGCGCGTTCAACCGCACGATGATGTTCAAGCTGCTCGTCGTGGCGGCTGCCATGTTTGGTTTCGGTTTTGCGCTCGTGCCCATGTATCGCGCGATCTGCTCGATCACCGGCATCAACAATCTGGTGCAGCGCGACGTCGGCGCACGCGAGGCGAAGAACACGCAGGTCGACATGAGCCGCAAGATTGCCATCGAATTCGATGCTAATGCTCGCGGCCCGCTGCAGTTCAAGCCGGAGCAGAACTCGCTCGACGTTCATCCGGGCGAAGTAATGACGGTGATGTACGAGGTGACCAACCAGCAGGGCCGCATAGTTAAGGCGCAAGCCATTCCAAGCTACGCGCCGATGCAGGCCACCGAATACTTCAAGAAGATAGAGTGCTTTTGCTTCACGCAGCAAACGTTGAAGCCGAACGAGACGCGGCGCATGCCTGTGGTGTTCGTCGTGGATCCGAAGCTGCCGAAAGACGTGAAAACGATCACGCTGTCGTATACGTTTTTCGAGTTGACCGCGCCTGAGTCGGTTTCGCGAAGCGGCACTTAGGCGCTCTGTGTCTGTCGCCCAAGGCAAGCGCGGCCGAGTGGTTCACAAGCCGTGCGAGCGGTGGAGATGCAAGATGGTTGAAACACAAAAGCCGGCGCCGAAGAGCAGTTTTCTCCGGTTGCTGAAGGCGGTTTTCTGGTCGTTCTTCGGTGTGCGCCGACGCCGCGACCTTGAAAGCGATGCCACGCTGAATCCGCTGCATCTGATCGCGGCGGGGGTTATCGGGGCAGCGCTGTTTATTATCGTATTGCTGGTGGTGGTGCGGGCGGTGGTGGGATAAAGCCATAGGTGTCGCGGCAGACAGGTCGAACTGCTGCGGCCGTGGCAGAAAAAAATTCAAGCAACTGGATCGAAGTGGAGAATCAATAATGAGCGGTCAAAACGAAAGCCCGTACTATTTCGTCCCGCATCCGTCGAAGCATCCGATCATGGCCGCCACCGGCTTGCTGATCTCGATGGCTTCGCTGGCGTCGTGGGTCAATGGTGAGTCGTGGGCGCCGATCACCTTCGTCATCGGCCTGCTTTGGCTGCTGTATACGCTGTGGCACTGGTTCGGCGATTCCATCGGGGAATCCGAAAGCGGGATGTACGGCAAGAACGTGGATTTGTCGTACCGATGGAGCATGAGCTGGTTCATTTTCTCCGAGGTGATGTTCTTCGGGGCGTTCTTCGGCGCACTGTTCTACGCGCGTCAAATTGCGCTGCATCAACTCGGCAGCCTCGATTACAAGCTGATCTGGCCGGACTTCACCGCCGTATGGCCGAACGACGGTCCTGCCGCGCTCGTGTCGCACTTCCGGTCCATGCAACCTTGGCCGTTGCCGACGATCAACACCGCGTTGCTGCTCAGTTCGGGTGCCACGTTGACCGTCGCTCACCATGCGTTGCGTGAGAATCATCGGAAGAAAACGATCATCTGGCTGGCCGCCACCGTGCTGCTCGGTACGTGCTTTTTGTTCTGCCAGGGCTACGAATATTTCCACGCGTACAACGAACTGAACCTGACGCTGGCTTCGGGCGTGTACGGCTCGACGTTCTTCTTGCTCACAGGCTTCCACGGATTTCACGTGTTCCTCGGCGGCACCATGCTCACCGTCGTGCTCGTGCGGGTGATCCGCGGGCACTTCACCGCAGAGCATCACTTCGCGTTCGAAGGGGCCGCGTGGTACTGGCACTTTGTGGACGTGGTGTGGCTTGGGCTGTACGTGGTCGTGTACTGGCTGTAAGCGCATGGCATTACGGAAGCGGCGGGGCGATCCCGAGGCTTCCAGTCGGAACATAGTTTTGAAGTCGATTGAAGTCGATTGAAGAAGATGCTTCGCAAAGCGCCGCCTCGACATGACTCGGGCGGCGTTTTGCATTTGAATGCTTTAGTGTCGCGCGCCGATGTGCGGTTTTGTCGCGGCTTCAAGTGCAAAGGTCTGAGAGCATTCGGTTAAAAACCGCGCGAACCTTCGCTCAACCTTGACGCGCAACACGCGCGATCAGCGTCCGAGCGGAATCCCGGTGGGCTGAATCCAGCCCATCCAGTGCGCGAACAGGATGAAGAGAAACAGCGAGATCGACAGCCCGACACGCATCGCTAGCGACCACACCATGCGCTGGCTTTTGCCCTTGTCGGTCATCATGAAGTACAGCGCTGAACCCAGGCTCGCGATAATGAGAATGAATGCAATGGCAACGAATATGTGCATGAAAACAGCCAGTTGGGCTAAGAAGTTCAATCCCTCGATTATCGCACCGCAGGTAATGTGCCGCGTGGGCGGTGAGGGTTTCACGAGCGGCAGCGCGGTATGAAATTTCGCTTCTGGCCGGCGCTGATGATCCTGATCGTGATGGCCGTGACCGTGCGTCTGGGCTTTTGGCAACGTGACCGCGCGCATCAGAAAGAGCAGCTGAACGAGCGGATCGTCGCGTTCGAGCACGCGCCCGCGCAACGCGTGGGCGCGGTGCCGCTAGCGTTGAAGGATATTGAGTTTCATCGCGTGCTGGCGCGTGGCACGTTTATGCCCGATCAGGTCGTCTATCTGGATAATCGGCCGTATAACGACCAGCCAGGTTTTTACGTCGTGATGCCGCTGAAGCTCGATGGCGGTGGCGTTGTGTTGGTGAATCGCGGCTGGCTGCCGCGGAATCTGTCGGATCGCACGGGTATCGAACCGTATGACACGCCGGGGGGCGAGATCGAGATTGAAGGCATCGCGCGGGCCAATGCATCGCAGGCTTTCGAGCTCGGGCACGGCGGCTCCGCGGCGCAGTTGAAGATCCGCCAGAATTTGAATGTGGCTTCGTATGCCGCTGAAACGGGCTTGCCGCTGCAGCCGTTCGTGATCCAGCAATCGAACAACACGGGCGACAAGCTGGTGCGCGATTGGCCGGCGCCTACGCTGGGTGTCGATACGAATTATGGCTACATGTTGCAATGGTGGGGCATGGCGTTTGCCGCGCTAGGCTTCGGGTTGTACGCCGCGCGCCGCGCGGCGAAGAAGGGCGACGCGGATCAGGTTGAGCCGAAGACGCTCGATGGAAAAGCTTGATCCGGTGAGCTCGGGCAGATCCTCCCGGACACGCTCGGCAGGAGCAACGCTTTTCGAACCCGCATCACCCGGCATGCTTGAACGACGCGCATCGTGTTGAAGTGAAGTACGCGACGCCTTAAACGAATAGAGGCAACATTTTGTCCATGCAAACACCCCGACCATCGCCGTCCGCCGTTCACAAGGCGCATGCCCAGCAACCCGAACGCAAGCCAGGCTCGTGGAACAAGGGGCGCTGGATGCTGCTTCTGCTCGCGTTCGTCTGCGTGGCGCCGGTGATTGCGTCGTACCTGATGTATTACGTGTTCAAGCCGACGGGCGGCACGACGAGCTATGGCGTGTTGATCGACCCGCAACGCCCTATCCCCGAGCAAATGGTCGTCACCGACGAACAAGGCAAGCCGATGCCGCTCACTGCGCTGCGCGGCCAGTGGCTGATGGTCACGGTCAACGGCGGTGACTGCAACGAGCAATGCGTCACGCGCCTGTTCTACATGCGGCAAGTGCGGGTGTTGCAGTCGGCTGAACGCGAGCGCGTAACCAACGTGTGGCTACGCACCGATGACAAACCCGTCTCCACCGTGATCCGCACCGCGTATCCGCAGCCCGACACGCGCATGCTGGTGGCCGACCCGAAAGCCGTCGCAGCGTGGCTACCGACCGATGCCAACACGAAACTCACGGACCACATCTTTCTCGTAGATCCCAACGGCAACCTCATGATGCGTTTCCCGAAAGACCCGAACCCCGAGAAGATCAAGGCGGACCTGGCGAAATTGCTGAAGTGGTCGCGAATCGGTTGAAAAAGAGCTGAGGACAACGCAGGCATGACTTACGTTTTACAACTTGGGTTGATCGGCATCTGCATCGCGCTGTTGCCGCTTTCCTACGTGTGGGTGAAAGCCGACGACAACAAATTCCGCAAGCTCGTCTGGCTGACCACTTTCCTGACGCTCGATCTCGTGATGTTCGGCGGTTTCACGCGGCTTACGGATTCAGGCCTCGGTTGCCCCGACTGGCCGGGTTGTTATGGGACGTCGTCGCCGTTCATCGCGCACGCCGCTATTAGCGCCGCGCATCAGGCCATGCCGACGGGCCCGGTCAGTATCGGCAAGGCGTGGATTGAGATGATTCACCGCTACTTCGCGATGGCGATCGGCGTGTTGATCATCGCGCAGGTGCTGATTGCGTGGACGGCGCGCATCAAGCGGCGGCCGCTGCACGTCTCGCTGTGGTGGCCGACATCGATTCTGCTGCTGATCGTGGTGCAAGGCGCATTCGGCGCATGGACAGTCACGATGAAGCTGCAGCCCGTTATTGTCACCACGCATTTGCTGCTCGGTCTGGCGCTGCTCGGATCGCTTGGCTGGCTGGCCGCGCGCCAGACGCCCATTCCTTCTATTGATCCAACCGCCGCCCGCTGGCTGCCGGCGGCGCTCATCGGATTGTTGCTGCTCGTGTTGCAGATCGCGTTGGGTGGCTGGGTCAGCACCAATTACGCGGTGCTCGCCTGCACGGACTTTCCGCTATGCAACGGCGCCTGGATTCCGCCGATGAACTTCGAAAACGGCTTCCACTTGTGGCGCGCGCTCGGCATGACCGGCGACGGCGATGTCATTTCGCAGGACGCGCTCGTCGCGATCCACTGGACGCACCGGACGTTCGCGGTGGTGGTGGTGCTTTATATGCTGTGGCTTGCGGCGAAACTGCGTCGATTTGAGTCATTGAGAAAACCTGCCAACGGCGTGATGATCGTGATCCTCGTGCAGTTCCTGACGGGCTTGTCGAACATCCTGCTGCAGTGGCCGCTGCCCATTGCCGTGGCGCACAACGGCGGGGCGGCCATCCTTTTGCTGTTGCTCGTTATGATAAACTTTCGAATCTCTTCCAGCCGTCCCGGCCGCGCCGTTATCCCTTCCGTGGGATCGTCTGCCACCGCTCCGCGCGACGCCGTTTCCGCATCACTTCCGCGCCAAGCTCCGTGAGTTTCTATGGACAGCACGACACTGATTTCCCCCTCCGGTAGCCGTCTTTCGCAGTACATCGCGTTGACCAAACCGCGCGTGACCCAGCTCGCGGTTTTCTGCGCGGTGATCGGCATGTTTCTGTCGACGCCGGGCATGGTTCCATGGACTGTATTGATCGGTGGAACCGTGGGGATCTGGCTGTTGGCCGGCGCCGCGTTCGCAATCAATTGCCTGATGGAGCAAAAGATCGATGCAATGATGCGCCGCACGGCGTGGCGTCCGTCTGCTCGCGGGGAAATCACGACCACGCAGATTCTGCTGTTCTCGGCGGTGCTCGGCGGTCTGGGCATGTGGACGCTCTGGACGTTCACCAATGCGCTCACCATGTGGCTGACCATCGCCACGTTTGTTGGTTATGCGGTGATCTACACGTGCTTGTTGAAGCCCGCGACGCCGCAGAACATCGTGATCGGCGGAGCATCAGGCGCAATGCCGCCGGCGTTGGGGTGGGCGGCTGTTACGGGTCACTTGCCCGGCGATGCGTGGATTCTCGTGCTGATTATCTTCGTGTGGACGCCGCCGCATTTTTGGGCGCTGGCGCTGTATCGGAGAAAGGATTACGAGAACGCCGGCCTGCCGATGCTGCCGAACACGCACGGTGAGAAATACACGCGCCTGCATATCTTTCTGTACACGGTGATTCTGTTTGTTGTCACCATGATGCCGTTTATCTCCGGCATGAGCGGCGTCCTTTATCTTGCATCGGCCGTTGTGCTCAGCGGGATGTTTCTTGGTTATTCGTGGAAGATTTATCGTGAGTATTCCGATGCTCTGGCGCGCAAGACCTTTCGGTTTTCCATCGTGTATTTGTCGCTGCTGTTCGGCGCGCTGCTCGTGGATCATTACGTGCGGACGGTAATTGGCATATGAAGTTTCCGCTTCGAAGAATAGTTGTCTGGATGGGATTCGCGTTGACCGCCGTGTTGCTCGCGGCATGCGACAGCAAGCCGGCGTTCACGAATCTCGATATCACCGGCAATACGCAATTCGGCAGCGATTTCTCGTTGCCTGATACCAGCGGAAAGGCGCGCACGCTGGGCGATTTCAAGGGTAAGGCTGTTGTGCTGTTCTTCGGCTATACGCATTGCCCGGATGTTTGCCCGACCACGATGGCGGAATTGTCGCAGGCGCTGCAAAAACTCGGCGATGATGCCAAGCGCGTTCAGGTGCTGATGGTCACGGTCGATCCCGCGAGGGATACTACGCCGTTGCTGAGCGAATATGTCTCGGCGTTTAATCCTTCGTTTATTGGATTGCGTCCGGCCGATACTGCGCAGCTCGTTAAGATAACGAAGGATTTTCGTGTGTATTACGCGCAGGTGCCGGGGAAGACTGCTGGTGAATACACGATGGACCATACTGCGGCGAGTTATGTGTTTGATCCGCAGGGTCGGCTTCGGTTGTTCGCGCGCGACGGTCAAGGCGTCGAAGTGTGGGTGCATGATTTGAAGCTTTTGCTGGATTAACTTAGGCGCACATTTGGTTTTCGCTCGCGCCGGGGGGCGGTCGGGGTCGGTGCTGCTTACGCTAGCGCGAGTTGCATGTTGGCTGTATTTTTTATCACTATTAGTTAGGGTATTTTCGTTCGCACTCGGGCGGGGTTTTGAGCGCGGGGCTGATGGTCGGTGGTCTAGGTCAATGCTGGGTTGCTGCTGCTGACGTTAGCGCGGGTTTAATGTTTGCTAAATTTTTTATCACTATTAGCCACTGTGCGTGGCGGCACTTCATTTCTTTGTCCAACGGCGACAAAGAAACGAAGCAAAGAAAACGCCTCTCCACAATCTGTATTAAGTGTCCCCAGCGTGCAGACCACTGCTTTTGGTTCCCGCGTAGTACGGTGCTCGCTAGAACCGCGGACAGTTGAAACCCTCCTTCTCGCGAATCCCTACATCCCCACGCTTCGCCACCAGTGTTCTCGGGCAAGTTCCCCCCGCCACGGACCTCCACGGTCATACCATCTTGCCATGGGTAGCCATAAAAATAGTCGCGCACCCGCACCCGCACCCGCACCCGCACCCGCACCCGCACCCGCACCCGCACCCGCACCCGCACCCGCACCCGCACCCGCACCCGCACCCGCACCCGCACCCCGACCGAATAACCGCGCCTGAATTACTACGCACAGAATCTCTTCGCAGCAGACTGCGAGGCGAGTGAGGCATTACAAGTTCGTGGGCGCACCGATCTTGCCCGAGAGCACTGGTGGCGAAGCGTGGGGATGTAGGGATTCGCGAGAAGGAGGGTTTCAAGTGTCCGTGGTTTTGCGAGCACGGTTCTACGCGGGAACCAAAAGCAGTGGTCTGCACGCTGGGGACACTTAGTACAGATTGTGGGGAGGCGTTTTCTTTGCTTCGTTTCTTTGTCGCCGTTGGACAAAGAAATGAAGTCCCGCCACGGACAGTGGCTAATAGTGATAAAAAATTTAGCCAACATTCAACCCGCGCTAACGCACGCAGCAGCAACCCGGCGCCGGCACCGACCCCGACCACTGCACCTGCGCCGCGCCCAAAACCCCGACCGAGTGCGAACGAAATAACCTGGCTAATAGCGACAAAAATTTAGCCAACATCGAACCCGCGCCAACGTAAGCAGCACCAACCCAGCCCCCAACCCCACCCCCGACCACTAAGCCCCATCCCCGTCCACCGGCGCGAGCGAAACCAAACGTGCTAATTCAGCCGCTTCTCCCACCCCGCACCATCTCTCACTTCCTCAAACCCCAACCCTCGCAAAAGCGGCAAAGCAAGATCCAGATGCAAATCTGGCGGACAGACAATACGCTCATACCCAGCCTCGCTCGCGAATGCCACACACGCCTCGACCAATTGCCGCCCAACGCCCCTGCGACGCGCGCCCGGCTCCACGAACAACACCGAGATCCGCGCACTATCACTATCCACCGCCATCGGCATGGCAGTCACCAGACTCGCGCCCACGTTCAAGCCATCCTGTTCGGCGATCCAGCACGCATTACGCATAGGCTCGGGCGCCGTCAGATAATCCGCAACCAGCATCGCCGCGTGCGTTTCCCGCTCGGACTGAAACTGCATCCCACCAGGCGCGAGTTGCGCCTCACGCTCTACGATCCAGCCAAAATCTCCCGGACGTGACCCACGCAGGCGAATGTTAGGCGCATCGCCTGGCGGAGAGAGCAGACGTTCGACCAATCCCATCGATGCGATCAATTGTGTGCCCTCATCCGGCGTCATCGCCCCGAGCACAGTCGATACATCGTCGCGAACATGCACGGTCGTCGCCGCCAGCCCGGTCTCGCCCGCTGCGGTCAACGAGACCTGATTGCTGCGTGCATCGCCGGCAAACCGATGCCGTGCAATCAACCCGCTGCGTTCAAACTCCGTCAGCATCCGGCTCAGATAGCCGGTATCCAGCCCGAGCGTGCGCGCGATATCCGCCGCCGTACACGTGCCGGCACGCATGACGGCAAAAAGGACGCGCAACTCCGTCAACGACAGCGCGCTGTGCTCCGCCAACTCGTGCGGCGCCTGAACATGACACGTATAAAACCATTGGAAGCGGCGCACCGCATCTGTCAGACCCCCACTGATTGAACCGCCCATTTTTGCCTTCCTCTCTCGTTTTTACGTCGCTCACCGTTTCCCCTGGCGAATCGATCGTCTTCATTGTGCCGATAAAAAGCATGACCGTGCATAAAGCAGTACGCTGCAGGCCTTGCCGCAGTCGACGGGCGTCTATAGTGTGTAGACCAGCCCTAATAAAGTGGGCTGCGATTCAGGGTAATTACTGATACGGAAGAGAATGCGAAATGACGGGCAAGTTTATATAACGTATTGATAATTAACGAATTTGTTCGGAAGCTATTAAATGATTTCGTAAATTGACTGGTATTATTTTGGTTATATAATGGGCTCGCCAATGACATCGGCTTTGCGACAATTCTTATGGACATTCGATCGACAGATCGATCGTAGAAATTGATCAAAAAGTGTCAATAAAGATGTCAGCCCGGCATCCGATTCAAGCGCTACATACTGATCCCGAGTCTGTTATCCGACCGGCGAGACGCCGACACAGGCGTCGCTAAAAACAATTCCAGAGGCGAAAAACGCCATCGCGGGAAGTCGCCATGCATCGTTTGATCGGCGAATTCCGGCCTGCTCGCAGCGGGCGCGACGGTCGATGGAACCTCATCACGCGCCAAGCGCGCGTCATGCTGCACGTTTCACGAGAGAGATTCATGCTGAAAGGAAACATCCTGACGACCGACGGCTGGATTCACGGCTCGATCGCGTTCGAGAACGGCCGGGTGACGGCGCTCGAAGGAGCGCGCGTAGACCCGAAGACGAATGACGCGCCCTACATCCTGCCGGGCTTTATCGACTGCCACGTGCATGGCGGCGGCGGCGCGGACATCATGGAAGGTGGAGACGCTGCAAGTATCGTTGCCCGCGAACACGCGAAGCACGGCACGACCAGCATGCTCGCCACCACCATGACGGCTCCTCGCGACGAACTGATGGCGGTGGTCGCGGGGCTAGGCGAACAATCCATCCGTCGCGCATCGGGCGGGGCGCGCGTGCTTGGCGTGCATCTGGAAGGGCCGTACATCAATCCCGGCAAGCTCGGCGCGCAACCCAACGCGGCCGCGGTCGCCGTGCGTGACGAAGTGCTGAAATACCTGTCGCTCGCGCCCATCCGCGTGGTCACTATCGCGCCCGAAATCTCCGGGCATATCGAGGTGATCGCGGAAATGGCGGCGCGCGGCGTGCGCGTGCAAGTGGGTCATTCGCTTGCGACTTACGACGACGCCGTCAACGCGCTCAAACACGGCGCACGCGGCTTCACGCATTTGTTTAACGCGATGTCGCCGCTGCATCACCGCGATCCCGGCGTGGTCGGCGCGGCGCTCGCGCATGCCGAGTACGCCGAACTGATTCCCGATCTCATCCACGTGCATCCCGGTGCAATCCGCGCCGCGCTGCGCGCCATTCCGCGCTTGTACGTGGTCACCGACAGCACCTCGGCGGCGGGTATGCCCGACGGCGAATATCGCCTGGGCAGCCAGCATGTCACGAAGTGCATGGGCGGCGTGCGTCTCGCCGACGGCACGCTCGCCGGCAGCACGCTGACCATGGATCAGGCGCTGCGCAATCTTGTCTCTATCGGCTTGCCGATGGCTGACGTTTCCAATCGCTTGTCACGCTACGCCGCCGATTATCTCGGTCTCGAAGACAGGGGCCGGATCGCGCGTGGAGCGTGGGCGGACCTCGTTGTATTCGATCGCGAACTTGCGTTGACGGCTACTTATGTAGAAGGTGAATCAATTGTCGAATATGCTTGATGAAGCACTGGCATCCGCCGACGTGGTGGCTGCCCAGCTCGCCGATACTTCCCACATTGAAGCACTCGCCGCGCGTCTCGCTGAAGAGCCGCGCCACGTTGCGCTGACCGTCGCTCGAGGTTCCTCCGATCACGCCGCAAGTTATTTCGCCGGCTTGACGATGAGCCGTATCGGCGTGCCGGTCGCGTCGCTGCCCATGTCGGTGGCGACGTTGCAGCAAGCGCCGTTGCGCGTGAAAGGTCAACTGGCCGTGGCGTTTTCGCAGTCGGGCAAGAGCCCCGATCTGATCGGCACGATGCAGGCGCTGCGCGCCGCCGGTGCGCTGACCGTAGCTGCCGTGAATGCACCCAATTCGCCGCTCGCCGAAGCTTGCGAGTGGAACCTGCCGCTGCTGGCCGGGCCGGAATTGTCGGTGGCCGCGACCAAAAGCTATATCGCGATGTTGTCGTTGTCGGCAATCGTGATTGCTCACGTGCAGAAAGACGTCGAATTGCTGAGCGCGTTGAAAACGCTGCCGGATGCATTGCGCGCTGCGGGCAAGCTCGACTGGTCGCATGCTGTCGATGAACTCAAGAACGTCGACCGAATGATCGTGATCGGCCGTGGGCTCGGTCTCGCAATCGCTCAGGAAGCCGCGTTGAAGCTGAAGGAAACATCCGGCATCCAGGCCGAGGCGTTTTCCAGCGCGGAAGTGCGGCATGGCCCGATGGAACTCATCGGCGAGGACTATCCGCTGCTCGTGTTCGCCCCGCGTGGACCGGAGCAAGCCGGTTTGATCCAGCTCGCCCGCGACATGCGCGCACGTGGCGCACGCGTGCTGCTGGCCGCGCCCGCCGACGTTCCCGAAGCTAATTTGCCGCTCGTGGAGACGGGGCATTTCGCGCTCGATCCAATCGCCGCAGTCCTGTCCTTTTATGTGATGGCCGACAGCCTGGCCGCCGCGCGCGGGCGCAATCCCGATGCGCCGCGCCATTTGGCCAAAGTCACCGAAACCCGTTAATCGAGAGTCATCCGATGCGTCGTGCCGAGGAGTCCCTGTTGAATCATTCCCCTGAAAACCCGAACGATTTCGTCCTGCTCGCACCGTTCACCGGTCCAATGGTGCCGCTCGCCGATGTCCCTGATCCCGTGTTCGCCGATGGCATGTTCGGCGACGGTATCGGCATCGACCCGCTGACCGGCGTGCTGGTTTCGCCGTGCGACGGCGTCATCACACACCTCGCGCGCACGCATCACGCAGTGACTTTGCGTACGCCGCAGGGCGCGGAAATCCTGGTGCATATTGGTATCGATACAGTCGAGCTCGCGGGCAAAGGCTTTACGCCGAAAGTCGAGCAGGGCGCGACCGTGCGTGCCGGCGACGTGCTGATCGAATTCGATGCTGACTACGTCGCGCAACATGCGCCGAGTCTCGTTTCGGTGATCGCGGTCGCGAACAGCGACGCGTTCGAGGTGGTCGACCGCGCTGGCCGCGGCATGCTGAAGGCAGGCGAAAGCCAGTTGCTCGTACTACGCGCCAAAGGCGGCGTGAAGGCGGACGCGGCTCGCAGCGATTCGAATTTCACCGACGAAGCCCGCCGCAACGTGACGCTCGGCCATGCCGGCGGTTTGCATGCGCGGCCCGCCGCACGCGCCCGCGAAGCGGCGCGCGGATTCGACGCCAAGGTGGAAGTGCGCTTCAACAACCGCAAGGCGCCGATAGAAAGCGTGGTCGGTTTGCTCGCACTTGGCGCCGGCGAAGGCTCGACAGTCGAATTGCTCGGCGTGGGCCCGCAAGCGGCGGCAGCGGTCGAAGCTGTCGCGGCTGAATTGCTGCGTGAGGCGCATGGCGAAGTGGAAGAGAAACCGGCGCGCTCGCAATCGCCAGCGCCAATCGCTGTGGTGCGCGATCCGGGCAAGCCGCTCGATCCGAACACCATCGCGGGCGTGTGCGCATCGCCGGGAATTGCGGTCGGCAAACTCGTGCGCTGGGACCAGAACGACATCACGCCGCCCGAGCAGGCAACCGGCACCTCGTCGGCGGAAAGCCGAGCGCTGGACAAAGCCATCGCGACCATCGATGCAGAGCTCGACGAAACCGTGCGTACCGCTTCACAACGCGGCGCGGTCGGTGAAGCGGGGATTTTCGCGGTGCATCGGGTGTTGCTCGAAGATCCGACATTGCTTGATGCCGCTCGCGACCTGATCAGCCTCGGCAAGAGCGCCGGGTTCGCATGGCGTGAAGCGATTCGCGCGCAGATCGCGTTGTTGTCGAATATCGAAGATGCGTTGCTGGCTGAGCGCGCGGCGGATCTCCGCGATATCGAAAAGCGCGTGCTGCGCGCGCTCGGTTATACGAACACGGCGGCGCGCGATTTGCCCGACGAAGCCGTCCTCGCCGCCGACGAATTCACGCCGTCCGATTTGTCATCGCTCGATCGCACGCGCGTCACCGCGTTGGTGATGGCGCGCGGCGGCGCCACCTCGCATGCGGCGATCATCGCGCGCCAGATCGGCATTCCGGCGCTGGTCGCGGTGGGCGACGCGCTGTACGCGATTCCCGACGGCACGCAGGTAGTAGTCGATGCATCCAGCGGGCGTCTCGAACACGCGCCGACCGCACTCGATGTGGAACGCGCGCGCCTCGAACGCCAGCGTCTCGCGGGCGTGCGCGAGGTGAACCGGCGCACGTCGCAGGAAGCCGCCGCCACGAGCGATGGCCGAACCATCGAAGTCGCGGCCAACATCGCGACGCTCGACGACGCACAAACCGCCGTCGATAACGGCGCCGACGCCGTCGGCCTGTTGCGCACGGAACTGCTGTTTATCCATCGCCAGTCGGCGCCTACCGCTGACGAGCATAAGGAGAGTTATCAATCGATAGTCGGCGCGCTGAAGGGGCGCACCGCGATCATCCGCACGCTCGACGTCGGCGCGGACAAGGAAGTCGATTACCTCACGCTGCCGCCCGAAACGAACCCGGCGCTGGGCTTGCGCGGCATTCGCCTCGCGCAAGTGCGCCCCGATCTCCTCGACGACCAGTTGCGTGGCCTGCTCGCGGTGCAGCCGTTCGGCACGGTGCGCATCCTCTTGCCGATGGTCACCGACTCGGGCGAACTCGTGCGCTTGAGAAAGCGTATCGATGAACTCGCGGCGGAAATCGGCCGGACCGATCCCATTCAGGTTGGCGTGATGATCGAAGTGCCGTCGGCGGCGTTGCTGGCCGATCAACTCGCTCAACACGCGGATTTCCTGTCCATCGGCACGAACGATCTCACGCAATACACGCTCGCGATGGACCGCTGCCAGGCCGATCTCGCCGCTCAAGCTGACGGCTTGCATCCCGCCGTGCTGCGCCTGATCAAGGCAGCGACGGACGGCGCGGCGAAGCACGGCAAGTGGGTCGGCGTGTGCGGCGCGCTTGGCGGCGATCCGGTCGCGGTGCCCTTGCTCGTGGGCCTGGGCGTGACGGAATTGTCGGTAGACCCGGTTTCGGTGCCCGGCATTAAGGCGCTCGTGCGCAAACTCGATTACCAACTGTGCCGTCAGCGCGCTGAGGACGCCTTGGCGCTCGAATCGGCACAGGCAGTAAGAGCAGCAAGCCGCGAAATCTGGCCGTTGGACTAACACGTCCGTCCGGCAGCCAGCCTTCGCGTTATTAGTAAAAAGAATCGATCGACAAGACGTTTCACCACCACGATCAACGACAAGACACCTATCTTTGGAGAATTAGATGGACGCCAACCCGTTTGCAAAAATGCAGCGTCTCGGCCGCGCGCTGATGCTGCCGATTGCTGTGCTACCGGTGGCCGGGCTGCTGTTGCGCCTCGGCCAGCCGGATGTCTTCAACATCAAGATGATCGCCGATGCCGGCGACGCCATCTTCACGAACCTGCCACTCTTGTTCGCCATCGGCGTGGCGGTTGGTTTTGCGAAGGACAATAACGGCACGGCCGGTCTGGCGGGCGCGATCGGTTATTTGATCGAAATTGCGGTGATGAAGGACATCAACGACAAGCTCAACATGGGCGTGCTGTCGGGGATTCTTGCAGGTTGCGTGGCCGGGTATCTCTATAACCGCTACAAAGACATCAAGCTGCCTGAGTATCTCGCCTTCTTCGGAGGGAAACGCTTCGTGCCGATCATCACGGGGGTGACCTGTCTGATACTCGGCATCTTGCTCGGCTATATCTGGGCGCCGGTGCAAGCGGCTATCGATGCCGCGGGTGGCTGGCTGACGGGCGCGGGCGCACTCGGCGTGTTCGTGTTCGGCGTGCTGAACCGGATCCTGCTGGTGACGGGCTTGCATCACATCATCAACTCGCTCGCATGGTTCGTGTTCGGTTCGTACACGCCTCCTGGCGGCGGCGCGGCGGTGACGGGCGATTTGCATCGTTTCTTCGCCGGCGACAAAACCGCTGGCGGCTTCATGACGGGTTTCTTCCCGATCATGATGTTCGGCTTGCCGGCAGCCTGTCTGGCAATGTTTCACGAAGCACCGAAGGAACGTCGCGCGCTGGTCGGCGGCCTGCTGTTCTCGATGGCGCTGACCGCGTTCCTGACGGGCGTGACCGAGCCGATCGAATACACGTTCATGTTCCTCGCGCCGGTGCTCTATGCAATCCACGCGTTGCTCACGGGGTTGTCGCTTGCGATCTGCTCGGCGCTTGGCATTCACCTCGGCTTCACGTTCTCGGCCGGTGCTATCGACTATGTGCTGAACTACGGTCTCTCGCAGCGCGGCTGGCTGGCGATTCCGATCGGCCTGGTCTACGGTCTGGTCTACTACGGTCTGTTCCGTTTCTTCATCCGCAAGTTCAACATGGCGACGCCGGGCCGTGAACCCGCTACAACCGACGCAGAAGTCGAGTCGTATGATTCCACGGGCTTTGTTTCCCCGACGGCCGGTGCCACCGTGCCGCGCGCAGCGCGTTACATCGCGGCTTTGGGCGGCGCGTCGAACCTGACGAATGTCGATGCCTGCACGACGCGTCTGCGTTTGTCGGTAGTTGATCCGGAGAAGGTTTCGGAACCGGAATTGAAGGCGATTGGCGCGCGCGGCGTGCTGAAGCGCGGTGCGACGAGTGTGCAGGTCATCATTGGACCGGAAGCCGATCTCATCTCCGATGAAATCCGCTCGGAACTCGAACGGACCTCCACGCGCGGTGCAACGCCGGCTGCGTCTGCTCCGGCGGCTGCTGCGGTTTCAGCACCGGTTGCCGCTGGTGAACAAGGCCCGCTGGATCCCGATCCGGTGCGCTGGCTCGCCGTGTTCGGCGGCGCCACGAACGTGGCTTCGCTCGATGCCATCGCAGCGACGCGGCTGCGTGTGGTGGTGCGCGATCCGTCTTCGGTGGATCGTCAGCGTTTGTCGACGCTGGACGTGGCCTGGGTTTCCGCCGATACGTTCCACATTGTTGTGGGCAACGCGGCGCAACGCTACGCCGACACCATGTCGAAGCGTCTTTCGCCGGGTGGTGGTGCGTCGCCGCTGCCGGCTTGATTCTGCAGAAAGCCTTTGGCGGTTGAGCCTTCAAAGGTTTAGCGGCTAACAAAGTGGGCCCATTGATGCAAATGGGCTCACAAGTTTCAAATCCCTTCGGTTTACTTTAAGACCCGGCATGGCGAAAGTCATGATCCGGGTCTATTATTTGTTGCGCCAAAAATAAGTAAAACTGAATAAATCATTCTCGAAAACACTTTCCACCGTCGTTTCTTCCAATAGAGAACTGTATTCAGGAAAGTTCGATTATTGGTTTGGTCGTTACATATTAATTAACAATGCTAACTAATCAAACAATATCAAGAGACTGATTCCATCTTCGTTTCTGTTTCCTCGCTCAGGAGTCGTTCATGAAAAGAAAATTGATCATCTGGATCACGCTCATGCTGGCCGCCGGTGCCGCTCATGCCGGGTCGTTCAGCGTGCGATGCAGCTATTCTCATACGCTTCCCGACGATCCAATCGTCTATCCGGGAAAGCCGGGGGAGGCAATGGTGCATGAGTTCTTTGGTAATCCGAAGTCGAACGCTTTCAGCAACTATGACTCATTGATCAAGAATAAGGTCACTACGTGTGATTCGAACGCGGACGTTTCATCTTACTGGGTGCCGCAATTGAAGCGGGCGTACGGTGTTGTCTCTCCGATGTACCAGAAGACGTATTACAAGAACGACAAGCCGGTTGTCCCCGTACATGAAATTCCCCCGGGGCTTCAGATGTTGGCCGGGAATCACATGGGGACCGCGCCGAATTCGCACATCAACTTCTTGTGCGCGGGCAGCGGCAATTACACGACAACAATGCCAAAAAGCTGCCCTCCTATAAGCCCCGCCATAACCTCGCAACTCAATATCTCAGTACATTTCCCGGACTGCTGGGACGGCCGGACCCTGGTGCCATTCCAGGGGACCAAGAAAAAAGACCGGATGCACAACCTCATGAAAGCGGCAAACGGTGGCCTCAACGTCGCGTATAGAAATACCGACGGCACATGCCCGAGTGCGTATCCGGTGAAGATTCCCGAGCTGCAAGTCAACGTGGCTTATGACCTTGGGACCGACCCGGATTTGACCAATGCCCAACTGTCGCTGGACCCGGTGTTCGAGAATGGAAAATGGGTACCGCGATGGGGAAGCATGTACACCGCTCACGGTGATTTCATGAACGCATGGCACGTGCAGACAATGAAATACCTGACCGACATGTGCATGAATAAGCCCGATGTCCAGAATAGTTGCGGCAATGGCATTCCCGTCTATTATTCGGCCGCCAGCGCCGACGTCCAGTTGGACAGCAAGGGCGAAGCGCATCGCTCAGGTGCGACGCTTGTCTCCGAACCCGGCAGCGTGCTCATGATCAAGTTTCCTATGCCGGCCAACCTCGATGACTATGAGTATGCCAAGTCGTATTTGCAAACGTTCGGGGGCAACACGACTGATACTTCAGCGATCACGCTGAATGTCTACGCCGCCACGACCGACTGGGACGACGCGGATAATTTGCCGAACGCTTCAGCGTGCAGCGAGAGCCAAAATATTATGGGGCTCTATCTCAACAACGTACAACAGGTGCGCAATAACGACATCAGCGAATATATCGCTTTGCAAAAGGCCGCCGGAGCGACCGAAGTGGGCTTATGCATTCGCAACAAGACGGGTAAAACGGTCACCTTCTCGTCCCGCAATGGCTCGTGGGCGCCTGGCCTCTACTTGAAGTGACGCGGTAACGGATCTCCCTGGAGATCCGGCAGGAACCGGGTTCGGGCCGCGTCAGGCCCGAACTGCCGCACGAGCTTCCGCAGTGCTCAACAAGCCTTAACCACTCAATAAATTCCGATTATCTCGATAATGCAGAATAAAGCGTCGAAATAAATTAACGATTAATATGCGGCAACAGGACGCATCGAATAAACACAAAACATTTTTCGAGAAAGTTGGATTAAGTCGACGCTTGAAATCGCGCTACCCTTCTCCCGAGACTGGTTAACTGTCGAAATACAGACTAAACACAGTCGAAACGTAATATCTCAAAAACGTTGAAATCGGGCAAGGTATGAAACACAAATCCGGATCGGGGTTTTGCAAGCGGTTAGCAATTTTCCCCGCTCTTATTATGTCGGGCTGTGGTGGTCAGATGGATCTTCTCGATCCTAAAGGCAGCATCGGACTGGCTGAGAAGAATCTCATTCTAACGTCCACGTACGCCATGCTGATCGTGGTGGTGCCGGTGATATTCCTGACGCTGCTGTTTGCGTGGAAGTACCGGCAGTCGAATACATCGGCGGAGTATCTGCCGAAATGGGCGCATTCCACCAAAATTGAAATCGTGGTTTGGCTGATTCCCAGCCTGATTATCCTGTATCTTAGTATTCTGACTTACAAGAGCACGCATGCGCTTGATCCTTACAAGCCACTCGTCTCCGAAGTCCAGCCGATTAACGTCGAGGTTGTCGCGCTCGACTGGAAATGGCTTTTCATATATCCGGACCTCGGTATTGCATCGGTTAATCGGATCGAATTTCCGGTTGGTACGCCCGTGAACTTCAAGATCACGTCGGATTCGGTGATGAACTCATTTTTCATCCCGCAATTGGGCGGCCAGATTTATGCAATGGCCGGCATGCAAACCAAGCTGCATTTAATCGCCGATGAAGCCGGCGACTACGCCGGCATCTCCGCGAATTTCAGCGGCCAGGGTTTCTCCGACATGAAATTCCGCGCCGTTGCAACCACGCCCGAAGAGTTTGCGGCTTGGGTGGCGAAGGTGAAGTCATCGCCGAATCAGCTCGACGGCTTGAACTACGCGGCGGTTGCCGTGCCGACCGAAAAGCATCCGGTCCAGTACTTCTCCAAGGTCGACGCGAATCTGTTTCAGAGCATCGTCGCGAAATACAACAACGGGCATGCTCGCAACATACCCGACCCGATCTGCCGCACGAAGGGGTAAGCCATGTTTGGAAATCTGTTGGGAAAACTAACGCTGGCGGACATACCGTTCGACCAGCCGATCATCATGGCCGCGGCGGCGTTCATGGCCCTCATTGTGGTGGCCGTGGTTGTCGCGCTGACGTGGTTCAAGAAGTGGGGCTATTTGTGGCATGAATGGCTGACATCGGTCGATCACAAGAAGATCGGCGTGATGTATATCGTGGTGGCGGTTTTAATGCTGCTGCGCGGATTTGTGGACGCGCTCATGATGCGCGGGCAACTCGCGCTGGCCTATAACGGCCCGGGATTCCTGCCGCCCGAGCATTACAACCAGGTCTTCACCGCGCACGGCGTCATCATGATTTTCTTCATGGCGATGGCGTTCATGATCGGTCTGATGAACATTGTCGTGCCGCTGCAAATCGGCGCGCGCGATGTCGCGTTTCCGTTCATCAATTCGCTCAGTTTCTGGATGACCGCGGTTGCCGCGATCCTGATCAACGTTTCGCTGGTGATCGGAGACTTCGCGCAAACCGGCTGGCTCGCTTATCCGCCGTTGTCGGAACTGGAGTTCAGCCCGGGTGTGGGGGTCGACTATTACTTATGGAGTCTGCAGCTTTCCGGCATAGGGACATTGCTCACCGGCGTTAACTTCTTTGTGACCATCGTCAAGATGCGCGCGCCGGGCATGACGTACATGAAGATGCCCGTGTTCACCTGGACCTCGCTGTGCTCGAACGTGCTGATTCTCGCCACGTTCCCGATCCTCACCGCGACGCTCGCATTGCTGGCGCTCGACCGTTACCTCGGCATGCATTTCTTTACGAACGATGCCGGCGGCAACGCCATGCTGTATCTGAACCTGATCTGGGCGTGGGGACATCCGGAGGTGTACATCCTGGTGCTGCCGGCATTCGGCATCTACTCGGAAGTGGTGGCGACGTTCGCGAAAAAGCCGCTGTTCGGCTACAAGATGATGGTCTACGCCACGTGCTCGATCATGGTGCTGTCGCTGCTCGTCTGGCTGCATCACTTCTTCACCATGGGTTCCGGCGCGAACGTGAATGCGTTCTTCGGGATCATGACCATGATCATCGCCATTCCGACCGGCGTGAAAATC
Organism: uncultured beta proteobacterium; assembly: GCA_963708695.1. Classification (GTDB taxonomy): domain Bacteria; phylum Pseudomonadota; class Gammaproteobacteria; order Burkholderiales; family Burkholderiaceae; genus Caballeronia. The sequence continues at coordinate 371,469 of CAVPTS010000006.1, forward strand.
TTCAACTGGCTGTTCACCATCTACAAGGGCCGGCTGGAATTCTCGTCGCCCGTGTTGTGGACGATCGGCTTCATGATCACGTTCACCGTCGGCGGGATGACGGGCGTGCTGCTGGCCGTGCCGGGCGCGGACTTCGTGCTGCATAACAGCTTGTTCCTGATCGCGCACTTCCATAACGCGATTATCGGCGGCGTGGTGTTCGGGTATCTGGCCGGCTTCACTTACTGGTTCCCGAAGGCGTTCGGTTTCAAGTTGAACGAGGCGCTCGGCAAGTGGGCGTTCTGGTGCTGGTTCGTGGGTTTCTGGACCGCGTTCATGCCGCTGTACGTTCTCGGTTTCATGGGCGCGACGCGCCGCATGAATCACTACGATACGCCGGGCTGGCAGCCGTACATGGTCGTTGCGCTGGTCGGCGCGCTGATCATCCTCGCTGGTGTGCTGTTCCAGGTGGCGCAGGTCGTGGTCAGTGTCGTGAAGCGCAATTCGCCTGAGTACAAAGACGTCACGGGCGATCCGTGGAATGGCCGCACGCTCGAATGGGCGACCAGTTCGCCGCCGCCCAGCTACAACTTCGCGGTTTTGCCCGTGGTACATGAACTCGATGCCTTCGCGCACATGAAGGAGCGAGGTCGCACGCGTCACGCCGTGGAGGATTACCGCGATATCCACATGCCGCGCAACACGAGCGCTGGCCTGGTTATCGCCTTGTTCAGCCTGGCTATCGGCTTTGCGTTGGTCTGGCACATCTGGTGGCTGGCAATCGCCGGGTTGCTGGGCGTTGTCGCCACGCTGATCGTGCGCAGCTACGACGACGATATCGACTACACCATTCCCGCTGAAACCGTCGCCGGAATAGACGGCACCCCAACGCCGGCGCGGAAGCTGGACTTGCAGGAGGCACTGTAATGTTGCATAAAACCATCCCACTCGATTTGCCAGGATCCCACGACGATCACGGCGCATCGAATACCGTGCTCGGGTTCTGGGTGTACCTGATGACCGACTGCATCATCTTTGCGTCGTTGTTCGCCGTGTTCGCGGTCATGGGTAATCAGTTCGCGGGCGGTCCTTCCGGCAAGGACGTCTTCGAGCTCCCCGGCATCATGCTGGAAACCGCCATCCTGTTGCTGAGCAGCATTACGTTCGGCTTTGGCATGCTGGCCGCGCAAAAGGGCAAGTCGACCGCGCTGCTGGCGTGGCTCGGCGTTACCTTCTTGCTGGGCGTCGCGTTTATCGGGCTGGAAATCCACGAGTTCAGCTTGCTGATCAACCAGGGTTACGGACCGGGGCGCAGCGCGTTTTTATCGGCGTTCTTCACGCTGGTCGGAACGCACGGCTTGCACGTGACGGCCGGCCTCATCTGGATGGTGATTCTCGCCGTGCAGGTGATCGGCAACAAGAAAGTCACCCAACGCGACCTGACGCGCCTCACGTGTCTAAGCCTTTTCTGGCACTTTCTGGACATCGTGTGGATCTGCGTCTTTACCTTTGTTTATCTGACGAGCGTCGTATAAATGGCAAACGCACATTCAATCGATACCGGCGCGGGCCACGGCAGCGTGCGCTCATATGTCATCGGCTTTGTCCTGTCGGTCGTGTTGACGGCTGCGGCTTTTGGACTGGTCACGCAAAAGCTGATGGGGCCGACAGAATCGATCATCGCTATCGCGGTGCTCGCGTTCATCCAGATCCTCGTGCACCTCGTGTTCTTCCTGCACATGAACACGTCGTCATCCCAGCGATGGAACGTCGCCGCATTGGCATCCACCGTGTTGGTGGCGGTGATTGTTATCGGCGGGACGTTGTGGGTGCTAAACAACGTCGGCCATCACATGATGTCGCGCTAGGCTTCAAAGTTTAGTCGACGGCATAAAGCGGCGCCGGAGGGAAACCTCCGGCGCCGCTTTTTATTGGAGAAAGCTGTGCAGCTAAAAGAAAAGGCCCGCCGTCTTTCGATGGCGGGCCTTCAGGCCTTCGCTCGCTTATCTAGCCAGCCTCATAAAAGCCTTAAGCGTATTCGTGCAGCGCCGTGCGCATTTTCTTCATTGCGCTGGCTTCGATCTGACGAATCCGTTCCGCCGATACACCAAATTCGTCGGCGAGTTCATGCAGCGTCTTGCCGCCCGAGCCGTCGTCTTCCACTTCTAGCCAGCGCGCCTGAACAATCCGGCGGCTGCGTTCGTCGAGCGATTCGAGAGCGGTCGACAACCCTTCGCTTTGAAGCTTGTCAAACTGACGCGACGCAAGCACGTTAGTCGGCTCATTGTGCGAATCCGCCAGATACGCGATGGGCGCGTACGACTCTTCACCGTCATCAATCTGGCCTTCCAACGCAATGTCGCCGCCCGAGAGACGTGTTTCCATCTCCGAGACTTCCTCGCGCTTCACGTTCAGCTCTTTCGCCAGACTATCAACCTCGCCCGGCGTGAATGCGTTGTGCCCGGTCTTGTGGCTGCGCAGGTTGAAGAACAGCTTGCGCTGGGCCTTCGTGGTCGCAACCTTCACCGTGCGCCAGTTGCGCAAGATGTACTCGTGAATCTCGGCCTTGATCCAGTGCATGGCATACGACACCAGCCGCACGTTCTGTTGCGGGTCGAAGCGCTTCACGGCCTTCATCAAGCCGATATTGCCTTCTTGGATCAGGTCGGCGTGGGGTAGTCCATAGCCCAGGTAATTGCGGGCAATCGACACCACCAGGCGCAGGTGCGACAGCACGAGCTGACGGGCTGCGTCCAGGTTGTCGTTCTCGCGGAATTCGGTGGCGTACTGACGTTCTTCCGACAGCGTAAGCATCGGAATCCGGTTGACAGCCGAAATGTAGGCGTCGATGTTGCCGATCTGGCCAGTCAACATGGACGACTGCGCAAACGTCAGCGCACCTGCCGAAGCGGCCTTGGCCGGCGCCGAGTGTCCAAAATTCGGAAGGGTCATCGCATTGGTCACGCTTGTGTGCTCCTTATCAACAAAAAACCCGATGAGAAACCGGGTCCAGCCACGATATTAGCACTCTGTCATTTCGAGTGCTAAGGATTAGAGGGCGCTTGTGTGCGAGAGTTCCCATAAAGCTATTAGAACTAACACTCCAATAGTCTGTAAGTGTTTTCCCCTAAGACTATAGATCATTGCATGACGCGAAACGAATTTGCTGTCAATCTTACCGACGGAGCTTCGCGGATTTTCGAATGTTTTACCTTCCTGTAGCCTTTCAACGAAACTTAATGCTGTGTTTTGGTCGTTGCGTAGAACTGTTCTGAGCTTTTTTTTGAGATCGTCTCTAAAATAGCGGCGAGCCGTTACTTGCGGCGAGCCTGTTTGTTGGAAACCAGCTCCGGAGTAGTCATGCAGAAGAACAAAAATGTCTGGCACAAACGCTCTTTTTACGGCGCCTTGCTCGGGGCTCTTGCCCTGGTTTCGGCGAGCGCCAAGGCTGACCAGTTCGGCGTGCAACTGGCCGCGGGCGTCGCCGATCACGATGTACGGAAATTAGACGCCGGCGTGGTCTGGGACCCCAACTGGACCTGGTGGGAAATCGGCGGGTTCCATTTCACGGTCGTTGGCGAAGCGCATGCGGCCTATTGGGACATCCGGGAAAGCAATGCAGCGCATCCGAATATCTGGGAATTCGGTCTCACGCCTGTCTTCCGCTTTATCAAAAGTTCAGGCTGGGTTCGGCCCTACGTGGAAGCTGGCGTCGGCGTTCGGATCTTGTCGCACGTTCGCGAGACTGAAGATCGCACCTTCTCCTCCGCCTTTCAGTTTGCCGACATGGTGGGCGTTGGGGCTCAATTTGGCGCGCATCAGAACTATCAGGCAGGATTCCGGTTTCAGCATTTATCGAACGCCGGTATCAAACACCCGAATCCTGGTATAAATTTCAGCCAGATATATTTGCAATACAACTTCTGACGAGGGCCGCGCCGATCGGTTCCTCAAGCGTGAGAGGTACCGACAGATGCCCGCACAACCCATCGAAACGCCCCCTGAGGCCATACGTGAATGCGAGCGGGATCGTTTTCGCGCGATGGTCGACGGCGACGGCGAGGTCCTCGACGCGCTGCTGGCCGAGAGCGCGAGCTATGTCCACACCAACGGCAAGCGCGAATCGAAGCGGCAGTTCATTGACGCGATCACGGCCGGTCGGCGGCGGTATCGGCAAATCGAGATTCAGTCGCAGGACGTGGTGCCTGGCGGCCGGGATACGTGGATAGTGCATGGGCGCGCGTTGCTCGAGATGGAGTCGAAGAACGGCGCCCTGCTGTTTCCTATCGCTTACACCGCCATTCATATCCAGATCGATGGGCAATGGCAATTGCTCGCGATGCAGGCAACACGCGTGGCGCTGGATTAGCACCGGTTCGACGCTTTTCGGTTGGGCGTCGTGGTCCGGCGGCGGGACAGCGCCTTGTGAGCGCTGATCGCCATTCCGGGTTTATCGCGTGTTAATTGTCTGATTTATTGTGGATTGCTCAAGCCGCAACCGCTTCGCTTTCCACTTCCTTAAGTCCCTTGTGTCCAGCCCAGCGCACCCGATTCATCGCGCTGACGATGGCATCCGCGACCGCCTCCACCGCGTTCGCATGAACTGCAACGCCAAAACGCACCGCCCGATCGCCGATTCGGCAGCCGATAAACACCGCCGTCTCGCCCTTCGTCGTTACAACCGCTTCAAACGATGTCACTTCGATCACCTCGCCCGCGACTTTGGCTACCGCCGCGGCGACGGCCTGCGCATGCGCTTCGTCGGCAATCGTGGACGCCGGCAGCTTCAGGCTGTGTCCATCGAAGTGCAATGTGGAGACGTCAGCGCGTGACGCCGGTCCTTCCACATCGAAGTATTCGCTTCTGAACAGCGCGCAAACGGCTTCGCCGGAGACTTCTTCGCCGGAGGTATCGGCGACTTTCTGCACGGCGTGGCTGAATTCGATCTGCACGCGGCGCGGCGGCGTGAAGCCCAGTCCGCGATCGAGCAGGTAAGTCGCGCCGCCCTTGCCCGACTGGCTGTTCACACGGATCACGGCGTCATAGCTGCGTCCAAGGTCCGCCGGGTCGATGGGGAGATAAGGTACGTCCCACAGCGTGTCCGCCTCGCGCTGCGCGAAACCCTTGCGGATGGCGTCCTGATGCGATCCGGAGAAAGCGGTGAACACGAGGTCGCCGGCATACGGATGACGTGGATGCACCGCAATCCGGTTGCAGCGTTCGACCACGCGGCGCACGCCGTCGATATCCGAGAAATCGAGCCCCGGATCAATGCCCTGCGTGTACAAATTCATCGCGAGCGTGACGAGATCCACGTTGCCCGTGCGCTCGCCGTTGCCGAAGAGGCAGCCTTCCACGCGATCCGCGCCCGCGAGGATTGCGAGTTCAGCGGCGGCGACCGCCGTGCCGCGATCGTTATGCGGGTGCACGGAGAGCACAATGCTGTCCCGATACCCCATGTTGCGATCCATCCATTCGATCTGATCGGCGAATACGTTGGGCATGGCCGCTTCCACCGTGGCGGGCAAGTTCACGATCATCTTGTGACTGGGCGTGGGGCGCCACATTTGCGCGACGGCGTCGCAGACTTCGCGGGAAAACGAAAGCTCGGCCATGCTGAACGTTTCCGGCGAATACTGATAGATCCAGTGGGTATCGGGGCGGGCGGCGGCGCATTCCTTGATGATCCGCGTGCCTTCCACGGCCAGCGCCTTGGTTTCTTCCTTCGACATCCCGAATACGATCTTGCGGAACGACGGCGATATCGCGTTGTAGAGGTGCACGATGACCCGCTGCGCGCCCTCCACGGCTTCAAACGTCCGCTCGATGAGTTCGCGGCGCGATTGAACGAGCACTTCAATGGTGACATCGGCGGGAATGCGGTTTTCTGCGATCAGCTTGCGTACGAAATCGAAATCCGTCTGCGATGCCGACGGAAAGCCCACTTCAATTTCCTTGAAACCCACCGCCACCAGCATCTCGAAGAATTCGAGCTTGGCTTCAATGCTCATGGGGTCAATCAACGCCTGGTTGCCGTCGCGCAGATCGGTGCTCATCCAGATGGGCGCGCGCTCGATGGTGCGAGTCGGCCATCGGCGGCCATTGAGTTTGACTTGAGGGAAAGGGCGGTATTTCTCGGATGGGTTGCGCATCATCATCGTGGACCTCGGCTGAACGCGTTGTACGCGTGAAAGCGCAGTCGTTGCGAGGCGGACGAGCGGCCGGCGGCTTGCCGGCATCGTTCCAATGCGCGCTGGTCAGGTTCGCGTTGTTCCATGGCGTGGGTGACGCCGGTGACAAGCGTGAACGATCCAAATGCAGCGTGCATGTGATCCTCGCGTTTTCGCGCCGTGGATGAACGGACGAAAGCAGACGACTACGGGTGGTGAAAAGGGAACTGCAAAAGGGGAACTACGAAACTGCTGGACTGCGGGAGGGACCGCGCTAATGCGCGGCGCTACGTTTAGCGACTTACGCTAGACGTAGCGATAGGGGCCGCGCTAGGCGACCCTGAGTAATTCGAAGGGAGGGGAATTGGGTAAAGCTCATCCGTGCACAGTAGCGTAGGGCGCGCGGGTTTGTCAACCTTGGACGTTTCCGGATTGAATCGAAGCTCGCATTTACCGCCGCACGATGTCCGCTATCAGTTCCGCCTGGCGAGCGAGCGCCGGTGGTACCGGCGCTTCGCCGCGCAGCACGGTTTCGATCCATCGTGCGGTGGTCGGGGCATCGAGGGCTTCGGGCAAAGCGACCACGGGAGCATCCGGAGACGAGCGTTCCGCCGATAACAGCGTTTCCGCGTGGCCGTCGTGGAACCAGTCCACTTGTACCTGACGGCGCGTATCGGCGACTGCCTCGCCTTCGGTCCCGCGTGCGAGCAAAGCGCCACCGGCGGCGGCATCGGGATGTTCGGTGAAGAGCCCAGTCAGGCTCTCGCGATATTCCGGATGCGTGTAGTTCACCAGCCGCAAACCGGGTTGCGCGAACGGCTGCAGGATCTTGACCAGCGTGTGCGTGGAATTGCGCACGCCCATGATCCGGCGCAGTGCGAGGAGGCGAGCGAGTTTCGGCGCGAGCGCGGTAATTGGGGCGAAAGCCAGGCGGCGCGAGGCGAGGTTGTCCTCGATTTCATCGTGGGAAGCCGATTCCTGAATGCCCAGTTCCGCAAAAATCGCGGCGCTGGTGACGCGGCCGGGGTCGTCGGTGACGCCGTGCACCAGCACCGGCACGCCCTCCCGCGCCAGCAGCAACGCGAGCAGCGGTGTCAGGTTGGGCTGCTTGCGCGCGCCGTTATAGGTGGGGATGGATACCGGGCGCGCGTTGTCGCGGCCGTTCTGGATATGCAGCGGTTCGAACGAGCGATGCGCTGCGGCGAGCATCGCGGCAAGCTCGGCAGCCGTCTCGCCCTTGACGCGATACGCCAGCAATACCGCGCCGAGTTCGAGGTCGGAGACGCGGTTATCGAGCATGGCTTCGTACAGGGCGTAAGTGTCCTCGCGGGTCAGCGCTCGCGCGCCGTTCGGCCCGCGGCCGATTTCCTTGATGAAGCGGGCGCAGGGGAAAGCAGCAGGTTTGGTCATCGGGTGGTTTGAACGGCCGGTCTGCGTACCTTGTCTTCAATCACGTTGTGCACGATCGGCCGCTTCATTGTGGAATCGGGAACCACATTCAGTACCGCATTTGAGGCGGGCGTGCAAGTCGCAGGGTGTTTTGGGTGGTCGTTCTTTCTATCTGGCCCGCGGGGTCGCTTGCCCTCGCTCGCCCTCGGTCGAGCGAGTGAGGCGGCGTTACGCAGGCAACTACTGTGGGCGTGGATCAGCCACTTTTTATTCGCTACCCCGTGCGCGGCGCACCGGCGGCCTTTCCGTGCGGACTCTTCGGGCTCATAGGCCGTTCGGCCGAGTCGCGACCAGCAACCGTGCAAGTTAAACTTGAGCCCTTGGTCGAGGCTTCATCAAACAGGAGAAAGCGGAATGAGTCATGTATTTGCTCCGGCGCCCGTGGTTTCGGTGCCTGTCGTAGGTTCCAGCGATCAGTTTCCCGTTCGCCGGATTTATTGCGTCGGCCGGAATTACGAGGCGCACGCGCGTGAGATGGGCCACGACCCGGATCGCGAGCCGCCGTTTTTCTTCGCCAAACCCGCCGACGCCGTGCTGTACGTCGCGCCCGGTGCGACCGGCGAATTCCCGTATCCGTCGCAATCGAAGAATGTCCACTTCGAGATGGAACTCGTTGCGGCAATCGGCAAGCAGGGCAAGAACATTGCCGCCGACCAGGCACTTGACCACGTGTACGGCTACGCGCTTGGTCTCGACATGACGCGGCGTGATCTGCAGGCGGAAGCGAAGAAACTGGGCCGTCCGTGGGACACAGCGAAGGGGTTCGATCATTCGGCGCCGCTTGGTCCGATTCATCCGGTGGCGAAGGTCGGGCATCTGGAGAAAAGCGCGATCTGGCTGACGGTCAACGGAGAAGAAAAGCAGCGTTCAGACATCTCGCAACTGATCTGGTCCGTGGGCGAGACCATCGCCTATTTGTCGACGCTGTTCGAATTGTTTCCGGGCGACTTGATTTTCACCGGCACGCCTGAAGGCGTTGGCGCTATCCAGAAGGGCGATTTGATGAAGGGCGGCGTGGACGGAATCGGAGAGTTTTCCGTGCGCGTGGTCTGATCATAAAAAACGGAGGGGACCGATGAAGTTATATAGCTATTTTCGGAGTTCAGCCGCGTATCGCGTGCGGATCGCGCTGAATCTCAAGGGGCTTGCATACGACTATGCACCGGTCCATCTTCTGCGCGACGGCGGGCAACAATTGAAGCCCGAGTATCGCGAGCTAAATCCGGACGGCATCGTGCCAACGTTTATTGATGGCGAGAACGTGCTGACGCAGTCGCTCGCGATCATCGAATATCTGGAAGAGACGCATCCCGAGCCTGCGCTGCTGCCGGGCTCGCCGCTGGATCGCGCGTTTATCCGCTCGATCGCTTTGCAGATCGCGTGCGAGATTCACCCCGTCGACAACCTGCGCGTACTGAAGTATCTCAAGCACAAGCTGCAGATTGGTGAGGAAGCAAAAGACGCGTGGTACCGGCACTGGCTGGAAGCGGGGTTTGAGTCGCTGGAGAAGCGTCTGGCGAACGATCCGCGTGTGGGCAAGCTGTGTTTCGGCGATACCCCCACGGTCGCGGATCTGTGCCTCGTGCCGCAAGTGTTCAACGCGCGGCGCTTTAATATCGATATGAGCCGTTATCCGACGATCGAGCGCATCGTCGATCACGCTGAGCAAATCGATGCGTTCGTGCGTGCCGCGCCCAGGCAGCAACCGGACGCAGAATGACAACAGCAGTCTTTTTATCCGGCGCCGGGCTTGGCGCAAGTTTGATTATCGCGATCGGTGCTCAAAACGCATTTGTGCTGCGGCAGGGGTTGAAGCGGCGGCACGTGGGATGGGTCGTTTTCATCTGTGCACTGATCGATGTATTGCTGATCGGGCTGGGTATCGGCGGAATGGGGGCGTTGATCGCACGAGCGCCCGTGTTGCTCGATGTGATTCGCTGGGCCGGCGCTGTGTTTTTGTTTTTGTACGGCGTGCGGGCTTTTCACGCGGCGTGGAAAGGGCCCGGGCATTTGCAGGCCGAGAACGGTGAGTCACAGACGGCGTTGAAAGCGGTATCGACGGTGCTCGCTTTGTCGCTGCTCAATCCGCATGTTTATCTCGATACCGTGGTGCTGCTCGGCGGCATTGGCGCGCGGTACGGATGGCCCGGGAATGTATGGTTCGCCGCGGGCGCAATGTGTTCGTCGATTATCTGGTTCACCGCACTTGGTTTCGGTGCGCGGTTGCTCAGGCCTCTGTTCGAGAAAGATCTCTCGTGGCGAGTGCTCGACGTGATCGTCGGGGTGGTGATGTGGTGGATCGCCGTGGCGTTGGTCGTTTCCCGGTGAACGCGTGGCGTGGCACGGCCGGCGGTCGTGGCAACGTCCGCCCGCAATATCCGGTTAGCTTCCGAGCAACGCGTCCGCGAACTCGTCGGCGTTGAACGGCTGCAAGTCCTCAACCTTTTCGCCGACGCCGATGAAATACACCGGTATGGGCCGCTGCCGCGCAATCGCTGCAAGAATCCCGCCTTTCGCCGTGCCGTCGAGTTTCGTCACGATCAAACCTGTCAGGCCAAGCGCGTCGTCGAAAGATTTCACTTGGGCCAGCGCGTTCTGACCCGTGTTTGCATCAATGACCAGCAGGACTTCGTGCGGTGCGTCCGGCTGTGCCTTCGCAATCACGCGTTTCACCTTGCGCAGTTCTTCCATCAAGTGAAGTTGCGTTGGCAGGCGGCCGGCTGTGTCGGCCATCATCACGTCGATCTTGCGCGCTCGCGCGGCGCCCACTGCATCGAAAATGACAGCGGCCGCATCGCCGCTTTCCTGCGATACCACCGTGACGTTGTTGCGCTGGCCCCAAACCGTCAGTTGTTCTCGCGCAGCGGCGCGGAAGGTATCGCCGGCTGCGAGCAACACGGACTGATCGAAGCGCTGCAAATGCTTGGCCAACTTGCCGATGCTCGTGGTCTTACCCGCACCGTTCACGCCGGCGATCATCATCACAAGCGGCTGTGCACGGCCCAGCATCAGCGATTTCTCGAGCGGCCGCAGCAAGTCTGCGAGCAGCAAACGCAACGCGGCCTTGACCTGCATCGAATCGGTAAGGCGCTCGGTGCGCACTTTTTCACGCAGCGCTTCGAGCAAATATTCGGTGGCATCGACGCCCGCATCCGACATCAACAACGCCGTTTCGAGTTCCTCGTACAAATCCTCATCGATCTTCGCGCCGATGAAAATCCCCGTCAGGCCGGAACTCGTCTTCGATAACCCTGTTTTCAGCCGCGTCAGCCACGAACGCTTTGCGTTCAGTTCGGGCTCCGGCGGCGGCACGATTTCGACGGTCTCTTGCGGCGCCTTCCACTGCGATGTGGTGCGTCCCTGCCAGTAGGGTTTGGCTTCGGCGGGCGGCGGAGTGACGGGTGGTGTGGCAGGTTGGGGCGGCGTATCGGCCGAAACCGGACGCGCAGGCGCATCTGAGCCATCTCGCAATTCCACCCGCTCGCTCGACGGCCCGCCGTCCTGCGCCGGCGTCACCGGCGCAGTCACACGCGCAGATGCACCGCTGTCATCGAAACCCGTATCGGCGACGTCCTCGGTTTTGCTTTCCTCGGGCGTATCGGTCGATTTGCCTACTAATCGTTTGAAAAAGCTGAACATGGTCTGCAGTGTTGAGGGCGGCGCGTTCCATCAATACCGTCGCAGCCGCGCTCACGAGTCGAGCGCGCGCAAACCGCAAAGATGACGTGGGCCGCCGTGCCGCGAAAAACCGCCAAAAACAGCGGGAAGAGCCGGGCGTGTGCGCGAAAAATGCGAAAGACGCGTATTTTATCAGCCAGCACTGATTGTAGCGGCCACTTGACGGCGAACCCCTGCATCCGGCGCGGCAGGGCTGTGGTAACGTGCCCGCATCGGCGAATGCGATTTAATGCATCCCGACGATTCACTTATTGACCATTGAGTGACGTTTTCACGATCCGCGCGATTCCTTCAGCCGCCGCCAACCCAGCACGTCCATGTCCCGTTCCTCGATCACCCGAGCGCTAGCGCGAAATCCCGACCGCAATCCCGAGCGAAGCCGCGAGCAAAACGCCGAGCGCGCGCCGAAGGTCCGCGAAGCACCGCCATCGCGTGGCGGTAAGGCGCATTCCATCCGTATTATCGGAGGCGACTGGAAACGCACGCCGTTGCCCGTGCTGAGTCTTGACGGTCTGCGTCCCACGCCGGATAGGGTGCGCGAAACGCTTTTCAACTGGCTCGGGCAATCGCTCGATGGCCTGCGTTGTCTCGATCTCTTCGCCGGCAGCGGCGCGTTGGGCTTCGAAGCGGCGTCGCGCGGCGCACTGCGGGTCGTGATGGTGGAGCGCAGCGGCCGCGCGGTTGCGCAATTGAAGGCGAATCAGACGCGATTGGCCGCGAAAAACATCGAAATCGTGGAAGCTGACGCGTTGCGTCTTGCCGCGAACCTTCCATCGAATTCCTTCGATGTCGTTTTCCTCGATCCCCCTTTCGGCGATACCCCCATGCTCCAGCGCGCGCTCGAACTCGCCGTGCCGCTGGTTTCAGCGGGCGGCACGCTGTACGTGGAATCGGGCGAACCCGTCGATCCCGCGCAGGCGCCCGTGCTCGCCGGCTGGGCGATTACCCGCGAAGGCAAGGCCGGCGCGGTCCGCTATCATTTGCTGCGGCGCGTAAATGAGGAATAATGCGCGTTCCAAAACGATGGCCGGGGCTTGGCGGAATCGACGAAATTTGACGATCTTGTCGATGCCCATGCCGTCCCAATGTGTATTGAAGAACGACGTACCGACAGAAGTACCAGAAGAAATATCCGCAGAGGAGATGCCCCATGGTTGTAGCCGTTTATCCGGGAACGTTCGACCCGCTCACGCGCGGTCACGAAGACCTCGTGCGACGTGCATCGAGTATTTTCGATACGCTGGTAGTCGGCGTCGCCGATAGCCGTAACAAGAAGCCGTTCTTCAGTTTGGCGGAGCGGCTGGACATAGCACATGAAGTGCTGGGGCATTACCCGAACGTCAAGGTGATGAGTTTCAAGGGGCTGCTAAAGGATTTCGTGCGCACGAATAACGCGCGCGTGATCGTGCGAGGCCTGCGCGCCGTCTCCGACTTCGAATATGAATTCCAGATGGCGGGCATGAACCGTTACCTGCTGCCCGACGTCGAAACGATGTTCATGACGCCGTCGGATCAATACCAATTCATCTCGGGCACGATCGTGCGCGAGATCGCGCAACTGGGCGGCGATGTCAGCAAGTTCGTTTTCCCATCGGTGGAAAAACGCTTGCAGGACAAAGTCGGTCCGATCGCGCAAGACCCAGTGGTGCCGTGAGCGCTTGAAGCGTCCACAAACGCGCGCTCATTCAGGGCGCGCGGGCATCGAAAAAGCCGGCCGATGCGCCGGACGAAGAGAGTAAAGCATGGCCCTGTTCATTACCGACGAGTGCATCAATTGCGACGTATGCGAGCCCGAGTGCCCGAACGACGCCATCTCGATGGGCGTCGAAATCTACGTGATCGACCCGAACAAGTGCACCGAGTGCGTCGGCCACTTCGACGAACCGCAATGCCAGCAAGTGTGCCCCGTGGATTGCATTCCACGCGATCCGGCGCACGATGAAAACCCCATCCAGTTGATGGCGAAGTATCACGAGTTGATGAAAGCGAAGGGCGCTTAAGCTTAAGTCAGGCTCACAGCAGCGCGCGCAACGCCTCTAACAGCGCGTCACATTCGGCGTCGGTGCCGATGGTGATCCGCAGATGCTGATCGATTCGCGGCAGCTTGAAATGCCGCACGAAAATCTCCTTCTCCTTCAGACTGGCTGCGAGCGTGGCGGCATCGTGTGCCGGATGGCGCACGAACACGAAGTTCGCCGCGGACGGCACCACATCGAAGCCCAGCGTTTTCAGCTCCGCCGTTAAACGCTCGCGGCTCGTTATCACCTTCGTACGCGTGTCGCGGAACCACGCGTCGTCCTCGAAGGCCGCAATAGCCGCCACTTGCGCCAGCCGGTCCAGCGGATAGGAATTGAAACTGTCCTTCACGCGGGTCAACGCCTCGATCAGGGCTTCGTGACCCAGTGCGAATCCCACGCGCATGCCTGCCAGCGAACGCGCCTTCGACAACGTCTGCACGACCAGCAGATTCGGATTTTCATCGATCAGCGTCGCCGCCGATTCCGCTCCAAAATCCACATACGCCTCGTCGATCACCACAACAGAATCCGGATTCGCCGCGAGCAGCACCTTGATCTCGGCAAGCGGCAACGCGCGGCCCGTGGGCGCGTTCGGGTTCGGCAGCAGCACGCCGCCATTGGGCGCGCGATAGTCGTCGACATCGATACCGAAATCCGCATTGAGCGGAACAGCGTCGAACGCGACGCCGTACAACTGCGCGTAGACCGGATAAAAGCTGTAGGTGATATCGGGGAAGCGGATCGGCTTGTCGTGCTTGAGCAGCGCCTGGAAGGTGTGCGCGAGGACTTCATCGGAGCCGTTGCCGACGAACACTTGTTCCGCGCGCAGTGAGTGATGCTGCGCGATGGTCGTTCGCAGCGCGAATGCGGTCGGATCGGGGTATTTGCGCAGCGTATCGCCGTCGTCGCCAAGTTCGCGGCGGATTGCATCGACTACGCGCGGCGAGGGCGGATAAGGATTTTCGTTCGTGTTGAGTTTCACGGGACGCGCGAGCGCGGGTTGTTCCCCCGGCACATACGGCGTCAGCTTATTAACGATATCGCTCCAGAAACGGCTCACGTTTCGCTCCTCATTAGGACGTGTGATGCAGGCGTGTGATGCAGGGTACGCCATCGCGCGCCGCGTTTGCGTGGCGTTCAGCCGTTGCGATGAAGATTCATCATCGCGCGCTCCATCTCGTCGTTGATGGCGAACGGCATTACGGCGAGCGCGCGTTCGATGGATGCATCGATCACGTCCTGCTCCTCGCGTCGCGGCGGTTTCAGCACGAAATTGGCGACGTCGGGTTTTGCGCCCGCCCGCGCGGCCTCGGGAATCAGATCCCGCGGATGCCCAATGCCAATCCGCAAGCGCCAATACTGTTGCGACGACAAATGCGCCGAAATGTCCTTCAAGCCGTTATGACCGCCGCTGCCGCCGCCGAGCTTCAGCTTTACCGAGCCGGGCGGCAAATCGAGTTCATCGTGCGCGACAAGAATCTCGTCCGGCAGGATCTTGAAGAACTGCGCAACGGCCACCACCGATTGCCCCGACCGGTTCATGAACGTTTGCGGCTCGAGCAGATGAACCTCTTGGCCATTGAGCCGGCCGCGCCCGTAGTGGCCGTGAAACCGACGTTCATCGCGCAGCGATGCGCCCGCGTCGCGCGCCAGTTGATCGACGAACCAGAAGCCGGCGTTGTGGCGCGTCGCGGTGTATTCGGCGCCCGGATTGCCGAGCCCGACGATCAGTTTGATCATGTTTTATCTTGGCGGCCAAAAAGCTTCAACCGCGCCGGAAAAAGGCTAAAAAAAACCCGCCGGAGCAGAGCAACGGCGGGTCACTTCGTCCGTTCTCACGAACAGACTCAAGCGTACAGGTTTCAGCCAGACTTATGCAGCCGGCTTGTCGCCGTTGCTCGGAGCGGCAGCAGCGTCATCCGTAGCAGCTGCGTCGGACACGACGGCAGCCGGGATGGTCGCCGAAGCGATCACCGGGTTTTCTGCTTCGAGGTGAGCGACCAGCGCCACGCCCTTCGGCAAAACGATGTCCTTCACGTGCATTGCCTGACCAGCCACGATGTTCGCCAGATCGATCTCGACGAATTCCGGCAGATCGGCCGGCAGACATTCGATTTCAATTTCGTTGATCACGTGCGAGATTAGCGCTGTCTTTCAGCCCGTTATGGCGCGCTGCCGCCGCGAGCTTCAGCTTGACGCTGGGCGGATATCGAGTTCGTCGTGCGCGAAGAATTTGTGGAAGAATTTGAAGAATGCGCAGGCACAACGACTGGAGCGTTCATGTAGTTGCGGTTAGCAGATGCACTTCTTCGCCGTGAGCCGGCCTGCGTAGAAACCGTGAAAGCGCCGCTCGTCGCGCAGCGTGGTGCTGGCTTCGCGCGCCAGTTGATCGACGAGCCAGAAACCGGCGTTGTGGCGCGTCGCGGTGTATTCGGCGCCCGGATTGCCGAGCCCGACGATCAGCTTGATCATGTTGAATCTTGGCGGCGTAGCGTGCTGCAACCGCGCCGGAAAAAAGCCAAAAAAAACCCGCCGGGGCAGAACAGCGGCGGGTCACATCGTCCGTTCTCATGAAACGGATCGAGAGGACTCAGCGTACAGGTTTCAGCCAGACTTAGGCAGCCGGCTTGTCGCCTTCGCTCGGAGCAGCAGCGTGCATCCGTAGCGGCTTCATCGGACACGGCGGCAGCCGGGATGGTCGCCGAAGCGATCACCGGGTTTTCTGCTTCGAGGTGAGCGACCAGCGCCACGCCCTCCGGCAAGACGATGTCCTTCGCGTGCATCGAGTGACCAGCTTCGATGTTCGCCAGATCGATCTCGACGAATTCCGGCAGATCGGCCGGCAGGCATTCGATTTCAATTTCGTTGATCACGTGCGAGATTACCGCGCCTGACGTCTTCACGGCCGGATTCGTTTCTTGATTCAAGAAGTGCAGCGGCACCTTGGTGTGCAGCTTCTTCTTCGAATCGACACGTTGGAAGTCAACGTGCAGGACCATTTGCTTGAACGGGTGATATTGCACGTCGCGCAGCAGAACTTGTTGCGACTTGCCTGCGATTTCCAGGTCGAGAATCGACGAATGGAACACTTCTTTCTTCAGCGCGTGCCAAAGGGCGTTGTGATCGAGTTCGACAGCCTGTGCTTCAGCATTCGCGCCATATACGATGCCCGGGGTCTTGCCCGAGTTACGCAGGCGGCGGCTCGCACCCGTACCTTGCAGATTGCGCTCAAAAGCGACTACTTTCATGATTCAACTCCATATTCTGCCCGCGACCAGGCAGTGAAAATGGGGCTGTCCGCGGTAGCGTTCAGCCCCAGAGCAGCGGTTCAGACCTTCGTTCGCCTGAACCGATTACGCGGCGCAGCCGAGCTTTGAACTCGGCTACACCGCAAATACTTTCAACCTTCAGCAAACAGCGACATCACCGAGTCGCCGCGCCGAATCCGCGAGAACGTCTCGGCCAGCAATCCCGCGCTCGACAGAATGCGCACCTTCGCGCAGGCACGCGCTTCGTCGGAGAGGGGAATGGTGTCGGTGACGACGAGTTCGTCGAGTTCCGATGCCGTGATCCGCTCGCCGGCGCCGCCGGACAAGACCGGGTGCGTGGCATACGCGAACACTCGCGTGGCGCCGCGTTGCTTCAAAACCTGTGCTGCCTTGCAGAGCGTGCCGGCGGTGTCGACCATGTCGTCCATGATCACGCACGTGCGGCCTTCCACTTCACCGATGATGTTCATCACTTCAGCGACGTTCGCCTTCGGGCGACGCTTGTCGATGATCGCGAGATCGGTGTTCAGTTGCTTCGCCAAGGCGCGGGCGCGGATCACGCCGCCCACATCCGGCGACACCACCAGCAGGTTCTCGTAGTTCTGCTTGCGCAGATCGCCGAGCAGCACGGGCGTGGCGTAGATGTTGTCGACGGGGATGTCGAAGAAACCTTGAATCTGGTCGGCGTGAAGATCCATCGTGATGACGCGATCCACACCGGCAATTTCCAGCATGTTCGCCACGACTTTCGCCGAGATGGCGACGCGGGCCGAACGTGGCCGGCGATCCTGACGGGCATAACCGAAGTACGGGATGGCTGCAGTGATCCGGCCAGCGGATGCGCGCTTGAGCGCATCGACCATGATCATGAGTTCCATCAGTGTGTCATTGGTCGGTGCGCAGGTGGACTGCAGCACGAACACATCCTTGCCGCGCACGTTTTCCTGGATCTCGACCATGATTTCACCGTCGGAAAAACGGCTGACCATTGCCTTACCAAGCGGGATTCCAAGGATTTTGACGACTTCCTGTGCAAGCGCGGGGTTCGCGTTGCCAGTGAATACCATCAGGCCGTCACTGCTCATCGTGCACCTGTTCTGGCTGGGGCGAGAAGGAAAAACGCGAGAAATTATGGCAGGGGAGGAAGGATTCGAACCTTCGCATGCTGGAATCAAAATCCAGTGCCTTAACCAGCTTGGCGACTCCCCTACACTAACTTTGACTCTTGCCGGGTAGTGTAGGACATACCCGTCAAAACGAAACCTTACGACGCGAAAGTGAAGAGAGGATGCGAATCCAGGCTTTCGGTCACTGCGCTTTTCCAGTTTGCCGGGAGTCTGGCTTGCGCCATCTCAGCTTCGGCTTTGCTACGAAAAGCGGCGAACACGCTCGCGCCAGATCCGGTCATTCGCGCAGGTGAAAGATGAGAAAACCACTCCAGCACCTGGGCTACTTCCGCGTACTTTTCAACCACAACTGCCTGCATGTCATTTCGACCGAAACTGTCTGGCCAATCTGCGTGAGAACTATGTTGTGCAAGAAAGTCCGTCATTGTGAGGACTTCTGAGTCCCTTGTCAACGCTTTCTCAGAAAAAATCGCGGCAGTTGGAACATGTACCGCAGGAGTCACCACGAGGAAATAGCGTTTCGGGAGCTCGACCGCTTGCAGTGCTTCGCCAACGCCTTCCGCAAAAGCATTGTGCCCGAAGACAAAAAACGGCACGTCGGCGCCGAGTTGCAGCGCCAGTTCCTGCAGACTCTGCCGCGACAGATCAACGCCCCACAAGCGGTTCAGCGCGAGCAGCGTGGTCGCGGCGTCGGAGCTGCCGCCGCCGAGGCCGGCGCCCATCGGCAGGTTTATCGATTGATGTACCCGAAGCGGCGCGGTGTCGTCTGAGCAGACGCGCGGCGCGTACCAGAGGTAGGCTCCGGTACGCCGGAACGTCGGTTTACGGGATAGCATTGGAGGGTGAGTGAGAGTGAGAAGGAAAGGGGGGAGGGGGGGGGGCAGCGTGGTCGCGGCGTCGGAGCTGCCACCGCCGAGGCCGGCGCCCATCGGCAGGATTTTATCGATTTCGATGTCCACCCCGAAGCTGCTGCCGGTGCTCGTCTGCAGCAGACGCGCGGCGCGTACCACGAGGTCACCGGCTTCCGGTACGCCCGGAACGTCGGTTTTACGTGCGATCACGCCATCGTCGCGACGGGTGAAGTGCAAGAGGTCGCCCCAGTCGAGCAACTGGAACACCGTCTGCAGCGCGTGATAGCCGTCCGGCCTGCGCCCCGTGATGTGCAGGAACAGGTTGAGCTTGGCAGGCGCCAGGCAATCGCGCAGGGACGGGTCGGCCAGCGGGCGCAGTGAACCCGGCGATGAATCCGGTAAAGATGACGGCATGCTTTTGGACAAAAACGTTACTGGTCGAGGACAAGCTTGATGTCGAGCGCGGGTTCAGAGCGTGACAGGTTCACGCGCTTCACGCCGGTGGCGGGGGCATCGGCGTAGGCCAGATAATCGATGGTCCAGCCATCCTGCTTGATTTCCTTGAGCCTGCCGTTTTCCGACGATGCATCCATCGTGGTGCTGGCCCGCGAGGTCGGTGCGGGTGACGGCTGCAGCCAGTACCGCAGGCCTTCCACCGGCAGCGCAAAGCCGAGCGTGGTGCGCATGAGTTCGGAGACGTTATTGGCGGTCTGCGGGCTGCGGTTCGGCAATTCCAGCGTGGCCGACGACGGCGATGACGTCACGATCGCCAGCGTTTGCCCTAGCGGGTTGCGCAATTGCAGCGTGACGGTGTCACCCGTTTCCTGCCATTCGAAGTTGCCGTACGCGTTGCGCTGTTGACCGTTCTGGTCGTCGTACTGGACCGCGAAACGGCCGTGATACGCGCGGCTGGTTTGCGCCGTCAGCGCAGTCGCCGCATTCGATGTAGTCGGAACCCGCGGTTGGAGCGCGCATCCCGACATGACCACCGCACCCGCTGCCATCAACGCCAGCGCGCTACGGCGTGCACGCTGGCCGTTCAGAACATTCATTGCAATCAAGTTCAAAGGTCGTTTACCTGGAATCGTTTGAGCGTTTTCACTAGCGTGTCGTTGCCGGGTTCGAGTTTTTGCGCCTGACGCCAGGTATCACGCGCTTGGTCCTGTTGCCCCGCCTTCCACTGCACCTCACCGAGATGCGCGCCGATTTCGGCGTTCGGCTGCAGGTCGTAGGCTTTCTTCAGGATGCTCGCGGCTTCGGCGGAATTGCCTTGCCGATACTTCGCCCAGCCGAGACTGTCCATGATGAACGCGTCGTTCGGCGCCAGGGACACCGCCTTCTCGATCAACTTCTCCGCTTCGTCCAGGCGCTCATTGCGATCGACGAGCGAATAACCGAGCGCGTTATACGCTTGCGGATTGTCCGGCTGCGACTTGATCAGCTTGCGCAGTTGGATTTCCATCGTGTCGTAATGGCCGTTTTTCTCGGCGGCCATGGCGTAGTCGTACATGAGATCGGGGTCGTCCGGAAACGCCGCCGATGCCTTCGCCAAAGCAGTTTCCGCCTCCGGATACCGCTGCGCCTGGAACAGCAGCGAGGCGTCCGTGCGCGCGAGCAAAGCGAGATCGCGAGGATCCGACGTTTGCAAACTGCCCAGCAACTGACGGGCTTCATCGACCTTGCCGTGCGTGGCGAGAATTTGCGCCCGCGTTATCTGCGCCGGCAGATACTGCTGGCTCGAGCGGGGAATCTTGTCGAGCCACTGGTTTGCTGCAGCGTCGTCCTTTTGCTCCAGCGACAACTGCGCCAGATAGATATACGCCTGGCCCGGATCGGCGCCCGGCGTGTTTTCAGCCGCCTTGGCGTACTGGTTCAGATAGTCCTTCGCCTTGTCCGGCTGTTTCTTCTGAATATTGATCAACGCAAGCGCCATCAGCGGCGTCAGATCTTTGGCGTCGTTCTTGCGCATGACTTCGAACTGCTTCTGTGCGTCGTCGAGACGATCCGCCGATAAATACAGTTGTGCCAGCGCCAGCCGCGCGTCGTGCGATTTCGGGTTCTTCTCGAGATACTTCTCGAACGAAGCAATACCCTCGTTGCGTTCGGCCGGTCCCATGCGGGCCAGCGTCAATGCCGCAGGCAAATAGTCAGGACGAAGCTGCAGCGCCTTTTCAAGCGAGGCCTTCGCACCCGGCAGGTCGTCGGCGGCAATTTGTTGCCGGGCGAGCGCCAGTTGCGTTTCGGGCAGATCCAGGTCGCCCTTGACCAGATCCTTCAGCACATTCAGCCCGCCTACGCGATTCGGTCCGCGCGAAAGCAGGATCTGCAGCGAGATGATCGCGTCGCCGCGCTGCTCCGCCGGGATCTTTGCGAGCTCGCCGCTGAGGATTGGCTTGGCGTCGTCAGGCCTGCCGGACAGGATCAGCAGCGACGCGCTCAACTGTGCCGCGCGCTCCGAATTCGGGGAGAACTGCTGCCAGAGCTGGACGGCGGTGAGCGCGTCGTTGGGGCTCTGTGCGGCAATCGCAATCTCGGTCGCGCGCTGCGCGAAACGCGGATCGTGCGTGTCGCGGGCGAGGGCGAGATAGGTCTGGTAGGCCGGCGCCGCCTGATTGCGTTGCAGCGCGACTTCGGCCGCGAGCACCTGGAACACGATCTGGCTGGAGGCCGCGACATTCGGCAAGTCCTGCGTTTCCTTGCCCGTCGGCGGTGCCGTGATCATATCCGCCGCGCTGATGGCCGCCTGATCGTCGTCCGGGGAGGGGAGTTGCGCCGGGGCTTGTGCATAAGCAGGCGTGAGCGCGAGCGCGGCCACTGCGAACGCCACCGCTGCTGCGAGCCTGTTCGGGGAGACCGGCTTACCGCGTGCGGCGCTCGCCTGGGCGCTCTCTGCACGCTGCTTCGAGAACAACTTAACGAAGGACAAGTTCATGGAAATCCGATCAATGTTTCAGTCGATTGTAACGCGCTGGCTACAATACGCGCACATCCACAGCAAGTTGCAGACCAGTAAAACATGCCAGAGTTACCGGAAGTCGAAGTAACCCGACGCGGGATCGAACCGTTCGTTGCGGGACGCCGGGTGGAGCGCGTCGATGTCCGCACGCCTGCGCTGCGCTGGCCGATTTCGCCGCATCTCGCAACGACGCTGAAAGCGCTCAAGATCGAGCGCGTCGAACGGCGCGGCAAGTACCTTTTGTTCGAAACATCTGAAGGTTGGCTGATCGTGCATCTCGGCATGACGGGCACGCTGAGAGTATTGCGTAACGTGCCGCGTCCGCCCGATGCCGCCAAACATGATCATATCGATTTGATCTTCGACGAATTCATTTTGCGTTTTCGCGATCCGCGGCGCTTCGGCGCGGTGCTCTGGCATTCGCGCCAGGACGGCGACGTGCTCGATCATCCGCTGCTCGCGGGGCTGGGTGTCGAACCGCTCACCGCCGCGTTTTCCGGCGGGCTGATGTACCGGGAGACGCGCGGGCGCAAGGTGTCGGTCAAGCAGGCGCTGCTCGCGGGCACGATGGTCGTTGGTGTCGGCAATATCTATGCGTCCGAGAGCCTGTTTCGCGCGGGCATTCGGCCGACTATCGCCGCCGGGCGCGTTTCGCTCGTGCGCTACGATCTGCTCGCCGATGCCGTGCGCACGACGCTTGCCTCGGCGATCGAAAAGGGCGGCAGCACGCTGCGCGATTTCGTGGGCAGCGACGGCCAGTCGGGCTATTTCCAGCTCGATTATTTCGTCTATGATCGCGCGGGTCTGCCGTGTCATGTCTGCGGGACGGCCATCAAACAAATCGTGCAAGGCCAGCGATCCACGTACTTTTGCCCGCGCTGTCAGCGTTAGCCGCCATGCTCCAACTCACTGATTTCTCCACGCGCCTGATCGCGTGGCAACGCGTTCACGGCCGTCACGACCTGCCGTGGCAAAACACGCGCGATGCCTATTTGATCTGGCTCTCCGAGATCATGTTGCAGCAGACGCAAGTGTCGACGGTGATTCCGTACTACGCGCGTTTTCTGGACCGTTTCCCGGATGTCAACGCGCTCGCCGCCGCGCCGCTCGACGACGTCATGGCGCTCTGGGCCGGCCTCGGCTATTACTCTCGCGCGCGAAATCTGCACCGGTGCGCCATTGCTGTCTCGACGGAACATGGCGGCGAGTTCCCCCGCAGCGTCGACGAGCTTGCTGAATTGCCGGGCATCGGACGCTCGACGGCGGCGGCGATCGCGTCGTTTGCGTTCGCCGCACGCGCAACCATTCTCGATGGCAACGTGAAGCGCGTGCTCGCGCGGGTGTTCGGCATCGATGGTTTTCCCGGCGAAAAGCGTGTGGAAAACGCGATGTGGACGCTCGCCGAATCGCTGCTTCCCGATGCCGCCCACAAGGATGAAGTCACCGCCTACACGCAGGGTTTGATGGATCTGGGCGCGACGCTGTGCGTGCGCGGCAAGCCGGATTGCGCGCGCTGCCCGTTCGCCGCCGATTGCGTGGCGAACGTGACCGGACGGCAAAAGGAATTGCCGGGCGCGCGGCCGAAAAAGACAGTGCCGACACGCAAGACCTGGATGCTGGTCTTGCAGGACGGCGACAGCGTATTGCTGGAAAAACGCCCGCCGACGGGTATCTGGGGCGGTCTATGGAGCCTGCCGGAAGCCGCCGATGAAGACGCGCTCGCGGCAGTGGCGCATAGCCTCGGCGGCACGGCCGAACTACAGCGCTTGAGCCCGTTCACACACACGTTCACGCATTTCAAGCTGGATATCGAGCCGCGTCTCGGGCGGGCGGACGCTGCGCCCGAAGCCGCCGATAACCTCACCGTATGGGCGCCGCTAGCGAACATCGACGCGTTCGGTGTGCCCGCGCCGGTGCGCAAACTGCTCGACGCGCTGCAGGGATCGCTGATCTAGAGAAGCTGATGCTGCTGCATGTAGTGGTGCACCACATCGATCCGCGCAGCCGCGTCTTCAAGCTCCATCAACTTCTGCCGGGCGCGCATGGGGATCGGCAGGATCTCGGATAGACGATTGGACACCCACGTTGGATCGTCGAGAAGGAACGGCTCCGTGAACGGCAGATCCTTCGGCTCGCGCGCTTTGATCGCATCGATAATCCGCTCCAGCACTTCCGCGCACGCGCCGAACTTGACCAACGCTTCCGTGCCGTCGAGCGGCGCGTCGTCCCCAATGGTTTCCGCCACGCCAACGAGCAGGTTGCTCGGCTCGACGCGATGCGACAACAACCGAAAGCGCGTCGTGCCCCGTGCCTGAATCAGCAGCATGCCGAACGTGTCCACGTCGCATTGCGTGATCTCGGCCAGACAACCAATGCTCTCCGGCACCGACGGATCGCCCGGCGATGCAATCTCATTGCCGCTTTTCAACAGGCACACGCCGAACGGCGTGCTTTCGCGCAAACACTCGCGCGCCATGTCGAGATAGCGGGCTTCGAAGATTTTCAGGGGGAGATGGCCGCCGGGGAACAGCACGGTGTGCAGAGGAAACAGCGGCAGATCGGCGAGCAGGGGATTGGTGGACATCGCGCGTTTCTTTAAAAAAGCCGCCCGAAGGCGATCAGGTTTGCAGGGGCGCGACGTGGCCATCTAGAGCGATGGGTGCGTCGCGATGCCGCACAATCACATTGGCCTTGTCGCCAAAGCGCGCGGCGAGCGCCTGGGCGATGAACACCGAGCGGTGCTGGCCGCCCGTGCAGCCGATCGCCACCGTCAGGTAACTGCGGTTGTCGTCGCGAAATTGCGGCAGCCATTTGGCGATGAACGTCCCCACGTCGTCGATCATCTGATGAACCATCGGCTGAGCCGACAGAAAGTCGATAACCGGCTGGTCAAGGCCCGTCAGCGGCCGCAGTTCGTGGTCGTAATACGGATTCGGGAGCGTGCGGACGTCGAAGACGAAATCGGCGTCGAGCGGCACGCCGCGCTTGAAGCCGAACGACTCGAACATCAGCGTCAGCCCGGCCGTTTCCTGCTCGATAAAACTCTTCACCCACGCGCGCAGGACGTTCGCGCGCAGATTGCTGGTGTCGATCTGATGGCCAAATTCCGCGAGCCCGGACACGAGTTCGCGTTCGCGCTCAATGGCTTCGCCCAGTGACGTTAGCAGCCCGACATCGGCGTCGTGAGTCGGCGAGCCCGACAACGGATGACGGCGGCGCGTCTCGGAAAAGCGTTGAATCAGCGACTGCGTGCTGGCGTTGAGGAACAGCACGCGCAGATCGAACGCCTGCGATAGGTCATTGATGATCGCGGGCACTTCATCGAGCGAACGGCTGGAGCGTGCGTCGATGGCGACAGCGAGGCGCGCCTGCCCTTGCGTCTCGAGATAAGCCGCGAGCTCGGGCAAAAAGCGCGGCGGCAGATTGTCGACGCAGTAGTAGCCGGCGTCTTCGAGCGCATTCAAAGCGACCGATTTGCCGGAGCCGGAAATGCCGGTAATCAGGATGATGCGCATGAATAAGGACTCGTTCGGGGACTTGTTCGATTGAAGCAAAAGCACTCAAAAAATTCGGGTCCGGGCGGCGGCTGCATGCTCAATGCCGCCGGTCTCCAGATCAACCGGTCAGATCAGCTTGCCGGGGAACTGGCTCTCGGGGTCTTGCATGGCAAGGCGCTGACGATCCATGAAGTCACGCAAGGTATCGATACCCCGCAATTGCAGGATCGTGTTGCGCACCGCCGCTTCCACCAGCACAGCCAGATTTCGCCCGGCCGCCACCTGAATGGTGACCTTGCTGATCGGCAAGCCGAGCACGTCGACTGCCTGGCTTTCCAGCGGCAAGCGCTGGAATTCACCGTCCGGGCGGCGCACGAGCTGAACGATCAACTTGAGCTTCATTTTCCGCCGAACTGCGGTTTCCCCAAAGATGGTTTTGATGTCCAGCAGGCCAAGACCGCGAACTTCCAGTAAGTTCTGCAACAGCGGCGGGCAACGCCCTTCGACAAAGTCTGGACCAAGGCGCACAAAATCCACGGCGTCGTCTGCGACCAGACCGTGACCCCGGCTGATCAGTTCCAGTCCGAGTTCGCTTTTACCGAGACCCGAGTCGCCGGTCAGCAGCACGCCCATGCCGAGGATGTCGAGGAACACGCCGTGGAGCGTGGCTCTTGGCGCGAGTATCCGCGACATATAGAGCCGCAAGCTGTCGATCACCGCCGCTGCAGACATGCGTGTGGTGAAGAGCGGGGTGGACGAGCGCGTGCAGCGCAGAACCAGTTCCGGCGGCGCGCCGACCTCGCCTGCGACCACCAGGAACGGCGGTTCAAGCGCGATGAGTTCGGCCATGTTGCGCGAGCGGTCTTCGTCGGACTGACGCTGGTAATAGGTGATTTCGGCGTCGCCGAGTACCTGGATACGATTGGGGTGAATCAGGTTCAAGTGCCCGACGAGGTCGGCGCTCGATGTGGCGTTTGCGACGGTTTCAGTC
Organism: uncultured beta proteobacterium; assembly: GCA_963708695.1. Classification (GTDB taxonomy): domain Bacteria; phylum Pseudomonadota; class Gammaproteobacteria; order Burkholderiales; family Burkholderiaceae; genus Caballeronia. The sequence goes on from CAVPTS010000006.1 coordinate 397,454, forward strand.
GAAAAGCCGCGCTCCCAGCCTTCGTGACCCGTCAGCCAACTGAGTTTCAGCGCGGCTGCGTTGTCGTCGAAAATACTCTGGGCGTTGATGCTGGACGTATCCATGAGGCCGGAACTCCTTGAGAGGCCGCGAGCGTGGGTGAATGAAGAGGCCGGGGATGGCCCCTTTCATGTTCCGCTCATAAGCAACGATTGTGCTCTAGAAGGACCGCCGGCGCGAGAGGACCGTTCGGCCTATGTGCCCGGCTTTGAGTTCGGCGTGAGTGTTCAGGGCTGCCACTGCGTGAGGACCTGATGAAGGGCCTCACGATTTTCTTCAGTGTTGAGGCGTTCACGCGCGTCCCGGTCGGACAGCAACTGCGCTATCTCAGACAGGATTTCCAGATGCTGTTGCGTGGCCTGTTCGGGAACGAGCAGGAAGATCAGCAGCGACACCGGTTGCCCATCCGGCGACTCGAAAGCGATCGGCTCAGCCAGGCGCACGAAGGCGGCGAGCGGATGTTTCAGGCCCTTGATCCGGCCGTGGGGAATGGCGACACCTTCACCCAGACCGGTCGAGCCAAGACGCTCGCGCGCGAAGAGATTGTCTGTGACGGTGCTGCGACCAATGCCGTTCTGGTTCTCGAAGATCAGGCCCGCTTGCTCGAATACGCGTTTCTTGCTGGTAACGGACAGTCCGAGGACGACATTCTCGAGGGGAAGATATTTGGCTAAACGATTCATGTTGGCAGGCTGATGCGTGGCCTGAATTCTCCTCATCGTGGCGACTTCAGAAGCTCGAACCTGCACTGAGCGCTCACGGCGATTTTGGTTAGGAATGCGCGGGAGACCAAGATCTCACTTCACTCCGATTGACAACCCCGGTACTACCCGGACCATTATAGAACAGCCCAATCAGCGATGGTGCGGCGCGCCATACGTTGCGGGCGTCTGTTGCGACGAACGCAACAGTTGCCTTTTCGCCCAAACAGGCGGCGGAAAAAACAGCCAAAAACCATCGGCGACAAAAAAGCCGCCTGCTTTCAGGCGGCTCCTGCCAACTTGCGGACTCCGGTTCGTACTTGTTCCGGAGACTCGGCGCATCGAAAAACCATCGAAAAATCAACCGTTCGATGCGCCGTTTAACCCGTTTGATGCTTTCCTCTAAACGTTCTCGGCAACTTAAGGTGCCGGCGCTTCGCTCTCTTGCTCCTGCTCATGCGGCGCGTACTTCATCGTGGCATGCGCGTGGCCCTGAATCTTGTCCTTGTGACGAAGCACCTGCCTGTCCAGCTTGTCGACCATCAGATCGATGGCCGCGTACATATCTTCGTCACAACTCTCGATGAAAATGTCCTTGCCCTTCAGATGCAGGTTGATTTCAACCTTTTGCCGCTTGTCCTTTTCCCTATGATTGTCGACCGAGAGGACCACACTGCCATCGATCACCTGATCGAAGTGCCTGAGCACCCTATCCAGTTTGGTGATCACATATTCTCGCAAAGCAGGCGTCAATTCGAGATGGTGTCCACTGATCTGCAGATTCATAGTTGCTCTCCAAGCTAATGGCCGCCTGGTCACTTTCGCGCTGTTGAAAACCGGCCGCTGTTCGTCCGTTGATGACCATTCTGTTGAATGGCGAAACGGTCGAGATCGCATCGGCCGGCTCAATCGCGCTTTCGCGACGCGGCCGGTAAAGGCCCGCCGCAACATGCAGCGGGCTACAGAGACTTTCGCAAGTTCACTGCCGGGATTTTCAGGGCTTCGCGATATTTGGCCACCGTGCGGCGTGCCACCACGAATCCCTGTTCTGCCAGCAACTCGGCGATGCGGCTGTCTGAAAGAGGAGATTTCGAGTCTTCGGCTCCTATCAGTTGCTTGATGAGTGCGCGGATCGCCGTGGACGATGCCGCGCCACCCGTGTCGGTTGAAACGTGCGATCCGAAGAAGTACTTAAATTCAAGCGTCCCGAACGGGGTGAGCATGTACTTGCCGGTTGTCACACGTGAGACGGTGGATTCGTGTAAACCCAGCGTATCAGCAATCTCCCTCAAAACCAAGGGCCGCATGGCAATTTCGCCATGCGCAAAAAAGTTCTTTTGCCGCTCCACAATGGCTTGTGCAACGCGAAGAATTGTTTCGAATCTTTGCTGAATATTCTTGATGAGCCAGCGCGCTTCCTGAAGCTGCTGACGCAATGAACCGCTGCCTGGATCGCCCCGATTGTTGCGCAAAATATTCGCATAGAGGTGATTGATGCGAAGACGCGGCACGATTTCCGGATTCAATTCTGCAGTCCAGCCACTCGACATTTTGCGCACCAGAATGTCCGGCACGACGTAATCCGCCTCGCTCTTGCCGAACGCCGCACCGGGAAACGGTTCCAGCGAGCGGATCAGCAAATGGGCGTCCCGCAGTGCATCGTCAGTGGCTTTGAGCTGCTTGCGCAAGCGCGTGAAATCACGCGCTGCGAGCAATTCAAGATGATGCATGACGATATCCAGCGCCAGCGTGCGAATGGGCGACGGCTCCAATCGCAATAACTGCAGCTTCAGGCATTCGGAAGCCGAGCGGCCGCCCACGCCTGGCGGATCGAAACTCTGCAGCAGCGCGAGCGCCGCGCTGAGTTCGTCGACATCGACTTCCAGTTCATCGGGCAGATCCGCTTTCACTTCCTCGAGCGACGACGTCAGATAACCGTCTTCATCAAGCGATTCGATCAAGAACGTGATCAGGGCGCAATCACGCTGATTTGCCTTCGTCATGCGCAACTGCGACGTCAGATGGTCGCGCAGCGTGGTGGTGGATTCGTGAATTTGCAGCGGCGGCAGGTCGTCGTCGTCGGAACCGCTGTTCGAGCGGCCGTAATCTTCCAGATTCCAGGAGCTGGAATCCGGCCCGTTATCCGACGAACTCATGCCGTTGTATTCGTCTACGCCCTGAGGGTCGCCGTTTTCCGAGCGCTCGTTGCTGCTACTGCTGCTGCTCGACGACGAGCCGTTGTTCATCATGGGCTCGGGCGCATTCACCGAATTCCCCGCCGATGTAATCAGCGAGCCGTCCGCCGCCACGCGCAACGGACTGGTAGTCCAGTCGTCCTCGTTTTCGAGCAGGGGGTTCTGCGCGACAGCCATCGCGACTTCCTGCTGCAGTTCGAGCGTCGACAGCTGCAGCAGCCGGATGGACTGCTGCAGTTGTGGGGTCAGCGCAAGATGCTGCGATAGGCGGAGTTGGAGGCTGGCTTTCATGGCAAGGTTTTAATCATTGTAGAGAGTTTGCCACGGGCGCGAAACCTCGCGGGGAATCGACCAAAAACAACCGTGCCGCCTCGCGGGCGGCACGTAAGAAATGCGGCAGTGCAGCGGCTGTGCCGCAACGCCGCTCATCAGGGTTTTGACGGCCGCCAGGCGATTTGTCCGCAGCGTTACATACGGAAATGTTCGCCGAGATACACGCGCCGCACGCTCTCGTTTTCGATAATCTCGTTCGGCGCGCCTGCTGCGAGCACGCTGCCGTCGCTGATGATGTAAGCGTGGTCGCAAATGCCAAGCGTCTCGCGCACGTTGTGGTCCGTGATGAGCACGCCGATGTTGCGCTGCTTCAGGAATTTCACGATCTTCTGAATTTCGAGCACGGCAATCGGGTCGACGCCGGCAAACGGTTCATCCAGCAGGATGAAGGCTGGGTTGGTCGCGAGCGCGCGGGCGATTTCCACACGCCGACGTTCGCCACCCGAGAGCGACAACGCCGGATTTTCGCGCAAATGAGCGATCTGAAGTTCGTCCAGCAACGCTTCTGCGCGATCCGTGATGCCCTGCTTGGAGAGCGGCTTGTCGCTTTCATCCGTCTGCAGTTCCAGCACCGCGCGAATATTCTGCTCGACCGTGAGCTTGCGGAATACCGACGCTTCCTGCGGCAAATAGGACAGTCCGAGACGCGCGCGCTTGTGGATCGGCAGCAGGCTGATGGACGTGCCGTCGAGCAGGATTTCGCCGGCATCGAGCGGAACCAGCCCGACGATCATATAAAACGACGTGGTCTTGCCCGCGCCGTTCGGCCCGAGCAAACCGACTACTTCGCCGCTTTTCACGTCGAGCGAGACATCTTTTACGACCGTGCGCGAGCCGTAGCGTTTCTTCAGATTGCGGACGGTGAGCGAGCTGCTCGTGCCCTCCGGCTTACGATGAGGCATGGCGGGCGAATTCACGGCTGCGGCGTTCCTTGCATCGTATTGGACGGGGTCAGGGTGGCCGCCGGGCCGTTCAGCGGCGCGGCGCCGCCGTTACGTGGGGCGAGCATGGCGCGCACGCGGCCGGTCGGGTTGCCCGGGCCGGCGACATCCTGGCCGGCTTTCGCTGTATAGAAGTCTTTCTGGCCGTCGTAGGTAATCACGCTGCCATGCACTTCGTCCTGAATCGTGGTCAGGCCGGCCAGACGGCGAACCACGGCGCGCGTGGTGAGCGTGGTGAGATCCTGCTTGCCGTCGTAGTCGATCCGCACGGCATTGCCTTCGATATATTCATCGAGGCCATCGCGTTTCTGGCGGAAATACGAGAGTTTGCCGCCGGTGGACGTGCCCGTCGCGTACTGATAACCCTGCGGATCCTGAGTCACCTCCACGCGATCGGCCTTGATGATGATCGTGCCTTTGGTCGCGACCACATTACCCGTGAAGATGTTGGCCTGTTTCAGGTCATCATAGGTCATGTTGTCCGCTTGGATATTGATCGGCTTGCTGTTGTCGGCGCGTTCGGCGAGCGCGGCCGGGGCAAAGCCCGCCAGCGGCAACGCCACACATGCTGCCGCGATCCCGAATTGCACGATGCGTGCGGCACGGCGCAAAAATGCAGCGCGCACTGCGCGCAGACGGCCGGATTCGGGTCGGAGAAACGGTTTGTTCATGCAGTCACACTTGAATGGGATAAGCGCAATTCGTCGGAATTGCCGGGGTTATTTGGACGAGGTGCCGAGGGTGTCGGAGGCAGCAATTTCGCCGCGTACCTGTCCGTAGAGCTTCATGACCCGGGTCGCGTTGTTGTAGTTCATGCCGTTGGCCGTCATCACCGACGGACCGCGCTGAAGTTTAACCGCCTTTTCTGTTTCGATGACGTCGTCGTTCACCAGGATCCGGAAGTGCTCGGAATCGGCTGTCATCTGGGGGTCGCCAAAGCCGGCCAGGCGCAGGATGTGCGCGTTGTCGTATAAATCGACAATCGATACATCGCCGTTGACCGTGCCGCGCTCGGAGGTCGCCGTGACGGTCGGGCGCTGCGGCTGGAACATGCGCATGGCGGGCTTCGTGAGATCGCTGTCTTCGTCGTCTTCGTAATGCACCATCGATACCGCAGTCAGCCGGTATTGCGTTGTGCCGGTGGTGTCGAGTTCGGAGACGGAGAAGTTGTCGGCGAAATAATCGGGCGCGTGCTCTTTCGGACGCTCGGGCGTGAGCGGCGGCGGGAGCGTGGCCTGCAGCAGCCAGTAGGTGATGCCGGCTAGCGCCGCCATGGCGAGCACGGGCAGCAGCGAAGTCAGTTTGGTGGTGCGACGCGCCATGACTTTCAGGCTCCGATAGCCGCAGCAAGCAGCCCGTCGTAGCGATCTTGCGCGCGCAGGATGGCGTCGCAGACTTCACGCACCGCGCCTTCGCCGCCGCGTTTGGAGGTGGCGAGGTGCACGCGTCGCAGCACTTCCTCATGCGCATTGGCCGGCGCAGCCGAGAAGCCGCATAGGCGCATGACGGCGAGATCGGGCCAGTCGTCGCCCATGTAGCCGCATTCGCTTGCCCCAATGCCCGTGGTTTGCAGCAATTCGGTGAGCGCGATGGTTTTATCGGCGACGCCTTGATGCAAGTGCGTAATACCCAGTTCGCGCGAACGCGCCGCGACAATGCCCGAGTTGCGCCCGGTGATGATGGCCGTCTGCACGCCCGCCGATTGCAGCAACTTCACGCCGTGCCCATCGAGCGAGTTGAACGACTTCATTGCATCGCCATCGGCGTTGAAGAACAGGCTGCCGTCGGTAAACACACCGTCGATGTCGAAAATCATCAGCTTCACGCGGCTCGCGCGTTCGCGCGCGTCTTCCGTTGCAGCAACGTCCGGCGTGAAAGACAAGGTCGACATCAGATTACCTTCTTGGAAAAGAGGTCATGCATGTTCAGGGCGCCGATCAGGATCGCGTTTTCATCGACGACCAGCATCTGGTTGATGCGATAACGCTCCATCAGTTCCACCGCTTCCACCGCCAGATGATCCGGGCCGATCGTGCGCGGATGGCGCGTCATGACTTCGGCCAGCGGCAGCGAACGGAAATCGCCGTCGCGCTGCAGGATGCGGCGCAGGTCGCCGTCGGTGAAAATGCCTTCCACATGGCGCTTTTCGTTAACTACAGCCGTCATGCCCATGCGCTTCGCGGTGATCTGGAAGAGAGCGTCGGAGACGGTGGCGTCAAGCGGCACTTCCGGCACTTCCGGCCCGGTGCGCATCACGTCGCGTACGTACGTGAGCAGGCGCCGCCCAAGTGCGCCGCCCGGATGCGAACGCGCGAAGTCCTCAGGACCGAAACCGCGGGCGTCGAGCACCGCAACCGCGAGCGCGTCGCTCAACGCGAGCACGGCGGTGGTGCTCGCCGTGGGCGATAGATTCATCGGGCAGGCTTCCTTGTCGACGTGGGCGTTCAGATGCACGTCGGCCAGTTTGGCGAGGCTCGATTCAGGCCGTCCGGTGATGGCGATCAACTTCGCGCCGAGGCGTTTGATCAGCGGCAAGATGGCGACGAGTTCTTCAGTTTCGCCTGAATTCGACAGAGCGATAAACACGTCTTCGGCGGTGACCATGCCGAGATCGCCGTGACTGGCTTCAGCCGGATGAACGAAGAAACCGGGCGTGCCGGTGCTCGCAAGCGTAGCTGCGAATTTGCGGGCGATATGCCCGGATTTGCCGATGCCCGATACCACCACGCGGCCTTTGCATCCGAGCAGGAATTCGACGGCGCCGGTGAAGTTGTCGTCGAGGTGGGCGGACAGGCCGCGCACAGCGTCGGCTTCAATTTCGAGCACGGTGCGAGCCAGCGCAAGTGCCCGGTCGCCATTGATTTTCGCTATCATGCGCGGAGTATATCAAAGGCATCTTCACGCCGCGCCGGACACCGGGCGGCTTCCCGACGCTCATCCGCCCCTTGCGGGTCGCGCTTCTTGTCGCGCTCTTCAGGAGCGCGCGGATGGAAACCCGATCCGCGATCCACCGACGAACGAGGACGCCAGACGGATGACTTCTCCGCTTGAAATGACGTTGCTATTGCTGCTGTGTTCAGTAGCGGGCGTCGTTGTATTCCGCTTTTTCAACCTGCCGCCGATGCTTGGGTATCTGGCGGTTGGAATCATTGTCGGGCCGCATGCCGCCGGCATCGCGCCGGACAGCGAACGCGCGCAGCATCTGGCCGAATTCGGCGTCGTGTTCCTGATGTTCTCTATCGGGCTTGAGTTTTCGTTATCGAAATTGCGTTCGATGCGCCGGATTGTGTTCGGTCTTGGCGCAAGCCAGGTTGCCGGGACGATCGCGCTGGCGCTGCTGTTCGGCTGGATCGCGAGCTTCTGGACGCACATGTCGTGGGAAGCGAGCATCGCGCTTGGCGGCGCGTTGTCGATGTCGTCTACTGCCATCGTTTCGAAAATGCTGGCCGAGCGGCTCGAGCTTGAGTCCGAACATGGCCGCAATATCTTCGGCGTGCTGCTGTTCCAGGATCTGGCCGTGGTGCCGCTGCTGATCATCATCGCCGCGTTTGGCAACGGGAATTCGACGGAACTGGCGTTCTGGCTGGCCATCGCGGCCGTGAAGATTGTGGTCGCGTTGACGGTGTTGTTGTTCATCGGCCAGAAGTTCATGACGCGTTGGTTCAATCTTGTGGCGCGCCGGCGTTCGCAAGAACTCTTCATGCTGAACCTGCTGCTGGTCACGCTAGGCGCCGCGTTCATTACCGATAAATTCGGCCTGTCGCTCGCGCTCGGCGCGTTTATCGCGGGGATGCTGATCGCGGAAACGCCGTACCGCCATCAGGTGGAAGAGGACATCAAGCCGTTTCGCGACGTGCTGCTCGGGCTGTTTTTCGTGACCACGGGCATGCTGCTGAATCCGAGCGTGATCTGGCAGCATCCGCTCCTGGTCGCGGCGTTTTTCATCCTGCCCATCTTGCTGAAAGCCGTGATGATCACCGGCCTCGCGCGGCTGTTCGGCTCGCCGCCGGGCGTGGCCATGCGCACCGGTCTCAACCTCGCTCAAGCCGGTGAATTTGGTTTCGTGCTGCTGAACCTGATCCTGGATAAACATCTCGTCGAGCCGGTTTTGCTGCAAGCCATCCTTTCTTCAATGCTGCTTTCCATGCTGGCCGCGCCGTTCATCATCCAGAACGCCGATCGGATCGTGCTGCGGTTTTCATCGACGGACTGGTTGCTGCAATCGTTGCAAATGACGCGCATCGCCACGCAAAGCATCAAGCAAAGCGGTCACGTGATCATTTGCGGTTACGGCCGTGCCGGGCAAAATCTGGCGCGGATGCTGGAGCACGAAGGTTTGTCGTACGTCGCGCTCGACCTGGATCCCGACCGCGTGGCGGCGGCTGCGGCGGCGGGTGAAAGCGTGGTGTACGGCGATGCCGGCCGGCGCGAGGCGCTGGTCGCGGCCGGCATCCATCGCGCGGCCACGGTTGCCATCACGTTCGCGAACACGCCGTCGGCGTTACGCGTGCTGCACAGCATCCACGAACTTGAACCGACGTTGCCGACCATCGTGCGTACCGTCGATGACGCCGATCTCGAAAAGCTGATCGCTTCGGGCGCGACGGAAGTGATTCCGGAAATCGTGGAAGGCAGTTTGATGCTGGCGTCGCATACGCTCGTGCTGATGGGCGTGCCGATGCGGCGCGTCGTGCGGCGCGTGGAAGAAATGCGCGACGAGCGATACAGCTTGCTGCGCGGCTACTTTCACGGTGCGGACGAAGACGACGATGAGCGCCGCGAGCAGGTCCGGCTACAATCGGTTCCCGTCGATGCCAACGCCGACGCGGTCGGCCGCACGCTCGACGAGCTCGGGCTGGTGGGCGACGGCGTAGAGGTGACGGCCATTCGCCGGCACGGGATTCGCGGCGTGGCGCCCGATCCCGACACCAAGCTGCGCGCGAGTGACATTGTGGTGCTGCGCGGTTTGCCCGAAGCGCTGCAGCAGGCTGAAGAACGCCTGTCGCGCAATCGCCGTGCGGGCGCGGTAGCCTGACGCTTTTCCGGAGACGCTGGTCATGTCCGAGTTTGCAACGCCCTTGATATCTGATCCCGCGAGTTTTATCCGCGAGCGCATTCGCACCGTTCCTGACTGGCCGCAACCCGGCGTGCAATTCCGCGATATCACGCCGGTGCTGCAGGACCGGCGCGCGTTGCGAACGTTGATCGACCTGCTGGTGCAGCGCTATATAGATGCGCGTATTGATACGATCGCCGGGCTCGATGCGCGCGGTTTTATCATCGGGCCGATTCTCGCTTATGAACTGAGCCTGGGTTTCGTGCCGATCCGCAAGAAAGGCAAGCTGCCGTTCAGGACGATCTCGCAATCCTATGAACTCGAGTACGGCAGCGCGACCGTTGAAATTCACGAAGACGCATGCAAGCCGGGTGAGCGCGTGGTGATCGTGGACGATCTGATTGCGACCGGCGGCACGATGATGGCCGGCAAGATCTTGCTCGAACGGCTTGGTGCGATCGTGGTGGAGGGGACGGCGATTATCGATTTGCCGCGGCTTGGCGGATCGAAACTTCTCCGCCAAGCGGGTTTGCCGCTGTACACGGTCTGTGAATTCGATGGTCATTGATTTCATCTCTTAAAACCATGCCCAATTTCCTGTTGTTCCTTGCTGCTTCCATTGCCATTACGGCCGCGCCGGGGCCGGACAATCTTCAGGTGCTTGCACGCGGTATTTCGCAGGGGCGCGCAGCCGGTCTGGTTGCAGCGCTCGGCTTTGCCGCCGGCATTTCGTTTCACACGACACTTGCGGCGCTTGGCGTGGCTGCGTTGCTGAAGTCATCGACGGTGGCGTTCGAAGTGGTGAAGCTGGCCGGCGCGGCTTATCTGATCTGGATCGGGATCAAGGCGATTCGCAGCAAGGGGTTATCGAGTGCGCATGAGCGGCCGAGCCAGCCGTTGGGCGTGGTGTTCCGGCAAAGCGTGATCGGCAATTTGCTCAATCCGAAAGTAACGTTGTTTTTTATCGTGTTCCTGCCGCAGTTTGTGAATCCGCATGGCGGTCAGAGCGTGATGTTGCAGATGTTCGAACTCGGCGGCGTATTCATGCTGCAGACGGTTGTTGTGTTTTCGGTGTTCGGCGTCGCTGCGGGGATGATCGGCGCGTATTTGAAACGGCGTCCGCGGGTGGGCTTGTGGCTTGACCGGTTGGCGGGCGCGACGTTTATCGGGTTGGGACTTCGGGTGGCGCTGAAGGATTGAGGCGCTGGCGGCTCCGGACAGGGCCGCCGCGATGGGATTTGCGCGACGACACTGGGGCCAGTACGTCGTGGGAAGTAAGGGTTTATACTTAGTTTGCGTTGAACGTTTTTCCGAATCGTCACTTGGCTTGCTGTCAAGCAGCCTTCTGAGAAAACCGTTTCATCACCGCGACCTACTGGATAAACACCCATGAAAACGCTTATTGCAGCGGCAATTGCCGCCACCGCTCTCTCTCCGGCTGTTCATCAATGGCTCACGCGCCTTCCCGACGCAGTTCGCGATGCCCTGCGTACTCGTGCCGAGGTCAGCGCGATCATGGCCGAAGCCTATCGTCGCCAGCGATAAAGCGAAGGCGCTTCATCGCTGGTTTATGAGCGCTTGATCTGCCGAGCCGCACCAATGTAGTCACTCAGGCAGACGCCTTCGACAACTTGTCCTCCGCCACCGTCTGTCCGCGAAGCCGGTCGTATTCCGCTTTTTCGATGGGAACCGCATCGGGTTCGCCAAGCTGGCTCATCGGGATGCGATACGTTTCGCGTGCGCTCCATGCGGCGAGCGCAGCGATGATCGTGACGACCAGCGTGATCGAGCCGACCGTCATCGGAATGTTGTCCGATCCCGGCGGCGCGACCGTCGCGAAGAGTGCGGGCAACAGCGCGGTAATGAGCGTGCCAATGTTCTGCGCGATCGCCATTGCCGAGACGCGGGAACGCGTCGGGAACAGCTCCGGATAGAAGCTCGGGAAGACCGCGTTGTAGCCTTGATAGACGATCCCCCACATCAGCAGCGACATGACGAACGCGAGCGGCACGCTATGGATGCTGATGGCGTAGAGATAACCGAACGAGAGCAGTCCCGAGCCAATCGCGCCGACCGCGACCGGGATCTTCCGGCCAATGCGGTCCGACAGATTCCCCACGTACGGAATCACCAGCACCGCGATGATGTTGCCGACCACCGGAATCCACAGATACACGCTCTTGTGAAAGCCGATGCCGTACGACGCTTGCACCGCGTAGGCGGCGCCGAAAATCGTCGCAACGACGGGAATCACGTTCATCAGCGCCATGCAGATGACGCGGATCATGTCCTTCCAGTTGTGCTTGAACGCTTCCTTGATCGGTGATTTCGGCACTTCGGCTTCGCCGGCTTCCTGAGTGAAGGCGGGCGTTTCTTCCACTTCGCGTCGAATGATATAGCCCGCGACCAGCACGCCTGCCGACAGCAGGAACGGAATGCGCCAGCCCCACGAATTGAACGACTCTTCCGGCATGAAGTACGCGAGCGGCAGGAACACGGCCGCCGCCAGAATCTGGCCAGCCTGCACCCCTTGCAGCGCGAAGCTCGAGTAATAACCTCGCCGCCCGAACGGCGCGTGTTCCAGGATCATCGAACTGGCGCCGGAGATTTCACCGGCCACCGCAAAGCCCTGGATCAGACGCACGACGACCAGCAAGGTCGGTGCGAGCATGCCCACCTGGTGATATGTCGGCAGCAGGCCGACAGCCATTGTCGATGCACCCATTAAGAACATGCACACGAGTAGCACGGTTTTACGACCGTGCGTGTCGCCCCAGTGTCCCAGGAAGAACGCGCCGATAGGCCTTGCAACGTAACCGACGCCGTATGTCGCGAGCGACGCGACGATTGCCACTTTCGGATTGCCTGACGGGAAGAACAGTTGCGGAAAGATCAGCGCCGCGGCTTGCGCATAAATGAAGAAGTCGTAGTACTCAAGCGCCGAGCCAATCCAGCCGCTCGCGGTGGCCTTCTTGGTCTGCTGGCGATGATGCCCGTCGTCTGCACCGGGCGCTCCTTGTGATCTGGCTTCCATGTTGTCTCCGAAAGTAGTCGTTGTGAACAGGCGTTCTTTGGCCTCTTTGTGCCACTGAGCATGGCACGTTCCTCAAATTGCTGAAATCGATATTGACACGAGTCCTTTGAATATGGAATAGTGTTCCATATTAAATGGAACGAAATTCCATTCGGTGTTTTCCCGATGAAGACGCGTAGGAGATAAAGATGGCAAGTACTGCGCCGGAGCTCAGCTATTCAGGCGTTCTGGATCGAGGTTTGGCAATCATCGAGTTGCTTTCAGGAAGTGCGGACGGCCTGCCGCTGAGCGCAATTTCGGACGAATTGCGGATCCCTCGCAGTGCGACGCATCGGCTGCTGACTTCGCTTGGTGGACACGGCTTCGTGCGCCAGGAGGAGGAGCGCGGGACGTATGTATTGACATCGAAGCTTCAGGTTCTCGCCTTTCGACATTTGTCCGCGAGCGGGTTTGTCGACGCTGCGCAGCCGGTTCTCAATCGCCTGGCGATGGAAACAGGCGAACTGGTCCGGCTCGCCGTCGCCGATGACGGGCATTTGACGTGGGTCGCCAAGGCGCAAGGCGCGCGCTCAGGACTTCGGTACGACCCTGACATGGGGATGGAAGCGAAACTATCCTGTTCCGCCACGGGTTACGCGTGGCTTTCCTGCATGAGCAATGAAGACGCGCTCGCGCTGGTTGAAGCGCAGGGCTACGGTGCGCCCGATGAATTTGGCCCGGAAGCCCCGCAGTCGGGTGCAGAAGTCCTGCAACGCATCGAGCTGGCGCGTGAGCGCGGCTATGCCGTTGCAGTGCAGACATTCACAGACTGGATGTCCGCGATGGCCAAGCCGCTCATTCACCCGGTCACGGAAAAGCCGATCGGCGTAATCAGCGTGGCCGGCCCCGTCTTTCGCCTGACCGAAACGCGCGTGCACGAATTCGCGCCGCTTCTCATCGAGGCGGCGCAGGAAATCAGTCAACTCATTCCGGGGTCGCCATTCCTGATGAACCCGGCCATGGCCGCGCTTGGCGCCCGGGAACGGCTTCTCTCGTAGCAACTGTGGACATGAACACTCCTGATCAGATGAACTGCGATTTGCTCGTCGTAGGTTCCGGCGCGTCCGGTCTGGCCGCCGCTGTGACCGCTGCCTGGCACGGTCTCAAGGTAGTAGTGGTCGAGAAAGACGCCGTGTTCGGCGGAGCGACGGCCTGGTCCGGCGGCTGGATGTGGGTCCCGGGCAATCCGCTTGCCAGGCGGGCCGGGATCATCGAGGACCCGCAGCAGCCGCGCACTTATCTCAAGAATGAGTTGGGCGAGCGCTATGACGCGGCGCGGGTCGACGCGTTTCTCGACAATTGCCCGCACATGGTGTCTTTCTTCGACGAACATACTGCGCTGAAATTTGTCGACGGCAACCAGATTCCGGATATTCACGGCAAGGTTGAAGGCGCGGCGACGCAGGGGCATCAAGTCATTGCTGCGCCCTATGACGGGCGGGAAGCCGGAGCGCTCATCAAGCGTCTGCGCAAGACCATGCGCGAGACTTCGTTCATGGGAATGCCGATCATGGCAGGCGCGGATTTGATGGCATTCCTAAGCATGACGCACTCGCTCAAGTCATTCATTCATGTGACGAAGCGCTTCACCCGGCATCTGCTCGATCTGGCGCTTTACGGGCGCGCGATGCAACTGGTCAACGGCGTCGCGCTGGTCGCACGCCTTGCAAAGTCGGCGCAAGACCTGGGCGTCACGCTGATGGAATCCGCGCCCGCGCAGCGGTTGATCGTGGACAACGGCGTGGTACGCGGCGTAGTGGTCAAGACCGCAAAGGGTGAAGTCGAGATTCATGCGATCAAAGGCGTGGTGCTCGCTGCCGGCGGCTTTCCCAACGACCTGAAGCGGCGCAAGGAACTCTTTCCCCGCACGCCCACTGGCCGGGAACATCTTGCGTTGCCGCCGGAAAGCTGTTCGGGCGATGGCATCAGCCTGGGTGAATCGGCGGGTGGCTGTCTCGTGACGGACGTCGAATCGCCCGCTGCGTGGGCTCCGGTATCGAAGGTCAGGCATCCGGATGGAAGCATCGGCCATTTCCCGCACATCATCGACCGGGCGAAGCCGGGTGTGATTGGCGTGCTGGCCGACGGCAAGCGTTTTGTGAACGAAGCCGACGGCTACTACGACTATACGTCGGCCATGATCGCCGGCGTACCTGAAGGGAAGGAAGTGGCGTCGTGGCTTATCTGCGATCACCGCTTTCTGCGTCGATATGGCCTGGGCTATGCACGGCCATTTCCCGTCCCTGTAGGCTCGTTCGTCCGCAGCGGTTATCTCCAGCGCGGCTCGACAATCGAAGAGCTTGCGGCGCGTTGCGGGATCGCACCCGCAGCTCTTGCCGCGACTATCAAGTTCTACAACGAGCACGCCCGGCGCGGCGAGGACCCACTCTTTGGCCGCGGCTCGACGCCTTATAACCGCAAGGGCGGCGACCCCTTGCACAAGGGACCGAATCCTTGCGTGGCGCCAATCGAAACCGGTCCGTTCTACGCGGTGAAAGTGTTTCCAGGCAGCTTTGGAACCTTCGCCGGCCTGAAGACAAACGGCTCGGCGCAGGCGCTCGATCAGGACGACAAGCCGATCCCCGGCCTCTATGCCGTGGGAACGGACATGGCCAGCGTGATGGGCGGCTTTTATCCGTCGGGTGGCATCAATCTCGGTCCGGCAATGACTTTCGGATATGTTGCCGGCCGTCACGCGGCGGGCGCGATGAGCTACGAAGGCGATGACTCGTCCGGCGGTGGCGACATGGCTTCACAGGCGGCCCGTGTGCCGATACCCGCTCATTGAACGTAGCGCCAGCGGCCTCATTCGGTTGAGCGAAACCGATGCTTGGCTGACCTCTGGATCATCCAATAAATGGAGAAGGACATGTCACAGAAAAACCGACGCCCGTTGTCGCTCGCCGCGTTGACGGTGATCGAACTGACGCCGCCGCAAATGGTCCAGTGCGCCGCTGACGCCGGGTACGATTTCGTCGGCCTGCGGCTTCTGCCCGCGACCGATCAAGAGGTGCGTTACGACTTCATTGGCGATACTCCGATGCGACGCGAGACGCTCGAGCGCCTCAAGGACACTGGCGTACGCGTGCTCGATGCCGAAATCCTGCGCCTCAAGCCCGATACCGACGTGACGGCCTACCAGGTCATGCTTGAAACGGCGGCCGAGCTTGGTGCGCGCTATGTGCTCGTCGCGGGCAATGATCCGGACGAAATGCGCACCGCCGATAACCTCGCGAAGCTGTGCGATCTCGCCGCACCGCTTGGACTCACGCCGTCGATAGAACCGATGCCTTGGACCGAAGCCAAAGACATCACGCAGGCCGCACGCATTCTGAAGGCAGCGGGGAAGGCGAATGCCGGGCTGCTCGTCGATCCGCTGCACTTCGATCGTGCGGGCTCATCGACCGACGAATTGCGTTCGATGCCGCGCGAATACTTCCGCTACTTGCAGTTCTGCGACGCGCCCGCCGAGCGTCCAAAGGACCTCGAAACGCTGCTTTACCAAGCGCGTTGCGAGCGGTTGTTGCCCGGTCAGGGCGGCCTCGATCTGGCGGGAATCCTGCGGGCGCTGCCGGACGATCTGCCGATCAGTATCGAAGCGCCGATGGAAAACTGGGCGAAGACGGCCAAGGCTACCGAGCGCGCGCAGAAGCTTCGCGAAGCGACCCTTGCCGTACTCGATGCGACATACGGTCCGCAGGGCTGATGTTGTGAACGAACGTCAAGAGGAGCGCGACCAACATGAGAAAACTTCAGCTTGCTGTTGCCGGCGCCGGTGCCATCGGCCGACGTCATATCGAACTGGTCCAGGATAGCGCCCGCTGTCAGTTGACGGCAATCGTCGACCCGGGACCTGCTGCTGGCGAAATCGCCGCCAACGTCCACGTTCCGCTCTTTCGCTCGCTTGGCGAACTCTTCGAAAAAAGCCGTCCCGATGGCGTGATTCTCGCCACGCCGAACCCGTTGCATGTCGGGCAGGCGCTTGAATGCATCGCTGCGGGCGTGCCTGCGCTGATCGAAAAGCCGGTCGCCCATACGCTGGTGGAAGGCGAGCGCCTGCGCGCCGCGGCTGACAGCGCGAATGTGCCGTTGCTCGTCGGTCATCATCGCGCGCACAGTCCGATTCTGGCGAAGGCGCGCGAGATCATCGAGGAGGGGCGGATCGGCAAGCTCGTTGCCGTAATGGGCAGTGCCCTGTTCTACAAGCCGGACGATTATTTCGAGAGCGCGACGTGGCGGCGGGAAGCAGGTGGCGGCCCGATTTTGATCAACATGATTCACGAGATCGGCAATCTGCGGTCGCTGTGCGGTGAGATTGTCGCTGTGCAGGCGCTGTCATCGAATGCGACGCGGGGGTATATCGTGGAGGACACGGTGGCAATCAATCTGCGTTTCGAGAGCGGCGCGCTCGGCACATTCCTTCTCTCCGATACCGCAAGTTCAGCGCGCAGCTGGGAGCAGACATCGCGGGAAAACGCCAGCTATCCCAGCTACGACGACGAAGATTGCTATGTCATCGCCGGCGATATGGGCTCGCTGTCCGTGCCGACCATGCGGCTCAAAACCTACGGCCGGAAGGAAGACCGCTCGTGGTTCAAGCCGTTCGAAACCAGCGTCGCCGATATTGATCGCGCGGACCCGCTGGAGCGGCAATTGGCGCATTTCTGTGACGTTATCGACGGGATTGCACAACCGCTCGTCACGGTCTACGACGGTTTGCAAAACCTGCGCATTGTCGAGGCGATCGGCGAAGCGACTCGCACCGGGGCGGTCGTGAATACAGCAGGGGCGAGCGCGTCCGTCTGAACGAAAAAGGGTTGCACAAACAGCGTCCCAAGTGCGAACGAAACAACCTGTACAATTTCCGGCTTTGCGCCGCCGGAGCTTTCATGACCCTTCCTGCCATCGTAGCTGCGCGCCGTTTCGATGTTTCGGCGCATCTGCCGTTTTACATTGGCCGCGAGCGAGTTGGCTGGATTCGCCGTACTGACGCATCCTTGCTGCAATCATGGCCGGACGTGTTTCACATCGATCAAACCTCGATCCGTCTCGCCGATACTTTCTCCGATCTCAACGCCCGCAGCGCCGCGCTCGGCGCAGTGATCGGCATGCTGGCCGCCGATGGCCGCATTCCCGGCTGGCGCAACGAAACCTACGCCATCCGCAATACCTTCGATGCCGGACCGCTGGCGTTCATCGAACGGGCCGCGTCGCGCTTCTTCGGCACAATGACGTACGCGGTGCATCTGAATGGCATTGTGGAAGAACTGGGCCGTGCGCCGACCCTTTGGATCGCGCGGCGCAGTGAGACGAAAGCGACCGATCCGGGCATGCTCGATAACGTGGTGGCGGGCGGAATCGGCTGGGGGATGGGGATTGAGGAAACGCTCGTGAAAGAGTGCTGGGAAGAAGCCGGCATGCCGCGCGAACTGGCTGTCAAGGCCGTACGCGGGCGCGTGTTTCATGTGCTGCAATCGCTGCCCGAGGGAACGCAGGCCGAGCAGATTTACGTATTCGACCTGACGCTGCCGGTTGATTTCGCGCCGCGCAATCAGGATGGCGAAGTGGGCGAGCATCGGCTAGCGCGCATTGATGAAGTGGCGCGATGGATTGAAGAAGGCGCGCTCACCGTCGATGCCAGTCTGGCCACGCTCGATTGCCTGCTACGTCGTAAATGGATAGACGAAGAGGCGTGCGAAGGTATGGAGGCGGTTTATTCACCTCCGGCCTTTTGACGATTCGACGATTTGACGTTTTGATGCTTTGAACGTGCTTTGAAACATCTCAAAGGAGTATCGGTTCATGTCGACCGAACATAGTTTCATCTTGAAGTTATCGTGTCCGGATCGTCCTGGCATTGTGCATGCCGTGTCCGGGTTCTTGTTCGATCTCGGCAGCAACATCCTCGATTCCGCGCAATTTGGCGACAGCCACACTGGCGAGTTCTTCATGCGCGTGCATTTTCAGCAAGTCGGCGGCGACCCGGGCCTTGACGCCTTGCGCACGTCGTTCAGCACACTTGCCGATGGCTTCGGCATGACGTGGGAATTGCATGATGCATCGGTCAAGCCGCGCGTGATGATCATGGTGTCGAAGATCGGGCATTGCCTGAACGATTTATTGTTCCGCTATCGCACGGGGCAACTTGGGATTGAGATCCCGGCGATTGTTTCGAACCATCGCGATTTTTATCAGCTTGCCGCCAGTTACGACGTTCCGTTTCATCATTTGCCGCTGGCCGCTGCCACGCCTGAGGGGAAGGCTTCGCAGGAGGCGCGTGTGCTGGAGATCGTCGATCAGCATAAGGTTGATCTTGTCGTGCTCGCGCGTTATATGCAGATTTTGTCGCCGGAAATGTGCGCAGCGCTTAATGGCCGGGCGATTAATATTCATCATTCGTTCTTGCCGAGCTTCAAGGGTGCCAAGCCGTATTACCAGGCCTTTGATCGCGGCGTTAAGTTGATTGGCGCGACTGCCCATTACGTGACGACGGACCTCGATGAAGGGCCGATCATCGAGCAGGAAGTGGAACGTGTGGACCACAGCATGGCTCCGGATCAACTGACGGCTATTGGACGCGATGTGGAGTGCGTGACGCTGGCGCGTGCGGTGCGGTGGCATGTCGAGCACCGGATTGTGTTGAATGGGAGTAAGACAGTAGTCTTTCGGTAGGTCGTTGGCACTTGGGAGGGGGGGGCGCGGGGATAGGGCGGGTGGGGATGGGTCGGTGCTGGGGTGTTGCTGCTTGGGCTACGCGCGGTCCGTCTTGGCGGTTTTTTTAACACTATTAGCCAGGTTATTTTCGTTCGCACTCGGGCGGGGTTTTGGGCGCGGGGCTGATGGTCAGTGGTCGGGGTCAGTGCCGGGTTGCTGCTGCGTGCGTTAGCGCGGGTTCAATGTTGGCTATATTTTTTATCACTATTAGCCACTGTCCGTGGCGGGACTTCATTTCTTTGTCCAACGGCGACAAAGAAACGAAGCAAAGAAAACGCCTCTCCACAATCTGTATTAAGTGTCCCCAGCGTGCAGACCACTGCTTTTGGTTCCCGCGTAGAACGGTGCTCGCTAGAGCCACGGACAGTCGAAGCCCTCCTTCTCGCGAATACTTACATCCCCACGCTTCGCCACCAGTGCTCTCGGGCAAGATCAGTGGCCCACGGAGGTGTATGGCCTTACCTCTGCTTGAGGCTGACTGAAGCTATTCGGCGCATAGTAATTCTCAGGCCGTTGTTCGCGTCTGGCGCGGGGCGTTCCACGATTTTTCCGGTGTGCTCGTCCCCCAACATATTGCGCGATGCGCGCGCTCCTCACCTAATTGGCCGCGCGGATCGGGAAGTCCACCAGTCCCCAAAGACGCGTGAGGCCGAATTGTTCCGTGGGACACGGAACTTGCCCGAGAGCACTGGTGGCGAAGCGTGGGGATGTCAGGATTCGCGAGAAGGAGGGTTTCAAGTGTCCGTGGTTTTGCGAGCACCGTTCTACGTGGGAACCAAAAGCAGTGGTCTGCACGCTGGGGACACTTAATACAGATTGTGGAGAGGCGTTTTCTTTGCTTCGTTTCTTTGTCGCCGTTGTGTTTGGACCGGGGACATGGTTGACACATGTGCGGGGACATAGCTGACACTTTCATAATGGAATAACGGGCTGGTTCAGGTCAAGCTCCATGACGCGATGTTGATAAAAATAGAAATCAAACAGGCCGTCTTTTTCGGCATTCGGGCGCGCGGCAAGATCCATTAACTCCAATGAGCGCGAGACCTTGAGCGGGTAGCCGCGAAAGGTAAATCTGCCGTGCCACCCGACTCGCACGACCTGGTCATCGGGGCCATATACGGGGGCGGGCAGCGTGTCCGGGAAGGCGCGTTCGCTCGGTCGATAGCGCTTGATCGGCGTGCTCATCGCGATGCCTTCGTGCGGGCGGTAGTTGTTGTAAAGATCGCGCCAGCGCTCAAATTCGCTCTGCGCTTCACGATGTGTCGTGAAGGTCTTTCCGGCGAGCACCTCGGCCTTTAGTGAGCGATGAAACCGCTCATCCTTGCCGTTGGTCTGCGGATGATAGGGACGGCTATGGCTCACCCGAATGCCCAGGCGAATGAGCCAGATGGCCAGTTCCGTCAATTGTCCGAGTTGCTTGGAGGCGCCCCACGGCGCGCCGTTGTCGGTGTTGATCTGACGCGGCAGTCCGTAGGTGCTAAAGGCCCGCTGCAGGTGCTTTTGTACGGTGGCCGTATCCTCGAACGCGCAAGCTTGCAGAACCACGTTAAAGCGCGAGTGGTCGTCAAGAACGGTTAGCGGATGGCAACGGCCTTCGCCCACAGTCGCAAAGTGGCCTTTGAAGTCCATCTGCCACAGTTCGTTGGGTTGTTCGCGCTCAAAGCGCCGCCAAGCGGTGGCATTGGCCGATGCCTGTGGGGTGATTCTGTCATGGCGATGCAGGATCGAGGTAATCGTACTGGGGGCCGGCGCCTGGGGTGTCAGGGCTTGATCGCGCAGGTATCGACTGATCTTGCGCCCGCCCCAGGCGGGGTTCTGTGCCCGCACCCCGAGCACATGCTGCTCAAGGGTGGGCGCGGTAATTGAGGGATGGCTCAACGGTCGGCGCGAATGATCAGCCAGACCCGCAATGCCCCCTTCTTTAAACCGTTTCAGCCACTTGTATCCAGTCTGTCGGCTAATGCCGAAACGGCAACATAACTCGGTAAATGGCACGCTCTGATGTGACGCAAGTTCGACGAACTCGTGGCGTAGTTTCATGGTGTCTCGCGGGTTCCACGGCATGGTTGAGTCAAGGCAGTTAAATTGCCCGGAAGTGTCAACCATGTCCCCGCACACCTGTCAGCTATGTCCCCGGTCTATACAGCCGTTGGACAAAGAAATGAAGTCCCGCCACGGACAGTGGCTAATAGTGATAAAAAATATAGCCAACATTGAACCCGCGCGAACACAAGCAGCAGCAACCCAGCATCAACCCCGACCGCAACCCCGACCGCAACCCCGACCGCAACCCCGACCGCAACCCCGCCCCAACCCAAACCCCCAACCAACCCGCGAGCCCCGCGAGCCCTCAGACTAGGCGCAAATACACCAATTCCCGCTTGATATAAGCATAAAAAATCGGCGCCGCGATTACACCCGGCAATCCAAACGCCGCTTCCATCGCGAGCATCGCAAGCAACAATTCCCACGCTCGCGCTTCAATCTGCCCGCCAATAATCCGCGCATTCAAAAAATACTCAAGCTTATGAATGACGATCAAAAATACCAACGACGCCACCGCCGTCCCAAACGAAACCGACAATGAAATCGCGACAATGATCGCGTTCGAAATCAGATTTCCGATCACCGGCAGCAACCCGATGATGAACGTGATCATCACCAGCGTCTTGGACAGCGGCAACTGCTCATGAAACACCGGCAGCGCCACCAACAAGTACAACGCAGTGAACGCGGCATTGATTGCGGAAATCTTGACCTGCGCGAAAACGATACGGCGAAACGCCTCCGAAAATCGCGTCACGCGCGTCACAAGCGCGGTAGAAAGCGGCAGCCGATGCGTCGTCCGCGGCACGCCAACGGCAATGATCGCACCGACAATCATGCCAATCAGCACATGTCCAAATCCCCGCGCGGCCTCTTTCCCACCTTGCTGCAACATCGCAGCGTGGGTTTGCATCAGCTGAGCCGCCTTGTCCTTCATCTGCTCGGAATCGACGGGAAGATAGTTCGCGATCCAGTCAGGCACCTGCAAACGCGCGTGCGACGTGATCATCATGAGCTGATCCAGGAGCATCTGGAAACTTGGGACATCGCGCTGAAAATGATCGATGATCGCGAACGTCGCACCAGCCAGCCCGCCCACAATGATTGTGGACAGAATCACAACCGCGACCCAGCGGGCACGCCCGCTCGTCATCTTCCTTTCAATCAACGGCGCGATGGTGTGAACGAGCTGAAACACGAGCATTCCCGCCAGCAGCGCGCCAAGCAACTGCAGACGCAGCACGAAGTACATGCCGGCGAACGCCGCAATATAGCTGCCGATCTCCACCGCCGACAACTTCGGCATGCTCATGTCGCTCGTCAGCCTGACGGGCCGGACCACTGGCCTGCTTTCGGCCGCTTCGTTGCGCTTTGCCATGAATCCTTCGGTCTCCTGCCGCGAACGGGTTATTGACTGCTCCGGGCCGGGACGGCGCCGGCTCATAGTTGCGGTGTCTTCGAATCCATCAAGCCGCCGACCTCGGCCTTTGCAGCAAAGGCGCCAGATACCGGCCGGTAAAACTGGCCTTCGACTGGGCCACGTGTTCCGGGGTCCCCTGCGCGATGATCTGGCCACCGCCGGCGCCACCTTCCGGACCGAGATCGATGACCCAGTCGGCGGTTTTGATTACATCGAGATTATGCTCGATGATTACGACAGTATTACCTTGATCGCGCAGCCGGTGAATCACTTCGAGTAATAACGCGATGTCGTGAAAGTGCAGCCCGGTGGTCGGTTCGTCGAGTATGTAGAGAGTCCGACCGGTGTCGCGCTTGCTCAGTTCCAGCGAAAGCTTCACGCGCTGCGCTTCTCCGCCCGAAAGCGTGGTCGCCGACTGGCCGAGCCGGATATAACCGAGCCCCACGTCGAGCAAGGTTTTCAGCTTGCGCGCGACTATCGGCACGGGCTTGAAGAACTCGTGCGCGGCTTCCACGGTCAGTTCGAGAACCTCGTGGATGTTCTTGCCCTTGTACTGGACGTCGAGCGTTTCGCGGTTGTAGCGCTTGCCGTGACATACGTCGCAAGGCACGTAGACGTCGGGCAAAAAGTGCATTTCCACCTTGAGCACACCGTCGCCCTGGCACGATTCGCAACGCCCGCCCTTCACGTTGAACGAGAACCGGCCCGGATCGTAGCCCCGTTCCTTCGATGCCGGCACGCCCGCGAACAACTCGCGAATCGGCGTGAAAAGGCCGGTGTAGGTCGCGGGATTCGAACGCGGTGTCCGGCCGATCGGGGATTGGTCGACGTTGATCACCTTGTCGAAGTGTTCCAGCCCTTCGATCGCCTCGTAAGGCGCAGGTTCGGCGGCCGAACCGTACAGATGCTGCGAGACAGCGTGATAAAGCGTGTCGTTGATGAGCGTGGACTTGCCCGAGCCGGAAACGCCCGTCACGCAGGTCAGCAAACCGACGGGCAGATCGAGCGAGACGTTCTTCAGGTTGTTGCCATAGGCCTCGATGATCCGCAGCCTGCGTTCATCGGGCGCCGTGCGGTCGGTCGAATAACTGATGCTCCGTTTCCCCGATAAATACTGTCCTGTCATGGAATTCGGGTCGTTCTCGACGTGCTTCGCCGTGCCTTGCGAGACGATCTCGCCGCCGTGCACGCCCGCGCCCGGTCCCATGTCCACCACGTAGTCGGCCATGCGGATCATGTCTTCGTCGTGTTCGACCACGATCACCGAGTTGCCGATATCGCGAAGATGCTTGAGCGTGGTGATGAGCCGGTCGTTGTCGCGCTGATGCAGGCCAATGGACGGTTCGTCGAGCACGTACATCACGCCCGTCAGGCCGGAACCGATCTGCGATGCCAGCCGGATACGCTGCGCCTCGCCGCCGGAAAGCGTCTCGGCGCTGCGTTCCAGCGACAAATAATCCAGCCCGACGTTGTTCAGGAACGTGAGCCGCGCGACGATTTCCTTAACGACCCTATCGGCGATCTCGCCTTTTGCGCCTTCCAGACGCAGTGTCTGAAAGTAACCGAGCGTATCGCGTAGCGGCCAGCCGCTGACTTCGAAGATGGCGCGCGCCTGTTCGCCCGTGCCGAGCTTGACGTTGCGCGCCTCTGTCCGCAGCCGCGTCCCCTCGCACGCCGGACAGGCCTGATTGTTCTGGTACTTCGCAAGTTCTTCGCGAACCGCCGCCGAATCGGTTTCCTTGTAGCGGCGTTCCAGACTCGGAATGATCCCTTCGAACGCGTGCTCGCGGATGGTCGTGCGGCCGCGCTCGTTGATGTACGAGAACGGAATCACCTGCTTGCCTGAACCGAACAGCAGGATTTTGCGTACGTCTTCGGGCAGATCCTCGAACGCGCCGTCGATATCGAAATCGAAGAACGACGCCAGGCTCTGCAGCATCTGGAAGTAAAACTGATTGCGCCGATCCCAGCCCTTCACCGCGCCCGCCGCCAGCGACAACGACGGATGCGCGACCACGCGCTTCGGATCGAAGAACGTGATCTGGCCGAGGCCGTCGCATTCGGGGCAAGCGCCCATGGGATTGTTGAACGAGAACAGCCGCGGCTCGAGTTCCTGCAGCGAGTACGAACAGATCGGGCAAGCGAACTTCGAGCTGTACAAATGCTCCTGCCCCGAATCCATTTCAAGCGCGATCGCGCGGCCATCGGCGAGACGCAGCGCGGTTTCGAACGATTCCGCCAGCCGCTGCTTCATGTCCGGCCGCACTTTCAACCGGTCGATGACGACATCGACCGTATGTTTGTCGTTCTTTTTCAGCTTCGGCAGCGACTCGATCTCATAGATCTTCGCGACGCCTTCGTTCGCCGTTCCGCCGCCCGAGCGCACGCGGAACCGGATGAAACCCTGCGCCTGCATGGCTTCGAACAATTCGAGGTGCTCACCCTTGCGGTCCGCGACCACGGGCGCGAGGATCATCAGCTTCGTTTCCTCGGGCATGGCGAGCGCGGCGTCGACCATCTGCGACACGCTTTGCGCTTCGAGCGGAATGTGGTGATCCGGGCAGTGCGGCGTACCGACGCGCGCAAACAGCAACCGCAGATAGTCGTGGATCTCGGTGACGGTGCCGACCGTGGAGCGCGGATTGTGCGAAGTCGCCTTCTGCTCGATGGAAATAGCCGGCGACAACCCTTCAATCAGATCGACGTCCGGTTTCTCCATCAATTGCAGGAACTGGCGCGCGTAGGCAGACAGGCTTTCGACGTAGCGGCGCTGGCCTTCCGCGTAGAGCGTGTCGAACGCGAGCGACGATTTCCCCGATCCCGACAAGCCCGTAATCACGATCAGCTTGTGACGCGGCAAGTCGAGATTGATGTTCTTAAGGTTGTGGGTGCGAGCCCCACGAATACGAATTTCTTCCATGAACCGGGCGGAAAGTGAGGGGGCTAAACCTGCTACTATAACGACTTTTCGAGGGCGCGTTGCCCGACGCTCATCGGCGTCAATCAAGCGTGCGGAGGGTTTTTCGACGGCCGTTACGGGTCGTTCAGGCGCTGTTTGAAGCATGACCGGCAGCACGAACAGCAGCACAACCGGCCGCTTCGGCTACCTGTCTCATATAGTGCCGTTCCGGGCAACCACAAGGCGGCCGCGCTTGAGTTCTGCGTCCACGCGCTCGGCCAGACGCGTTTCCACATTACCTCGTTCCGATGTCCAATCCGTCTGTTACGTCCACACGTCTGAGCGCGCCCGAGTTGCGTGCGACCGTGTCGCTTGCCGCGATCTTCGCGCTGCGCATGCTCGGTCTCTTCATGATCATGCCGGTGTTTTCCATCTACGCGAAAACCATTCCCGGCGGCGACAACGTGCTGCTCGTCGGCATTGCGCTCGGCGCTTACGGCGTGACGCAATCGCTGCTTTACATCTTCTACGGCTGGGTGTCGGACAAGCTCGGACGCAAGCCGGTCATCGCGTTCGGGCTGATCGTGTTCGCCATCGGCAGCTTCGTGGCGGCGGTCGGCCATTCCATGACGTGGATCATCGTCGGGCCGCGTGATCCAGGGCATGGGCGCGGTTTCGTCGGCGGTGATCGCGTTTATCGCCGACCTGACTACGGAAGAAAACCGCACGAAAGCCATGGCGATGGTCGGCGCGAGCATTGGCGTCTCGTTCGCCGTGGCGATTGTCGGCGCGCCGATCGTGTTCCAGTGGGTCGGCATGAGCGGACTGTTCACGCTGATCGGCTTTTTATCGATACTCGCGGTCGGCGTGGTGATCTGGGTCGTGCCCGGACGCGCCCAAGCCGCCCGTGCATGTGAAAGCGCCGTTCGCCGAAGTGCTGCACAACGTGGAATTGCTGCGCCTGAACTTCGGCGTGCTCGTGCTGCACGCCACGCAAACCGCGCTGTTTCTCGTCGTGCCGCGCATTCTGGAAGCGGGCGGCCTGCCGGTCGCGGCGCACTGGAAAGTCTATTTGCCGGTCATGGGCCTGGCGTTCGTGATGATGGTGCCGGCCATCATCGCCGCGGAAAAACGCGGAAAAATGAAGGCCGTGATGCTCGGCGCCATAGGTCTTATCCTGATTGGCCAGTTGTTACTCGGCGCCGCTCCGCATACCCTGTGGTCAGTGGCCGCGATTCTGTTCGTGTACTTCCTGGGCTTCAACGTGCTGGAGGCGTCGCAGCCGTCGCTCGTCTCCAAACTCGCGCCTGGCACGAGAAAGGGCGCGGCGGCGGGCGTCTACAACACAACGCAGTCGATCGGCCTGGCTATCGGCGGGGTGATCGGCGGCTGGCTGCTGAAAGTGGACGGGCAGAGCGCTGTATTTTTCGCGTGCTCGGGGCTGGTGCTTGCATGGCTGATCGTGGCGGCGAACATGAAACCGCCGCCGCAGAAAGTACGGCGCACGGCCTAGTTTAGTCTGATGCGCTTCGCCGAGGCTGTTTGTTCAGCGTGGCGGGTGCGCGGTAGCAAATCGAACTTGAATCGAACTGAACTGAATTGAATCAACAGGAGAAATCATGGCATCCGTCAACAAGGTCATTCTCGTCGGGAATCTGGGAGCCGATCCGGAATCTCGCTATCTGCCGAGCGGCGACGCCGTGGCCAACATCCGTCTTGCCACCACTGATCGCTACAAGGACAAGACGTCCGGCGAAATGAAGGAGATGACGGAGTGGCATCGCGTGTCGTTTTTCGGCCGGCTGGCCGAAATCGTCAACGAGTATCTGAAGAAGGGCTCGTCGGTTTATATCGAGGGCCGGATCCGCACGCGTAAGTACACCGATCAGGCCGGCGTGGAAAAGTACGCGACCGAGATCGTCGCTGATCAGATGCAGATGCTGGGCGGCCGCAGCGGCGCGGGCGCGCGGTGGAGGCGATGAAGGTGGCTACAGCAGCCGCGCTCCTGCCGAGCGTAGCGGCGGCGGTGCGAGCCGTGGCGGCGCGCCAGCAGGCGGGCGCCGGCTGCCGGCGGAACGCGGCGGCGCAAGCCGTCCGAGCGCGCCGGCCGGCGGCGGTTTCGACGAAATGGACGACGACATTCCGTTTTAAAGGTTCGAGGCGGCCAGGCGGCGTGGATGTGACTCCCGCTGCTGGAGTTGCGCTTTACCGCTCCATAAACGAAAAGGCCCGCAACTGTGAAGTTGCGGGCCTTTTCGTTTGGGCGCCGGATATGCGACATCGAGTGCGATCTGTGCGGCCGGTCAAGGACTCGCCTCAAGCGCGTGGTTCTTTCACGGGGGGCATCTTTGCCACACCGTTTCACGCCGATGCTCTCGCGTGTGCTGCGCTTGTCGCAGCTCAGACCGTTGCGAATCCGCCACGATCGGTTATCGCATATCGCAATCGCTTGTGCGTTCCAGGCCAGGAAAAAATGTCCGATGAAATTCACGGCACCGGTCCGTTGCTGCGGCGACCGAAGCCGTCTGAACGCATCGATCGATGCATGCGATTGGGATTTGTATCGCTCAAGTCTTTGCGAATTGAGTAGTTCGGGCCCTTGACCGACTCTCTTTGAGAGCCTTTTGGCTAGCAGCGCAAGCGTTGTGCGAAGTAATTTTATCGGTACATATTGCCTCTTTTTGATCCGCACGCACTGTTTCGGGTGTCGTATCGAATTAGAGGGACGTTTCTATAAATCGAGGAATAGGACGATTCGTATGGAGTTGTAGGGCATTTGAAAACTACTCTGGTTCGTGTCGAATCGAGCAACACAGCGCGTCGGCCACAAGCCTCACGCCCCGTAAAAGAGGAATGCTGATCTGCACCGATATAAGCCGAGTCTTATACGTGACGGGCTGCGCAACAGGAACATTGAGAGTGTTCCTATATAGACGGGCTTACCGCCGTGTTCTTATGTGCAACGGCGTTTTGCCAAATTAGTCGCTGCCAGACCGGCGCGGATTCAACCTGAAGTGCAAACAATAAAACTGAGAGGCTGTATTGAAACTGCGAATCGTTCTGGCAGACGATCATCCGTTCGTTTTGCTTGGCATTCGAGCGACGTTCAGCACGGATGAGAATCTGGAAGTTGTCGGTGAGGCCGCAAGCGCGGCCGAACTGCTGCGGCTCCTGCCGTTCACACCCTGCGACGTGCTGGTCACGGACTTCGCCATGCCCGAGTTGGGTTTGCAGGCCGAAGATGGCTTGCGGCTGATCAAGCGCCTGCGGCGGGACTGGCCGGAGATTCGTATAGTCGTGCTAACCAGCATGAGCAACGTCGCGATTCTCCGTTCGATCCTCGGCGCGGGTGCAATGAGCTTGCTCAACAAAGTCGAATCAATGGACGAGCTCGCGGTGGCCGTCAAGTTCGCGGGCGTTGGACGCCGGTATCTGAGCACATCGATTGTCGAAGCGCTGGCCGTGGCCGGCGCGGAAAACGACACGCTCGGAGACGGTCCGCGTCTCTCCCCGCGCGAAATCGAAGTCGTGCGAATGTTCGCCAGCGGCCTGTCGATTACCGAAATCGCGCGCTTCATGCAACGCGATGTCCGCACGATCAGCCGTCAGAAGCGTGACGCCATGAGCAAGCTCGGGGTCCAGAACGATCCGGGACTGTTCGCGTTTGCGCGCGCGTATGGCCTGACATGAGGGCGCTGATTGTGAAAGGCTTTCGGAAGCATCTTATGTCGATGGCGACGCGGATCAACGATCCTTCAGCGGGCCGTGCAATCGTCGGCAAATTAAAACCCGCTTTGAGCGGACGCATCACCCGGGCGAATTTCAGGGTAGAAGAGGTTAGTAAATGATTGCGTTCACTCAACGAATCAGATTGGCGGTCGCCGACGATCATCCATTAGTTGTTCTTGCCATCGAGCGCCTGATCGCTAATGTGCAAAACATTGAAATTGTGTGTCGCTCGCAGGATTCCACCGGGTTGGTCAAAGCGCTCGAAAAGCAGGAGTGCGATGTCGTCATCATGGATTTCTATATGCCGGGCGGCGCGTACGGTGACGGCATCGACTTGATCAAATACATCGTCGAGAATCATCCGAAAGCAGCAATCGTTGTTTTATCCATGACGACGGACGCCGACCTGATCGCGCGAGCACTCGACGCGGGCGCTAACGCGGTAGTCAGCAAGCAGGATCGTCTCGAACTGATCTACGTCGCAATCGTCACGGTGCTGGCCAACGAGGACTATCTCGGACCGTCGGTGCGCGCGCTTCTCGCCGACGCCACTTCGGCACATCGTGTCGACGAGATTCGACAGAAGCTCACGCGCCGCGAACTCGATGTGATCGCCCGTTACGCACGCGGTGGCAATGTTACTGAAATTGCGCGTGAACTTGGCCGCAGCGTCAAGACAATCAGCGCACAAAAATGCGCGGCCATGCGCAAGCTGGAATTATCGACGGATGCCGAGCTTTATCGGTTTGCGTTCGATACCGGCCTGGTTCAGGCACGACGGATAGGCGCCTAGCGGGCCGCGCCGGACGCCGTCGCGATACAAGTGCAACTTGTATCCATCAGGCCTGGAGACACGCGGGCCGTCACGTAGCAGGCGGATAAAAAAAATGGATTCGAAAATCCGGATTATCGTGGCCGATGATCACGCGGTCGTGCGAGAGGGTATCTGCGTCTGGCTTGGACGCGATCCCCATACCGAAGTGGTGGCAACGGCAGTCGACACGGAATCTCTCGCCGACCGGATTGACCGCTTTCCCTGCGATGTCGTGATATCCGATATCGGCATGCCGGGTATTAATGGCGAGAGCAACGCCATAGCGTTCCTGCGGCGCTTTCTGAGACAGGTAACGAGGCCGCGCCTGATTGTGATCACGATGATCGCGCAGCCTCAAATGCTGGCAGGTTTGCTCGAACTCGGCGCGGACGGACTGGTCGACAAGCGTGATGGCATGGAATCGCTCAACCAGGCGGTTATTGCAGTGACCGGCGGAGAGCGTTTCGTGTCGAAGCATGCGGGGGCGCTGCTGGGAAACGACCTCGCCGATAAACCCAGCCGCGCCGGAGTATTGAGCGCGCGTGAGTGGGAAGTATTTCAGATGTACGCGAGTGGCTTGTCGCTCATCAGCATTGCGGAGCGTCTTGAGCGCAGCGTCAAGACCATCAGCACGCAAAGGCGCCACGCAATGCGCAAGCTGGGTCTCGCAAACGAGGCCGAGTTGCTGGACTATCTAAGACAGATCGGGCTCGCCTGATATCGCTCCACCATCTTTCCAGAGTCACTCGAACCCTCCGTTGGAAGAGCATCGTCAACGCAATGAAAGATCGCTAATTCTCGATGACTCAGAAACGTTTAGGAATGCTCTGATTAATCGGACAGATCTTTCGCCCCAGACTTGAGCGCTTTACTCCACCGATGTTTGTGGCCCAGCCGCGCCATTCGTGCGGCCAGGCGTCGGCGGGGTGGCGGTCAAACCTCGGACGGGCGGACGATATGTTCAAGAAACTGATAGGCGAGTGCGTAGGAAGCTTTTCGCTCGTTTTCTTCGGCTGCGGCTGCACCGTGCTGGCTAGCGGCTATTTTCGTCCCGACATGGGGCTCGTCTGTCAGGCGGCGGCCTTTGGGCTCGCGGCAACGACGCTCGTCTATGTTTTACGCCCCGTCTGCGGCGCTCACTTCAATCCGGCAGTCACGGTCGGTTTTGCCATCGCCAACCGGTTTCCTGTACGCGATCTCATTCCAACTATTGCCGCGCAAGTGGGTGGAGCGATCGGGGGCGCGTGGCTTCTTTACGTAGTTGCGAGCGCACGACCCGGGGCCGTTCCCGATCTCATCGCGTTTGGCGTTAACGGTTACGGCGCGCATTCTCCGGCGAGATATCAACTGCACGCGGCATTGATCATCGAAGCGCTGATGACGTTCGTATTCGTACTCGTGAATCTCGCCGTCGCCTCCGGCAAGCGCGCGCGCATCGGTGGCCCGGCGCTGATTGGGCTGTCGCTGACGTTATGTTCCCTGCTCGCCATTCCGGTAACGAACGCATCGATGAACCCCGCCCGTTCGACCGGCCCCGCGCTAGTCATGGGAGGCTGGGCGCTCGATCAGCTCTGGCTTTTTTGGGCGGCGCCGCTTGCGGGCGGTGTGCTCGCAGGCTTCTTTTATCCGATGCTCCAGCGC
This sequence comes from uncultured beta proteobacterium, assembly GCA_963708695.1. Lineage (GTDB taxonomy): Bacteria > Pseudomonadota > Gammaproteobacteria > Burkholderiales > Burkholderiaceae > Caballeronia. Next base: position 429,055 of record CAVPTS010000006.1, read on the forward strand.
AATCCTTCCAACGCGAACGGCCCGATGCAGCACGTCAGTCGCATCGACGTCGCGCTCGACAATCAGCCGCTGTAGTCCAAGCGCGCATCGAAAATTCCCGTCCGCCATGTCTTCTTCCCCAATCTCCCGTTTTGTTCGCCTGATGGCGTTGTTAGTGTTCGTTCTGATGGCATCGAGTGTGTCCGCCGATCCGTTGCGCGCCGAGCTCGCGCAGCAATCGCTCGACGACTATTCGACTCTCACGATCGGCGTCCTTGCAGAGGGCAACGATAGCTCCGCGATCCTCGTGCAAGGCGAACCCGCGGGTCTGAGCGTGGACATGCTGCGTGAGTTGACGGGACCGCGCATGCGGTTTCAGGCCCGCATTTATCCAGATATTGCGAGCATGGCCGACGCCGCTTGCAACGGCGACCTCGATATCGCCATAGACGTCACCCGTGCGGCGGATCGAAGAGGATGCCTGACGTTCACTGCGCCGTATCGAGTCAGTAGCACCGTGCAAACTGCCCCGGACATCGGCTTTAACGAAGCGCGTTTCGCGATGCAGAAAGGCCGGGTGACGCTGCGCGACGACTTGAACGAACGGTTGTTGAAGCTGGAGCCGGCTCGCATCGATGAAGTCCGTGCTCGCTGGTCGGAGCGCGGGTCCCAGACTGGTGACGGCTCATCAGCACTTAGTCTGAGCGCCGACGAGCGCGCGTATTTGCTCTCGCTGCCGCCTCTCGCGCTGGGCGTCGACACCAGTTGGGCGCCGTTCACGTATCTGGATTCCAGCGGCCAGCCGAGCGGTATCGCACTGGCATACACAGCCTATTTGTCGAAGGTGCTGGATATTGATTTCGACCAGCGCGTGTATTCAAGTTGGGCCGATGTATCCAGCGCGTTCGCACGCGGCCAGATCGACATGCTGGCTACCACCAGGCGTGAAACGCCGCGTCTCGCCGGCGGGATCGCGACCGAGCCGGTCGAGCGTTATCCGCTGGTAATCGTGGGGCGGCCGGGTGAGCCGGTAATGAACGGTATCGGGGAAGTGTCCTCGCGGCGTATTGTCGTGACAGCGCGCTTGGCGACTAGCGGAAGGCTCGGCAATCTGGCGCCCAGCGCGGGATTCAGCGTGGCGCCGAACATGACCGCCGCGCTCGACCGGGTGGTCCAGGGCGACGCAGACTTGTTCGTCGGCGATCTCGCCGCTGTCGATATCGCGCTCGCCGCGCGTTATGAAGATCAGCTGAAGATCATCGGTCCGGCAGGCGAGTTCGAACATATCGGCTTTGCGCTGCGTCCCGAATTCCGTGGGCTCGTGCCGCTCATTGACCGGGCGTTGCGCGCGATGCCCGCCGCCGACAAACAGCAAATCCTCGCCGCGCGTCAAGCCGCTTTCGATCCACCGTCGAGCGGCTGGAGCGTCAGCGCCATGCGATTACTGCCCGCGTTGATCGCGATAGGTGTGATCCTCGCGATCACGCTGCGCGCGTTCGTTCTCCTTCAGCGCGAGATGGCACGGCGCATTGCGACCGAGCAGCGCCTCGCGACACAACTGAGCTTCCAGCAAACGATGATGGAAGTCGTCCCGTATCCGCTGGTCGCGAAGGATCTGGAGAATCGTTATATCGCGGTGAATCGCGCGTTTGAAAGGACGCTCGGGCTGCGGCGCGAGGACGTCATCGGACGCACGACGCTTGAGGTTCGGTCGTGGGGGCCTGAGAACAGCCAGCGCCTGCATGATCTTGTGGGCCTGAGTATCTCGACCGAGAAGCGCGAGCAGGTCGAAATCGCGTTCCGGAATCTCGCCGGTGAACTACGTCACGGGCTTTTCTGGACCGGCGCGTTTGCGGCGGCGGACGGCGCCATGGCCGGCGCGGTCGGCACAATGATCGATATCACCGATATCCGCGACGCCGAAATGCGCGCGCGCGAAAACGAGCGTCGTCTGCATGACGTCACGCGCTCGCTGCCGGCCGTCGTGTTCCAGTTGCGGCGCTCGCTCGATGGCAAGTACAGCTTTCCATACGTCGGCGGCGATACGCGGCATTTGTTCGGGGCCGATCTCGCTGCGCTCAGCAACGACCAGGTCGCGGGTTTATCGGTGATTCACGCGGACGACAAGCGCGGCGTACGGGACGTCATTGAACAGTCCGCGCTTACGCTGGAGCCGGTTCACAGGGAATTCCGCTCGATCGTCGATGAGGGTCGCCGCTGGATTCGAGCCGATCTCGTGGCGCATCGCGAGGCGGATGGCGCGGTGGTCTGGAACGGCTATTGGGTCGACGCGAGCATTGAACGCGCGCGGGCCGACGAACTCGCCGCGGCGCGCGATGCTGCCGAAGCCGCGTCCCGGGCGAAGGACGATTTTCTCGCGATGATGAGCCACGAAATCCGCACGCCCATGAACGGTGTGCTCGGATTGGTGGAGGTCTTCGAGAACACGCCGCTCAATCCCGATCAGTCGCAGATGCTCGGCATGATCCAGGACTCGGCGAGCGCATTGCTGCAGATTCTCGACGACCTGCTCGACTATTCGAAGATCGAGGCGGGACGTCTCACCATCGAATCGATGCCCGTCGACATGCGCGAACTCGTAGATAGCGCAGTCGGTTTGCTCGCGGGTCGCGCGCACGAAAAAGGCTTGCGCGTGCGGGTAGATGTATCGCCGGATATTGCCGCGAGTTTGCGCGGCGACAGCGTGCGTTTGCGGCAAGTGCTCTTCAATCTGCTGAGCAACGCCATCAAGTTCACGATGAAAGGCGAGGTCGCGCTCGCCGTGAATCTGGTCGACAGCGCTCGCGGCGTAGCAGACCGTGGAGCTGAGCGTGGAAGACACGGGCATCGGCATTGCAGCGGACGCGCAGGCGAGCCTCTTCGAGCCGTTCGTGCAGGCGGAATCGTCCACTACGCGACGCTTCGGCGGCACGGGCCTGGGGCTCACGATCTGTCGCAAACTCGTCGATTTGATGGGCGGAACGCTGGAGCTTGAAAGTCAGGTGGGCGTTGGCACGCGGATGATTCTGCGCCTGCAGCATGCCCGTCGAAACGCTGAACTATCAGATTGACGGATTGCGGGGGAAGACCGGGATTATTGCCATCGACGATTCACGCGTGGCGCGTGCGCTTGTGGACTATGGTCAGGCGCTCGGCCTGAGGCTTGAGATGCGGTCTCGCGACGACGCCGCATTGCGCGATCCGAAAACGTTTAACGGCATCGATCTCGTGTTTCTCAGCGACGCTCATCAAGAAGCGTTGCCGCCGAACACGCGCGTGATCCACGTCACGGAAAAGCCGAAGCCGACGGGTTATCGAATCCTCGACGACGACATCCGCGTCAGCGTCAATCCGATTTCCTGGCGCGGGCTTGGCGCGGCGTGCGTGGCCGCGTTGACGGGGTTGCCGCAGATTGTTTCGCGCGCAACTCGCGGCATCGATACCAACACGGAGCCGCCTGATCGCGAGCGCGCCATTCGGACTGGGCGGCTCGTGCTCGTCGCGGAAGATCATCCGGTGAATCAGGAACTCATCCGGCATCAACTGGCGTTGCTCGGCTTTGCTTGTGATGTCGTGCAGGATGGTGTGGAGGCGCTTGCTGCGCTGAAGCAGACCCACTACGGATTCCTCATTACCGATTGCCACATGCCGAACATGACCGGTTATGAACTAGCGCGCCGGGTGCGGGCGAGCGAACTGGGGTTGTCGAAGAGATTGCCTATACTGGGCATTACCGCCAGCACCGCGCCAGAGGAACTGTCGATGTGTCGCGACGCCGGCATGGACGATTGCTTCGTCAAGCCCACGCGGCTCGCCACATTGCGCGACCATCTGAATAGATGGCGTGTCATGGACAGCACGCCGGCCGAACCGGAATCCGATGTGGTCGAGGAGCAGGATGAGAGCAATGTCGTAGGCGCGGTGGACGCGGTGGACATCGAAACCGATGAAGTTGATCTTGGCTACATGACGCAGCTCTGGGGCAGCGAGACGACGGTCAAGGCATTGCTCGATGCGTTTGCATCGTCGTTTCGCGATGATCTCGACACGCTCAGATCCTTGCTCGATGGCGGCAGTGTGGCGCAGTTGCGCGAGTGGCATCATCGGGTGATTGGCGCGGCTAGTGTGTTGCAGTATCGGCCGTTGCAGGCAGCGCTTGATACGTTTAGGCGCGACCTGCTGGATAAACCCGATGCGCATCGGCGCGAAGATGGCGTGGCGCTGATCGAGAGATGTGAGGTGCTGTTGGAAAGGATTGAAGGGCAGTGTGCCGCCATAGCCTGATGTTTTTCACTCGCGCCGGTGGACGGGGGGTGGGTTCTGGCGGGGCTGGTGGGGGAGTTGAGGTGGGGTTGCTGGCGGTAGTGGTCGGGGTCGGTGCCGGGTTGCTGCTGCGTGCGTTAGCGCGGGTTCTATGTTGGCGAGGTTTTTTATCACTTTTAGCCACTGTGCGTGGCGGCACTTCATTTCTATGTCCGTGGGGCTGGGTCGGCGCCGGGTTGCTGCTGCTTACGTTAGCGCGGGTTCAGTGTGAGCTATATTTTTTATCACTATTAGCCACTGTCCGTGGCGGGACTTCATTTCTTTGTCCAACGGCGACAAAGAAACGAAGCAAAGAAAACGCCTCTCCACAATCTGTATTAAGTGTCCCCAGCGTGCAGACCACTGCTTTTGGTTCCCGCGTAGCACGGTGCTCGCTAGAGCGACGGACACTTGAAACCCTCCTTCTCGCGAATCCTGACATCCCCACGCTTCGCCACCAGTGCTCTCGGGCAAGCTCTAACCGCCGCGCACCTGCACGGCCGCACGCTTCGGCAGCCGTGCGCCAGAGATGGTGAACCATCCCGCGCTGCGCGCGAACAATCGCGTCTGAAATAACTACGCAGACCGAATAACGCCATCCAATCTCAAACGAGGGCGATGGCACACTTGTCCGTAGGCTATCAATCTTGCCCGAGAGCACCGGTGGCGAGGCGTGGGGATGTCAGGATTCGCGAGAAGGAGGGTTCGTGGCTTTAGCATTACGAGGCACTGCATAGTTTTTCACGCTACAGCAAAGACGGGTGAAGCCGTACCAGTCTGCGGGCGTTGGAACTTGCCCGAGCACTGGTGGCGAAGCGTGGGGATGTAGGGATTCGCGAGAAGGAGGGTTCGTGATTTTAGCATCACGAAGCACTGCATAGCTTTTCGCTCTATCGCAAACACGGGTGAGGCCGTACCAGTCTGCAGGCGTTGGAACTTGCCCGAAAGCACCCGTGGCGAAGTGTTGGGATGCAGGGACTCGCGAGAAGGAGGGTTCGTGGTTTTAGCATCACGAAGCACTGCATAGCTTTTCACTCTACGGAAAATGCGGGTGAAGCCGCACCAGGCCGTGGGCGTTAGAACTTGGCCGAGAGCACTGGTGGCGAAGCGAGGAATGTAGGGATTCGTGAGAAGGAGGGATCGTGGCTTTAGCTTCACGAAGCACTGCATAGCTTTCACTTTGCCGCAAACACGGGTGGAGCTGTACGAGTCAGCGGGCGTTGGAACTTGCCCGAGACCACTGGTGGCGAAGCGTGGGGATGTCAGGATTCGCGAGAAGGAGGGTTTCAAGTATCCGTGCTTTTGCGAGCACCGTGCTACGCGGGAACCAAAAGCAGTGGTCTGCACGCTGGGGACACTTAATACAGATTGTGGGGAGGCGTTTTCTTTGCTTCGTTTCTTTGTCGCCGAAGGACCAAGAAATGAAGTCCCGCCACGGACAGTGGCTAATAGTGATAAAAAATATAGCCAATATTCAACCCGCGCTAACGTAAGCAGCAGCAACCCGGCACTGACCCCGACCACGAGCGCCGAAAGCCCCGTCCCCGCCCAACCCCCAACCCCGCCCATCCCCACCCCATCCGAACACCATCAAAACAACGCCGCCACCGCAGCATCCTTCCTAAAATGCGCGAGCGCAAAATCCACAAACGTCCGCGTTTTCGCGGACACATGCCGGCGCCCCGGATAAACCAACGACACTTCCTTGTCCGCGTTACTAACGGCGTAATCGGTGAGCAAGCGCACGAGCGCGCCGCAGGCCAGATCATCGGCGACATGGCTTTCCGGCAGCGCCGTCACACCCATCCCCGACAACGCGGCTTGTCGAAGCATCTGCGAATTGTTCACCGTGTAATCGGGATCGATGACGATGTCTTCATCTTCGCCAGTCGGACCCGTAAACGACCATGTAGACCCGTGTATATCGGCCGATGGCGCCAGAAACGCGTGAGCCCCGAGCTCCCCTGGCTGCGTCGGTACGCCGTGCTTCGCCAGATACCCCGGCGCTGCCACGATAACCGGCGTCACCTTGAACAATGGACGATTGATCAGCGTCCCGCTGTTCACCAGCCGCGGCACGACAATGCCGACGTCGAACCCTTCGTCTACCAGATCCACGGGCCGGTGCAACAGCGTAAGACGCAACTTCACGTTGGGGAACGCCTCGCGGTAATCGCACAGCAGCGGCGTGAGCCCAAACAACGAAAACGACGCCGACGCGACGAGCTTCAGCGTGCCAGAGGGATCGAAAGAGGTTTGCGAGACGGTCGATTCGATCGCTTCGACCTGTTCGATAACAGCACGGCAACCTTCCGCATACGACGCGCCGGCTTCGGTCAGCGACACGCTGCGCGTAGTCCGGTTGAGCAGCCGCGTGTTGAGATGCGTCTCGAGTAACGCGACATAACGCGTGATGACAGCATTCGATAAATCGAGCGCGGCTGCCGCCCGGCCAAACGACCCGGTTTCCGCAACTTTCACGAAGACGCGCATGGCTTGAAGATGATTCATTGACTGACCGATGCCAAAAGATACGCCCCGTGTGTGACGCCTCGGGGCCGAAAAAGACACGAATGGCCGTGGTCCTTCAAAGCTATCCACTCGCGTGCGCGATGCTAAGGCGTCGGCGTTATCGGGGAAATAGGAATAGGACGAAAGCAGTCGAAAGGTGGGTTGTGTCGCGCGGTTGCTACTGTCGCAACTCCGCAACGCGCGCAAGTAATTAGTTATCCAGAGGTTAATTCGAGATAGTGCCAATGCCTGATGGATCAAGCGTTTGCGCGGGTTGAAATCGCATTTTTCGACTTATTCAAAAAGCTTTTTGTGTGTGCCTGGGTGGTTTGCTTAAAAGGCAGACCCCTAAACTTTGCTCAGCCGATTCACGGTGTCCGGTGAACGCCGGAGATGAGTCGCCTTGGTGTCACGCAGGAAGGCGTCGCGTTATGCAACCAGTCGAGTCGTCAGACTCATTAAAAGGATCACACATGAAAAAGACTCTGATCGTCGCGGCCGTAGCCGCTTCGTTTGCGACCGCCGCAAGTGCGCAGAGCAGCGTCACGCTGTACGGCCTTATCGATGCTGGCTTCACCTATGTGAACAATGAAGTCACGTCGAACGTCGCCAAGGGCAGCGCTGCAGCGTTCCGCCTGTCGAGCGGCAGCATCAACGGCAGCCGTTGGGGCCTGAAGGGCACGGAAGACCTCGGTGGCGGCATGAAGGCAATCTTCACGTTGGAAAGCGGCTTCAACATCGGCAACGGACAGGCGCTTCAAGATGGCCGCATGTTCGGTCGTCAGGCGTTCGCCGGTATCTCGACGGCTCAGTTCGGTACGGTAACGTTGGGTCGTCAGTATGACTCAGTAGTCGATTATCTCGGTCCGATGACGGCTAACGGCAGTTGGGGCGGTACGTACTTCGCGCATCCGTTCGACAACGACAACACGGACAACTCGTTCCGCGTCAACAATTCGGTCAAGTATCAAAGCGCGAACTACGGCGGCTTGACGTTCGGTGGCCTGTATGGCTTCTCGAACCAGGCAGGTGGATTCGCTAACAACCGCGCGTACAGCGCAGGCGCGCAATATGCGAACGGTCCTCTCAAGATCGCAGCAGCTTACTTGCAGACGCAAAATACCAGTGGCACCAACACTGGCGGCGCCGTGAACGAATTCGCGGATCCGCTCGTCAAGGGTAGTCAGACGCAACGCACGTTCGGTGTCGGCGCGAACTACGCGTTCGGCCCGGCTACGGTTGGCGCAGTGTGGACGCAAAGCCGCTTCCAGTTCATCGCCGGCGATTCGACCTTGCGCTACAACAACTATGAAGTGAACGCACGCTATGCACTGACGCCGGCTCTGGCGCTCGGCGCGGCGTACACGTACACGGACCGCAAGGGTATGGTTCCGGGAAATCTGAACAACGATCACGCTCGTTACCATCAAGTCGGCCTCCAGACGGACTACGCGTTGTCAAAGCGTACGGACATCTATGCTGAAGGCGTTGTACAACTGACGGACGGAGATACGGACGCTCAGGTGTATGGCTCGAATGCTCGCGCTGCACACGGCAACCAAGTAGTGGTCTCGACGGGTATTCGTCACCGCTTCTAATGCTGTAAGTTTTATGATGTAACAGAAAGGCGCCGCGAGGCGCCTTTCTGCGTTCGTGGCCCAACATCGTCTCAAAGGGTGTGCGACGAATTAACACAAAAATGCTCTACTATGTTTCATCGATAAGCGGACAACTCGTCCACTCGATAGTGATCCGGGAGAGAGACCACGCATGTCCACGAGACTCAGCCTGCTTAACCGTAACAGCCTGGTGAGTTTGGCGATGGCTTTGCTGTCATCGATGGCGTCGAGTTCCGCATTCGCCGATACCGTCGCGCTGCAAGCCAATCTGCAACCATCGAGCGAAGTCCCGCCGCGTGTGAGCAAGGGGCACGGCTTGCTGAAAGCCACCTTCGACACCACGACCAAGACGCTGCAATGGACCGTGACTTATGCCGAGCTCTCCGGCCCGGCGACAATGGCGCATTTTCACGGCCCTGCGCCGGTGGGCCAGAACGCGAAAGTGCAGGTTCCTATCGACAAGAACTCGCTGCCCAGCCCAATGACCGGTCAGGCTACGCTCTCCGAGGAACAATCGACCGAACTGCTGGCAGGCCAGTATTACTTCAACATCCACACCGAGAAGAATCCGACCGGAGAGATTCGCGGGCAAGTGATGCCGGCGAACTGAAATCAGCGAACTGACGGAACGCCTTTGTCGCACGCAGCTTCGCGAACGATCGTACTATCGACGTTCACCGAAAGAGGAGCTGCGATGAGTTGGCAAAGTGCGTTGGCCTGCTGGGTGTTGCGACGCCGGATGCGCCCTGAGACGGCGAAGCCGATTGACGTCGCCCGGGCGCGCGCGTTTGCATCGAAGCGCGTGTGGCAGCCAAAAGTGCCGTGGGGCTGGAAACTTGTGGAGCGATACGGCGCGAATGACGCGCCACTTCGGGGCGAATGGCTATCGCCTGAAAAGACGACGGCGTCAGGGATCACCATCCTGTATATGCACGGCGGCGGTTACTACTTCTGCTCACCAAAGACCCATCGCGGGATCGTCTTCCCTCTCGCCGCACGCTCAGGCGCGCGCATCTTTTCGCTCGACTATCGGCTGGCGCCAGAGCATCCGTTCCCTGCGGCGCTTGACGACGCGTTAGCGGCGTATCGGAAACTGCTGGACGATGGCGTGTCGCCTGCGTCGCTTCTGATAGCCGGCGATTCGGCCGGCGGTGGTCTCGCGCTTGCCACATTGCTCGCTTTGCGCGATGCCGGAGATGCGCTCCCCGCAGGCGGTGTCCTGTTTTCACCGTGGACGGATCTTGCGGCGACGGGCGCGTCAATGACATCGAACGATGGCCGCGATTCCATGTTCTATAGCCGCGCGTTCGTGCCGGCGGGAAAGCTGTATCTGGGTGACACCGATGCGCGCAACCCCTACGCATCGCCGCTATATGGACAGTTCGACTGCTTGCCGCCGCTTTTCATTCAGGCCGGCGACACAGAAGTGCTGCTGGACGATTCCACGCGCGTGGCAGAGAAAGCGCGTGCTGCGGGCGTCGGCGTGGATTTTGAGATCTGGCCGAACATGCCGCACGTCTTCCAGATGTTCGCGCCGTTCGTGCCCGAGGCGAACCGGGCGCTGGACCGGGCCGCGGGTTTTATCCGCCAGGTCGCCACGCGCCATGACAAACACCATGCGGCCGACCAACTGCCCGCATGACGCTCACTTCCCGCTCCCTATATCGATAGTCTGAAAGGCGCGCTCAACGGCCAGTTGCCCATATTGACGCTCCAACCGACGCACCGTGAAGTGCCCGTGCGCCATCTGCTGGAAGTGATCGATAAACACTGTATTGACCATTGCCCCAAGCACGGCGCCGATCGCGGGAATCGACTTGGCGGCGACTTGCTCGCTGACCTGCACCGAAAACCGCGACGCCACCGTCTGTAGGAACTTGAGCAAGGCCGTGGAGCCATGGCCGCTCAAACCCTTCGCGGCAATCTCGCTAGTCGCCCTCGATACCGACTGCGCCAACGTCCCGCGCACGATGAAGTAGCCGATATCAGCGGCATCGTCGCTCGAACTCGGGCCGCCCATGCCGAGCACCATCATGCATTGCAGCTGGGTGTCGATGAGATGCACGTCTTCGCCTTCGCTACGTGCAATGTCGCAGATCGAGCGAAACATCAGCGTGGTCGTGACGGGCAATTCCACCGGCAACGCAAACAGCCCGAACGCGCCGCCTGCTGCGCCGGTCGTCGCGACCGCCAGCTTGTGCATCAAATTGTGCGGCTTTTCCGGCGGCAGCACGACGCCCGCGACCGTGCTCTTGCTCAACGTGCGCAGTGCCAGTTGCAGGCATTTCTTGAGCGCGGCCTGCGTGGCTTCATCGATTTTTTCCTGCGCGACGTTCGGCATGCGCGCCATCAGCTTTTCGATGGGCGAGCCCACCACGCTCGCAAGTTTCATCGTGAGGGACGGGCTTTCGAGCGCTTCCTTGGCGCGGCGCAAGGTCGCGAGATCTTCCTGCGAGAGGGGCGAAGCGGCGATTGGCGTCGGTTCCATGGCGGTTTTCGAAGTGGTTGAGAAGGCGTCTGGCTCTGGATTAGAGCCATTCACCGTGCTATGATTCCCGCTCTGTTGACATGTCAATCATTGCGGTATCAAAAAATGGCCGTTCATACCGCCGCGCATCACTCCTCGGGACAAGTGCTCCCGTTCCGCGAATCGCTGATGGCGATGCTCGGGGTCTGTTTCGTGACCATGCTGGTCGCGCTCGATCAAACGGTGGTCGGCACGGCGCTGCCGACTATCGTCGCCGAACTCAAAGGCTTCGACCTGTACGCGTGGGTCGCCACGTCCTACTTGCTCACCTCCGTGATCACCGTGCCTATTTTCGGCCGGCTCGGCGACTATTACGGCCGCAAACCGTTCGTGATCGCGTCCATCGTGGTCTTCACCGTCGCGTCCGCGCTCTGCGGCTTGGCGAACAATATGCTGTTTCTCGTGCTCGCGCGCGGACTTCAAGGCATTGGCGGCGGGATGCTGGTCGGCACCGCGTTTGCCTGCATTGCCGATCTGTTCCCGGATTCAGTCGTGCGCCTTCGATGGCAAGTCATGATGAGTTCCGCATTCGGTATTGCGAATGCGGTTGGCCCGTCGCTGGGCGGGATCCTGACGCAATACTACGGCTGGCGCTCCGTGTTTTACGTGAATTTGCCGGTCGGCTTGTTGTCGGTGTTTTTCGTGTGGCGTTTCCTCCCGCACCTTCGACACGTCGAAGCACGAAGGCAAGATGCGACTGGACTGGCAAGGCGCGGGCCTGATCGCGATTGCGCTCGGTTCGCTGCAATTGTTCGTCGAAATGTTGCCGAAACATGGCTTGTCGGCGGGTTCCCTGATGCTGCTGGCGGCGAGCATTGCATCTGCTTTTGCGCTCTGGAAGTGGGAACAGCGCTGCGATTACGCCATTCTTCCGGTCGATATGTTTCGCAACAAGAGCCTGTCTGCGCTCTTCACGCTGGCGATACTCGGCGGTTTCACCATGTTTTCACTGCTGTTCTACGCGCCGTTGCTATTCCAGGGCGGTTTCGGCATGTCGCCGAAAGACGCCGGTTTGATGATTACGCCGCTGGTGGTGTTCATTACGATCGGCAGTATCGTGAATGGGCGGATCGTGACGCGCGTGAAGAACCCCAACGCGATGCTGTTTATCGGCTTCGCGCTGCTGGCGGTGGCGTGTCTTGGCGTGGTGATCGCCACGCATTCAATGCCGCGTCCGGTTCTGATGATGTTCATGGTGCTGGGCGGAATGGGCCTGGGCTTTGTCATGCCAAATCTGACTGTCTTCGCACAGTTGACGGCGGGGCGCGAGCATCTGGGTATTGCCACGGCGCTGCTGCAATCGCTGCGCATGATCGGCGGGATGATCGGCACGGCGCTGACCGGTACGCTGATCAGCCATTTGTACGCAAGCGGCGTGCAGCTTTCACTCGATAAAGAAAACGCCGGCCATTGGTTCGGCGACCTCAGCGATCCGCAGATTCTCATCAACCACGAAGCGCAAACTACGCTGCTGTCGCAACTCGCAGCGGCGGGTCATAACGGCGCCATGCTGCTCGAATCGGCGCGCGAGTCGCTGGTCGCGGCCATCCATATCGGTCTCGCGGTGGCGGCGGTTGTCGCCGTGCTGGCCGTCTGGCAAGCGCGCCGTGTACCGCCGATACGTTTGAAAGGTGCGAGGATCGAACCGGCGGTCATGGCCGAATGAGTTCGATGGTGTAAGCAGAAAGCACGCAGGGCACAGGTTAATCGCATGAAAGCGCGCAGCACTCCAGCGCACAGCCGGGAATCAATCAACATGGACGAATCGGAACGTATCGCGGTGATTCACCAATTTGGACGCACTTATCGCGTGTTCATGCAGGCGTTCGAATCGCAAGTCGGCCAGCCGATGCCGCGCTGGCGCATTCTGCTCGCGTTGCACGAGCACTCGGGCGAGTTGTCGCAGAAGAAGTTGGTGGAGCGTCTGCGCGTGGATCCGGGCGCACTCACGCGTCAGTTGAAGACGCTGGAGGCGCTTGGGTGGATCGCGCGCAGCATCGATCAGCGCGACAACCGCATCTCCAACGTGATTCTCACCGACGAAGGCCGCGCGGTCGTCGGCGCCGGTTTACCGCGTCGTAACGCGTTCCTGCACGAGACGCTGTCGACGCTTCCGGAGGAAGTCATTGCCGCGCTTTCCGGCGCGTTACGCGTGCTGGAGCAGCGCATTGTTGAAGTCGCCGCCGGAACAAACGACGCGAGCGACGCCAACAACGCCGCCCTCTCCGACAGCGCCTAAAACATCGTTTCGATCACTTCCTTTACCCGGTATTTCTCATCGACGATGAGAACCTGACGCCATTTGTCGAAGGTCAGGCACGGGTGCGAGATATCGAACGCGAGCATGTCGCCGACCTTGATGTCATCGCCTGGCTTGATCCGCAGATACGCGTGCTGATCCATCATGCCGAAGATTTCCCAGCCTTCATCCGGTGTTACATCGCGCGGCCATTGCGTGCCCGGACGGAAGTGGCGAGCCGGTTCCGGCATGCCGGCGTCAAAGGCGGCATCACGTTTCCCGAGGCCGATGATCACGCGATCCGGCTCTGGAATGGACTGCACGTAGGCCCACAATTGCAGCGCCGGCTTCAACCCCTGGCCCATCTTTTTCGCGATTGGGTTCCGCGCGAAAATCTCGTTCTGCGCTTTCTTGTACACGCCCACGTCATGCGTCAAATAGCAGCCCGGACGCAGGATCACTTCGATGGCATCGCTGTTCGCTTTCGCGAACTCATCGGCGACGACGTCGTACCAGGCCGAACCCGCGCCTGACAAAATCGCCGGCTTGCGTTCGATCTTGCCGGCCGCCACCAGCGCACGCGTCACTTCCACCGCGTTCTGCAGAAACTCCCGCACCTTCGATTCGTCCTGCAACACGCCTTCGTACAATTCGACGCCCGTGAGCTTCACGGTGTCAGGCCAGCGCGCAATGGCGGCGAGCACCGCGTCGCGCTGCGCATCGTCGCGAATACCTGTGCGGCCGCCGGCCACGCCGAGTTCGAGCAGCACGTTGATCCGCTTGTTCACATCGCTGAAAAACGCGCCTAGCTGGTCGACGTTATCGGCGGAATCCACCAGGCAATGGAACTCGAAATTCGGATCGGTGAGCAATTCCGCGATCATGCCCATGTTGCGCTTGCCGACCAGCTGGTTCGCCATCAGCACGCGATACACACCGCCGCGATACGCCGCCCGCACCTGATGCGCGGTCGCAAGCGTAATGCCCCACGCGCCGGCGTCGAGCTGGCGGCGAAACAATTGCGGCGCCATGGTCGTCTTGCCGTGCGGCGCGAGCTTCACGCCGTATTCGGCCACGAAGGCCTGCATCCACTTCAGGTTGTACTCGATCCGGTCCGCGTAGAGCACCGCGGCCGGCAGGCTCACGTCCTCATCCAGCAAATTCCACTCGAGCCGGGCGGCGTCCACCAGATGCACGCTGACGCCCGGCACCATGCCGAGACCCTTGCCGAAAGGATCGATTGTCGAGGTTTGATAGTTTGTAACTTTCATGTGCTGCTACTCCATCGTTCGTTTGTATAGAGTCAGGGGCTTGTTTTGACTGTACTCGATTGATTTCGAGATTGACTCGACAATGGTACAGAAAGTACGATGCGCAAGACATTGTTATTTAGTACCAAGTCAGCCGAAAGGGTTTTCATGAACGTGTCGTCCGAACCGCCAGCCTTCGATATCGTCGCCCGGATTGCCGAGCGCGCGCCCGAATTGAGCACGGCGGAGCGCAAGGTCGCCGCGCTCATTCTCGACGACCTGACCGGCGCGTCGCGCGCCAGCATTGGTGCGCTCGCGAAAAAAGCGGCAGTCAGCATTGCCACCGTGACGCGCTTTGCGAAGGCGGTTGGCTGCCAGGACGTTCGTGAGCTGAAACTGCGGCTGGCGCAAGCCGCGGCAGTCGGCCAGCGCTTTTTGCGCGGCCCGGCACACAAAGAAGACGATCTTCCCGATTCGCTGGCGTCCCGCATTTTCGACGATATCCAGACCACGCTAGTCCACAACCGCGGTGCGTTGAGAACGGCGCCTATCGCCGCCGCCGCCGATGCCCTCGCCGATGCGCACATGATCTACGTGTTCGGCATGGGCGGAGGATCGACCGCGCTCGCCGATGAAATGCGCTTCCGGCTCGTTCGGCTGGGCCGTCCGGCGGCGTCGTATCAGGATGGTTTGCTGCAGCGGATGGTTGCCGCAACGCTGTCGCGGGAACACGTGGTGGTGGCGTTATCGGTGACGGGGCAGACGCCTGAAATGGTGGAGAGTTGCCGGATCGCGCGGGAATACGGCGCGCGGGTGATTGCCCTGACCGCGCCGGCGTCGCCACTTGCGCAACTGGCCGATTGGCTGATCCCGATCATCGCCCGCGAAACCGATTTTATTTACAAGCCGTCGACGTCCCGATACGCCATGTTGATGGCGCTCGATCTGCTCGTCACGGAACTCGCCGTCAAACAGGGCGATACGAGCCGCGAACTTTTGCGGCGCATGAAGCACGCGCTGGACGCGCATCGCGGCGGCGATGAACGCCAGCCTTTGGGAGACTGAGCATGGCATCGGATGTTGAACACGTCGATACGCTGATCAAAGGCGCACGGGTTATCGATGGAACGGGCGCGCCGTCGGTTCTGCGCGACGTAGCTATGAAAGACGGGCGGATCGTGGCGATAGGCGCGCTCGATGGCTGGACGGCCGAGAACGTCGTGGAGGCAGAAGAGCGCGTGCTGGCACCGGGTTTTATCGATGTCCATACGCACGACGATACCCACGTGATCCGCTCGCCGCAGATGCTGCCGAAAATCTCGCAGGGCGTGACGACGGTGATTGTCGGTAATTGCGGGATCAGCGCGTCGCCGGTGACGCTCAAAGGGGAGCCGCCTGATCCGATGAATTTATTGGGCGAACGGATCGATTTCTCGTATCCGACGTTTGCCGCTTACGTCAATGCCGTGAACGAGGCGCGGCCGGCCGTGAACGTGGGCGCGTTGATCGGACATACGGCGCTGCGCAACAACCATATGGATCGGCTGGATCGCGGGGCGTCGGCGCAGGAAATCGATGGCATGCGCGAGCAGCTTGAAGAAGCGCTTGCGAACGGCGCGCTGGGGTTGAGCAGTGGTCTCGCCTACGGTTCGGCGTTCAGCGCGCCGCCGGAAGAAGTGATGGCGTTGGCGGAGCCGCTCGCTAAAGCCGGCGCGTTGTACACCACGCACATGCGCACCGAATTCGACGCCATTCTCGATGCCATGGACGAGGCGTATCGCGTGGGCAAACACGCGCGTATTCCGGTCGTGATTTCGCATTTGAAGTGCGCGGGGCCATCGAACTGGGGGCGCAGCGCCGAGGTCTTGAAGTCGCTCGAAAATACGCGCGAGGGTCAGCCGGTGGGATGCGATTGTTATCCGTACAACCGGAGTTCATCGACGCTCGATTTGAAGCAGGTCACCGGCGATATCGACATCACGATCACGTGGTCGGAGCCGCATCCGGAGATAGCAGGGAAGCTGATTTCCGAGATTTCCGCCGAGTGGGGCGTGACGCAGCAGGAAGCGGGCAAGCGCTTGCAGCCGGCGGGGGCGGTTTATCACAACATGTCGGAGGACGATGTGCGGCGGATCCTGTCGCATCCCGCAACGATGGTCGGTTCCGACGGCCTGCCAAACGATCCGTTGCCGCATCCGCGCTTGTGGGGCGCGTTTCCGCGCGTATTGGGGCATTACGCGCGGGACACATCGCTGATCGCGCTCGAGGAAGCGGTGCGCAAGATGACGGGGTTATCGGCGCGGCGGTTTGGTTTGAGCGAGCGCGGCGAATTGCGCGTGGGATATCACGCGGACCTGGTTCTTTTCGATGCCGATAAAGTCATCGATACCGCTACGTTTGCAGAGCCGCGACAGGCGGCGGCTGGTATTGATGCGGTTTGGGTGAATGGCGTGCTTTCGTATCTCGACGGCGCGGTGACGGGATTGCGGGCGGGGCATTTTGTGGCGCGTGGCGAGGGTTCCAGACTCGACGCGCTTGGGCATTTTTAACTTAAGGATTTGAAATGAAGCGATATGGCGTGGAAGGCGGGAAAGGACAAGGCGGAGCGGTAATGCCGTTTTCGCGGGCTGTTGAAGCGGATGGCTGGTTATTTGTTTCAGGCCAGACACCGATGGAAAATGGCGAAGTGATCGAAGGTGGGATCGTGGCCCAATCGCATAAGGCAATTCAGAACGTTTTCGCGATTTTGAAAGAAGCCGGGTATGGGGCGGAGCATGTGGTTCGCTGTGGGGTTTGGCTCGATGACCCGCGCGACTTTGCTTCGTTTAATAAGGTATTCAAGGAGTATTTCGGCGAGCATCCGCCGGCGCGCGCTTGTGTTGTTTCGTCGATGGTGATTGATTGCAAGGTCGAAGTGGATTGCGTGGCTTATAAGAAATGAGGCGAGCCGGCGTTTTCACTCGCTCGGGTGATTATGTCGGCGAATCATATAGTGAGTGCGTTGAAAATTTGAATGTTGAGCGTGTGCATGTCGCTGAGTGAAAATGTGATGCGTGGAGGTGGAAAACTACTTGTGAACGCGTGAATGCAGGCCGGATACTAGGCATCAGCTAATTCTGGTGGCGTCTTACTATGGTGCGTCAATGTTCTAGTAAACAAGTGTGGCACCGCTCTACGGCGCAGCAGATTGCTGGTGCATTGACGCTTGTTTTCTGCCTTAATGCGTCCGCTTTCGCAGACTGCAATGTGTATGGCATGGTTCCCGCCACGATTGCGACTGTGGCGCTTCCCACTAACCTTAATATTCCTCGCGATAGCGTAGTTGGAACAATTCTATTTGATAGCCAATGGGTTGCAACACCCCAAGATCGCGCCAATTGTTCGGGGACCGGAACAAACTCGGCTGGATATGTCGATCCCATGACGCCTGTGCCAGGAATGGCGAATGTCTATGAAACCGGGGTTGCCGGTATCGGCATAAAGGCCAGTTGGTGGAATGGCACAGATACCAGTCATACCATGGACAATGCGACTGCCGTTATGACCTCGCCAATGGCAGTATGGGGTACTTATACTTCAAAGCTCTACACTTTCTATACGGGTTTATTTCGTGTACAGCTGATCAAAACCGGACAAGTGTTGCCAGGAAATTTTAATCTTCCAGTCAAGCTTGCAACCGGGAATTATGGAAGCGCGGAAATAAACATATTACAGCTGTCGAACAACAACGCATCGGTTACCGCTCCCGCGTGCACAGTACAAGAGTCAGCCATTTCAGTAACAATGCCAGTGGGTAAGGGGCGCGACATGCCGACTGTTGGATCGACCACCGGCGACACGGGCTTCAAGATTTCAATTTACTGCTCAAGTCCGGTGTCAGTGTCGATGACTATGACTGATGCGGCTAATCCCACCAACGTGAGCAGCACGTTGTCGCTGAATCCCGCATCGACAGCCAAAGGCGTGGGTTATCAAATTGTCTATAACGGTCGGGAAATTAGCTACGGACCGGATTCGGCCATAGCAAAAAACGTGAATCAGTTCAATATAGGCGCCTCGAGTATTGTCGGAGCGCTGACTATCCCGTTCACGGCTCGCTATGTACGGACCGGACCGATTACGCCCGGGTCGGCAGATGCGAATGCAACCTTCACAATGAGTTATCAGTAGAGCGCTGCAAATAGTCAGTCAAGCCATTGTTCTCATGGAACGACGAGCACCGCTCCTTTGTTTCGTACGAATTCTATTGTCGCGCCAAGCGTGCATTATCCGGCAGCGGCAGATTAAAGTTCGTCCGAAACGGATTGATATCCAGTCCGCCGCGCCGTGTGTATCGAGCATAAACGGCAAGACGTTCCGGCTTACATTCGCGCATCACATCGAGAAAAATCCGTTCGACGCATTGTTCATGGAACCCGGTGTGCTCGCGATAAGAAATGATATATCGCAGCAAACCGGCATGATCGATAGGCGCACCGACATAACGAATCTGCACGCTGCCCCAATCCGGCTGTCCGGTCACTGGGCAATTCGATTTAAGCAGATTCGAAAACAGCGTTTCGTCGACTGGCGATTCACCAAAAGACGCGCGCAATAACGAAGGATCGGGCGAATAAACATCGGCATCCAGATCCAGCCGATCTAGCGATAATCCTTCTAACTCCTCCATCTTCAGCTTCACGCCAAACTCATAAGGCGCCACAAGCTGCACAGACACATTCGCACCGCAAACCGCCGAAACGTCTTTGCGAATGGCTGCACGAACCTCGTCGATGGAATCAAACGCCGTCTGCGCGAACGATCCCAGATACAGCTTGAACGACTTCGACTCGACAATATTCGGCGAATCCGCCGGCACGATAAACGTCGCCACCGCAATCTGCGGCTTTCCCTTGCGGTTGAGCCAGGACAACTCGTAGGCGTTCCAGATATCGGTGCCGAAAAACGGCAGCGGCCCCGTCAGCCCAAGCGCTTCGCGCCCCGACTTGCGGTCGATGGGGAAAAGCAGCGTCGGATCGTACCGTTCGGTGTACCGGACCGGCTTGCCAAGCGGTGATTGTTCAGGTGTGTTCATCATTCGTTCGATATGCCGCTCGGTACGTGCCCCGTCGCCGTTACAACGCGGGCCGATTCGCAATGGCCAATTTGGTCGTCGAAGAAAAAATCGGGTTCGAACGTGCCCAGAAACGGGCCTTTGTCCAAGCCACCGAGGAACATCGCTTCGTCGATTTCGATGTTCCAGGCCATCAATGTTCGTATTGCCCGCTCATGCGCCGGCGCCGATCGCGCCGTGACAAGCGCCGTGCGAATGCGCATGCGCGTGGTGTCGTGGCTGAGTTTTTGCAGCTTGTGAAGCGCTTCCAGCAACGGTTTTAGCGGCCCGTTCGCCAACGCCAGGTCCTTCTTGCCGACCTCATGTTCCACAAACGCCGGCAACCCCTGCGCCTGGAACACTTGCTCGGCTTCATCGGAGAAAAGCACTGCATCGCCGTCGAAAGCAATCCGAATTTCGTCAGGATACCGGCTCGCGGCAAGCGGCGCTCGCGGCACGACCGTCGTGGCCGGGAAGCCGGCGGCGAGGGCGCCACGGACATCGGCTGAATTAGCCGACAGAAACAACGACGCTTTGAACGGTTCCAGATACCCGAACGGCGATCTGCCGCGCGTGAACACACCGCGTTCGATCGCCAAACCATGTTCTTTGCAGGAACTGAACGCGCGCAGACCGCTGATGGGATCGCTGCGCGACAAGATCACGACTTCCACGCGCCGCTCGCCGGCTACGTTCAATGCAAGCAACTTCTCGATCAGCGAAAACGCGATGCCGGGCTTGGCCGGAATCGTCAGCCGCGAACGTTGCAGCGCTTCGTATTCACGCAAATCGCCTGCTTCATAGATTTCATTTTCCTCTTCGAAATCGAACAGCGCCCGCGATGAAATCGCGACCACCAGCTTGTCTTCCAGCGTGAAGGCCATGCGCGCGTCAGGCGAGGAACAGCTTGTAGACGGGGTTCGCGCCTTCGTCCCACCACGGATAGCCCAGCGTGGCGAGGAATTGTGCGAACGCTACGTTATCCGATGCCGGCACCTGAACGCCGACCAGGATCGAACTCGTGTCCGCGCCTTGATTCCGGTAGTGGAATAGGCTGATATTCCAGTTTGGCGCCATCGACGAAAGGAATTTCATCAGCGCGCCCGGTCGCTCGGGGAACTCGAAACGCAGCAGGCGTTCGTCTTGCGCGAGCGGCGAATGGCCACCGACCATGTAGCGGATATGCTGCTTCGACAGCTCGTCGTGGCTGAGATCCACCGTAGCAAACCCGTGTTCGATAAACGCGTTTGCCATTTGCAACGCTTCGCCGCGCGTCTTGATCTGCACGCCGACGAAGATGTGGGCGGCGTGGGCATCGGCGATGCGGTAGTTGAATTCGGTCACGCTGCGCGTGCCGACCAGCTCGCAAAAACGCTTGAAACTGCCGCGTTCTTCGGGGATGGTCACCGCGAACACAGCTTCCCGCGCTTCGCCCACTTCGGCGCGTTCTGCGACAAAACGCATCCGATCGAAATTCATGTTCGCGCCCGACGTGATGGCGACCAGCGTCTGCGCTTCCAGACCTTCGCGCTCGGCGTACAGTTTTGCGCCCGCGACGGCTAGTGAGCCGGAGGGTTCCAGCACGCTGCGCGTGTCCTGGAAGACGTCCTTGATCGCGGCGCAGAGCGCGTCGGTATCGACCGTGACCACTTCGTCGAGCAGCTCGCGGCACAGCCGGAACGTTTCCTCGCCGACGAGTTTCACCGCCGTGCCGTCGGCGAACAAGCCGACTTCGGCCAGCGTGACGCGCTCGCCGGCGGCGATTGATTGCTTCATCGCGCAGGAATCAATGGATTGCACGCCGATGACGCGGATTTCCGGCCGCACTGCTTTGACGTACGCGGCGACGCCCGCGGCGAGCCCGCCGCCGCCGATCGGCACGAAGATGGCGTGAATCGGGCCTTGATGCTGGCGCAGGATTTCCATCGCGACCGTGCCTTGTCCGGCGATCACGTCGGGGTCATCGAACGGATGCACGAAGGTCAGGTCACGCTCTTGCTGCAGCTTTACGGCGTGGTCGTATGCGTCGCTATAGGATTCACCGTGCTGGACGATCTCCACGGTCGGGCCGCCGAACGCGCGCATGGCGTCGATTTTCACTTGCGGCGTGGTGACCGGCACCACGATGACGGCTTTGCAGCCGAGGCGTGTGGCTGAATAAGCGACGCCCTGAGCATGATTTCCCGCCGATGCCGTGATTACGCCGCGAGCGAGGACATCGGCGGAAAGGTGCACCATTTTGTTGTATGCGCCGCGAATCTTGAATGAGAACACCGGCTGGTTGTCTTCGCGCTTCAGGTAGACCGAGTTGCGCAGGCGCGCTGATAGATTGCGCGCGGGTTCGAGTTCGCTTTCGCGGGCGACGTCGTAGACGCGGGCGGTCAGGACTTTCTTCAGGTAATCAGGGTGTGTCATTCCGGAGCCGTTCGCGCGGCTATGCGCGCCATTTTTGAGGGCGAAAGTGTCAATAATAGCCTAGGGAGGGTCGCTGGCGCTGGGTTTGGGGGGGGAGGTGTGCGGGCGGGGTGGTGCTGTGTAGGTCTTCGCGCGTTTTATGTTTTCTGGATTTTTAGCGCCATTAGCTACGGTAATCGCGTTCGCACTTGGTCGGGGTTTGGGTACGGGGCAGGTGCAGTGGGCGCGGTCGAGTGCCGGGTTGCTGCTGCCTGCGTTAGCGCGGGTTGTATGTGAGCTATATTTTTTATCACTATTAGCCAGGTTATTTTCGTTCGCACTCGGGACTGTTGAGGGCCGGCAACCGGCGGTGGTCTTGGGTCAGTGCCGGGTTGTTGCTGCTTACGTTAGCGCGGGTTCAATGTTGGCTAAATTTTTTATCACTATTAGCCACTGTCCGTGGCGGGACTTCATTTCTTTGTCCAACGGCGACAAAGAAACGAAGCAAAGAAAACGCCTTCCCACAATCTGTATTAAGTGTCCCCAGCGTGCAGACCACTGCTTTTGGTTCCCGCGTAGCACGGTGCTCGCAAAACCACGGACACTTGAACCCCTCCTTCTCGCGAATCCTGACATCCCCACGCTTCGCCACCAGTGCTCTCGGGCAAGATCGGTGCACCTATGGGTCAGTTCGGCCTCACCCGCATTTACGGTGTGAGGCGGAATTTCACGGGGCATGGTCACGCAAAAGGCAGTTGTTGCGCCCGCGGGGCGCCTTCGCGTTCCACTAATTTTCTGGTGCTGGTGTGCTGGTGTGCTGGCGCGCAAGCGTATTGCGCGCAATGCGCGCCCGCGCCCACACCAAAGTGATCACCCGGACTAAGTGATCACCCGGACTAAGTGGTCCACCAGCCCGTGAAGACGCGTGAGGCCGTGTTGGTTCGTGGGCCATCGATCTTGCCCGACAGCACTGGTGGCGAAGCGTGGGGATGTAGGGATTCGCGAGAAGGAGGGTTTCAAGTGTTGGTGGTTCTAGCGAGCACCGTGCTACGCGGGAACCAAAAGCAGTGGTCTGCACGCTGGGGACACTTAATACAGATTGTGGAGAGGCGTTTTCTTTGCTTCGTTTCTTTGTCGCCGTTGGACAAAGAAATGAAGTGCCGCCACGCACAGTGGCTAATAGTGATAAAAAATACAGCCAACATACAACCCGCGCTAACGTACGCAGCACCAACCCGGCACCGACCCAGCCCCGCGGTCGCGAACCGCCCCGCCGCCACGCAAGTGGCTAATAGTGCTAAAAAATCCAGAAAACATAAACCGCGCGCAGGCCTAAGCAGACCCAACCGCACCCACCCCCACCCCCACCCATCGCCCAACCCACCCCCCCAAAAAAACGAGTGCGAACGAAAAAACCACCAATTCCCCGTCCAAAATTGACATGCATAAAGCCCTTCAAGCGGCTAGCGACTGCCAACGACCACTCCCCTGTTGAGTTAGAATTCCCTTTTCGATACAGGATCGGAAGATGCAACGGCAGTCCCGGACCGGCTATTTGACGAAAGTTCTCCGCGAACGCGGCGCGCTCCACTGCGCCGCCCATGCCGCGGCAAAACGGCATGCCCCCCACGCACGATCGTGGCGCTGATTCCGGCACTCCCGAAGGTTTTCGCCGTTAGCCATTCCCTGCCGGCGGCCACCTTCACATAAAAGTCTCACTCGAAAAATCTGCGCCTCCCCGCGCTACGCCGGCTATCGCGCTGCTCTTGCTCTCATTCTCAGCACAGGCGCCGGCTCACCGAACTGTCGAATATGAACGCACCCCAAGCCTTCGATCCGAACGGCGCCGCGCATGCCGTGGCCCTGGATACCGAGCCGCGCCTGCGCGAAATTCCCTATAACTACACATCGTTTTCCGATCGCGAAATCGTGATGCGGCTCCTGGGCGACGAAGCCTGGGCCGCGCTCGCCATCCTGCGCAGCGAACGTCGAACGGGCCGCTCGGCGCGCATGCTGTACGAAGTGCTCGGCGATATCTGGGTCGTACGCCGCAATCCGTATCTGCAGGACGATCTGCTCGATAACCCGAAACGACGCGCATTGTTGATCGAAGCGCTGAATCATCGGCTCGGCGATATCGAAAAGCGCCGGAAAGCGGATCTGTCGCAACATCAGGACGACGCAGGCCGCGAGCGCGCTGCACGCGTGGAGTTGCTGATCAGCGCGGCGTGCCGAGCAGTCGAAGACTTCAAGAAGGAATTCGAGCAGACCTACGACTTGCGCAAGAAGGCATCGAAGGTGCTTGGACGCGTCACGGAAAAAGACAACATCAAGTTCGATGGTTTGTCCCGCGTGTCCCACGTAACCGATGCCACCGATTGGCGCGTCGAATATCCGTTCGTCGTGCTGACTCCGGATACCGAAGCTGAAATCGCCGGGATGATCAAGGCGTGCTTCGAACTCGGGCTGACCGTGATTCCGCGGGGAGGCGGCACGGGCTACACGGGCGGCGCAATTCCGCTCACGCCGTTCGCCGCCGTCATCAACACCGAAAAGCTCGAACAACTCGGCCCCGTCGAAATGACGGATCTGCCGGGCGTCGATCGCAAGGTGGCGACCATTTTTTCAGGCGCGGGCGTGGTGACGCGCCGCGTGACGGAAGCGGCCGAGGAGGCCGGTTTCGTGTTCGCGGTCGATCCGACGTCGCTGGATGCATCGTGTGTCGGCGGCAATGTCGCGATGAACGCCGGCGGCAAGAAGGCCGTGCTGTGGGGCACCGCGCTCGATAACCTCGCCTGGTGGCGCATGGTCGACCCGGAAGGCAACTGGCTCGAAGTCACGCGCCTGGATCACAACTGCGGCAAGATTCATGACATTCCCGTGGCGCGCTTCCGGCTCGACTGGTTCGACGGATCGCGTGCGCCGGGCGAGAAATTGCTGCGCACGGAATCGCTGGATATTTCGGGCAGCAAGTTCCGCAAGGAAGGGCTCGGAAAAGACGTCACGGATAAATTCCTGTCGGGTCTGCCGGGCGTGCAAAAGGAAGGCTGCGACGGTCTGATCACATCGGCGCGCTGGATTCTGCACAAGATGCCCGCCCATACGCGCACCGTCTGCCTCGAATTCTTTGGCCAGGCGCGCGACGCGATCCCGAGCATCGTGGAAATCAAGGACTACTTGTTCGAGACGTCGAAGAAGGGCGGCGCGATTCTCGCCGGTCTCGAGCATCTCGATGAACGCTATCTGCGCGCTGTCGGTTACGCGACCAAGAGCAAGCGCAACGCGTTTCCGAAGATGGTGCTGATCGGCGATATCGTCGGTAATGATCCTGACGCGGTCGCTCAGGCCACTTCCGAAGTGGTCCGCATGGCGAACGGCAAGAGCGGCGAAGGGTTTGTCGCGGTGAACGCCGAAGCGCGCAAGCGTTTCTGGCTCGACCGCTCGCGCACGGCGGCTATCGCCAAGCATACGAACGCGTTCAAGATCAACGAAGACGTCGTGATCCCGCTCAATCGCATGGGCGAATACACGGACGGGATCGAGCGGATCAACATCGAGTTGTCGATCAAGAACAAGCTGCAACTCGTCGATGCGCTCGAAACGTTTTTCAAGACGGGCAAGCTGCCGCTGGGAAAAAGCGACGACGCCAACGAAATTCCCAGCGCCGAATTGCTCGAAGACCGAGTGCAGCTCGCGCTCGATCTCTTGCAGCGCGTGCGTGAACGCTGGACGTTCGTCGGCGAAAAGCTGGATATGCCGTTGCGCGAAGCCCAGCACTATATGGTTCAGCTCGGCTACGAAGGGCTGGCCGAGAAGATGGCGGATCGGGTCGATTCACAACCGGGCGTCCGGGTATTCGACGTGGCGCAAGATCGCACCGTTCGCATCTCCTGGAAGCAGGAAATCCGCGCCGAACTGCGCCATATCTTCAATGGCGGCGAGTTCAAGCCAATCCTGGAAGAGGCGCAGAACATCCACAAGACGGTTCTGCGTGGGCGCGTGTTCGTCGCGCTCCACATGCACGCCGGCGATGGCAACGTCCACACCAACATCCCGGTCAACTCCGACAACTACGAGATGCTGCAGGACGCGCACGTCGCGGTGGCACGCATCATGAAGCTGGCGCGCGATCTCGATGGCGTGATTTCCGGCGAACATGGCATCGGCATTACGAAGATGGAATTCCTGACTGAAGAGGAAATCGGCGAATTCCGCGCGTACAAGCAACGCGTCGATCCGAATGGCCGTTTCAACGCCGGCAAGCTGCTCGCGGGCGCCGATCTGCGCAACGCGTACACGCCGAGCTTCGGCTTGATGGGTTACGAATCGCTGATCATGCAGCAGTCGGATATCGGCGCGATCGCGGATTCGATCAAGGACTGCTTGCGTTGCGGCAAGTGCAAGCCGGTTTGCGCGACACACGTGCCGCGCGCCAATCTGCTGTACAGCCCGCGCAACAAGATTCTCGCGACATCGCTGCTGGTCGAGGCGTTCCTGTACGAAGAGCAAACGCGGCGCGGGGTATCCATCAAACATTGGGACGAGTTCAACGACGTCGCCGATCACTGCACCGTGTGTCACAAGTGCGTGACGCCGTGTCCGGTAAAGATCGATTTCGGCGATGTCACCATGAACATGCGCAATCTCCTGCGCAAGATGGGCAAGAAGAAGTTCAACGCGGGCAACGCGGCCGGCATGTTCTTCCTCAACGCGACGAATCCGCAGACCATCAACCTCGCCCGCACGGCGATGATGGGCGTCGGCTACAAGGCGCAGCGGCTGGGCAATGAAGTACTGAAGAAGTTTGCGAAGAAGCAGACGGCGAAACCGCCGGCGACGGTCGGCAAGCCGCCCGTCACGCAGCAGGTGATTCACTTCATGAACAAGAAGATGCCGGGCAACCTGCCGAAGAAGACGGCGCGCGCATTGCTCGACATTGAAGACAACAAGATTGTCCCGATCATCCGCAATCCGAAGACGACCACATCCGATACGGAAGCGGTGTTCTACTTCCCTGGGTGCGGCTCGGAACGGTTGTTCTCGCAAGTCGGTCTGGCGACTCAGGCCATGCTGTGGGAGGCCGGCGTGCAGACGGTCTTGCCGCCGGGTTATCTTTGCTGCGGGTATCCGCAGCGCGGCGCTGGTCAGTTCGACAAGGCCGAGAAGATTGTCACCGATAACCGCGTGCTGTTCCATCGAGTGGCCAACACGCTGAATTATCTGGATATCAAGACGGTGGTGGTCTCGTGCGGAACTTGCTATGACCAGCTCGCCGGATATGAATTCGAGAAGATTTTTCCGGGCTGCCGGATTATCGATATCCACGAATTCCTGCTCGAAAAGAACATCAAGCTGGAAGGCGTGAGCGGCACGCGCTACATGTATCACGACCCGTGTCACTCGCCCATCAAGACAATGGACCCGATCAAGCTGGTGAACGACATCATGGGTTCGGCGCACGACGGCTACAAGATCGAGAAGAACGACCGGTGCTGCGGCGAATCGGGCACGCTCGCGGTGACGCGTCCGGATATTTCCACGCAAGTACGCTTTCGCAAGGAAGAGGAAATTCGCAAGGGCGCGGCGAAGTTGCGCGATATCCCGCTGCTGGCGGACGGGTCTGCAGGTTCGGCGGGTGTCGCGCCCGGTTCGGTGTTACAAGCAGGCGACGTCGCTCAATCCGCCACCCCTGACGTCAAGATTCTCACGAGCTGCCCTTCGTGCCTGCAGGGTTTGTCGCGTTATAACGAGGACGCGAATATCGAGGCGGATTACATCGTCGTGGAAATCGCCCGCAAAGTGCTCGGCCCGAGCTGGATGGAAGATTACGTCGCACGCGCTAACGATGGCGGTATCGAGCGCGTGCTGGTGTAATAGCGGAACCAGGGTTTGTTTCGCTAGAGGAAAATGATGGACTGTGTCTTTTGCCGTGAAGACGGCGGCGAAGTCTTGTGGTCGGACGACGCGTTGCGCGTCGTCCTCGCCGATGAGCCCGATTGGCCGGGCTTTTGCCGCGTGATCTGGCATGCGCATGTGGCCGAGATGTCCGACCTCGACAACGCCGCGCGGGTCAAGTTGATGGCAGCGGTGAATGGCGTGGAGCGCGCCATCCGGCGTGTGCTTGTGCCGGCAAAAGTGAATCTGGCGAGCCTCGGCAACCAGGTTCCTCATGTTCACTGGCATGTCATTCCGCGCCATTCCAACGATTCCCGGTTTCCGCTGCCCATCTGGGCGCCGCGCCAGCGCACGGTGTCTCACGCGCTGTTGTCCAACCGCCGCGCTCAGGCCACGTTGCTGCGCGAAGCAGTGCGTGACGAGATGACGCTGGCTTTCGGCTAATGCAGGTTGATCCGGCTAACCAGGGTTAGCCGGCACCTGATTCAATAAAGGCTCACCATGAGCGGACTGACCAAACAAACGCCGATTCCAACGGGCATCGTTGTGCATTCCAAAACGCGCGCGCTCGAGTTGCAATATGCAAACGATCAGACGTATCGCTTGCCGTTCGAATTGTTGCGCGTATATTCGCCGTCGGCGGAAGTGCAGGGGCACGGTCCCGGACAGGAAACGCTGCAGACAGGAAAGCGCGATGTAACGCTTATTTCTGTCGATCCGGTAGGCCATTACGCGCTGCAACTCACTTTCTCCGACGGCCACAACACCGGCATTTATTCATGGGACATCCTGCATGACCTCGCGGTCCGTCAGGATGAACTCTGGGCCGACTACCTCGCGCGCCTAGAAGCGGCGGGCATCGACCGCGATACGCCGATGACGCCGAAAGCGTCCGGTGGACATCGCCACTAATCGATTTTTTATCTGCAGCGGCAAATTGCCGCGGCGACCGGCCAACGGCCTGCATCAGCCAGCGGCCAATAACACGAACAAGACGAGGACGAACGCGATGAGCAAGACCCACTTCGGTTTTGAAACGGTCGACGAACAGGAAAAAGCGAAGAAGGTAGCGGGCGTTTTCGATTCGGTCGCGAGCAATTACGACCTGATGAACGACCTCATGTCGGGCGGGCTGCATCGCGCGTGGAAGTTCTTTGCGATCGGCCAAGCCAAGGTGCGGCCGGGCTACAAGGTGCTCGATCTGGCAGGCGGGACGGGCGATCTGGCGAAGGCCTTCGCTAAACAGGCCGGTGAAAAAGGCGAGGTTTGGCACACGGATATCAACGAATCGATGCTGCGTGTCGGCCGGGATCGCCTCCTCGATCGAGGCGTGATTACACCCACCCTGATCTGCGACGCGGAGAAGATTCCGTTCCCTGACAATTATTTCGATATCATTACAGTTGCCTTTGGACTTCGTAATATGACGCACAAAGATGGTGCGTTGGCGGAAATGTATCGAGTTTTGAAGCCGGGTGGCCGTGTGCTGGTTCTGGAGTTCTCAAAGGTGTGGGAACCCCTGAAAAAAGCTTACGATCTCTACAGTTTCAAGTTTTTGCCGTGGCTTGGCGACAAGTTCGCGAAAGATGCCGATAGCTATCGATATCTCGCGGAATCGATCCGCATGCATCCGGACCAGGAAACTTTGAAAACAATGATGGAACAAGCAGGACTGGATCGAGTCGAATATTACAATTTGTCAGGTGGCGTGGTAGCGTTACACGTCGGGACCAAATTTTAGTGTTCCACTTCTTAAGAGGATTCGAAATGTCCGATTCACGCTTACCCCAAACTCGGGGTTTCCTGAAGTCGTTATTCAGGAAAGCCGGGGTCGTTGCGCTGGCTGGCGTAATCATGGCTGGCGCTTTGATGGCTGAAGACGCAGAGGCACGCCGCATGGGCGGCGGCCGCAGCATGGGTCGTCAATCGACGACCGCAGCCCAACAGAATCAGGCTACGCCGCCTTCGCAGTCCATGCAGCAGGGTCAGGCAGCCAACGCACAGCGTGCTGCTCCGGCGCCGGCACCCGCTCCTGCCGCAGCACAGCCGGCGCGTAATCGCTGGATGGGACCGCTCGCCGGTCTGGCCGCGGGTCTCGGTATTGCCGCGTTGTTGTCGCACTTCGGTCTCGGCGGCGCGTTCGCCGGCGCAATGGCGAACATGATCATGATCGCGTTGATCGTGCTGGCTGCCGTCATGATCTTCCGCTTCTTCATGAACCGCAGGAAGAACGCCAATACGCCCGCATACGCCAACGCGGGCGTGGGTTCGCCGTTCGGCGGCTCGGCGCGTACGGGGATGAATCAGCACGAACCGAGCTACGTGCCGCCGTCGGCGCCGGGTGGTTATGGCCCGTCCGCTGCTGCGCTTAGCAGCGCGAACACCGTGGACGCTGCGCCGCAAGTCGACGTGCCCGCAGGCTTCGACACTGAAGCGTTCGTGCGCAACGCGAAGGTCTACTTCGTGCGCCTGCAGGACGCGTGGGATCGCGGCAATTCGAACGACATCCGCGAATTCACAACGCCAGAGATGTTCGCCGAAGTGAAGCTGGATATCGACGCACGCGGCACGCAGCCGAATCGGACCGATGTCGTGCAGCTCAACGCCGATATTCTGGGCGTCGAAGAGCGTGGCACGGAAAGTCTCGCCAGCGTGCGCTTCCATGGCCTGATTCGCGAAACGGAAGGCGCTGCCGCCGAGCCGTTCGTCGAAATCTGGAACTTGTCGAAGCAGAAGTACGGAAACGAAGGCTGGTTGCTGGCCGGTATTCAACAGGTCAGTTAATCAGGCTGGTCGAGCAGTCCAAGCTGGATTTGGGCTTGTTCCGCTAGACCGGACGGCTAACGTGGCGTTGTGGCAGACAGGGGTCAAACGCCAACGCCGGTTGCAAAGGTAGAATAGAAACCCGCGCGAGTGACCGCTTGCGCGGGTTTTTTCATCTCAGAGCCGATGACGCACGCAGACGAATTCGCCCAACCCGCAGCACCTTCTGCCACCCAGGCAGCCGCCAGAGCCGCATCGAAAGCGTTTGCGGCTGCAGTGAATCACATGCTCGCGCGCGAATCATGGGCTCGCGAGCGTCTTGCTCCCTACGCCGGCAAAACCGCGCGTTTTGTCCTGACACCGTTTTCGCTGTTCCTGATGGTCCAGCCGGACGGCCTGATTGCCGCTATCGACGAAGCTCAAAAGACATTCGACGTGACGCTTTCCGTTCCCGTCGAGGCCGCTCCTGCGTTTCTGCAAGGTGGCCAGGCGGCCGTGATGAAACACGTCCGCATAGAAGGCGACGCGGAGTTCGCGACCACCATCGCGAAGCTGGCCGAGCATCTGCGCTGGGAGCCCGAGGAAGATCTGGCGCGCGTGATTGGCGACGGACCGGCTCATCGTGTCGGCTCTACGGTGCGTCTCGCGGGCGAACAGGTCCGTCGCTCGGGACGTAACCTGCTTGAATCTGTAGCTGAATATCTGCTCGACGAACAACCTCAACTCGTGCGCCGTAGTGCCCTCGACACGTTCAATGCCGAACTGTCGACAGCCCGGGACGCGCTTGCGCGTGTCGAAAAACGCATCGAGCGACTCGAACAAAAAGCCGAAGCCCGAGGCGCCTCAGCGTCCGGCGCCGCCGCGTCACCGCGCGGCACGCGCAAGTAATGGGCTGAACCATGCGTTTCCTGCGTTTCCTCAAGATTTTTTTCACGGTAGTGCGATTCGGGCTCGATGAACTGGTGCTGAGCGGCATTCAGGACCGGCGCGTGCGCGTGCTGATGCGTCTCACCACGTTCGGCCGTAAATTCGAAGTTGCGCGCGGCGTGCGCTTGCGTCTTGCGCTCGAACACCTCGGGCCGATCTTCGTGAAGTTCGGCCAGGTGCTATCGACGCGGCGTGATCTGCTGCCTGTGGATATCGCAAACGAACTCGCCAAGTTGCAGGATCAGGTGCCCCCGTTCGATTCCGATGTGGCCATCGCGATTGTTGAAAAGTCGCTGGGCGGGTCCATTGAGGTGTTATTCGACGACTTCGAGCGCGTGCCGGTGGCGAGCGCATCGATCGCGCAGGTGCATTTCGCCAGGATCAAGACGGGTGCGCACGCGGGCAAGGCGGTGGCGGTGAAGGTGTTGCGGCCAAACATGTTGCCGGTGATCGACTCGGATCTCGCGTTGCTGCGCGATATCGCGTACTGGACGGAACGGCTGTGGGCGGACGGCAAGCGGCTGAAGCCCCGCGAGGTGGTCGCCGAATTCGATAAATACCTTCACGACGAACTCGACCTGATGCGCGAGGCGGCGAACGGCAGCCAGTTGCGGCGCAATTTTGCGGGCCTCGATCTGCTGATGGTGCCCGAGATGTACTGGGACTATTCCGCGCCCGCCGTGCTCGTGATGGAACGCATGGTCGGCGTGCCGATCAGCCAGGTCGAAGTGCTGCGGGCCGCCGGTGTCGATATCCCGAAGCTGGCGCAGGAAGGCGTCGAGATCTTCTTTACGCAGGTGTTCCGCGACGGCTTTTTTCACGCGGACATGCATCCCGGCAATATTCAGGTGAGTCTCGCGGAAGAGACGTTCGGTCGGTATATCGCACTGGATTTCGGGATTGTCGGCGCTCTCTCGGATTTCGATAAAAACTATCTCGCGCAGAATTTTCTGGCGTTCTTCAAGCGCGACTATCACCGTGTCGCCACGCTACATCTGGAATCGGGCTGGGTGCCGCCGACTACGCGTGTCGAAGAGCTGGAGAGTGCGATTCGCGCCGTGTGCGAACCGTATTTCGATCGCGCGCTGAAGGATATTTCGCTGGGGCAGGTGCTGATGCGGCTCTTTTCAACTTCGCGCCGTTTCAATGTCGAAATTCAGCCGCAACTCGTGTTGCTGCAGAAAACGATGCTGAATGTGGAGGGTCTCGGCCGTTCGCTCGATCCAGAACTCGATTTGTGGAAGACCGCCAAGCCGTATCTCGAACGCTGGATGAATGAGCAGGTCGGCTGGCGCGGCTGGTACGAACGGCTGAAACTGGAAGCGCCGCAATGGAGCAAGACGCTGCCGCAATTGCCGCGTCTGATCCATCAGGTGTTGGCCGACCGGCACGATCAGCCGCGTAGCGGCAACGACGAACTCATGCGCATGATTTTGCTTGAACAGAAGCGCACAAATCGTCTGCTGCAGGCGCTGCTGATATTCGGCCTGGCGGTGGGCGCGGGTGCCGTACTTGCGACTTTCTGGCAGGTTTTGGCTTACGGAGGTTGAAGACGTCATGATCGATGATCGCAAGCCGGAAGCACCGAAGGCCGACCCTAATGCCTTCGAAACACGCGACGCGAACTCGCCCGATTTCTGGGACGAACGCTTCGACCGGCGCTTCATGCCGTGGGATCAGGCCGGCGTCCCGGAAGCATTTCAGGCGTTTGCACTCGCACATCGGGACACGTTGCCGAACGTGCTGATTCCCGGCTGCGGCAGCGCGTACGAAGCGCTTTGGCTCGCGCAGGAAAAATGGCAGGTCAAGGCCATCGACTTTTCGGCGAGCGCCGTCGCGGTGGCGCGTGAGCAGTTGGGCGAGCACGCGGACGTTGTTGAACAAGCGGATTTCTTTGCGTATCAACCGCCGTTTGAAACGAACTGGATTTATGAGCGCGCATTTTTGTGCGCTTTGCCGCGTGACCGATGGCAGGACTACGCGGCGCGCATGGCCGCGCTGCTGCGGCCGGGCGCGTTGCTCGCCGGCTTCTATTTCCTTGGCGCGACGCCTAAGGGGCCGCCGTTCGGTATCGAAAGGGATGCGCTCGACGCGCTGCTGACGCCGTATTTCGAGTTGGTGGAAGAGCATGAGGTGACGGGTTCCATCGATGTCTTCGCCGGGCGCGAGCGCTGGCTTACCTGGCGGCGGCGTCCGCTCGCAGCTTAGTCCGCAGCCCAACGCCAAGCCGGTCAGCATCGGCAAATACGCTCGATTTGACCGATTTGTCCCGCACTGGCGCGCGTCGCGTTTCAGCGAAGGAAACGCGCGCAAACCGGTTGCATCGCGTGAGGAAACCCGCCCCGCGAGGCCGAATTTAAGGGGCCGCTGATGGTTTGCGGCTATAATTCAAGGCTTTGGTGCGACACGCATACTCGTGTCCGGCCGTCCCACGTTACGGGGCATCGACCTGTCGGAAATCAGTCGGGGTCTCGGTCCTGACTGCGCTGCCGACCATTTGTTGGCACCTTGAGGCCAACGTTTTGTAGTGAAGCGAAACCCAGTAGGGCATTTTAGGGTTTCGCCATAGGCGATTCTCTGTATGCCGTCCGTACCGGGAATCGCATTGCATTTTGCCTGATTACCGTCAGGTACCGCCCTGTCAGCGGCTTCATCTCCGCCGACATGGCGGAGTGATGTTTGCAAGTCCCGCGCTTCTTCGCAACGGATTCGCTAGGCGATACGAGTAGAAGTTCGGTGTGTCATGGTTCGGCTCGATTCTGCTGTTTGGGGGCGAGTAGTGAACCTGCTATACGACTAGCAGTAGCCTAGGAAGACATGCGTCGCCGGTAACGGCGGGGTGTGAAGCTTTTCTGACAACGGGTCCCCTGAAGTTGGGGCGAATGGCGATCGTGAGGTTGCCCTTTGGATACTCCTAGCAGTGAGGGGGTTGAGGCTCCAGGCTGGCTGATATGGTTAATGTAAGTGAACTGCTGATAAACCCCGTAAGAATTGAGGTGCCAAAACTGCTGTTAGGCATCAACCAAAAGGTGTGCGGTCGGTTAACTCGCTCGAAGCTCGGGTTACGTCGTCATCGGACCGCCGGGGAAGAGGTGGAACCTAAGTCAGTCGTGTGACATGCCGGGAACGTGATAAGCCCGTATGGTTGCCAGTGCTGTATTGCTGGCAGGCGGACCGTGAGGAACGCTGTTGATTGTGCGGGTATGGGAGGACGGAAAAAGCGAATGTCGGGCTGTAATGGTCCGGATAGGAGTTGAGACATTACTCCACGCGAAAGCGGGCAGACTTCCGTCTGGTCTACCGTCGCAAGACGGCTGACTACCCTCAACGCTTGAGAAGTTCGGGATGGCTTTTTAGTCATCCATTCATTTTTAGCCCCTTGCGGGAGCAAATCGCTCCCGCAAGGGGATGGTTTGCTCTTCGCTCGGGATTTACTTCTTCGAGTAGGAGAGCAGCATGAAAGTATCTAGTCGAAAGACTGGATCTGCGCTTTCCCACGCGCCCGACAGTTGGTACGCCGTAGATTGGCGTCGAGTTGAACGGAACGTGAGAGGGGTGCAGATTCGAATTGCGAAGGCGACGCGGGAAGGCAAATGGCGCAGGGTGAAAGCCTTGCAACGGATGTTGACCCGCACGT
Organism: uncultured beta proteobacterium; assembly: GCA_963708695.1. Taxonomy (GTDB): domain Bacteria; phylum Pseudomonadota; class Gammaproteobacteria; order Burkholderiales; family Burkholderiaceae; genus Caballeronia. The sequence goes on from CAVPTS010000006.1 coordinate 464,190, forward strand.
TGTCCGCTAAGTTGTACGCGGTACGACGTGTTACGCAAAACCAGGGTGCGCGAACGGCTGGAGTCGATCGCGAACTATGGGATTCGCCAGTAAGTCGACGGCTTGCTGTCGACCGGTTGAAGCGGCGTGGATACCGGCCCCTGCCTTTACGGAGGGTCTTTATCCCCAAGGCCAATGGAAAGGAACGTCCTCTGGGCATTCCGACCATGCATGACAGAGCGATGCAAGCTCTGTACTTGCTGGCCTTGGAGCCGGTGGCAGAGTCCACGAGCGATCCGAACTCGTATGGGTTCAGGAGTCATCGCTCAACGGCCGACGCCATGTCCCAGATTTTCGTTTCTATGTCCCAGAAGGGCTCGGCCCAGTGGGTGTTGGAAGCGGATATCAAAGGATGCTTTGACCACATCAACCATGACTGGCTGGAACGCAACGTCCCAATGGATACGGCGATTCTCCGGAAGTGGTTGAAGGCTGGCCTGATTTATCAAGGTCAGTTGCAGGCGACGGAGGCCGGTACGCCGCAGGGGGGCATCATTTCCCCGACGTTGGCCAATGTGACGTTGAACGGGCTGGAGCGAGAGCTGGTGGCGCACCTCAGTGCGAAACTCGGGACCGCGAAGGCCAAGAAGCTGAAGGTTCATGTGGTGCGGTACGCGGACGATTTCGTTATCACCGGTGACTCGCAAGAGGTACTGGTCAACGAAGTCCGACCTTGGGTAGAAGCCTTCCTCGCGGTTCGAGGTTTGCAGCTTTCAGAGGAGAAAACGCGGATCACACACATAGATCAAGGTTTTGATTTCCTTGGGTGGAATTTCCGGAAGTACTCGGGAAAGCTGCTCATCAAGCCAAGCAAGAAAAACGCGCAAGCGTTCTATCGCAAGGTGGCGGAAACGATCAGCGGCAACAAAGCGGTACGGCAGGAGGATCTGATCCGACTGTTAAATCCGATGCTACGGGGCTGGGCGCAGTATCACAGTCCCGTAGTTGCCAAGCAGGCGTACACCCGCATGGAGTATCTGATTTTCCAGAGGCTTCAGCGGTGGGCGGCCCGGCGGCACCCTCAGAAGAACTCCGACTGGGTGAGGTCGAAGTACTTTCATTCGGTCGGCGAACGGAACTGGGTGTTTGCTGCTCCCATGGTTAAGCGGGACGGCAGTAGAGGTTTGTTTGAGCTGTACCAAGTCAGCGGCACAGCCATCAAACGACACATGAAGATTAAGGGGGATTTCCATCCTTTTGATCCCGTGTGGGAGCAGTACGGCGAGAAATTGCGGCAGGATCGCATGTGGGAGTCGATGCGCTATCGCAAGCAATGGGCGACGCTGTACATGTCACAGGGTGGGTTGTGTGCACACTGTGGCACTGCGCTGACGGACGAGACGGGTTGGCACGATCACCATCTGGAATATCGGATGCATGGTGGCAAAGACACGCTGTCCAACAGAGTTTTGCTTCACCCGCACTGTCACCAGCAAGTGCATGCTGGCAACATTGTTGTGACGAAGCCGGTCCTGACCTGATCAGGATTTTGTCTGTAGGCTTGAGCTGTATGCGGGGAAACTCGCACGTACAGTTCTTAGGGGGCCCTTCATCCATAAGGATGGAGGGCTACCCTACCAAGCGCCGAAACGTTAATCGTAGGAAGAGTGCCATGCCGATCTACGCGTACCGCTGCGAGTCATGCGGCTTTGAAAAAGACGCGCTCCAGAAAATGAGCGATGCGCCGCTCACCCACTGTCCGCAGTGCGGGAAAGAAACATTCGCCAAGCAGGTCACAGCTGCGGGCTTTCAGCTGAAGGGCTCCGGCTGGTATGTGACCGACTTCCGCGGTGGCAACACCGGCGCGGCCGCCAAGAAGGACGACGGCGCCAAAGCCGAAACGAAGGGCGAAGGCGCATCGGAATCGGGCAAAGAGTCGAGCAAGGGGTCGGCCAACGACTCGTCGAAAACCGATTCGTCTACGGCAAGTACGCCCGCGTCGGACAGTTCGAAGAGCAGCACGGCGCCCGCACCGGCGGCCTCGGCAAAACCGGCGTCTCCGGCATCGAATTGACGCTGCCAAGGTCTTTGGAACGACACGCCAAGTCTGAAACGGTAACGAAGCCCGACCTGCGCTTGCAACGCGCTCAAACGCTCGATCTGTCCGATCGTACGCACGCAGATGACCGCCCGAATTTAATGATGTGTGCCGGGCGGCGAACCAGCCAAACCGTGAAAGCCAAGCGGGGCGGCCTTCCGGCTGTGTAAATGACGACCAAAAAGACTACGTTGAAATCCGTTTTCGCAACCGGCTTGCTGGTGCTGGTGCCGCTCGCCATCACCTTGTGGGTGATCGGTCTTGTGATCGGAACGATGGATCAGACGCTGCTCTTGCTGCCGGAATCCTGGCAGCCCGAGCGCGTGTTCGGTTTTCATCTGCCGGGCCTCGGCGCTGTGCTGACGCTCGCCTTTATTTTTGTCGTGGGCTTGCTCACGCAGAACTTCGTCGGCCAGAAACTGGTCGAGTGGTGGAATGTGATCGTGCGTCACATTCCCGTGGTCGGACCGCTGTATACCAGCGTTAAACAAGTGTCGGATACGTTGCTCTCCAGCAGCGGCAACGCGTTCCGCAAGGCACTGCTGATCCGTTACCCGCATTCGGGTGCGTACACCATCGGTTTCCTGACGGGCGTTCCCGGCGGCGACGTGGTCAATCACCTGACCGAAGAACACGTGAGCGTCTACGTGCCGACCACGCCGAATCCCACCTCGGGCTTTTTCCTGATGGTGCCGAGAAGCGAAGTCATCGAGCTCGACATGTCTGTCGATGCTGCGTTGAAGTACATCGTGTCGATGGGAGTAGTCGCGCCGTCCATGCCGCAAGCGCAGGCCGCGCCGCGCCGTCCCGTCGATCCGCCGCTGTAATGCCGGCGTGCCGCGAACATCGTTTCCCTGTGTTCGCGCGTGCCGTTGATCAATGAATAACGAAAGACACAACATCATGTCGATGAGATCTGAATACTGCGGTCTGGTGACCGAAGCCCTGCTGGGCCAAAGCGTTTCGCTGTGCGGCTGGGTACATCGCCGGCGCGATCACGGCGGCGTTATTTTTATCGACCTGCGCGATCGTGAGGGGCTCGTTCAAGTCGTGTGCGATCCGGACCGCGCTGAAATGTTCAAGGTGGCCGAAGGCGTGCGCGGCGAGTTCTGCGTGCAGGTGAAGGGCATCGTGCGTGCTCGTCCGGAAGGCACGGCGAACGCCGGGCTGACGAGCGGCAAGATTGAAGTGCTGTGCCACGAACTGAACGTGCTGAACGCGTCGGTGACGCCGCCGTTCCAGCTCGACGACGACAACCTCTCCGAAACCACGCGCCTCACGCATCGTGTGCTGGACCTGCGCCGTCCGCAGATGCAGCAGAACTTGCGCTTGCGTTACCGCGTGGCTATTGAAGTGCGCAAGTACCTGGATGCGCAGGGTTTTATCGATATTGAAACGCCGATGCTCACCAAGAGCACGCCGGAAGGTGCGCGCGATTACCTGGTGCCGTCGCGTACGAACCCGGGTCAGTTTTTCGCACTGCCGCAGTCGCCGCAACTGTTCAAGCAGTTGCTGATGGTGGCGAACTTCGACCGTTATTATCAGATTGTGAAGTGTTTCCGCGACGAAGATCTGCGCGCCGATCGTCAGCCGGAATTCACGCAGATCGACTGTGAAACGTCGTTTCTGACGGAACAGGAAATCCGCGATCTGTTCGAAGCCATGATCCGTCATGTTTTCAAGGAAACCATCAACGTCTCGCTCGACGAGAAATTTCCGGTGATGCTGTATTCGGAAGCCATGCGCCGTTTCGGCTCGGACAAGCCGGATCTGCGCGTGAAGCTGGAATTCGCCGACCTGACGGATGCTGTTCGCGATGTCGACTTCAAGGTCTTCAGCATGCCGGCGAACTCGAAGGACGGCCGCGTGGCGGCGTTGCGCGTACCGCGCGGCGCGGATCTGTCGCGTGGGGATATCGACGGCTATACGGAATTCGTGCGTATCTATGGCGCGAAGGGTCTGGCGTGGATCAAGGTGAACGACGTGACGAAGGGCCGTGACGGCCTGCAAAGCCCGATCGTGAAGAACCTGCATGAAGGCGCGATTGCCGCGATCATGGAGCGCACGGGTGCGCAAGACGGCGACATCATTTTCTTCGCCGCGGATCGCGCGAAAGTGGTGAACGACAGCCTGGGCGCGTTGCGTCTGAAGATCGGTCATTCGGAGTTCGGCCGTGCGAACGGGCTGTTCGAATCGGGCTGGAAGCCGCTGTGGGTGACAGACTTCCCGATGTTCGAATTCGATGAAGAAGACAACCGCTACGTGGCCGCGCATCACCCGTTCACGAGCCCGAAGGACGAGCATCTGGAATATCTGGAAACGGATCCGGGCCGCTGTCTCGCGAAGGCGTACGACATGGTGCTGAACGGTTGGGAAATCGGCGGCGGATCGGTGCGGATCTATCAGGAAGAAGTGCAGAGCAAGGTGTTCCGCGCGCTGAAGATCAGCGCCGAGGAAGCGCGTATCAAGTTCGGCTTCCTGCTCGACGCGCTGCAGTACGGCGCGCCGCCGCATGGCGGTATTGCGTTTGGTCTGGACCGGATCGTCACCATGATGGCGGGCGCCGATTCCATCCGCGACGTGATCGCGTTCCCGAAGACGCAGCGCGCAACGGATTTGCTGACGCAAGCGCCGAGCGAAGTGGACGAAAAGCAGTTGAAGGAACTGCATATTCGTTTGCGTGCACCGGAGCCGAAGGTTCAGTAAGCGGTATTCAGTAAGCGGTAACAAGTAACAACATCCGAAACGAAAAAGGCGCTTAGTGCGCCTTTTTCGTTTTTGGAGTTCCTGAGTGACTTTTTTCCGCGTCGAGCCAACCGAATCCGCTACAGTGCGGCCAGATAGTCCAGCGTCTCAGGATGCTGTTCAACCAATTTGATTAGCACCGCCGCCTGCGCATTCGGTTTCGCCGTTCCCTGCTCCCAGTTTTCGAGCGTGCGCAGGTTGACTCGCAGCCGATTCGCCAGCACTGCTCGCGAAACGTTCATTCTGGTGCGCATTGCTCTGATCTCGTCGGCGGAGACTTCGATGGGAGAAGGAACCTCCATTTCAGTAGTTCGAAGAGTTAATTTGCCTTCCCGCTGATCAGCTAACGCGCCGACGCCTTCCTTCAATTCTGCCAAGAGATTGCGTTTCATTATTTGTTCCTCAGATTCACTTCGGCGCTTAAAACCTTCGCCAATTCCTTGCGTTCGTCATTGGACAGGTCGTCCATCTCGTCTTTACCGTAAAGCGTAAAAAGCCAGACTTGTGAACCCGTAACCCAGTAGTAATAAATGACGCGAATTCCGCCGCGCTTCCCTTTTCCTCGCCTGTTGCTGCCGAAGCGAAGCTTGCGGAGGCCTCCTGTTCCTGCAATGACGTCGCCTGCGGTGGGGCGGGCAAGCAGCTCTGCCTGCAGCCTTCGATATTCGTCATCATCAAGATAGTCCTCCCGGTAACGACTGAACGCAGGCAATTCTATAAAAATCGATTTCTTTAAATATTCGTAAGTTACGTAGGGATGACAAGGTACGGCAGTTCTCTCGGCGTGATCGGCCGAGCGCATCGTTCACGCCAACTGACGTCTTTGTGCGTGCCTTTGCACAGTACGGCGACACCTCCCCAGAAGGCGCCTTTTGCAACGATTTTTGACCAGTAGTCGCAATTAGAAGGGTATCGAGAGCGATGAATCGAGGCGCATCTTCACCACCAGACGCGTTGCCAGCAGCCCCCAGTGACCCGTTTGCAACATCCGAAACGAAAAAGGCGCTTAGTGCGCCTTTTTCGTTTTTTGGGTTACATTCGTCGGCCAGCTTCCACGAAATGGCCGCACCGTTTCCACCATGTCCAAGCCGCCCAAAATTCCCGAATCCGTCCTCGTTGTCATCCATACGCCCGAACTGGACGTGCTTATCATCGAGCGCGCCGACCGGCCGGGTTTCTGGCAGTCCGTGACGGGCTCGAAAGATCACATCGACGAACCGGTGGCGCTCACCGCCGCGCGCGAAGTCGCCGAGGAAACCGGCATCGTCGTCGGCAGCCCGAGCGTGCCGGAACGCTCGCTGCTCGACTGGCATCATCGGATTGAATACGATATTTATCCCGAATGGCGGCATCGCTATGCGCCGGGCGTGGTGCGCAACCTCGAGCATCAGTTCAGCCTGCTCGTGCCGCATTGCATGGAAGTGACGCTCGCACCCCGCGAGCACACCGCGCACCTCTGGCTGCCGTTTCGCGAGGCGGCGGCGAAGTGCTTTTCATCATCGAACCGCGAGGCGATTTTGCAATTGCCCGAACGGCTCGCGGAGCACAACCGGTGATCGGTTTCGGCGCGCCTAAACGCCGCTTCGCCAGACTCAAGCTGGCCCTGTTTCGCGGGCGCCGGCCGGTACGGCTGTGTTTCACCATCCACAACACGGTTCGGCTGTTCAAATCGGGCGAGGCGTTTTTCCCGGCGCTCATCGAGCGCATCAATGCCGCGAAGCAGGAAGTCTCGCTCGAAACCTATATCTTTTGCGACGACGACGCCGGCCGCGCCGTCTCCACCGCGTTGATGAACGCCGCCCGGCGCGGCGTGCACGTGCGCGTGATCACTGACGGCATCGGCACGGACAAACTGCCGCTCTTCGATGAATGGGCGAAGGCGAACGTCGAGCATCGCATCTATAACCCGCATCTGTTCGGGCAGCTTGGGTTTTCGCGGACGCATCGGAAGCTGGTTGTGATCGATCGGCATTTCGCCTTTTGCGGCGGTATCAACATAGTCGATGACTTCGTGCAGAACGGCGTCCGGCTCGATCACGCGCGCTGGGACTTCTCGCTGGAGGCGCAAGGTCCGGTGGTGTCGGACGTACACGAAGCCTTCGATCTCCAATGGCAGCGGATTCGCCTCGGCGTAAAACCGCGCGCCACGCGGCCGCAAAACGAAAGGTCCGCGTCGGGGGCATCGTCGAGAATCGATCGCCACGCGCTCCGATCACGCTTGCGAGCGCGGCGCGGCATGATTCATGCCGTCGATCAACCATGCGTGGCGTTCGTCGCACGCGATAATCTCCTCAACCGGCGCGCGATCGAAAAGGCCTATCTGGCAGCCATTTCGCACGCGGAAAGTGAGGTGATGCTTGCGAACCCGTATTTCATGCCGGGCCGCAAGCTGCGCCGCGCGCTCGGGCGCGCAGCGCAGCGCGGCGTGCGGGTGACGCTTGTGATCGGCCGGAAGGAGTTCGTCGCGCTCGACTACGCCACGCCGTTTTTGTATCGCAACCTGTTGAAGTCGGGCGTGCGGATCGCTGAATATGAGAAAACCATGCTTCACGGCAAGGTAGCCGTGGTCGATTCGAATTGGGCGACGGTCGGATCGTCGAATCTGGACGCGCTGAGCCTGGTGCTGAACAACGAGGCGAACATGGTGCTGGTGAACCACGAGAACGAGATCGTGAAGTTGCGCGATGCAATCCTGGCCGCCTTCCACGACAGCCGCCCGATCACGGTCGAACAATACGCGGCGCGCCCGATTGGTGAGCGCCTGCTTAACTGGCTCGCCTACAACGCGTATCGCATGATGATGAAAATGCTCACCATCGGCCGCTACGATTGATTGATGATGCGCCGCGCGGCCTGACTCGGGCAGCCCCGACTGGCCGTATGCGTATAAACCGGGACACACTTGAGACTCATCTTATGGATGTGACCCAAAGTTAGACTCCGGTTTCTAAAAAAAAGCTTGTTTCAGGAGCGGTCGGCTACAATAATCGTACGGCCGTTCGATTTTATTTCGATTACATCAAAACGGTAAAAATCATGCGAAAAGGCGAACAGACACGAGTCGCAATCCTCGACGCCGCGCTGGACCTGGCAAGCCGGGACGGACTGGAGGGTTTGACGATCGGCTTGCTGGCTGAACGGATGCAGATGAGCAAGAGCGGCGTCTTCGCGCATTTCGGCTCGCGCGAGGATCTTCAGGTGGAAGTGGTGAAGGAATATCACCGCCGCTTTGAAGACGAAGTGTTTTACCCGAGCCTGCGCGAAGCACGCGGTTTGCCGCGCTTGCGCTCGATGCTGGCTCGCTGGATGGAAAAGCGCATCGAGGAAGTGACGACGGGCTGTATTTATATCAGCGGCGCGGTGGAGTACGACGATCGCGCCGACAGTGCGGTCCGCGAACAACTGGTGCACAGCGTATCGACCTGGCGCGCGGCACTGACGCGTGCGATCAGGCAGGCGCAAGACGAAGGGCATTTGCGCGCGGACACCGATCCGGCGCTGATGCTGTTTGAACTCTATAGCTTCACGCTCGGCCTGCATCATGACGCGCGCTTCCTGCACTTGCCGGAAGCGGTGCAACTGACACGGGACGCGCTGGAAAAAACGATTGTTTCGTATCAAAGCGACGGCCGTTAGGCGCCGGCGAATCGGCAGAACGACAGATTCGGCGGCGTGCATGGTCCAAGCTTCCTAGACTCTTGGAGAAGAAAAATGGGACAGTACACAGCGCCGCTGCGTGACATGCAATTCGTCTTGCACGAACTGCTCAATGTAGAAGCCGAGGTCAAGAACATGCCAAAGCATGCCGACCTCGACGTCGATACGATCAACCAGGTTCTCGAAGAAGCCGGCAAGTTCTGCGCCGAAGTGCTCTTTCCGCTGAACCAGGTCGGTGACCGCGAAGGCTGCACGTACGAAGGCGACGGCGTGGTACGCACGCCGACGGGCTTCAAGGAAGCCTATAAGCAATACGTGGAAGCCGGCTGGCCGGCACTCGGTTGCGATCCGGAATACGGTGGACAAGGCCTGCCCGCATTCGTACACAACGCGCTCTTCGAGATGTTGAACTCGGCGAATCAGGCCTGGACGATGTACCCCGGCTTGTCGCATGGCGCGTATGAATGCCTGCACGCGCATGGCGCGCCGGAGTTGCAGAAGACATATTTGCCGAAGCTGGTAGAGGGCGTCTGGACCGGCACGATGTGCCTGACCGAACCGCATTGCGGCACCGATCTCGGCATGCTGCGCACAAAGGCGGAGCCGAGCAGCGACGGTTCGTACGCCATCAGCGGCACGAAGATTTTCATCTCCAGCGGTGAACACGATCTTGCCGAAAACATCGTGCATCTGGTGCTGGCTCGTTTGCCGGGCGCACCGACCGGCACCAAGGGCATTTCGCTGTTCATCGTGCCGAAGTTCATTCCGACAGACGCGGGCGCTCCGGGCGAGCGCAACGGCGTGAAGTGTGGATCGATCGAACACAAGATGGGCATTCACGGCAATTCCACTTGCGTGATCAATCTGGATAGCGCGAAGGGCTGGCTTGTCGGCGAGCCGAACAAAGGCTTGAACGCGATGTTCGTGATGATGAACGCCGCGCGTCTGGGTGTCGGCATGCAAGGGCTGGGGTTGACGGAAATCGCGTATCAGAACTCGCTCGTATACGCGAAGGAACGCCTGCAAATGCGTTCGCTGACCGGCCCGAAAGCGCCGGAAAAAGCCGCTGATCCGATCATCGTGCATCCGGATGTGCGTCGCATGTTGCTCACGCAAAAGGCCTACGCCGAAGCGGGCCGCGCGTTCACTTACTGGGCTGCGCTAAACATCGACAAGGAACTGTCCCACGCCGATGAATCCGCGCGCAAGGACGCCGCCGATCTCGTCGCGCTGCTCACGCCGGTCATCAAGGCGTTCCTGACGGACAACGCGTTCGAAGGCACCAACATGGGCATGCAGATCTACGGCGGCCATGGCTTCATCTCCGAATGGGGCATGGAGCAATACGTGCGCGATGCCCGCATCAACATGATCTACGAAGGCACGAATTCGATTCAGGCTCTGGACCTGCTCGGCCGCAAGATTCTCGGCGACATGGGCGCGAAGCTGAAGAAGTTCGGCAAGCTGGTAACGGATTTTGTCGAGCAAGAAGGCGTGAAGCCGGAGATGCAGGAGTTCATCAACCCGCTCGCTGACATTGGCGACAAGGTGCAGAAGCTGACCATGGAAATCGGCATGAAGGCGATGCAGAATCCGGACGAAGTCGGCGCCGCCGCCGTGCCGTATATGCGTACCGTCGGGCATCTGGTGTTCTCTTATTTCTGGGCGCGCATGGCACGTATTGCACTGGACAAGGAAGCCGAAGGCGATCCGTTCTACAAAGCGAAGCTCGCCACCGCGCGTTTTTACTTCGCCAAGTTGCTGCCCGAAACGGCATCGACAATCCGCGCCGCACGCGCCGGATCGAAGACGCTGATGGAATACGACGAAGCCTTGTTCTAGGCCTCTTTTGCACTGCGCCGCGTCTTTGAAAGACGTGGCGCATCGTCATATCGAAACCCTCTCCCGGAGACAAAACGTGAGCAATCTGAACATACGCAAGGTGGCCGTGCTCGGCGCCGGCGTGATGGGCGCGCAGATCGCTGCGCACCTGATCAACGCCCAGGTGCCTGTACTGCTATTCGACTTGCCGGCCAAGGAAGGCCCGAAGAACGGCATCGCGTTGAAAGCGATCGAGAACCTGAAGAAGCTGTCGCCCGCGCCGTTCGGCGTGAAAGAGGACGCGCAATATATCCAGCCCGCGAATTACGACGACGACATCGAGAAGCTGAAAGAGTGCGATCTCGTGATCGAAGCCATCGCCGAGCGCATGGACTGGAAGCACGACCTGTACAAGAAGGTTTCGCCGTATATCGGCGCGAAGGCGATTTTCGCGACCAATACGTCGGGGTTGTCGATTACGGAGTTGTCGAAGGGTTTTTCGGATGAGTTGAAAGCGCGTTTCTGCGGCGTGCACTTCTTCAATCCGCCGCGCTACATGCATCTGGTCGAACTGATTCCCACCGATACCACGCAGCCGCAAATCCTCGACCAGCTCGAAAGCTTCCTGACGAGCGTAGTCGGCAAGGGCGTTGTGCGGGCGAAAGACACGCCGAATTTCATCGCGAATCGCGTAGGCGTGTTCTCGATTCTCGCGGTGATTGCGGAAGCGGAGAAGTTCGGACTGCGTTTCGATGAAGTCGATGATCTCACCGGCGCGCGTCTGGGCCGGGCGAAATCGGCGACGTTCCGCACGGCGGATGTGGTCGGTCTGGACACGATGGCGCACGTCATCAAGACAATGCGCGACAACCTGCTCGACGATCCGTTTTTCGCGTTGTACGAAACGCCTGCGGTTCTTGCCGGTTTGGTGAAAAACGGCGCGCTGGGCCAGAAGTCGGGCGCGGGGTTCTACAAGAAGGAAGGCAAAGTTATCAAGGTGCTGGACCCGAAGACGGGAACGTACGTTGATGGCGGCGGCAAGGCGGATGAACTCGTCGGACGGATTTTGAAGCGGCCGCCAGCAGAACGTCTGAAACTCTTGCGCGAATCGCAACATCCGCAAGCTCAATTCCTGTGGTCCATTTTCCGCGATGTGTTCCATTACATCGGCGTGCATCTTGAGTCGGTTGCGGACAATGCCCGCGACATCGATCTCGCCATTCGCTGGGGCTTCGGCTGGAACGAAGGCCCGTTCGAGGGCTGGCAGAGCGCTGGCTGGACGCAAGTGGCGAAGTGGGTTCAGGAAGATATCGATGCCGGCAAGGCGCTGTCGAAAGCGCCGTTGCCTGCGTGGGTTTTCGAAGGCGCTGTCGCGGAGAAGGGCGGCGTGCATACGGCTGAAGGATCGTGGTCCGCTACGGCTTCTAGATTCATTCCGCGTTCATCGCTTGATGTCTACAAGAAGCAAGTTTTCCGCGCACCGCTGGCGGGCGAAACCGGCGTCGATCCGAAAACCTACGGCAAGACTTTGTTCGAAACCGACGCCGTGCGCGCCTGGGTCGATGACCGCGCGGGCGAAGACGATGTCGTGATCGTGTCGTTCAAAAGCAAGATGAACACAATCGGGCCATCGGTTATCGATGGTTTGACGAAGGCAATCGAACTTGCCGAAGCCGATTACAAGGGCGTCGTGATCTGGCAAACGTCGGCGCTGAAGCTCGGCAATCCGGGTGGCGCATTTTCGGCCGGCGCGAACCTGGAAGAAGCGATGCCCGCGTTCATGACGGGCGGCGCGAAGGGTATCGAACCGTTTGTTAAGAATTTCCAGCAAGGCATGTTGCGAGTGAAGTATGCAAGCGTGCCGGTGGTTGCCGCCGTGTCGGGCATTGCGCTCGGCGGCGGTTGCGAGCTTGCGCTGCATTCGGCGAAGCGCGTTGCGCACATCGAAAGTTATATGGGGCTGGTGGAAGTCGGCGTCGGTCTCGTGCCGGCGGGCGGCGGTTTGAAGGAAGCGGCGTTGCGCGCCGCGACCGCGGCCAGCGCCGTGAACGCTACCAGCGAACTTTTGAAATTCCTGCAGAAATCGTTCGAAAACGCCGCGATGGCGAAGGTTTCCGCGTCCGCGCTGGAAGCTCGCGCGATGGGTTATCTCAAGCCATCGGACACGATTGTTTTTAACGTGCACGAACTGCTCGATATCGCGAAGAAGGAAGCGCGCGCTTTGAGCGCCGCTGGTTATCGCGCGCCGTTGCGTGCAACGCAAATTCCCGTTGCAGGACGTTCGGCGATCTCGACCATCAAGGCGTCGCTGGTGAACATGCGCGACGGCCGCTTTATCAGCGATCACGATTTCCTGATTGCGAGCCGTATCGCGGAAGCGATGTGCGGCGGCGATGTGGAAGCAGGCAGTCTCGTCGATGAAGAATGGCTGCTGACGCTTGAGCGTCGTGCGTTTGTCGACTTGCTCGGCACCGCGAAGACGCAGGAACGGATCATGGGCATGTTGCAGACCGGCAAGCCGGTTCGTAACTAAGGCGCGGGCAATCGCATTTGCGTTGTCCGGAGTAAGGCGCTGAAGCGCCAACTCCCGCCGACCGCAATGCATGGGACCAGAGTAAGCGCTGAAGCGCCAACACTGGTCGGCGCAACGTGCATGGGACCAGAGTAAGCGCTGAAGCGCCAACTCTGGTCGACACAGGAGCTGCAAAATGAGCAAACAAGTGCAGGACGCATATATTGTCGCCGCGAGCCGGACGCCTATCGGCAAGGCGCCGCGCGGGATCTTCAAGAACACACGGCCGGATGAACTGCTGGTCCACGCGATTCGTTCAGCCGTGGCGCAAGTGCCGGGGCTGGATACGAAGCTGATTGAAGACGCGATCATCGGTTGCGCGATTCCGGAAGGCGAGCAAGGGCTGAACGTGGCGCGTATCGGCGCGTTGCTGGCCGGTTTGCCGAACTCGGTGGGCGGCGTGACGGTGAACCGGTTCTGCGCCTCGGGCGTGACTGCTTTGGCGATGGCTGCCGACCGCATTCGCGTCGGCGAATCGGACGTGATGATCGCGGGCGGATGTGAATCGATGAGCATGGTGCCCATGATGGGCAACAAGCCGTCGCTCTCGCCGCATATCTTCGATCGTGACGAGAACATCGGCATTGCTTATGGCATGGGCTTGACGGCCGAACGCGTGGCGGAGCGCTGGAAGATCAGCCGCGAAGCGCAGGACGCGTTCTCGGTGGAATCGCATCGACGCGCGCTCGAAGCGCAACGCACCGGCGAGTTCAACGATGAAATCGCCGCGTTCACGCTGAACGAACGTTTCCCTGATTTGGCAACCGGCCAGATTCGCGTCAACGCGCGCGAGATCAAGAACGACGAAGGTCCGCGCCAGGACACGACCATGGAAGGGCTCGCGAAGCTGCGTCCCGTTTTCGCTGCGAAGGGTTCGGTTACGGCGGGGAATAGCTCGCAGACCTCCGACGGCGCGGGCGCGTTGATCGTCGTCAGCGAGAAGATCCTCAAGCAATTCAACTTGACGCCGCTCGCGCGTTTCGTGAGTTTCGCCGTGCGTGGCGTGCCGCCGGAAATCATGGGCATCGGGCCGAAGGAAGCCATTCCCGCGGCCTTGAAAGCGGCGGGGCTGACGCAGGACGACATCGACTGGATCGAGCTGAACGAAGCGTTCGCGGCGCAATCGCTGGCCGTGATCCAGGACCTGGGACTGGATCCATCGAAGATCAATCCGCTCGGCGGCGCGATCGCGTTGGGTCATCCGCTCGGCGCGACCGGCGCCATTCGCGCCGCGACCGTGGTTCACGGCTTGCGCCGGCGCAACCTCAAGTACGGCATGGTGACCATGTGCGTGGGAACGGGCATGGGCGCGGCGGGCATTATCGAACGGATGTAAGCGAGTATCGATAACGGTAAAACGACGGTTCGCGCGCCCTCCGGTTCGCGAACCGTTCTTTATTCTGGAGACAAGAATGGACATCATCACTGAACACGCCGACGGCGTGCTGAGCATCACCATCAATCGGCCGGGCCGCAAGAACGCGTTGACGGCCGCGATGTACCAGACCATGGCCGACGCTTTCTTCGATGCCGAAAACGATCCCGCCGTGCGCGTGGTGCTGATTCGCGCCATCGGCGATACGTTTAGCGCGGGTAACGATCTGGAAGACTTCATGAAGGCGCCGCCCGCGAAGCAGGATGCGCCCGTGTTCCAATTCCTGCGCCGCATCAGCACGGCGCAGAAGCCGGTTGTGGCGGCTGTGGCGGGCGGGGCGGTGGGTGTCGGCACGACGATGCTGCTGCATTGCGACCTCGTCTACGCGGCGTCGACGGCCAAGTTCGCGTTGCCGTTCGTGCAGCTCGGGCTGTGTCCGGAAGCGGCGTCGAGCTTGCTGTTGCCGCGTATTGCGGGTTATCAGCGGGCAGCGGAAAAGATCCTGCTGGGCGAATCGTTCGATGCCGCCGAGGCCGCGAACATGGGCTTCGTGAACCGGGTTATGCCGGCGGAAGAAGTCGATGCATTCGCTCTGAAGCAGGCGAAAAAACTCGCGGCGTTGCCGGCGGCTTCGCTGAAGGTGAGCAAGGCGTTGATGAAGGGCGCCGATGCCGGCGAGATCAGCGCGCGGATCGAGGAGGAAGGGGAGCACTTTGCCCGGATGCTGACGGGGGGCGAAGCGCAGGAAGCGTTTAAAGCGTTCTTTGAAAAGCGGAAGCCGGACTTCAGCCGGTTTAATTGAAGGGAAGTTTTTCGTTCTAGCCGCGCGGTGATTCAAGCCCTTCTTCGGCTTCGATCAACGCGCGGTTTTGCCGTCCGCTCCGCTCAAGGCGCGGCGTCTTCCATCCGGCCATATTCCACGAACCCGTTCTCCCGCGCGAAACTCACGAGCCGCAACCCCGCCTTTTCCGCGATAGAAATTGCCAGCGATGTCGGCGCGGAAATGGTGACGAGCATCGGCACGCCGACGCGCGCCGATTTGCGCACGAGCTCATAGCTGGCCCGGCTCGAAAGGAACACGAAACCTTGCGTGGTATCGACGCGTTGCAACACCAGATGCCCGATCAATTTATCGAGCGCGTTATGGCGCCCGACATCCTCGAACGCGTGTTTGACCGCGCCGTTTTCGTCGCACCAGGCGGCGGCATGCAATCCGCCCGTCAGTTTCGATAACTGCTGATGCGCCGGCAATTCACGCGCGGCGTGCGCGATGGCGTCATCGGCGAGACGAGTCAGAAAGCCGGTATTGGGTACGCGTTCCGGCAGCAGATCCAGCAATTCGATACTTTCGATCCCGCACACGCCGCAGCCTGTGCGCCCGGCCAGCGTGCGGCGCTTGTCCTTTAATGCGGCAAATGCCTGCTGCACGATCTGCAGGTGCACTTCGGCGTGCGGCAAGGTTTCGCCGGCGGTATCGTAGAAAAACACCTCGATGTCGTGGATATCGCTGCCGCGCTCCACAATCCCTTCCGTCAGCGAAAACCCCACGGCAAACGCTTCCAGGTCGCGCGGCGTACACATCATCACGGCGTGCGAGATGCCGTTGTACACGAGCGCGACAGGCCATTCCTGGCCGACGTCGTCGGCGGTCTCGCGGATTTCTCCCTGCCGATGCCGCCGGACGGGGCGCTTCACGTAGCCGGGTTGATCGTCGGTGTCTGTGTCGTTCATGTTATGGCTCACTTGCGGATTGCTTACGATGTCGTGTTTTAGCCGCTGTTCATAGGAATTTATAAGAAAAATCCGGGCATAACACTTGCTGCTTTATGGTGCAACACACACACTACAAGCCGTTCAAGGCCTTACGATAACCCACTGCGGCCTCACTCGCTTTCCTTGTCCATCACGCCTACGAGGCACCCGCCATGGCACTTTACGACGCTCCGCGCCTGTTCGGATTCGAACTGGAGTCAACTGAGAATCTGAGCTTTATTCCGCTCGTCGTGCGCTTTAATCTCGATCGATTCGGTCGACGCATATCGCTGGAGCAGTGGCGAACTTTGCCGCACGGTGATCGCGAGTTGCTCGCGCGCTTTCCGGTGGAAGACGATGCGGCCATTGAGCCTAATTTCGATCAGGCGCTCGCCGAGATGTTGCGGACGCACGCTGACGCGAGACCTGAGACGTTTGAGCCCGAAGGGGATCCGATCTGGATTCACACTGATGCCGTCCCGGAGACTGTGATTCGCCAAAGCAGTTTGTGTGGGATCAACTCTCCAAGTTTGGGGCGATGGTCGGAATTGTCAGGGTTTCAGCGCTACGCGCTGGCGAAATTATCGAGGAAGGCTGACGTGAATCACGATTTCGTTCCGGCGATGCGGGAGTTTGGACTAACTGATTAGGGGTCGTTTAGGGGTCGTTCGCACTTGGTTTTTGGGGGGGAGTGCTACCGGCAGTGGTCGGGAATCAGTGCTGGGTTGCTGCTGCTTACCTTAGCGCGGGTTTAATGTTGGCTAATTTTTTTATCACTATTAGCCACTGTGCGTGGCGGCACTTCATTTCTTTGTCCAACGGCGACAAAGAAACGAAGCAAAGAAAACGCCTTCCCACAATCTGTATTAAGTGTCCCCAGCGTGCAGACCACTGCTTTTGGTTCCCGCGTAGAACGGTGCTCGCTAGAACCACGGACACTTGAAACCCTCCTTCTCACGAATCCTGACATCCCCACGCTTCGCCACCAGTGCTCTCGGGCAAGATCGGTGGGCCACAGACCAATACGGCCTCACGCGCCTTTACGGTTGGTGGACTGCATGGTCCACGCGACCATTTAGGTGAGATGTGCGCATAGCGCGCAATACGTTTGAGCACTTGCACGCCAGAAAAAGAGCGGAATGCTCCGCGCAACGCGCGAATTACGGGGTTTGAAATTACGGCGCACCGGACAACTTTGCCGCCAACCGCAAACACGGGTTAGGCCGTCCAACCTCGTGCGCGTGGAGCTTGCCCGAGAGCACTGGTGGCGAAGCGTGGGGATGTAGGGATTCGCGAGAAGGAGGGGTTCAAGTATTGCTGGCTCTAGCGAGCACCGTGCTACGCGGGAACCAAAAGCAGTGGTCTGCACGCTGGGGACACTTAAAGCAGATTGTGGAAAGGCGTTTTCTTTGCTTCGTTTCTTTGTCGCCGTTGGACAAAGAAATGAAGTGCCGCCACGGACAGTGGCTAATAGTGATAAAAAATCTAGCTAACATACAACCCGCGCTAACGTACGCAGCACCAACCCAGCACCAACCCCCACCCGTAGCACGCCCTCAAACCCCCCGTCCACCGGTGCGAACATTCAATCCAACACCGGTAATGCCCTCGGCCGACGATCACGATCTGTCGCAACATAGGTCAGTGTCGCCTCCGTCACCTTCACCACGTCCTCAGTCAGGCTCATGCGCTGCGCATAAACCTCAACCGACACGGTCACCGACGTATTCCCCGTCTTGACGATATCCGTATAAAAGCTCAGCAAGTCACCCACGAACACCGGCTGTTTAAACACAAACGAATTCACCGAGATAGTCGCCACGCGCCCGTTTGCGCGCCGGCTCGCCGGAATAGATCCGGCAATGTCCACTTGCGCCATGATCCAGCCACCGAAAACATCGCCGTGGACGTTGGCATCGGACGGTTGCGGCACCACGCGCAGCGCGACCGGCTTGTTCGGAAGTTGCAGAGATTGGGTCACGAGCGTAGTTCCATGAAAAGTGAGAGTGTCGGCGGATCAGCGCGCTGGGGCGCCTTCTGCGACAATGACGGATTAAACGATGTTGCCCCGCGCGAGAGCGATTTTCACCCCTTTAGCGCGCTTTTAGGGCGTCTGGCTATCGGCTAGCTAAGGCTTTCGCCTATCGCCAGCCGCGCCGGGGAACATCGAATTGTACGGGAAAGCCTGCATTTTGAGACGGGCGCCCGCCTCGCGATACCTCGCTCGCCCGCACTGTTTCTCTATGCGGTGCGGACCTCTGCAGACCTCGAATCCATGCGCCGCAATTCTCCCTCCGAACCAGTTTCCGCCGCCAAAGGCCCGCGCAACGACTGGCAGACCATCCGCTCGCTGCTGCCGTACCTGACCACGTACAAATGGCGCGTCGCGTTTGCGCTGACTTGCCTGATCGGCGCGAAAGTCGCGAATCTGGGCGTGCCGATCGTGATGAAAAAGGTCATCGACAGCCTGAGTTCCATCCAGCATCTGACCGCGCTCGGCCGTGCGCAGGATTCAGCGGCGATCATCCTGATCAGCGGCGTCGGACTGCTCGTGGTCGCGTACGCGGTGGTGCGCTTGTCCACCTCGCTTTTCACCGAATTGCGCGAAATGCTGTTCGCGAAGGTCACCGAAAGCGCCGTGCGCCAACTCGCGCTGAAAGTGTTCCGGCATCTGCATTCGCTATCGCTGCGGTTTCATCTGGAACGCCAGACCGGCGGCATGTCGCGGGATATCGAACGCGGCACGCGCGGCATTCAGCAACTCGTTTCGTATTCGCTCTACAGCATCCTGCCGACGCTCGTGGAAGTCGGCCTCGTGCTCGGGTTTTTCGTCGCGAAGTACGAAGCGTATTACGCCATCGTCACGTTGATTGCGCTGGTCACGTACATCGTGTTCACGATCAAGCTCACGGAATGGCGCACGCATTTTCGGCGCACCATGAACGAGCTGGATTCGAAGGCCAATTCGCGTGCCATCGATTCGCTGCTGAACTACGAAACCGTGAAGTATTTCGGCAATGAAGAGTGGGAAGCGCAGCGCTACGATGAAAACCTGTTGCGCTATCGCGCGGCGGCGATTCGCTCGCAGCGTTCGTTGTCCGTGCTTAATTTCGGACAGCAATTCATTATCGGCACGGGGCTGGTGTTTATCTTGTGGCGCGCGACGCAAGGCGTGGTCGCAGGGCGCCTGACGCTCGGCGATCTCGTGCTGATCAACACGTTCATGCTGCAGTTGTATATCCCGCTGAATTTTCTCGGCGTGGTGTATCGCGAGCTCAAGCAAAGTCTCACCGATATGGACCGCATGTTCACTCTGCTCGGCGCAGGACGCGAAGTTCCCGACGTGCCGAACGCACCGCCGCTTGCGGTCGATGGCGCGGAGGTCCGGTTTGAGAACGTGAGCTTTTCCTACGAGCGTGCGCGGTCGATTCTGCATGGTGTCGATTTCACGATTCCCGCCGGGACCACGACGGCGGTTGTCGGCCATAGCGGTTCTGGTAAATCGACACTCGGCCGTTTGCTATTTCGCTTCTACGATCTCGATCGCGAACAAGGCGGCAGGATTCTGCTGGACGGCCAGGATATCCGCGATGTCACGCAGGATTCATTGCGCGCGGCAATTGGCATCGTGCCGCAGGATACGGTGCTCTTCAACGATTCGATCTACTACAACATCGCTTACGGCCGGCCATCGGCTTCACGCGATGAGGTGATCGCGGCGGCGCGGGCAGCGCATATTCATGAGTTCATCGAAAGTTTGCCGGCTGGGTACGAGACGCCGGTGGGTGAGCGCGGGTTGAAGTTGTCGGGCGGGGAGAAGCAGCGCGTGGCTATCGCGCGGACGTTGTTGAAGAACCCGCCGCTCCTGATCTTCGATGAAGCCACGTCCGCGCTTGATTCGAAATCCGAACGGGCCATTCAGCACGAGCTGGATCTGATCGCGCGGGAACGGACGACGCTGATCATTGCGCACAGGTTATCGACGGTGGTTCACGCGCAGCAGATTATCGTGCTGGATCACGGAAGGATTGTGGAGCGCGGGACGCATGCGGAATTGGTGCGCGCCGGCGGATTGTTCTCGCAGATGTGGGCGCTGCAGCAGCAGAAGGCAGCGGAGCCGGAAGATGAGCCGGAGGACTCGATAGAAGCGGGAGATACGGCGCGGGCTTGACGGCGAAAGCCCAACAAAAAAAGCGTCGATGCCGGCAAGCATCGACGCTTTTTGTTCATCAAAGAGGCCTGATCTTAAAACTACTCCGTAGCATGCGCCAGCGCCGTCGCACCGCCATGCCCGACCGCCATCGACGGCGCGGCCCAGTGCAGCCATTGCGTGCGTAACACCAGCAAGAACCCGAACGCAAACACCGCGAGCACGCCAAAGGTCGCGAACCCCATCTGATAGCTTCCCGTACTTTCCTTAGCCATCCCCATGATCACCGGGAGATAAAACCCGCCGATCCCACCCGCCGCGCCGACAATCCCCGACAACAACCCGGTCTTGCCCTTCCACCTGTGCGGCACGAGCTGGAACGTCGAGCCATTACCAAGCCCGAAGCAAAGATAAAGACAAACCAGCAACGCGATACCACCCGCCACCGGCGGCATCCAGATAGCAAACGCAAAATCAGCGACAGCAATCACCGCCAGCAGCACAAGCAGCGCGCGCACTCCGGTTACGCGATCGGCGAGATAACCCCCAAACGGCCGCACGATAGCGCCAAGAAACGCGAGCATCGCCATGAAGAGACCGGCTTCGATCTTCGGCATCTGATAGAGATTGGTGAGAAGCAGCGTCACATACGAAGACATGCCGACAAACCCGCCGAACGTAATGCTGTAGATCAGCATGACGACCCACGTATCGCGTTCGCCGAGCACCGCACGGTAATGTTTCGGCAACACGGCAATGGCAAGCAGCGCACCCAACACCGGCAGCAACAAAACGCCCGTACGCCCTCCGCCGAACACGCCGCCGTGCACGGCTAGCACCATCGCGATGAGGCCGGCGAGAGTGATCGCGAAACTGGCCATCGCACGCGATGTGCTGCCGCTTTTCACGCCACCATCCGATGCCCACGCGAACAGCGCAATCGCCGTGATCGCGAGCAACGGCAATGCCGCGGCGGTGGCCATCTTCCAGCCGAAGGCATCGGCGAGATGAGGGAACAGGAAGCCGTCGAGCACCGCGCCGATATTCCCCGCCGCGGCCAACCCGAGCACGAGACCCTGCACCTTCGGCGGATAGTTGCTGCCGGCCATCGGCAAGGCGACGGCGAAGCTCGCTCCACCCATGCCGAGGAACACGCCGAGCACCAGCAGCAGCGAGTACGACGGCGTGCCGGACAAGAGCGGCAGGACGATCGTCGGGATCGATGAAAGCAGGACGCCCATTAGCGCGACGCGGCGGCCATCGGTGGATTGATACAGGTTGCCTAGCGTCACGCGCAGGATCGCGGCCGCGAGCACCGGCACCGCGACGAGAAAGCCCTGCTCGGCAGGGGTCATGGTGATGTCTTTGCTGATGAACGGCGCGAGCGGGCCGTACAGCACCCAGACGGTGAACCCGGTATCGAAGTACAGGAAACACGCGACCAGCGAACGCCAGTTGCCGCTTTTTAAAGATGCGATCAGGTTTTTCATCGGTTCCTCGGGATGGGGCGGCAGTCCCAGGCGTCGATGAGCGGCTTGAAAACCCCGTCGACGCATGGTCGACCGGGAATTGCAAGCATCATGCCAATCAGATGCATCTTTTCCATCGATACCCAGAGAGCGAACGGCAGCGCGGTTTTGCGGCTCATGAGGGCCCACGCCTAACTCGTTTGCACGCTGCGTGTCGCGCACCGCAATCGCCGCAGTGCAGCACCGGGCGTGTGCGACGGGCGTGACAATGGTGCGAGCGTTACCACGCCGGCGACGAAGCCGTCACGCACGGAACGGTAAAATGCCAAAGCATTCAGGAAGCCCCCCAAACCAGCCAGAAGGCGCCGCATGGAACTGAAATGGCTCGAAGATTTCGTCTCACTCGCGGAGACGCGCAGTTTCAGCCGATCGGCTGAATTGCGGCACATCACGCAACCGGCGTTCTCGCGCCGCATCCAGGCGCTCGAAGCGTGGCTCGGCACGGACCTCATCGACCGCTCGGTCTACCCGACGCGGCTCACTCAAGCGGGGCAAGTCTTCTACGAACAAGCGCTCGCGATGCTCTCTCAGTTCCACGAAGCGCGCACGCTGTTACGCGGGCAAACCGGCGTGCCGAATGCGACCATCGATTTCGCTGTTCCGCACACGCTTTCGCTCACGTATTTCCCGCGCTGGCTGCAGCACATTGAAGCGCGGCTCGGGCGCATCAACACGCGGCTGCGCGCGCTGAATGTGCATGACGCGGTGTTGTCGCTGGTGGAGGGCGGCTGTGACCTGGTGATGGGTTATCACCATCCGAGTCATCCGGTCGCGCTCGACCCCGCGCGCTACGACATGCTCACGCTCGGGACCGAGCCGATCAGCCCGTTTTCATCGGTGAACAAGGGCGGCCGCGCGCGCTACACGCTGCCCGCCGCCGCCGATGCCCCCGCGCCCTACCTCTCATACACGCCGAACGCGTACCTTGGGCGCATGACGGAGGTGATCATCGCGACATCGCCGACTCGGCTTTATCTCGACAAGGTCTACGAAACCGACATGGCCGAAGGCTTGAAAGCGATGGCCCTTGCCGGTCATGGCGTCGCTTTCCTGCCGCACAGCGCAGTCGCCAATGAAGTCGATGAAGGCCGCCTGATCCGGCTCGACCGGGGAACGCGCGGGACGCCCGCCGGTCAGTTCACGCTGACGATGGAGATCCGTTTGTATCGCGACACGATGGCATCGAAGGGCGATGACCCGCGACAGGCCCTCATGCGTAATCTCTGGGAAGCGGTTTTGGAAGAGGTATCGAAGCCGGCGGAAACGCAGCCGACATGAGCGTTCTTGACGTTATGCAAGAAAAGCATAACGCAATGATCAAACGGCATTGGATTTCAATAAGCGATTTTTCGACAATGACGCCATTCCACACAACGCTGGAGCTTCGATGTCATCGCCGCAACAAGACCGCCCCGTTTCCGCTGCCCCCGCTGTTCAGCACGCCATTCCCTCGTATCTCGATTCCACCCATCTCGGCCCCTGGGGCAACTATCTCCAGCAAGTCGATCGCGTCGCGCCGTATCTCGGCTCACTGTCGCGCTGGATTGAAACCCTCAAGCGCCCGAAGCGCATTCTGATTGTCGATTGCCCCATCGAACTCGATAACGGCACGGTCACGCACTTCGAAGGTTATCGGGTGCAGCACAACATGTCGCGTGGTCCGGGCAAGGGCGGCGTGCGGTATCACCAGGACGTGACGCTTTCGGAAGTGATGGCGCTTTCCGCGTGGATGTCGGTGAAGAACGCGGCGGTGAACGTGCCGTACGGCGGCGCGAAGGGCGGCATTCGCGTCGATCCGCGGACCTTGTCGCGTGGCGAACTCGAGCGCCTGACACGTCGATACACCAGCGAAATTGGCATCATCATCGGACCGAACCAAGACATCCCCGCGCCCGATGTGAACACAAACGAACAGATCATGGCGTGGATGATGGACACGTACTCCATGAACCAGGGGCAGACGGCAACCGGCGTGGTGACCGGCAAACCGATCTCGCTCGGCGGTTCGCTCGGGCGTAAGGAAGCGACTGGCCGCGGCGTGTTCGTCGTGGGCTCGGAAGCAGCGCGCCGGATTGGTTTCGATATCGAAGGCGCGCGTATTGCCGTGCAAGGTTTCGGTAACGTGGGCGGAATCGCGGCGCGATTGTTCCAGGAAGCCGGCGCAAGAGTGGTGGCGGTTCAGGATCACACGGGTTCGCTGTACAAATCGACGGGTATCGACTCTGTTGCATTGCTCGAACACGTTGCCAAGCATGGTGGCGTGGGCGGCTTTGAAGGCGCGGACCCGGTCAGCAAGGACGAGTTCTGGACCATCGAAAGCGACATCCTGATTCCGGCCGCACTCGAAGGGCAGATCACGGAAGAAAACGCGCCGAAGATCAAGACGAAGATCGTGGTGGAAGGCGCAAACGGCCCGACGACCACCGCCGCCGACGACATCCTCCACGACAAAGGCATTCTCGTGATCCCGGACGTGGTCGCGAATGCGGGTGGCGTGACGGTGTCGTACTTCGAATGGGTGCAGGATTTCTCAAGCTTCTTCTGGACCGAAGACGAAATCAACCAGCGGCTCGAACGCGTCATGCGCGAAGCATTCGCGGCCGTGTGGCAAGTGGCCAGCGAGCACGGTGTGTCCGTGCGGACGGCGGCGTTTATCGTTGCGTGTACGCGGATCTTGCAAGCGCGCGAAATGCGCGGCCTGTATCCATGATTTCAGCCGCAGCCAACGTTTGCGAGCGCACGCCGGCATGAGGCCGCGCTAAATAACAGGCATCAAAAGGCGCCCGGCGGCGTCCTTCGGGACGCTCCGGGCGTTTCGCGTGGTTTTGCGAGGTTTTGGTTGGAAAGGTAAAAGAACAGAACGGCGCGATCCCCGCAGTCGAAAAAAGTCTATAAAGTGGCGCTCAGCAAGGCATTACAGCGGCTGTCTCAAAAATAAGCAACTGTGGACAACAATCATTCTTTCAATTTTATTACCCTGCTAAAATTGCCCCGTTTTGGCCAAGGAGATCAAACCATGAAATTTAAAAAAGCTGCGCTGCTGCTCGCCGCACTGAGTGTTTTCGCCTCGGGCGCGCAAGCGCAAAACAACGATACGCTGAAGAAAATCAAGGATTCCGGAAACATCTATCTGGGTTTCCGCGAGTCGTCGATTCCGTTTTCGTATTACGACGACAAGCAGCAAGTCATTGGCTATTCGTATGAGTTTGCTTTGAAGGTGGTCGACGCCGTCAAGCAGAAGCTCAACATGCCGGACCTGAAGGTTCAACAAAAGTCGGTGACGTCGCAAAACCGCATTCCGCTGGTGCGGGAACGGCACGATCGACATCGAGTGCGGTTCGACCA
This sequence comes from uncultured beta proteobacterium, assembly GCA_963708695.1. Lineage (GTDB taxonomy): Bacteria > Pseudomonadota > Gammaproteobacteria > Burkholderiales > Burkholderiaceae > Caballeronia. Next base: position 489,213 of record CAVPTS010000006.1, read on the forward strand.
CGAACAACCTCGAACGTCAGCAACAAGTCGCATTCTCCAACACGATCTTCGTGATCGGCACGCGCCTGATGACCAAGAAGGATTCGGGCATCAAGGACTTTCCCGACCTGAAGGGCAAGACCGTCGTGACGACTGCGGGCACCACGTCCGAGCGCCTGCTTCGCAAGATGAACCAGGACAAGAACATGGGCATGAACATCATCAGCGCGAAAGATCACGGCGAGTCGTTCCTGACGCTGTCGACGGGCCGCGCCGTTGCGTTCATGATGGACGATGCGCTGCTCGCCGGCGAACGCGCGAAGTCGAGCAATCCGGGCGATTTCATGATCGTCGGTACGCCGCAATCGCATGAAGCTTACGGCTGCATGATGCGCAAGAACGATCCGGAGTTCAAGAAGGTAGTCGACGACGCCATCGCCAAGGTGGAAACCTCGGGTGAAGGCGACAAGATCTACAAGAAGTGGTTCGAAAGCCCGATTCCGCCGAAGGGCCTGAACCTGAACTTCCCGGAAAGCGACGACATGAAGGCGCTTTTCAAGAACCCGAACGACAAGGCAATCGATTAATCTTCGATCCTGTTGGATTGATCGAAACGGAAGGAGCGTGTGCTTCTTCCGTTTTCTTTTGGAGGGAGTCCATGTCCTATCACTGGAATTGGGGCATTTTGCTTGAGCCCCGTCTCGACCGGCGAGCCGACCACCTATCTGGGCTGGCTGCATTTCCGGCTTCTGGGTGACCGATTACCGTGTCGCTTGCGGCATGGGTCATCGCGCTCGTGGTCGGCTCGTCTGTTCGGCATTCTGCGCACGGTGCCGAACAGAAAGCTGGCCGCTATCGGCACCGGTTATGTCGCGATCTTCCGTAATATCCCGCTGATCGTGCAGTTCTTCATCTGGTATCTCGTGATACCGGAATTGCTGCCGCCGTCGATCGGGAACTGGTTCAAGCAACTGCCGCCGGATGCGCAGTTCTTTTCGTCATCCATCATCTGCCTCGGGCTGTTTACCGGCGCGCGCGTGTGCGAGCAGGTGCGCTCGGGCATCAACGCCTTGCCGCGCGGCCAGCGCGCCGCGGGTCTCGCCATGGGCTTCACGCAATGGCAGACGTACCGCTACATGCTGATGCCGGTCGCGTACCGGATCATCGTGCCGCCGCTGACGTCGGAATTCCTGAACGTGTTCAAGAACTCGGCGGTGGCGTCGACCATCGGCTTGCTCGAACTGTCCGCGCAGGCGCGTCAGCTCGTCGATTACACCTCGCAGTCGTATGAGTCGTTCATCGCCGTCACGCTGGCCTACATGCTGATCAACCTGGTCGTCATGCAACTGATGCGCTGGGTCGAAGCCAAGACCCGGTTGCCCGGCTACATCGGAGGCAAGTGATGCATCATTTCAACTGGAGCGGTGTTCTCGGTTCGCTGCCCACGCTGTGGACCGGCGCCATCATCACGTTCAAGATCACGCTGATCGCGATCGTGTTCGGGATTGTCTGGGGCACCGTGCTCGCGATGCTGCGGCTGTCGGGCATCAAGCCGCTCGAATGGTTCGCGAAGGGCTACGTCACGCTGTTCCGTTCGATCCCGCTCGTGATGGTGCTGCTGTGGTTCTTCCTGATCGTGCCGCAGTTGCTGCAGAACGTGCTGGGGTTATCGGCGGATATCGACATTCGGCTCGGCGTCCGCCATGGTCGCGTTCTCGCTGTTCGAGGCTGCGTACTATTCGGAAATCATCCGCGCAGGCATTCAGGCGGTGTCGCGCGGGCAGGTGAACGCGGCGTTCGCGCTCGGCATGACCTACACGCAGTCCATGAGGCTGATCGTGCTGCCGCAGGCGTTTCGCGCGATGGTGCCGCTGCTGCTCACGCAAGGCTATCGTGTTGTTTCAGGATACGTCGCTCGTCTACGTGATCAGCCTCGCGGACTTTTTCCGCACGGCCACGAATGTGGGCGATCGTGACGGTACGACCGTCGAAATGGTACTGTTCGCCGGCGCGTGTTATTTCGTGGTGTGCGTGGTGGCATCGCGCTCTCGTCAAAAGTCTTCAGAAAAAGGTCGCTCGATGATCTCTCTCAAGAATGTTTCGAAATGGTACGGCCAGTTTCAAGTGCTGACCGATTGCACGACGGAAGTCAAAAAAGGTGAAGTGGTGGTGGTGTGCGGCCCGTCGGGCTCGGGCAAATCGACGCTGATCAAAACCGTGAACGGACTCGAGCCGTTCCAGAAGGGCGAGATCACGATCAACGGCCAATCGCATTGGCGACAAGAAGACCAATCTGTCGAAGCTGCGCTCGAAGGTCGGCATGGTGTTCCAGCACTTCGAACTGTTCCCGCATCTGTCGATCGTGCAGAACCTGACGCTCGCGCAGATCAAGGTGCTTGGGCGCTCGAAGGACGAAGCAACGGCGAAGGGGCTGAAGCTGCTGGATCGCGTTGGCCTGCGCGCTCACGCCGATAAATTTCCCGGCCAGCTTTCCGGCGGTCAGCAGCAGCGGGTGGCGATTGCGCGGGCGTTATCGATGGATCCGATCGCCATGCTCTTCGACGAACCCACGTCCGCGCTCGACCCGGAAATGATCAACGAAGTGCTCGACGTCATGGTCGAACTGGCGCAGGAAGGCATGACGATGATGTGCGTCACGCACGAAATGGGTTTTGCGAAGAAGGTCGCGCATCGCGTGATCTTCATGGATCGCGGGCTGATCGTGGAAGACGACAAGAAGGAAGCGTTCTTCGAGAACCCGAAGTCGGATCGCGCGAAGGATTTTCTGGCGAAGATCTTGCACTGAAGATTGGCGGCACGGGTTTGCGCTTTTGGCAAAAAAAAGGCCGTTCCAACGTGTGTTGGAACGGCCTTTTTTTGCCGAACGCAAATGAACCGTCTTATCCAGGCGCTTTGGTATTGTCTTGCGTCACGGCATCGGGCGCGTTTTTCTTCACGGATTCAATGCCGGCATCGCGCGCCGCTGCGCTGCTGTATGCCTCGCTTACGCCAATAATCTCGTGATTCCCCGCCTTCAGGTTGAAGTACGGCGCACCGCTTTTATCCGTCTTGCGCTCGTAGCGTTCGTCGAGCGGCGCATTTGTCTTGACCGAAGCAATGCCGTGTTCCGCCGATGCCCGCGTCACGTACATCTCGCTCTTGAGAATCGGCTCGCCGTTGCCGGCGCGCAGATTGAAATAGAACTGGCCGTTGCGGGCTTTATCGATGACGAACTTTCCTGACATGGCATGGGCTCCCTTGGTCGTGGAACACGCGTGAGTCGCGCTACTCGATGCCGAGTTCGGTCTCCACATCGGCGGTGGTCTCGATGGTTTCGATGGTTTCGATCCCCAGCACCGATTCGACGCAAACCTTACACAATGGTTCGCGCGCTTTCGCCGCGACATCTGCCGGCACCGGAACGTTGACCGTCCTGAGCAACGCGCCGTGCTGGAACAACGCCAGATCACCCGGTTCGAAACGCGTCCAGATTTCGTCGTCGGTGAGCGGCGAGGTCGCGATCACCGCGACGCGATCTTCCGGCGTGGTGTATTTCGCGAAGTCGATGGACATGTCGGCATCGATCAGATGCGCCGTGGAAAACGGCCAACTGCGCACGAGGTAATACAAGTGCGTGGAGCAATGTGAGAACAGCGCCTGGCCGTTCGACATCAGGAAGTTGAATACGCCGAATTGCGTGATCTCGCGCGTTAGTTTTTCCAGCGCCGCGAAGAGTTCGTCGAGCGGCGGCTGGCAGCCGGGAAATTCGCGCCGCAAACCCTGCAGCAATGCGCAGAACGCGAGTTCGCTATCGGTGGTGCCGACCGGCTGATACTGTCCGTTCAGACAAGGTTTGTAGTCTTTCAGATCGCCGTTGTGCGCGAAGATCCAATGCCGGCCCCACAACTCGCGCATGAACGGATGGCAGTTTTCAAGCAGGATGTGCCCTTGCGTTGCCTTGCGGATATGCGCGATCGTGTTTTTCGACTTGATCGGATAACGCTTCACCATTTCGGCGAGCGGAGAGCTGGCCGACGACTGGTGATCGATGAAAAGCCGGCACGCCTTGTCTTCGAAGAACGCAATGCCCCAGCCGTCCGCGTGATGGTCGGTAACGCCGCCACGCGCCGCGAAACCAGTGAACGAGAAAGTCACGTCCGTGGGTTCCGCGCAGTTCATTCCGAGAAGTTGGCACATTGCTGAGGCTGCAGACTGGGTGAATGGAGCTAACCGTTACAATACGGGGTGTCCAAAGCATAGCACTGACCAAACCGCCAAAAAATCGCGGCATTAGCGCAATGCGGCATCGTTGTGGAATTTCCACGGTGTGTGCCGGCGTGTGCGAGCCGAATGAGTGGTGGCTTCAATCGCCTTGTAGCGAACACGTGGTTTAAGGCGTTTGTCTCACCGGCTTCGTGGCAGACGCGCGTGTTGCCGGCGGCTTTATTGCAAACGCGTCTTCGCAGTGCATTCAGGCCGATAATATTTTCTGCCGAATGCGCATGCTTTTGCGACCACCGTCGACTCTCCGTTTCCGTCATCCGATTACTTTTGTCGTTATCACGCCAATGTCCGCTTCCTCGCTTGCTCCTGCTTCGTCCGCCACTTCTGTCGACTCCGTCACGCTCGCTCGCCCCGACGACTGGCACTTGCACGTGCGCGACGGCGCCGTGCTCGCGGCCGTACTGCCGCACACGGCGCGGCAGTTCGGCCGCGCGATCATCATGCCGAACCTGCGGCCGCCGGTGACGACGACCGAGATGGCGGCGGCGTATCGCGAGCGGATTCTGGCCGCATTGCCGAAGGATGGCCCGGGCGCGCGTTTCGAGCCGCTCATGACGCTCTATCTCACCGACAACACGCCGCCCGACGAAATCCGCCGCGCTCGCGAAAGTGGCTTCGTCCATGGCGTGAAGTTGTATCCCGCGGGCGCGACAACTAATTCCGATGCCGGCGTGACGAGCATCGCGAAATGCGCGAAAACGCTGGAAGCCATGCAGGAACATGACCTGCCGCTGCTCGTGCACGGTGAAGTCACGGATCCGGCCATCGATATGTTCGATCGGGAAAAGGTTTTTATCGATCGCGTGATGACGCCGTTGCGGCGCGATTTTCCGGCGCTGAAGGTGGTGTTCGAGCACATCACGACCAAGGACGCGGCCGATTATGTCCGCGATGCCGACGGTTCGATCGGCGCCACGCTGACCGCACATCACTTGCTGTACAACCGGAATGCGCTGTTTGTCGGCGGAATCCGGCCGCATTACTACTGCTTGCCGGTGTTGAAGCGCGAGACGCATCGCGTGGCGTTGCTGGCGGCGGCTACGTCGGGCAATCCGCGGTTTTTCCTCGGGACGGACAGCGCGCCGCACGCCAAGGGGTTGAAAGAGCACGCGTGCGGGTGCGCGGGTTGTTACACGGCGCTGCACGCGCTGGAGCTGTACACGCAAGCCTTCGATCAAGCCGGCGCGCTCGACCGGCTCGAGGGTTTTGCCAGCTTTCACGGCGCGGATTTTTACGGCTTGCCACGTGCGACGGAGCGCGTGACGCTGCATAGGGAACAATGGACGCTTCCCGCCGAGTTCATGGCCGGTGGCGATGAAATCGTGCCGCTGGGCGGCGGAGAATCTATCGGCTGGCGCATGGAGTGAGGTTGCGTTGCGCCGGTTTTCGTCCTCGACGTTAAGCGATGCCTCTCCATTGACATCAATGTCTTCTGACCGGGACGCTTCGTCCACTGCGCTATCCGACGCCCGACCGGCGCCGGGATTTGTTGATATCGATTGGTCGCGTCCCTGGCTTGCGCCGCTCGCCGAGCGCAGTCAGCGCTGGCAACTGGCGGCGCTCGACAGCTATCCGGCCTATCTTGCCACCCTGAACGCCGACGTTCGCGCCGAGCCGCGTGTCACTGGACGCGGCCAGCCGCTGTCGTTCATCGCTCAGGACGACTTGCCGGCGGGTGCATCGTATGAGGGGCATATCGCTGCGACCGGCTGCGTGCCGACGCGCCATAACCTCCACGACTTCTTCAACGGCGCGATGTGGTTTCAGTACCCGCGCATCAAAGCGGCCTTGAACGCGCGCCAGGCTGCGGAAATCGATGCACTCGGTATCGGTCCGACACGAGGCGCGGCGCGTGACGCCCTGACACTCTTCGATGAAAACGCGATCCTTTTTGCCTGCGCCGACGCTTCGCTCGCCGCTGCGCTACGCGCATTCGACTGGCGCACATTGTTTGTCGAGCATCGCGCTGCATGGGGGCATCGGTGCGAAGCGCGGATCTTCGGTCACGCACTGTTGGAAAAGCTGAATTCGCCGTACAAGGCGTGCACGGGGCATGCGTGGATTGTCGAAGTCGAGCCGGCCTATTTCTCCTCCACCGATGCCGAGCGCCGCGCGATCCTCGACCGCGCGGTATCCGAACGGTTGCGTAACGAAGCCATTTCCAGCCGGCATTTCACGCCCTTGCCCGTGCTGGGCGTGCCGGGATGGTGGTCCGGGAACGAAGCTCCGTCCTTCTACGATGACCCTAAGATCTTTCGAGCGGGCCGCCGCGTGCGGGGTTTTTCGGAGGGATAAGTCCTTCAACAGTGGCTACATGCCCCATGCTAAAATCGGCTCCGCAAAGTAGGCCAGGCAGTCGCGGCTGATCCGGTTTCGGCCGGAGAGGGCGAGGAAAGTCCGGACTCCACCAGGCAGGGTGATGGCTAACGGCCATCCGTGGCGACACGCGGAACAGGGCAACAGAGAGCAAACCGCCGATGGCCCCGGACGCAAGTTCGGGGATCAGGTAAGGGTGAAACGGTGCGGTAAGAGCGCACCGCGGCTGCTGCAAGGCAGACCGGCAAGGTAACCTCCACCCGGAGCAATTCCAAGTAGGCAGGCGCGCATCTTCGCGATGCAGGACGGTGCCTCCGTCTCGTCTGCGGGTAGGAAGCTTGAGCGCGTCAGTAATGGCGCGACTAGAGGAATGGCTGCCACGCGCGTCACGCTTTCGGGTGTGAGGCGTGCACAGAATCCGGCTTATCGGCCTGCTTTGTGACGATTCAAAAAGAAAGCCGGCGTCAGAAATGACGCCGGCTTTTTTTCGCGTTCGTTCTCGCGATTCAGCTCGCGACGATATCGAACGAATGGGTCAGCTCGGCCGTCTTCGCGAGCATGATCGATGCCGAGCAATATTTATCGTGTGAGAGGGTGATCGCGCGTTCGACCGTTGCGGGATTCAGGTTCTTTCCCGTCACCGTGAAGTGGAAATGGATCTTCGTGAACACTTTTGGATCCTCGCTGGCGCGCTCGGCTTTGAGCGCCACCGAGCAACCCACCACTTCCTGACGACTTTTCTTCAGGATCATCACGACGTCGTAAGCGGTGCAGCCGCCCGTGCCGAGCAGCACCATTTCCATCGGGCGTGGCGAAAGGTTGCGGCCGCCGCCTTCCGGTGCGCCATCCATGGTGACCAAATGGCCGCTGCCGGTTTCCGCGGCAAATGCCATTCCGTCCTGTCCCATCCAGCTAACCTTGCATTCCATGAGAAAACTCCGCTGCCATTCGGCAGTTGTCTATTCGTGCTGATTGTAGCGTTTTAGCCGATTGTGGGAATTGAAGCCACGGTTTCGCTTTCGATAATACGAATCGGTTGTTGCAACGCGATAAGTCAGGTAAATCGGCAATTTCCCTACTCTTTGCGAGGTATTTCGTCGATTGGTTGCGCCTGTGTGGAAGGGTCTACATAAGGTAAGTGACTGATTTTGAATCGAAAATGTCGATGTTGATCAGTTTTTCGTTTTTTTACATTATGAGATTCAATCTCACCATGTAAATTTACTTGCTTTGCACAAACCCAGTTCATATACTTGCTTTCACTGGTTGTCGCCGTTCGACAAACATACAGCGTCTCCTCCACCTCCTCCTAGGTGGATTCCGCCCGAGCCCAAGGCTCGGGCTTTTTTTCGTCTGCGCTTACGTGAATCCAGTGGTCCGGCCCATGTTCAACGCGCCCTAAAAGCCGCTTCTGTTGCCGTTTTTTCGCGCGACCTTGCCTCGAATTGAGTTGAAAACTGGCAAGTTTTGACTTCGTATCGAAAATTCCCTTATAATTCAAAGTTCTCTATCCGCACCATGCCCGCGGACGAGAACCAGGGAGAGCCCGCACGCGCCTCGATGCGCACGAACATACAAGCGGGACAAAGCAGGGCAGAATATTTTTTGGATCGATCATGAAGACGTTTTCCGCAAAAGCCCATGAGGTGACGCGTGAATGGTACGTGATTGACGCGACGGATAAGGTTCTCGGACGTGTCGCCAGTGAAGTGGCCGCCCGACTTCGCGGCAAGCACAAACCCGAGTTCACCCCGCACGTCGACACTGGCGATTTTATCGTCATCATCAACGCCAGCAAGTTGCGCGTCACGGGCAACAAGGGTACTGACAAGAAGTACTATCGTCACTCGGGTTATCCGGGCGGCATTTACGAAACGACGTTCAACAAGATGCAAGAACGCTTCCCGGGCCGTGCGTTCGAGAAAGCGGTCAAGGGCATGTTGCCGAAAGGTCCGCTCGGCTACGCGATGATCAAGAAGCTCAAGGTCTACGCCGGCGCAACGCATCCGCATACGGCCCAACAGCCTAAAGCGCTCGAGATCTAAAGGGAGCCCATATGATCGGTAATTGGAATTACGGTACGGGCCGCCGCAAGAGCGCCACTGCCCGCGTGTTCATCAAGTCCGGCACAGGCCAGATCATCGTCAATGGCAAACCCATTGCTGATTACTTCTCGCGCGAAACGTCGCTGATGATCGTGCGCCAGCCGCTCGAACTGACGAGCCACGCCACCACGTTCGACATCAAGGTCAACGTAAACGGCGGCGGTGAAACGGGTCAGGCCGGTGCAGTTCGCCACGGCATCACCCGCGCACTGATGGACTACGACGCAACGCTGAAGCCCGCGCTGTCGCAAGCAGGCTTCGTTACCCGCGATGCTCGTGAAGTCGAACGTAAGAAGGTTGGTTTCCACAAGGCACGTCGCAGGAAACAATTCTCGAAGCGTTAATCGAAGAGTTAAGCGAAGCAATAAGCTGGTTGGCGGTTTCGTCGTTGTTACGGCGAAATGGCTCGAAAAGCCGCCTGCGTGTATGCGCCGGCGGCTTTTTTCGTGGCGGGTCGTGGCAAATATTCGCGATGCGCCAAGCGGCGAAGGCAGATTCGGGATAGTGTGGAGCGATAGCCTATTGATTACATGGGCTTCCAGCACGATATTGAGATCGGCCCTACAATAGTCCCTAGAAGCTTTTTTGGAGAGTTCGAATGAACGCTGTCACCGACACCCCCACGACCGAAATGCCGTTGCCGTTTGTTTTCACCGACGCAGCAGCCGACAAGGTCAAGCAACTGATCGACGAAGAAGGCAATCCGGAACTGAAGCTGCGCGTGTTCGTGCAGGGCGGCGGCTGTTCGGGTTTCCAGTACGGCTTTACGTTCGACGAAGCCATCAACGAAGATGACACCGTGATGGATAAAGCTGGCGTACAGCTCCTGATCGATTCGATGAGCTATCAATACCTCGTCGGCGCAGAGATCGACTACAAAGACGATCTGAACGGCGCGCAGTTCGTGATCAAGAATCCGAATGCGACCAGCACCTGTGGTTGCGGATCGTCTTTCTCGGCCTGATTTCGGCTAGATAGAGCAGTAACGAGTAGTGGAAACGGAGCCTTTGGGCTCCGTTTTTGTTTTGTGCGTGCGGTTTTGTCGAGAGGGTGTGTTGATCTGTGGCTGCTGTGTTGGCAGCGTATGAGACTGGGTCTAACCAGCCCTCATCGCGGGTAAATCGCTCCCAAAACACGTTCTCCCGCAGCGCCTGTCACCGCAGAGACATTGCCCGGTTCACGGGCCACGCAACGCATCGCCAGCCATGCGAAAGCTAATGCTTCGACTTGCTGGGGCGGCACACCGAGCGCCTCGGTGGTCATCACGGGAACGCCTGCCGCGCCGGTTTCCCCCAGCGCCTGCTCGATCGCCTTCATGAGTACCGGATTGCGCGCGCCGCCGCCGCAAATGTAGACCGCGCGGCAATCGGATGCGTGCCGCTCGATTTCTCTGGCAACGGTGATCGCAGTGAGCGCCACAAGCGTCGCCTGCACGTCCGCTGGCGAAACTTTCTCAAAGCCCACGAGCTTGGCGTCGAGCCAATCGGGATTGAACAAGTCGCGCCCGGTGCTTTTAGGTGGCTGCTGCTCGAAAAACGGTTCGTCGAGCAGGACGTTCAGCAGCGGTCGATGCACTTGGCCAAGCGCCGCGAAATGACCGCCTTCGTCGAAGGGACGATTTAGATGACGATGCGCCCATTCGTCGAGCAGCGCGTTGGCTGGCCCGCAATCGAAGCCGTGCACGGCGCCGCCCGCCGAGAGAATGGTGATATTGCTGATGCCGCCAAGATTGCAGACCACGCGGGTTTCATTCTTGCTGCCGAAGACGGTCGCGTGAAACGCGGGGACGAGCGGTGCACCCTGACCACCTGCAGCGACGTCGCGGCTGCGGAAATCAGCAACGATGTCGATATTGGTCATTTCAGCCAGCAACGCGGGATTGTTGATTTGCCGCGTATAACCCTTTTCTGGCCGATGCCGCACCGTCTGCCCGTGCACGCCGATTGCGCGGACTTTAGCGGCTGAATAGCCGCTCATGCTCGCCAACTCGTGACAGCACACCGCGTAGCGGGTCGCTAGCGCATTCGCTGCCAGCGCCTCGCGTTCCAGTTCATTGTCACCGGGCGCCTGAAGGGCGAAAAGCGCTTCGCGCAAGCCTTTCGAAAATCCTACGTGAGCTTCGCCGAGCACGACGGGCGGCTTGCCGGCAGCGAACTGGACCGCGATGCCGTCTACGCCGTCCATGCTAGTGCCTGACATCAGTCCGAAGTACACGCCGTCCGCCATGTTGCTTGTTTCCACTGTCTCGGTCCGTCGCGGCACGCTGCTCTCCTGTTTGATGGTGGGTTCTTCGATCGCGACCGTAGAGCCGCCATCGCTGATTTTCATGCGACCCAGAACGGCCGCGACGGATCGATTATCCACGCATCGATGCAACTCGTTAAGCCGCTGGCCATTCGGCCATGTTTCGAGCTCCGTATTCCGATTCGCGGCGTCTGAAACATGGCCGATTGGCCAGCGCTCGGGGAAAACGGGGCGAAGGCGGACGACATCACGTAAAATCCGTGGCCTGAACAAGCGAATGCCGCACGGCTTTCCGTGCTCGGTCACAACTGTGAACGGGTCAGGAAACAGCGGCGTTAGCCCGATATGCGCCCAATTGCGCCCCGAATAAATCACCCGAAAAGTTGCAAGTATGACCACTGAACCGAACGACTCTCCGGCTTCGGCTGCGAAAACCTTGCCCCTCACCGACGAAGTGCAGGCCGCGCTTGCCATCGCGAAACGGGGCTGCGACGAACTGCTTATTGAAGCCGAGTTTGCGCAGAAGCTCGCTCGCAGCGCTGCGAGCGGCAAGCCGCTGCGAATCAAGCTTGGCCTCGATCCGACCGCGCCTGACATCCATATTGGCCATACGGTTGTGCTGAACAAGATGCGTCAGTTGCAAGATCTCGGCCACTCGGTGATCTTCCTGATCGGCGACTTTACTTCGCTGATCGGCGATCCGTCGGGACGCAACGCCACGCGCCCGCCGCTTACGCGCGAGCAGATCGAGTCGAACGCGAAGACCTATTTCGATCAGGCTGCGCTCGTGCTGGATCGCGAGAAGACAGAGATTCGCTACAACAGCGAGTGGTCGATGCCGCTCGGCGCCGACGGCATGATCAAGCTCGCGTCGCGTTACACGGTCGCGCGGATTCTTGAGCGCGAAGATTTCACCAAACGCTTCCAGGGCGGCGTGCCGATCTCGATTCATGAGTTGCTGTACCCGCTCATGCAGGGTTACGACTCGGTTGCGCTGAACGCCGATCTCGAACTCGGCGGCACGGACCAGAAATTCAATCTGCTGGTCGGCCGTGAACTGCAAAAGCAGTATGGTCAGGAACAGCAGTGCATTTTGACCATGCCGCTGCTGGAGGGGCTCGACGGCGTCGAAAAGATGTCGAAGTCGAAGCACAACTACATCGGCATCAGCGAAAAGCCTTCGGACATGTTCGGCAAGCTGATGAGCATCTCGGACACGCTCATGTGGCGCTATTTCGAGTTGCTGTCGTTCAGGAGCATCGAGGAAATTGCGCAGTTCAGGAGCGAGGCCGAGGGCGGCCGCAATCCGCGCGATTTCAAGGTGCTGCTTGGGCAGGAAATCGTTGCGCGCTTCCACTCGCCGGCTGATGCTGAGCGGGCGCTGGAAGACTTCAACCATCGTGCGAAGGGTGGTGTGCCGGACGAAATCCCATCGGTAACACTGAGTGGTGCGCCGCTCGCGATAGGGCAATTGCTGAAGCAAGCGGGGCTGGTGCCATCCACGAGCGAGGCGCTGCGCAATATCGAGCAAGGTGGTGTGAAGATCGACGGCGCCACGGTGTCGGACAAGGGTTTGAAGATCGAAGCCGGTGAGTTTGTCGTGCAGGTTGGCAAACGCCGCTTTGCGCGCGTCACGCTGACGGCTTAAGCGCGTGATCGCACTCATTCAGCGTGTATTGCGCGCCGACGTGCGAGTGGACGGTCGTGTGACAGGCGCGATCGATGCTGGCTTGCTGGCGCTCGTGTGTGCGGAACGCGGCGACACGCCGGCCATTGCCGACAAGTTGCTGGCAAAAATGCTGGCGTATCGCGTTTTTAGTGACGCCGCCGGCAAGATGAATCTGCCGGTGCGCGATATCGACGGCATGGGGCGTGCCGGCGGCGTGCTGCTGGTGTCGCAATTCACGCTTGCGGCCGACACCTCCAGCGGCCTGCGGCCAAGCTTTACGCCTGCAGCGCCGCCCGAGGAGGGCCGCAAGCTCTTCGATCACTTTGTTGCGCAGGCGCGCGCTGCGCATCCGATTGTCGAGACGGGCGAGTTCGGCGCGGACATGCAGGTGTCGCTGGTCAACGACGGGCCGGTCACGTTCTGGCTGCAAGTACACCCCGATGCTTAGTTACCGCGCTGGTCGATTGGGCGCATCTTCTGGAATTTTACTCATCCCATGACCACGCAAGTTCTCTTCATCAGGCACGGCGAAACCGACTGGAATCGCATCAAGCGGATTCAGGGGCATATTGACATTCCGCTCGCCGTAACCGGGACCGCGCAGGCCGGACAGCTTGCCCACCGTCTTTTGCTCGAATCGGAGGCTGGCGCCAAAATCGACGCGGTGTACTCAAGCGATTTGTTGCGAGCCCAGCAAACGGCGAAGCCCTTCGCGGACGCTTTGGGTTTATCGCTGTACTTGAATGTTGGGTTGCGCGAACGCCTGTATGGTGACTTTCAGGGGCACGACAGCGAAGAAATCCGCACGAAATATCCCACCGAATATGCAGTCTGGCAGGGACACGATCCGGATTTCGCGCCACCGGGTGGCGAGTCGCAGCGGGCATTTTCGCGGCGCGTGCTGGCTGCCGTCGAATCTATCGTGGCGGAGCATCCGGGCGATCGTATTGCGTGCGTTGCGCATGGTGGCGTGCTGGATTGCATCTATCGGTTCGTATGTGGATTTCCGCTCAACGTGCCGCGTGAGTGGCCATTGCTCAATTCGAGTATCAACGTGGTGGATTTCGAAAACGGACGCGCCACCATCGTGTCATGGGGCGACGTTACGCACCTTGTATCTCCGAGCAGCGACGACGATCTCAAGGAAGTACCGCGCTAGCTAGTCGGGCTTCATGGCGGCGCGGCGCCGGGCGCGTTTGGACACGCCGTTGTGCAACGCCCAGCGTATTAGCGGCGCGATCATCCTCACGCCTGGCCGGGTCCATGCCCGGCGCAAAGGCGCCAGTTTCGTATTGAAACCGAGCATCGATTGCGCCCAGTCAGGCAGTAAATCCACGCCGGCGTTCAGGATCAGCGCGCCGGCGGGTTTCATCGCGATGCTTGGTGTGGGCGCGTTCATCAGCACCTTGACCACTTCACGTGTGCGTTCGCTGGCCGCGAGTTGCGGCTGCATCGACGCCAGATAGCAGTCGATTTCCGCGCGACTCTTCGGTACGTTGGTCGCACCCAGCATCTCAGCTATCGCCGATGTCTCTTCGTAATAGCGATCCTGTGCATCGGCGGAAAGCAACGGGTTTACGTACCGCAAATACGCCTTCAGGAAACTCGACACTTCCGCGACGTGAACCCACGTCAGCAAGAGAGGATCGCTTGCCCGATATGTCTGGCCATCAGGTGCCGTACCTGTCACGCCGAGGTGAATCGTCTTTACGCGTTCAATAAGCGCAAGCGCATCGCTCTTGTTGCCGTAGGTCGTGCCGGCGATAAACGTCGCTGTGCGGCGCAGGCGGCCGAGGATATCGATACGAAACGTCGAGTGGTCCCAAACACCTGCAAGTGCCACTGGATGTAGCGCCTGAAGCAGGAGGGCGCTGACGCCGCCGGTCATCATCGAGGTGAAGTCGGCGTGGACTTTCCAGCAGATGGCGTCGGGTCCGAACAGCCCGGGGTCGCCCGGCGGCGATGAGTAGTCCAGCGACGGGCCACTGCCGGTGGTCAGACTCGTAACGCCGTTTGCCAGTCTTGATCGCAGGCGCTTGACCACAGTGCCAGCGAAATCGGATGAGTCGTCAGGGCGCGGACTTGCTTGATCGGACATCGCTTTGGCCGCCGGCTCAGGTATTCGTGTTGGCGTCCCACAGATCGCGAATCGGGCCTGCATCTGGCGCGGCGAGGCCAAAGTGGCGATACGTGAGCAACGTGGCAACGCGCCCGCGTGGCGTGCGCTGCAAATATCCTTGCTGGATCAGATAGGGCTCAAGCACGTCTTCAATGGTGTCGCGCTCTTCACCAATGGCCGCGGCAAGGTTGTCCACCCCGACCGGGCCGCCATCGAACTTGTGCAGGATGGCTTCCAGCAGTTTCCGGTCCATCAGGTCGAAGCCGACTGGATCGACATCGAGCATTTTCAACGCGGCGTCGGCAACTTCGGCCGTAATGTTGCCATCCGCTTTCACCTCGGCAAAATCGCGCACGCGTCTGAGCAGCCGGTTCGCGATTCGCGGCGTGCCGCGTGCCCGTTTGGCGATTTCAAGCGCGCCCTCCGGCACAATATCCGCCTTGAGCAGCGAGGCCGAGCGCGTGACGATTCGCGCCAACTCGCTCGCCGTATAAAACTCCAGCCGCGACACGATTCCAAACCGATCGCGCAGCGGATTGGTCAGCATGCCGGCCCGCGTGGTTGCACCCACCAGCGTGAATGGCTGCAGGTCGAGCTTCACGCTACGCGCTGCCGGCCCTTCGCCGATCATGATGTCGATCTGATAATCCTCGAGTGCCGGATACAGAATTTCCTCGACGACCGGTGACAGCCGATGAATTTCGTCGATGAAAAGCACGTCGTTCTTCTCAAGATTGGTCAGCAGCGCGGCGAGGTCGCCGGCGCGTTCCAGAACAGGCCCCGACGTTTGCCGCAGATTCACGCCCATTTCGCGCGCGATGATGTGCGCAAGCGTGGTTTTGCCGAGACCGGGAGGTCCGAATAACAGGACGTGATCGAGCGCTTCGGAGCGCCTTCGCGCGGCCTCGATAAAGATCTCGAGCTGGCTGCGGATCTTCTCCTGCCCGACGTATTCCTCGAGCTGGCGCGGCCGCAGCGCGCGCTCGAACACTTCTTCGTTCGGAGAGACGGGCGTAGCCGAAATGATGCGTTCAGCGGCGAGTTTGTCGGTTTCTATCATGCGTCGATTGTACAGCGTGGCTCGAACGCCGAAAGCTGGCCGATCGGCCGACTGTTGCCATGATCAGCCGCGTGGGAGACTGAATCCGTACCTGCTACCTGCGTCTTAATCAGCGCGAGGGTTGAAACGACAGCGCCTTCAGGGCCAGCTTGATCCCTTCGGAAACGCCCGTGCCGGCCGGAACATTCTTGACCGACATGAGCGCTTCTTTTTCGGAGTAACCCAGTGACAACAATGCATTCAGGATATCGCTTGCGTGATCCGGCCCGGTCACCGTACCCGCAGCCGTGCCCAGATCCGCGCCGAGCTTGCCTTTCAGTTCGAGCAGGAGCCGCTCTGCCGTCTTCTTGCCAATCCCCGGTGTACGCGTCAGGCGTGCCGCGTCTTGCATCGTCACGGCTTGCGCGAGTTCCTGCACGCTCATGCCGGACAGCACCGCGAGCGCCATGCGCGCGCCGATCCCGCTGATCTTGAGCAGTTCGCGAAAGGTCGTGCGTTCCTGTTGCGTGCCGAAGCCGTACAGCAAATGCGCGTCCTCGCGCACGATCAACTGGGTCAGCAATACGACCTTTTCGCCGTTGCCCGGCAGGTTGTAGAAGGTGCTCATCGGCACGGCTATTTCGTAGCCGACGCCGCCGCAATCAACGAGCAAATACGGTGGATTTTTTTCCAGCAAGACGCCTGCGATACGACCAATCATAGTGAGGAGTTTGTAGTGGAGTTAACCGACAAGACGGCCGCGCCGTACGCGCAGGCCCTTTTTAGCCAGCGATGGCGCGATGCCACCGAGGGCCGCCATCGCGCCACCGGCGTGCGCGTGGCAGATCGCCATGCCGAGCGCGTCCGCGGCGTCGGTGCCCGGCACGCCCGTGAGCGCGAGCAAACGCACCACCATCTGCTGCATTTGCTCTTTCGTTGCGCGGCCATAGCCCACCACGGCTTGCTTCAACTGCAGCGCGGTGTATTCGGCTACCGGCACGCCGTTCGCGACGAGGCCGCAAATAGCCGCGCCGCGGGCCTGGCCGAGCAGCAGCGTCGATTGCGGGTTGACGTTGACGAACACTTTTTCGATAGCCGACTGGTCGGGCGCATGTTGCCGGACGAGCGTCGAGATGCCTTCGAAGATCGTGTTGAGGCGCGACGGCAAATCGGCGTCGGCGGTCTTGATAACGCCGCTCGTCACATAGGTCAGCGTTTGGCCGGTCTTGTCGATGACGCCGAACCCCGTTACGCGCAGGCCCGGATCAATACCGAGAATTCTCATGGAGTGCCAGTGGAACGTGGTGCTTGCGATACTAACAGCGCGGCGCACAAAGTAAAAAGCCCGGTACGCCTGTCGGCCACCGGGCTTTCTGAAGGTGAAACGGGTTCAGTGACGGAAATGCCGCGTTCCGGTGAGCACCATCGCGATGTTGTGCTCGTCGGCGGCGGCAATCACTTCGTCATCGCGCATGGAACCGCCCGGCTGAATGACGCAAGTCGCGCCTGCATTCACCACGACGTCGAGGCCATCGCGGAACGGGAAAAACGCGTCCGATGCCACTGCCGATCCAGCCAGCGACAACCCGGCGTTTTGCGCCTTGATGCTGGCAATGCGCGCCGAATCCACACGGCTCATCTGGCCCGCGCCCACGCCGAGCGTCATGCCGCCGCCGCAGAACACAATTGCGTTCGACTTCACGAATTTGGCGACGCGCCACGCGAACAGCAGATCGTCCATTTCCTTCGGCGTCGGATAACGCTTCGTGACCACGCGCAATTCGTGCGGCTGAACGTTCTTCGAATCCAGCGATTGGACCAGCAAGCCGCCGCCCACGCGCTTCAGGTCGAATGCGTTATGACCATCGCCGAGATCGATTTTCAGCAGACGCACGTTCTGCTTCGCCGCGAAAATCTGCTTGGCGGCATCGCTGAACGAAGGCGCCATCAGCACTTCCACGAACTGCTTCGACACCGCTTGCGCCGCCGCTTCATCTACTTCGCGGTTAAACGCGATGATGCCGCCGAACGCCGAAGTCGGATCGGTCTGGAATGCCTTCGAATACGCTTCGTGGGCATCTGCACCGATGGCCACGCCGCACGGATTCGCATGCTTGATGATCACGCAGGCGGGCACGTCGAAGGTCTTCACGCATTCCCAGGCAGCGTCGGAATCCGCGATGTTGTTGTACGACAGTTCCTTGCCCTGCAACTGCTCGTAGTTCGCCAGCGCGCCGGCGGGCGTCGCGAGATCGCGATAAAACGCGGCGCTTTGATGCGGGTTCTCGCCATAGCGAAGATCCTGCACCTTGGTGAAGGCGAGGTTGAACGTCGACGGATAGGTGTTGCGGCTCTTGTGCTGCAACTCGTCGGTCAGGCTCGTCAGGTAGTTCGTAATGGCGCCGTCGTATTGCGCGGTGTGCGCGAACACTTTGGTCGCAAGCTTGAAGTTCGTCGCGTAGCTGACCGTGTTGCCGGCCGAACGCATTTCGTCGAGAACGCTCGCGTAATCCGAGGGATCGACAATCACCGTTACATCGCGATGATTCTTCGCCGCCGAACGCAGCATGGTCGGGCCGCCAATATCGATATTTTCGATCGCGTCTTCCAGCGAGCATTCTTCCTTCGACACGGTCTGCACGAACGGATACAGGTTCACCACCAGCAGGTCGATGGTCGGAATGTCGTGTTGCGCGAGCGCGGCCATGTGTTCCGGCAAGTCGCGGCGCGCCAGAATGCCGCCGTGAACCTTCGGATGCAGCGTTTTCACGCGGCCGTCGAGCATCTCCGGGAAACCGGTGTAGTCGGCGACTTCGGTGACAGGCAGACCCGCATCGGCCAAGAGTTTGGCGGTGCCGCCGGTCGAGAGCAGGCTGACGCCCAGCTCCGACAGCGACTTCGCAAATTCGACAATGCCAGACTTGTCGGAAACGGAAAGGAGCGCTTGCTTGATCATGATGGGAACGGCGAAAGCCGGTAGGGGAGTCGAGGGAATCAGGAAATTCGAGTCGACCGCCGTACACCGCGACGGTCCGGGGGTTGCATCAAATGCGTCAAATCAGGCCGTGCTGTTGCAGCTTCTTGCGCAGCGTGTTGCGGTTGATGCCCAGAAACTCTGCCGCGAGCGACTGGTTGCCGTCAGCTTGTTTCAGCACGACTTCCAGCATTGGCTTTTCGACGCACGAAATCACCATCTCGTAGACGTCGTGCGGCTTGGAACCGTCCAGGTCCTGAAAATAATTGTCCAGGCTCTGGCGGACACATTGTTCTATGTTATGTCTACTCATGCGGCTAGTCGGTCTGTGTGGTTTTTTTCGCCGCAGGATTCTTCAGCTTCGTCGTTGTCGCTGTCGAGTTCTTCAACATAGACGAGACGGTCGGACAACGCCTTTTGGGCGTCGAAGAATTCGTTCACGGCGAGCAATTGTTCTCGTGTGGAATCCAGCGTGTTCATCCGATGTCTGAACGTATTGGCGCCGGAAAGGCCGCGAGTGTACCAGCCGATGTGCTTGCGCGCTGTACGCACGCCCGTGAATTCGCCATAGAAATCATAGTGATCTTCGAGATGCTCGTTCATCAGTAACTGGATCTCGTCGATACGCGGCGCAGGCAAATGTTCGCCCGTTGCCAGAAAGTGTTCGATCTCGCGAAAGAGCCACGGACGTCCTTGCGCGGCTCGCCCGATCATGATTGCGTCCGCACCGGTCACGGCCAGCACGTGGCGCGCTTTTTCGGGCGTGGCAATGTCGCCGTTGGCCACCACCGGAATGCGCACGGAGGCTTTGACGGCGGCAATGGTTTCGTACTCGGCGTCGCCTTTATAAAGGTCGGCGCGGGTGCGGCCGTGCACGGTCAACATGGAAATCCCCGCGTCCTGCGCAATGCGCGCAATGTTCAGCGCGTTTTTGTTCTCGCGGTTCCAGCCTGTGCGGATCTTCAGCGTGACGGGCACGGCGTCCGGGCCGACACCGACTGCATTCACCACGGCCTGCACGATCTGCGCGACCAGCGCTTCGTTTTGCAGCAACGCCGAACCGGCCGCCACATTGCAGACCTTCTTGGCGGGGCAGCCCATGTTGATATCGATGATCTGCGCGCCGTTCGCGACGTTGTGCCGTGCGGCTTCGGCGAGCATTTTCGGATCGGCGCCGGCGATTTGCACGGAGATAGGCTCGACTTCGCCGGTGTGATTCGCGCGCCGCAGCGTTTTCTCGCTTTTCCACAGTTGCGCGTTCGACGCAACCATCTCGGACACCGCGTAACCCGCGCCCATGCGTTTGCACAACTGCCGGAACGGGCGGTCGGTGACGCCGGCCATTGGGGCGACGAACAAGTTGTTGCGCAGAATATGGGGGCCGATGGCCGGTGTGGAGATGGGCATGAAACTCACGGCGTCCATGGATTGGTCGGACGCAAAAGCGCTGGAGGAAAACGCGTATTTTAACGCGAACGCGCTGCGTCAATTAGGTCCAATCGCCGCGCAAGTTGTTAAATCTTCTATGAATATTGCGAACGCGCTAGAGGAAAACCTCGACTTTCGGCGAAGAGAGGGGGACGTATTTGAGCGGGGCATACACGTATGCCAAGCGCCCCGCGCCGAGTCAGCGGCGCTGTCCGAACATCATCTGCCGTGCCAGCACCGTCTTGACCGGCGGGACGAATTCCAGCGCACTCAGCGCTAGTCCGCGCAACGCGGCAAGCGGCGGAAAGTCGATGGTGAAAAGACGCGCGAGGGTATCGGTGGCGCCGATAGTCATGCGCCGGTCCAACGCGCGTCGCTGCGCGAAAAGACTCAGCGCGACGGTGGTCGGACCGTTCGTCGATAACGCGTCGCACAGCGCGTGAGCATCGCGCAGACCGAGATTGAGTCCTTGTCCTGCGACCGGATGCAGCGTTTGCGCCGCATTGCCGATAGCAACCGTGCGCCGGTCGACCAACGCATTCAGCGCATTCAGTCCGAGCGGGAACATCGCGCGTCCCGCAATGCGCGTGAAACTGCCCATGCGTTCGCCGAAGGCCGCGCCGAGTTCGGCGAGGAACGCGTCGTCGGAGAGTTGCGAGCGGCGAGTCGCCTCTTCCGGCGCGCAGCACCAGACGAGCGCGTAGTCGGCCTGACGCGCGCCACCGGACGGCAGCAGCGCGATCGGGCCTTCGGGCGTAAAACGTTCCCAAGCGACACCAGCTTGCGGCGACGACACGCTGACCGTTCCCACAATGGCTGTCTGGCCATAATCGCGCGTGTTTTTGACATCGGCGGAGAGCGCGGAGGACGCGTCCGTTTCCTTGTTTTCCTTGTACAGCCCTCCCTCGGCGTTCACCAGAATGCGCGTGCGAATCGTGCGATCGCCGGTTGCAGAATGGATCGGCAGCGTGACGCCGTCGTGGTCGTGCAGTGGCGTCGATGCCGTCGTTTCCGTGAACCAGTGCACGCTCGTCTTGCTCACCGCTTGCGACAGCGCCGCGACGAGCGAGCCGTAGCGCACGACATAACCGAGCGCGGGCAAACCGTGTTCATCGTGATCGATCAATGTGCGGCCGAACTGCCCGCGCTGCGAAACGTGAATGCGCTTGATCGACGTGGCATCGGCGGGAAAATCCAGCGATTCAAGCATCGCGCGACTGCCGTGCGACACGGCGATCGCTCGTGGATCAGAAGACGCCGCGCCCGCTTCACGTGCATCGATCAACGCAACCGATAAACGCGACGTCGCGCTGCGCTTCGCCAGCCAGCCGGCGAGCGCGAGCCCGACCGGTCCCGCGCCGACAATCGCGATATCGAAGTGATAATCGGCGGGCGGTGCATCGCCGATAGTTTCCGCTGTTTCAATTTGCATCTGGCGTTTGCGCGTCGCGCATCAAGGCTTCGATTTCGTCGGCATCGACGGGCACTTCGCGCGTCGTCAGTTCGCAGCCGTTGGCGGTGACGATCGCGTCGTCTTCAATCCGGATGCCGATGTTCGCGTAGCGTTCGGGTACATCTTCGGCCGCGCGAATGTACAAACCCGGCTCGATGGTCAGCGTCATGCCCGCCTTCAACGTGCGCCACGCACGCGCGCCCTGGTCGTCGAGTTGAGCATTAGCATCGCGATAATCGCCGGCATCGTGCACGTCCATGCCGAGCCAATGCCCCGTCCGATGCATGTAGAACCGCTGATAAGCGCGTTCGGCGATAACGTCGTCGACCGTCGCAAATTTATCCCGATCGATGATCCCGGTGTCCAGCAAACCCTGCGCCAACACTCGCACCGCGGCTTCATGCGGCGCGTCGAAACTGACGCCCGCGCGGGTTGCATCGACGGCGGCGTATTGCGCGGCGAGCACGATGTCGTAGATCTCCCTTTGCGCCGATGTAAACCGCCCGCTCGCCGGAAACGTGCGCGTGATGTCGGACGCGTAGCCGTCGAGTTCACACGCGGCGTCGATCAGGACCAGGTCGCCTTCGCACACGATGGCGTCGCCCGCCGGGTAATGCAGCACGCAGGCATTCGCGCCGGCCGCGACGATCGAGCCGTACGCGGGCGCTTGCGCGCCGCGTCGGCGGAACGTGTAGAGCAATTCCGCTTCGATTTCGTACTCGTGTATGCCCGGGCGGCAGGTTTGCATCGCGCGGCGGTGCGCTTCGGCGGAAATCGTCCCCGCGCGCCGCATGATCGCGAGTTCGTGCGCGTCCTTGATAAGGCGCATTTCGTCGAGCAAGGGCAGCAAATCGCTCGCTTTCGATGGCGCTTTCACGCCGGTCCTGCTCTGCGCCCGGACCGCCGCGAGCCAGCCGCGCACTTGCGCGTCGAACTCGGAAGAACTGCCGAGCGCGTAATGCAGCGCGGGTTTATCGGCAAGCAGGCGGGGCATTTCTGTATCGATCTGGTCGATAGGGAACGCCGCGTCTAAACCCAAGGCGATGCGTGCGCCTTCGGGACCGTATCGCAAGCCTTCCCAGGTTTCGCGCTCCGCGTTTTTCTCGCGGCAGAACAGGATGGCCGAGGGCTCGCCGGCTGGCGCGCTCGCGTCGAGTACCAATGTCGCTTCGGGTTCAGTGAAACCCGTGAGGTAATAGAAGTAGCTGTCGTGGCGAAACGGGTAATCGGCGTCGCGATTACGCATGACTTCGCGCGCCGTCGGCACGATCGCGATACCGCCGCCCGATTCCCGCAGCGCCGCGAGGACGCGCTCACGGCGGCGGCGATAGACGTCGAGGGCCAGGGATTGGGCTTCAGTCGATGAGTTCATGCAGCGATTGTAGCGCCGGCTCTGCGATGCTTCACTCCGTCGCTTTGGGTGCTTCCGGCGCTTGATCGTCGGCCGGAGCCGCTGCGGGCCGGTTTCGCACGCTGCCCGCAATCATGTCGAAGCGGAACAGCCGGCATTCGAGCGCGCCGTTGAAGAGCGGCGTTTTCGTCGATTCGCGCAGACGCAACATGCCCGGCAATTTTCGATCCGATGTCAGCACGTACGCGCGCCAGCCCGGAAAGCGCTGCTTCATCGCGTTGCCGAACGAGATGAAAAACTCCTGGTCGGCGGGATCGGGTTGCGCGCGAATGAATGCTTCCTCGTCTTCGTCAAGACCACGGTTCTTCGGTTCGCGAAGTTCACCGCGAGGACCGCGTCCGCGCACCTCGATCCGCTCGCCATACGGCGGATTCGCGACCAGAATGCCCGGGGTGTCGGACGGCGGCGTCATGTGCCTCGCATCGATCTGTTTCAACGATAGCTCCGGCAAACCCGCGCGTTCGAGATTCGAATACGCCTTGTCGAGCATGTCGCCGGAAATGTCGCTGCCGTAGATCTGGATATCCGCTCGCGATGACTTCGCGGCGTGTTTGGCATCGACGGCTTCGCCTTTCAGCTTTTGCCACACGTTCGCGTCGAATTGCTTCAGCTTTTCGAAGCCGAAGCGGCGGTCTACACCGGGCGCAATGTTCAGCGCAACTTGCGCCGCTTCCGCGAGGAAGGTGCCGCTGCCGCACATCGGATCGTAGAGGGGAGTGCCGGGCGTCCAGCCAGTCAAACGCAGGATGCCGGCCGCGAGATTTTCACGCAAAGGTGCCGCGCCTTTGTCGAGACGCCAGCCGCGTTTGAAGAGCGGATCGCCGGAGGTATCGAGGTAGAGCGTGCATTCGTTGAGCGTGAGGAACGCGAAGACGCGAACGTCGGGCTGGGCGGTATCGACGCTTGGTCGGTTGCCCGTCAATTCCCGCAAGCGGTCGCATACCGCGTCTTTCACGCGCAACGTCGCGAATTCGAGGCTGCGCAGCGGCGATTTGATCGCGGTGATATCGACGCGAATAGTTTCGTTCGGCGAGAACCACTTTTCCCATTGCTGCTGATAGGCGAGATCGTAAATGTCGTGTTCGCTGCGATACGGGCCTTGAGCAAGCTTGAGCATCACGCGGCTCGCGATGCGCGAATGCAGGTTCGCCGCCATGCCGGCCGCCCAGCTGCCGCGCAAATGCACGCCGCCGGGGACTTCCTTGCCGGCTCTGAATTGGGAGCCCTCTACGTGCTTCAGTCCGATTTCGGCGAGTTCGGCCGCAAGCGGGGCCTCGAGACCGCGCGGGCAGGGGACAAACCAGTCGAAAAGGAAAGTAGTGGCCATGGGGCGGTGCTTTTTTGGGAATTGAAGGGGGATATTGTACGCGGGGCGGTGGCTGGCGATGGGTTAGCCAAGCGCGCACCGGCAGACGAGGTTTCCGCAAGCTCTGTGGGGCGGACGCGAATTCGAATGTTTCCGTATTGGAATTCGATGCTCAAGTTAGCTGATCGGCTAGTTACGCCGTCACCCAAGAATCGTTATCGTGGCTAATCGTGGCTTAACAAAAGAGGGCGACAAAATACGAACTATCGCACCGGGTGCTATAGTTTCTGAAGGATGAAGATGCGGATTTTTAAGACCAAATGGTTTGCGCGCTGGGCTTATGCGGAGGGCGTGACCGATGCGGCGCTGCTGAGTGCCGTCGCGGAAATGCGGCGGGGTCTGATTGACGCGAATTTGGGCGGGCACGTATTCAAGAAGCGAGTCGGTATCAATGGACGCGGAAAGCGCGGCGGAGTACGCACGCTGCTGGCGTTTCGACTGGGCGAGCAAGCCTTCTTCGTATTCGGGTTCGCCAAGAGTGAGAGGGCTAACGTGAGCGACAAGGGATTGGTGGCTTTGAAGCTGCTCGGCGAGCAATTGTTGGGCTATGACGTGCGCACGCTCTCCCAGGCGCTTCGCACAGGCGAGTTACATGAGGTAAAGAGCGATGAGTGACAAATTGCTGAAGGCGCTGCACGAAACGGCGCAAGGGCTACATCAGGCTGGAACGATGGATGCCGTGACACTGCGGGAATTCGACGCGCTATGTCTGCCGCCAATCAAGGATTACAGCGCGGCGCAGATCAAGCGGCTACGCCAGCGCAGCAAGGCTAGTCAAGCGGTGTTCGCGGCATGTCTCAACACGAGCGCATCGACGGTGCAAAAATGGGAGCAGGGCCAGAAGCGGCCGAACGGGCCGTCGCTGAAGCTGCTCGATCTGGTTGATCGTAAGGGCCTGGAAGCAATGTTTTAAAGGTTCTGCTGAAGAGATCGTCAGGCGGTAAATCTGTTGACAAAAAATATGGGACGCCCTTTGGGATGAAAAATGAGAAAACGCCGGCGTCTCTATCGAGCACGCCGGCGTTCCGCTTCATTCCGCTTTATGATGCAGCGAGCGTTAATCCACCGCCTTCACCATATCTTCAATCACCTTCTTGGCATCACCGAAAACCATCATCGTCTTGTCCATATAGAACAACTCGTTATCCAGCCCGGCATAACCCGCCGCCATGGACCGCTTGTTCACGATAATCGTCTTCGCCTTGTAAGCCTCCAGAATCGGCATGCCCGCGATCACCGATTTCGGATCCGTCTTCGCGGCCGGATTCACCACGTCGTTGGCGCCAAGGACTAAAACCACATCCGTCTGCTGGAACTCGCCGTTGATGTCTTCCATTTCGTGGACCAGTTCATAGTCCACTTCGGCCTCAGCCAGCAACACGTTCATGTGGCCCGGCATACGACCTGCCACCGGGTGAATCGCGTACTTCACGTTGATGCCTTTCTCGACCAGCTTATCGGTGAGTTCCTTCAGCGCGTGCTGAGCACGCGCCACGGCCAACCCATAACCCGGCACGATGACCACCGTTTCGGCGTTGCTGAGCATGAACGCGGCGTCATCGGCGGAACCGGATTTCACCGGGCGTTGCTCTTGCGCGCCGCCCGTTGCCGCCGCGCCGCCTTCGTTACCAAACCCGCCCAGCAGCACGTTGAAGAACGAGCGATTCATTGCGCGGCACATGATGTACGAGAGGATCGCACCCGAGGAACCGACCAGCGATCCCGCGATGATCAGCATCGGATTGTTCAACGAGAAGCCGATGCCCGCCGCCGCCCAGCCCGAATACGAATTGAGCATGGACACGACCACCGGCATATCCGCCCCGCCGATCGGGATGATGATCAGCACGCCCAACGCAAACGCAATCGCCGTCATGATGATGAACGGCAGCCACGCTTGCGTGAACATGAAGATGATGCCGAACCCGAGCATCGCGAGCGCGAGCAGCAGGTTGATCATGTGCTGGCCGCTATACACGACCGGCGCGCCCTTGAACAAGCGGAACTGGTACTTGCCCGAGAGCTTCCCGAACGCGATCACCGAACCCGAGAACGTAATCGCGCCCACAAACGTACCGATAAACAATTCCACGCGATTGCCCACGGGAATCGGTTCGCCCAACGCGGCAAGACCAAACGCAGACGGTTCCGAAACCACCGCATACGCGATACACACTGCCGCCAGACCGATCAGCGAGTGCATCGCGGCGACGAGTTCGGGCATCTTCGTCATCTCGACTTTCGCCGCGACATACGCACCGACCGCGCCGCCCACCACGAGCGCCGCGAACAGCAGGCCCAAGCCCAGCGACAGGTCCGATCCCAGCGCCGACGCCTGCTTCACGATCAACGCGATGGTCGTCAATATCGCGATCGCCATGCCGACCATGCCGAACGTATTGCCGATGCGCGCCGTCTTCGGGTTCGACAAGCCTTTAAGCGCCTGGATGAAACAGACCGAGGCGATGAGATACAGGAGAGTGACAACGCTCATGCTCATTGCGCGCCCCCCTTCGAAGCGTGAGTGATCTGCTTGGGCGCTTTCTTCTTGAACATCTCGAGCATTCGTCGCGTCACCAGGAAGCCGCCGAATACATTGACCGCCGCCAGCAACACCGCAAGCGTGCCAAAGAACTTGCCGGCGCCGCCAATCGTCAGGCCTGCTGCCAGCATCGCGCCGACAATCACGATTGCGGAAATTGCATTCGTCACCGCCATCAAAGGCGTGTGCAACGCGGGCGTGACGTTCCACACCACGTGGTAGCCGACATAAATCGCCAGCACGAAGATGATCAGGTTGATGACCGTGTGATTAACCAGTTCCATGTCAGTCTCCTTTAATCCCGCGCGTCACCTGGCCGTCCCGGCACAAGAGCGTCGCGGCGACGATATCGTCGGCCATATCGATGTTCAACGCGCCTTCCTTCGTCACGATCAGCTTGATGAAATCAAGCAGATTGCGGGCGTAGAGAGCAGAGGCATCGGTGGCGACCATTGAGGCGAGATTGGTGTAGCCGACCAGATGCACGCCGTGTTTCATCACGACTTGATCGACTTCGGTGAGCGGGCAATTGCCGCCGCGCCGGCCTTCGAATTCCGGACCGCGTCCAGCAGCCAGATCGACGATGACCGAACCCGGCTTCATCTGCTGCACGGTTTCCGCCGCGATCAACGTAGGCGCGGGGCGCCCCGGAATCAGCGCAGTCGCGATGACGATATCGGCTTGTTTTGCGCGTTCGGCGACCAGCACGGATTGACGCGCGAGCCAGCTTGCGGGCATCGGACGGGCGTAGCCGCCTACGCCGACTGCGGCTTCGCGTTCTTCATCGGTTTCGTAGGGGACTTCGAGGAACTTGGCGCCCAGCGATTCGATTTGCTCCTTGACCGCGGGACGCACATCGGATGCTTCGATCACCGCGCCAAGCCGCTTGGCCGTGGCGATGGCCTGCAGGCCCGCGACGCCCGCGCCCAGCACCAGCACGCGTGCGGCTTTCACGGTACCGGCGGCGGTCATCAGCATCGGCATGAAGCGCTGATAGATGTTGCTCGCGACCAGCACTGCCTTGTACCCGGCAATATTCGCCTGCGATGACAACACGTCCAGGCTCTGCGCGCGCGTGGTTCTTGGTGCAGCTTCCAACGCAAACGCGGTGATGCCGGAAGCGGCCAGGCGCGTGTTGTTCTCGGCGTTAAAAGGATCGAGCATCCCGGCAATCACGGCGCCGTGTTTCAGCAGCGGCAACTCGGCTTCGTTCGGCGAATGAACCTTGAGGACAAGATCGGCGGCAAACGCAGTGTTTGCATCGACGAGTTCTGCGCCGGCAGCGGCGAAGGCTTCATCGATATAACTCGCTGGCACACCCGCGCCGCGCTGCACCGTAACCCGGTGACCTTGCGACACGAGCTTCTTGACCGTCTCAGGCGTGGCGGCGACGCGCGCCTCGTTCGCCCGCGTTTCGGCAGGCACTCCGATATGCATCTTCATCCTCCTCACGTTCTAATTTTTGATGTGGCCGTGTTCAGTCGCTCACGTGTTGCAGCAACCATCCTGTATGACCAGGATGCCGCCTATGCGCATGATTAACCGAGTGTTTAAGCTGCTATTTGCGACTGATCGTCACTTTAACCGAAACATTTGGGAAAAATGACTCGTTCCGGCAACAACGTGCGGAGTGGTCCGCAACCGGTCTGCAAGCGGTCCGCAAGCGGTCCGCAAGCGGTCTGCGAGCAACGGGAAAACGCGGAAATCGCGCAAAACGGTAAAATACTGTCCCATGAAACCAGAACGTTGGACGCCGCGCGTAACCGTCGCGGCAATCGTGGAGCGGGACGGGCGCTTTCTTGTGATCGAGGAGCACACGTCGGAGGGGCTCAGGATCAACCAGCCGGCCGGGCATCTGGAAGCGGGAGAAACGCTAATTGATGCCGTCAAGCGCGAGACGCTGGAGGAAACGGCGCACCGTTTCGAGCCGGAAGCGCTCGTCGGCACGTATTTGACGCACTTCGAGCGACCGGGGCGATCAGTCACGTATCTCAGGTTTACGTTCTGCGGCACGACGTCGGGCCCGGTGCCGGACATGAAACTCGACTCGGGCATCGTGCGGGCCATGTGGCTCACCGCCGATGAACTGCGTGCGTGCGCGGACCGGCATCGGTCGCCGGCTGTGCTGGAATGTCTCGATCATTACCTCGCCGGGCGGCGCGTGCCGCTCGACTTCATTCATACGCATTCGGTCGCGCCGGTGCGGGTTCAGGTTTAGGGCTGGTTTTACAAATGAGCAAGGCCGGAAAACAGAAAGTCGTGGTGGGCATGTCGGGCGGCGTGGATTCGTCGGTGACCGCTTGGCTGCTCAAGGAGCAGGGCTACGACGTGATCGGCCTGTTCATGAAGAATTGGGAAGACGACGACGACGGCGAATACTGCTCGACGCGGCAGGACTGGATCGACGTGGTGTCGGTGGCGGACATGATCGGTATCGACGTGGAAGCGGTCAACTTCGCGGCCGAGTACAAAGACCGCGTGTTCGCGGAGTTTCTACGGGAATACTCGGCCGGCCGCACGCCGAATCCGGACGTGCTGTGCAACGCGGAGATCAAGTTCAAAGCCTTCCTCGACCACGCGATGTCGCTTGGCGGCGAAACCATCGCGACCGGGCATTACGCTCGCGTGCGTGAGCGCGACGGGTTGTTCGAGCTGCTGAAAGCTACCGATTCGACTAAGGATCAGTCGTACTTTTTGCATCGGCTGAATCAGGCGCAGTTGTCGAAGACGCTGTTTCCGCTTGGGGAAATGCCCAAGACGAAAGTTCGCGAAATCGCGGCGCAGATCGGTTTGCACAATGCCGCCAAGAAAGATTCGACGGGCATTTGTTTTATCGGCGAACGGCCGTTTCGCGAGTTCCTGAATCGCTATCTGCCAACGCAACCGGGGCCCATGAAGACGCCGGAGGGGAAGGTTATGGGCGAGCATGTCGGGCTCGCGTTCTATACGTTCGGGCAAAGGAAAGGGATTGGGCTCGGCGGCAGCAAGGACGGCAGCGGCGATCCGTGGTTCGTCGCGGGCAAGGACATGGCGTCGAACACGCTGTATGTGGTGCAGGGCCACGATCATCCGTGGCTGCTTTCGCGTTCGCTCGTGGCGGGGAATACGAGCTGGGTGGCGGGCGCCGCGCCCGATGAAGGCACGGCTTGCGCGGCCAAGACGCGGTATCGGCAGTCGGATGCGCCCTGTGTGGTGGGGGCGTCGGGCTCCGTGGATGGGCGCTTCGAACTGCATTTCGACGATGCCCAATGGGCCGTCACGCCGGGACAATCGGCGGTGCTTTATCAAGGCGATGTGTGTCTGGGCGGCGGGATCATTGAGTCGGCGGCAACCGCGCAGCCTATGCGCCGTGACGCGCAAGCTGCGTTGCTGGTGGCGAGATAGGACGCATCGTCCGAGGTTTCGACGGTGGGTGAAAGCGGGCTGCGGCCCGCTTTTTTCTTGGCTTGTCCTTGCGTTTTCACTCATGCAACAAGTCGGGCGCGAAACGAGCCTTATCAGTAAATCATAAAAAATCGGTACATACCCGCTGCGTATTCGATGGGTTCTGGCCGCTCGATCTGAAAAATTCCGGGTGAAATTCATGCTACAAGGACAAAATGTTCTTGCTCATCTATCTTCTAGTAGATAAATTCGGGTGCGCAGTAGGTTGAAGCTGAATTCGAGGCTGGATTCGGAGTTGGATTGGCAGCAGGCAACGCAAATGGAGAGCGGAAACCGAAATGCACATCGATAAAATCCCCGACAAAAATACCGTACGCGGGCAATTGCTGGATCACGCGCAAGTCCTGTTGATGACGCGTGGCTATAACGGCTTTAGTTATCGGGATCTGTCGTCGCTTGTCGGAGTGAAGACGTCGAGTATTCACTACTACTTCCCGTCCAAGGACGACTTGGTGCTCGAAGCAGTGAACACTTACAGCGCAGATGTCATGTCATCGATTTACGCCATCGATAGCTCCGCATCCGCTGAGAAAAAACTCGACCGTTATGTGAAGGTGTTCGGCAAGATCGTAGGTGAAGGCGATCAAGTCTGTCTTTGCGGAATGCTTGCTGCGGATATTGAATCGGTGCCCGAAGACGTCCGCCACGCGGTGCAGGCATTTTTTAAAGCCAACGAATCCTGGCTCGCAAAGGTGTTGTCCGAAGGTGAAAGACAGGAGACTTTACGGATGAACGGCAAGCCTGAGGTAACGGCTCGCGCGCTATTCGCGGCGTATCAGGGAAGTTTGCTCGCGTGCCGGTTGTTTCACACGAAGGTACGCCTGGACGAAGTGACCCAAACCGTGAAACGTTGAACGGCGACTCAAAGCAGAAAATTGGGTGTTTCAATGCCGCGTGGTTGAAAAGGGCGCGATCGAATTTCGCTTCAGGGCGATCGCAGAGCATCCGCGGCAATTGCAGATACATAACAGACAGTCAATACGTAATCACTGTCTGATTCTTGCTGGGAATGAATCACTGTGTATCAAACAAAATCTATCTGTGAGTAGGTAGATTTTGATTGCCGATTTTTACGAATTAAAAGATATTTTTTAGCCGATTGATCTTATTTTTTACCGCACCTGAAAAGTGGCTGCTGGATTCACGGCGCTGCTGTAATTTGACGAGTACTTTGCCGTGCTCACGGTGCAGGCCGCCTAAGCACGGGTCTCAGTGGTGAATTTTAGTAAGCTTGGTAAGTTTACTAATTTTTTCGAATTCACCTATCTACAGGTAGATGTATCGGCGTTGCCTTGCAATATACGTTGCAACGCAGGTGCTCGTGAAGTAAGCCGAAAAAACAAAAGCCCCACGCGCCGCAAGGCGGGTCGGGCTCATCTCATCTCATCTTTCTTCTCAGCCACGGCCGCCGTCACCGTGCCGCTAACCGCATGAAAACAAACCGTTCAAGCCGGCAATGTATCGATGAAAGACTGGCGCTGCGACAAACGCTGAACGTGTTTGTCGAGATTGGGATACTCCTCGCGCCAGTTCACTTCCGGCATCTGGAACTCGATGTAACCCAGCGCGCAGCCGCAGGCAATATCGGCGAGCGTGAAGTGATTCGCCGAACACCAGGTCTTGGCGGCAAGACCTTTCGACATCGCTTTCAGACCCTCGTCAATCTTGCGCTGCTGACGCGCGATCCAGGCGGCGTTACGCTGGTCGTCCTCGCGCTGCGTCATCTCCAGTCGGATCTGTTCCGCGGCGTCGAGCATGCCGTCAGCCAGCGCTTCCCAGCATCGCACTTCAGTGCGCTCGCGGCGTTCCTGTGGCAATAGTTTGCCGACAGGGGTGAGCGTATCGACGTATTCGCAAATTACGCGCGAATCGAACACGGCTTCGCCATCGTCCAGAATCAGGCAGGGCACTTTGCCGAGCGGGTTGTAACTATGGATTTTTGAATCGGGCGCCCAGACGTTTTCGAGCACCAGTTCGCAGTCGATCTTCTTTTCTGCCATCACAATCCGCGTCTTGCGGACGTACGGGCTGCTGAGCGAACCGATCAGTTTCATCATCTGTCTTGTGGATTATGCAAAAAGTAGTCACGGAGAGCGATCTTAACCGCCCCGAAGCGCGCCGACTTAAATTCGAGATTGCGGCGTTGTGGTCGGGCGACAAAAACCCGGTGCGCCTTTCGGTGCAACCGGGTCGCGGTTTTACAGGTGCCGCGCGTCAGGCGTATGAAGTCGTCCGTGCGTCACATTCCCAGGCTTGCGCCGGGATAGAGGCGGCCATTGGCTTGGTCAGCCACGCTCACTGCGCAGGCGAAGCGTTCGCGGAAATAGCGGCCATGGGACAAGGAAGCACAGCCGGTACGGACTTCACTGCATTCCCTTTAACCGTGGCGGCAGCTGCAACCGGAGGCGCGGGCGCCGCACTCACCGTCCGCACGCCTGCGGAAATCGCGTTGGCGAGCAAGTCAACAGCTCGCCGATGCCCGGCCACAAGCGCGTCATAACCGGCATCGACGGGTTGTTCGGCCACCGTCCGGCACGTCAACACCGCCTGATTGCTCACGCCGCGCACGCTCCAGACGGCATCGATCAAAGCGCGCCGTCCCGGCGACGACTCGAAGCGCTGCACAGTCACCTTCACGCGATACACCGGCACGCTTTCCGGATGCGGCGTGCCATACACGTCGATAGCGCCAAGCTGCTGTGACAGGTCCGCCGACAGCGCGCGCCGGACTTCGTCGGCGGGAAGCGAGGCCCAGCGTTCGTCCTCGAGCACTCGAACCTGCGCCGAGCCGTCTTGCACGACCATCTGGTTCTTGGCGACTTGCGGCGGCATGTCCACCGCTGCCAGTTCCAGATAAAACGCGGCGGGCGTCGCCGTTCTCAACGCGGCATCGCTGCCGCCGAGCGTGTAGAAGCGCGCGCTCGGCGAACTGCACGCCGTGAGCGCGGCCAGCAGACCTAATGCCGACATCCCGCCGACGGCCCTCAATACTCCGGCCATGCTCATGGCTTATCTCCTGATTTTCCGCGCACCAGCGACTCCGGATGACGTTCCAGATAATCGGCGAGTGCATTGAGCGATTGCAGCGTCCGCGTGAGTTCCTGCAGCGCCTGATGGACATCTGACTGCAGCGGCGAATCCTGCTGCAGCGTGTTTTGCGCTTCGCCGAAGGTTTTCTTCGCGGCCACCAGCGTGTCGCGAGCTTCGGGCGCCACTTGCGTGTCGAGTTGCTTGAACAGGCTGTTCGCGTTCTTCAGCGCGCTGTTCAGGTTGTTGCCGATGTCATCGAAGGGAATCTTGTCCAGCTTCTTCGCGATATCCGCCACCTGCAACTGCAGTTCGTCGAGCGTGTTCGGCACGGTCGGCAGCTCAAGCGGATCGGCGCCGGCATTCAGCGTGACCTTCGCCGCCTTCGGGAAAATATCGAGCGCCACATACAGCTGTCCGGTCAACAAGTTGCCCGTGCGCAATTGCCCGCGCAATCCGTTCGCGATCAGGCGTTCGAGCAGTTCCTGCCCGGCCGCCGTGTTCTGGCGAGGCACCGAATCCCGGAAGCGCTTGCCGAGCCGATCGGGATAGAGGTTCATCGTCACCGGCATCTGGAAGCTGCGCGTTTTCGGATCGTAGTCGATAGCAATGCCCGTCACGCTCCCCAGCACGATGCCGCGGAAATCGATCGGCGCGCCCAGCGACAGTCCACGCAGCGACTGGTTGAAGTTCATCACCACGCGCAACGGCTGGCCATCGGGGTCTCGCATGGCGTCGGATTCGTCGGAACCGAGACGGAATGTCATATTGCTCGGCGCCTGCTGCCCGGGCTCCTGATTCGGCGGCGTCTGGAACGCGATCCCACCCAGCACCACGGTCGCGAGCGACTGCGTGTTGAGCTTCAGGCCGCTTGAATCGAGCCGAAGATCGACGCCGCTTGCATGCCACCAGCGCGCATTCGTGCCGACGTATTGATCGTACGGCGCGTTCACGAACACCTGCATGGTGACGCCCGTGCCGTCTTTATCGAGCGAAAAACCGGCCACTTGTCCAACCTGCACGCGACGGTAATAGATAGGCGAACCGATATCGATTGAGCCGAGCGACTCACCGCGCAGGGTGAATTGCCGGCCCTTTTGATCGCCTGTAACGGCAGGCGGCGTTTCGAGCCCGACAAAATGGGTTTCGTCTTCTTTTGACCTCCCCGCATCCACGCCGATGTACGCACCGGACAGCAACGTGCCGAGCCCGGTCACGCCGCTCGCGGCCACGCGCGGGCGAACGACCCAGAAGCGCGTGTCTTTCACCGCAAAATCTTCGGCGACCTTGGTCAACTGAACTTCCACGAGCACCCGAGCATGATCTTTCGACAGCGTGATGTTCTTGACGGTGCCGACATCCACGTCCTTGTACTTCAGCTTGGTCTTGCCCGTCTCGAGGCCTTCGGCGCTCACGAAGCTGATCGTGATGGACGGTCCGCGTCCTGACACCGACTTCACCACCAGCGCGACGCCGATCAGCGCGGCGACCAGTGGAATCACCCATACAAGCGATGGTATCCAGCGGCTGCGCGGCTCGATCACCGGATCGGGCAGATTAGGCGGCAAACCGCCGCCGCCCGCATTGCGCGCAGGCTCATTCGGGCCTTTGACGGTGTCATTCGATGGACCTTGCGGGCTAGTCATATTTCTTTCCTGAAGGTTCGATGTGATCCCACATCAGCCGCGGGTCGAATTGCATGGAGGCGAGCATGGTCAGCACCACGACGCAGCCGAACGCGAGCGCGCCCGGTCCTGGCGTGATGACGGCGAGCGATCCGAAGCGCACCAGCGCCACGGTGAGGGTGACGACGAAGACATCGAGCATTGACCAGCGGCCGATTTTTTCGACGATGCGGTAAAGCGTCGTGCGCTGACGCGGACGCCATTTCGAGGCGGTTTGCGTGGCCCAGGTGAGGTACGCGAGCGTGCCGAGCTTGAGCATGGGCACGAGAATGCTGGCAATGAAGATGACGGCGGAGAGCGGATAGTCGCCATCGTTCCAGAACATCGCCACGCCGCTCATGATCGTGTCGTCTTCCGAGCCGACAATCGACGACGTATGCAGCACCGGATATAAATTCGCCGGCACGTAGAGGATGGCAGCCGACAACAGCAGCGCCCAAGTGCGCGCAACCGAGTCCGGAGTGCGTTTATGCAGTTTGGCGCCGCACCGCACGCAGCGCTGGTGCTCGACGGTGCGTGCGAGTTTTTGCACGCGGTTGCAGGCGTGGCAGCCGATCAGACCTGCGCGCGCAGCGGTGGTGTAGACGGGCGCGGGTTGTTCTGGCGCAGGCGCGGATTCGGCGGATTCAGTGGTGTCGTTCATGACTTCGGCGGTGGAGTAGCCGCATCTGGCGGCGTGGCAAGCGGAGTACTGGACGGACGCAGCAAATCGAGTGGGGAATCGGCTTGAAGATCGGTTTGCTGATTTGGTGGCAGGCCGGATTGCAGGCCGCCGAAAGGGGAATATCGCAACGGTCCGTGCGTTGCCAGCCGTTCGGCGACTTCCCACAGCGCCCGCGGATCGAACGTCAGGATGAGCGCGAACAGGAGGGTCAGGGCACCGAACGCGAACAACGCAGCCTCTGGAATCACGCGCGCGATGCTCACCATCTTCACCAGTGTGACGAGCACGCCGAGCATGAACACTTCGATCATTCCCCACGGCCGCACGAACTGAATTGCGCGCAATACGCGATTGAATCCCGCCGGCAAGAAACCCGCGCGCAAGGACACGAGGAGATACAGCATCGCGACGAGTTCAGTGAGCGGAAAAAGGATGGTCGCGCAAAATACCATGACGGCGATCACCTCCATGTTTTCGCCCCACAACGCGACAATCGCCCCGATCAGCGTCGTCTGGGAGGTGATGCCGTTCGTTTCCAGCTCCACGATAGGAAACGCCTGCGCGATCAGGAACGTGATCAGCGCGGCGAGCGTGACGGAGCACAGTTTGTCCAGATTCGACGACACGCTCGGATAGAGCGTGGCACCACAGCGCGTGCATTTGGCTGAACTGCGGGAAGGCAGTGCGCGCTTGTGAAATAGTGCGTCGCACTCATGGCAGGCAATCAGATCGTCTTCTTCCATAGGCTGCGTGCTGGCTCGTACTGGCGTGTTATTTAATGTGGTGATGCGTACTGGTGCGTCCTGACTCGGGCAGCCGCTGGAAAGAGCAAGGCCTGCGCCAGCGGGCATGGTAACAAACGGCGAGACTGCCGCGTCGCCTGGCACGCGCCGGGCTCGAAACGGCCGGTTCATTCATGCTTCAAAGCCGCAATCAACGCCGAATATGCTTTGCTCGGACCTTTCGCCGGATGGAATGGTTCGCATGCCTCGCTCGTTTTAACCTTGAGGATGGGGCATCGGCGGTCGATTCGCCGGTTTACTTACGACAAATCGGCAAGTATTTCAGTCCAAAAAGCCGTTTTTTACGTGTTCGGGTAGGATGGCGGCCTTGAGACCCTTATTGCCGCTTTTACCGCCCCTGTTCAGCGGTAAGCCGTTGGGTCGGATCATCAATTCCGCACTTTTTCTGGTGGACCATGTATGGAACGCAGTCCGAACTTCGCCAGCTCCGACACCTACAGCCGGACCGCAATCGGCCTTCACTGGCTGATCGCGCTGCTGATTGTCTGCGGCTTTTATCTCGGCTGGATCATGACCGATATTCCCGGTTTCACACCGACCAAGCTCAAGTACTTCTCGTGGCATAAATGGATCGGCGTGACAGTATTCGCGCTCGCGCTCGTACGCGTGTTATGGCGTACCACGCATAAGGCGCCAGCCATGCCGCGGCGCATGCCGGCGTGGCAGAAGGGTGTCGCCAATATCACGCATTTTTTGCTTTACGCGCTGATGCTGGTCATTCCTGCCTCCGGTTATCTGTACAGCTCGGCGGCGGGGATTCAGGTGGTGTATCTCGGACTGGTGCCGCTGCCGACCATCATCGGGCCGGATACCGCGCTGAAAGCGACGCTGAAGACGGTCCACATCTTCTTGAACTACACGCTGCTCGTGCTGGTCGTCATGCACGTTCTTGCGGCATTGAAGCACCATTTTGTCGATCGCGACGGACTCCTAGCACGCATGATCCCGTTCCTCCGATAATCGTCTTCTGGTGCGCATTCAGCGGAAATAAGCGGTAATTGCTTCCTCGTTGTTGATAGCCAGTTTCCTTCGCGTGGGTTGCGCTGGATTGCGTTTGACTCTTCAATAGCGGCTTAGCCGATTTTTCGGATTGCTTGCCGATTGCCTCAGGACATACATGAAACACGCGAAATTTTCCCGTTGGTTGCTTGCAGGCTTTTCCGCTGCATCGCTGGTCGCGGCGGTTTCCGCCTTTGGTCAAAGCCAGGTCGACATGACCAAGAGCACGGTAACCGCGACATCGAAGCAGATGGCCGTGCCGGTCGAAGGCAAGTTCAAGAAGTTCACCGCGCAGCTCGACTTCGATCCCGCCAAGCCGACCGCCGGCAGCGCGACTATCAGTATCGATACATCAAGCTACGATCTCGGTGACGAAACCTACAACAAGCAAGCCACCGACAAGGACTGGTTCGATACCGCCCATTTCCCGACTGCAACCTTCGCTTCCACGGCAATCGCGCCGGCGGGCGGCACCAAGTACAACGTCAGCGGCAAGTTGACCATCAAGGGCAAGTCGCAGAACGTCACCGTGCCCGTTACCGTCACGAGCCAGGGCGCGACGCAAACCTTCGATGGCTCATTGCCCATCAAACGCACGCAGTTCGACGTCGGCACGGGCGAGTGGAAAGACACATCGGTTGTGGCCGATGAGGTCGTGATCAAGTTTCATCTCGTCGCCGTCAAGAAATAAACGGTCTTCGTCTTTAAAATTTATCCAGGAAAACCCATGAAAAAGAACCTTTTGATTGCAGCGGCAGGCGCGCTGGTCGCAGCGGCATCGTTTAATGCAATGGCTGCTGAAGTCACGTATCAACTCGATCCCGCTCATACATCCCCGAGCTTTGAAGCCGACCACTTCGGCGGCATCTCGACATGGCGCGGCAAGTTCACCAAGAGCAGCGGCACCGTGACGCTCGATCGCGCCACGCAGAAAGGCACGCTGGATGCGACCATTGACATGACGTCGATCGATATTGGCAACGAGAAGCTGAACGGCGAACTGAAGAGCGCGCAATTCTTCGATGCCGATAAATTCCCGACGGCAACCTACAAGGGCACGTCGATCAAGTTCAAGGGCGATGTGCCGGTGGAAGTTATCGGCGAGTTGACGTTCCATGGCGTGACGAAGCCGGTGAACCTGAAGATCGAGAGGTTCAAGTGCTTTACGCATCCGATGCTGAAGAAGGAAGTGTGCGGCACGGAATCGACGGCGACGTTCGATCGCGCCGACTTCGGTGTTGACTACGGCAAGGCGTATGGCTTCAGCATGAAGACGACGCTGCATATCCAGGCAGAAGGCGTGAAGCAGTAAGCCAGATGCTCGATCCCGCTGGATCATGAAAACCGCTTCGGTCGAAGCGGTTTTTTTTCGCCCCCGGTTTTGCGAGCATTTCGATCTTGATTTCGGTGTGGCACAGTCGGCAACATTTGCGCGCAGGCCGACAGCCCGTCACATCGAAACGAACAGAACCCAACTTTCATGGGACCGGAGTAAGCGCTATGGGACCAGAGTAAGCGCTAAAGCGCCAACTCTGGTCGACACGCTAACTCCGGTCGACCGCGAGCAATCTCATGGGACCGGAGTAAGCGCTAAAGCGCTAACTCCGGTCGACCGCAATCAATTGCATGGGACCGGAGTAAGCGCTGAAGCGCTAACTCCGGTCGACATAGGAGAAATGCATGAGCAGTACTACGCCCGCAGCAGTAGCGATCACCCGTCCAGCCGCCTGGCGTGCCGTGGTGGCCGCCTCCATAGGCAATGCGCTGGAATGGTTCGACCTGGTGGTCTACGGATTCTTCGCGGTCGTTATCTCGAAGCTGTTCTTCCCCTCCGGCAACGATTCGGTGTCCATCTTGTTGACGCTCGGCACCTTCGGCGTGTCCTTCTTCATGCGGCCGCTGGGCGCGATCGTGCTCGGTGCTTATGCCGACCGAGCAGGGCGCAAGGCAGCGCTCACCCTTTCCATCCTGTTGATGATGGTGGGCACGCTGATCATCGCCGTGTTGCCGACTTACTCGTCCATCGGCATTGCCGCGCCGCTGATCCTGGTGCTCGCGCGCCTGATGCAGGGCTTCTCGGCCGGCGGCGAATTCGGCAGCGCGACAGCGTTTCTCGCCGAACATGTTCCAGGCCGGCGCGGGTTTTTTGCGAGCTGGCAAGTCGCGAGTCAGGGACTCACCACGCTCCTGGCGGCGATTTTCGGTGTGGTGCTGACGGGGAATTTATCGCCGGAACAGATGAGTTCATGGGGTTGGCGCGTGCCGTTCATCTTCGGCTTGCTGATTGGGCCGGTGGCGTACTACATCCGCACGCGTCTCGATGAAACGCCGGAGTTCCTCGCCGCCGTCACCACCACGACACCGTTGCGCGACACCTTCGCGTCGAACAAGGAGCGCTTGCTGATTGCCATTGGAACTGTGGTGCTGGGCACGGTGGCGACGTATCTTGTGCTCTTCATGCCCACGTACGCAATCCGCCAGTTGGGGCTTGCGCCATCGGTGGCATTTTCCGCGATCCTGCTCACGGGCGCGATCCAGATGGTGCTCTCGCCGATGGTCGGCCATCTCTCCGATACCCACGGACGCACGCGGATCATGCTGGTCTCGGCGGTGCTGCTGCTCGTGCTGATCTATCCGCTCTTCACTTGGCTCGTCGCACATCCGACCTTCGGCACGCTGCTGGTCGTTCAAGCGGTGCTCGGCGTGCTGATGACCGGGTACTTCGCGGCGCTGCCGGGGTTGCTCTCGGAAATGTTCCCGGTAGCGACGCGCACGACCGGGATGTCGCTGGCTTATAACATTGCAGTGACGGTGTTCGGCGGATTTGGACCGTTCATCATCACGTGGCTGATTTCATCGACGGGATCAAAAGCCGCGCCGAGTTTCTATCTGATATTTGCGGCGGTGGTGAGTCTCGTCGCGTTGATGGCGGCGCGCAAGCGGCTGGGGTTCCGGTGAAGGTTCGTAAAGCCGTGCGCCTATGAGTGGCGCTTCTGCTGCGCCTGCATGTAGGCGCGCAGAAGCTTGTTGATCCGCGTCTGATATCCCTGGCCTTGATCCTTGAACCAGGCCAGCACGTCGGCATCCAGGCGCATGGTGACTGCCTGCTTCGGCGGTGAACGCAATTCGGCGCGTTGAAAGAAGTCGTCGCCGAGTTCGGGCATGTCGCTTGTGTCGATACTGGCATCCGGCATGGCTTCCAGATGCTTCCAGTCGGTCTTGGTCGTTTTGCTGTTTTGGTCATGGTGTGTGCTCCCACCCTTGATTCCGCGAGGTGCCGGTAAAGCGATTTAAGGTACGAGCGCGTGTCCGTAGCGTTTGATCTCTGGCCGGGTTGCCTTGCGCGCCGAAATGATCCGGATGGTGTCGCCGCCGCTACGTTCCACGTAGACGACCACCGCAACAATCAGCTTCATCCATCCGAGCGCAATCCAGCGATCCTCTCCGAAGTCTTCCCGTCGATCCGCAGCGCTCAGCACGGGATGCTTGAAAATTTCGACTGCGTCGGTGAAATCGATGCCGTGCTTGGCGATGTTGCTGCGATTCTTCACTTCGTCCCACTCGAATTGCATGGCGCCGCCTGTATTTACGATTGTACATACAATGTATGAGATTAGAAACCGGTTTGCGTGACGTTTGAGCGGCGCACCGACGCCCTCGTCGCACAACCACAAAATGTTGCAAATGCCCGTTCAAAAGCAAAAAAGGCCGATTCTCACGAATCGGCCTTTCCACGCTTTCACGCTCTCAAACTCTGAATTTCACATCTTCAAACTTCCTGTCAAACCTCTGCGCCCGCGTTCGGATCGCCCGGATCGAATTTCGACTTCTTGTCTTTCACCAGGTCTTCGCGCTTCACTCCGAGCCACATCGCCAGCGCGGCAGCCACGAACACCGATGAATAGATACCGAACAAAATCCCCACCGTCAGCGCCAGCGCGAAGTAATGCAGCGTCGCGCCGCCGAACAGGAACATCGACAGCACCATCATTTCCGTACAGCCGTGGGTGATGATGGTTCGCGACATCGTGCTGGTGATTGCGTGGTTGATCACCTCGATCACGGTCATCTTGCGTTGCTTGCGGAAGGTTTCACGAATCCGGTCGAAGATAACCACCGACTCGTTCACCGAATAACCCAGCACCGCGAGAATTGCCGCCAGCACGGAGAGCGAGAACTCCCATTGAAAGAACGCGAAGAACCCAAGAATGATGACCACGTCGTGCAAGTTGGCGATCACGCCGGCCACGGCGTATTTCCATTCGAAGCGGAACGACAGGTAGATCACGATGCCGATCACCACGCAGGCCAGCGCCAGCAAGCCGTTGGTCACCAGTTCCTTGCCGACCTGCGGACCGACGAACTCAACGCGCTGCAACTGCGCTTGCGCGTCCTGATTCTTCAGCGCGGCCATTACCTGGTCGCTCTGTTGCGCCGACGTCAGACCCTGCTTCAGCGGCAAGCGGATCAGCACATCGCGTGACGTGCCGAAGTTCTGCACCTGAGCGTCGGGATAACCGAGCTGTGCCCATCGTGGCGCGCAACGGCTCAAGCGGCACGGCTTGCGGATATTGCACTTCCACGACCGTTCCGCCGGTGAACTCCACCGACAGATGCAGCCCACGATGCACGAGGAAAAACACAGCGGCGAGAAACGTGATGAGCGAGATTGCGTTGAAAATCAACGCGCGCTGCATCAGCGGCAAGTCGCGGTGAATACGAAAGAATTCCATGATTTATTCTCCGGGACTCAGTTGGACGAGCCGGGTTTTTTCGGTTCGATGCCAGGACCCGAGCGACGGCGCGCAACCGGCTTGCCGGTGCGAACCGCAGGCGCGGCCTGCTTTTGCGAACGAGCGGGAACCGGTGCTTTGGCGCGTGCGGCGGGCTGGACGATTTGATCGGCGGAAGGCTCCTCGCCACGTTCGTTCGCGAGGTAAGCGGCGGTGGCCGCAGCGGTATCGCTGCCTGCCGGACGCCATACCTGACCGATCGCGAGCGACTGCAGCTTCTTCTTGCCGCCGTACCAAAGGTTCACGAGGCCGCGCGAGAAGAACACGGCCGAGAACATGGACGTCAGGATGCCGATACAGTGCACGACCGCAAAGCCGCGGACCGGACCGGAGCCAAATGCCAGCAGCGCCAGACCGGCAATCAACGTAGTCACGTTCGAGTCGACAATCGTGGCCCATGCATGCGCGAAACCGTTCTGAATGGCGAGTTGCGGCGGCGCGCCGTGACGCAGTTCCTCGCGGATCCGTTCGTTGATCAGCACGTTGGCGTCAATAGCCATACCGAGTGCCAGTGCAATAGCTGCAATACCCGGCAGCGTGAGCGTGGCCTGCAGCATCGACAGGATGGCGACCAGCAGCAACAGGTTCACCGACAGCGACAACATGGAGATCAGGCCGAACAGCATGTAGTACGCGATCATGAAGACAGCGATGGCGGCGAAACCGTACTGCACGGAATCGAAGCCCTTCTTGATGTTGTCGGCGCCGAGGCTCGGGCCGATCGTGCGTTCTTCGATGATGTCCATCGGCGCCGCCAGCGAACCGGCGCGCAGCAGCAGCGCGAGGTCGGTTGCGGCTTGCGGCGATGGCTGGCCGGTGATCTGGAAGCGGTCGCCGAGTTCGGACTGGATGGTCGCGACCGTCAGCACTTCGCCCTTGCCCTTTTCGAACAGGATCATGGCCATCGGCTTGCCGATGTTGTCGCGCGACACGCTGCTCACCGCGCGGCCGCCGGCGGCGTCGAGACGAATGTTGACCGACGGACGCTGATGTTCGTCGAAACCCGCCGATGCGTCGATGATCCGGTCGCCCGTGA
The DNA here is from genome assembly GCA_963708695.1 of uncultured beta proteobacterium. Lineage (GTDB taxonomy): Bacteria > Pseudomonadota > Gammaproteobacteria > Burkholderiales > Burkholderiaceae > Caballeronia. The sequence goes on from CAVPTS010000006.1 coordinate 532,593, forward strand.
AGATCACCTGCTTGCGCACGAGCACCGGGCCTTGTTGCCCTGCGTGAAGAGTTCGTCACCCGGCGGCACCGGGTCGTTCGGATTCGGGATGCGTGTTCGTCGGATCGGCGAGACGCGCTTCAAGCGTCGCCGTCCGGCCGATGATGTCCTTCGCCTTCGCCGTGTCCTGCACGCCCGGCAATTCGACCACGATGCGGTCGGAGCCTTGCTGCTGGATCACCGGTTCGGCCACGCCGAGTTCGTTCACGCGGTTATGCAGCGTGATGATGTTCTGCTTGAGCGCGCGCGTCTTCAACGGCTTTCTGCGCCGCCGGCGTGAACGTGCCGACCAGCTGATAACCGTCGCCGCCCTGACGCGTCGCCCATTGCAGTTCGCTGACGCTGCGGCGACAGCTGCGTGCGCGCGGCGTCGGCCGCGGCCTGGTCGGCGAAATTGACCACCACGGCCTGGTTGACGCGATTCACGCCGCCATCGCGGATGTTTTTGTCGCGCAGCAGGGTGCGGGCGTCCGCGGCGTCGGAATCGAGCTTCTTGTTCAGCGCGCCTGCCATGTCCACTTGCAGCAGGAAGTGCACGCCGCCGCGCAAGTCGAGGCCGAGGTACATCGGCAACGCGTGCAGCGCGGTCAGCCAGCGCGGCGAAGCTGCTCTGCAGGTTCAGCGCGACGACGATAGTGCGGATCGGTCGGGTCGCTGTTGAGCGTTTTCTGCAGCAGATCCTTCACGCGCAATTGCGTGTCGGTGTCTTTCAGGCGCACGCGGATGTTCGCGTTGGCCGACGAATTGTCGAACGTGACTTCGTCAGGCGTTGATCTGATTCGGCGACAGCGCGCTCTCGACATTGGCAAGCGTTGACGAATCGAGCTTGACCGTTGCCTTGCCGCTCGATACCTGCACCGCCGGCGCTTCGCCGAAAAAATTGGGCAGCGTGTAGACGAGGCCGATGACGAGCGCCACCAGCATCACGGCATATTTCCAAAGTGGGTAGCGATTCATGGGGATGGCCGAACAGGAAGAGTTGGCGAGGAGGGGATAAGCGATGCGTCCGGCGATGAGCGGGCCGTGGGCCATGGAGGCCGAACCACTGAGGCCGCGCCGGACGCGAGAGAAGTTGGCCTTACAGCGACTTGATCGTGCCTTTCGGGAGGATGGTCGTGACAGACAGCCTTCTGGATGGTGATTTCCGTACCTTCCGAAATTTCGACGCCAACATAAGCGTCCGTCACCTTCGTCACCTTGCCGACGATACCGCCGTTCGTTACCACTTCATCGCCTTTTGCCATGGCCGAGAGCATGTTGCGATGTTCCTTCTGGCGCTTCATTTGCGGGCGAATCATGATGAAGTACAGCACGGCGAACATCAAGATCAGCGGCAGGAAACTCATGATGCTCGATTGGGCGCCGTCAGCGCCGCCGCCGAAGGCATTTGAAAAGAACTCCACGTTGGTCTCTCCGTTATAACGATCAGAAAATTAGCCCGCTATTCTACCACCGGGCCACGCCGCACAAGCGCGAAATGCGCTTTGTGATCAAGCTGTTAAAGCGCCGCGTAAAGCAATTGTAATGTTTATTCGGCTGGTTGCAGATTCAATGGACGGACGTTAGCCATCCGGTCAGTCAATTCCCCGTGCCCGATCCTCTCGGAACTGCTTCACGAAGGCATCGAAGGTATGATTTTCGATCGAATCGCGGATTTCCTGCATGAGTTGCAAGTAGTAATGCAGGTTGTGAATCGTGTTCAATTGCGAGCCGAGAATTTCGCCCACTCGATGCAAGTGATGTAGATAGCCGCGTGTGAAATTACGGCAGGTATAGCAGCCGCAGGTTTCATCGAGTGGCTTGAGCGAGTTCTTGTGCGCGGCGTTGCGAATCTTGACGTCGCCGAAACGGGTGAACAGCCAGCCGTTACGCGCGTTGCGGGTGGGCATCACGCAATCGAACATGTCGACGCCCGACGCCACGCCCGCCACGAGGTCTTCCGGCGTGCCGACGCCCATCAGGTAATGCGGTTTGTCGGCGGGGAGCTTCGGACCGATGTGTTCCAGCACGCGCATCATGTCTTCCTTCGGCTCGCCGACCGACAAGCCGCCGATCGCGAAGCCGTGAAAGCCAATGTCCGCGAGGCCGGCCAGCGATTCGTCGCGCAGGTCCTCGAACATGCCGCCCTGCACGATGCCGAACAGCGCATTCGGGTTTTCACCTTTGGCGAATTCATCGACGGAACGCTTGGCCCAGCGCATCGACATGCGCATGGAATCGGCTGCGTCCTGGTGCGGCGTGGGCACTTCGTTGGTTGCATACGGCGTGCATTCGTCGAACTGCATCACGATGTCCGAGTTCAGCACCTTCTGGATCTGCATCGAGATTTCCGGCGATAAAAACAGCTTGTCACCATTAATGGGTGACGCGAACGTGACGCCATCTTCGGTGATCTTGCGCAGATCGCCCAGGGAGAAGACCTGGAAACCGCCGGAATCGGTGAGAATCGGGCGCTGCCAGTTCATGAACCGATGCAGGCCGCCGTGCGCCGCGATGGTTTCCAACCCGGGCGCAGCCAGAGGTGGAATGTGTTGCCGAGGATGATCTGCGCGCGCATTTCCTCAAGCTCGCGGGGTGCCACGGCCTTGACCGTGCCATAGGTGCCGACGGGCATGAAGATCGGCGTCTCGACCACGCCATGGTTCAGCGTGACGCGGCCGCGGCGAGCCTGGCCGTCGGTGGTGATCAGCTCGAATTTCAGGCCGTTGGCCGGCCGGGCTGCAGCTTCGTTTGTCGTGGCTGCGTTGTTTGCTTCGCTCATTCAAATGCTCCTGTGCCCGGAAGTGCTTTGCATGGGACCGGAGTAAGCGCTGAAGCGCAAACTACGGATCGGCAAGTCCGGCGCAAATGGTGATGTGTTCTTTCGTGGGCGCGTCGATCGTTCCTTGCGCGTTCAATCGTTCGTGCCTTGTAGCGGCATACTCAGCGGCGTTTTCACCGCTCTGGCAATCCGCGGGAATTGCATCCCATCAGGCCGCAGCTTGCCGCGTCAGCAGCATTGCGTCGCCGTAGCTGAAAAATCGATAACGCTCTTCAATTGCGTGGGCATACGCGGCGCGGATCGGGTCCATGCCCGCGAACGCCGAGACCAGCATCATCAGCGTCGATTTCGGCAAATGGAAGTTCGTCACGAGCCGGTCGACCACCCGAAATTGATAGCCCGGCGTGATGAAAATATCCGTCTCGGCGCTGATTTCCGCGAGCGGGCGGCCGGCTTGATCGGCGTCGCGCGCAGCCGCTTCGAGCGCGCGCAGCGACGTCGTCCCGACCGCGATCACGCGATTACCCCGCGTTTTTGCCGCCGCAATCTTGTCCGCGAGCGTCTGCGGCAGCCGGTACCATTCGCTATGCATCCGGTGCTCCGCGAGGTTCTCCACGCGCACCGGCTGGAACGTGCCCGCGCCGACATGCAGCGTCAGCGTCGCGCGCTCCACGCCGCGGGCGTCAAGCGCGGCGAGTAGCGCCGGATCGAAGTGCAAGCCCGCCGTGGGCGCCGCTACCGCGCCCGGATTGGCTGCGTAGACCGTCTGGTAGCGGCTTTCATCGTAGGCGTCGGGATCGTGCTCTATATAAGGCGGCAACGGCAAACGGCCATGTTGCTCGATCAGCGTCAGGCAATCGGCGGGAAAATGCAGCGTGTAGAACGGTTCCACGCGCTCGCCGACGGTGACCTCGAAGGCATCGGCGAGAACCAGTTTCGTGCCCGGCAACGGGCTTTTGCTCGCCCGGATCTGCGCGAGCGCGGTCGTAGCGCCGGTCAAACGCTCGACCAGCACCTCAATACGCCCACCGCTGGCCTTTTGGCCGAGGAACCGCGCCTTCAAGACTTTGGTATCGTTGAAGACAAGCAGATCGCCGGGTTCGAGCAGGCCGGGTAGCGCGTTGAACTGACGGTCGGTAAAAGCGGCCGGAACGGTGCGGTTATCCACGTCGAGCAGACGGCTCGCGCTTCGCTCGGTGAGCGCCGTTTGCGCGATCAGCTCGGGCGGCAGATTAAAATCGAAGTCGGAAAGCGTGAACATTGGGGAAAGCAGGTCGATGCGCGGTGATTCGCGCGTTATCTTGAAGGCGGCGCGGGTAGGCGCTTGCTTTTCGAGCCGGTCAGGTTTCGCGGCCCGGGCAGCGTTTATTGGTGTTCGATGAGCAAGCCGGCGCTGCGATGGGTTCGAAGGTCCGCGCCGCTTCGGCGCCAAAAAGCCAAAAGCCGTCGCCAACCGCGTTTCCCGATCCAGTAACGAACCTGCACGCGGTGTGCGGCGTGGTGCTGCAACCGGCATCGCTGTGCCGAACGAAGCCGATATTGTACTTTGAAGAGATTAGATGCCCTTGTCCGACCGCCGTTTGCTCGTTGCTCCCGACGCCCAAGACGCTCCCGATGCAGCCGGTGAACCCGACGCGCCTGTTCAGAACCGCAGGCGCTCGCGCTCGGGCGGCGCGAAAACGCTCGCGAATCTGGAGCTCGCCGCGGACAAGGTCCAGCCGTTTAAACCCGCCGCGCCGCCGCCCAAACCCGTCGATAAGCTTGCCAAGCTCGGTCTCAAATCCGATATCGATCTCGTTTTGCATCTGCCGATGCGTTACGAGGACGAGACCAGCATCACGCCCATCGACCACCTGATTCCCGGTGATAACGCGCAGACCGAAGGGGTCGTTTTCGACAACGAGATCACGTACCGTCCGCGCCGCCAGCTGCTCGTCAAGATCCAGGACGACGCCGGCGACGAGCTCACGCTGCGCTTTCTCAACTTCTACGGCTCGCAAGTCAAGCAGATGGCGATTGGCATGCGTCTGCGGGTTCGCGGCGACGTGCGCGGCGGCTTTTTCGGCATGGAGATGGTGCATCCGGCGGTGCGTCCCGTCGATGAAGACACGCCGCTGCCGCAAGCGCTGACGCCCGTGTATCCGAGCACGGCGGGGGTATCGCAGGCGTATTTGCGCAAGGCCATCGACAGCGCATTGTCGCGGGTTCATCTGCCGGAATTGCTGCCGGAGAAAATTGCCCGGGCGCATCTTGATCCGCTAAACGTGCCCGCGTTGCTCGACGCGGTGAAAACGCTGCACCACCCGCACGCCGATTCCGATGAAAACGCGTTGATCGATGGCACGCATCCGGCGTGGACGCGCATCAAGTTCGAGGAGTTGCTGGCGCAGCAGTTGTCGCTCAAACGCGCACACGAGGAGCGCCGTACGCGTGCCGCGCCGGTGATGCCGCGTTTGCAGAACGTGCCCGAGTCGCTCGTCGCGCGCTTCCTGCAAACGCTGCCGTTCAAGCTGACCGCCGCGCAGGAACGCGTATGTGCCGAGATTTCGGGCGAACTCATGTTGCCGCACCCGATGCAGCGCCTGTTGCAGGGCGACGTGGGCAGTGGCAAGACGATTGTGGCCGCACTTGCCGCGGCCCAGGCTATCGACGCCGGTTATCAGGCCGCGTTGATGGCGCCGACCGAAATCCTTGCCGAGCAGCACGCGCGCAAGTTGCGTGCGTGGCTCGAACCGTTGGGCGTGACGGTCGCCTGGCTGGCCGGCAGCCTGAAGGCCAAGGAAAAGCGCGCCGCGCTCGAAGCGGCGGCATCGGGTGCAGCGCAGCTTGTGATTGGCACGCACGCCATCATTCAGGACGCGGTGGAGTTCGCGCGGCTGGGTTTTGTGATTGTCGATGAACAGCATCGGTTTGGCGTTGCCCAGCGGCTCGCGTTGCGTGCCAAGGCGCACAAGGCGGCCGACGGCGTGCACGATTTCCAGCCGCATCAATTGATGATGTCGGCCACGCCGATTCCGCGCACGTTGGCCATGACGTATTACGCGGACCTGGACGTATCGACTATTGACGAATTGCCGCCTGGACGCACGCCGATCCTGACAAAACTTGTCGCCGATAACCGCAGGGAAGAGGTGATTGGCCGTGTGCGCGAAGCGGCGCTGACGGGGCGGCAGGTCTATTGGGTGTGTCCGCTGATTGAAGAAAGCGAGACCTTGCAATTGCAAACGGCCGTGGAGACTTACGAGACGCTGGTAGCTGCGCTGCCGGAGTTGCGCATTGGGCTGGTGCATGGGCGTCTGCCGCCGGCGGAAAAGGCTGCCGTGATGGGCGCCTTCACGCGCGCTGAGATCCAATTGCTGGTGGCGACAACGGTGATTGAAGTGGGCGTGGACGTACCGAATGCGTCGTTGATGGTGATCGAACATGCCGAGCGTTTTGGGCTTGCGCAACTTCACCAGTTGCGCGGCCGGGTGGGGCGGGGCAGTGCGGCTTCAGTGTGCGTGCTGATGTATGCGGGGCCGCTTTCCCAGACGGCGCGGGCGCGATTACAGACGATGCGGGAAACCACCGATGGCTTCGAAATTGCCCGTCGGGATTTGGAGATTCGGGGGCCGGGCGAATTTCTTGGTGCGCGGCAATCGGGTGCGGCGATGTTGCGGTTTGCCAGCCTGGAAAACGACGGGTGGCTGATTGAACCGGCGCGGGCGGCCGCGGACCAGATGTTGGCCAAGTTTCCTGAGGCGGTGACGGACCACTTGGCACGGTGGCTCGGCGTACGCGAGCAGTATTTGAAAGCATGAATAGGGGTTTTCGTTCGCACTTGGTTTTTGGGGGGTGCTACCGGCGGTGGTCGGGAGTCAGTGCTGGGTTGCTGCTGCTTACGTTAGCGCGGGTTATGTTTCAGCTATATTTTTTATCACTATTAGCCACTGTCCGTGGCGGGACTTCATTTCTTTGTCCAACGGCTGTATAGACCGGGGACATAGCTGACAGGTGTGCGGGGACATGGTTGACACTTCCGGGCAATTTAACTGCCTTGACTCAACCATGCCGTGGAACCCGCGAGACACCATGAAACTACGCCACGAGTTCGTCGAACTTGCGTCACATCAGAGCGTGCCATTTACCGAGTTATGTTGCCGTTTCGGCATTAGCCGACAGACTGGATACAAGTGGCTGAAACGGTTTAAAGAAGGGGGCATTGCGGGTCTGGCTGATCATTCGCGCCGACCGTTGAGCCATCCCTCAATTACCGCGCCCACCCTTGAGCAGCATGTGCTCGGGGTGCGGGCACAGAACCCCGCCTGGGGCGGGCGCAAGATCAGTCGATACCTGCGCGATCAAGCCCTGACACCCCAGGCGCCGGCCCCCAGTACGATTACCTCGATCCTGCATCGCTATGACAGAATCACCCCACAGGCATCGGCCAATGCCACCGCTTGGCGGCGCTTTGAGCGCGAACAACCCAACGAACTGTGGCAGATGGACTTCAAAGGCCACTTTGCGACTGTGGGCGAAGGCCGTTGCCATCCGCTAACCGTTCTTGACGACCACTCGCGCTTTAACGTGGTCCTGCAAGCTTGTGCGTTCGAGGATACGGCCACCGTACAAAAGCACCTGCAGCGGGCCTTTGGCACCTACGGACTGCCTCGTCAGATCAACACCGACAACGGCGCGCCGTGGGGCGCCTCCAGGCAGCTCGGACAATTGACGGAACTGGCCATCTGGCTCATTCGCCTGGGCATTCGGGTGAGCTATAGCCGTCCGTATCATCCGCAGACCAACGGCAAGGATGAGCGGTTTCATCGCTCACTGAAGGCCGAGGTGCTCGCCGGAAAGACCTTCACGACACATCGTGAAGCGCAGAGCGAATTTGAGCGCTGGCGCGATCTTTACAACAACCACCGCCCGCACGAAGGCATCGCGATGAGCACGCCGATCAAGCGTTATCGACCGAGCGAACGCGCCTTCCCGGACACGCTGCCCGCCCCTGTATATGGCCCTGACGACCAGGTCGTGCGAGTCGGGTGGCACGGCAGATTTACCTTTCGCGGCCACCCGCTCAAGGTCTCGCGCTCATTGGAGTTAATGGATCTTGCCGCACGCCCGAATGCCGAAAAAGACGGCCTGTATGATTTCTATTTTTATCAACATCGCGTCATGGAGCTTGACCTGAACCAGCCCGTTATTCCATTATAAAAGTGTCAGCTATGTCCCCGCACATGTGTCAACCATGTCCCCGGTCCAAACACAACGGCGACAAAGAAACGAAGCAAAGAAAACGCCTCTCCACAATCTGTATTAAGTGTCCCCAGCGTGCAGACCACTGCTTTTGGTTCCCGCGTAGCACGGTGCTTGGAGTTGACCCGGTTTCGTGGACACCTATTCTTTAGAACAGGAGGTGTTCACCATGCAGAAACATCACAAGCCGTACCCGGCGGAATTCCGGGCGCAAATGGTAGAGCTGGTACGCGCGGGGCGTACGCCCGAGGAGCTCGCGGAGGAATTCGAGCCCACCGTAGCGTCGATCTACAACTGGCTGGCTCAAGCCGAGCGCGACGCCGGCAAGCGTCACGATGGTCTGACTACAACGGAGCGTGAGGAACTGACCCGGCTACGGCGCAAGGTTCGCCAGCTCGAAGTTGAGCGGGAAATCTTGTCAAAAGCCGCGGCCTGGTTCGCCCGGGAGACCGGAACTTTGCCCGAGAAGGGTTCGAGTTCATGAAAGCGAATCAGGCCACCTGGCCCATTGCCACCATGGCGCGGCTGCTGAAGGTCTCCACCAGCGGCTTTTACTCCTGGCTCAAGCGCAGACCGTCTGCGCATGCGCTTGGCGATGCGGATCTGCTTGGGCGCATTCGCGCGATCCATGCGCGCTCGCGGGAAACCTATGGGATGCCGCGCATCTATGCCGAATTGGTCGAACAAGGCATTCACATCTCGCGCAAGCGGATAAGGCGCCTGATGAACGTAGCGGGCTTGTGCGGCGTGAGCCGGCGGCGCTGGAAGACCACCACAAAGCGTAAGCCTGATGCTCGCCCGGCCCCGGATCTGGTGCAGCGGCACTTCCGCGCCGATGCACCGAATCACCTCTGGGTGGCCGATGCGACCTATGTGCCGACCGTGGTTGGGTTCCTGTACCTCGCGGTGGTGCTGGACGTGTTCAGCCGGCGCGTGGTGGGCTGGGCGACGGGTTGCCGCCTGCGCACCGGGTTGATGCTTCAGGCGCTGAACATGGCGATAAAGGAACGGCGTCCCCACGGAGTGATTCACCACTCCGATCAAGGGTGCCAATACACCTCGATCAGCTTCGGCAAGCGCTGTCGTGAAATAGGGGTGCGCCCCTCGATGGGCACGGTGGGCGACTGTTTCGACAACGCCATGTGCGAAAGCTTCTTCGCCACGCTCGAGTGCGAACTGTTCGCGCGCGTGCGCTTCGAGACGCACAAGCAAGCCCACACCGAGATCTTCTCGTTCATCGAAGGTTGGTACAACGTGCATCGCCGTCACAGCGGCATCGGCTATCGTTCGCCGATCAACTTCGAGCGGGCTTATGCAGAAAAAAACCGAAGGTCGTCTGCACGCGAGTTGCCCACCGCCGGCCAGCGTCATGGTCGTAATAGGCGACCCGCCGGCCGGCCGTGGACAACTCGCAGCACCTCGTCAAATGGAGGAAAATCACCTATGCAAAACTCAACTGCTTAACTGTCCACCGAAGCGGGTCACCCCCAGCTCGCTAGAACCAGCAACACTTGAAACCCTCCTTCTCGCGAATGCCTACATCCCCACGCTTCGCCACCAGTGCTCTCGGGCAAGATCGATGGATCCACGAACTTCTACGGCCTCACCCATATTTTGTGATTGGTGGACTGCGTGATCCGGGCGACCGTTTAGGTGGGGTGAGCATCGCGCAATATGTTTGGGCACCGGCACGCCGGAAAAATCGTGGAACGCCCCGTGCCAGACGCGAATGACCGCGCCTGAAATTTCTACGCACCGAAAACTTCAGTCAACCTCAAATAAGGGTGAGGCCGTACCGGTTCGTGGGCCACTGAACTTGCCCGAGAGCACTGGTGGCGAAGCGTGGGGATGTCAGGATTCGCGAGAAGGAGGGTTTCAAGTGTCCGTGGTTTTGCGAGCACCGTTCTACGCGGGAACCAAAAGCAGTGGCTTGCACGCTGGGGACACTTAAAGCAGATTGTGGAAAGGCGTTTTCTTTGCTTCGTTTCTTTGTCGCCGTTGGACAAAGAAATGAAGTCCCGCCACGGACAGTGGCTAATAGTGATAAAAAATATTGCCAATATTGAATCCGCGCTAACGTCAGCAGCAGCAACCCGGCACTGACCCTCGACCACCGCCGGTAGCACGCCCCCTAAACCGAGTGCGAACGAAAATAACTTGGCTAATAGTGATAAAAAATATAGCCAACATATAACCCGCGCTAACGTAAGCAGCAGCAACCCGGCATTGACCCCCAACCACCGCCGGTAGCGAGCCCCGCCCCCCAAACCCTCGAGTGCGAACGAAAACGCTTGGCTAATAGTGATAAAAAATTTAGCCAACATTGAACCCGAGCTAACGTAAGCAGTAGCAACCCGGCCCCGACCCTGACCACCGCCAGTAGCCTGCCCCCAAAGACTCCCGAGTGCGAACGAAAATACCTTGGCTAATAGCGCTGAAAAAGATCGCCAAGATAAAACCCGCGCTAACACAAGCAGCACCAACCCAGCCCCGGCCCCCCGCCCACCTTGGCGAATCCCCCCGACCGGTGTATAAGTCAAATCCTATCGATTCAATGACTCTGATTGGCCCCTAATGACCTTAACCGAATTAAAGTACATCGTTGCGGTGGCGCGCGAGCGGCATTTTGGCCGTGCAGCCGAGGCGTGTTTCGTGAGTCAGCCGACCCTGTCGGTAGCAATCAAAAAACTCGAAGACGAACTGAACGTGCAGATTTTCGAGCGCGGCACCAGTGAAGTCAGCGTCACACCCATCGGCGAACAGATCGTCACGCAAGCGCAGCGCGTGCTGGAACAAACGCTCGCGATCAAGGAAATCGCGAAGCAGGGTAAAGACCCGCTGGTCGGACCGCTGCGCCTCGGCGTGATCTACACCATCGGACCGTATCTCCTGCCCACGCTCGTCAAGCAAATGATCAAGCGCGTCCCGCAGATGCCCCTGATGCTGCAGGAAAATTACACGCTGAAGCTCATCGAACTGCTGAAACAGGGCGAAATCGATGTCGCCATCATGGCGCTGCCGTTTCCGGAAACGGGCCTGATGGTGCGGCCCCTGTTCGATGAACCGTTCGTGGTGGCCATGCCCGCCGGTCATCCGTGGGAAAACCGCGCGAAGATCAATGCCGACGATCTCAAGCTGGAAACCATGCTGCTGCTCGGCAGCGGTCATTGTTTCCGCGATCACGTGCTCGGTGTGTGTCCCGAGTTGATGCGTTTTTCGCAGAATGCCGACGGGATTCAGAAGACCTTCGAAGGGTCGTCGCTGGAAACGATCAGGCATATGGTCGCAAGCGGCGTCGGAATTACGGTGCTGCCGCGAATGTCGGTGATGGACGTGAAGCCGCACGCAGGTGGTGTCGACGCCGGCTTGCTGAGCTACGTTCCCTTCGCCGATCCGATTCCCGACCGGCGCGTCGTGCTGGCGTGGCGCAAGAGCTTCACGCGGATGCCGGCTATCGAAGCTATCTCCGATGCAGTCGCCGCCTGCAATATCCCCGGCGTTACACGACTAGAGCTGCCCGCAGCCGTCAATTAGTCGATCAAAAGCCCATCTTCTCCCAGCGCCGCGCCCAGACAGGGCGTGGCTTTCGGCCCCAATTTCCCCCTGTTACAAATTCAGCAATCAACGGCATTCGTTCGACCTATCGAATAGATTGAATTAATTGAATTCGATAAACAGATAGGTTTTGTTATTCTCACCCCCATGGATCGGCCGCGATCCACCAGAACGACACCGGAGGAAGCAATGACGCTGATCGCCCGCCAGGCCACGCAACTCACCGCGACTTATCGCGAAGCAAAAAGCGTCGTTGTCGACGTGCTGGCGAGTTTCGCCAGAACCTGCTGACACCTTCCCCGCATAACCGTAATCCCGGACAAACCTCACGGAGCAATCGATGACCAATCGCACCCTCACCACCGCAGCAGGCGCGCCAGTCGGCGATAACCAGAATTCGATGACCGCCGGTCCGCGCGGTCCGATCGCGTTGCAGGATTTCTGGCTGATCGAAAAGCTCGCGCATTTTGACCGCGAAGTGATTCCCGAGCGCCGTGTTCATGCCAAAGGATCAGGCGCGTTCGGCACGCTCAAGATCACGCACGATATTTCCCGTTTCACGAAAGCAAAAGTGTTCGCCGAAGTCGGCAAGCAAACGCCCTTGTTCATGCGCTTTTCAACGGTCGCCGGCGAGCGCGGCGCCGCCGATGCCGAACGCGATGTCCGTGGTTTCTCGATCAAGTTCTACACGGAAGAGGGCAACTGGGACGTTGTCGGCAATAACACGCCGGTGTTTTTCATCCGCGATCCGCTGAAGTTCCCCGACTTCATCCACACGCAAAAGCGCGATCCGTACACCAACATGCGCAGCAACGTGGCGGCGTGGGACTTCTGGTCGCGGCATCCGGAATCGCTGCATCAGGTCACCATCCTGATGAGCGATCGCGGCATTCCGAAAAGCTACAGGCAAATGCATGGTTTCGGCTCGCACACGTATTCGTTCATCAACGCGAACAACGAGCGTTTCTACGTGAAGTTCCACTTCAAGTCGCAACAGCCGCTTGAGAATTTCACCGATGCCGAAGCGTCAGCCGTAGTAGGCAGCGACCGCGAAAGCGCGCAGCGCGATCTCGTCGACAACATCGATCGCGGCAATTTCCCGAAGTGGAATTTCCGCATCCAGGTCATGACGGAAGCGGAAGCGGCGACGTATCGAATGAATCCGTTCGATATCACCAAGGTATGGCCGCACAAGGATTTTCCGCTGATCGACGTGGGCACGATCGAGTTGAATCGCAACGCGGGTAATTACTTTGCGGACGTCGAGCAGTCGGCGTTTTCGCCGGCGAACGTGGTGCCGGGTATCGGCTTCTCGCCGGACCGGTTGTTGCAAGGGCGTTTGTTCTCGTACGGCGATGCGCATCGGTATCGGCTTGGCATCAATCACCATCAGATTCCGGTGAACGCGCCGAAGGCCGCTGTGCAGAATTCGTTTCATCGCGATGGCGCAATGCGCACCGACGGCAACAGCGGCGGCCGCGTGAACTACGAGCCGAACCGCTTCGGCGATTTCGCGCAGGACGCGAGCGTGAACGAGCCGGCGCTGGCGGCGGGTGCGGTCGAGCGTTACGACCATCGCGAAGACGGCGATTACTACAGCCAGCCGGGCGCGCTGTTCCGCCTCTTCGACAACGCGCAAAAGCAGCGCTTTTTCGGCAATATCGCGCGGCATATTTTCGGCGTGCCGAACGAGATCGTCGCGGTGCAGATCGAGCACTTCCGGCGTGCCGATCCGGCATACGCGGCGGGTGTCGTCGCGGCATTGGCGGCACTGGGCCAGAACGTGGAAGCTGAAGCCGCAGCGAAGTAAGCAGGACGGTAAGCAGGACGGGACGCGTCAATGTGCGTGTCCCGGTTGATGGAAAGCACAGGACTCACGGAGAACGACGATGACACAAGCGATCATGACTATCGAACGGGTGGTGAGCGGCATCGAGGCGAAGAGCCTGAATGCGTCGCGCGGCGTACGGCTTGCGATCGGTTTTGGCATCGTCGCGGCGGGTTACGCGGCGGTGATTATCGAGGGGTTGCATGGCATCGGCCTGGCCGGACTCTCCTGACGACGCGTCGCCACGACGCACCGCGATAGCCCGCCCAACCTGCCTGCACGGCGGGTCGTGCCCCGTTTCTAAGATAAACTGGCGAACGCCCGGCGAGCCGCGACTGTAGTTCGCGTCGATTCCCGCCTGCACTGTTCGTATCACTCTCACGGAGTCACTATGGCGAAGAAAATCGCATCACCGGCTGTGAACATCGGTATCAGCGACAAAGACCGCAAGAAGATCGCCGATGGCTTGTCGCATCTATTGGCCGATACCTACACGCTGTATCTGAAGACCCACAATTTTCACTGGAACGTCACGGGGCCGATGTTCAACACGCTCCACTTGATGTTCGAGGGGCAATACACGGAACTGGCACTGGCTGTCGATTCCATTGCAGAACGCATTCGCGCGCTGGGCGTGTACGCGCCGGGCAGCTATCGCGAGTTCGCGAAGCTGTCGTCCATTCCCGAAGCGGATGGCATTCCGGCCGCCGAAGAAATGATCCGCCAGTTGGTGGAAGGGCAGGAAGCGGTTGTACGCACGGCGCGCGCGATTTTCCCGCTGACCGATAGCGCCAACGACGAACCTACGGCTGACCTGCTGACGCAGCGCATGCAGATTCACGAAAAGACCGCGTGGATGTTGCGCGCAATGTTGGGACAATAAGTCTCGGCTGCAGGTTTTAGTCGCCACTGAATGCGCGTGGTGACTTGAGAAAGCCCCGTGCTCGAAAGAGCGCGGGGCTTTTTTATCGGCGTGTATGCGCCGCATGCGAGGCTATCGAAAAGCCCGCGGTTTCCCCGCTGCCTTAAAATGCGGTTATCGCTCTTCGCCGTCGCCCAATCGCCATGCTAGCCCGTCTTCCGCTGTACCTTCGCCTCGTCCGCATGGACAAGCCCATCGGCAGCTTGCTTTTGCTGTGGCCGACGCTCAACGCGTTGTGGATCGCGTCGAGCGGACATCCGTCTCCCATGCTGCTGCTGATCTTCGTGCTCGGCACGCTGCTGATGCGCTCGGCGGGTTGCGCGATCAACGACTACGCCGACCGCGACTTCGATAAACACGTCAAGCGCACCGAAAATCGCCCGATCACGTCGGGCAAGATTGCCGCCTGGGAAGCTGTGGCGCTGGCGGCGGCGCTGTCGCTGATCGCGTTCCTTTTGATCCTGCCGCTCAACATGCTGACAAAAGAGCTCTCGGTGTTCGCGTTGTTCGTCGCGGGCAGTTATCCGTTCACCAAGCGGTTTTTCGCGATTCCCCAGGCGTATCTGGGCATCGCGTTCGGCTTTGGCATTCCGATGGCCTTCGCCGCCGTGCAGGATCACGTACCGCCGCTCGCGTGGATCATGCTCACGGCCAACGTGTTCTGGTCGGTCGCCTACGACACGGAATACGCAATGGTCGATCGCGACGACGACATCAAGATCGGCATCCGTACATCGGCGCTGACGTTTGGCCGCTTCGATGTGCTCGCGATCATGCTCTGCTACGCGGTGACACTCGCGATCTATGTGTGGATTGGCGCGGCGTTGCAGTTCGGTGCGCTGTACTGGATCGGCTGGGCGGCGGCGGCGGCATGCGCCGTCTATCACTACACGCTGATCAAGAACCGCGAGCGCATGCCGTGCTTCGCCGCCTTCAAACATAACAACTGGCTTGGCGGCGTGCTGTTCGCGGGTATCGCGGCGCACTACGCGTTTCTTCGGTAAAGACGTCGCGCCGATCCGGCGCGCTCGATCGGTCAATCTCCTTCACGTTCGATGCGGCATGCAATTGCCGCATCGACATTGTCTTCTCCACTCCATCCAAACGATAAGTCCGCGCTTCAAATGAGCGCGTGCGCGGCGCTCCGTTTGCCACGTTTTGACACCTTTGTGATTCAGACGATTCCGATGTTCGGGACTGCGCTTGCCGCACAGAATTGTTTCGCAATTCGAAACGCCGGAAGGCAAATTGATCCGCATTGAACGCATGGGGCAAGTCGCCATTCTTCAACAGGCAAGCTTGTTCCTCTGCAAACAGAGAGGTTATAAAGCGATGACGCAGTCAACAAACTCAAATTCGATTCTCCTCAATTCAGTTGGCGTGAACGCCGCGGCCGGCGTGGCGGGGCTTGCATTCACCGCGAATACCGACGCGCCGCTGCCCGCACCTGTGCTTCTTGGCATTACCGAGCACTTGCCGGACGGCACCATTGATAACATGGCACCAGGCGGAATCACCCACGACACGACGCCGGTTTTGGCGTTCGTCGCCGTCGTCGGCAACACCTACACGCTCTACGACAATGGCGTGCTGATTGGCACCATGGTCGCTACCAAGGTCAACACGGGCTGGTTCTTGCCGCCTCTGGCAAACGGAGAGCATCACTTGGCGCTGACTTATACGGACATCACACGTACAGAAAGCTTGCCGTTGAATACGAGTTTTACGGTGGTGACGGTTCCGTCCGCGCCTAGTATCACAGACGTTATTGCTGCGGACGGTCCGCTGGCGGGCTTGGTGGCGGCCGGCGGCCTCTCGACCGATGGTCATCCGGTCATCAACGGAACGGGCTACAAGGGCGACACGATCAACGTCTTCGACGGCAAGACGCTGCTCGGTACCACAACTGTTGGACAAGATGGTCACTGGAGCTACAAGCCGGCAGCAGCGCTCGCAAACGGCGCGCATAACCTGCATGTCACGGAAACAAACTCGGCCGGAACAAGTGTTGCGTCGGCGGATTATCCGCTGACCGTGACGTACATCATGATCACGGAAGTGCGTGACGCGAACGGTCACCTTGTTGAGAAAGGGGGCGCGACTCAGGGCGCAATCACTGTCGTGGGCTGGCTCTCAGAAGCGGACGTTGCTTCTGATGGATCGCGTACATTGTTGACGGGCGGCAACATCGGTCAATGGAGCTCGATTGTTGGGCAGACGATCACCGTTGTTGGCAAGACGTTCAGCTTTGTTCTGTCGAAAGACTCATACACGGCAATTGAAGGGGCCAGCTATCCCACGAGCGGGACCTTCACGATTGGTGTTCAAGTACGTGGCAGCATGGGAAATGTAATGACCGTGCTGGACCCGCGCCTTGGGTACACAGTCACCGACGATTTCAATGCCACGCTCCCGAGGGTTGTAGCGGCACATGTCGAAACAACGCACGCAGAAGCAGACGCAGCCGCAGCCGTATTCGCAGCCCAGTCCGCCGAGACGCCGGTAGCTCAACATGTGCAGCATCACGTTGCAGTGGGCGATCACGATGCGTTCAAGGGCACAACCGGGAACGTGACAGTGGACCTCAACGTCGATCCGTCCGTCTACTTCAAGGCCGCGACCGCGCATATCCAGGGCGGCACGGACGGTGTCAGCACGTTGCACCTGACGGGCGATCATCAGGTTCTGGATCTGACTTCGCTGAGCGGCAAGACTGCGGCGGCGAAGGTATCGGGTATCGAAGTGGTCGATTTGGGCGGCGCGCACAACATGCTCAAGTTGTCGCTGGTCGACGTGCTCAATCTCGCCGAACCGGACCTGTTCCAGAAGGACGGCAAGCAACAGATGTTGATCAACGGTTCAAACGGCGATTCAGTCGATTTGTCGAACTCGCATGTGGCAGGCATCGCGTTGGGTCACTGGATGCAGGAAGGCACGGCTGAAGTCGGCGGCGTGACGTACAACGTCTACGAACATTCGGGCGCGCATGCCGAACTGCTGGTTCAACAAGGTGTGCAGATCGCGTTGCACGGGTAAAGCCGATGCGTAGTTTGCCGATGTTCAGGCAAACTACCGCTAGCAAAAAGGCCGTTACGGAAGCGATTCCATAACGGCTTTTTTATTGTGCGCGCCACGCGACAGGCAGAGCGTTGCCAATCGGCCGCACAAATCTGATCAAGCTTTCCCCAGTTCTTCGCCCATTTCCTTGGCGCGCGCATCTGCCGCGAGCGCACCGCGAACGATTGCTTCCTTTACGCCATGAGCATCGAAGGAAGCGAGCGCCGCTGCCGTCGTGCCGCCTTTCGATGTCACCCGTTCACGCAACACGCTCGCCGGTTCGTTCGACTGAGCCGCCAGTTGCGCCGCCCCGGTGAACGTGGCAACAGCCAGCGCGCGCCCTTGTTCCTCATCCATGCCAAGCTGACGCGCCGCTTCCTGCATTGCTTCGATGAAATAAAACACATACGCCGGACCGCTGCCCGAAATAGCGGTGACGGCGTCGATTTTGGTTTCATCGTCGAACCAGACGGTTTGGCCCACCGCTTCCAGGACCTTCGATGCCAGCGCCTTCCCGGCGTCGTCGACACCCGGCAGCGCCGCCAGTCCCGTCACGCCCATGCCGATAAGCGCCGGCGTGTTCGGCATGGTGCGCACGATCTGCGTGTAGCCGCCGAGCCAGCGCGACAGGTCGGCAGCGCGAATGCCGGCCGCGATGCTGATCACCAACTGTTTTGACAACACCGGCCGAAGCGCGCCGGCTACGCCCTTCAGAACCTGCGGTTTGACGGCGAGAAGGATTGCGTCGTAGCCGGCGAGCTTCGAATCGATCGACGCGCTTGTCGCAACGCCGAACTCCTTCTCGACACGAGCGCGCGCGTCCTCCCCAAGGTCGACGACATAAAGATCCGCCGCCGCAACGCCACGTTTGATCAATCCGCCAATAAGCGCCGACGCCATGTTGCCGCCACCAATAAACGCAATTTTCATAGTGAGTTCAGGTCAATAGTCAGTTGGAGTAATCACGCGCACCGAAAATGGCGGTGCCGATGCGCACCATGGTCGCGCCTTCCAGAATCGCTGCCTCGATATCCGCCGACATCCCCATTGAGAGCGTATCGAGTTCAAGGCCGTCCGCCCGCAAGGCGTCCATGAGTTCACGCAGACGCCGATGCGGCGCGCGTTGTTCATCGAGCGTTGCGGCCGGTTCGGGAATCGCCATCAAGCCGCGCAGCCTGAGCTTCGGCAATGTCACGATCTGGCGCGCGAGGGTCAGGGCATCGTCCGGAGCAACGCCGCTTTTCGACTCCTCGCCGCTCACGTTGATCTGCAAGCACACGTTGAGCAAAGGCATGCCGTCCGGACGCTGTTCGTTGAGACGCTCGGCAATCTTGAGACGATCGATAGAATGCACCCAGTCGAAGTTTTCGGCGACGACCTTGGTCTTGTTCGACTGCAATGGTCCGATGAAATGCCACGCGATCTCGCTGCGCAAATCGGCGAGCTCAGTGATCTTCGCCACCGCTTCCTGAACGTAGTTTTCGCCGAATGCGCGTTGCCCGGCGTCAAAGGCGGCGCGGACATCGGCGGCAGGAAAGGTCTTCGATACCGCGAGCAGTTCGACCGAAGACACGTCGCGCGAAGCATCAGCCGTGGCTTTCGCGATGCGCTGACGGACTTCGTCGAGATGACGGGCTACATGAGAGGAGGACATGGAATCGGACGCCGCATAGGTGGGAAGCAGAGGCCCGATTATACGGACGCGGCGCCCCGGAAAAACCGGCGCCGGCCAGCGTTAGCCATACAGCAGATGCTCGACCAACTGAATCCAGTGCACGACGGGCGTTGACGTGCCGCTCTGCAAATGCGCGATACAGCCCACATTCGCCGACACGATCAGCTGCGGCTCGAGTTTCTCGAGCTTGTCGAGTTTCTGGTCGCGCAACGCGTACGAGAGCTTCGGCTGCAGCACCGAGTACGTGCCGGCCGAGCCGCAGCACAAGTGGCTATCGGCGGGAAGATGCACTTCTATTCCCAGCGCCGTCAGCAAGTTCTCCACGTGGCCGCGGATCTGCTGCCCATGCTGCAGCGTGCAAGGCGGATGATACGCAACCGTATGCACGGCGCGCCGCCTGGCCATTGCAGTCAGTTCGTCTTCGTATTGCGGCAGAATTTCGGCGAGGTCGCGCGTCAGCTCCACAATTCGCGCCGCTTTCTCCGCGTACACCGGGTCGTTGCGCAGCAAGTGCGCATATTCCTTCACCGTCGCGCCGCAACCCGACGCGTTCATCACGATCGCCTCCACGCCGTTTTCGACGTACGGCCACCACGCGTCGATGTTATTGCGCACGTCGTCCAGCGCCTCGTCGTTGTAGCCGAGATGCAGGCGGATCGCGCCGCAACACCCTGCATCGGGCGCGATCAGGATCTGAATGCCCAATGCGTCGAATACGCGCGCGGTGGCGGTGTTCACGTTCGGCATCATGGCCGGCTGAACGCAGCCGGCAAGCATCAGCATGGTGCGATCGTGCGTTTGCGTGGGCTCAGCAAGCGGCCGTTGCGCGACGGGAATCTTGGTGCGCAGGGTTTTCGGCAGCAGAGGGCGGAAATGCTGGCCGAGCTTCATCGCGGGCGTGAAAAGCTTGCTGTTCGGCAGGAAGTTGGCGAGCAGCTTACGTTGCAGGCGCTGGCCGAACGGCCGCTCGACTTTCTCTTCCACCACTTTTCTGCCGATTTCAATCAGGCGTCCGTACTGCACACCCGACGGGCAGGTCGTCTCGCAGTTGCGGCAGGTGAGGCAGCGATCCAGATGCAGCTGCGTGCTGCGCGTGACGGGTGCGCCTTCCATCATCTGCTTCATCAGATAAATGCGGCCGCGCGGGCCGTCGAGTTCATCGCCGAGTATCTGGTACGTCGGGCACGTCGCCGTGCAGAATCCGCAATGCACGCACTTGCGCAGAATGGCCTCGGCTTCTTCGCCATCGGCCGTGTCGCGCATGAAGTCGGCGAGGTTGGTTTGCATCGCGTAGGTCTTTCAGCTCAGAAGTCGGGGTAGAGACGGCCGCGATTGAAAATACGCGCGGGATCGAATGCGGCTTTCAGGCCGCGATGAATCTTCATCATCGGCGCGGGCAAGGGTGTGAACACGCCGGCGTTGCGGTCGTACGCCGCGCCCGAACGGAAGATGGTCGCGTGGCCGCCGGCCTGCTTCGCGCTGATGCGCACGGTCTGCGCGTCGGCGTCGGTGATCCACCAGCGTTGCGCGCCGCCCCATTCCATCAGGTGCGGGCCGGGGAGATGCATCGGCTCGGCAATCGATGGCAACGAGAGGCGCCACAACGCCGATCTCGGCGGCAGTACGGCGAAGAACGGATCGGACTGTTCGCGCAAGCCGCACCAGAAACGCTCGGCTTCGACGGCGTCGACCACTTCGCCGCCCAGCGACGTGCGCGCCGATTTCACCGCGGCTTCCGCGCCGCCGAGCCGCAACGGCGAGCGTGTGGTCGCGCCAGGCGCTGCCGGTCAGCGGCAACGGGTGGCCGCCCCATTCGTTGAGCTTGCGCACGGCGTCGGTGTCGTTCATCTCGAACTTGAGCGTGGCTTCGGCGACCGGTTTCGGCAGCACTTTCACCGATACCTCCAGGATCAGCCCGAGCGTGCCGAGCGACCCGGCGAGCAGCCGCGAGACATCGTAACCGGCGACGTTCTTCACCACCTGCCCGCCGAAATGCAGCACCTGGCCCTGGCCGTTCATCACCACCGCGCCCAACACGAAGTCGCGCGGCGCGCCGGCCGCGGCGCGCCGCGGGCCGGCGAGTCCGGCGGCAATGCAGCCGCCGAGTGTTGCGTCGTGGCCGAAATGCGGCGGCTCGAACGGCAGCATCTGGCCGCATTCGTCCAGCCGCGCTTCGATCTCGCGCAGCGGCGTGCCGGCCTTCGCGGTGATCACGAGTTCGGCCGGGTCATATTCGATGATCCCGCGATACGCGCGCGTATCGAGGATCTCGCCTTGCAGCGTCTGCCCGTACCAGTCCTTCGTGCCGCCGCCGCGAATCCGCAGCGGCGTGTTGCTCGCCGTCGCGGCGCGCACGCGCTCGGACCAGCTGGCGACAATGTCGTCCTCGTTCATGGTGTCCCGCGGTTTTATGGCTCTTGAGATCAGTGTATCGGCGCGTTCCGGTACGGCCACTCGTATAAACGTGGATAAGTACCCGGGCGTCGGACACGTCAAATCAGCCGCCGATGCTGTAAAGGGACGTTTTAACCGCGACGCTTGTCAGTGACGTGCATCAGTGACGTGCATCAGTGACGTTCAAAAGCGCGGAATCTCCGGATGCGGCAGCAAGCCGCCGCGAATGTGCATCTTCCCGTACTCGGCGCAGCGCGCGCGCGTCGGAATGCCTTTGTCCGGATTGAGCAGGCCGGGGGGATCGAAGGCGCGCTTGATCGCATGAAACGTGTCGCGTTCTTCGGGCGAAAACTGCACGCACATGGAATTGATCTTCTCGATACCCACGCCATGCTCGCCCGTCACCGTCCCGCCCAGCTCCACGCAGGCTTCCAGAATGTCGCAACCGAACGCTTCCGCCCGGTGCCATTCGTCGAGATCGTTGCCATTGAAGAGAATCAGCGGATGCATGTTGCCGTCGCCGGCATGGAACACGTTCATGCAGCGCAGCGCGTACTTCTTCTCCATCTCTTCGATACGCGCAAGCAGCGGCCCGATCTGGCGGCGCGGCACGGTGCCGTCCATGCAGTAGTAATCGGGCGAGATGCGGCCGGCAGCCGGAAACGCGTTCTTGCGGCCGGACCAGAATTTCAGCCGTTCAGCTTCCGAGCGCGAAATCTGGATGCGCGTGGCGCCGTATTCGCGCAGCACGGCCGTCATGCGGACGATTTCTTCGGCGACTTCGTCATTGCGTGCCATCGGATTCGCACAGCAGGATGGCCTTGGCGTCGAGGTCGTAGCCTGCTTTCACGAACTCTTCCACGGCGCGCGTCGCGGGTTTGTCCATCATTTCGAGGCCGGCCGGAATGATGCCCGCCGCGATGATCGCCGCGACCGCGTCGCCGCCTTTCACGACGTCGTCGAAACTCGCCATGATGACCTGCGCCGTTTGCGGCTTGGGGATCAGCTTGACGGTGATTTCGGTGACGATCGCGAACATGCCTTCGCTGCCGATCAGCACCGCCAGCAGATCGAGCCCGGGCGCGTCCAGGCCGAGCGAACCGAATTCGAGAATGTCGCCTTCCATCGATACCGCGCGCACCCGCAGCACGTTATGGCACGTCAGGCCGTATTTCAGGCAGTGCACGCCGCCGGAATTTTCGCTGACATTGCCGCCGATCGTGCAGGCAATCTGCGATGACGGATCGGGCGCGTAGTAAAGCCCGTAAGGCGCGGCGGCTTCGGAGATCGCGAGGTTGCGCACGCCCGGTTGGACCGTTGCGGTGCGCGCGTACGGATCGACTTCGACGATCTTGCGAAAGCGCGCCAGCGACACCACGATGCCGTGGCGGATCGGCATGGCGCCGCCTGACAGGCCCGTGCCGGCGCCGCGCGGAACGATCGGCACGTCGAGCCGCGCGCAGATCTGCACGATGCGCTGAACCTGCGCTTCGGTTTCCGGCAACGCGACCGCAAGCGGCAGACGCCGGTACGCGGCGAGCCCGTCGCATTCATACGCGGCCGTGTCTTCCTCGCGATACAGCAGGCAATGCGTCGGCAGCACGGCCATCAACGCCTGGACCACTTCGCGCTGGCGTTGCGCGAGCACTTCGGGCGAAAGCTCAGCGGGTGCGTTCATGTTTTCTCCCGGCAGTTTGTGCTCTGGAGTGTTTCCAAAAAGCAGATCATTGATCTTGCACCTGCGCGTCCCCGGCGTCGATTGGGCTAATTACGGGGACGGAGCATGTTTCATTCATTGGCGTTGCCGCTCAGGCGTCGTACGCGAAAATCTTGCCCGGGTTCATCAGATTATTCGGGTCGAGCGCGTGTTTGATCGAGCGCATCACGCTGATTGCGTCCTCGCCGTGTTCCTCGATCATGAAGCCCATTTTGTGCAGCCCGACGCCGTGTTCGCCCGTACAAGTTCCGCCCATGCGCAACGCGCGCTGGACGATGCGGTGATTGATGCGTTCGGCTTCCTCGAATTCTTCGGGTTTGGCCGGATCGAGCAGCATGGCGACGTGGAAATTGCCGTCGCCGACGTGGCCGACGATAGGGCAGGGCAGCGTGCTTTCCTTCAGGTCCTGTCTCCGTTTCGATCACGCATTCGGCCAGCCGCGAGATCGGCACGCAGACGTCGGTAGTCACGGCGCGGCAGCCAGGTTTCAGTTGCAGCATCGCGAAATAGGCGTTGTGACGCGCGTTCCACAGGCGGCTGCGATCTTCCGGCCGGGTGGCCCATTCGAAGTCGGCGCCGTTGTTTTGCGCGACGATTTCCTGCACCGTTTCCGCCTGCTCCTTCACGCTGTTTTCCGTGCCATGGAACTCGAAGAAGAGCATGGGCGATTCACGGAACGTGAGGTTCGAATGGCGGTTGATGGCGCGCACGGCGAGCGAATCCAGGAATTCGACACGCGCCACCGGCACGCCCATCTGAATAGTTTCGATGGTCGCGCGCACGGCGTCGCCCATCGATGGAAACGCGCACACCGCCGCCGATACCGCTTCCGGTTGCGGATAAAGCCGCACGGTGATTTCAACGATCACGCCAAGCGTGCCTTCCGAGCCGACGAACAAGCGCGTCAGGTCATATCCCGCCGATGATTTGCGCGCGCGCGTGCCGGTCTTGATGACGCGGCCGTCGGCGAGTACGACGGTTAGGCCGAGCACGTTCTCGCGCATCGTGCCGTAGCGCACGGCGTTCGTGCCCGACGCGCGCGTCGCCGACATCCCGCCAATGCTCGCATCGGCGCCGGGATCGATCGGGAAGAACAGGCCCGTGTCGCTTCAGCGCTTCGTTCAACTGCTTGCGCGAAATGCCCGGCTGGACTGTGACGGTCAGGTCTTCGGCGTTAATCGACAACACCTGGTTCAAGCCGGACAGATCGATCGACACGCCGCCCTGAACCGCTAGCAAATGTCCTTCCAGCGACGATCCGTTGCCGTACGGAATCACCGGCACATTGTGTTCGGCGCAGAGCCTGACTGACGGCCTGCACTTCTTCCGTGCTGCGTCGCGAAGACCACGGCGTCAGGCAATTGCGGATCGAACGGCGATTCGTCGCGGCCGTGATGTTCGCGCACGGCGGCGGTGGTCGAGACGCGATCGCCAAAGGCGGCTTTCAGCGCGTCGAGCAAGGCAGCGGGGAACGTGCGGCGGACGGCGAGTGGTGCGACGGGGTGGTTCACGGCATGTCTCCGGACATCGGTGTGATGAGCTCGTTGGGATCTCGCGAAATTCTGCATGAATGCGCAGGATTCGTACGTTTTATGAAGTCATTTTACGCCGATAGCCCGGGGCGGGCCCTTGGGCGGCGCTGTCTATAATGGTCGCGGACGCTGTGCAACCTGGAGAACATTATGGGCAATCGCCTGAGCAAGATCGTGACGCGCACCGGCGACGATGGCTCGACCGGCCTCGGCGACGGCAGCCGCGTACAGAAGGACGATGCACGGATTGCAGCCATTGGTGACGTCGATGAACTGAATTCGCAGCTCGGCGTGCTGCTGTGCGAAACGCTCCCCGACGACGTCCGCGCGGCGCTCGTCGCCATTCAGCACGATCTCTTCGATCTCGGCGGCGAACTCTGCATCCCCGGCCATTCGATGATCGAGAACGCGCATCTTGCTCGTATCGATGAATGGATTGCCGAATACAACGAGGCCTTGCCGCCGCTGAAGGAATTCATCTTGCCCGGCGGATCGCGGGCGGCGTCGCTCGCGCATGTCGGGCGGACGGTGTGCCGGCGCGCCGAGCGGTCGATCGTGGCGCTTGGCCGCGTGGACAAGATCAACGCGGCGCCGCGGCAGTATGTCAATCGGCTATCGGATTTGCTGTTCGTGCTGGCGCGGGTGTTGAACCGCGCGGACGGCGGGTCGGATGTGTTGTGGAACCATGAACGCAAGCTTTAGAGCGCTTTCGAACGCCCAGAAAAAGGGCCGCGAAATGTGCGGCCCTCAGTAAAACCCAATCAGTTCCCATTCCCCCGCGTCACGCGCCGTTGCTTCACCGCTTCGGCCAACCCTTCCAGTACGTTCAGGCTATCTTCCCAGCCGATGCAGGCATCGGTGACGCTCTGCCCATACGTCAGCTCGCAGCCTTCCTTCAGGTCTTGCCGTCCCGCGACCAGATTTGATTCCACCATCACGCCGATGATCCGCTCATCGCCGCCCGCAATCTGCTTGCCAATGTCCGCGCAAACCGGGATCTGGTTCTCGTGTTTCTTCGAGCTGTTCGCGTGGCTTGCATCGATCATCAGGCGCGCAGCCAGACCGGCCTTGCTGATGTCGTTGCATGCTGCATTCACGCTTTCCGCGTCGTAATTCGGCGTTTTGCCGCCGCGCAGGATGATGTGGCAATCCTCGTTGCCGGCCGTCGACACGATGGCCGAGTGGCCGCCTTTCGTCACCGAGAGGAAATGGTGCGGCTGCGACGCGGCCTTGATGGCGTCCACGGCGATCTTCACGTTGCCGTCGGTACCGTTCTTGAAGCCGACCGGGCACGACAACCCCGACGCCAGCTCTCGATGCACTTGCGATTCCGTCGTCCGCGCACCAATCGCGCCCCACGAAATCAGATCGGCGATGTATTGCGGGCTGATCATGTCGAGGTATTCGGTGCCGGCCGGCAAGCCGAGTTCGTTGATTCGCAGCAGCAGTTCGCGGGCGGCGCGCAGGCCGTCGTTGATCTTGAAGCTGTTGTCCATGTACGGATCGTTGATTAAACCCTTCCAGCCGACCGTGGTACGCGGCTTTTCGAAATACACCCGCATCACGATTTCGAGTTCACCGGCGAAGCGCTTGCGCTGCTCGACCAGGCGGCCTGCATATTCAATGGCGGCCTTGGGGTCGTGGATCGAGCACGGCCCGACGATCACGATCAGCCGGTCTTCCATACCGTGGAGAATGCGGTGCATCGACTGGCGCGAGTTGTAGATCAAATTCGATACCGGCTCGCCGCAGGCGAACTCGCGGATCAGGTGAGCGGGTGGCGTCAGTTCTTTCAATTCGCGGATTCGGACATCGTCGGTGTTGTACGGGGGCATGAGTGGTTCTCCAGGAACTCGTTTTCGGCGCTGTGTTCGTCTTGTCGAAACGTCCGACAGAGCTCGGGATTGTGCAAAAGTTGTCAAAAACAATGGGCATAAAAAAACCGCCAGGCTGAGCTGGCGGTTTTTCGGGAAACTTGGGTTCTACAAAAACGACTCACCCCTCTCGATCCGCCAGCGGCTTGAGATACCAAAAGAAGTAAAAATAAAACTTGGCGGACATGATGGTTTCGGTCGTCTGTGACTAATTGAACGTCTGGCTTTATAACCTTAAACAAGCGCTGTTGGCAAGTTATCGGCTATCAAAATGCGGATTATCCGCGTGGCCGGGGTTGATCTCGCATGAAATGTGAGCGAGTGATGCGGTTTTCCCGCACGACGCGCTCACCTGAAGTCAGCGAAGGTACACGTTCAAACCGTGCCGCCCACTGTCATCTTTTCAATCCGCAAGGTCGGCTGACCGACGCCTACCGGCACGCTCTGGCCTTCCTTGCCGCATACGCCTACGCCGCCGTCGAGCGCCATGTCGTTGCCGATCATGGTCACGTACTTCAGCGATTCCGGGCCGCTGCCGATCAGCGTCGCGCCCTTCACCGGATACGTGATCTTGCCGTTCTCGATCATGTACGCCTCGGACGCCGAGAACACGAACTTGCCGTTGGTGATGTCGACTTGACCGCCGCCGAAGTTCACCGCATACAAGCCATTTTTCACCGATGCCAGGATTTCGCCCGGATCCCTGTCGCCATTAAGCATGTACGTGTTGGTCATGCGCGGCATGGGCAGGGCGGCGTAGGATTCGCGCCGCGCGTTGCCTGTCACGGGCATTTTCATCAGGCGCGCGTTCAGCGAGTCCTGAATGTAACCCTTGAGAATGCCGTCCTCGATCAAGGTCGTGCACTGCGTAGGATTGCCTTCGTCGTCGATATTGAGCGATCCGCGCCGATTCGGCAGCGTGCCGTCATCGACTACTGTCACGCCCTTCGCTGCAACCCGCTCGCCGATACGCCCCGCGAACGCCGACGAGCCCTTGCGGTTGAAGTCGCCTTCCAATCCGTGGCCGATGGCTTCGTGCAGCAACACGCCGGGCCAGCCCGGTCCGAGCACGACAGTCATGGCGCCAGCAGGCGCGGGACGCGCATCGAGGTTGACCAGCGCCGCGTGCACCGCCTGATCGACGTAGTGCGACAGGATTTCGTCGGTGAAGTAAGCGTAGTCATAACGTCCGCCGCCGCCGCCGCTGCCAATCTCGCGGCGTCCGTCCTTCTCCGCGATCACCGTCACCGAAACACGCACGAGCGGTCGAATGTCGGCTGCGAGCGCGCCGTCGCTGCGAGCAACCAGCACGACGTCATATTCGCCCGCAAGACCGGCCATGACCTGGACGATGCGCGGATCGCGGCCTCGCGCCATCTGTTCCACGCGCTCCAGCAATTTCACCTTCGCGGTGGCGTCGAGTGAGGTGAGCGGGTCGGCGGGCCGATACAGGTCGCGGCCGAATACGCCGGTCAGGGTGCTGGCCGACTTGATCTTGTGCTTGCCGCCGCCGGCCTTCGCAATCGCGCGCGTGGCGATGGCCGCCTGACGGATGGATTCCGGCGACAGGTCGTCCGAATACGCGAACGCCGTCCGGTCACCCGACACGGCGCGCACGCCGACGCCTTGATCGATGCTGAAGCTGCCCGATTTGACGATGCCTTCCTCCAGACTCCACGCTTCGCTGCGCGTGGACTGGAAATAGAGATCCGCGTAGTCCACGCGGTGCGTGAAGATCTCAGCCAGCGTGCGGGTAATCGTGGATTCGTCGAGGCCGTAAGGCGTCAGCAGAATCTCCTTCGCGGTGACGAGATTTCGGATGCCGGGTTCGATGATGTTCATTCGTTGCCTGTGGCGAAGTCTGATGGGATTAAAAGCATTCTAACGTCGGAGAATAGGTGCCGCACCCTGACCAAATGGAGGGGCGCTCCGTAAATACAAGCTAGCCGAGCACGCGATGGCGCAAAGCCGGCAGGCTTTGCCGGACCGACGCCATGCGCGCAGCATCGATATTTCCAGCCACCACGCCCGCGCCCTCGTCCAGCACGGCCACGATCTCGCCCCAAGGGTCGATCAGCATGCTGTGACCCCAGGTCCGGCGGCCGTTTTCGTGTTTGCCGCCTTGCGCGGCGGCGAGCACGTAGCACTGGTTTTCGACTGCTCGTGCCTTGAGCAGCGTTTCCCAGTGCGCCTCGCCGGTTGTGTAGGTGAACGCGGACGGCACGACCATCAATGCGCAATCGCCCATCTTTCTATATAGCTCGGGAAATCGCAGGTCGTAACAGACAGACAATCCAACCCGTCCGAATGGCGCATCAAACGTACGCACTTCGCTTCCCGGGCAGATCGTGCGGGCTTCGTCGAAGGATTCCGTGCCTTTCTCGAAATTAAACAGATGAATCTTGTCGTAGCGGGCGACCTGTTTGCCGGTGGGATCGAAGACGAGCGTGGTGTTGAGCACACGCGATGCTTCGGGCGACTCCAGCGGCAACGTTCCGCCGATCACCCACACGCGATGTTCGCGCGCCGCGTCCGCGAGAAACTGCTGAATCGGACCGTGGCCGGGCGTCTCGCGAATGGCGAGCTTGTCCGTGTCCTTGAAACCCATGAAGCAAAAGTACTCCGGCAGCAGCACGAGTTGCGCGCCGTCACGCGCCGCCTCGGCAATCAGCCGTCCGGCTTCCGCGATATTGCGCTCGCGGTCCGGCACGCTGACCATCTGCAGCGCGGCGACGCGGAACGTTCCAGGAGTGCTTTCGCTAGATTTTTCGCTCATGTCAGCCTGCAAAAATCGCAAAAAAGGGCGCGATGAATGATCGAAAATGCCTGCCGCCGGGCATTCAAGCGCCATGAAAGCGCTTAGTTGACCTCGACTGCAGCCGGAGTTTCGATCTTACCCTGATCGCCTTTCACCCGCTGAATGACAGGTTTCGACCACGAACCGGTAATGGAATAGTCGATGGTGAACGCTTTGCCGATCGACTTCGAGAGCAGCAAATCGGCCGCCAGCGTACCGAGCCCGAGCAAAGGATTGATCACGGCTGCGCCCAGCGCAACGGCGCCGGCGCTGATCGTCGGGATGACCTTGGCGTGCATGTCCTGCGTTTCCTTCGGCAAATTGACGAGTCCTTTCAGTTCTACACGCGCCGGCGACGTGATCATCGTGAAGTCGTTAGTACGGCCGATGCCGTTCTGAACGGTACCCGTGCCGGTGATCTTCTCGAACGGCAGGCCTTTGCCGACCACGTCCTGAAAGTCCAGCGTGAGAAAGTG
This sequence comes from uncultured beta proteobacterium, assembly GCA_963708695.1. Lineage (GTDB taxonomy): Bacteria > Pseudomonadota > Gammaproteobacteria > Burkholderiales > Burkholderiaceae > Caballeronia. Next base: position 562,461 of record CAVPTS010000006.1, read on the forward strand.
CGCGAGGCTTGGCAGGCTGAACACGCCGAGCAACTTGGCCGCGCCCGGATTGACCTTGAGAATCTGGCCATGCCGCAAATCGACGGCGATCTTGCCGTTGAGCGTCGGCAGATCAGGTACGGTCGGGCTGCCGTTCCAGACGAGCTGGCCCGACACCGTGCCCTTGCCATTTTGCACCGTGCGCGGCAGGCCAAAGCGTTCGACGAGCTTGCCGGCATCCAGGATGTCCACCTTGAAATCAACCGCTGTGTGACGCGGGGCGTCGTCGTCGGCATCTACTCGATAGCCCTCCGGACCCGGAATCGGGCGCCAGTTGGCTGTAGCGAACAGTCTCGCGTCCGGGTTGCTCAGGTCGAGCTTATCCAGATGCCAGACCGGCACACCGTTCTCCACGTCGTTGCGCGCGCTCACCTCCAGCCGTCCGAGCTGGCGTTCGCGCACCACGAGTTCGTTCACGATCAAATCGATCGACGGCATGTTGCCCGGCGGCTTGCGCAGCATTTGCCCGACCACATCGTTTTCCGTCTTGCCTGGGACCACGACCTTGTCGAATCGGGCGTGCAACGCGCCGGGACTTTGCTTTGTCGCACCCGGCAACCATTCGACTTCGCCCCTTACCTGATCCGACGCAATGTTGCCCTGCCATTTCCGGTCATCGCCACGACTTGCGTTGATCACGACGTTTTCCCACTGCCGGTTGATCAGGGTGAGCGTGGTGAAATGCACCGCGAAGCGGTTGGGTACGAACTGCCTCAAGGTCGCGGGAGGCGCCTGGGCGTCCGCTTGAAGCGTAGACGTGGGCGCGGGCGCCGGCATCGGGCCGAGATCGGCGATGAGCTTGCGCCACGCATCGGCATCGAACTTGTCGATATCGACTGCGGCCGTCACGCCTTGCGCCGGCAATTCGGCCGGCTTGTTCACGCCGATAGCGCCACGCTCCACCGTCGGCGCGGCTTTGCCCTCGCGCTTGAGCACGTAAAGCGCGTTCACCGGGCCGAGCGTCAGCTTCGCGTCGTGCTCCTGCTGCGACCCGGCGACGGGCGCGAAGGTGAACGCGAACGGCATCGGCGTGCCCGGGCTTTTGTTGAACGGCGCGGGGAAGTCCAGGCCGAGCCCGGTCAAATCCGAATTCGCTTCCACGCGCGGCAACGCGTTCTTCACGCCGCGCACGCGCAGATCGTATGGCGCGGTGCCGCTGATGTGCTTCAGGATCGCGGCCGTCTGAGCCTGATTACGCACTTTGAGGCCTTGAGCGGCATCGGCGCCTATGCGGCCGGTTACATCGAATGCGTAGCTGCCGTCGGGTTTCACCCCGCCCGTGCCGCGCACGTCGCCGCCGAGGAATTTTCCCGTGATGCCATCAAGCGATGCGGTCTTTTCGCCGAAACTTGCGCGCCCTCTGAGGTCGGATAAAGGTGGGAAAGCCTCGTATTCGAGGTCGTTGCCGGCGAACGTGAGCGCGCCTTTATAGCCCACGTGCGGCCTCACGCCGGGCGGCGGCGCGACCCGCGGAATCTCCAGTTGCAGCGCGAGCGAAGCGTTACCAGTAGCCCGGATCTTCGTTGCCACATGATGCGAGAGCGCGCCAAGCGAACTGTCTTCCACGTATTGAAGCATGTCGGTGATCGGACCACGCGCGTCGGAATTGATCATCAGCTTCGATTCGCGATTGCCCAGATCTTCGATACGCCCCGTCGTCTTGAGCACGTTCACGCCGAGATAATGGCCGCGAGAAATATCGAAGCCCAGTTTGTTTTCGGCGAGATGGAACGTCCCGTTTATGCCCTCGAACGCAGGCCACACATTCGGCGTGCCGTTCGCCATGGTCCGGGGCGGATAGGGCGTCGGGTCGAACTTGCCGCCGGAAAACGGCGCGACGATGCGGAACTGCCCGGCATCGGGGAAACGCGAATACGGGAATTTCGTCAGGTCGCCATGAATTTCGATGGTGGCATTGCGCGACATCCCGGCCTGCAACGCGTGACCGAGATACAGGCGCAGTTTTTCGCTGATGCTCGTCGGCAAGTAGTGGATGAGGCTCGCCACCTTCAAGTGCGCGGCGGTGGCCTTGAGGTCGAGCGACCCGCGGCCTTCGCCCTCGTTCTTGTAATCGGCCGTTGCGCTCGCTTCGGCGTCGGCGTTTTTCACGTGCAGCGTGTCCACGTGCGCGGTGATCGCCTTGTGCGCCTTGCCGGGCGCGTCGGCGAGCGTCCAGCTCACGCGGCCATCGATCTGATCCAGCATCAGACGCGGGTTATCGAAGACGCCGGGCAGCGTGATCGCCGTGTTTTTCGTGTCGATGATCGCGCTGCCGTGATCCTGGTCGGCGTCGATGCTGCCCCACAGGTTCTCCACGCCCGGAATGCCGGCGCGCGGATGGTTGTTGATCGTCAATCCCGGCGGCGGTTCCTGGGCCAGCACGCTCACGCCGCGCAAATCGGCCTTGAGCGTGTAGCGCATCGGCGGCTCGGCGCCCGTCTGGCGTTGCGCGAGCACTTGCGCGTCGGTCTTGGGCCTCGGGCGCTCGGTTTCCAGTGTGTAATTCGCGATCTGGCCGTGCGGACCGAAGCGGATCAGGTCGTTCTGCACCTTCGTGGGCAAAGGCAGCGCGCGCAAGAATTCGCCGAGGATGCCGAGATCGACGAGATCGCCGGCCACGCTGAACGACTGGCCGTGATTCAGGGACTTGCCCTGCGATATTTGCCGGTCAACGTGTGCATGGCCAACATGCGGGACATCGGCGTGCCGTCGTCGAGCGGTTTCTGGCCGAGTTCCGCCTGCGAGATTCGCGAGTTGAGCGTGTATTCCTCGTCCTGCAGCCCGAGATTCCAGCTGAAGTTCGCGATCGGCACGTCGAGGCGCGGCTGGGTCGGACGTACGCGCAACGCGATGTCGGAACCGGTCAGCTCGCCGCCCGCCGTCTGCAGGCGGCCGCTCGCGAAGTCGAGCCAGATGCGGTTGTCGAAACGGCCGCTGTAGGTGACGAACGGCATGTCCACGTAGCGCGCGAGCGTGGGCAGATCGAGCGGGACCGGTCGATAAATACGCGCGGCCCGTCCAGTTCGCCGGCCGGCCCGGCACGCTGAAGCGCTGATGCCGGAAGTCCGCGCGAAAATCGAGCGGACCGTGCAGCAAGTCGCCGTCGGGCGGCGCCTGCAACGCGACCCGATGATGCAGGCCGTCGTTGAGAATGGCGAGCTTGATGCGCTTGAGCGCCAGTTCCGGTGCGTTGCGCTCCGCGTCCTTCCAGCGCAGCGTGCCGTCGCGCAGCACGATGGCCTGCTGCCGCAGCAGCCAGGTCATGAACGCGTCGTTGCCGGTGTGTCTCGTTTGGATCGCTACGCCTGCCACGCTCAAGGTACCGTCGGCGGCGCGCGAGATGATCACATCGGGGCCATCGACGGTGAGATTCGAGAGCAGCGGGAATGGGTCCCAGCAGCGAACGCCATGCGACCGTCGCGCTTGCGTGCGGCACGGCGAGACCCGGCGAACCGTCAGCGGCATCGATCCTGAGATTGTCGATATCGAAGGAAGGCTGCGCGCCGGACCATTTCGCCGTGATGCGCCCGATGCGCAATTGCGCATGAATTTTCGACGACACCATCTGCTCGATGCGCGGCCGGAACGCATCGATTTGGGGCAGCACGGCATAACGCAGGGCGAGGTAGATGCCGGCAACCGCGAAATAGACCACGGCGACCAGCACCAGAAGGACTTTGAACGCCCGCGACAATGCGCGCTCGGCACGACCACCAAGCTTCACAGGTACAGCTTCGGGTAGGTCGGCAAATTCCTTTCGGTCGGACATGCTGCGGCGGTTCGGCGATATGGTAGGTTTTCGAGATTTGACGTTGAAATGTAACACAGCGTGCAGTGCAAAAAGCTGCGGCAACGCGCTACGATGCGCCCGCTAAGCCGCGCTGGATGGCGATTTACATCGGTTTATAACCATCACGCGGATTCGCGCAAAAAGCCCCGGCGTACGGCCGGACTTGTTGAAGAGCAATGACTGAGCCCGACTTTTCATGACTGACGCCATTCTGCTGAGTTCCAGCGCTTCCCACTACGCCGCGCGCCTGTACGCAGCGCGTCCCGAATTGCCGGCGCAAGTGGCCGTTTGGTCGAAGGCGCCGATTCGCCGCGCGTGGGTCGAAGAGCGCCTGGACGCGTTGTGCAACGTGTGTGCGGCCAGCAGCCGGCTTGACGAAGCGGCGTTGAAAACCGCGCTTGCGCAAGCTGCGGGCCGAGGTCTTTTGCACGGTGATGGAACGCGATCTGGCCGGTCTCGCCGACGTCGCCGAAGTCACCGGCGCGATGACCGATCTCGCCGAGATGACGATCCAGCGCGCGCTCGCGGTGTTGTCGGCGGATCTGGAGGTTACGTTCGGCGAGCCGCGCGGACCGGATGGGCAGCGGCTGACGCTGGGCGTCGTGGGCATGGGAAAGCTCGGCGGGCGCGAGCTGAACGTGTCGTCGGATATCGATCTGATCTTCGTTTATGAAGACGACGGCGAGACTACCGGCGGCGAACGCGCGGCGTTATCGACGCAGGAGTTTTTCACGCGGCTCGGGCGCAAGCTGATCGGCGCGCTGGCCGAAGTGACGGAAGACGGTTACGTGTTTCGTGTCGATATGCGTCTGCGGCCGAACGGCGATTCCGGTCCGCTCGCGTGCGGGCTCGGCATGCTCGAAGAGTATTTCTACGTGCAGGGCCGCGAGTGGGAGCGCTATGCGTGGATCAAGGGGCGGCTGGTCTCGGAGGGCGAGAGCGAAGCGGCGCAACGGCTCGCGAAGCTGCTCGATGCGCTCGCCACGCCGTTCATCTACCGGCGCTATCTGGATTACGGCGTGATCAGCGCGATTCGTTCGCTGCATGTGCAGATTCGGCAGGAAGCGCAGCGGCGCGCGTCGATGCGTCCCGATAAAGCCGACGACATCAAGCTCGGCCGCGGCGGCATTCGGGAAATCGAATTCAGCGCGCAGGTTTTTCAGTTGATTCGCGGCGGCCAGATTGCCGATCTGCGGATTCGTCCGACCTTGTCCGTGTTGCGCCATGCGAGCGCGCACGGGTTGATCGCGGCGACGGTGTGCAGCGAGCTCACCGAGGCGTACCTGTTTCTTCGCAAGCTTGAGCATCGTTTGCAGTATCGAAACGATGCGCAGACGCACGCGATGCCGGTCGACCCTGAAGACCGCGTGGCGCTCGCCGACGCGATGGGTTTCGGCGAGTTACGCTGCGCTGACGGACGTGCTCGAAGCGCACCGGGAGCGCGTCGAACAGCAGTTCGACCAGATTTTCGCCGACAAGGTGAAGGGCGACGGCGGTTGCGGCGGTCGCGGAAGATTCGGCGGCGTCGTGGGTCTGGAGCAGCGCGCTCGCCGACGACAGCGCCGAAGAACAGCTACTCGAACGCGTCGACGGAACTTGGTTTCACCGATGCCGCCGCCGTGCTGACGCGTTTGCGCAACGTGTGGAAATCGACGCGATATGAAGGTTTGCCCGAGCGCAGCCGCGAACGTTTCGACATCGTCGCGCAGCGCGCGCTCGAAGCCGCGCAGCGAGCCCAGCCGCCCGAACGGCGCGGCGACACCATCGCGCGCTTGTTCGATCTGCTCGAAGCCGTCAGCCGGCGCGGCGCTTATCTTGCGTTGCTGACCGAGTATCCGGCGGCGTTGGAGCGCGTGTTGTCGGTGCTTGGCGCATCGCGCTGGGCGGCCGGTTATTTGATTCGTCATCCGCAGCTTCTCGATGAATTGCTCGACGACGAGGTGATTTCAAGTCCGTTCGACTGGGCGCAGTTCCGCGAGTCGTTGCGCGCGCAGATTGCCGCCGCCGATGGCGCCGAGCAGCAGATGAATCTGCTGCGGCACGCTCACCAGGCCGAAGTGTTCCGCATATTGCTCATCGATCTGGGCGGCAAGCTCACCGTGGAGCATGTAAGCGACCTTTTATCGGCGCTCGCCGATGCCGTCCTCGATGTCACCATGGAAACCGTGTGGTCGCAGTTTCCGAAGCGCCATCGCGAGGTGCCGCGTTTTTCGGTGATCGCTTATGGAAAGCTGGGCGGCAAGGAACTGGGTTATGCGTCCGACCTGGACCTGATCTTTCTCCACGACGACCCGGACGAGTCCGCCGCCGAGATCTACGGTATGTTCGCGCGCCGTCTGGTCACGTGGCTCACCACGGCGACCGGCGCGGGCACCTTATTCGATGTCGATTTGCGGCTGCGTCCGAATGGCGAATCGGGGATGCTTGTGACGAGTCTGGAATCGTTTCGGCGTTATCAGATTCGTGAAGGCGATGCCGCGAATACCGCTTGGGTTTGGGAGCATCAGGCGTTGTCGCGTGCGCGTTATTGCGCCGGCGATGCCGAGATTGGCGCGCGTTTCGAGGAAATTCGCGCTCAGGTTCTGACCATGCCGCGCGATGCCGCCGCGCTCGCGCAGGAGATTGTTGCGATGCGGGCGCGGGTGGATGCGGGGCATCCGAACCGGAGCAAATTATTCGATTTGAAACATGACCGCGGCGGGATGGTCGATATTGAATTTATCGTGCAGTTTTGGGTGTTGCTGCATGCGCGGGAAGATGGTGAGTTCGTGCGCAACCTGGGGAATATTTCGCTGCTGCTGCACGCTGCGGCGTTCGGGTTGATGAGTGCTGAGGAGGCTGAGACTGTGGCGGCGGCTTATAGGCGGTATCGGAAGCTGCAACACACTTTGAGGCTGGATGGGATGGAGAAGGCGCGGGTTGAGCCGGAGGTGGTTGTCGGGGAGCGGGCGGCGGTGATGGGGCTTTGGAAGAGAGTGTTCTAAGTGGTTCGTTCGCACTCGGGTTTTTGGGGGGGGCTTGTTACCGGCGGTGATTGGGGTCAGTGCCGGGTTGTTGCTGCTTACGTTAGCGCGGGTTCAATGTTGGCTAAATTTTTTATCACTATTAGCCAGGGTATTTTCGTTCGCACTCGGTCGGGGTTTTAGGCGCGGGACTGATGCAGTAGTCGGGGTCAATGCTGGGTTGTTGCTGCGTACGTTACCGCGGGTTGTATTTTGGCTAAATTTTTTATCACTATTAGCCACTGTGCGTGGCGGCACTTCATTTCTTTGTCCAACGGCGACAAAGAAACGAAGCAAAGAAAACGCCTTTCCACAATCTGTATTAAGTGTCCCCAGCGTGCAGACCACTGCTTTTGGTTCCCGCGTAGAACCGTGCTCGCTAGAACCACGGATGTTTGAAACCCTCCTTCTCGCGAATCCCTACATCCCCACGCTTCGCCACCAGTGCTCTCGGGCAAGATCGGTGGCCCACGGACCAATACTGCCTCACGCGTCTCCACGGGTTGGAGGACTGCATGATCCACGCTACCGTTTAGGTAAGGCGCGCATAGCGCGCAACATGGCTGGGCACGAGCACACCGAAAAATCGCGGCACGCCTCTCGCGAGGCGCGAACAAGCGCGTCTGAAATTACTACGCACCGGGTAACTTTAGTCAACCGCAAACAGGGGTGAGGCCGTACCGGTCTGTGGACGTCTCGATCTTGCCCGAGAGCACTGGTGGCGAAGCGTGGGGATGTCAGGATTCGCGAGAAGGAGGGGTTCAAGTGTCCGTGGTTTTGCGAGCACCGTGCTACGTGGGAACCAAAAGCAGTGGTCTGCACGCTGGGGACACTTAATACAGATTGTGGGGAGGCGTTTTCTTTGCTTCGTTTCTTTGTCGCCGTTGGACAAAGAAATGAAGTGCCGCCACGCACAGTGGCTAATAGCGATAAAAAATTTAGCCAACATACAACCCGCGCTAACGTACGCAGCAGCAACCCAGCGCCGACTCCGCCCACTGCCGGTAGCACGCCCCCAAAAAAAAGAGTGCTAACGAAAATACCCTGGCTAATAGTGATAAAAAATTTAGCTCACATTGAACCCGCGCTAACGTACGCAGCAGCAACCCAGCACCGACCCCGACCGCCGCCGGCAGCGCTCCCCAAAAAACCGAGTGCGAACGAAAATAACCTGGCTAATAGTGATAAAAAATTTAGCTCACATAAAACCCGCGCTAACGTACGCAGCAGCAACCCGGCACTGACCCCGACCACTGACCATCAGCCCCGCGCCCAAAACCCTGACCGAGTGCGAACGACCTTACGCCGCTAACATTTCCTTCGCGTGCTTACGCGTCGTGGCCGTAATCTCCAGCCCGCCCAGCATCCTCGCAACCTCTTCCACACGCTTCGATTTATCCAGCGGCGTAACGGTACTAACCGTGCCACCAGTCGAATCGCCGGCTTTAGCCACCTGAAAATGATGATCGCCGCGCGCAGCAACTTGCGGTAAATGCGTGACGCACAACACCTGCCGGTCACGTCCCAACTGATGCAACAAGCGCCCGACCACTTCCGCCACGCCTCCGCCAATCCCGGTATCCACTTCGTCGAAAATCAGCGTCGGCGTCGGGCTGGCCGTGCTGGCAATCACCGCCAGCGCCAGACTGATCCGGGCAAGTTCACCGCCGGAAGCGACTTTCGCAAGCGGCCGCAAGGTCACACCTGCATGTCCGGCCACCCGGAATTCGATCTGCTCAAGCCCATTCGCGCCACCTTCAGCCAGCGGCACGAGCGCGACTTCGAAACTGCCACCCACCATCGATAATTCCTGCATACCCTTGGTGACCGCCTTACCAAGCGACTTCGCAGCCTTCCCCCGTGCCTTCGACAACACTGTCGCCTCCGCCAGATAAGCATCCTTCGCTTTGGCCACTGCAGCGCGCAACGCGTCGAGATCGGCGGCGGCATCGAGCGCGGCTAGCTGGCGTCGCCGTTCGGCATGTTCCTCCGGCAGCGCTTCCGGCTGCATGCGGAATTTGCGTGCGGCCGAGTGCAGTTGCTCCATCCGATGCTCAACCTGCGCCAGCCGGTTCGGATCGAGTTCAAGCCGCTGCGCATAGTGCGACAGGGAATACGACGCTTCCTGCAACTGGATCTCGGCGGGTTCGAGCGACGCCAGCACGTCGGCAAGCGCGGGATCGATATCGGTGAGACCACGCAGCTTCGACACAATCGACGAAAGATGCGTGATCATGGCTTCGTCCGATTCGGACAGCGCGTTCAGCGCCCCCTGCACGCCATCGATCAAACTCGCCGAATGCGACAGCCGATGATGCTCGGCGCTCACTTCCTCCCACTCGCCCGGCTGCGGCGCAAGCTTGTCGAGTTCGCTCAATTGCCACGCGAGACGCTCTCGCTCCAGTTGCAACTCGCGATCGCGGTTCTGCGCGAGTTCCACAGCATGCGTGACGTCGCGCCAGACCCGATGCGCCCGCGCCACTTTTTGCGCGGTGTCGAGCAAGCCCGCGTGGGTATCGAAGAGTTCGCGCTGGGCGTCAGGGCGCATCAGCAATTGATGCGCGTGCTGGCCATGGATATCGACGAGCATTTCGCCCAGTTCGCGCAACTGCGCGAGCGTGGCCGGCGTGCCGTTGATGAACGCCCGCGAGCGGCCGCTCGAATCGACCACGCGGCGCAGCATCACGGTATCGGCGTCGCCGGCGGCGAGTGCGTGTTCGTCGAGCCAGCGTGTCACCTGCGCGTGGGTCGAAAATTCGGCCGTGATGTCCGCCCGCGCTTCGCCTGTCCGCACGATGCTCGCGTCGGCGCGGGCGCCGAGCGTGAGCGCGAGGGCGTCGATGAGAATCGATTTGCCGGCGCCGGTTTCACCCGAAAACACAGTAAAGCCGCGCTCGAACTCAAGGTCGAGCGCCGCGACAATGACGAAGTCGCGAATCGAGAGATGACGGAGCATGGGCGTCTTAGAGTTTCGTAACGTCTTCGTGCGACGGATATTCGTTCCAGTGCAGCTTCTTGCGCAGCGTGGCGTAGTGGCTATAGCCGACCGGATGCAGCACCGGCACGGTATGGCGCGAACGCCGCACTTCGATGGTGTCGTTCAGTTCGACCGCAGTGAACGACTGCATGTCGAAATTCACGTTAACGTCACGCCCGCCAATGATCTGGATGTCAACCTCGAGTCGTCAGGCAGCACGATAGGCCGGTTCGACAGCGAATGCGGCGCGATCGGCACCAGCACGAAGCCCTGCAACTGCGGATGCAGGATCGGCCCGGCCGAGGACAGCGCGTAAGCGGTCGAGCCGGTCGGCGTGGCGACGATCAGGCCGTCCGAGCGCTGGTTGTACATGAAGCGGCCGTCCACCGAGACGTGCAGTTCCGCCATGCCCGAGAAGCCGCTGCGGTTGACCACCACGTCGTTGAAGGCGAGCGCGTGATAGATCGGCCTGCCGTCGCGCATGATGCGCGCCTCGAGCAGCGTGCGTTCTTCGCGCTCGAAATTGCCGGCGAGCATCTGCGGCACGAGGTCCTGCATGTCGGAGATCGGGATGTCGGTGATGAAGCCGAGCCGCCCGTGGTTGATGCCGATCAGCGGCGTGCGGTACGGCGCGAGCTGGCGGCCGATGCCGAGCATGGTGCCGTCGCCGCCGAGCACGACGGCGACGTCGGCGCGCGCGCCGATCTCCGGCGTGGACGCAGCGCCGGGTAATCGGTGACGCCGATCTCCGCGGCGGTGTCCGCTTCGAACACGACCTCGAAGCCGCGCTTCGCAATGCACGAGGCGAGCGCGGTCAGCGGCTCCCCGATGCCGGGCGTATTGTTGCGCCCGACGAGCGCGACGGTCTTGAACTGGCTGGTAACTTGCATGCCGGCATTACACCATAGGTGAGGGCCGAAAAGAACCGGCGAACCAGCCTGCGGGCTGGCCGTGGCTGGTATGGGGTACGGCGAAGCCGTGCGGGCGCGAATGGCGGCAATTATCGTTAGAATGGTGTGCGTCATGAATTGATGACGGATCGAAGGCAGAGCTACCGCGGCCGAATGCATCGCGCTCGCTGTCTGTCGTCAGTTGAGCTAAAATTTCCCCATGCTAGATCCACGTGCACAAACCCTCCTCAAAACGCTGATCGAGCGCTATATCGCCGAAGGTCAGCCGGTCGGTTCGCGCACGTTGTCGCGCTATTCCGGCCTCGAACTCAGCCCGGCGACGATCCGCAACGTGATGTCGGATCTGGAGGAGCTGGGGCTCGTGATCAGCCCGCACACCTCGGCCGGCCGCATTCCCACGCCGCGCGGCTACCGGCTGTTCGTCGACACGATGCTCACCGTCGAATCCGCCCGACGAAGAAGCCGTGACCCGCACCGTCAAGACCACCCTGCAGGCGGGCGAGCCGCAGAAGATCGTGGCGGCGGCGGCGAGCGTGCTGTCGAACCTGTCGCAGTTCGCCGGCGTGGTGCTTACGCCGCGGCGCAGCCACGTGTTCAAGCAGATCGAGTTCATGCGTCTGTCCGACAAGCGCATCCTGCTGATCATCGTCACGCCCGAAGGCGACGTCCAGAACCGCATCATGGCGACCCAGCGCGACTTTTCGCCGTCGCAACTGGTGGAGGCGTCCAACTACATCAACGCGCATTTCGCCGGCCTGTCGTTCGACGAAGTGCGCCGCCGCCTGCGCGAAGAAATCGACGAATTGCGCGGCGACATGACCACGCTGATGCACGCCGCGGTCACCGCCAGCACCGACGAAACCGACACGGCGAGACCGTGCTGATTTCCGGCGAGCGCAACCTGCTCGAAGTGGCCGACCTTTCCTCCGACATGGCGCGGCTGCGCAAGCTGTTCGATGTGTTCGACCAAAAGACCAGTCTCCTTCAGTTGCTCGACGTGTCGAGTCACGCGCAGGGCGTGCAGATTTTCATCGGCGGCGAGTCGAATCTCGTGCCGATCGAGGAAATGAGCGTGGTCACCGCGCCGTATGAAGTGAACGGCAAGATCGTCGGCACGCTCGGCGTGATCGGGCCGACCCGCATGGCCTACAACCGCGTGATCCCGATCGTGGATATCACCGCGCGCCTGTTTTCCCTGTCGCTCAG